>NZ_CP095744.1 GCF_022049065.2 Niallia sp. Man26
AACTTGTGGTTTTTTTGATATATTCAAAGTTTGCCAGATGACCAAGAATGGTAGATGCGTTTCACTTCTCGGAACGATAATTTTGGCTTGCGATATTCATTAACGATTCCTTTGTTGTTAAAGCTCCGAGCTCTATCTCGGAAATGGGCACCATTGCTTTGCAAATCTGCTCGCGTATCTGCAAACTGCCATATATATGTTCCGCTAATCTTAGGATCATTGCGAAAGATTGTCAGTGCTTCAGTGAGGATTTTCGCTTGATAATCCTCACTGAACAGCCTCGGCTCCCAACCAGTATCACCATAGATACCTGCTCCTCCGAACTCGGTCATAATGACCGGTATATCACCAGCTCCCATGTCTTCTGCACGCTTATGGAACTGCTGCAGCATTTCTTTAAAGCCGCCTACATTGCCTTCATACCAGCCAAAGTATTTATTAATGCCAATCACATCAAAAAGCGGGAGAAGAATATCCTCTAGAGGATGCATGGTAGCGTATGTAATCAGTCTCGAGTTGTCGAGTTGTTTCGTCTTTTGTATCAGTTGCTCTGTCATTTTGTAAGCACTGTTTGTACGTGTATCAATCTCATTATGAATCGACCAAAAGATAATGGAAGGATGGTGATAATGCATAGTAATCATTTCAGCCATCATCGTCTGTGCACGCTCCTGGAACAACGGATTACTGACGGTTTCGTCTGGCAAGAGAGCACCCCAAATGGGAATTTCGCTCCAGAACAGGATGCCGTTTTCGTCAAGTAAATCAAGCCAATACGAACTTTGAGGATAATGAGATCCGCGTACAGTATTGCACCCCATTTCTTGAATGATTTGAAGATCTTTATACATCAGCTTAGGAGGAAAAGCAAATCCCCATTCAGGATGTTCTTCGTGGCGATTGACGCCTTTAAGAAAAATAGGCGAGTCATTAATAAGAATCTGGTGATCCTTCGTTTCGATTTTTCGGAATCCAATGCGTTCCACTTTATCATCCTGTTCAAGGCATGCTTGAATCGTATACAACTCTGGCTTGCCAACATTCCATAACCGCACTTCGTTCCAATTCAGCTTTATTGTATGGTCTACAGTTTGATTTGCACAAACAGCTACATGGTCAGAATATAAGCTTTGGCCATCTTCATAAAGTGATAATGCTGTAATCATATCGGTTTGAGCGAGTGAGCTAATTCGTACTTGGAAAATGACGGCGGCATCGGCTCCTTCTAATTCATAGTCAATCTTAAGTTTCTCAATGTATAAGTCTGGTAAAAATTGCATCTCCACAGATCGAATGATACCACCATAGTGAAACCAGTCCACAAGTCTTGTCGGAATGGTAAGGTCATCAAGAGTACTATCTGTTCGAACAATAAGTTCATGCTCTCCTGCTGAAAGGGATGGGATAATGAATTCAAACGGTGTATATCCACCAAAGTGATAACCGAGATGTTGGCCGTCTAGATAGACATCGGCAGCACCGAGCACAGCATGAAAAACTAATCGGACATGGTTAGTATCCTCTATTCTTATTGTTCTTCTAAACCATGCAACACCTTCATAGTCGTACATATGCAACCCGTTATTCCAGCAAGAGGGAACATAAATGGACTTAACAGGCTGTGGAAAACGATCAAACCATTTTTCTTTAAGACCGACATTTTCAGGATCTAACACAAAGTCCCATGGTCCATCTAAAAGACTTGTCTTACGGATATGATGTTCTTGAAAGGTTCTTAGCAAAGCTATTCCTCCTTAATTTTTAATACTTGCATAGCCATCTTGGTGAGGGATTGATAATATGAATAGTATCATGATAAATTCTCGTTCTGAATGGAAAAAAGACGGCGTCTACTTGTAAAAATCGAGCTTAATTATAAGGGGAGATAGAAACTTGAAAATGCCAAAATATGATTTGAATCAGTTCGTCTTGCATATTCATTTTACGCTCGACAAAGTTACATATCCTGGTTGGAAGGATGTCCGCAATCTGGTGAATGTTCATAGTTTATATTGGATTCATGAAGGAGAAGGGAGTTTTTATACTAATACTGAACATAAGGTGAAGAAAGGAATGATGGTTTACTTAAGACCTGGTCTGCAGATGTCGATGCGTTCAGAAATACATGCGCCGCTACGCATGACAATGGTGCTGTTTGATTGTGCGGAGCTTAACTACGATGTAGTTTGGAAGGACGTTAAGAGAGTTGCGAAACTGAGTCTGCCTTTTTTAAATCAGTACAATTGCAAACAGGCAGAGGAATTAGGCATGCTCTTTGAGGAAATTCATCAAGAATGGGTGCCTGGAGTTGCACATGGTGCTGCAGTTTCCCAAGGTAAACTAAAAGTAATGCTTCATAAGCTCCACAACATGGAGCAGCCCGATTGGAGCATAAATGAATCAAGTACATTAAGCGCCTTTAATAAGATAAAAAAATATATGGAAAACGGATACCAGGATAACATTAAAGTCGAACAGTTAGCGAAGCAATACAGCATTTCAGCAACCTATCTTCGCAAGCTCTTCCTTAAGTACACAGGAATGGGACCAAAAGAGTATCTTAGTTATATCCGTAACGAGCGAGCGTGCAGTTATTTAATATATACAGACTATCAAATTAAAGAGATTGCAAGATTATGCGGTTATTTTGAAGAATATCATTTTAGTAAGATGTTTAAACAATTAAATGACCTATCACCAAGTTCATATCGGAAGATTCATAAAAAGATAGAGTGAGCTTTTAAAAGGCATGGAACCTCTTTAAGAAATGGCACGTATATAATTTAGTTTAAATAGGTGGAAGTTTGATTTATATAAAAGGTAATAAGGGGGAGGGATTCTTTATGAATTTTTCTAACAAACAGTTGCAAGATTTAATTCAAGGAAAGATTGTTGGCGATAGCTTTCCTTATTGTACAAAAAATGAGGAAGAAATTGAGGCACATATCCGAAGGTTATTTCATCGAATAAATCGAATACCTAATATCGTTTGTGAAGCAGAATGGAATCATTTTGGCAGTGGCTATGCCTCCTTTATTGAATTTTTTTGTTATCAAAAAGAGGATGTTACTGTCGTTAAGGAAATTAACAACATTAAAGAGTTACAGACAGAAGGAATTATTATTGATATTTGTCGTTTAGCACCTGTAGCAATTATGGGGGAAGATACTAGATATAAGACAATGCGGACAGATACGAACGAAATAATTGGCGGTGCATACGGTTGTTTATTTGGTGGTCCACATCTGTTAAATATTAGTGAGAAATACGAGACTATTGTGAGAAAATTGGAGTATGCGCTAAAAGAATTTGAATATGAACGGTTAGAAACAGAAAAAATACACCAGCCTTTATCCTTTCAAGCAAAAATCCCAACTATATATAGTAATTCTAACGATTATGTAATTATGGACGCTATCTTTTATTGGGAAGATTAGATTTTCTTGTATTTCAAAAAAACTATGTATGGATAAATAACTTAAGGTGGCGACAAGTTATGGCATGCTCATGTAAGATAATAGATGGATTCATGCTTGAGCTGTCAGAGAGTCCTGATATCAATCAAGTGGGTAAAGCTGACAGAATTAAAGGACCATATCATCAACTATACAAACAACAAGATAAATATTGAGTTATTGTAATAGCTGACTTTAGAAGATAACTTTACGAGAGATGGTGGCTTGTGAATGGGGATGTCAGAATACTATAAAAATATACGTTCGAAAATTGGTAACGAGCTAATATTAATGCCAAGTGTTGCTGCCATTATCAGGAATGATTCTGGAGAAATCTTATTACAAAACAAGGGGAATGGGGAAAAGTGGAGTCTTCCTGCTGGTGCAATAGAGCCAGGAGAAGCACCTGCCGAAGCAATGGTTCGTGAAGTATGGGAAGAGACCGGATTAATTGTTTTGCCGAGAAAGTTAGTAGGAGTGTTTGGCGGAAAAGAATTTCGTTATCAATATCCAAATGGCCATCAAGTCGAATATAACGTTTTTATGTTTCAGTGCGAAATTACCAGCGGCAATCTGAATCCTCATGATCAAGAAACGGCAGAGCTTCAATACTTTAGACCAGATAGGATGCCGGAACTTGCATTACCTTATCCAAAAGACATATTTTTACAAAAAAGGGATGAGCTTTATTTTCAGTGGAATAAACATTGGCTAGAGAAGCTTCCAGAGTAGGATTGTTCGATTTCTAACGTAAAAAAGCAGTGTAACTGAGGAGAAATAAACATGCTGATAATAACAGAAAATGTAAAAGGGAAACGGTATAACCATTTAATGGATTTGCTTACCAGACATTGTAATAAGTTTGCCTTCGTTGAGAATGAGATGGAGGAAGAGAGCCATGCTGCAATTGATGCCAGGATTGTTTATATAAAGGAACACTTGCTGGAAAGGAAAATTCAACGAGAATGGGAAACAACGAAACTTCCTGAGGCCACCGCATATGTTTCTTATTTTCAATTAAATAATGCCACAAGGGATTTCCTGAAGGAAAACAGCAATTCCCTTTTTAGCTGGCTCCATCCAAAATTGCCGGAAGACTTAATGTTTTATCAGAATGATAAATGTATATTAGCTGGATGTTCACACGAGGGCTACTTTATAGTGGAAGAGACCTTGTGGGGAGAATTTCTATTAAATACAGAGCGGTGATTTGCCAGCTCTGTATTTAATTTTTTTAGTTATGCGACCTTCTGTGGGAGAGTCTATACTGGTGAGGAGTCGTTCCAACGAGTTTTTTGAATAACTGGATAAAATAAGATACACTTTTGAAGCCTAAGCTTTCACCAATTAATTCAATAGATTTATTTGTCATTTCTAGCAATTGACAAGCTTCTTTTATTCTCCGAATGGTAAGATACTCTGTTAAACTACTTCCCGTTTCACGCTTGAAACTTCTTGATATATATGATTTTGATAAATGAAGCTCATTTGATAAATGTTCTAAGTCAAAGGGCTCCTTATAATGTGCTTCTATCCAATTCATTATCTTTTCAGAGTAGAATAATGGCCGTAATTTATTGTTTGAGGTTGAATCAGGATTAGCATCGGTGCTGTTTATACGGATACATGAGAGCAATTGCATTAAAAAAAGCTGGCTGTCTTCTTCCCAGTTGTTTGTTTGCAGTGATTTATTAAATTGTTCATACAGCTCATATATATAGTTATAATCATTTTCTAAATCAAAAGCTTGAAGTTCGTTTACTCCAAACTGTAATTTTTTTAACAAGGCACTCAGTCCTGGGAAAAAATTTAGGTTTTTCTCTCCGAATGACATTGTATCAAAGTGAAGAATACTTCTCTCATAAGGAGATTGGGGGGATACTTCTACATATACCTTATGTAATTGAAATGGCTGGAAAAAGAAAAGCATTCCTTTTTTTAACTCATAAGTCTGTTGGTTAACTATTACGCGCCCTTGTCCACGATATACAAATAAAAGTTCGCAACCTTGATGCCAGTGATAATATCCTTGGAAATTCTGCTCAGAAACCCTGCGATAAACCCAGTTAAATGGTTTGAGATCTATTTGTTCAAATAAATTCTTCATATAATTCCTCCATATAGTATTCAAACATTGAAAAACTTATTATTTAAGGTGCAAGAACAATAGAGCGACATTTTTGGTTATTTAACAAACACTTTTAGAATAATACGTAAGTTATAATTTAGTAAAGAATTTGGTGATAAAAAGAAAGGAAATCGGAGGAGGAAAATGTGAGCGTCTCAAATGATAACGATCGAGAGTATTGGCTGCAATCCATGCTGAAAATTGCAAGTCCGGTGCTTCAAAACTTAAAAAATAAATCATTAAAAAAAGTAATGCCAGTCGAGATGAAGGAAGGTACAAATCGTCAACAATTCACTCATTTGGAAGCGTTGTCCCGACTGCTCGTTGGGATGGCTCCATGGCTGGAAAGGAAAAGTGAAAATAAGGAGGAAGAAGCACTTCGTATGGAATATGGTGAGCTGGCACGCATAGCTATTGATGCAGGCACAGATCCTCACTCTCCTGATTATATGAATTTTTCAACAGATTTTCAGCCGATTGTTGATACTGCTTTTTTAGCGCATGCTTTTCTTAGAGCTCCTGATGAACTATGGAAAAAACTAAGTGGTAGGGTTAAAAACAATGTGATACTTGCAATGAAAGCTACCCGAACAAAAAAACCAATCTTTTCTAACTGGCTTTTATTTTCTGCATTAATTGAAGCCTTTTTATATAAAGTGGGAGAAAAGGATTGGGATCCGATGCGTATTGATTTTGCTGTAAAGCAATTTGATCAATGGTATTTGGGAGATGGTGTATACAGTGATGGACCTGAGTTTCATTATGATTATTATAATAGCTTTGTTATCCATCCTATGCTTGTAGATTTATTAGAAACTGTTGGTGAAGAGTACACAGATTGGCTGGGAAAAAAGGAAACCTTTATGGAAAGATCAAAAAGATATGCAGTTATTCAAGAGCGCATGATTTCGCCGGAGGGAACATTTCCGCCAGTGGGAAGATCTATTGCTTACCGTTTTGGTGTTTTTCAAACTTTAGCTCACCATGCACTTCGCAAGGATTTACCTAAGACACTTGCTCCAGAACAAGTTAGAAGTGCACTGACTCAAGTTATAAAACGGACACTGGAAGCTCCGGGCACATTTACAGAGTCAGGGTGGCTGACTATTGGTTTTTGCGGCCATCAACCAGGGATTGGGGAAGGATATATTTCTACAGGCAGTGTTTATTTGTGTGCGGCCGTTTTCTTGCCATTAGGTTTGGCCGAATCAGATCCATTTTGGAGTAATTCTTCAATGGAATGGACGGCAAAAAGAGCTTGGTCAGGGAATAACTTTCCAATTGATCATTGTTTATAATACTAGAACGAATCTGATGAAGTCCATATCTGAAAGGGGAAAGTAGAGATGAGTACGATTCACGAAGAAATGAAGCATGATAAATTTAAAGCCAAAGCTGTTTTAGATTCAAAATGGCTTGAAGAGGAAATTCAGTATGTTTTGCAAAAAATCGATGAAAATCTAGACCTATTTACGGAGAAGGTACCACCGGCTGCATCAACAAATTTAATGTATATTCCTGAAGATAATAATGATTGGACTGCTAGCTTTTGGATTGGAATGCTTTATTTAGCTTACGAATATACAGGGAATGATAAATATCTTGATGTAATAAAAACCCAGCTTGAAAGCTTTAGTGAACGCTTAACGAAGAATATTCAGTTAGAAACACATGATATTGGTTTTTTATACTCTTTATCCTGTGTGGCGGGCTACCAAGTGCTGAAAGATGAAACCGCAAAAGAAATAGCGATAAAAGCAGCTGATAAGCTGATTACTCGGTATCATCAAAAGGCGAAGATTATTCAAGCATGGGGCGATTTATCTGACCCAGAACAGCTTGGAAGGATGATTATAGATTGTAATATGAATTTGCCGTTATTATATTTTGCTTCCAGAGAAACAGGTAATCAGAAGTATTATAATATTGCCGTAAATCATGCTAAACAAGCAGCCAAGTATATTGTGAGAGAAGACGCATCAACATACCATACCTTTTATATGGATACAGAGAATGGTGAACCGCTTTATGGAAAGACTGCGCAAGGATATACCGATCAATCGTGCTGGGCCCGTGGCCAGGCATGGGGAGTATACGGTTTTGCATTAAGCTACGTACATACAGGGGATAGAGAGTTTCTTGATATTGCTGAAAAACTGGCAAACTACTTTTTAAATCGTCTTCCTGATGATAATATTTGCTATTGGGACTTAGTCTTTACAGAAGGAAAGGAGGAACGTGACAGTTCTGCTGCAGCCATCATGGCTTGTGGACTACTCGAATTAAGCAAGAACTTGCCAGTTTCCCATCAATATAAGGAAGTCTATGAAAATGCAGCCATAAAAATGATTAAGTCACTAGCTGAAAGCTATACTACTAAAAAAGCTCACTCCAATGGTATTTTGTTGCATGCAGTCTACTCTAAGCCTGACAATAATGGGGTAGACGAGTGCTGTATCTGGGGAGATTACTATTATTTAGAAGCATTAATACGCACAGTCATGAGCTGGAAGATGTACTGGTAAAAAAAAGAAAAAAAGCACAATCCCATGATAAAGGAATTGTGCTTTATAACCTTATAGAAACTTCTGTTCCATCTTTAAGGCTTGTTTCAACCAGCAGTAAACCGCTTTGGCTGGAAAGCTCTCTTAGCAAAGGCTTTAAGTCATACCTGCTAATATAAGGGATTTGAAATTTTGTTTTTCCGGATTTTTCGATTGCACCATTCACAAGCACGAGAATTCTCTTTGAAGTTAGAATTCTAATGACAAGATGTAAAATAGCATATGGAACTGGAATAATAAAGCGTTTCCCATTTACTTTAACTTTTACCTTCATCATATTACTCAACTGTAACCAATACTTTGTCACCATTTGCTGCTGTAACATCTACAATTTGTCCGTCCAATTCATTATCAATTGCATCTATTAACAGTGCAATGTCAATATCCTTCACATATTTTTCGGATTGGGGAATTCTCTCCGCAATACTAGAGCCTACATTTAAGACAGCTTTTATAAGTTTAATTGGCAGATTAACGTTGACATTATCCCCGTTTTCCGAAGTAACACGGATCTTTAGCATTTTGTTTAAATAGGAGGCTGAGGTATGTTTTTGTAGATTGACCTTGTTGTCTTTTCCTTGCAGGGCATCAATTAATTCAGCAGCTTTGTCTTTACTCAGCTTACCTTCTTCAACCATTGTTAAAACTCTTGAAATTTCTTCGCTCATTTAGGATTCCTCCCCATTTAATAATTCAATTGCTTCTTCAGCAGTTATTTCGCCTTTTTCCAGCATTAAGATTACTTTTTTACGATCAATTTTATCTGCTTTCTTAGTGGTAGAATAACCAAGAGAAGAGATAATATCATCTAATTTCCCGCGGACAGTTGGATAAGAAATACCAAGGTCTTTTTCAACCTCTTTTATATTTCCGCGGCATTTTAAGAAAGTCTCGATAAAGCTGAGCTGTTCTTTGTTAAGATTTGCAAAATTAGAAAGTTCGAATTCATTTTCGATAGTGGTATGACAATGAGTACACTGTAGCCGGGTAATTTTTAATTGCTTTGCACAAACAGGGCACTCTGAAATAAGAGGATAAGCCATAATTCCCTCCTTTTTTTATTTATAATGCAATCATACATTAATGATTAAATAAAATAAACAATAAAATTAAATAAACAAAAAAAATAACTTAATTAGTTTAATATATTCAATTTAAATATTAAATAATTTTATTTTAGTGTGTGGATTTTAATTTTAACTTGGGTTGTTTTATTTGAATTGGTAAATTTAGTGAAAGGAGAAGGGGTTATAGGAAGGAATCTAGAAATAATCTTTATCCGGTGAAATAGAAGGTTATCATAATAGGGGGATTCTAATGAAGAATATAACCTTATCTAACGGCACCACTGTTGAAGTTGAATGTTTAAGCTGTGCCTTAACAAGCGGAATAATTGAACCAGATGGTGGTGCAGTATATGAAACTGAACATTTTCACGCACATCAAGATGTTGCTTATCCAATTAAAGGGTTAATGATATTAGCTTCTAAGCGGCATATAAAATGCTTCGATGAACTAACGGACCAAGAGCAGTTAGATTATATAAAGACCTTGTCAAAGATTAGGCATGCTCAAAGGAAAGTTTTGGGAATAGAGTATGTTTATTATTTTTATAATGAAGACACAACACATCATTTTCATACTTGGATGGTCCCAAGGTATGATTGGATGGCGGGCTTTGGAAGTTCCATTGAATCAGTAAGACCAATCTTACTTTATGCTAGAAATGAAATGAATAATAAAGAAAATATAGATGAGGTAATGGCTGCAATTAATTCTCTCAGGAAAGAGCTAAATAATGATGATTAGGAATTAGTACATTACGAAACAAGTCTCATAACATACAGGATTTGCGGAACAATATAGTTGGAGGTGAATACAGTGTCTAACAGAAAAGCTGATCCATCAACAATTGGTTTAGGTTCTACAAATGTTCAAGGACAAGGTACTACAATGAAAGAAACGGGGAACAGAAAGTCTGATTCTTCGCGAAAGAAGCAAAAACAATCTTAATATTGGATGAAGAAAAAACAGACGGACTCCGTCTGTTTTTTAGATATTCGCCAACTTGATGGCATTTGCGAGAGAGGAATTGACTGAGATATTATCGAATTTTAAACCGAGCTGAATAGCAGTTTGAGCAACTTCAGGACGAATGCCAGAAAGATCGGTTTTAACGCCGATTAATGATAATGCTTCGATTAGTTGAAAGATTTGATGTGCAACCATTGTATCAATAATGACTACACCGGAAAGGTCAAGAAGCAATCTGTTTACTCCTAAACGGTTGCATTGCTCTAACGTTTTCTCAAGTAGGATTTTCGCACGTGCTGTGTCAATCTCCCCAACTAATGGCAATAATGCTGTTTGGTTATTTAAGGCAATAACAGGTGTGCTGAGTTCAAGAATTAACTCCTGCTGGGCATGCAGTCTTTTTTCGGAGTTGCGATTATACTCTTTTGTAAACCATTCAATCACATTAGCCATTGTTTCTGTAACAACCTGATATATTGTATGTATTTCGCTTACGGCAAGATTATCTTTATGTTCCTCGATAAATTCCGTCATTAAATCAAGGTACTGCTTTTGCGTTCTGTGAAATTCGCGGATGATAAAATGAATCGGTGTTAGCGAATGTTCCTGATCCTGCGCTACCTTTAGTATCCATTGTTCAAAATCAGCTGAAAATTTTCCTTCTTCCTTACGAAATACTTCTGCAAAGTTCTCGTGGAACTCATAGTTTTGTTGCTTCACGCCTTTAATGATTTCTGGATCATTAGAAGCATAAACTCCGCTGCTATTGGATTTATCTAGACTTTCATACCAGTCTTCTGTTATTTGCCATGTTTTTTTAACAAAAAAATGATAAAGTTCATTATTTGAATACATTTCAATCCTCCTGTTGGTGCAATTATAGGTTGTCCATAGAATTTTACACTATCTGAGTTCATCCGTCTAAAGTATTGGGTGGCGATCATGTATTTTTACTGCATTGTAAAACAAAATCCCCCTTAATGGGGGATGGTAAAATAATTTTACAAATAGGTTTTTAATGTATCTTGCAGTGTACCTCGTGTTTCCGCATCTTTTTCGAAGCGGATGCCTGCATGAACCATTTTTTTGACAAGTTCAGGTCTAAGTCCTGTAAGGATTGCCTTACAGCCCATCATGGAGATTCCAGCTAAAATCTTTTCAAAGTAATCAATCACATCCATTTCCATTCTCGCAATCCCGGAAAGGTCAATGATGAGTGTTTGAATTCTTGAATCTGCAATATCATTTAATACCTTTTCTTCAATCACTCTAATTCGATACGAATCAATTGCTCCAATAAGAGGTAATACCGAAACAGATTGCTTAACTGGAATGATTGGAACAGACAAATGTTCTACCATTTCTCTTTGTCTATATAGCATTTCATCTTTAAAGTTTGAGTAATTAAGAAAGAAGCTGTTTAAGAATTTATCCATTTTTTCATTTATGCTTTTTTCTAAGATATAAAAATTATTGCGGTCTGATATTATATTCTGCTGTTCATCAATAATATAGATAAAATGCCATATTGTTCTTCTAATTGCCTGCACCCACTCCAGTTTTAACTCTAAAGTTAATGAGTGCTTTGCCCAAGCAATTCCTTCGACTTTAGCAAAAGAAACCAATTCTTCCTCTTTTTCGTCCATAACGAAAAATGTCATTTTTTTGGCGTTTTTTAATAAATCGATGTTTCCCTTATTTAAGATATCCGTAATTTTTGTTGAGACATTAACTGCTTCCGTAAGCAATTTGCTTTCAAACTTATCCCCATTTTCATTAATAAATATCTTTACTTCATCTTTAATATTATTAATTGGATTCATTTTTAACTACTCCTCTTGGCTTTGTTAATTAATATGTACCCCTTTATCTATAAATCATTATATATAAAATACTGCTTGGAGAGCAATTATTGTTTCATTACCAAAATATTTTAGGGGAAGGATAGGCTTCCTATCTTTGCAACACAATAAATATATGAGTTACCCAATAAAGGAAAGTAGGTGGAATTAATGAAATATGAACAGTTGGCAAAGGATATTATTGCAAATGTTGGAGGTAAAGAAAATGTCAACAGCGTTGTTCATTGTATTACTCGCTTGCGCTTCAAGTTAAAAGACGAAAGCAAGGCTCAGACCGATATAATTAAAAATATGGAAGGTGTAGTAACTGTTATGAAAAGCGGTGGCCAGTATCAGGTGGTCATCGGAAATCACGTTCCAGACGTATATAAGGCGGTAGTGGAGGTTGGCGGGCTTAATACACAATCGTCGTCTGAAGATAACGGAGGCGGAGAAAAGCAAGGGATATTTAATCAATTCATTGATATTATTTCCAGCATCTTTACACCTGTATTAGGTGTTTTGG
Source organism: Niallia sp. Man26 (assembly GCF_022049065.2). Taxonomy (NCBI): domain Bacteria; kingdom Bacillati; phylum Bacillota; class Bacilli; order Caryophanales; family Bacillaceae; genus Niallia; species Niallia sp. Man26. Next base: position 12,549 of record NZ_CP095744.1, read on the forward strand.
CAGCAACCGGGATGATCAAGGGGTTTAATGCGTTATTTTTAGCATTAGGCTGGCTTGAGGCAACATCTGGAACTTATCAAATATTAAATGCACTCGGTGATTCCTTATTTTATTTCTTCCCGATATTCCTAGGGTATACAGCCAGCAAAAAGTTTGGTGGCACAACTTTTATTGGGATGGTAATAGGTGCTTCCCTTGTTTATCCGACCTTAACAACGTTAACGACAGGTACACCGATTACTACATTATTTTCAGGCACTGTGTTTCAGTCACCAGTATTTATTACGTTTTTAGGGGTGCCTGTTATATTAATGAGCTATGCTTCTTCTGTAATACCGATCATCCTAGCCGCTTATTTTGGAGTGAAGCTGGAGAAGTTTTTTAAAAAAATTATTCCAGATGTTGTTAAAACCTTCTTAGTTCCATTCTTTACACTTTTAATCGCAGTGCCGATAACGTTTTTAGTGATTGGACCGATTGCCACTTGGGCAGGTGTATTAATTGGACAAGCTACACTTTGGCTATATAATCTCAGTCCAATTATTGCCGGTATTTTCGTCGGCGGATTATGGCAGGTTTTTGTTATTTTCGGCCTGCATTGGGGGCTTGTGCCGATTGCGATTAACAACCTGACTGTGCACGGAGCAGATCCGATACTCGGCACGATGTTTGCTGCATCTTTTGCACAAATTGGTGCTGTGCTTGGTGTATGGTTAAGAACAAAACAGCAAAAATATAAAACATTAAGCATTCCTGCATTCATTTCCGGCATATTCGGGGTTACAGAGCCTGCCATTTACGGAATAACGTTGCCATTAAAAAAACCATTTATTATCAGCTGTATTGCAGCGGCTGTCGGCGGAGGAATTCTTGGCTTTGCCAAGTCGCAAATATATATGGTCGGAGGGTTGGGAATCTTCGGAATTCCTACTTATATTGATCCAAAAGCTGGCATAACTTTTGCCTTCTGGGGTGCTGTTATTGCCATTATTGTCGGCTTTGTCTTAGCATTCATTTTAACGTATTTGTTTGGCAATTCTAAAACAGAAACAGCAGATTCGACGGCTAACAACCAGGCAAATAAAGAGGAACCGCCAGCAGTTAAGCTCGCTGATGAGGTTATATATAGTCCGATAAACGGCGAAGTCTTATCATTATCTTTGCTTAAAGATGAAGCATTTGCATCAGGAGCGTTAGGTCAAGGGGTTGCAATTGAACCTTCTGAAGGTAAAGTATATTCTCCAGTAGATGGTACTGTCACAGCGCTTTTTCCTACAAACCATGCAATTGGAATCACTTCTGACAATGGTTCAGAAATCTTAATCCATGTTGGGATGGATACGGTTGAATTAAATGGCAAGTTTTTTACCGCACATGTCAGCCATGGAACGAGAGTAAAAAAAGGTCAGCTGTTAATTGATTTCGACTTAACGGAAATTAAAAAAGCAGGCTATGTTGTTTCTACACCTGTGATTGTGACAAACCAAGGAGATTTTGAACAAATAACACCAACCGAACAAAAGCAAACAAAAGTTGGAGAACAATTAATAGAAACAAAAATAAAAGCTTAAATAATGAACAGAGGTGATGAAAATGAGCAGGTCTGTGCAATTTCCAGAAGGTTTTTTGTGGGGCGGTGCTGTTGCTGCAAATCAGTTGGAGGGTGCTTATCAGGAGGATGGCAAAGGTTTATCGACAGCAGATGTTTCTCCTAATGGAATCATGAGTCCACCTGATTTCTCGATGGAAAAATTTAATTTATATCATGAAGGTATTGATTTTTATCATAAGTATAAAGAGGATATTGCTTTGTTTGCGGAAATGGGCTTTAAAGCATTTCGTTTTTCCATTGCATGGTCGCGGATCTTTCCTAATGGAGATGACCAGCAGCCTAACGAAAACGGACTTCAATTCTATGATGACATGATTGATGAATTGCGAAGACATAATATAGAACCAGTTGTAACGATGTCCCACTATGAGATGCCGCTTAACCTTGTTGAAAAATATGGCGGCTGGAAAAACCGGCAAGTTGTAAGCTATTATGAAAAATTTGCGAAAACTATTTTCAAGCGGTACCGCAATAAGGTTAAATATTGGATGACTTTTAACGAAATCAATGTACTGCTGCATGCTCCATTTACTGGAGGCGGTCTATTGTTTAAGGATGGCGTTAAAAATGAACAAGACATTTACCAAGCGGCACACCATCAGTTTGTAGCAAGTGCCCTGGCTGTGAAAGCAGGTCATGAGGAAATTCCGGAATCGCAGATTGGCTGTATGATTGCTTCAATGATAACTTATCCATACAGTTCAAAACCAGAAGATATGTTTGCTGCTTTAACTCAAGACAGAAAGACATTGTTCTTTTCAGATGTTCAGTCTCGAGGATACTATCCAACTTATATGACGAATTATTTTGCTGATAATGGCATTAACATTGAAATGGATACAGGGGATTTGGAGCTTTTACAAGATTATACGGTTGATTATATCGGATTCAGCTATTATATGTCATTTGTAGCTAGCACAGACCCCGAACATCAAGCAGGCAAGGCATCTGGCAATTTATTTGAAGGCTTAAAAAACCCTTATTTAGAATCATCTGAATGGGGCTGGCAAATTGATCCGGTCGGATTAAGAACAGTCTGCAACCAGCTGTATGACCGCTATCAAAAGCCATTATTCATTGTTGAGAACGGACTTGGTGCAGTGGACAAGCTGGAGGAAGACGGTACCATTCAAGATGATTATCGAATTGACTACCTACGGAAGCATATTTATGAAATGAAAAATGCAATTGGTGATGGTGTAGAAATAATGGGTTATACCTCCTGGGGTCCAATTGATTTAGTCAGTGCCTCTACAGCAGAGCTGAAGAAGCGATATGGCTTTATTTATGTAGATAAAGACAGTGAAGGAAAAGGCTCGAATGAGCGACTAAGAAAAAAGAGCTTTTATTGGTATAAACAAGTGCTTGAATCGAATGGAGAAGTATTGTAACGCATAAAGATTAGGACCCTAGAATAGAGATAGGGTCCTGATTGTTTACACTGTTAAAACAGGAACAGTATTAACATCCTGATTGATGCAGACCTTGTTTCTTCCTGTTCTTTTTGCTTGATACAAGGCTTTATCCGCTTCTTCTATAAGGGAGCAAATATTATCCGTTGTTTCAGGGAAGCTTGCTGCACCGATTGACACTGTAATGTTTATGGTCTCATTCGAGCTAATAATAAATGGTGTATTTTCGACGATTTTCCTGATGCGTTCACCAATTTCGTAAGCCCTTTCGAGCGAACAATCTAATAAAATATCCGAAAATTCTTCTCCGCCATTTCTGCTCACGATGTCGAAAGAGCGGGTTGTATTATGGAGGAGATTTCCTAATGCTTTTAATACGATATCTCCATCGCCATGTCCGTAATTGTCGTTAATATGCTTGAAGAAATCAATATCGATATACAAAAAAGAAAGCTTTTCTCCTTTTTGCCCAACACTTTCAGCGAGTGAATTAAAAACCTCATCAAATTTCCTGACGTTATTTAAGCCAGTCAGTCCATCAGTTGTTGACTCTAATTTATACTTCTCAAATAGTATTGTCTTTTTTCTTAATAGCTCCAGCATATAAAAGGCAAGGATGCCGGCAGCATAAGAGGCAATCCAATAAATAGGAAGGAGGACATACAGTGCTTCTGTGCTTTCAACTAGAAAAACAGCCGTAACTGATAAGATAATATTGTTAGTAGTTAAAAGAATTGCAATTTTCACCTGCAAGCTGCCTTTTGATTTAGGAGAAAACAGGACTGCAAATAATGACACAAGCGTGATATACCCTATTGCTATTAAAGATGTCACACTTATTCCTATTAACAGCCTTCCGACAATAAAGAACAACAAAGATATGGTTACGGGAATAAAACCGCCATAGAAACCCACCAAAATAATAGGGATATGTCTCAAATCAAAGATGGAATCGCCAATATGGATACTGTAAAACATTAATATATCAGACGAGATACCGGCAACTATCCCAGCAAAAATTTTATAGTTCATATTAGAATTACGATTTAATGGTGTTTTCAAAAGTTGTGTATATAAAAAAATAAGTGATGTCAAAATGGCAAAATTTGCGAACAGTTCTTTTAATATCATAATTATCACCACAGCTAATTTACCATAACAAGAGCCGTTTTGTAACTAGTACTTTTCACCAAACTTTTTGGTAGTTTTAATGGTGCTTACATATCAATACGAGGAAGCTTATCTTTATGCTAAGCAAGAAAAAATCCCGGTGGAATTATCCATCGGGCTGACTCATTTAATAGTCTTTAATAAAACTTCAGGGAGGTCACTTAGGAACAGCCCCTCGCTTAAAAGCTTAATATCATGATGTATTTGTTGCTTGATTGCAGGATCTTCACATTTATAGTAATCGTCCATTAATCGTTTCAGTTCATGGCAAATCAGTTCAATTTGAATCATCCAACTATCCTTTCATTTGTAGACCTAATAATTATTATGCAATAACTGTAAGAATGATGGAAGAGCTTCGACAAAAGAAGTGAGATAGTGATACAAATTATGTAAAGAATTTTTCGATTAGATGAAAAAAATGGTTGCTATTTCTTAATAATTGGATATAATAACCATAATATTAAGAAAATCGAAGATGAAGAGAGTAGTCAGTTGTGGAGAGTAAAGCGAGTCAAGAATGGTGGGAGCTTGGCATGAAGCAATTGATGAACCGCACTTTTGAGATGCATTCCTGAAAAATCAAATAGGGAATGCCGGGGAATGCCTCGTTAAAAACTGGAGTGGTTTTTCATTTTGGAAAACAATTAGAGTGGTACCACGGGATAATATTAAAGCTCCCGTCTCTTATTTATATAAGAGACGGGAGCTTTTTATTTGGAGGGAAAGAAATGGACATTAAAGGTGAATTTGCTGAAATTCTTTTTGAGGCTTTAGGTGGAGAAATTAATAAAGGCAAGCTAATTTTTATGATGGAAAACCCGAAGTTTGCAAATTTAGGAGACTTGGCTTTTCCTTGTTTTGAATTGGCAAAAGTATTCCGAAAATCGCCCCAAAGTATAGCTCAGGAATTAGTTCCAAAAATGAAGGCATCAAAGTTTGAAAAAGTGGAAGCTGTTGGCGGCTACTTAAATGTGTTTTTGAATAAAAACAAAGTGTCACAGGCCGTCTTGGAACAGGTGCTTAACAAAAAAGCGCAATACGGGGATTTAAGTATTGGCACAAACAAGGTAATGACAATTGATTTTTCTTCTCCCAATATTGCGAAGCCTTTTTCAATGGGACATTTACGTTCAACAGTAATTGGGAATGCTTTAGCATTAATTTCTGAAAAATGTGGATACCGCACAATTAGAATTAACCATTTAGGCGACTGGGGAACGCAATTTGGAAAATTAATACTTGCATATAAACTATGGGGCAATGAGGAAGAGGTAAAGCAGCAGCCCATAAGAGAGCTGTTGAAGTTGTATGTGAAATTTCATGAAGAAGCGCTTCAATCCCCTGACTTAGAGAGTGATGCTCGGCATTGGTTTAAAAAATTAGAACAGGCTGATCCAGAAGCAGTGGCTTTGTGGGAATGGTTTCGGGCTGAATCCTTACAGGAATTCACAAAAATTTATGAATTAATGGGTATTCACTTTGATACCTTTGACGGGGAGGCGTTTTTTAATGACAAGATGGATAAGGTTATCCGAAAACTTGAAGAACTGAATCTGCTTCAAGAATCAGACGGAGCACAATTAGTTCCTCTTGAAGGCATGCCTCCATCCTTAATTAAAAAAAGGGACGGAGCAACACTGTATGCAACCCGTGATTTAGCAGCAGCGATTTACCGGCAGGAAACATATCACTTTGATCAAGCACTGTATGTTGTCGGCAATGAACAAACATTGCATTTTAAGCAATTATTTGCTCTGTTAGATAAGATGGGAAACAAATGGCAGCAAGGAATGAAGCATGTCTCTTTTGGCATGATGCTTAAAGAGGGCAAAAAAATGTCAACGCGAAAAGGGAAGGTAGTTCTATTAGAAGAAGTGCTAAAATGTGCCATCTCCCTTGCATTGGAAGATATTAAACGGAAAAATCCTAATCTTAGCAACAAAGAGGAAATCGCTAAACAAGTTGGTACAGGTGCAGTTATCTTTCATGATTTAAAGAACTTCCGCCAAAACGACATTGAGTTTTCTCTCGAAGATATGTTGAAGTTTGAAGGAGAAACTGGGCCGTACGTACAATACAGCCATGCCCGGGCTGCTTCGTTGCTGAAAAAGGGTAATTTTAAAGCAGAGGCAGCAGCTTTAGGGACTCAAGAGGAAGAAGCATGGTCCATTATTATGACGTTAAATGCTTTTCCGGAAACAGTCAAAAAATCACTGGAAGATTATGATCCGTCTCAAATTGCTAAATATGTTGTGGAACTAGCGAGAGCTTTTAATAAGTATTACGGAACTGTACGCATTTTAGATGATGAAAACCTTAAGCAACAAAGATTAACACTTGTATATGCAGTGAGAATGGTTTTGAAAGAAGGGCTCCGGCTGTTAGGGTTAAAAGCACCAGAGGAAATGTAAGTGTATATTGGAGTACTTAAGGCAGGAGGCAGTGCAGCTTTCCTGCCTTTTATTTCGTTTTTTTCCTAATTTAAGGACCATACTAATTATCATTAAGGAGGTAAAAAACATGAGATTATCCTATATCATTGATCTAATAATTGCGATGATGGGTTCTATGTCTAATCAGAGAACTCTCGATACTAGAAGAGTTGATTCTCACATAGAGAAATTAAATCAACTGGTTTGGTTTCAACAACTATTTGCAGAGGAAAAATATCGGAAATTATTTATAACAAATTATAAGATACGCCAATATTTGGACAGTCCATTTCGCGTGAAAAGACTGGAGAACAGCACAAAAACGCAAGAAAGGTTTTTGAAACTGCTGAATAAGCAATTAGCAAAGGGAAGGAAACGTAGTATATAAAGAGATAAATTATACCCTATCAAAAAAAGGAAAATGATAGGGATATATGCTGCTAGACAGTTTCTTTATATGAATTAAATTTTATGTTCTTTTACTATTTTCAAAAAAATGGATGTGTCTATGGGGAAATGCGGTTTCTGCAAAGGGGGAGCGTTAATATACTGTAATTGTAAATAAGAATTCATTGGTGATAGGAAAGAACGCCGTGAAAATCAGTTTGATATAAGAAGGCTGCATCTACATTTTAAAAGGATTTTTGTTAACTACAAAAAAATGGACAAGCCAATTTTACTAGTTTATAGCCTTCCACCATTTTTTATATAAAAGGAGAAGATATTATGGCTAAAATTAAAAAACCTGTATTCCCTGAACCTGAAGAGCCAGAAGTGCCAGAAGAAGAGGAAGAAACTGCAGAAGAAATGATGGTACTCGCTGCATATATTCCGATTGCAAAAATGGGCCGCTTTGCAGGTATTGCTATTGGCACACCTGTAACTGTTTATACAGACAATGCTTACTATGCTTCCATCTATGGTTATTTCCAAGGACTTGTGAAAGACAAAAAAGATATCCTTGCGTTAATCTTGTCTAACGGAGTTCTATTCCGCATTCCTGTTAAAGAAGCTAAATTTGTAGCTCCAGGTGCTTCATATCCAAAAGAGTAACATTTAAGAAAAATTAAGTGATTTGAATAAATGATGTTAAGAACTTTCCTTCCTAATGTTTTCTTCTTTACACCCTCAAATCTTATGAAATTCCTCTATTAAAAAGGTGCATTTCATGGAAATGCACCTTTTTCTATCTTCTATTAAGGTTGCCAAGAGAATGTGACAGCACTTTTGGGAGGAAGACTGTAAGTAAAGTAAGTGCCGTTAGTCTCGATTTGAAAGCTTTTCTCCTTATCCATAGGATTCAGTGCTAGGAGGATAATAGATTTGTCTGGATTTTGGTAAGCAACCGTTTCAATAGTGCCTGGAAAATTGGATGAATAAATTCTTACTGCATGAGGCTGGACAAATTTGCTGGCATGTCCAAGGGCATAGTATTCTGCATTTTTCGTTGTAGTCCCTGTTTTTTTGTCTATTGTTAACAACCCTGTACATATACTGCAGCCTCCGTTTACAGGACCGTTATTTTCATCTAGTGCGATATTCCACATTAGCACAGCTTTTGCCCAATTGCGCGGGCCGCCAATCATAAGATTGCTCATCTGCCAGCTGAAATTATCAGCAAAGCTTTCACTCCATTTACCTGAACTGCATTCAGTAAGATAAATATGTTTAGAAGGAAAATTTTCATGAATTTGTGCCATAGCAGCAGGAGTTCCTTCGTAGCAGTGGAAAGCAGTTCCATCGATATACTCTGCAGCTGTACTGTCTTCAAATAATGCACTTGTGTATTGGACAGCACTGTCCCAATTATGATCAAACCCTATGATTTTTGTCTCCAAGTTATTTGCCTGAAAAGCTGGACCTAAATACTGTCCAATGAATTTAGCCTGCTCCTCGGCACCCATACTCATAGAAGGGTAGTTAGCTGAAGTGAATTCTGGCTCATTTTGAATGGTAACGGCAGAAATATCTATTCCGTTGCTTTTATATGCTTTAACATAACGAACAAAGTAATCAGCATAAGCTTTATACACTTTGTCATTCGTATAATCTAAATACCAGCCATTCAACGTTTTTTCACCGAATTTCATCCAGGCAGGTGCACTCCAAGGCGTACCCAAGACTTGAATATCTTTATTTAATGTGAGAATATCTTGCAGACTCCCTACAACATCCTTGTCTTTTTTGATAGAAAAATAGTTCATATCATAATCTGGTTCACCGTTTGTGTCATTATACGTATAACTGCTTGGATTTCCATTGACATCGACAGAAAAATCGGAAGAGCCAATAGTATGCCTGACTATTGATAGATTAATTCCCTTGCTTGTAAATAAGTCCGTTAAAATGCTGTTTCGGTCAGAATCATCTTCATTCTGTAGCAAATAGGCAGTTGATCCAGTTACAGCAGCACCAAACCCGTCCATTTGTTGATAGGCAGTATTCGGCTCAATTGCTACAGTAGGGAGAGAAGGGGAGTGCTGATTTGAAAAATACAGGGAATCCTTTTTCTCTAGTAAATCTGCCTGATCACCTGTCGTCTGCCAGACCAATACTTCTGTTTCGTCCACTTTCTTTTGGTTACTCGTCTTGTTAACAGGGTTCATATATGCAAAGATAAGCAGTGCTAGCAGGAGCATAAGCAGCAACAGGAACGTCCATATTTTGTATTTAATCATAAATTTAGTTCCTCCTGAAAAAAGATCCCCACAAAGCTTTTTTGTGGGGATTTTCTTTTCGATTATCTTTTTTATCTTTGTTGTTGTTTGTTATTAGTTTTTAGTATTGTTAGCTTTGTTTAACTGCTTGCTTGTTGATTTAGAAATAGTAACACTGCCTTTTAGACGAATGTCACTGGAAGAGCTGCCCACATAAACAGGCACATTACCTGAAGGAGTAACCCATTCGTTTTTCTTTTCATCATAATAAGAGAAGGCTTTTGCATCCAGTTTAATGGTCACTTTCTTCTCTTTTCCAGGTTTAAGCTCAACCTTACTGAAGCCTGCCAATTGTTTAGGAGCTGTCTCTACATTAGTAGGAAGCTTTCCAGTATAAACTTGGACAACCTCAGAGCCTGTAACATCACCTGTATTTTTTAAGTTTAATGTAACTTCAACTGTTGGTTCAGTAGATTTCTTTGTACCTTTCACCTTTGTTTTTAACTTGTTATACTTGAAATCTGTATAAGACAAGCCATGTCCAAAGGAGAAGGCTGCTTCAATGCCAGATTGCTCATAGCCGCGGTAGCCAACAAAAATATCCTCTGAATACTTAACAGCTTCGTCAATGCCAGGATATTGTTCCTCTGAAGAAACTGGTGTGGAATCTTCATCGACAGGGAATGTGACTGGCAGTTTTCCAGAAGGGTTTACATCGCCGAATAATACGTCAGCAATCGCATTTCCTTGTTCTTGACCTGGATACCATGCTTGCACGATCGACTCGACCTTATTTTTCCAGTCTCCCATTTTAACTGCAATGCCGCTTTCATTGACAACTACGACATTTTTATTTACCTTCGCTACTTCTTTAATTAACTGTTCTTGGTTATTAGGCAGTTCCATGTCCGAACGATCAACATAACCTTCACTATCATATGTTCTTGTTACAATAACAGCTGCATCTGATTTTTTCGCTAAGTCAACAGCATCAGCAATATTTTCGTCAACAATATTGTCTGCAGCTTCCCAGCCAAAGCGTAATTGACCGCCATTATCATTTCCAGACGCTTCTTTGTAGTCCGTTTTATACTCGATTTTTACATCATAATTTTTGTTTGCTTCCAGAGTAACTGTTTTTTCAATTGTATTCAATTGTTCTCCAGCGTTATCAATCACTAGAGTTCCATCAAGATACACTTTGCTTGAACCATAGCTTGTCGTAGAAAGGTTATACTCTCCAGACTTTGGAACATTGATTACACCAGTGTATCTTGCAGACATCATGCCGTTTAAGCTTGTTGGCAGGCTGTCCAATTTTGAAGATTGTGCATTAAAACCTTCATAGTTATAGAAACCAAGATTTAAGTTTACTTGTTTAGCAGTATGCTCATATTCTGGATTTCCTTCCATGTTCTTATTAGACCAGTATTCAGCTTTTAATCCATTTTCATCAGAATCAGCCTCTGGCATTAAGAAAGAAGATGGAACGGCATCAGGACCTGGTAAGATATCTCCAGCACTGATGGAATCTGTACCAGGCGCATATTCAACTTGTACATCTGCTCCTGCACGATTCTTAATACCTTCTAGCGGACTTACTGTATATGTTGGATTAACTAGGGAGCTTCCTCCGCCAGCTGCTGATGCAGTATCAGCATCAGGTCCAATAACAGCAATTGAATCCAGCTTATCTGTATTTAATGGCAAAATGTCCTTCTTATTTTGCAGTAACACCATCGTTTCTGCAGCTATTTGTCGGGCGATTTCGCCATGTGCGGCCACATCGATTGGGTTGTTTTGTGTTGGGTTATCGAATAATCCTTTATCAAATATTTGGTAAAGAATTCGGTATGCACTTTGATTAACTGTTTCTTCACTTACTTTTCCATCCTTCACAGCCTGCAAGAGCTCTTCGCCCCATACTCCAAAAGGCTCACCTGGTGTTTCTAAGTCGAGTCCTGCATTAATTGACTCAGCTGTGCTGACATTAGCTCCGTAGTCACTCATCACGAAACCTTCAAAGTTTAAGCTGTCTCTTAACAAATCAGTCAGTAAATCAGGATTTTCGCATGCATAAACGCCATTTACTTTATTGAAAGAGCACATAACACTTCCTAAATCAGCATTTTCAATGACGCTTGCAAAAGGTCTTGCATAGATTTCATTGATTGCTCGTTCACTAGCTTGAGAGTCGCTTGTAAAGCGGTCCTTTTCTTGATTGTTCAATAAGTAATGCTTGGCTGTTACCAAGACATTATTGCTTTGAATGGCATTTACATAACTAGATGCCATTTGTCCTTGTAAGTATGGATCCTCACCTAAAGATTCAAAGTTTCTTGCCCCGAAAGGATTGCGGGCAATATCTAGCCCAGGGCCAAGCATAACATTATGTGTTGTATTGAATGCTTCATTTCCAATCAAATCACCATATTCTTCTGCTGTCTCCGTATTCCATGTTGCTGCAAGGCCGATTGCGGAAGGCAAAGCAGTTGATTGTTTGTTTTGAATTTCAGGATTGGCAATGCGGACACCTAGAGGCCCATCTGCCATTTGTAAGGCAGGAATACCGTATTTCTCTAATCCTTCGTTATAAAATCCGTAATAGTTGTTAACATTGCCAGTAATAAAGTCTACTTTATCCTCCAATGTCATAGCTTCTACTAAAGTTTGAGTTCTTTCCTCAGCAGAAAGACTCTTGTCCATCCATGAAAACTCTTCTGCAGATGTTTCCAATGGAGGCGCTGCAAGACCGAGCACCATTGTAAATAAGATGCTGGCTTTTGTCAGTTTGCGTTTCCCCTCTGATAATAAAGCCATCATTTCACTCCTTTTTTTATATTGAGTAGGCCTTGTAATATTTGTCTCTAATTAGTTTGGCCTACCGCTTGAACACCTAACATCATAGCGGAGTGAGTCAGAAAGACCATAGAGAGAATGTTGTAATTTTTAAGAGAGGAAAAAGTGAGATTTTGGCTAAGAAAAGGAAGATTGTTGAAGGAACATCATCTGATTCTCCTGCGAAATTTGTAAATAAAGGAATGAGTGACGGTTACAGAGAAAATGACCAAATATCTATTGAAAAAAGTGAATTACATAATTATGACAAACTATTCTGAAATATTAGCAATAGCTTAGACAACAGAATGTAACAATAAAAAATAAGCGTCATTTTAAGAAATATTGGTGTTTAGATTTGTAATATTATTACGGAAAAATGGGAGAGATATAAAAAAGAGAACCAAGGTTAAGATTGTCCCTGGTTCTTTTCTTCCTAGTATTCTTTAAAGTAAATGTAAAAACTAGTTATTATCTCCATTCTGTTGTTGTTTCAACAGGGAGGCGGTATGATTCGAAACCTTCATGTGCTGCTTTACCGATAGTCAGAAGCATAATTGGAATATAGCGGTCTTTCTCAAGGCCGAAGCTTTCAGCAATTTGATCTTTTTCATATCCGCCGATAGGGTTTGTATCATATCCGTAAGCACGTGCCACCAGCATTAATTGCATAGAAACAAGACCAGCATCTAGCATAATAGTATCCTTCATGACTTCCTCGGACATATTTTCATAATATGGTGTAAAAGCATTCAATTGAGCGTCTTTTACTTCTTGAGGCATTAGGCCAAGCTCAACAGCCTTGCTGTAGATTTCCTCCGCATAATCAAAGTTCTTCTTGTCACCGAACACAGCGATAACAGCAGAAGAGCTCAAAACTTTATCTTTGTTAAAGCGTGATAGAGGAGCTAGTTTAGCTTTTCCTTCTTCACTGTCAATAACTACAAAGCGCCATGGCTGCATATTAATAGAAGATGGAGCTTTAGAAGCTTGTGTTAAGATTTCACTCATCTCTTCACGGCTGATTTTAACAGTAGGGTCATACACCTTAATAGAACGGCGTCCGTATACAATCTCATTGAAATCATTTATTTTTTGAAATTTACTCATAGTAAACTGTCTCCTTTATAATTAAAGTTATTTGTTGACGTATCAATATTTGACATATCAACTATTGATACGTCAAATAATAATATATTTTTACGGAAAATGCAAGTCATAAGTTTAGGGAATTCTTTTTTTAGAGATTTTGTCTATATTTTAGTTGGAGGATAGGGGAGTACATTTTTAAACATTCATGCATAGAAAAGGAAGATGGCATTTAACGATGAGAACGGTACAAATTTTCTAAGATAGATTAAAGGTAATAGTTGCACCTAAAAAAGGTGCAATTATTATATTCTTTCATATTGAAAATCCAGCAAGTAACCATCTCATTAATACAAACGCAATAACTCCAGCAACAACTGTCCATAATAAACTGCGAGTCTTAATGGCAATAAGAGCTGTTATAATGGCTGCTGGCAGCTCCTCGTTTAGCATTATCTGTACTTTGTTATCTTCCATAAATAATTCCTGTCCAATTATAGCGGCGAGTATGGCAATAGGCACAAAATGCAGCCAGGTTTGAACGTTATCTGACAGCTTTAATCGGCTGAGTACCATTATAGGCACAACTCTTGGTATAAAGGTTACGATAGCTCCTCCAATTACAATTAAAAGTACAGCAGCGTTTATTTCCATTTGGTCATCACCATCCCGATAGTGGCTGCTAAAATAGTGGCAATGATAATGCTTAAACTGCCTGAGAGCCACCGTGAACACACTATTATCATTATTGTTGCTATTATGCTGACAAGTATGTCAATACGCACAGTTTTTCTGACTGAAATGGATATAGCTAATAAACCAATATAAACAGCTGGCAACGCAAATTCCAGACCAAGTGCATCAGGATTTGTTATCCACTTTGCAAAGTAAGCACCTGCCAAATTAGCAATTAGCCAATTTACATACGCTGTTATATTAAGACCGTGCATCCATTTTTCACTTATATTGTTCTTTTCTGCACTTTTTTGGATAGCCACACCGAAAGTTTCATCTGTTAACACTGCCCCAATTAACATATTACGAAAAGGGGACAAATGCTGAAAATAAGGTGATAGAGCAGCACTTAGAAGTAAGTGACGTATATTAACAAAGAAAATCGTTGTGATTACAGCAAGTGGAGTACTGATAAGATACATACTAGCCACAATAAACTGAGCGGAGCCTGAATAAACAAATAAGGTTAGTAATATTATTTCAGCAATGCTGAGTCCTGCTGTTTTTTGCACGATTCCACAGGCAAAACCAATGCTTAAGTAAGCTAATAATGTTGGTATACATGCTTTGACTCCTTGTAAGAATGTTTCCTCTGATCCTTTTTTCATTACTATGCTGTAGTTGGGACTGTCAAGCTGCATAGGTAAAGCTCCTTTCTTCAGTAGAGGTTATAAAACTAACTACTAATAAAAATTGCTATTAAAACGGTTCAAACAATTATTTGAACCGTTTTCCTGTAACAACCCGCAATAAATCTTTATTATCTCTCCAAAGAGCTTCTACTCTTTGTTCGCCAATTTCATTTGTCAATGCTGCAAAAATAATATCATGGCCAATATATTCGAGTGCTACCAATACAAGGGCAGGATCTTGTGTTTTTATAGCCCAGCCTTGGGAAGCTGGGGAACAATTCGCAATAATCACTTCTTCGTTATCACGAGCCACAATGGTCAGCCGGCCGTTTGTACGTTCCTCTGCGACTTTAGGAGACATATAATCATGATGTGTTGTATAGCCAAGCGTTGTGTTTGGCGCACCAAATAAAATGGAGGTGACTGCAACACCTTCTTTTTCTTTCCGTAATACAGCATCCTCAATAGGCGGTATTTGCGGAGCCCATACAGATAGCCAAATTTCTTCTTTTGCTCGTAAAATCAAATTATTCATTTCTGCTAGTACATTTTCATCACCGCTAATCCGGTGGATAGTATCTACCTCTTGTTCACTTTTAAGTGCTGCTAAGTTTTTCTCTAAATAATCAAAAGACTGTTCAAAGTTCTGCCGCAGTCGGGAAATTAAATCTTTTGCTGGCAGCGGCGCATATTGGACAGGTTCAGAAGGAACAATGTACACAGCACCTTTATCAAGCAGTTTTCCAAGCACTTCATAAATCATAGACCGAGGGACACTGGATCGTTTGCTAATCTCATAGCCTGTCATAGGTGAATGCTTTAAAAGGCTGACATATGCTTTACATTCATATTGGGAAAAACCGAGCTTCTGCAATTCTTTAAAGATTTCGTCCAACATAACACGTCCTTTCTTTTACTACTTTAGTAGTTAGGGTAATACTTACGTATATTTATAGTAGTTAGTTTAATACTTACTAATAATAATTTCAAGAATTTTTGTACTTTTATAATAAAAAGAGTGAATAGAATAGGGGAATTGTCAATGAAGCAAAAAAGCATGAACAAATCTGTTCATGCACTAAACTTTATATAGGGTCTTTAATCCTTACTTCCATTCTTGTCACATATTCTTCTGTTATATGAGTTTCATGAAAATCAATGAGATACGTTTCAAAAAGGTGGCCATCGGCTGTGTAATTGTTTGTTTTGATATACTCTTTCAGCTTCGTAATATACTGCTGTGTTTTTTTATAATTGCCTTTATAACAAGTAGATGCATATTTTCCTTTAGGTATTATCATTGTATTCGGGTCTGAATCATTTTCGATATAATAAAATACACGGTGATTAATCGAATTAGTTGAAGTTTTAACGTACAGAAAGCTGCCAATCATCTGTTGCTCTAAGTACGGAAGATTGTTTTCGTATTTTTTATACAGCTCTTTCAATGATAAGTCTACATGTTCACCATCAGTATCTTTATCATTACTGGCAATCACATATCTGTCAGGGTACTCAATCACCTGACATTCACCTTCAGACATTTGGGCAGTATGTGTAAATAAATCAATTCTTTCCTCGACGATATGCTGCATTTCTTGCAGTGCAGCTAACTCTTGTTCAAGAAAGTTTTGCTGTTTTTTCAATAAGTTTAAGGTCTTCTCAACCGTGCGTTTCTCTAAATAGTCTTTAATTTCTTCTAATGGTATATTAAATTTCCTTAAATCACGGATGATATTCAGCTGTTGTAAATGTTCATCTGTATAAATACGATAGTTATTTTCGCCTCTGCTAGGGACTACTAAATTAATTTCCTCATAGTAGCGCAAAGTATGTGCACTAATGTCATAAAGATTAGCGATTTCGTTTATTTTCCAATTCATAATTCCGCTCCATAACTGCGCCCATCTCTATTGAAATGGCAATTCTGCAGATTATTTTTGTACTACTGCTGCAGCAGTATTAGATAATGCTTTACATAGATGTTCATAACGATGGCCGCTTAAGACAAGCTCTGCCACCTTTGTATAGCCTATACTTGAATATAACTTTTTTGCTTTAGGGTTGGCAATATCTACATTGAGCCCGATTCTCTTAGAGCCTGCCTTTAACGCCATTTGCTCCATTTCTCTTAGTAACGCAGAACCAATCCCTAACCCTCTGTATGTTGGATTAACAACAATAGAGTCTAAATACCATTCGTCCGGTAATGCCTCTTTATCAACAAATAATTTTTCGTTATTATCATACCCGTTATTTACTAATATTTCCATGAACGGGTCATCAATGACCGGCTCATCAACAGCCTTGTATCCAAAGCATACACCAGCTATTTCTCCATCTAGTTCGTATACAATACCTCTCTTAAAGCCATATCGGTAAACAGGGTCTGCAACTGCTTCTGCTACCATTTCTAATAATGTGTTTTTAGGTATTTTCTTGAGCAATGATAATTCCATGTCCTCGAATATTTCCCATAGTAAGGACGCTATCGCCTTCGCATCCTTCTGTGAAGCTATTCTAATCATTTTTAAACCAACTTTCCATTTATATATATTTATTATTGCCTTAAGTATAAACCTTCTAGTAATTCTAAGGTCAAACACTAATTTGTGAAGTGAGAGCTAAATATAAAAAGTGGATGATTCGGAAAATTAAGAAATCTATATTGACACCTATTTGGAGATGTAAGAAAATAGAAATAGATATTTAGTTCAATAAACAGATGTAAGAGAAGTAAGTAAGAGCAAGAAATACAGTGCAGGTTGTGGAATTAGGTACATACATATGAGTCTTAGTTTAGTGTTTAGTTAGTAGAAGGAGACTTGGCAAGAGGAATTTTTTTGTTCTTTCATGCGAGGTTTTTTTGTTGTATACCTAAAATAAACTACAGGGAGGAGGATTGTCTTCGTGAAAAACTACTCAATGGGTAAGTTAACTTCATTGTTAACACTTTTAAATAACAGCAGCAGCGAGCAAACACTAAAAGATGAACTAAGCAGAAGAGGATACCGCTATACTGTTGGTAAAGTAGGAGCAATGGACTTATTTAAAGTTATTGCCGCTATTGAAACGACTGCAAAGTCAAATGAGATAATTGACGGAGACTCCTACAGAGAGGTTCATGCTCTATATCATACTATTTTAGAAGCACTGCAAGGTGTAGGGAGAGGCAATGTTCAATTTGGAGAAATATTGCGGACAGTCGGTTTGACATTTGGTATTGTACGAGGGGAAATTGAAAAGTACGGATATAATGGGGAATGGATCTGTGTCTGTATTTTCGGGACAATCGGTGCACCAAAAAAGGGTTTTGAGCATGATGCTTTAGGGCTTGGCTTTAATCATATTTAATAAATAAATATTTACAAAATATTCTGTCTACATATATAATAATGGTATTCAGTTATTAGCCATTTAGCCGATTTTTAATTAGTTTATAAAACCAAATAAATTGTATGCCCATAGTTTATAGTCTATTAGGGGGCTGTATGAAGAATTCATTTTCTTTGTGCAGCCCCTTTTTTATTTAAAAAAAGCATAAAGAGAGGTTGAAGGATCATGAATATCCTACTTGATGGGAACCATTTGAC
Source organism: Niallia sp. Man26 (assembly GCF_022049065.2). NCBI lineage: Bacteria > Bacillati > Bacillota > Bacilli > Caryophanales > Bacillaceae > Niallia > Niallia sp. Man26. The sequence goes on from NZ_CP095744.1 coordinate 30,722, forward strand.
GTTAAAGGAAATTCAATTAGTATTAGCCAACAAAGCGACGGTAACCATCCATGAAAAAGCTTGGGAAAATGTAAAAAATAGCAGAGCTGTTGTGGAGAAGCTTATTGAGGAGAAAAAGGTTATTTATGGTGTTAACACTGGATTTGGCAAGTTTAGTGATACGGTTATTTCAAATGAAGACTTAGAGCATTTACAAATTAACCTTATTAGAAGTCATGCTTGTGGTGTCGGTAAGGCCTTCTCTGAAGATATATGCAGGTTGATGCTGCTGTTGAGAGCGAATGCTCTGGCGAAAGGCTTCTCAGGAATTCGCCCGGAAACGCTCCAACTGCTGGTTGATTGCTTAAATTTCGGAATCTCTCCTGTCATTCCGAGTCAAGGCTCACTTGGAGCAAGCGGTGATCTTGCACCATTAGCTCATCTGGCCCTCGTCTTAGTTGGGGAGGGAGAGGCTGTTTATCAAGGGGAAAAGCTGGATGGCAAGGAAGCATTAAAGCGTGCTGGCTTAAAACCGATACAGCTTAAAGCGAAAGAAGGGCTTGCTTTAATAAATGGCACGCAAGCCTTAACTTCAGTAGGCGTGATAGCTTATTTAGAAGCACAATCCCTCGCTGTTTTAGCAGACAGAGTAGCTGCCTTGACGTTAGAAGGACTTAGAGGAATAGTCGATGCATTCTTTCCTGAATCCCATCAAGTAAGACCTTATCCAGAGCAGCAGGAAGTAGCGGCACGTATTCTTTCCTATGTAAAAGGCAGTCAATTAACTACAAAGCAGGGAGAGATCCGCGTGCAAGATGCTTACTCTTTACGCTGCATACCACAGGTACATGGTGCTATATGGCAAACATTAAATTATGTACAAGAAAAGCTGATGATTGAAATAAATGCGGCAACAGATAATCCATTGATTTTTGCTGAAAGCGGAAAAGTCATATCAGGAGGGAACTTTCACGGTCAGCCTATCGCATTTGCGATGGATTTCTTAAGTATTGCAACTGCAGAGCTGGCAAATATTTCAGAGAGAAGAATTGAAAGACTCGTAAATCCGCAGTTAAATGATCTGCCAGCCTTTCTAAGTGCTAATCCAGGACTTGAGTCAGGATTAATGATTACCCAATATGTTGCTGCGGCCCTTGTTTCGGAAAATAAAACATTGGCACATCCCTCCAGTGTTGATTCCATCCCGTCGTCTGCAAATCAAGAAGATCATGTCAGCATGGGAGCTACTGCGGCACGCCATGCCTATGAAATCGTGCAAAACACACGGAAAGTGCTTGCAATTGAAGCTATATGCGGTGCACAGGCAGCAGATATTAGAGGTGCTGAAAAACTCTCTCCCCAATCGAAGATATTGCATGAAAAAATTCGTGCAGAGGTGCCATTAATCACAAGCGATCGTATCTTTTCCACAGATATTGAAAACTTAGCACAAGCTATGAAAACACAAGAATGGTCCTTTGCTGCGAAACTATCACTCTAGCTAAGGAATAAAAGTAGAAGATTATCCATCTAATTATATAAATGAGTAGCAGGAGGAATGGAAAATGAAACTTGAAAAAAATGCAATTAAAGCGCCGCGGGGAACTGCTTTGAATACGAAAGGCTGGGAGCAGGAAGCTGTTCTCCGAATGTTAATGAATAATTTAGATGCAGAAGTAGCGGAGCATCCAGAAAAACTGGTTGTATATGGAGGGATTGGCAAGGCGGCTAGAAACTGGGAATCCTTTGAACGAATAGTTGCGTCATTAAAAGAGTTAGAAAGCGATGAAACCTTGCTTATTCAATCAGGCAAACCAGTGGCCGTTTTTAAAACACATGAAGCAGCACCCCGTGTTTTATTGGCTAATTCTAATCTTGTGCCGGCTTGGGCAAATTGGGATACCTTCCATGAGCTTGATAAAAAAGGACTGATGATGTATGGCCAAATGACGGCAGGAAGCTGGATTTATATTGGCACACAGGGAATAGTTCAAGGAACGTATGAAACGTTTGCTGAATGCGCGAACCAGCATTTTAATGGAACGTTAAAAGGAACAATTACCGTAACAGCAGGACTTGGTGGAATGGGCGGGGCCCAGCCACTGGCTGTAACAATGGCTGGCGGTGTGTTAATTGGCATTGATGTCGATCGAAGCCGGATTGAAAAGCGAATCGAGACTCGTTATTGTGATGTACTTGCTGAAACATTAGATGAAGCAATTGCACTAGCAAAAGATGCAAAGCATGCGGGCAAACCGCTTTCAATCGGCTTGCTTGGAAATGCAGCTGAAATGCTGCCAGAAATGGTGAAGCGCGGATTTATTCCAGATATCGTTACAGACCAAACATCTGCCCATGATCCACTTAATGGCTATCTGCCAGCTCATTTTTCTTTGGAAGATGGAGAGAGGCTTCGTTCAGAAAATCCAAAAGAGTATGTAAAAAAATCAAAAGCAAGCATGGCTGTACATGTAAAAGCTATGCTGGCAATGGAGGAGCAAGGAGCTGTCGCCTTTGACTATGGCAATAACATTCGTCAAGTTGCCTTTGATGAAGGAGTAGAAAATGCTTTTCACTTTCCAGGATTCGTTCCAGCCTTTATTCGTCCCCAGTTTTGTGAAGGAAAGGGACCATTTCGCTGGGTAGCATTATCAGGCGATCCGGAAGATATTTATAAAACAGATGATGTTATTTTACGAGAGTTTGCTGATAATGAGCATCTGTGCAATTGGATCAGAATGGCCCGAGAAAAGATAGAATTTCAAGGCCTGCCAGCGCGAATCTGCTGGCTAGGTTATGGAGAGCGGGCCAGATTTGGAAAGATCATTAATGAAATGGTGGCACGCGGGGAATTGTCTGCACCAATCGTAATAGGAAGAGATCATTTAGATGCTGGCTCTGTTGCCTCACCAAACCGGGAAACTGAAGCAATGAAGGATGGCAGTGATGCAGTGGCAGACTGGCCGATATTGAATGCATTGCTCAACACGGCAGCAGGTGCAAGCTGGGTTTCTGTTCACCATGGAGGCGGTGTGGGAATGGGATATTCCCTTCATGCTGGAATGGTTGTTGTTGCAGATGGCACAGAGCATGCTGCCAAGCGCCTTGAAAGAGTGCTGACAACAGATCCTGGAATGGGCGTTGTGCGGCATGTGGATGCAGGCTATGAAGCTGCAATTGAAACGGCAAAGCAAAAAGGTATCCATATTCCAAATCTAAAGTAAAGGTTGAGATACAAGTGACAGATCTTCTTTATATAAAAAAAGCTTCACAAGTAATTACCGTAAGCGGAAGCAGTGACAAGCCGAAATCTGGAAAAGCAATGGCTGAAATAGGCGTCATTGAAAATGGCAGTGTCGTAATAAGCGGTGACCGCATTGTATATGTCGGTACAGATCAAGCAGCAGAGGAATTTGTTAACACGCAACCTGAGACTGTAACTTTTGTAAGTGGGGAAGGCAAAGTGTTAACTCCAGGGTTGATCGACCCTCATACACATATTGTGTTTGCAGGGAGCCGGGAACAAGAATTGGAAATGCGCTTAAAAGGCGCCAAGTATATGGATATTTTAAAAGCTGGCGGAGGCATTTTAAACACGACGAAAGCGACAAGAGCAGTTTCTGAAGAAGAACTGATCGCACAGACCGCTAAGCGATTAAATCGGTTTTTATTACATGGTGTCACAACATTGGAGGCGAAAAGCGGCTACGGCTTAACCTTAGAAGCTGAATTAAAGCAATTACGGGCAGCCCAAAAGCTAAATAACATACATCCCATTGATTTAGTTTCAACCTTTATGGGTGCACATGCTGTTCCTGCTGAATATAAAGAAAATCCTGACGATTTTGTTCAGCTGATTGTAGAGGAGATGCTCCCTGTCGTTGCTCAAGATAAACTGGCTGAGTTTTGTGATGTTTTCTGTGAGGAAGGTGTTTTCACAATTGAGCAATCAAAACGTATTCTGGAGGAAGGAAAAAAGCTGGGGTTATTACCAAAGATTCACGCAGATGAAATTGTCTCTTTTGGAGGGGCGGAACTTGCAGCAGAGTTAGGTGCTGTGTCAGCAGATCATTTGTTACGTGCTTCAGAGCAGGGGATAAAGGCAATGGCAGAAAAAGGGGTGATTGCTGTGCTGTTGCCTGGGACTGCCTTTTTCTTAATGACTGAACCAGCCAATGCCCGAGAAATGATAGATGCAGGCGTGCCAATTGCCCTTTCGACAGATCGGAATCCAGGCTCCTCTCCAACAGAATCATTGCCTTTTATTATGAATTTAGCTTGTTTAACAATGAAGATGACACCAGAAGAAGTGCTGACAGCCTGCACTATTAATGCAGCCCATGCCATTAACAGAGCTGAAGAGATTGGCAGTATTGAAGTAGGCAAAAAAGCAGATTTAGTTTTATTTGATGCTGTTAATTATCAAACACTTCAATATAATTATGCAGTTAATCTCGTAGATACAGTTATTAAAAGCGGCGAAATTGTAGTCAAAGGTGGTGCGATTTGTTGAAAGGAAAGAAACTTTCCATTCATATAGCTCGCTTAATGACAGATATTGATGAGCTCGGCCAGATTGGCATAAATGCTTTAGGTGGTCTTGACAGGACCACCTTTAGTCAAAGTGAATTGGCAGCAAGAAATTGGCTGAAAGATCAACTTCATCAAGTGAATTTGATTGTTAAAACGGATCAGGCAGCTAATATTTGGGGCAAGCGTACAGGACAAGAAAAGCTTCCGAGCATTGTTTTCGGCTCACATCTTGATACTGTTCCAAATGGCGGGAAATATGATGGAGCGTTGGGTGTGCTGATTGCGCTTGAAATCATGAGAGTATTTGAAGAAAACGAAATAATGACAAGACATCCGTTACAATTAGTGTCTTTTAGTGCGGAAGAGCCGAACCCTTTTGGATTATCAACATTTGGAAGCAGAGCAGTTACTGGTAAATTAACAACAGAGGAAATTTTAAATGTAGCAGATCCAGCAGGAACTTTACTAACTGATGCCTTACAGGCAGCAGGCGGCGATCTGGATACTTTTGAGAATTGTGTGCTTCAGCCTGAGGAGTTAAGTGCCTATTTAGAAGTGCATATAGAACAAGGCAAAAGATTGCTAAATAGGTCCGTTCCCATCGGGATAGTAACGGCCATTACCGGAATTTATCGTGAGAGCATTACGGTAATTGGCGAGGCGAACCACGCGGGAACGACAATTATGGAAGATAGAAAAGATGCTTTAACTGCCGCTTCGGAGCTTATTTTATCCCTTGAGCGTGCCTGCTTAAATCATCCTTCGAATGAAGTGGTTGGCACAATCGGCAGGATGAACATACTCCCTAATGCGCCAAATATTATCCCTCACAAAGTGTGTATGACTTTAGAGATTAGAGGGAAATCATCTGTAGAAATACAAGATATATTGGCGGCATTTACGACAGAGTGCTTACGAGTGACAGAAAAGCGGTTTGTTCATATAGACAGGAAGGTCTTGCTTAATCAATCGCCTGCAAGTATGGATTCATTCATAATTGATACGATGAAAGAAATTGTGAGTAACTGGGAATATCCTTATTATCTCCTTGGCAGTATGGCGGGTCATGATGCTGCCCATATGGCGAATATCACCAAAAGCGGGATGCTGTTTGTTCCAAGTCTTGGCGGAAAGAGCCATTGTCCAGACGAGGAAAGCCGCTTGGAAGACATTGAAAAAGCAGCAAATACTTTGCTGCATACAATTCTTATGCTAGATCAAAAATTAGACACACAAAGGGGATGATAGATTGAGTGTTTTATATATGGCCGATTCTATTTATATAAATAATCAATTTCAAAAAAATCAAGCAATCTATGTTTTAGACGGAGTCATTAAAGAAATTGGTCCTAAAAATCGCTTATTAGAAAAATACAAAGGCGTTACTGTAATTGAATGGGAAGGAAAAGCAATTGTGCCTGGCACTGTGAATGCTCATAATCATTCTTTTCAAAGCTTATTAAGAGGAATTGCTGTAGATCGCCCATTTCTAGAATGGAGAGATCAAGCACTTTACCGTTATACTCCCTTACTAGATGAGGAGGCAATTTATACAGGTGCCTTATTTGCATTTGGAGAAATGCTGAAATACGGAGTTACGGCAGTTAGTGATTTCTTCTATGTTCATAATGGCGGTACTGCTACAGATGAAGCTGTCATTCAAGCTGCTAAAGATTTAGGTATTCGTCTCGTTTTTGCAAGAACAATGTACGATTGGGAAGGGGCCCCAATAAGTTATCGGGAAACAGTGGGAGAGGCAGTGGACCGGACACGAAAATTAGCGATTAAGTATCAAGGTGATTCCATGGTTTCCATTCATCCTGCACCTCATAGTCCTCATGCAGCTTCTCCTGCAATGATTCAAGCAGGACATCGCCTCGCTAAGGAGCTAGGAACACCCTTTCATATTCACGTGGCAGAAGAAACATTTGAAGTCGATGAAATCCTTGGAAAATACGGCTTGCGTCCAGTTCATTATCTCCATTCACTTGGTGTGGTAGATGAAAGCATGATTGCTATTCATTTAGTGTGGTTAGAAGATAGTGAAATAAAAATATTAGGCCAAAAAAACGCAAGGCTTGCGTATTGCCCATCCAGCAATATGTTTTTATCAGATGGAGTAACAAGAATTCCTGACTTACTGGATGCGGGAGTTCGCATTTCACTCGGATCTGATGGAGCTTGCAGCAATAACCGCATCAGTATTTTTGAAGAAATGAGAATGTGTTCTCTGCTGCAAAAAGTTACACGCCTTGATGGAACATGCATTAATGCTAAACAAGTATTCGACATGGGCACGAAAGCAGGAGCTGAGATGTTGCAGCTTCCAACTGGAGAGTTGAAAGTAGGCATGAAAGCAGACTTTGTTACATTAGATTTAAAAGATTTATCTCTTTCTCCTAAATCTGAACTATTTGCCAATATAGTCTATTCCATGCAGCCAAATGCTATTTCAGATGTTATCGTCGATGGAAAGCTGATAGTAGAAAACGGTCAAATTAAGACAGTTTCAGAAGCGGAAATTGTGAAAAGGGTAGACAGCTTAATGGAAAAATGGCAAAGTATACAAGATTAATAAAAAGATGCAACCAAAAAAATGCTGGTTGCATCTTTTTGTTGAAACAATATAATTCCTAACTCCGTTATAAGTATTGGTAATACAAATAGAGACTTATTCAAGTTTTGTTGGAGATGGAAAGTATGAACAATCAAAACAAATCCAGTTTGATTATTATTTTTTGTTAATCATTCTGCTGTTAATGATAATCAGCACGATAAATATCCAAAGTGCTCAAAAATTTCTGCCATACACAGCAAATTTTGCTGGCCAGCAAGTATTTTGGTACATAGTTGGACTGGTAATGTCGGCTGTCATTTATTATTTTGATTTTGAACAAATAAAAGCAAATGTCTTTTTATGCTTATTTATTAGGAGTATTAATGCTCGTTGCCTTATTTTTTGCTCCTTCGTCGATTGCTCCTGTTATTAAGGGAACGAAAGCCTGGTTTGTGATTGATAAGATTGGCTGCTCCTACAAACATACCCAAATGTGTATAATTCATAGATAATTCTTGCTTCTACGTGTCCCATCTCGCCATTTGCTCGCTACTATGGTTGGTATAACACTCCACAAGCGTAAATTCCCGCCGTATAAGCCAACGGTACATATATACTATCCTCTTTAGGTGAGAACAGTATATGTTGGTGCTTGTTCTAAATTAATAGCTGCATTCTCATCTCTATCCATCGTATGACCGCATCTATCACAAATAAATGTACGCTCCGAAAGGGATAGTTTTAGCTTTTTGGTTTGACATTTAGAACATAACTTACTAGAAGGATAGAATCTATCCACTTCCCGTAATTCAACGCCTAATTTACGGCATGTATGCTTAAGGTTCGTTTTAAATTGATAGAATTTTTGATTGGCTATTACTCGGGAAAAGTGCTTGTTTTTCATCATTCCCTTTACATTCAAATTCTCTAATGTGATAAAAAGTGGCTTGGTTTTCGTCACTTCTCTTATAACATAGGCTTGATATGCATTTCGAATGTTGGTTAAGCGTAGATGAATCTTTTGTACTCTCCCAATATTTTTATTTAGATTTTTCCTTTGGTTTGTTGTAGTTTCACCACCTGTTTTTGATAGTTTCTTATAATGTTCATATTTACGAGAAAGAGAACGTTGTTCTCTCTTAAGCTTTTTTTCTATCTTTCTAATACGAACTGATTTGTTTATGTTTTTAAACGTTCTTCCATCACTTAAAATGGCAAAATCCCTCAGACCTAAATCTATCCCTAATCCTTCTGCATTCAACATTTCATGAGTTGGTACTGCTTCTTCTTTGACCAATACAGAAATATAGAACCTGCCTGCTTTTTGTTCAATCGTACAACTTGAGACCGTGCCTTTCGTTGGGATGTAACCTTTCTCTTTCAAAACAAGCCAACCAAGAGTAGGAATCTTAATTCGATGACGTTCCACTTCTAAATCAGTCTTATTGTTTTTTGGAAAATACACCTTTACATCCTGGCGGTTTTTCTTTTTGAAACGTGGATATTTAGCTTCGCCTTTGAAAAACTTTTTAAAGGCGTTTTCTGCGTTCATAATTAGTTTCTTTCTAGCTTTAGAAGATACATTCTTAATCCATGGTTTTTCAAGAGAAAGTTCATTATTCACGTATTTATCAAAATCCATGCCGCTGCAAAATTTTGCATCTTTTTCATATAACTCCTTATTGTAATCAATAAAAGCATTATAAAGAAAGCGACAAACACCGATGGTGTTATTGACTTTATGTATTTGTTTATCGTTCAAGTATATCTCTGTTTTATAAGCTTTCATAATTCCATAATCCATATTTTTAGAGTTTTTAAAGTTGGTTTTTATCATACCATAAAATGATAGATTCATTATCTAATAGTTATTTATACCTATGAGTATAACTTATCACCTTCATACATATTTGTCCATTAATACTGATCCTGTTTATTACTCCTTGCAGCCTGTCGAATTCATGAAGGTATTTTTAATTGTTTTCTTAGCAAAGATCACGGTCAATCATATAATAAGAACACCATTTTATCGAACGATTGCGACAGATATAAAATTAATTGGGAATATATTAGGTGTTACAGAGATTCCCTGTTTATCTTAAAGCAGCCAGATGCAGGAACAGCAATGGTTATTGCCTTTGATAATATTGGTATGGGTAACAGGACTTGTGCCGGGCAGTAGCTCCATTTTCGGAACAATACTGTCCTTAACATTAGTATTAAATATCTCTGCTAAAACAAAATACTTTATGTTTGAAGGAAATAAGTATGATTAGCATTGTTATTGGCAGACTAAAACTAACAAAGCATAACTATATGGAATTAAGGGTATACTTTATTGAGTTATCCAAAGAAGATTATTCTCTTATGTATTTTAGTTTGGTGTGGCTGGAGAAAGTTAAAGAAATTTTAAATAAGTTTATAAATAAATACCCTTGTTAAGGAATAAATAAAGTTACAGGGTTATTTGGAAATTTGCAGACTTATTTAATTTTCTTTATTGTCAGCTTAAACCTTTCACATAATACATAATAGAAAGGAGAGAAAAAAATGGAGTCAATATGGTTGGAATATGCTTGGGCATTGTTGATTTTAATTGGCTTAGAAGGGTTGTTATCTGCTGACAATGCATTGGTTCTTGCAGTAATTGCGAAGCATTTACCTGAAGATGAGAAAAAAAGGGCAATAAATTACGGTATAATTATCGCCTTTATTTTTCGATTTGCAGCACTGTTTGCGATATCATTTATTGCAAACGTCTGGCAGGTACAGGCAATCGGTGCCGTTTATCTGCTTTATTTAGGCTTAAAGCATATCTTTAAGGCATGGTTTAAGAAAGAAAAGCCGCATACGGAAGTGGAAGAAGAGGCTAAAGGAAAGGGCTTCTTACCTACTGTGGGAAAGATTGCATTAGCAGATTTAGTTTTTGCGATTGATTCCATTTTAGCGGCAGTTGCTCTTGCCCTCGGCCTTCCTGATTCACCGCTTGGTGAGTTCGGCGGTATGGATGGAGGACAGTTTCTCGTTGTTCTTCTTGGTGGGATTGCCGGCCTAGTTTTAATTAAATATGCAGCCACATGGTTTGTACAGCTGCTTGATAAGCGACCTGCATTAGAAACAACAGCATATGTAATTGTAGCTTGGGTCGGTGTCAAGCTTAGCGTAATTACCCTGGCACACGAAGATATTGGTGTACTGGACCATCATTTTCCCCATAGCACTGGCTGGACGTTAATCTTTTATGGAGTATTAGTAGCGGTAGCATTAATCGGCTGGTTTGCGCCAAACAATAAAAATAAGGCTAAGAAAGACCCTGCCTAAAAATCATAAGCTTTATTCCCTTATCCACTTGGGAGTAGAGCTTTTTTAGTGTATTTTATAGCATTAGAAATAATAACTCGGGGCATCTTAGTAGCAGAATGGAGGACTAGTTATGAATTATCGAATGCTCTTATCTCTTTTTGTTATTTTTTTAAGTTTATCTACTGCTGCTGGAGCCGCAGTGGAAGTGCCTTTAACAGCTGCATTTGTGCGAAACAATCAGCTGTGGGTGAAGGAGGGAAGTGAAGAAAGACAGCTCACCTATTCTCAGCATGTATATAACCCTAAATGGTCCTTTGATGGCCGTTTTATTGCGTATATAGATGGGGATGAGCAAGGTGAAAAGTCTGATCTGTATATTTATGATATGGTCAAAAACGAAAGCTATCAACCATATGTGCAAGTGAGTGCAACGGATTTCAAATGGTCACCAAATAATAATCAGTTAGCTTATAATGATCAAGGAATATTAAACGTCACTAAAATAAAACACGGACGGCCTGAAATGTTTGAGAACGTTTCTTTAGGTGTCAGCGGATTTGAATGGTTTCCGAACGGCAAAGAATTTATTGTGTCTTCTCAATCCAATTTATTACCGACAGGTTGGGGCCCCATTGAATTATTTAAAGTTGCAGCTGATGCAAACTTACAACAAGAAAAGATTCATCCCTTTTTTACAATCCTGACTAATAAAGATTTATTTGCAATAACGGCAGAGGAGTTTAAGTGGAGTGATGATGGAAAGTGGCTTAGCTTTCTGGCTATTCCGACAGCATCCTGGTCCAATGACAGTAATTCATTATGTGTTATTACAGCAAAGGGAGAGCGTTTTCAAGAAGTCGGCAAAATGCTGAACAATCAGGATTGGTTTAATTGGGCCCCGAATAAAAATCAGCTTGCCTATATTTCTGGTGAAGGAAGATTTCTCGTTGAAAATAAGCGGACAACCATCGCAGAAATGCCTGCTTTTATCGGACAGAAAGTTTATACACCAAAGGGGGATGTTGACTTGGATTTGTCATGGTATTCTCCTGATGTAGTGATTGTTGCTCGTTCTAAGGAAAATAAAGAATGGAAGGAAGGCCCGGTACCTACAATGTATACTAGCCTTTATTCCATTCATTTGAAGTCTAATGACCAAAAGCAATTGACAGCACCTAAAGAAAAGGAACGAGATGATACCCCTCAAGCCGTTAATGGCTATATAACTTGGGTCCGGCATATGGAAAATGAGCAAAATAATGTTTGGATTAGAGAAGGGCTTGAAGGCAAAGATAGTATATGGATTAAAAATGTTGAGTCTGAACCTGTTTTTTATATAGAGAAGCATAAATTATAGCAGCTTGTAAAAAGGCGTGAGTATGGAGAAGTCTCACGTCTTTTTATATGGCCTGCTTTTTATCATGTGTAGACGGATTAGAATCTGCGATAAACCTGTTTAATACTTTTTTCGCTGCTGGCATAAAGTATTGCAGAACAAGTCCTCCTAAACAAACCGTTAGTAACGTACCAATGCCAATTGGTCCACCTAAACTGAATGCAATAATTAAAAATACTAAATAAATAAATGTTCTCGAAAGAAAAATAGTTGTGTTAGTTAGTTCCTGAATAATTAATGTTAACCGATCGACTGGAATTGGAGCGAAGTTTGTGTGTAAATATATGGCGGTTCCAAATCCAATCACAATTAAGCCGCTAATAAAACAAATCAATTGGCTATACCAAATTTCAGGTGTTATTAAACCGTGCAATAAAAACAGCCATAAATCGATGCCAATTCCAGTTATAAAAGCTGTTACCAATCCTAAAGCTTCAGGCTGCTGTCTTTTTAACAAGGAGTTAAATAAAATCAAGATAATTGCTAAGATAAATTCCCAGCTGCCGGCAGTTAGCCCTATATTTTGAGATAAGCCAACTAAAAGGGCGTCAAAAGGTGAAGTTCCAAGATTCGATTGAATCGTTAAGGAAATTCCACAGGTTAAAATAAATATCCCTATTACATAAAATACATATTTCACATGATTGCCTCCTTGGAATTTTATTGCAAATGCAACAAAAATACATTATATTTAATATAAGATATCTTTATTGCATTTGCAATAAAATTAGTTGGCTTATTATAAATAAAAGGAGCAGCATTTCAAATGATATTAGAACTTAAAATATGTACAGTTAAAGATTTACAAAAGCTTCGAGAAATCAGTTATGAAACCTTTAATGAAACATTTAAAGACCAAAATTCACCTGAAAATATGAAGAACTACTTAGATAAAGCATTTACTTTAGAGCAGTTAGAGAAAGAGCTATCCAACATTTCATCCCAATTTTTCTTTCTATATTTAGATAAGGAATTGGCTGGATATTTAAAGGTAAATACGAATGACGCACAAACTGAGGAAATGGGGACTGAGTCACTTGAAATCGAAAGGATTTATATCAAAAGCCGATTTCAAAAACACGGACTTGGGAAGGTTCTTTTCCAAAAAGCACTTGATATTGCCAGAGAAAACAATAAAAAGAAAATATGGCTTGGCGTCTGGGAAAAAAATGAAAATGCTATAGCCTTTTATAAGAAAATGGGATTTAGGCAAAAGGGAGCTCATTCCTTTTATATGGGTGATGAAGAACAGACTGACTTTATCATGTGTAAAACACTTTAATAAGGCGCAAAAGAGAAATGAACAAGAATAACGTTCATTTCTCTTTTGCTTAGTCTTTTAACGCTTCAGCACTTTTAGAAAGCAGTCTCTGTATTTTGCTCCATTCGGCAGCAATCCAACGACAAGATAAACATCATTAATTCCTTGTATAGGGTCATCTAACACCATCTTTGGTTGCATGTGTTTTTCGTCTACGAGAAGGGAAGTACGAACAGCTCTTGCTACTTGTCTTATTATATTAAAAATTATTATATGGTATGGATCTTCCTTTAAGCGGAACGATTGTGTCCTGACGGTGTATTGATATGCCGTACACACTGAATTATCTTGCAGTGCAATTTTATATATAGCTGATATATCAAAAAAAGATGGTGTTCCTATTGTTAGGAACACCACCTTTTATCAGGTTGTTAAGAATTTTGTGCTTCTTCATTCGAACGCTTATTGCCTTTATAGATGAAGTATAAAGAAATAATCATAAATAGTAATGCAAAGGCCCGTTTCATATCCAATTCAATAACTAAACTATTGAACCAGCCAAAATGATCAATTATCACTCCAATTACTAGTTGACCGGCAATCCCCGCGATATTTGTTGCGATTACCCCAATTCGAGGAACGGCGATAACAGTCAGCAGCAAATAGGCTGTGCCTAAAAAGGCTGCACTTAATTGCCACTTAGGTGCTTCTAAAAGTGCAAGAATATCCCCATGTCCAAAAAAGATAATGAAAACAGTAAGAAACAAGGTTCCAGTTAGAAAAGTTAAAAAAGTAGTTTCAATTGTGCCTGCTTTGCGGCTGAATGTACCATTGATAGAAGATTGAGCGCTTAGTGTGATACCGCCGATTAATGTGAATAAAATCATAAATAACCCCAAATTGATAACCTCCTAGTTTATTAATATAAGTGCGATAATCATAGAGATTACGGCAAATATCTTTTCCTTGTTAATTTTAGTCTTTTTACTGCCAAGCCATCCGAAATGCTCAATTACCATGCTCATCACCAGTTGTCCGATGATGACTGCAACCATTGAGATTCCAACACCGACGTATGGAACACTAATAACAATAGCAGTTAAATAAACGACACCTAATCCGCCGCCAAGCAATGTCCACTTAGGTGCTTTTAATGTATAAGAAAGATCTCCTTTACCAAAGAAAATCCATAATAGCCCCATAATAATAGAGCCCATAAAGAAGTTATAAAAACTTGTTTCTATTTGTCCAATTGTTTTTCCCAGTTCAGCATAAATAGCTCCTTCAAAGCTGAGCGCTGCTCCAGCCAGAAGGGCTAACAAATAAGAAAGATAGCGCATAAAATTAGTTCTCCTTTTTCGAATAATTATATATCTAGAAATATAGATATAGAGTCTTAAAAAAACAGAAATCCATGCAAAGTTAGATTTCTGTTTGAAAATACTTTGCTAGCTGTTGAATAAACTCCTCATTTCGCCTGTAGTATGTCCATTGACCATGACGAATAGAGTCAAGCAGTCCAGCTTTTTGCATCATGTTTAAGTAGCTAGAAACGGTAGATTGAGAAACTTTAGCCTTTTCTTGAATATCCCCAACACAAACTCCGCCTTTGTAGCTTACCTCCTTAGGCAAATGAGCGCCTTGTTTTGGGAAATGCTTCTCAGGTTCCTTCAGCCACTCTAAAATATTCAATCTTGTTTCATTAGAGAGTGCTTTAAATACATGAATAGGTTCCATGGTACCGATTATATCGGTTTTTTTAGATATGTCAATTTTTACTTTTATAAGACATGCTTAACGGCCTTTTATTGAGTAAATGAGTTAATATCTGCAATAATATACTATATACATTATAAACATAGATGTAATATTCATAAGGACAAAAGGAAAGGAGTTCCCTCATGAATATTACATCATTTATAATATACTGCTTTATCGTAACATTCACACCAGGTCCTACTAATATCGTTATTTTATCAACAGTGCACAATTTTGGTACTAGAAAGGCAATGGAATATACATATGGAGCAACGGTTGCGTTCGGCCTACTGCTTGTTGTATCTGCTTTTCTGAACTCTGTGCTTTATACAATCATACCCAAGCTTTTAATGGTGATGCAGATTATCGGCAGCTTATACATGATTTATCTGGCAGTGCAAATATATAAAAGTGATTCAGCAAAAGGCAATTTAATAAATAATACAGGCACGTTTTTATCTGGATTTATCATGCAATTTGTAAATCCTAAAGTAATTCTGTTTACGATGACCATTATTCCAAGCTATATCATGCCGTATTTCCAGTCAGCATCAGCATTGATGACAAGTATAGCCGGTATTACTTTCATCGGTTTTTTAGCCTTTATTACTTGGGTGCTTTTCGGCGCAATATTTAAAGCCTTTTTGCAAAAACATAAAAAGGCAGTCAATCTTCTAATGGCTTTATTTCTAGTATACGCCGCTGGAATGATGTGGTTTTAGCAGAGAAAAAAGGGGTGGTTGCAGTGGAGAAATTTATTTATAAAAAATCAGCTGGCATAACTGCCTTAGCAGCCAGTATGTATGAGTTTACCTATAAAAAGCATGCTCATAAAGAGTATGCAATAGGGGTCACATTACGCGGCATTCAACGATATCATTTAGATGGCAGTTTGCAGTTGTCCCATAAAGGCGGCGTCATGTTTTTTAATCCAGAACAAGCTCATGACGGGATGGCACATGATGATGCAGGCCTTGATTATGTGATGCTTTATATCGATCCACAACTGTTCTTAGAGGTATCGGAGAAAAAGGAAATAATCAAGTTTTCAACACCTATTGTATACGATAAAATCCTTCAGCAAAAAGTTATAAGACTAGCTAATGCTATTCTTAATAAAAAAGGGGAAGATGTCTGCAGTGAGTTGCTGCTGTCGCTAACAGACAGTCTTGTTCAAACAAACCTCTCTCAAGAATATAAAAAAGATAATGTTCTGATAAGAAAAGCAAAGGAGATGCTTCGTGCTAACTTACTGGCCGTTCCTAAGCTTGACGATATAAGCGGTGAGCTTGATTTATCAAAATATCAATTTATCCGAATATTCAATGCTCATACAGGAATCTCCCCATATCAATACTTTCTAAACAGCAAGCTAGAACAAGCAAAGCAGTTAATAGAAAGAAAGAGAGATATCTATGCTGCTGTAGCAGAATGCGGTTTTGTAGATTTACCTCATTTAAATAAACATTTTAAAAGTGTCTATGGAACGACAGCATATGAATATTTGTCTAATTTAAATTGACTGCTAGACTTTGTCTAACAGTTTTTTTATGCATGAGGAGGATGAAACTTATCTGATGAATAAACGTATGTAACATTACCGGATTATGAAGAAATGGATAGGAGGGCTTTTTTGAAAAATAATGATGAAGAGAAAAGTAAAATTGAAACAGACGACAGTTGGAATCGAGCGCTGTATGGCAGTCCTACCATCGGTGGCTTTATTGTTATCGGAATCATCATTATCATCATTGGATACAAAATTTTATTTTAGCAAGGCAATAACCTTAATAGGAGTTAAAAATGAATCTTAAAAAAAGCCAAGAATATGTTTCGTTAGAAATTAGAGATTGGAACAATACAAATTTTGCAGCAACTTTATACGAGATTTGTGATTCTCACAGAACTTATTCTAATGATCAGATTGAAGTCCACCAAGTAGTTAAGCTAGGCAAAATTAATAAAGAGTGGAGATTTGTGATTATCTTAAATATCACACAGGATTTAGATAATTTAGGTACTTTAATAGAAGGACTGGGTTGATATACACATGTAATAAATTCACTTGAACTAATTTATATAACGTTCAGGTGTTTTTTTTAGTCTTTTTACTTGACTTAGAGTTAACTAGAAGGCGTATTCTAGTAATGTTAAAAAAATGAAACTACTAGGAGGCTAAGAAACATGACAACAGCTAAAGCGCGAGCAGTTGATGGTCCAGACAAACCGTTCAGAGCGGCAGAAATTAAGAGACGGGACCTTGATTTACATGATGTTTTAATTGAAATTAAATATGCAGGTATATGTCACTCTGACATTCATACTGCCCACGGCGAATGGGGTCCTGTAAATTACCCTCTTGTTCCAGGTCATGAGATTGCTGGTATTGTTACGGAAATCGGAGCGGAAGTAACAAAATATAAAGTAGGTGACCGCGTTGGAGTCGGGTGTATGGTTGATTCTTGCGGTGAGTGTGAAAACTGCCAAAAAGGAGAGGAACAATACTGCCTGAAAGGAAATATTCCTACTTATGCTGGTGTAGATAAATATGGCGAGCCTACACAAGGTGGCTATTCTACACATATCGTTGTAATAGAAGATTTTGTTGTCCGAATTCCTGATAATATTGAATTAGATGTGGCAGCACCGCTGCTATGTGCAGGAATTACAACATATTCACCACTGAATCGCTGGAATGCTGGACCAGGTAAAAAAGTAGCCGTTGTTGGGTTAGGCGGACTTGGTCATATGGCTGTGAAAATTGCCCATGCGATGGGTGCTGAGGTTACTGTTTTATCTCAAACATTGAACAAAAAAGAAGACGGCTTACAATTTGGGGCAGCTGATTATTATGCTACTAGCGATCCAGCTACATTTGAGAAGCTTGCTGGAAAATTTGACCTTATTATCAATACAGTAAGTGCAAAGCTTGACCTTGATGCGTATTTCTCTTTGTTAACCCTTGATGGAACAATGGTGAATGTTGGCGCACCTGGCGAGCCTTTGTCACTAAATGTGATGTCTTTAATCGGCCATCGCCGTTCATTTGCTGGTTCTATGATTGGCGGTATCCGAGAAACACAAGAAATGCTCGACTTCTGTGCGGAGCATAATATTGTTCCTAATATTGAAATTATCTCTGCAGATGAAATTGACGAAGCATATCAACGTGTTTTAGCTTCTGATGTAAAATATCGATTCGTTATTGATACAAGCACCATGTGATTTTGTGAGTGAAGGATGTCCCAAAGGGGCATCCTTTTTAGCTGTTTACAAATTTTATCAGAAAGCTTTAAAATTTCGCTTGGATAGCTTTAATAAAGACATTAGCAGCTTCAGAAAAAACTTGATGCTTGCGCCACACAATATTTAAACCAGATTCAAGGTTAGGCTCTAGCGGTCTAAAGCATAAATTGCTATCACTCGATGTATTCACTATTTTATCAATAGTAACCGCATAACCAATCCCTTCATCCACCAAAATGGCGGCATTATAGGCAAGATTATATGTTGTGACAATATTTAATTTATCAAAATCTTCACCGAACCAGTCTGCAAATTTATTTGTCGAGTATGTCTGTTTGATAGCCTGTCGTGAACATATTAAAGGCAGCTCCAAAAGTTCAGCTGCTCGTATTGCCGGTTTATCAGCGAGAGGACTGTCTTTGCGCATAACAACACCCCAAACGTCCTTAGCTGGGATATTCATATAGAGTTGTATTTGGATATATCTGCAGGTTCAATTAGGATGCCAAAATCGAGCAGCCCTTTGTCAAGCCGATCTGTAACATCGTCCTCGTTTCCGCTGTAAAGATGATAGCGTATATTAGGATACTTTAACTTTACGTCGTTAATTACACGGGCAATCCATCTCATCGCATCCGTTTCACCGCCGCCGATATAAACATCTCCGCTAATAGTTTCCTCCATTGAATGAAATTCCGATTCCAATTTATCGACCATGTTAACAATTTCTGCTGCTCTGTTTCGCAGCAAAATGCCTTCATCTGTAAGAATGATACTGTGACTGCTGCGAATAAACAATTTTTTTCCTAATTCCTTTTCCAAATCTTTCATTTGTCTTGATAAAGTCGGCTGTGTAACATGCAGCAGGTCTGCAGCAGCTGTGATATTACCAACCCTGGCAATTGCGAGGAAGTAGCGTAACACCCTTATTTCCATCTGTATTCCCCCTTCATTATGTTTAAGTATACATGTATCCAGAAATGCTTAACAGGCATTTCTAGATATGAGATATAAGTATTGGTTATATGTGAAAATCGAAGCTAAAATAAAAGCAAATGATTAAATCACATATGAAGGGAACATAAAAAAATGTCCGTAATTGCCAACAAAGTAGTCATCATTACGGGGTTTTGTGTTTTGAAATTCAGAAAGTTTGAGGTGTAATTTTGGTCAAGAATAATAAATTGCTTATCATGATATTAACCATCGGTGTATTTGGCATTATCAATACAGAAATGGGGGTTATCGGAATATTGCCTGCTCTTGCTGATCACTTTAGTGTCAGTGTCTCAAAAGCAGGCCTGCTGGTTAGTCTCTTTGCCCTTGTTATCGCAGTTTCTGGGCCGACAATGCCATTATTTTTTTCAGGCTTAGACCGAAAAAAAGTAATGCTACTTGTGCTTGGAGTTTTCATTATCGGTAACATTGTGTCCATCTTTACTACTAATTTTACCATTGCATTAGCTGCTAGAGTTGTACCTGCGCTGTTCCATCCTATTTATTGTTCATTAGCGTTTTCGGTAGCAGGTGCTTCGGTCCGTAAAGAAGAAGCACCTAAAGCTGTTGCTAAAGTATTCATAGGAGTATCTGCCGGAATGGTCATTGGTGTGCCAGTCGCAAGCTTTATCGCTGGCAGTATGTCATTACAATTGGCGATGTCGTTCTTTGCTGCAGTGAATATAGTCGCGTTTATTGCGACATATTTATTCGTGCCAAGCATGCCTGTTAAAGAAAAGCTTTCATACGGCTCACAGTTAGCCATCTTGAAAAAGCTGATTACTTGGCAGTCTATCATTGCAGTCGTTTTCCTTAACTCTGCAATATTTGGTGTATACAGTTATCTTGCTGAATATTTAACATCAGTAACATCCATGTCTTCTGCCTCGATTACTATTATGCTGACTGTATTCGGTGCAGCCAATATTATTGGAAATATAACAGCAGGAAAGCTGTTGACGAATAATGCTCGAAGAACGGTCATCGCATTTCCGTTTTTATTAGGAGCTGTTTATATGGTGTTGTTCCTATTTGGTCATTTCTCCATCCCAATGGCAATCATAACGTTTATTTGGGGAATTCTAGCTGGGGTGGGCGGCAATATCAATCAATATTGGATCATGTCCTCTTCACCAGAAGCTCCAGACTTTGCTAATGGATTATTTATTTCAGCTTGTAATTTAGGTACAACGATTGGCGCTGCTGCTGGCGGATTATTTATAGCTCAATTAGGAATTCAATATGTAGTCTTAGTAGGTTTTATATCATTAATTTTCGGGACCATCTCAATCTTGCTAAGAAACTATAAATATCGTTCTAGAACTAATCAGCTTGCTGGTTAATATCTAACAAGCACTATAAATGGGCAGGTGGAAAGCATTTGTTAATAACAAGGATTACAGTGGAAGTAAATCGGCTTCAAGCGCGAAATGCTGCCCTTTTTGTGGCAATAGCTCAGACCTTTCGCAGCGAAATAATCCTGACTAAAAAAGGAAGGTCCGCCAATGGCAAAAATATAATGAAAGTGATGGACTTATCTGTAGCAGAAGGTGATAAAGTTACCTTATTTGTAAATGGGGAAGATGAGCAGGCTGCCATTAGCAAGCTTAAGTATTGTCTAGTAGAAGAAATAAATGCCGAAATCTGATTTCCAAAATGAAAAAGAAGTTAATCTCATTTAGATATAACTTCTTTTTTCATTGGAAAACTTAAGCAGTATGTATCTAATAATAAAACCAATAACAACCCCAGGAATTACAAACATCATTGGCAAAAAAACAGGGTCGAGTGACTGGCCAAATAAAGTAATCTTACTAGAATAAATTAAGCCGAGTGTAACGAAAGCAGCCGCAGATAAAAAGGGAAGAAAAGACAATTGTTCATCAGCAGGCATCTCGTATTGATATGCATCCCACATAGCGAAGAAATATAAACAAGCATAAAATAATAACCATTCATAATTGATTACTTCTTCTGCTTTAGAGAATTCCCCTAAATAGCTGTACATAATGGAAGTATTAAAATGACTATATACGTTTATAAGAATCTCTGTTAGTACAAATAATGTACCTTTAAAGAAATGTCCAGTTAATAATTGGCTGAAACCTGGTAACGCAATACTCCACATAATCGCCTGGAATTTACCGATTTTCTTCATATAAACCCTCCTTTACTATAGTTTGGATAGAAAGACAGTGGTTATTCCAGTTATTTGTATAAATTAGCAAAATTTGTTCATTGTTCCTTTTATAAAAGTTGCGGAGCTTCCCAAATAATATAGTTCTTTAATTCATCCTGAAGAGCAGTCCAATCCAATACTTCTTCCATGTGGAAAACACCTGTACAGGAATTGTTTTCACACATATAGCAAGCAGCCCATACGGTTACCAATGCAGTTATTTTTGCTTCTTCTTTCCCATAAAGCTCTGTTTCTAACACGATTGGCTTCCCTGATTTACGTCCGGTAACGGTAATTTTTACACAAAACATCGGCTTTCCAATTGAAATTCTAGTTAACAATTTTGTAGACAAGCGAATAGGCAGGAAACGAAGCAGTCCAATTGCTTTCAAAAAGGCTAAAGCACCAGTTGCAAAGCGTGAATCAAAACAAAGATAAGTGGTGACATCATCAACTGCTATTGTATGATGCAAAACATGTTGATCTGCAAAATCAAAATGATAAGCGTTTCGCCAGCCAAGCTGTTCACCAAAATAGGCAGACTTCATGCCGCCAAAGCTTTTCAACTTCACCTGTTTACCTTTTATCCATTTATAATAGTCCGTTTTTGCTTGCCGTATTGTCCAATCAATGGCAGCAAGCCCATGTGTATCTCCTAACCCGAGCATTAAGAAAATATCCACTGCGTCTGTATGGTCGACTTTTTCTGCCATCCAACTAGCCAGTAGATTCGTTATTCCCGGATTTAACCCGACACTGAGCATCGCTGCAGAATTGGAGTTAACTGCTAAATCATGGAGCTGTTCCACTTCAGCTAAAAACCGGTATGATGCAGAAATATCGATATAATCAATCCCTGCTTGAAGACAGGTGGTAGCAAATAGAGCATTTTCTTGTTCCAGACAAACAATGACGAGTTTTACACTCGCCAGTAAGGATGCAGGAACAGCTTTATTGATATCTAGTAACAGCGGCAATACCTTTCCATTTATTGATGCAGAAAACGTTTCCGCTTTCTCCATGCTTCTGCCAGCAGCATACACATAGCCGGGATAAATTTCTCCTAACTTACTGCATATCAATCTTCCTACATGTCCATAACCACCAACGATAACAATATCTTTCCTTTCCAAAAAAACCACACCTTTCTAAATTTCCATAACTATAGGAACAGTGTATAGAAAGGTAAGTTAAGAAAATATCCCAGAATCATGGGATATTTTTTATTTATGGAAAAGTGTGGAAGTGTTAATATGTGCTTAGTAGGTTTTTGTTGAAAGAGGTGAAGTTAGTGGAATTATCGGGAGGTCAAGTAGTTAACTTTATTAGTACTATTAAGAGCAATCTCTATAAAGTAAGCGCCCTCCCTTTCCATTACTTAGGAAGGGGAGGCTGAAATATAAACCATAGCGAGCTTATGCTTAATAAGGATAATAGCCAAGCGACCCAAGGTTTCCATTTATGTACAGCTAATAAAGAAAAAGTAATGATGTAATCAAAAAGGACCAGCCAAGAGTCCAGCCGTAATGATGGAAAATACTTTTATTCACATAAGCAATTATTTCAATACTTTCAAAAATCACAGCCCATAATATAATCCAACCAATTCTATGAAAGAAAGAAGAAGGAAATCGTCCTAAGAACACAACAATAACAGACGGATAAATAAAAAATGCGATTGCGGTGCTAATTAATGTGTGGGTAGGGAGAATAAAGTGATCAACCCAGACAGGGTGAAACTCCCACACTCTAAAATCATGAAGTAGGGAAGCGTACAGCAAATCACCAATTATCCAAAATAATAATGTCGAATACCATTCATTAAAACGTCTCCAAACACCAAAAAATAAACTAATGAAGATAAAAAATACAACAAACATTGTTTGCATAATTGCATAAAAACCCCTAAGTAAATGTATTTTGTATTTATTTTCAGCTTACAGAAATATTATTATGCAATATTTGGATTACAGCTTTTTAAATCGATTGTTAGGGGGGGCTTTTTTTGAAAAAGAGTAACTGTTTTTTCATAAGTCTTGGTTTATTAGTAATTTTGTTGAGCGGCTGTTTAAGTAATGACAGATATTATATAGTCGTTGAAAAACGTGCAGGAGAAAATGCTGATTACAAGGAATTCAAAAAGATCACTAAACAAAAGCAGATTGAAAGAGTGAATCAGATTGTAGGCGGATTAGAATGGAATAACGGAAGTATAGATATACGCCCAGCAGATTACAGATACAGTGCGCAGTCTGATGATTCTGACACAGAAATTAAATCATTAAGCTATGATATTTGGCTAAATGACGAGAAAGATAAAGTAGAATTTATTGTCCCATCTTCTGAAAACCAATATATGCAACTAAACAGCGACGATAAAAGGTCGGCAGAACTGTTTGAAATACTTATAGAGGAGAAATAAATAAAAGACACAACGGCATAAAAGGAGAAGAATAATCTTGGATAAACTATATTTGATAGATGGATTCGGCGGCTCACCTGATATAAATTGGCTTGCTGATATTAAACAAAACTTTAAAGATTTTTTAGAGATACTAGTAGTGGAATACACGACTGTCTCAGTTGCAGATGTAAAACAATGGGACAGTGACTTAGACCGAGCTGTCAGCAATGCGCAAGATGCGTATTTTGTATGTCATAGTTTAGGTTGTGTTACTTTTTTAAGATTTCTTCTTCGTCATCATATACAGATAAAGGGAGCGGTGTTTGTATCAGGATTTGCACAAGCAATTAAAGATTTTCCACAATTCGATAATTATATGGATAACTTAGATTTAAACAAAATCACGCATTTATTAGGAAAGTCTTTTATAATATCCTCTAGAACAGATCAGATAATTGATTGGCAGATAACGAATGTGTTAGCAGAAAAATTAGGGATTCCATTTATTTTATTGCCTGATGGAGGGCATTTTACTTCAGGTGAGGGTGTAATTGAAATGAATTGTGTTAAGGATATCATTCGTTCTCAGTGGCTTTGATAGACATTAAAAAGGAGACTGCAAAAAATGCAGTCTCCTTTAAAATGTTTCATAAACAATATCTCCAGTTCTAGAAATATCATAATCTCTTAAAAGTTGTATTTCATCCCGAAAGTGGGCAGAGTTTAAAATATCTTTTATTGTCTGGATTAACGGTTCATTTTCAGGAGTTTTTAACATAACTAAATCGTAGCTTTCTGATATTAACGGTACAAAGTCGATTCCGACCATTTTTGCGGCTTTTTCAATTCCAACCCCAACATCAGCCATTCCATTTGCAACAGCTGTTGCTACACTATAATGGTTCGATTCTTCCTTATCATATCCATTTACCTCACTTGAAAGGATATTGTTTATTCTGAGCTGTTCATCAAGGAGAATTCGTGCTCCTGAACCTTTCTCACGATTGACGATTTTTATGTTTTTTCGCTGTAAATCTGTCCAAGCAGTCAAGCTTAACGGATTGCCCTTTTGAACATAAAAGCCTGCTTTTCTTGATAAGAGATTAAGTAAAATAAGGGGGCGTCCGACTAATATTTTTTTTAAATAAGGAACATTATAGTCTCCAGTATCTCCGTCAAACATATGTAAACTAACAATATCTCCTTTGCCATTGTACATGGAAATCAGGCTGTTTAAGCTTCCCGTGTAGGAACGCAATGCTTGATAAGATGAGTGTTTCTCCATATATTTACTCAGAATATCAAGAACCATGTCTTGTCCGCTTATTACAATGGTTTTCGCATCAGTTTCGCCTTTCGGTACAGTTACAGAAAGGTTCGAAGTTTGTTTTGTTTTATGGTTATTTATATAAACATCTAAATCTCTTGAATCAATCCTCATCTGCCTCCCAACACGGAAAACTGGGATATCTCCTTTTTTAACCATATCATATAAGGTAAGCTTGGAAACTTTTAATAGTTGAGATACCTCTTCAATCGTATAAGAAAATTCTTTTGACATTGTGCACCCCTCCATTAATATTTTAACGTAATCGTTAAAAAAATAATTAAGTAAATAAAAATTTATAAAAGTTTTCACAATTTTCGATTTAGCAATTAGTTATAATTAGTTATAATCAATTATAACTAATTATAAGAAGGGGATAAAAAATGAAGAATTACTATCGTTCCGTATTAAGTGTGCTTTTATTATTGATTATCCTTAGCGGGTGTTCAGCAAACGACAAAACGACTGCAGAAAATAGTAATAAACAAGATGCTAGTCAAGATAAAGTGGAATTGACGGTCTCTGCTGCTGCGAGTTTGCAAGATGCTTTGACTGATATTAAAGCAGACTTTGAAAAGGAAAATCCAAACATAATCCTCCATTTTAATTTTGGCGGATCAGGAGCATTGCAGCAGCAAATCTCCCAAGGAGCACCTGTTGACGTATTTGTCTCGGCAGCAGAAGATAAATTTCAGATTTTGGTGGATGATGGACTTATTGAAAAGAGTGACAGTACAGATTTAGTTGGAAATGAACTTGTATTGGTAGTCCCTAGAGATTCGGATAAAGGGATTAAGAGCTTTGAAGATTTAACAAAGACAGGTAAGATAGCTCTTGGTACGCCTGAATCTGTGCCTGCAGGACAATACGGTAAGGATACATTAGAAAGTTTAAATCTTTGGACTAAGTTAGAGGATAAAGTGATTTACGCCAAAGATGTGCGCCAAGTACTTACATATGTTGAAACAAATAATGTGGACGCCGGGATTGTATATAAAACAGATGCATTAACTTCCGATAAAGTGGAAATAGCTGCAACTGCAGAGGAAAGTAGCCATGATCCGATTATTTATCCAGCAGGGGTGATCAAAAATAGTACTTACTATGCAGAAGCAAAGACCTTCTATGACTATTTGCAAGGTGTTAATTCCTTAAAAATATTAGAACAATATGGTTTTAAAGGGATGAAGTAAAAAAGATGACTGCTGACTTTTTAGCACCTGTTATATTATCAATTGAAATTGCAGCTGTTTCAACATTATTTGTCATTGTATTTGGAATAATATTCGGGAAACTGATGGCAGGCAGAAAATTTAAGGGAAAAGTATTAGTTGATACAATTTTACTTTTACCTTTAGTACTGCCTCCAACGGTGGTAGGTTTTTTATTAATTATTATTTTTGGCCGGAACAGCCATGCAGGTCAATTTATCGAATGGGTTTTTAATCAGCCGATAATGTTTACTTGGTGGGCAGCAGTGATTGCTTCTACAGTTGTTGCATTTCCTCTTATGTATCAGTCATCCAGAACAGGCTTTGAAGCGATTGATGCAGATATAGAAAATGCAGCACGTGTGGATGGAGCCGGTGAATTACGTTTAATGATGTTTATTTCCATTCCGCTCGCCTTAAAGTCAATTGTGTCTGGAGCAATCTTGAGCTTTGCAAGAGCATTAGGGGAATTCGGAGCAACCTTAATGTTTGCAGGCAATATCCCAGGAAAAACACAAACAATCCCAACAGCTATCTATGTTGCTATTGATTCAGGCAATATGGACATGGCTTGGCTGTGGGTAACGAGTATAATAGTTATTTCGTTTTTTATGTTGGCAGTTGTATATTTTATAAGGTCTTAAAGGATATATCGCCCTTATTTGTACTTAAGCGTAATTAACCTCGGCAGCATATAATAAACAAACTGTAAGGAGGAATTATTATGCATCCGAGTATTATTACTGGGTTAAATGGTGGTGCACTTTATCAAAACTTTCCGAATCCATCATATGGAGCTTGGAATCAAAAGCTGCTTGGAGTCACACCATATCACTATATGTTAGGAGGGCAACAATATAATATTGCTCCAAGACCTCCAGGGGCACATCCTTTTTTTCCTTATTTAGGACCAAATTTGCCGGTAACATTTAGAAGATAATTTTAACCAGTTAGTATAAACTAACTGGTTTTTTCTTTAATTTGTCTATTAATCTTTTATTTTTATTGAATTTTATGTATAATAATGCATATAAAACGGACGTAAGAAGCTATTCTTTAAGTTGAAAGAAGTGTTTATGTGAGTTTGTATTTTGCTTATGTAATGGTGGGACTTGCTATTGCAATGCCAGTAGGTGCAATTACAGTTGAAATGACAAAGCAAGGTTTGAAAAATGGTTTTATGCATGGCTGGGCAGTTGGTATTGGCGGAATGACAGTTGATCTGATCTTAATATTTGCCCTGTATTTTGGATTAGCAAAAGTTTTGGCGATTCCTTTTATTCAAATGCCATTATGGATAGTCGGGGCGATTTTCTTATTCTTTCTAGCCTATGATTCCATAAAAAATGCCGATAAAGATATAACAATGGCAGGGGAGAAAGCTAATAAATCACTTTTCAAAACATATCGTAATGGTCTGCTTGTAGCTGTTTCTCCTGGGAATTTAGTGTTTTGGATTTCGGTATTTGGAGCTGTTTTAGCAGATTCATATGAAGGCAGTGATTCAAACAGCTTTATTATTGTAGCGCTAGGAATTATCTCAGGCATTTTATTACACGATATTGGCTTACTGACAATTGTGTCTTTCACCAGAAAAATAATGAACCGCCAAATGATTAAATGGACTTCCATCATTGCAGGCATTTTATTATTTGGATTTGGGTTTTATTTCTTATATGAATTCTACATAGGTATTCAGTCGCTTTTTTCTTAAAAGGTAATGTAAAGGTAAAGACAGCTGCTAACAATTGCAGCTGTCTTTTTCATGCTTATTTGTCATTTTTAGATTTTAACGTAAATAAAGATATAGGGAAAGTGTTATTAAGATGTACTTTGAGAGTTTTAGGCAATGATTTAAGAGAATTATGATAACGCTTTTTTTCGATTTAGAGGATAATTTTAATAAGGTAGTTGAAATGCTATTGACTAAAAAGATGTTCTTTATAAAAAAGAGGGGGATACACGTGAAAAAGACATTATATTTAATGAGACATGGTCAAACATTGTTTAATTTACGAAAAAAAGTACAAGGCTGGTGTGATTCACCGCTAACAGAATTGGGGATTAAGCAAGCAGAGGCTGCTGCAGCTTATTTTAAAGAGCAAAATATTGTCTTCGATCAAGCTTATTGCTCCACCTCAGAAAGAGCAAGTGACACATTAGAGATTATTACAGATTTACCATATACAAGATTAAAAGGGTTAAAGGAATGGAATTTTGGGACATTTGAAGGAGAAAGTGAAGATTTAAATCCGCCTTTGCCTTACAATGATTTCTTTGTACAGTACGGAGGAGAAGACCAGAAGGAAGTACAGCAAAGAATGGCTGAGACATGTCAAAAAATAATGGAAGAAGATAATGAAGTAGTGTTGGCAGTATCCCATGGGGGAGCATGCCGAAACTTTATGAGAGTTTGGGAACATACAAGCACGATCAATCAGCTACAGAAAATTGGAAATTGCTGCATCATGAAGTTTGAATATGAAAACAAAGAATTTAAACTAGTGGGAATTATCAACCAGAACGTTAGTGATGTAAAAGGTGAATTACCAGTTGTTTCTTAAATTCATGTGAAGACACCCTGTAGTTGGGTGTCTTTTTTGTTTTGAAAAAATTATTGCGTATGGTGGTAGTATCATTAGGAACCATCCACAGCTCTATATGACTTATTTATCAGTGAACTGCAAAAAACAGAAAAAGAGATATAAGAACTCCTGTGATGTCAGGGGTTGTATTTATATTTCAAGGTTACTATAAAGGAATGCCCTCATACTGTCTACATTACACAAGCTGCCTTAAAGGGAACTATGGGAACAGAAATATTAGCTTGAAAGAAAAAATAATATATTATCAGTAATATCAGGTCATGGTAGGTTCATATTTGTGTGAACTTTAGGTAAATACTCACCTTAGTATAAGTTTTAATAAATACCAATTATATGTTAAAGTCGAATTATAAATTAGAGTAGGAGGAGGTTCAAATGGACATATATCTTATCAGTACATAGTGTCACCGCCCCTCCCTGACGATATGTCAAAAATTAAATTCCTGTTCAAGGAATACAATGAACCATTTAAAAGAAAACCAACCAGCCTTGAATTTGTCATTACTGTAGCTGAGTAATTATTAAAATTTCATTTTAGTTAGCTCTTTATTAATGATGAAGTGACTGATTTTCTTTATATTAAAAAGGATTTTAAAGAATTACTAACATGTCAGAGGCAAGGAGGATGTGATATGAGACATATTTTAGGTGGGTATTATATTATTTCCTCATCAGAACGGCCTGAATATTTAGATAAAGAAGTTATTCCAGAGCTAATATACTCAGCGAGTGAATGTCTATGTGATATTCATCCTGATATAAATATCTTATGGGCTAGTTCTAAAAAGAGCAAAAAAGAATATAGTGAAAAACTGCGAATATCTGAAAATACTTACTATCATTTAGAAGCAGAGGTTGAAGAAATGTTTGAATTAGGTGAAATTACTTATCCAAATCTATTTACAACTGTGGCTGTTGCTAGAAAATATAAACAGAAATATTTGAGTAATTTACAGAATACCAAAATTTTTGGTATTGGTTTGCCAGAAGGATTGGTACATGAGTTTATTGCAGAAGAAGAATCTGAAACTAAACCGGAAGAAAACCAATATGTACTAGAAAAGAAGCTTTTAAATAAGAATTTGATGTCAAAAGCAGATTGTAAGATGTTGGGCTATGAAATCCTTGGATTCGAAAGTGGGAAATTTCACTCCTATTTGTGCAACGGACTGGAAAAGGATTTTAAAGAGAACTTTAGATTTACTTTAAATGAAAATGGCTTTATCAGCTCTTTAGAAGAAGCAATCAGCTATTGTCATTATTGTAATGATGAGGAAGTAGAAACCGAACCAGTTTTGTGGCTGCCTTGGGCAATATATGAATATAGATAACTACCACTTATAGAAAAATTGCTGAATCTATGAGGACCTTTTTAAATCAAGGTAGACATGTAATGTTGTTAATAAGCAAATAATGAATCCCCGAAATATTTGAAAAAACTTCTTGATAAAGTATGTTCATAAGTTGTTAAGATGACTGTGCAATAAGGAACCTTAGAATAATATTTTAAGGTTCCTTCTAACTTTATATGGGGAACAGGAGTTAATGTTTATGGGCCCAATACATAGGCGCTTTTTCACCTAATGTCCCGCTTACTGCGCCGCCTTCTTTCCGCCAGTATTCAAGCCCGCCGATCAATTCTTTAACTTTAAATCCTAATTTGGACAGTTTAGCACATGCTCTTGTTGCACCATTGCAAGCTGGTCCCCAACAATAAACTACGATTAGTTTATCTTTAGGTAGTGTACCAACAGTACGATCAGATATTTTATTTCCTGGAAAAGAAATAGCCTCCGTAATATGACATTCTTCATAAGCCAATTCATCTCTAACATCAATAACAGTCAGGCCTTGGTATCCCTTTTTCAAATCAATTAATAAATCAGCAACATCTGCCTCAAAGGATAGTTTTTTCATAAAATGAGCATAGGCTGCTTCTGGTTCACTTGGCTGAATGTCCAATGTTAATGAATATCTAGGTTCTTTTTTCAAAATAATTCCTCCTTAGTTGATTTCTTCTTCAGTATAAATGGAAAAAGTATTCGCTGATCTGATAGTTATTGATTTATACTATCAATAATACTGATAGTTAGGGTGTGAGAAGATGGAGCTGTTATACTTCAAAACATTTATTCAAGTTGTGAAAAGCGGCAATTATACACGCGCTGCGTATGTATTGGACTATGCACAATCAAGTGTTACAACTCATATTCAAAAGCTGGAGGCACTTTATGGGGGAACGCGCTTATTAGAAAGACATGGGAAATTAATGAAATTAACTCCATCAGGTGAGCTTCTTTATAGCTATGCAGAGAAAATGCTCGCATTATTTGATGAATCACAGCAAAGATTACAAAACCAAGAAGTAAAAACGATAAGAATTGGGTCGATTGAATCGTTAGCAATTTATGAACTGCCCGCAATATTATCCGAATTTAAAAAGCAGTATCCTGATGTAAAAGTGCAAATCATTCCTGATACAGAAGCAGTAATAATTGAAAAAATTTATAATAAAGAACTAGATTTTGGACTAATAATTGATAAACCATTTGTGTCAGAAAGAATCAACAGTCTCTCTATTGAAAAACAAAAAATGAAAGTCGTATTACCTCATGATCATATTTATACAGGAAAGTCATTATTTACGTTGGAAGACTTTAAGGATGAAACAGTTATTCTAACAGAAGAAGGCTGTACATACAGAGCTTATATATTGAATCAGTTACAAAAAAATCATATTGAATTTACCTTATCTATGGAGCTAAGCAGCATTGAAACAATCAAAAAAGCGGTTCAGAATAAATGGGGAATCGGCTTCTTGCCTGAGTTTAGTATGGAAGACCATGATCAAGTTACCGGGATTCCTTTTCAGGATGAAAATTTCCATTTTTACAGCCAATTACTTTATCGGAAAAGCAGCTCT
This sequence comes from Niallia sp. Man26, assembly GCF_022049065.2. Taxonomy (NCBI): domain Bacteria; kingdom Bacillati; phylum Bacillota; class Bacilli; order Caryophanales; family Bacillaceae; genus Niallia; species Niallia sp. Man26. The sequence goes on from NZ_CP095744.1 coordinate 62,401, forward strand.
GACATTCCTGTCTATCAATACTTCATAAATCTCTTTGCAAAAAAGTCTAGGTTTCCTCAATAAAGTTTTTTTGAAACTTCCATGATTTAATAACCGTATTACTAGCACCTAATCATGGAGGATGTTTTTTTATTATAGGTAATGTTACAGTCGGCTGGGGAATAATGTTATGTTAACTGCAAATTATGCTGCATTATCTTACACTTCTAAAATATTCCTGTTATCTTGATGCTTTAAGGATGTTTGGCCTCATTTTATATAGCGCAGTTCAAAAACTTAAATAAGAAATATTAACAATAACTTGTTGAAATGGATTAGGAGGGAGTATATGAAATTATTAAGTGCTGTTATATCGCTTTGCTGCAGTTTTTGGATGATTATTTATTTATACGGATTGAAAGAAGTGAGTTCTGCAAAATATAATTCTATTTTTCAAATACTGCCATTAGTGTTAATTGCGATAGCCATTTACTGTTTCTATGCCTATGGAAGGGAAAAGGAGAAGTGAATCTATATGAAGGTTGGTATAGGTGGTCCGAAGATTTACATTAAGACTATTTTCTTGAGAATAAAGAACATACTTTCTTTAGGAGAAAGGAAACTTACATGAGTAAACACTGCTGTGAAATGATGACAGGGCAAATTAATTATAAAGGTGAATTTCATACAAACGAATCAGATTGTCCAGACATTTTAGTAAGTTATCATGAAAAATTTGATGAATATGGCTTAATTATCCATGATGGAGGAAGTTCGAGTATACAAATATTTTTCTGTCCGTGGTGCGGTACAAAATTACCAGAATCAAAAAGTGACTTATGGTTTGATACATTAGCACAATTAGGGTTTGACGATCCAGTGGAGCAAAATATTCCAAAGGAATTTCATACAAATAAGTGGTATACAAAAGGTAAATGAGAGATTTTATGTTTACGGAGTATAGAGACTTATCGAATAAACGGAATAGTTCTGCAAATTGATTCACATAATTAACATCTTTTGGTAATATGAAGTAGAGATGTAAAGAAAGGGGAATCTATACTGCACATGTGGACTTTGTAATGATTATCTAATTGATAGAGTAGTAACGAAAGTTTATAAGTCTGTCTGTAATCATTTTCGGGATTCATGGTGTGGACAATAGAAACTCCCGTTTTCAAAGCAGATACTTTTCTAATCTGCTTTTATTTATGAGTAAAAAACATCGCTATTGTCACATTCATAAATACCCTAATGGGGGGTTTTTTTAATGACAAATCAATTTGAAAAGGAAGAAATATTAACAGGCGGTAACATTTCCAATGTCTATCGTGCAGGAGATACTGTTCGCCGTGAACTAAAAAAAGAAAGCAGCAAAATTCATAAATTATTAAACCATTTAGAAAATAAAGGGTTTGAATATGCTCCAAAGTTATTAGGCATAGACGACAAAGGTCGAGAGGTTTTAACATTTATTGAAGGAGAAGCGGGAAAATATCCTTTGAAAGAGTATATGTGGTCTAATAGTGTTTTAGCAGAGATAGCAAAAATGCTTCGTCAATATCATGATGCTGTCAGTGATTTTCCGATAACAGATGAATGGGTTCCTATGGTTAATACTCCAGATAAGATGGAGGTTATCTGTCATAATGATTTTGCTATATACAACATCATTTTTCATGACAAAAAGCCAGTTGGGATAATTGATTTTGATGTCGCTGCACCTGGTCCGAGACTTTGGGACATAGCGTATACTCTATACACATGCGTTCCTTTAAGTCGACTTTATCACAACGAAAATGGAGAGGAAATCTATTATAATTCTATAAAAGATGCCGAACGTATTAAAAATAGAGTGAACGTGTTTTTTGAAGCTTACGGGATCGAGGGGCTGAAAGAGAATTATTTAGAGATGGTTTTGCTAAGGTTGGCTGGGTTATGTAAATATATGATAAAAAAAGCAAATGAAGGTGATGTTGCTTTTCAAAATATGCTGAAACAAGGACATCTCGAACATTATCAAAAAGACATTATATTTATTCGTGAACATGGAAACGAGTGGAATTAGGAAGGTTATCGTAGCGTCAGTTTTTGACGCTATTTTTTTAGATAATCTGAATATTATTAAAAGAGACAGACAGGGGGAATTCAAGTGACATTGCAAATTACGAGAGAGGTAAATAAAAAAGATAAACAATACATTGAAGAAGCACTGTACAAGTATAACCTAAGTCATTTTCCTAAAGATTTAGGAGGCAGATACGAAGAAATATGTCTGTTTCTGAAGGACGATAAAGGAACAGTCCGTGGCGGAATCCTGAGTGAAGTATGCTGGAATTGGTTAGAAATCCATACATTTATGATAGATGAAGACATGAGAAAATCTGGTTATGGTACGAAATTATTAGCAGAGGTTGAGAAAATAGCAGTGGAAAAAGATTGTGATTTCATAAAGGTAGATACTTTAAGCTTTCAAGCATTAGGCTTCTATGAAAAGAATGGTTACCAAGTATACGGTACTTTAGATAATGTGGGGAGAGAACATAAGCATTACTATTTGAAAAAGGAATTAAAGGAAGGGAAACAATGAGTCAATCAGTGAATGTTAAGATGTGGACTGTTTGTATGATTCGGAAAGAAGAAGGTTTAGAGGTTTAGGGTATGGATTTAATTTCTTTATTTGTTACACTCTGCAAGTAACTTATGGGTGATTATATCAATGGTGTAAATTATATTCCATAACTTAAGGGGGCTATCAAAATGAATACTAATTTTGGTAAATACGAAGTACCAGCCACGCTTCAAAGATTAGTTGAATTAGAGAAATTACTTAGTGATCCTGAACAATTTTATCTTGGTCTTCATTTTTACCTTTCTCTAGAAAACGATATTAGATATTTCAATACTCCAAGTGATGTAGTTGTTTTTGGAAATATTGGTGTAGATGGTGTTCATTATGGATTCCTTACTGATTATGGTCTTGTTATGAATCTTGAGAAGGCACCTATAGTTTGTGTCTGTCCCGTTGACTTTGACAGGCCAGTCCGTATTATTGCCCAAAGCCTCAGTGAATTTTTAAGATTAAATGTTTCGAATAGTGAACTGTTTTATAATGAATTTAATAGTGAAGGTGCTTATTTAGCAGCTAGAGAACAATGGGAAGAAGAGGAAGCACACTCATTTTACCACCAAACAAAAAATGAGAAGTTAACTCAGGAAAGGGTCGAAAATTATTTAATGAATAATTTTCAATTACCTTTTATTGAGAATCCGTTTCGATATATTCAAGAGGTTGAATTGGAGCGAAAAAGAAATGTAAGTATTGCTACACAGGATGGATTAGGCATTATTACTCCACTACTTCCATGTGAAAATCATAAACCATTTGAGATTAATAAGGAAAAAGATTTGGATTTGAACTTGTTGCGGGAAAATCTTAATTCTGCACCAATTGCCTCACGACTTGCAGTGTTTAGGGACATACAGTTTAATTATGTTTTGCAAGATTACCCAGAACTAATTCAAATAGTAATAGAGACAATGGTCAATTTAGGTCTTATTGATGAAGTCAATCGATTATCCGAAAGTATCTAATTGAAGCCGTCTAAAAAGAACCGTTTTTTTATTTATGAGCAAGTCTTCTATTTTTAATAGGAATGTCAGAAATCAAAAACTACAACGAACGGAACAGCGAAAAAGGATACTAAAAAGAAAATTTTTTATTGAGGGATACTAAAGCAGAGTGCTATTTACAATTATTATATTTATCTAGAAATTCTTCGTACATTTATGCTGAAATATACCATTTATAAATGGGGAGTTCTGATGCCTGCAAACAACCTTTCGTTTTCTTGTATAGCTTTCAATATAGCCTTACTTATACTTGCCTTTACACCTGTCACATATATAAATGTTTTGTTTCTTTTAAGTCCGATGTTTGCTTTTGTGGAGTCTTACTTGGAATAGGAGGATCGTATTAAAAGAATCCTTTCTCAAATCAGTTCTTGCTATTGTATTAAATATGGCTTATGTGCCGTTTTTCTTCGAACTTTTTAAATGGTGAAACTTCTTGCGACTGTATCTGTCAGCAAGGAAGAATGACTAAAGTACAGTGGGAAAACACATGAATGGATTGCTTATTATATTTCTTCATACGAATCAACAAAGGAAAGATGTTATGAGCTGATAAATGAATATATGACAGATTAAAAAAGGGCTAGAGAAAAGGGGATGTCCTTTTCTCTAGCGTTGTTTATTGTGAATTTATTCCTTTTGTAATTGCTGTTAATTTCGTATTAATGGAGAAAATTTTAGTGTTAATATTAGTAATACCAAAGCTATCTAACCTTTTAGAATGCATCTCTAAGTAACTTTGAGCTGTTTCTTTTGTTTGAAAGCAATAGATACCACCAGCTTCACGCGATTCCTCGTTCTCTGTCCAAATCTTCCACAGGAAACCTTCTTCTTTATTAATGCTTTCTGCCAGTTCTGAAAAAGCTTCCGCCATTTCATCACCAAAGGGACCATTCATGTTAAAATCTATTTGTAAAATATATGCCATTTTATTCTCCTTAAGTTAATATGCTGATAGATAATAAGCTTCGCCTAGTATTTCCTTTTCTTCGTAACTATCTGAGGAAAGTTCTTTTTTTATAAAAGAGTGAATGTCTGTTTGTTTAATGCTATACATGATTTCCAGTTCTTTTGAGAATAACAGCTGTTCCTTCTTTAGTAGTTCTGAAAGAGAAGGCAGAGTCTTTGGTTGGAGTTTATCCTGATTGAGCGCTTGCTTTAGTCCGTTTATATAATATTCTAATGGACGCGCACCAACAACTTTTACACCTTTATTATCTTTATTAACAATGATAATAGATGGAAATCCTCTCACTCCTAAACTAGCCGCTAAATGAAAATCTTCGTTGAGAAGATTTTTTCCAATCTCCTGTTGAGCGTCTTTCAATATAGATTTTCCATCAAGATTTAATTTATTTACTATATCTAGGAGCACAACAGGATCTCCAATATTTTGATTAAAAGCAAAAACTGCTTCTCTCGCACGGCGCAAAAACTCGGTTGCTAAAGAATCATCTCTTTGCTGAATAACTTTAAACACTATCGATGGAGGGAAAGAAGACTGTATCGGGTTATTTAGCCAAAGTGAGCCATCTATTGGCATGCGGCTATGTTCACCAACTTCGCGCCAATGATCTGCAACGTCAGCTGGTTTAGAAATACCATTTGCACTGTCACTAAAATCTTCCCATTTTTCTAACAAGCCGCCCATTATCGTATGGAAATTAAAGTAGTTACCATATTGAGAGACAAAACGGCGAAGTACTGGTTCCAGTGCCCAGCAATGAGAACAAATTGGATCTGTTACATAGTATAAATTAAGGGATATATCAGACTTGTTAAAATCGATTACTTCCATTGCTTCCTCTTCAGCTGCCCCACAAATTCCTGTTTCCAAATCACAAGCCATTGGGTTTTTACTCATATTTACATTTCACTCCTATCATTCTAATGATTATTTAGCAAGCCAAGAAGCTGGCTTAAAGTTGATTTACGATATTATGTTAGTACATAATGAAAAACAACAATACCAATAAAAATGAATTATTATCGTATATACGACATATTCAGCTATTTGTCTAAAAAGGAGAAACAATGATGAAAGAAACAAAAAAGGATTTACGGTATGTTCGCACCCGTAAATCAATTATGGATGCGTTTATCGAAATCTCGGGGAAGAAGGATTTTAAGGATATTACCATAAAGGATATTACGACAGAGGCTATGATAAACAGAGCAACATTTTATTATCATTTTGTTGATAAATATGAATTGCTGGAAAAGGTACTGTCCGAGGTGTTCTTAATAAATTTAAATGATGAATTAATAAAAAGATATATACTGAATGAAGAAGTTATTATAAATATATTTACAGCAATAACTAATTTTCATAGTACTTTACATAATCGCTGTCATCTCGGCTATGAAGATACCATTGCATGGATTATTAAAGAACAGCTTGAAATTATCTTTTATAAAATGCTGCAAAAGCAAGGTCGAGCAGAAACTAGCACAAAAGTTTCCGCTGTTTTGTTAAGCTGGGGAATATATGGAGCTGCAATGGAGTGGAGCAAGAACAGGGATTTACAACCAGAAGAATATATTAAGTTTTCAATTCCTTATTTTGAGAATGGCTTTTATAGTAGTGATACCGATAAAAATAATTAAGATACATTCATTCCACATCCTGTAGAAAAGGTGATAACAGTGTTACCGCAATAGCGATTATAAAAATATCAATCATGAGATAAAATGTATATTAATTGTATATATGTGTATTTTTGTATAATTTTTCATCATTTAGTAGTTTTTAAATATGTTGTTGTTATATCATAATATAAGTTAGATAAATATATTTTAGAGGAGGATAAACAAATAAATACTTATTTAAGTACAAATATTAAACATGGTAAGGTTTTTAGATTTGGGAAAAACTTTATCCTTAAAAAGGTTTGGTCACAGTCATGAGTAGCATCGTCGCTATTATAGTTATAGTTGCCTCAATTATTGTGGTGTCTAATTATGTGAAAAAGTTAAAATTCACTAAATATCAAACAAGTAGTGTTAAGCCATATTTTGCACGTGCTGGTGTAGGGATTATACCCGTTATTGTATTGTCAACCATGCTTTATATTCTTTTGAATTTTATTTAAAGCGAATAAGTTTATATCAGTTTTATACTGTTTAGGGATTTCCATCTGTTTCTAATGAATACCTCTAGACTATTAACTTCATATAACTTAAAAAGACTGCCTCTATAGTGGGCAGTCTTTTTAAGTTGGTAAATAATAGTTTAGCTGCAGACATAAAAAAGTTAATTTTCTGTCAAATTACAAGATACTTAGATGTATCAATATGGTAAAATTGTTGGTAATTGGAGATTGTTTATCACCCCTTGAATACAGGAGGAAAATGTATGAATGAAAAAGCAAAACATAAAATCCACATGCAAAAAAAGGTTCAAGGAATATACAGAGAGATAAAAAAACAGAAAGAAATAGAACAAGATGACAATATTATCGGAAAAATTATTGTAAACCTTTGTGTAGTAATCATTCTGTTCTTTTTTATAATGAGTACATTATTTGATCTGGGGGTTCAGTTACCAGAGTTTTTTGGGGTATAAAATGTATGCGGAAATTTTTTAGTAAACTTTAAAGTTTAGGAGAGGTAATATTGCTAACAAATTTGTATTTTGTACGCCACGCTCACTCTATTTATTCTTCTGATGAATCAGGGAGGCCTTTATCACAAAAGGGGCTGGCCGACGTAAAAAAAGTAACAGATCTCCTGAATAAAGAAAATATACATGTGGTTATTTCTAGTCCTTATAAGCGGGCAATTCAAACTGTCAAGGAAGTTGGCCTAAAGAGTAGCAGAGAGATAATTATTGATAACAGCTTTAAGGAACGAATGCTTTCAAAAAATGCTGTAGAGGACTTTCAAACGGCGATTTCGAAATTATGGGAAGAGCCATCTTTTTCTTGGGAAGGCGGAGAATCGAATTTAATTGCACAAAAACGTGGAGTCTATGCAACGTTAAATACCTTGGAAAGATTTAAAGGTAAAAATATTGTAGTAGGATCACACGGTAATCTGATTGCTTTAATAATGAATTATTTCGATAAACAATACGATTTAAATTTCTGGAGAGGTTTGGATATGCCGGATATTTATAAATTAAGCTTTGATAAAACAGTATTGAAAGAGGTTGTTAAAATCTGGCATAGGTAAGAGATGTTCACTGGGACTTTGAAGGTATAGTTGAAAAAGATACAGTTATTTTTATTACAAAATGCAACCAATTGTCTTTAACAGACAGCAGTATGGATTAGCCATTATAAAAGAAGATAAAATCACGATATAGGAGAAAATATGGATATACAAAAAGTAATAAAGCTATTGCTGCACAATAACATTCTTCATGAAGCACCACTTGATTATCATAGGTTAAATGGTGGAACGGTAAGTGAGTTGTATGTTCTAAACCTTGATAATAGTAAAGTGGTAGTGAAGAAAAATCAGCCAAAGATAGTGGAAGCAGAGGCAAAGTTTTTGCAATGCTACAAGGATAATTCGTTACTACCTAAGCTTTTATTTGTTGAACAAACAAATGGATATTTTGTTTATTCCTTTATTGAAGGCACTGTGAATGACAAGAGAGTAAATAAAAAAGATATGCTACAAAAGCTTGTGCAAGGTCTTTTAAATACATATACCCCTGTAGCAACTGAAAGTGGGTGGGGTTGGGCTGATGAGCCATCGGTATCTTGGGAAGATTTTATTACCGCGGAAATGAAGGAAGCGAATGACATTTTACAGCACTATTTAGACAACTATGTTTATCAGTACATATTGAATGTTGCTACTAAAAGAAGCGGTGAAAGAAAACAATATTTATTGCATGGCGACTGCGGTGTGCACAATTTTATCTTTCATGACAGGCAATTAGCAGGTGTTATTGATCCAACCCCAGTAATTGGCGAACCTCTTTATGACTTAATATACGCCTTTTGTTCGAGCCCAGATGATTTGACGAAAGAAACGTTCAACAGTGCAGTAGGATTGCTAGCAAGCAAACATAATCTGAACGAAGCTTCTCTTTATGAAGAAGTACTTATTGGATTATATCTTCGTCTTGCAACATGCATAAAGCATCACCCAAGCGCTTTAGAAGACTATTTGACTGCATGGAATTACTGGGTCAGGATAGTTGAAGAAATGAATAGGAAATAAAAAAGCACAGAGAGCAATTATTGCCTTTGTGCTTTTACTCTTTTAGTTGTTATCCGAATTATGGTTGTGTAAATATTCCTTCACCCATTTGCACCAATTTAAATACATTTCTGCATAACGGATACCATATTCTGAAGTTATTACAGAGCCTAAATTTGTGTTTGGAGATTTTTCAGAGAAGTTTTCCTGCCATTCTTTTGTCATGCTCAGCACTCTTTCCTCTCTTGTAATAACTTCGTCTAATAACTGAATAATTTCTGCTTTTGACATAATATCAAATGCTGCTGCCTTAATTAGAAATTCATCCTTTATTTTGGCAGGCTTTAATGGGCTATGGAGTATCCAATCCAATAATTCTTTTTTTCCCGTATCCGTAATCGTATATATTTTCTTATTAGGTGAAGAATTTTGGATAATAAGTTCATGCTGCAGCAACTCTTCGTTTTCTAATTTATGAAGCTCTGTATAAATTTGACTATGGGTAGAGTTCCAAAAATACACTACCTGCTCTTTGAAAATATTCACAACCTCATAACCGCTAACAGGTTTTTTTGCAATTATTCCTAATAAAGCATACCGTAAACTCAATGTATCCCACTCTTTTCCATTCTTATAATGTTATCAAATTATACCATAACTCCTTGTCTAAGTTGAATAAAGGCATATATTATTATATTATTAACATATGTCATTTTAGACATATGACTATTTAGGTTAGGAGTGAAGATGTATACAAGTGAATAAAATTACTAAAGGATTCTAAATCCGAAGTTAGTAATTGCTGTTTTAAGTTATAAGGCTAACGGAAATATTAACTACTAAAGAAAAAACTAGAAAGGGCAAATAATTGCCGCAATTCATCCATGTTTAGGCAATTAAGGTATTAGACATATGAAAAAAATATTTAACAAAAAAGTTCTTCTTGCTTTACTAATCGTTATTTTATTAGCTTTTTCAGCATTTTTTGTCTGGACACAGATCACTTATGAAGCAATTGATGATCCAGCAATTAAGATGGACAATAAATATTCTAAGGATGGTGATTGGCTAATTTATGGAGATAAGGACAGTACAACAGGTATCATCCTTTATCCTGGAGCAAAAGTGGAACCTGAAGCTTACGGTTACTTAGCACAAGAGCTTGCTAAAAATAATATGCTGGTAGCTATTCCGAATGTAACATTGAATTTGCCTATTTTCGATTATAGTAAAGCTGATGAGCTGATCGGTGAATATAAAGGTGTGGAAAATTGGATTTTAGGCGGACATTCAATGGGCGGAGCGGCAGCTGCGATGTATGCCGATAAGAATATTGATAAAGTTCAAGGGCTAGTATTATTAGGTTCTTACGCAGCTGAAAATGAAACGCTGTCTAGTTCCAGTCTGCCAGTGCTATCCATTAGTGGTTCAGAAGATGGCTTAAGTACACAAGCAAAAATTAAAGAAAATAAACCTTATCTGCCTGATACTGCTGAGTATGTTGAAATCGCAGGTGGAAACCATGCTCAATTTGGTGTTTATGGTGAGCAGTCTGGCGATAATGAAGCCAAAATCAGTGTGAAGGAACAACAAGATAGTATCGTAGACAATATAGAAAAATGGGCAGAAGAGCATAATTGGACTAAATAATTCGAGTAAGGAGTAATGTATGGACAGTTTGTTATTTTTGCTATTTACGATTATATACTTAGTTATCCTTATTATAATCCTTAAAATATTAAAAAAATCTTCTATTTTAAGCCTGTTTTTCCTATTACCAGTCGTAATCGGCCTTTTATACGATAATGGTGTTATTACACTAGGGAAATTTCTTGGAGAAGGAACGCTAGCAGAGAACTTAAATCTCCTGCGCTTTCTTCTTCATGCACTATTCACACCTTTTCTGGTCTTTTATGCATGGGCTGCGATAAAGAAAACAAACAGCCGTTTTGCTCAGAGTGTTAGTTTTCAAATAGCGCCTTTTATCGTAACGCCATTATTAATACTAATAGAACTTTATACAGAAGTGGTTGGCCTGAGAATCGTTCCTAAGTGGGAGTATGGTGTTCTTTCATACAGTTCAGAGCACAGCGGCGGGCCGCCTATTATGGTTATCCTTGTTTCTATTATTCTTTTGATTGCTGCTATTATCGTTCTAATTAAACAAAAATGGATTTGGTTTTTTGTCGGAGCTTTTTTAATGATTGTTATGAGTGCCGTACGAATACCAATAAACAGTAATGCTGTTACTAATCTTTTTGAAGTCGTTTTAGTAGTATCATTGTTATCAACAAGTTTATTCCAAGCAAGAAATCCAGTAAAGTAATAGAAGTTTATTACCCCTCTTTTATAAAGAGGGGTTTTGGGCTGTTTCAATAGATTTAATGAAACCATTTTCATACGTTTCCGTATATATAGGTAATACTTATTCGGGGGTTTTAATATGATAAAAGTAATTCCTTGGCAATATAAAGCGCTTTCCTCTTTTGATACGATTGTAAATATGCAAGATGGCAACGGAAATGTAATAGGTACTATTAGATTAGAAACAGAGGGGACAACTAAAAAATTAGCAAAAAGAAGTATTCTTGGCCAAAAAGAGGTTTTTGTCAGACAAAACCATATCACAATTCAAAATGCTTCGGAGACAATAAAAATAAAAGCGACATGCGATACAAGCATGTCATCAGCAGCTAATCGTGTATTAAATAGAGAAGTGGATTATAAAAAGGCTGGAAGCAGCCAAACCATTACACTCACATATCACAATGAAACCGTAAAATATTTCTACGAATTTCCCTTTAATGATGAGATTTATCAACTATTTTTTGATGATGATGGCTTAACATTTGAGATTTTAAAGGACAAATCGTTTGTGGCAAAATATCAGCATCACAGTGAGGATAAGCATAGCTTTGAAGTAGAGTCAGCATATGAAGAGGATTGTTGGTTATGGCTTACTTTGTTCATACATTTACATTATAACTTTAATAGAAATAGAGGTATTGTATTTAGAGGATTATCCTAATTATGTGTAACTTGTTTATTATATTATAAAGCTGGTTCTTTATGAAAAGAGTCCGCTTTTTTTTATTTACAATAACTTAAACAATATTGAATTTATGGTGGAAGGAAGTCGTTTACAATATGTCGAACATAAACTTATAAAACATAATGGAGGTTTTATAGTGGAACAGAAGGACTTGTGGAGCTTAATAGAATTGTCTAAATCAGGTGATGATCAAGCAGAATGGATAATTGAGGAACTAGCTCAGAAAAAAATAGAGGAAGTGATAGATTTTGAATGTCATTTCCAATCACTGATGAATAGCAGTTATCAATCTCGCCTATGGGGAGCGGCATATGTATTAATGGGCGGATGTTCTGACGATGCTTTTGATTATTTTCGAGGATGGCTGATTGGACAAGGAGAGGAAGTGTTCAATAAAGTATTGAAAGACCCTGAGTTTCTAGCAGAGTATATCAGCGAAGATAATCTTGACGAAGAAGGTTTCCCTCAAAATGAAGAATTGCTTTCTGCTGGCTTAGATACTTATAGTCTCATTAAAACAGGTGATACAGAATGGAATGATAATATTTATGATGAGTTTCTAGAAGCACTTGATCAGAAGGGCTTACAGCCTGCAAAAGAAATAGAGTTTGATTGGGAAGAAGAAGATTTAGAGGGTTTATTTCCAATACTATGGAAAAGGTTTGGAGAAGATCCTCTTGGATGAATTTACATAAAGGGCATGTTTTAGACACTGCCGCGGCGTGTTTTTAATTAATTGGAATTGACGCTGTTTAAAATGGTGGAGGTGCTGTGACTTTGAAAAAACGAAGAAAACTTTTTTTTATCATTGCAGCAGCGATATTAGGACTAATAGCAATAGGTGTTTTGCTATTTTTCACTGTCACCCCGATTTATCATGGTACCGTTTTAGAAGTTCAGCAAAATAATCAGCAAGATAGGCACCCTTCCATATGGGTTAAGGAATATTCCCCTGATGACACCACAAATAAAACGAAAAGAGAATTAAGGAAGATGTATGAATACCAAGGGATTGTTTTTGATATGCCAGCCTATATTCCTGATAAAGTAATAAAAAATCTATCTCAAGGTCAAGAAGTGAAAATTTACTATAGTGGGATAGTTGAAGCTTCTGCTCCTGGCGGTGGTGAAGCTTATTGGGTAACCATTGTAGATGAATAGGAAGTATACAGAAAAGTTAGCCGTGTTTTTAGCAAACCAAATTAATATTCTTTTTTGGAAAAGGAGTTAATACGATTGAGGCACGAAGTAATTAAAGCAACAATTCTTTTAAAAAACCAAAAAACAATCAGCTATTAGATTGTCCATTGGTTATTTGAGTTACAGCTTATATTGCTTCCATTTTTTTGGGAATAAATATATAACTTTCAGTACAGTGCTAACTATGCATGCTGGGATAGAATATCACCCCTGTTAATAGTCTGCTTCTAATTGCAATTCTGCAACAGAATAGAGTACAGCATAGCCGCTGATTCTGACTCTCTCACCATCCAGCTTGCAATATAAAGTTCCGCCCCGCTCAGATAGATGTCTTGCTACCATTTCTGTTTTGTTTAATTTTTCTGACCAGTAGGGAATAAGCTGGCAATGTGCAGAGCCGCACACAGGATCTTCGTTAACATTTAATTTCGGGAAAAAAGCTCTTGAGACAAAATCAAACTGATTGCTTTTAGCTGTTAAGATGACACCGACTCCGTCTTCTATTTCCTTCAGTGCAGTGAAATTAGGAGTTGCTTGAAGCACATTATTTTCATCTTCCAAAACTAACATAAGATCTCTCGCTAAATAGGCTGCAACAGGAGTAACGCCTAGTGCGTTTATTATATTATTAGAGATGTCTATTTTAGCTGGCATCCTGCTTGGAAAATCCATTTCAAATAATTCTCCTTTTTTTAATACAGTTAAATCACCGCTTAGTGTTTGGAATATCCATTGTTTTGCTTCTTTCGTATAAAAATTGGCTAAAACGAAAGCTGTCGCAAGGGTAGCATGGCCGCACAAATCAATTTCTCCTCCTGGTGTGAACCATCTTAAATGATATTTATCACCGGTTTTTACAGCAAAAGCAGTTTCTGATAAATTATTTTCTTTGGCAATTAACTGCATGAGATTATCAGAAGGCCATTTCTCTAAAATACACACAGCAGCTGGATTTCCTTCAAATACTTTTTCAGCAAAAGCATCGACAAAATAACATTTCATTACTATTAGCCTCCTAAAGGTTCGAATAATTATAAATATTAAAATATCATGTAGCTTGTATGCAATCAATAGTAAAAGTGAAATTTGTAAACAGCCATAAATTATGGGGAATTATTTCATAATAAATAAGGGGGGATTTGAATGCAGCCTATCAAAACTACGGAAATTCCAGCTGCTATAACAGATTATCTTAAAAATATTAAATCAATTAAGTTTCCTCGGCAGGGATGCACCTCAGATGTTGGAATAATTGAAAGTACACAAGGAACTTATGCGCTAAAAAGGGCAAAGGGTGACCTATATTGCTCATGGCTGGACAAAGAAATAGTTGTTTTAAACTGCTTAAGTAATCAGACAACATTACCTGTTCCAAAAGTGATAAAGTATGTAAAACAAGCCAAGCTAAATGAATGCTGGGCTCTTCTTGAATTTATAGAGGGAGAAACAGTGAGAGCGGCTTTATCGAAAGAAGAAAATAAGGAGCAGAGGCTAAAAATATTGGTTAATTTTGGCGCAATTTTAGCTCAGATTCATGCCACTCCATGTCCTGGTGAACTAAGGAACACGCATTGGCTAAGCCGCATGCTAGAGGAGGCGGATTTCTTCCTAGAAAATTATCAGGTGGATGGAAGTAAGGAGTTATTAGAAAAAATGAAGAAAACGAAACCTACAAGCTATGTATCAACGCTCATTCATGGAGATTTTACGATTGATAATGTATTAGTGTCTGCTGGCGAAATAACTGGTGTCATTGATTGGGGACGCGGGGATTTTGGCGATCCAAGATATGATGCAGCCTTAGCTGTACAGCCAAGAACCAATATTTTTGATGAAAGAGTAGATAAAGAACTATTTTTTAAAGGATATGGAGATAATATTATAGATAAAAATATTTACGATTTTTATGTAAATGGATTGTATGAATTTTTTTAATGCTCCCCTCTCTTCTTAATGAGCCTATGAAATAAGCTCGATATGGTAATAAAGCCTTCACAGTAATGTGAAGACTTTATTGGATGCCACAAAATTATTTTTCTAATGCTAGCATATTCATTTGGATGGAATAAGTATTAGGAGAAAAAGCTATAGATATATTTTCATTCGATTCATCAATTATGCTGAAATAGCCTTGATTAGAATCAACCAGTCTTTCTTTAATTTGATTTTTTATTACTTCTAAATATTCCTTTTGTTTGTCATCTATTTCGATTGCTATTTTCAAAGTAGGATTGTTCATATTTTTAAATCCCTCCTAATTAGTTTATAAAATCATTATGGCCCATACATGAAAAGGATAAACAATATTGCTAATACGGACGTCCGAAGCTCTGCACTCGTTAACTAGAATCACTCCACTAACCAAACAGCTGCCTGACGAATAAGATACATCAATTACTTTATTTGGAATGGTGTTATATGAACGGTCATTGGAAAGAAATAACTGGTTCCCTTCTTTCTACAATTGGTACGATCCAAGCTGCGATTGGGAGCACTCCTGATTTTCATTTGAGCAAAAATCAAAACTATGAACTCCGCTTAGTGGGTAATGTGCTGCAGGCTTCTGGGAGTGCATTATCTGCTTATGGTCAAGGAACCGTATCGTTAGAAAAGATCGGGGACGAAATCCAGGCTGTTGGTAATTCGACAGTCATTACTGGTCTGATCCTTTATGGAACTTCTAATACAGAAACGGAGCAAAGACTTATTATTACTGGTAACTGGCTTCAAGCTTTAGGGAGCTTTGTGGGTCTTGCCGATGAATTCTTTGATTCAACAGAAATGGGCAGGGCAGAGAATATTATCGGTAATCTGCTGCAAGGAATCGGCAATTCGTTACAAGCTGTAGGTGGTGTGCAAGCGTTAAACACAAATAACTTAAACCAAGGTAAAACAGGGGTTGCTGGCAGCTGGATACAAGCTGCAGGTTCTGTCATCTCCCTTATTGGGCAAATACAAGAGGAGCTGGAGGAAATTCGACTTAATATTAATGAATAAATTATTACAGACTATTAGTAGTTGTTATATGTAGATTCGTTGGTCAAAAATCCAAAACAATCAGCTTACTTTAACTTTTGGACATATTTTTAGGGAAAGTAAGGGAACAATATTAAGGCCAATAGTAAGGATAAAGATGGAGGAGTAAAATGGAAGTAAATCACGACCGAATTAAATTAACTGCTGCAGAATTGTCCTACTTATGGGCTACCTTCCTTGCAGATAGTATGTCTATTTGTGTTTTTAAGTATTTTCTTAAACATATCGAAGATGAAGATATTAAATCAATTATTATTCATGCAAAGAAGCTCTCAGAAGAACATGTTGAATTTATTAGACAGATATATTCAATGGAAAAAATTCAAATACCCCAAGGATTTACTGAGGAAGATGTCAATTTAAATGTTAAGCGCTTGTTTTCAGATACTTTTTACTTAGTTTATCTTAGAAATATGTCTAAAGGCGGGCTAGCTACACATGGAAGAGTATTGCAGAACACTTACCGTCAAGATATACGTACTTTTTTTACCGCTTGCCTAACTGAGACAATTGAAATTGATAATAAAATAACTAGCCTGTTATTAGAAAAAGGAATAGCAGTTCGTCCACCTGTTATTCCATATCCCGAAAAATTAGAGTTCGTACATAAGCAAGCCTTTATTTTAGAAGGTTTTGGCAGAAGGAGGGTACTATCTGGCACCGAGGTAACCAATCTGTTTGCTAATGTCCAAACAAATCATACAGGAATATGCTTAGCGATGGCTTTTAGCCAAGTTACAAAAAATGAAAAGGTTCGTAAATATTTTTTAAGAGGGAAAGAAATTGCTATCAAGCATGTGAAGGTATTAGACAGTTATTTAGAAATGGCTTCACTGCCGACTCCCATGTCTGCTGTTCACGAAATAACAGAATCAATGGAAGCACCTTTTTCGGATAAACTCATGATGTTCCACTTTAGTTTGATGGTTTATGCTGGGATTGGCAACTATGGAATATCTATTTCTGAAAGTCAGAGAAGCGATTTAGTTGCGGATTATCTGCGTTTAATTGGGGAAGTGTTGAAGCTCTCTGAAGACGGTTCAAATATCATGATTGATCATGAGTGGTTAGAACAGCCGCCAGTGTCAGCCGACAGAAATTAACTAAACTGGAAATAGCAAAATATAGGGAGCTCCGTCCAGCTTCCTTGTTCACTTTTTTAATTTGTTAATAGCAAGTAAATTGGTGGTATCGGATAAAAATTCAAAATAAAAGCATAATAAATGGAAGTGTCTCACTCCTAGCGAAAATGCCGCTGATTAAAGAAGGGGATTTTTTGAAAATCACAAAATTAATAATATTGATTGTTTTAGTTAATCTTTAAGCGGTTGTTGGGATCGGAAAGAATTGATGAATGTTTCCATTGTTACAGGGATGGCGGTGGACAAGGGTGATAATCAAAAATATAGACTGACTGTTGAAACTACGGCAGCTTCAGAAGTCAGTCCTCGTACGGCGGAAGGCTTTGCTCCTGCAAACGTTCAGACATTAGAAGGTAACACGATTGCGGAGATTACCCATAAATTTAATATTACAAGTGAACAAAGTTTTATACTTTCCCATATGAGACTGTTAGTGATTAGTGAAGAAATAGCAGAAAAAGGCATGCTTGAATTTATGGATTTTTTGGATAGGAATCGGGAAATACGCGATGATTTTGAAGTAGTTATCGCAAGAGGCGGCGATGCTGCCGATGTATTAAAAGTCAATAACATGTACAAAAAAAGTGCATCCTTAAAAGTTTATACACAGCTCGTATCCATGTATAAAGACTGGGGAGGGGTGCCTGAATTAAAGCTGAATGATTTTATTCGAATTTATAATTCTGACGGACAAACGCCTGTACTTGTAGCGATGAAGGTTAGAGGAGACCCGAAAAAAGGCGGCAATATTGAAAATATGAAAAGTGTAACTCCTGAAAGTAAAGTAGACGTTGATTCTCTCGGTATTGTAAAAGGTGGTAAATTGCTTGGTTATATCTCTTTCTACGATGTTAGAAATATGCTGTTTGTCCAAAATAATATTAAAAGTACCGTTATTTCAGCTGTGTGTGGGAAAGATGATAAAAAAATAGGCTATCGTGTTACAAATTCGCTGACAAAAGTAACTGCAGCAGAAAAGGAAGGGGTACCAACCTTTACAATAAAAGTTAAAACAGAGGGATTTCTCCTAGGGACGCAATGCCTAACTAATATTAAGAAGCCATATGCTTTTGAGGACTTTGAAAAAGCAATTAACACTCTGATGGAAAAAGAAATAACCGATAGTATTGAAAAAATGAAAGAGGATTTTAATGCAGACATATTTGGGTTGGGAGAACTGCTAAGAGAACAAGACTACAAGCATTTTAAAAAATATAAGAATAATTGGGATGAGGGGTTTGCAAAATCAAAGATCCAAATTATTTTTGATTCGGAAATAAAAAGAACTGGACTAAGAAATGAACGTCTTATCATGAAATAGAAAATAATGTATATTTAAAAATAAATTTCAGTTGCAGATTGCAGCTGTTTTTTTATATGAAAAGAAAGGGATCCTATATTTTAAAAAAGCCCTGATATAATGAAAGTAATATGAGATAGGTAACAATAATGAATTGATTGCTTAAAAATAGACATTAAATTTAATCATCTAGAATAGTAATATAAATAACTATAAAATGAGGATTTAATAATCGTAATTGAATTGGCTAATTTTATATGTTATAGTATTTTCATAACTTATTAAAGTTGTTTAATAAGTTTTTGGAGACTTATTAAATGGTTTTAAAAAGTCCTTGAAGCGGCAAATAAATTACTAAAATAATGATGAGCGAGGTTAACTATGGCATTATTTCTATTAATCATTATTTACTTGGCATTTATCAGCTTAGGCTTGCCGGATTCGCTGCTTGGGGCAGCATGGCCGGTCATGCAATTAGACCTTGGCGCACCGCTTGAGACTGCCGGTTTGCTTTTTATGGTCATTGCGGGCGGTACAATTATCTCGAGTTTAATCAGCGGTAAGGTGCTCAAACGTTTCGGAACTGGCAAGGTTACATTTGTCAGTGTTTTAATGACAGCTGCTGCCTTGCTTGGATTTTGCTTTGCGCCCTCTGTTGTTTGGCTAATTGTATGCGCTATCCCGCTTGGTTTAGGAGCGGGGGCCGTTGATACAGGCTTGAACGATTATGTAGCTGTTCATTATAAAGCCCATCATATGAGCTGGCTGCATTGCTTTTGGGGAGTGGGGGCTACTCTTGGCCCGATTATTATGGCTCAGTTTATCTCAGAGGGAAATATGTGGAGAAGTGGCTATTTTGTTATCTCTGCCATTCAATTTGTATTAGTAGTCATTCTTTTGTTCACATTGCCTTTATGGAAAAGAGTCGGTAATAATCATAATACATCTGTACAGGAAGAGTTATTAGAAGCTGCTTCTGTTGATGATGAAAAAGCGCTAAAGCCTTTACAGGTTAAAGGGGTAAAACTGGCTATGGCGACGTTCTTGTTTTATTGTGGAGTGGAAGCAACATTAGGGCTATGGGGCAGTAGTTTTCTCGTAAACGTGAAAGGACTAAGTGCCGCATCTGCCGCACAATGGGTTTCCTTATATTATGCAGGAATTACTGTGGGCAGGTTTTTAACAGGGTTTATCACCTTCAAATTGACTAATCGAACATTAATACGTTCAGGGCAATTAATTGCCTTGCTTGGTGCAATTATATTATTGTTACCACTGCCATCACTGTTTTCACTAATAGGCTTTATCATTATAGGCTTAGGGTTAGCACCGATTTTCCCATGTATGCTTCATGAAACGCCTGCCCGTTTTGGAAAGAGACATTCACAAACGATCATGGGCTACCAAATGGCATTAGCTTATACTGGCACAACCTTCATGCCGCCGCTCGTTGGGTTTATTTCATCTTCTTTAACAATTGGAATCTTTCCAATTTGTATCATTATCTTTGCTGCGGCAATGCTGTTATGTTCTGAAAAATTGAACCAACTATTAAAAAGAAATACAAAAACTGCTTTATAAAAACATATTAAAGGTAGGACTCGTCATGAAAACAGAAAAAGAAAAGATGCTTGCGGGAGAAATGTATGATCCAGCAGATCCAGTACTAACTAGTGAGCGTAAGGAAGCAAGACAAAAGGTAAGGCTATATAATCAAACAATAGAAACGGAGGGCGAAAAACGGACTGCATTATTAAAAGACTTACTTGGGGCAACAGGACAAAACATTTATATGGAACCTAATATCCGTTTTGATTATGGAAGAAACACTTATGTTGGAGAAAACTTTTATGCCAATTTCGATTGCACTATTCTTGATGTGTGTGAAGTCCGTTTTGGTGACAACTGCATGCTGGCTCCAGGTGTGCAAATCTACACAGCAACACATCCGCTCCATCCAACAGACAGAAATTCAGGCAAGGAATATGGTAAACCAATCACATTTGGAAACAATGTTTGGATTGGCGGCAGTGCGATTATTAATCCAGGAGTGACAGTAGGGAATAATGTTGTTATTGCATCAGGTGCGGTTGTTACAAAGGATGTTCCAGACAATGCAGTCGTTGGTGGAAATCCGGCAAGAATCATTAAATATATTGAACTATGATACAGAAAACGGAGTGATTCAGAAATGAGAATAGAGCATGTGGCCATTTGGGTCAATGATTTGGAAGCGACGAAAGCTTTTTATGAAAAGTATTTTAATGGTAAGTCATCAAGCAAGTATCATAATAAAGTAAAGGAATTCGAGTCTTATTTTCTTTCATTTGACTCAGGTGCAAGATTAGAGATAATGCGCAAAGCAGGTATTGATAAGAAGAGCAACGAGGAAATACTCGGCTGGGCTCATATTGCCATCTCTTTAGGAAGCAGGGAGGCAGTGGATGATATGACCGCCAGATTAAAAAATGACGGTTATCGTCACGTAAACGGTCCTCGGGTTACTGGTGACGGCTATTATGAAAGTGTTATAGAAGATTCGGAAGGGAACTTGTTAGAGTTAACTGTATAATGTGCAGGGCAGGGCTGTCGTTAAAGACAGCCTGCTTTTTTTATTATTGCTCTGATTTAACTAAGATTTTCACTTGCTTTTTTTCGTTAATCAAGCTTTCAAATCCTTCTTCAATAACATCGTCTAAAGCAATCTTTTTCGTCACAAGCTTTTCAGCCGAAAAATAGCCTTTTTGCATTAAAGACAGGACTGCAGGAAAAACATTGCGATAGCCGATAATACCTTTAACAGTGCGCTCTTTAATAACAATATCATTCGGCAGAATTTCGGCGCCTTTTTCCCATATGCTGACAATGATAGTTTCCCCGCCAATTCCGGTAGATTGGATTGCTTGGCGAAGCACAATTGGCACACCTGTCACTTCAAATGACACGTCAACACCGCCGTCTGTTAAGCGGGCAATTTCTGCAACAGTATCTGTAATTTTAGACGGGTCAATAATGATTGCTCCTAACTCTTCTGCTTTTGCCTGTCTTTCAGGAGAGAGCTCAACAGCATATATATCGGTAGCTCCTGCTGCTTTTAGTGCTTCAATAACAAGTAAGCCGATTGGTCCGCATCCGAAAACTGCCACTTTGTCGCCGGCCTTCACTCTGCTTGAACGGACAGCATAAAGTGCTACTGCTGCTGGTTCAACGAGTGCACCTTGTTCATATGACAAATCATCCGGTAATTTAAATAAAAGTTCTTCATCTACAGCAACATATTCACTAAGACCGCCGCCGCCTCCAGCAAGGCCTAAAAAGCCCATGTTTTCATCAAGATTATACGCCCCTTGGTGTCCATATGTAGCGAAAATTGGTTCTACGACAACGCGGTCGCCAACTTGATAGTTTGTTACTCCTTCGCCAATTTCCACGACTTCACCAGAGAATTCGTGTCCTAATGTTACTGGAGCAACCTCTTTTGTTAACGGATGAGGCTGATCAACAGGAATAAAAATAGGTCCGCCTAAATACTCGTGAAGATCACTGCCACAAATACCGCACCATTTAACCTTCATTTTCACTTGGCCACGTTTTACTGTTGGTTCGTCTATTTCCTCTAAACGAATGTCTCTTTGATTATGCCATCTCAATGCCTTCATTCAAAACAGCTCCTTATGTAATGTTGTTTACAAATATTAGTATACAGCTAGTTTCACTTATGATAAATTTAGTTAATATTAACTATGGTTAAGAGCTGCTTAACTAAAGAGATTAAAAGGAATAGATACTGATGAATATTGAACAACTGAAGTACATGGTAGAAATAGCACGGACAGGCTCGCTAAAGGTGGCGGCTGATAATCTGCATGTAACACTGCCTGCGTTGAGTCAATCTATTAAAAATCTTGAAAAAGAATTAAATATTATGCTTTTTCATCGCTCCAGAAGAGGATCTGTTCCGACTGATGAGGGACAAAAGCTTGTGGAAAAGGCAAATTCAGTTTTGCAGAAATTACAGGAGTTTATGGATGAGGCCGAAGCTTACACGAATACAATGAATGGTGAAATCAAGATTGCAACATATCCTGGACCGATGGAAATGCTCGTTGGTTTAATTTCTGACATAAAATGTGAATATCCGAGTATTAAGGCATCTATCTATGAAAATAGCACGGAGTATATTATTGAGAAAGTGCTAGAAGGGGAAGTGGATGTTGGTTTTATAACTTATACCGAAAAAGAGGAAAAAAAGTATAAGAATCTCGTATTTAAGAAGCTGCTGGATGGACACATGGTGGTAGCGGTTAATAAGGACTCCCCATTGGCCCGTAACAAACTCATTAAACAAGAAATGTTAATTAACCAGCCTATCGTTCTTTACAATGATATATATATTCAGGAATTTATGAAGAGTTTTAGCTCGCTCCCCTACGATATCCTGTTCACAACAAATAATGTGGATACCATCCGTCATACGCTTGAAAATAATACTGCCATAAATATAGGATTTGATTATGCCTTTCAAACAGATGCGGGACTATCAAGAAGTGATAAATATGTGGTCATTAACTTTGCAGAACCTCATTACAAAACATATTCCTTTGGCTATTTTTATAATGCCAACAATGGGTTATCCCGTATTATTAGAGAATTTTTAAAGCGTATTCATCGAACGATAAAAGCAAGCGATGTTAACAATGGGAGTAAAATGTAAAAGATAGATGGTTAGAGAGCGTTATCATTTTTAGCTTTTGTCAGCTGCCGATGGGCAGCTTTTTTAATAGTTTAGAAGAAGGTTTAGAGGAGCTAAAATAAGCTCGTGCGCTGTAATACATGGTGAACTAAGTGAAAAAGAGCTGGGTTATGATTTTCTCGCCGGTAAGAAATAATCCATTCAGCTATTAGTTCTTCCTGATCCAGTTTTTTATAAAGCACATCTAGATTAAACAGCTTTTTAGCAGAGTCAGGCACAACGGCAATGCCAATACCAGCGGTGACTAAACCAATTACCATTTGGTATTCAGTGGACTCTTGAACAATATTCGGCTGAAATCCATGCTTATTGCATAGTTGGATAAAGTCCTCGTAGAGGGAAGGCCACGCCTCCTTCGATAAGGAGATAATCGGTTCATTCATCATGTCTGTTATCGCAACAGCTTGTTTATCAGCTAAACGATGATTTTTAGGTATAGCAATCACACATTCACTTTTTTTCAAGCTTCTGCTGATAAGCTCACAGCTTGCTACAGGAGGATGGGAAAAGCCGATATCAATATCACCGTTCAATAACGCATTCAGCTGATTTGGCGCTGATAATTGCCGCAATTCAATATCAATTGACGGGAAAATAGTCCTAAATTCCTTAATAGCTGGCGGCAAAATTTCGTATGTAGCGGTACCGACAAAGCCGATAATGATTTTTCCAAGTTCGCCTCTGGCTGTATGGCGTGCTGTATCAACTGCTCTGTCTAATTGACTTAAGATAGACCGAATTTGCCCTAAAAACACATCTCCGGCAGTTGTTAACTCCACAGCTCGACTGGAGCGATGGAACAGGGGGAAACCCAATTCTTCCTCCAGCTGTTTTATTTGCTGGCTAAGAGGGGGCTGTGTCATATTCAGTCTGGCAGCCGCCCTTCCGAAATGAAGCTCCTCGGCCACTGTTTGAAAATACTGCAAGTGTCTAAGCTCCATTATATATTCCCACCTTACTAATTCATTCGTAAAACATATCAATAACACATTAAATGGATATTGGAAAAAATATCATGTGAAATGTATAGTAAATCATATCATGAAATTCCAACTTATAGAAAGAATTTCAATTTTTAAGGAGTGAACAAAGAATGGATTCTCACGAAGGAACAAACATTACAAGACGTGGAGCTGAGCTGATTGTTGATACATTGATTGCTCAAGGTGTCACACATGTATTTGCTATACCTGGTGCAAAGATAGATGCAGTGTTTGATGTGCTTAAAGACAGAGGCCCAGAATTAATTCTATGCAGACACGAACAAAATGCAGCATTTATGGCAGCGGCCGTAGGCAGGCTGACAGGGACTCCAGGAGTATGCTTGGTTACTTCAGGTCCTGGGGCTTCCAATCTTGTTACAGGTTTGTTGACAGCTAATACAGAAGGAGATCCAGTTGTTGCGATAGCTGGTAATGTCATTAGAACGGATCGATTAAAACGTACGCACCAATCGCTAGATAACGCAGCTTTGTTTAAACCCGTTACCAAATACAGTGTGGAAGTACAAGATGTTAAAAACATACCAGAAGCACTGACTAATGCATTTCGGGCAGCTCAATCAGGCCAGGCTGGTGCTGCATTTATCAGCTTTCCTCAAGATGTCGTCACAGAAGAAACTTCAGTTGAAGCTTTAGCACCGCTGTTTGTGCCAGCACTCGGCCCTGCTTGTGAAAGCAGCATTCGAGCAGCTGTTACAAACATCCAAACTGCAAAATTTCCTATTGCCATAGTAGGAATGAAAGGAAGTAGACCGGCAGCTGTCAAAGCTATCCGGAACTTATTGCAAACACTCCAAATACCTTTTGTTGAAACATATCAAGGAGCTGGCGTTCTTTCAAGAGAGCTAGAGCATCAATATTATGGACGAATCGGTCTTTTTCCTAATCAACCAGGTGATCTTTTGATTGAGCAGGCAGATGTAATTCTTTCTATCGGCTATGATCCTATCGAATTTGATCCGAAGTTTTGGAATAAAAAGAAGTCTCCTATTATTCATATCGATGAGATTCAAGCAGACGCAGACCATTATTATCAGCCTGTTCATGAATTGATTGGTGACATCCCGGCAACTGCAGATAAAATGGAAATGTTTTCTGCCCAAATTAGATTAAATGAAGAAAATAAACACTTTCTTTCTCGACTAAAAGAGCTTCACACGGAAATGGAAGCCCCACGAACGGTAGAAGAAAACGGATT
This sequence comes from Niallia sp. Man26, assembly GCF_022049065.2. Lineage (NCBI taxonomy): Bacteria > Bacillati > Bacillota > Bacilli > Caryophanales > Bacillaceae > Niallia > Niallia sp. Man26. Next base: position 87,849 of record NZ_CP095744.1, read on the forward strand.
GTCTCATCCTCTGAATGTAATTCATGAGTTAAGAAGGCAGATTGCAGATGATGTAACTGTAACATGTGATATTGGGTCTCATGGGATTTGGATGTCTCGTCATTTTCGAACATATCAGCCTAATAAACTGCTGATTAGCAATGGTATGCAGACACTTGGTGTTGCCCTGCCATGGGCTATTGCGGCCAGCATTATAAATCCAGATGAAAAGGTCGTTTCCGTTTCTGGAGACGGAGGTTTCCTCTTTTCAAGCATGGAGCTTGAAACAGCAGTCAGAGTAAAGGCAAACATTGTGCATTTAGTTTGGAATGACAGCTCATATGATATGGTTTCATTCCAGCAAAAAATGAAGTATAACCGCAATTCATGTGTCGATTTCGGGCAAGTTGACATCATTAAATATGCTGAAAGTTTTGGAGCAACAGGACTTAGGGTAAACTCTCCTAAAGAGCTTGCAAGAGTAATAGAAGAGGGCTTAAAGCAAGAAGGACCTGTGATTATTGATATTCCAATCGACTACAGTGAGAATATGGATTTGGCTAACCAAAAATGGCCGGATTATTTTAAACAACAAATGATGGAAAAAGAACTGTGGCATTCTTCCATCTAATATGCCACATCCCGTTTATAAGTGAATTTTAAAGAATAGAGGTGATTATGCATGGAGATGGTTAAATCAATACATGCTGACATAATAAAAGACGAACAAGATCAAAAGCAGGAAGTTTATCAAGTATCCACCATGACTGCACTTCTGGATGGCGTTTACGACGGAGACTTCAGTTTAGGAGAAATACCTGAACACGGAGATTTCGGGATTGGCACTTTTAATAAATTAGACGGAGAATTAATTGGGTTTGACGGAGAGTTTTACAGGCTCCGCTCAGATGGAACAGCAACACCTGTGAAAGAAAACGACAAATCGCCATTTTGTTCCCTGACATTCTTTGAAACGGAAATCGTTCATCGTGTGGATCGGCCCCTGACATTAGAGCAATTAGGAGAAGAATTAGACGAAATTCTTCCTAGTAAAAACGTATTTTATGCTATTAGGATGGACGGTGCGTTTAAAAAGGTCCAAACTAGAACAGTAGAAACTCAAAGCAAACCATATGTACCAATGATTGAGGCAGTTCAAACACAGCCAATTTTTAATTTAGAGCATATAGAAGGTACGATTGCTGGATTCCGCACACCACAATATGCAAATGGTATAGCAGTTGCTGGCTACCATTTACATTTTATTGATAAAGACAGAAAAAGCGGCGGCCATGTTTTCAATTTTACGATAGAGAACGTCACAATTCGTATTTGTAAAAAACAAATAATGAACTTAAGACTGCCTCAGACAGAAGAGTTTTTTAAAGCCGATTTAGATCGCGCTGATCTCGCCAATGATATCGCCGAAGCAGAAGGAAGTCCAGAAAAGAGATAATTTTACGTAAAAAGCGAAGCCTAAACTATAAAGGGCCTCGCTTTTTTTGTTTAAGAACAGCAAGTGATAGTATTGTAGTTTTGGCCTTTTTTAGGAATAAATATTGATAAAGTGAAATAACTTGTTATATATCCTTTTTTAGTTTACTATTAATAATAGACATCAAAGGTCTTTAATATGCTTAAAGGGGATTTTTATGAAATATTCAAAAGCTACTAACTACGCTTTGCATACAATGGTATATCTATCATTAATGCCGAAAGGAAAGTTAGTTGGAGTAGAGCAATTAGCTAAAATCCAAGATCTTTCCCCGACATATTTGTCAAAGATATTAACTAAATTAGTGAAAGCTGGCCTAATTGAATCAACTCCGGGAGTGAATGGCGGCTATAGTATTGTGAAACATTCACGTGAAATTTCTTTTTTAGATGTAATTCAGGCAATTGAAGGGAAAACATCATTGTTCAGCTGTTCGCGGGAGCATGAGGATGCTAAAAATGGTGTATGTTTAATTGAAAATGTCATGATGGAAGCAGAAAGAAATATGGCTGATGAGCTGGCAAATAAGTACATCATTGATATTGCTGCAAAATTAGAAAAAACAAAAAAAGGAAAAACAGTAGTTACAGACTTAAAGTAATTTTTTTCGTGTAATTACAGATATTAAGAGTCTTTAATATATTTAATAGGAGGAACTGGATTATGTTACTAGATTGTGTAGTAGTCGGCGGAGGACCAGCAGGATTAAATGCCGCACTTGTATTAGGAAGAGCGAAAAAGAAGATCATTTTATTTGATGAAAACAAACCAAGAAATGCTGTTACACATGAATCTCACGGTTTTATTACTAGAGATAAGATAAAACCTTCAGAATTTAAACAGATTGCTTTGGAAGATTTAAAGGCATACCCGGAAATAACCATAAAAAATCAAAGGGTATACGATATAAAAACAGAAAATGATCATTTTGTTATTCTAACAAGTGACGGCCTAACCTATCAATCGCGTAAGATAATTCTGGCAACAGGACTTAAAGATATATTGCCAAACATTAAAGGTATACATGATTACTATGGAACAAGCATATTCAGCTGTCCATTTTGTGATGGCTGGGAATTGAAAGACCGCCCTTTAGTTGTGATATCAGAAAATGAGCGCGCTTTTCATATAACAAAGATGATATACAATTGGAGCAAAGATGTTGTTGTTTGTACAAACGGAAAAGCTGTTTTTACAAACGAGCAAAAGCAGTTATTAGCTAATAACAATATAGAATTAATTGAAGAAGAGATAGAATACTTAGAAGGAGATAAAGGGCAGCTTCGCCATATTATATTGAAAAGCGGGAGAGAAATTGCAAGAGCTGGAGGCTTTGTAACAGCAGGTTTGCAACAGGCATCACCGTTAGCACAAGTATTAGGATGCAGTTTGAACAATATGGGCGGAATCGAAACAGACAATTCTGGCCGAACGAATATTGCAGGAGTGTACGCATGCGGAGATAATGCTGTTATTGCGCCAGCTCAATTGATTGTTGCAGCAGCAGAGGGAAGCAAAGCCGCTATGGCAGTTGTTGGTGATTTAGTGAATGAGGACTTTTAAAAATGTAATTCTTAAAATATAACGCACAAGGGCTTATAAGAAATGGCCCTTTTTTTATTTAATATGGTAGGAACTCAGAAGTATGGGAATAGTAACAGAAGCCAGTTGAATAACTAATTAGCTCGTCTTTTACTAAGTTAAACTTTCTTACATAGTCTTTACTATATTTACTTTTGATAAAAATGCAAATTACAAAACTAGTCTCTTTCAGACCAGTTTTTTTCAGCTGATAATAGTATCATTAGGTTAGATATTACAAAATCTATTACTAGATATTAGTTAAAATAGGAGGAAGTCACTCATGTCAAAACTTAACTTTCCAGAAAACTTTTTATGGGGCGGAGCTACTGCTGCCAACCAATTAGAAGGTGGATATAATGAAGGCGGTAAAGGTCTAAACCTAGCAGATGTATTGCCAGGTGGAAAAGTCCGTCTAAAAGTTATCGCTCAAACTGGCTTTGATTTTGAAATCGATAAATCAAAATATGTATATCCAAACCATGATGGAATTGACTTCTATCATCGTTACAAAGAAGATATTGCACTATTTGCTGAAATGGGCTTTAAAGCATACCGCATGAGTATTGCTTGGTCTCGTATCTTCCCAAATGGCGACGAACTAGAGCCGAATGAAGAAGGCCTAGCATTTTATGACAAAGTTTTTGATGAACTAGCTAAATATGGTATTGAGCCAGTTGTTACTATTTCTCACTATGAAACACCGCTTCACTTAATTAAAGAATACGGTGGCTGGAGAAGCCGTGAACTAGTTACATTCTTTGAGCGTTATGCAACAGTGTTATTTAACCGCTATAAAGACAAAGTAAAATACTGGTTAACATTCAATGAAATCAATGGTGCAACACATATGCCTATTTTAGGACTAGGCTTCTCTCCTGAAAACGAGGAAACAAAGCTGCAAGACAGCTTCCAAGGTTTGCATCACCAATTTGTTGCTAGCAGCTTAGCAGTTAAAGCAGGACATGAAATTATTCCTGATGCACAAATCGGCTGTATGTTAATTTACGCACCAGTTTATGCGTATGATAGCAACCCTGAAAATGTGCTTCATGCTATTAAAGAGGAGCAAGTGTTTAACTATCTGTGTGGTGATGTTCAAGTAAGAGGAGCATATCCAACTTTTGCTAAGCGCTACTTTAAAGAAAATAACGTTAATCTGAAGATTGAAGATGGCGACTTGGAATTGTTAAAGCAATATCCAGTTGATTTCATCAGCTTAAGCTATTATATGTCTCGTACAGAGAAAAAGGTTAAAACAGATGAGGAAAAATCACAAGGTAACCTTATCGGCGGAATTAAAAACCCATTCTTGAATGCAAGTGAATGGGGTTGGGAAATTGACCCGACTGGACTTCGCATCTCTTTAAACAATCTGTATGACCGCTACCAAGTACCATTGTTCGTTGTAGAAAATGGTCTAGGCGCATACGATAAAGTAGAAGAAGATGGTTCTATTAACGATGATTACCGCATTGATTACCTTCGTGAACATATTAGAGCGATGGGTGAAGCTATCGAAGACGGTGTTGAGTTAATGGGTTATACTTCATGGGGCTGTATTGACTTAGTAAGTGCATCTTCAGGAGAAATGTCTAAGCGTTATGGTTATATCTATGTAGATAAACATGATGACGGAAGCGGTACATTTGACCGCAGCAAGAAGAAATCCTTCTTCTGGTATAAAGATGTAATTGCAACAAATGGTGAAAATCTGTAATAATATGAAGCGCTTGGGATTATCCCAAGCGCTTTTGTTATAGGCATTTATTCCTTAACGGCCTTCACTATAAAGGTATATAGTCTTCTAGGAAGTTAATAAATATATGCCTTGATAGTGGTTATTATCCTGCTAAAGTAAAAATAAATCTAGTAACTTATTGTTTTATTTGGTATATTCTTTAAAAATATACTGCAAAAGGAATGACCTGTGATGAAGTTAATTAAACAGTTTATGTTAAATCGTCCTGCTGATAAAAGAATGGCCTATTTCTACGGTGTTGTGGCAACAGATGAACAAGTCTGGCTATTGCGTAATGAAGAAGATGACTTATTAGTATTAGAAGGCGATGAACAGTATTCTTTTGTACTGCCAGTCTGGCCAAACAGAAGCTTTGCCGAAATGGAGTCAACCCATTTAGAGGATCCATATGAAGCATTTAACATGCCATTGAGCAAATTCATAGAGGAGCTGCTAATTGATGTGGAAAATGACGGCGGTGCAGCAGCTATCTTTCCAAACCAAAAGGATGCAAGTATTCAAACAAGGGAAGAAATAATAGAAATGATACGTAATATTTAACAGATACGCATAAGTTTCATTATCATTAAGATTTTGAATATAACAGCAGGTGAAAAAATATTTGAGTTAGACTTTATTTTTATATTGACTTTGAGGTGGGGGAGCCGCTGTTGAATGCTGCTGCTGCCCTTTAATATATGGACATGGAGGAAGATATGGAGTCTGAGCAACGATTTAAGAAACTGAAAGAATTTCAGGAGCTGTTTGAAAATATTTTTAGTAAAACGAAAACACAGCATAATTTTTTCCCGAAAACAGAATACAATCTTAGTGATGGTCACATCTTAATTTTGACTTATTTGTACAGAATCAAGACTTGCACAGCATCCGATATTACTAAATATTTAGGGATAACATCAGGTGGGGGAACGGTATTAACTGATACGTTATTAAAGCATGATTTAATCAATCGTCAAAGGTCTGCAAGTGATCGAAGAGTCGTAGAGCTTACTTTAACACCTGAAGGAAAGAAAATTGTTGATCGAATTATTGAAAGCAGAGCAACTGCGTTTGTAGAACTTCTGCAAGATTTAGAGGAAACAGAAATTGATCAAATGTTAAACGTATTTCGTAAATTAAATAAAAAACTAAAATAACTAATATTATCATTAATTGATATAAATTCTCATTGACTATTATCAGTAACAATGATAACTTTACTACTAACTAATATCTTAGTTAGTAAGATAATTATTTAATAATATAAAGGAGGTATTCATAATGTTTGTTAATCAGGCCCATTTTGAAGGGGAGAAGCACAATGAAGATAAATTAATAAACAAGATGAAAAAAACGCAAGAGGACTTGAGTGGTGTAGAAGGATTGCATGCTGTTGAGTTTTGGAAAAAAGAAAAAACCGATACAGTCGAATATGTAATTGTCTCAAAATGGACAGCAAAAAAGGACTTCACAGCATGGTTATCTAGAGAAGAGCATGTTAACGAGCATAAAGAAATGATTAAACAGAAGAAACAAGGCATTAGTGAGAAGCCTGTGATGAAAAAGACGATTGTTCAATACGAAACGGTAGAGGTTTCTGCTTTATAATAAGAATTTTGTAAGGGGTATTTATGAAGATTCATATAAAATATAAACAGCTTGTATTTGCATTCTTTATGTCGTTAAGTATGAGCGTATTTATTTCTTTTATTCTTGTATCCATTAATTTTGGATACAGCAGTCATTTTCTCCCACAATGGTTAAAAATGTGGGGACAAGCATTCATTTGTGCATTTTTTGGAGCTTACTTCTTCCCAAAATTTATCCATAAGATTATGATAAAAATTAGCTTTGTGGAAACGAAGGTTAAAGAGACAAAAGGGATATAATTACTAATAAGCGAAGCTGCTGTCTTTACATAGACTTAAGCTTCGCTTTTTTGTTCTATTTTTATGATGATAGTGAAGCAGTTTTTTTTCATTAAGGTTATCATTTGCCATAAAACGAGATATATTTTGATATTAAAAATTTGCTTTAATCCTTATATGATAAATATGATAACGTTTACAAATTAAGGTTAAAGGGGGTTTTAATATGAAGAATACTGGTTCACTTGCATTAAAAGAAAAGCTTGCTTTTGGCATGGGTGCTTTCGGTAAGGATTTTGTTTATATCTTTATATCGATGTATCTTTTGTACTTTTATACAGATGTACTGCAGATTCCGGCGACAACAGCTGGTGCTATCCTTTTAATCGTTCGCCTTGTAGATGCGCTGTTTGATCTGCCTTTTGGTTTTTTAGTGGATAAAACGAGGACTAGATGGGGAAAGCTGCGACCGTACTTGCTATTTGGAGCGGTTCCTTACGGAGCTTGCGCTGCATTCTTATTCTATGCTCCTGCTTTTTCTCAGTCAGGAAAGATTTTTTATGCTTTCACTTTATATTTATTGATTAGCATTTTATACAGTATTGTCAGCATTCCTCATGCAGCTTTAAACACAGTAATGACAGATAATATTCAAGAAAGAGCACATCTTTCTAAATACTTGGTTATGTTCTCAGGAATCGCTGCAGCTGTAGCAGGAGTTATTACTGTTCCGATTGTTAGTTTGTTTCCAAATGAAAAGAGCGGCTATTTTTTTATGGGAGCATCATTAGGAATGTTAGCGATCATTTTTATTCTACTTTGTTTTAGGGGAACAACAGAACAGGTTACAAATACGGATAACAAATCAGTACCGTTAAGACTTGCACTGAAAACTGTCATGACAAATATTCCATTTTTGATATTATGTGCTTCGTTCCTATTGGCCCAGCTTAGCTTAGGAATTCGCGGTGCTGCCGGTATCTATTACTTTATCTATAATGTAGGCAACGCCAATCTATTCAGTATCGTTTCTGGTATTGGCGGAATTATCGGGTTAGTTTTAACATTCTTGTCTCCATTGCTCGCATTGAGGATAGGCATGAAAAAATATTATATTCTTGTAGGTGCATTTACTGTTATAGATTTTCTCTTGATTTACTTTACACCAGTAAGCAATATTCCACTGGTTTTAACGCTTAATATTATGGCAGGAACATTGACTGGATTAACGATGTTTGCTGGTTGGGGCATGCTTCCAGATGCCATTTCCTATTCTATTAAAAGGAATGGGTTGCATATAGAAGGTGTTTATTATTCTCTTTACAACTTTATTCAAAAGCTGGGAACTTCCCTTGCCGGCGGTCTTGCTGGCTTTGTGTTAGCTGCATATGGCTATCAAACAGGCAATGCGCCAACTCCTCAAAGCTTAGAAGGAATTCTCGTAACATCTGCATTAATACCAGCAGCTTGTGCCCTTCTGTTTTCTATATTAATGGTGTTTTATAACTCCAATAAGGCAGAAGCAATAAACTCACAGATAGAAGGTGACCGTTCCAATGTGTTGTAAGGTTAAGGTGGATAACTTAAAAGTTGAAAACCAGGTAAACCCAATGGGAATAGATATAATGAAACCACGATTTAGCTGGACAATTCTTTCATCTAATCATAATGTTTTGCAAACGGCGTATCACATTATAGTGACAGATGAGCAGGGGATAAAAGTATGGAATTCAAACAAAGTAGAAACGGATCAGTCAGTATGGATTGAATATAATGGCTCTCCCCTCCAGTCTCGAACACGTTACAGCTGGCAAGTTAAGATTTGGGATAATCATGGAAATGAGACAGATTGGAGTGTGCCGCAAAATCTGGAAATGGGTTTATTATGCAAAGAAGATTGGCTGGCAGCATGGGTAGAACCAGAGCAGCAAGAGGCAGTTGAGGAAGCGGAGATTACTGTTCAAGACATATTTTCAGGAGCGTTAAAGGGGGAGAGTCTTGAGGAAAGAACGAAAAATCTTCATCCGCCAAAGCGGTTAAGACGATTGTTTACAATTAATAAGACGGTAAAAAAAGCCCGTCTCTATATGACAAGTCATGGTATTTATAAGCTGGAACTAAACGGGCGGAAACTAGAAAATATTGAATTTGCTCCAGACTTTACAGCATATAATGTTCATTTGCAATATCAGACATACGATGTGACTGGATATATAAACAAAGGGGAAAATGCCCTTGGTGTAGAATTGGCAGATGGCTGGTATATCGGCCGGATTCAGTTAACAGGCCATAGCTGCCAATATGGTAATAAATTAGGTGTGCTGCTCCAATTAGAGATTGAATTAGAGGATGGAACGAAAGAAATTATCACCTCAGATGAACAGTTTGTGTCAAGCTCAGGACCTTGGCAATATGCTGATTTGTTTATAGGCGAAAGCTATGATGCCCGTCTAGAGCAAGAGAATTGGAGCTGTGCAGAGTATGATGCTGCAGACTGGACTCCGGTTAAAAGAGCAGAATATTCCTTGGGAAATCTTTCTGCCCAATATGGTCCTGTTGTAAAAGCAATGGAGGAAATTGCTCCCCGAGAAATACATTATGAAGAGGATGGAGCTCAAATCATTGATTTTGGCCAAGTGATCGCTGGCCGCATGCGTATTCAAATGACTGTTCCTAGAGATACAAGGATAATTTTTGAGCATAGTGAGGTATTAGATGAAAACGGCAAATTTTTTATGAATATTATGGGCAGAAATAAAGATCAAACGAACTTTTATGTGGCAAAAGGGGATGACAGAGAGACATATGAACCAAGCTTTGTGTTCCATGGCTTCCGGTATGTGCGAGTAACTGGTCATCCGACACCTATTCAAACAGAAGATATTACAGCAGTTGTTTTATACAGCGATATGGAGATGACAGGGAACTTCACTTGTTCAGATGAGCGCCTAAATCGCCTGCAGCAAAACATTCAGTGGAGCCAAAAAACAAATATGCTGTCGATCCCGACAGATTGTCCGCAGCGGGAACGGGCTGGATGGACAGGTGATATTCAAGTGTTTGCTCCTACAGCTGCATATAATATGGATGTTTCTTCCTTCCTAACGAGGTGGCTTAAGGATGTTCGTTTAGAACAGTTTCCTGACGGGCAAATTGCTAACTATGTACCAACTGGAAAATATTATGTGAATGAAAGTAAAGCTAGTTTTGGAAATCTTTCAAGTGCAGGCTGGGGAGATGCTATCATTATCGTCCCATGGGTGCTGTATGAAAGATATGGTGATACAAGAATTTTAGAAGAGAATTATACTGCAATGACAAAGTGGTTGAATTATGTTCGGCAAACAGCAGAGTCAGAAATTCCTGACAGTTTAAAGGATGAACAAGATGCTGTTCGCTTAAATCGGCAAAAATATTTATGGAACACAGGCTTCCATTTTGGAGATTGGCTCATACCAAGCATGAAGGATCCAATTGAAAGTGCACTTAAGACAAAAGAACTTGTAGCCACATGCTTTTATGCCAATTCGGCTTTGCTTTTAGCGAAAATTTCCATTATCCTTGGCAAAAAAGAAACAGCAGCTATGTATGAGGAATTAAATCAACAGATTCGAAAAGCCTTTGAAGAAGAGTATATAGATAAGAACGGCAGAGTATCCTCACCTACACAAGGGATCTATATTTTAGCGCTGCAAATGAATATGGTTTCGGATAGTAAACGTCCTCTCGTAGTAAACCAGCTGATTCAATTAATTAAAGAGAATGGATATAAGTTAGACACGGGCTTTTTATCGATTTCATACTTAATGGATGTGTTGTGTAAAGAGGGCGAGCACGAAACAGCTTACCGTTTGCTTTTTCAAACACAATGTCCCTCCTGGTTATATGAGGTGGAAAATGGAGCAACAACGATTTGGGAGTCGTGGTCTGCAATTGCTCCAGACGGAACGGTCGGCCATATGTCCTTTAACCACTATGCTTTTGGCTGTGTAGGGGATTGGTTATATCGTTATATTGCCGGGATTAATCCAGGCGAGCCTGGATATAAAACGAGCATCATTGAACCACATACAGATTGTGGATTAACGTCGGCAGCTGCTGAAATAAATACGAAGTACGGAAAATTAAGCTCCTCTTGGACAAAAACAGACAATTTGGTGACATTGATTGTTGAGGTGCCTGCTAATACGACAGCAACAGTTGTGCTGTCACATAAATCAAATATACGATTAAATGGTACAGTCCTTGAAAATGATGAAAATGAACGTTTACAAATTCAAATTGGCAGCGGTTCTTATCAATTTGATTTTGCTGACAATTATGTTCCCCAATCATGATAAGAAAACAACATCCTTCCCAAACAGACAGGATGTTGTTTTTTTTAACGAGGCAGATAATTTTTAAATCTTTTACGAAGTAAATCAAGCTGCTCCATATTTTTTAATGATGTACCTGATTTGCCTATTTCCACAATCAAATTTTCCATCAGAAAAAGAGGGGCAATCATCGAATGGAATTCATTTTTTTCGCCTCTATCTGCATAAAGCAAAATGTCAAACTTTACAGGAGCTTCCAATACAGATTGATCACTGACAACAATGGTTTTACATTTTTTTTGACTAGCATGCTTTAGGAGTACCTCTGCCTCCTTCAAAAGCCTTCCAAAGCTGAAGAGCAGAACAGAATCATGCTCATCGATGTGTATAAGCTCCTCCATTATTTCACTCCCCAGCCACCGGATAATCCGTACATCCTGTCCATAACGGCGCAGCCGATAGCATAATAGCTCACCTAAACCAAAAGAAGGACCAGGAGCATAGATAAATAACTTATTAGTGTTGCGAATGCAAGATACCGCCTGTTCAAACGTCTCTTTTTGGAAAAAATTCAAGGTAGCTTGCAGATGCTGAATACTCCGGTTTAAATGATGGCTTTGCAAGTTGGAATATTCTAAATCTGTCATCGTGTTCAGCAATTTTTTAGCTGGTGTAACATCTCGTTTTTCCTTCAAAAATTGTTTGAATTCCTTCAAGTTTTTAAAGCCGACTGCATTCCAAAAACGAGATACAGAAGCAATACTAACACCGGCTGCCTTTGCTATGTCCTTTTCAGTAGAAATAAGAACAGCAGATTCATTGTGAACAATCCAATTTCCAACTCTGCAATGACTTGGTGACAACGAATTTAGGTCAAACATCGATTCTCTCCTTTTTCTTTCATCGTAGCATGAAGTGATAAAAAAATATCAAAATGTAAGAAAATGATAAAAAGTTTACAGTATTCTTACAATTGTCATATCGGATATTTATATTGCCTTCTTACAATGAAATAGAAGTTTAACTAAGAAGGGAGCTAGCACTATGAAACAAAAGTACACACTTACCCAGTCACAAAAAATGATGGTTTTTATTTTGTCTATGTCACTTTACGGCCTGTCCAACATGATTACTGAACTTGTACCTTCCATTTATTTAGGCCCAGTCGAATTTTCCATTGAGTACTTTGCTTTTATTCCTCTTACATTATGTATCTTGTTTCACCCGCTAATTGCTGGTGTTGGTGCGGCATTAGGAGAGATTATCTTCGGAGAAATAATGCTCGGTCAATTCGGAGGGTTTGGCGAGCTGGAGAAGTTTATCTCTTTTTCTCTAGCCATGTATATAGCTGGAATAATGGTCAAAGATCCAAGAAATAAACGGCAGGTTGGGATTGCTGCGATAACTGGAGTAACTATTCATCAATTAATCAGCATGATGGTTGATATTGGAAAAGTATGGATAGGGGTAGATGATTTTGAAACACTTCCAGGTCTTGCCGAAAGTGTTGTAGTAGTAGAGGGCTTTTCTTTCCTGAATGATATTCTATTTTCCGGAATCTTATTTGCCTTACTGCCAACACTGTATCTTGTCCCGCGCCTTTACGGCAAGATAGAACCATTGCTAGGTATGAAGCCGCGGACGCCTGATAATTCTTATGCTATTACGGGTATCTTGCATCCGAAGTTAATTATTCCTTCTATTGTATTGGCAATGGCTGCATTTGGTTTTGAGTACTTATCAGAAACAGATTTAAACATATTCGAATGGGAGGCATCCTTTTCAAGTTTGTCAGAATCGATGCTAACACTGATTTCCATCGTTGTTGCCGCAATAGTCACTGTTTCTATCATTATTGCTCTTTTAAAACGTTCTAAGAAGGAAAGGAATAAAGCAGCATGAACTCATTAATAGACATAAAGAATGTAAGCTTTACTTATCCAAACGAGAAAGAACCAATCCTTAAGGATGTCCATCTGACAGTAGAAAAAGGAGAGTTTTTAGCTGTTATTGGAGGAAATGGAAGCGGGAAGTCGACACTATGCAAGCTTTTAAACGGCTTAATTCCTCATTATTATTCAGGCGATTTTGAAGGAGAAGCGGTCATTAATGGTCTAAATTCGGCAACAAGTACGGTAGCAGAGCTGTCTGAGCATGTTGGCTATGTGTATCAAGATTTCGAAAACCAAATCGTCCAGGCGCGGGTTTTAGAGGATGCAGCCTTTGCTCCATTGCATTTTGGTTATTCCGATTATCTGGAAAGAGCACGGAACGCCCTTACAATTGTCGGTTTACAAGATTATGAGGACGAATTTGTGTGGCAGCTGAGCGGAGGGCAAAAGCATTTGCTGGCTTTGGCAGGATGTCTCGCTTTAAATCCGGAAATTATTGTATTAGATGAACCGATTGCACAGCTTGACCCATACCATGCAAAGCAGATGTATGAGATATTGCGAAAGCTTCATTGCGAGCACAATAAAACGATAATTGTGATTGAACATCATACAGAGTTTATTGCTGAATATTGCTCTGAAGTGCTGTTATTAGATAAAGGGAAGATTGTCTGGAAGAAATCTGTTAAAGAAGCGCTGACTGCAGTTTCTGACTTAACGGTACGCAATATTTTTCCACCGCAAGTAACTCAGGCAGCAAACGCACTTAAACTTGAAACATTGCCAATTACGCTAAGAGAAGCTTGTGATACCTTTGCAGAGTTTAAAAGACACGAATTGTCTAGTAGTAATGGTGTCAGTTCTTCATCCATATCAAAACCAGTAGCAGAATTTAAAGAGGTAGATTTCTCCTATCAAACGGTGGAGCGGTCGTATAAAAAGATACTAGAAAACATAAATATCTCGTTTTATCAAGGCGAGAAGGTGGCAATCGTCGGCAATAATGGTGCTGGAAAATCCACGCTGCTTCGGTTATTGACAGGCTTTCGCAAGCCTCAATCAGGCCAAGTTTACGTAAAGGGAAAGCTTACTGCAAAACAGTCGCCAGAAAAGCTTGCAGATATTGTCACATATATCTATCAAAATCCAGAACAGATGTTTATTGAAGATTCTGTCCGCAAAGATGTGGAATTCTATTTAAAAGCACGTAACCGAAAGGGATATGAAGAAACCGTAGATTATATTCTTGAACTTTTTCATTTAACAGAATTGCAGAATAAAGACAGCAGGCTTATGAGTGGTGGCCAACAGAGGAGAGCATCTTTAGCTATAGGAGCTGCTATGGATCCAGCTGTTATCTTGCTTGATGAACCGACAGCCAATCTTGATATTGCCACACGCAAGCAGTTAATTCAATTTATTGATAAATTGGCTGACAGAACGGAGCTAGTTTTAATGGCTACTCATGATATGCAGCTTGTCAGTGAGTGGGCGACACGTGTGGTGGTAATGAATAATGGCCAAATTATTTATGATGGCAATAAAGACGGATTATTTTCTAACCCTATGCTGATGAGAAGGGCAGGAATCATTCCACCGCAAATTGTGGAGTTATCGCATCAATTAAACATAACTCCTGCGAAATATACGATTGACTCATTTATTGAACTTTTTCAGGAGGAACCAGGATGGATTATGCAAAAAACATGATAGACAAGCTGAATGTAGAGCAAATGAAAATCGAATTAATGAACACAGCTTATGCGAATGATAATACGTTCATTGCAAAATTAGACCCGCGTATCCTATTTATCTGGTATGGTTTTTTCGGAATTGCACCATGGTTTATCCATAATGCAGCTATTTTAACAGGAATGCTTGCTGCCACCATTGTGACAACTGTAATGACGAAAGTGAGCAGGCTGATTTTAGTTGTATTGATTCTGGGAATCCTCGGTCAAGGGGGCTATCTCATTATTGCCACATTATTTTTTGGCGGAGATTTCATTGTATTATTGCCTTTAATCACACTGACCGTTAAGCTGGCAGTCATATCCCTTGCAAGTATTACGGTTTTTTGTTCAATGAGCCCTGAAAAACTGAGTGTAGGTTTATTAAGTATTGGGGTGCCAGGCCAAGTTTCATTTTCGATTTCCTACGGATACAGAATGCTTCCGTTGCTCCTTGAGGAATATAACCATGTGTTTATGTCATATAGGTTAAGAGGGAGAGCACCACAAAGGCAGGGATTTCTGTATTGGAGAATAACCTGTTACTTTATTAAGCTGGCAGTCTTGTCCTTTTATCCTCTTCTGCTCAGCATTGCAAAACGTGCAAGAACAACGGTGGAAGCGCTTGAAACAAAAGGGAGCAGAAATGCTTTCAAAAATCCTGATGTAAAAAAATTAAAGCTGCAATCACTAAAAATTCGCAAAAATGATTACGTATTTTTAGCAATCAGCAGTCTTTATGTTATTTCGTTATTTTTATTTTCTTAAAAACTAATAATCTTAAAGGAGCTTAAAATCATGAAGATAGATCTACATACACATGTGAAAATTTCTAAGAAATCGGAGTTTTCACCAGACTATTTTACGACAATGTTAAAAGAGGCAAGAGATGCTGGATTAAATGCCATTGCACTGACTGAGCATTTTAATACTCAAAACTTTCTGGACGTTTATAGCTATTTGGATCGTCATTATGCTTATATAGAAGACTATTATGAAGTAGAAGGGATTAAGATCTTCCCCGGAATGGAGGTAGATGTAAAAGAAGTTGGACATATTCTTATCATAAGTAATCGTCAATCTATTGTGCAGATGTTTAATAAGCTGCAATCTCATTTAGAGGAGGAGAATTTCATCTCACTTGCTGCCTTAATCGATCTTGCTGATTCATATCATGCAGTCAAAATTGGCGGTCATCCCTTCCGGCCAAGCACACCTCTTACCCAGCATGATCCGGGCCAGTTAAAAAGACTAGATGCGCTTGACTTAAATGGAAAAGACCTCTATTCGATAGGCATAGAAGAAAACAGCGAAAGTGTATATTGGCTGGCTGATAAACTAGATATTCCAGTTGTTGCCGGAAGTGATACACATCAATTTCTTCAATACGGTTCCGTTTATAACCAATTAGAAACAGACTGTTCGACGATTACAGAATTAAAGACAGCAATTCAGAATAGACAGTATTCAGTACAGATTTCACCTGATCTTCATCTGCGTGTCCGTTCGGCCACATTAGCTAAAAAGCTCTTGAAGCAGCTGCTTGCTAAAAAAGAAGCAATTAAATAAATAATGGAGACTGCTTATGGCAGTCTCTTTTTTTGTTGTAATAAAAGAAGCAAATTAATATGTTATAATGGTAAAAAAAGTAAGAGGCGGAGGAGTTACATGAAAGAAACGAAAGAAACAGCGGAGCGAAAACGAGAAAGATTACGACAACAAGAGATAAAAGGAAATCCAGCAGGAAATTTGCGTGATTCTTTCAATCGAGCAGAGACTGGCGGCCTCGTTGATTTAGTCGGCAGCTTAGGGGGGAAGGGCACGGGAATACTTATTCTTGTCATCATTATTGCAGTTATAGTAGTATCTCTATTAGGTTAAATGGAAAGGACAGAAATTTAATCCTTGGAAAAGGGGCAACAATGGAAAGCAGAAAGGAAGCAATTGATTTTTGTTTGCGTTTAGAAAATACATATGAAGATTACCCGTTTCGTGATAAGAATTGGACGGTAATCCGTCATAAAGAAAATAAGAAAGTGTTTGCGTGGATCTTTGAAAAAGATGAACGTATTTGGATTAATGTAAAAGCAGAGCCTGGTTTTCTCGAGTATTGGCGTCAAATCCATGACTCAGTAGTACCGGCATTTCATCTTAATAAAAACCACTGGAATTCAATAATTCTTGATGGTTCAGTTCCACAGGCTGAAATATCTGATATGATTCAACAAAGCTACCGGCTGACTAGTAAAAAACGATAAAACGCGCAGATTATAGAAACTTTTTCCATCATGAGTCGTATTAAATATTAACCAAAAATTAAGGGAGCTGTTTTAGATGATGGATTGGGTTCAACAGGCAGATGGAATATGGCAATATGCGGCGTTATTTATCGTTTCTTTATTGCCATTCCTTGATGTTTTTTACCTTATTCCAGCTGGAATTTTGTTAGATATGTCACCTGTTGCTGTCGGTATAATTGCTTTTTTAGGGAATTTTCTTATGGTGTTAGTTTTTGCAATATTCTTTAAACAAATCTCTGACTGGAGAAATAGACGGAGACAAAAAAAGGGGAAATTAGAGCCAACTAAAAGAGAAACAAGAGCAAGACATATTTGGGAAAAATACGGTCTTCCCGTATTTGCATTACTTTCACCCGCCATTCTTGGAACAGATTTAGCTGCGCTAATGGCACTTTTATTCGGATTATCTAAAGTTAGAGTGATTTCTTGGCTTGGTATTAGTCTAGTAATTTGGTCTGTTGTTACAACCATTGCCTCTGTTTATGGCCTTCCGTACCTTATTAATTATTAATAACTAGATTATATAGGATGGGGGAATGAATCGTGAAACACACTATCAGAAAATCAGCAACAGACAAATCAATTTCCGGTGTTTGCGGAGGACTGGCTGAGCACTTTGGCATTTCTTCTTTTTCGGTAAGATTGGTATTTATCTTTTTGCCTGGAAATGTACTGATTTATTTAATTTTAGTAAATATAATGGGCGATAGTCCTCCATCCTTATAATTTTTCTTTGATAACAGGGTGACTTTCAATATGTTTCATCTTGTTTTCAGCATCATATATAAACAAATGATAATTAAAAAAGCAATATAATAAGTGCTTGATTAAAGGAGATTAAATTACATTGCGAGCAGTCTTTGCAGTTATTCTTATTATTATTGGCAGTATTTTGCTTAGTATTACCTTTTATGATGAATTGGTTAAAACGATTATTTATAAACTGGTAGGTTTTTCTATGATGAGTATAGGTGTTGTTAATCTCAGAAAGTTTACAAGAAGGAGAAGAAAGGAAAAGCATAGTGCAAGATGATGAAGCTCCCCGCAGGATGCAGGGGAGATTTTTGTTTTTAGCTAGGAAAGGAATTTTATTTGAAACTTTCTTTTTTGCTCGGAAATTTCGTTATGGTGTAATCATAATTGATTGGTCGTTTTCTTCATATCATTTAAGACGATAGCTACAAAAGCTGCTACCGCGAAAAATATTTGCTGCTATTATGCTTAAAATCATCAAATTGATCTAGTCCTTCTTTACTGCTCACAAGAATAAGCCACTGTATAATAATGACCAAATTAGTGGCGGAGCAAAAGTAATATCAGTAATGGATTCGTTAAAACTACAATGACAAACAGGAAACATCCGCCTATTAGCATTTGCCATGTAGTCATTTTTATTGTGTCGTAATTAGGCACATGCCCAAAAGAAGGCAGCCAGAACAATTAGACCTTCTCCCAAAACTGTTCGGTCAAAGCTTAGATGTTTTATTTGTGGACCAATAATGAGGAAGAGTCCTATGGCCCCAATAACGAACCCTGTTGTTTTTTTAGCTGTTAATCTTTCATTTAAGAAATAATGAGCTGGTACACTTATAATAGGCATGGTATAAACTAGTACAGAAGATAGGCCTGAGCTGACAAACTGCATGCCAAATGTAGATAATCCATAATAACCTAAGCACATCAATGTACTCATAATTATTAATTTACCCCAGTCAGCTTTTTTCGGAAATAACTTAGTTTTTCGGACAGCTTGGACAATAAATAATGGGATAGCGCCAATTAAAAGACGCAAGGCAGTAAAAAGGAAAGGAGGCATATAGTTAAGCCTGATTTTCATCGGAACCCATAAATAACCCCAAATAAATGTGACCATAATAATAGAAATAATGATTTTTAACATCTTACATACAACCTTTTAAATAATAGTGCAGTTATTATCCTAATGGCTGGTGTTAACTCCATGTTAATGGGAAATTATAAAAAAATGAAGTAGTATAGAGCGGCAGAATTTTTTGGTTGACAAATATTTCGGAAAATTTTAATATGAAAGTCCTGCCAATTAAATGTTTGGCATAAAGGGAACTTTGAAAAGTTCATTCTTCTTTGAAAGGGATGGCTAGTATGAATAAAGAACAATTGGTGGAAAGTGCACGCAAGATTAAGGAAAGCGCATACGCACCTTACTCTAAGTTTCCAGTTGGTGCAGCATTATTGCTTAAAGATGGCACCGTAATTAATGGAGTTAATGTTGAAAATGTATCATTAGGTGCAACAAATTGTGCCGAACGAACAGCTATTTTCACGGCAATTGCTAATGGATATAAAAAAGGAGACTTTAGTGCTATTGCTGTTTCCGGTAATACGGAAGATTATCTTCCGCCCTGCAGTATTTGCAGACAAGTATTGGCGGAATTCTGTTTGCCAGATATGCCTGTATATTTAACAAATGAGAAGAAAGAAATATTAGAATTGAGTTTAAAGGATTTATTGCCTTACGCTTTTACAGATTTAGATATGTAATAAAATAAGGGCGAGTTTTGAATAATCTTCAAAGCTTGCTTTTTTATTGTTTTCAAACAAATAGGGCAAGAGAATTAGAAAATAGTTAGAAAACTAAGATTATTTGCTCAATTTATTCTAAACTCCTTGATTTGATGTAAAGTTTACTATACATTATGTATAAGAAACTTTACTAATTGTCAAATTAAATATACAAAGGATGTTGAGGATGACTTATCAAGAAAAGAAAAGTATTGTATCGATTATCAGTTCGATTGTTATTTTTGCCGCTTTTTCATTTTACATGTCCCCCCAGTACCCTAGAGGAGATTTGATAGTAAATGAAACCTTACGTTTTTGGGGTACCTTTGTTCTTCTCTTGACATTAATTTCTATCATGGCCCATATCTTTATTAGCATTATTTTTAATATTGTATTTAGAATAACGACCAATGAAAAGGAACCATCCTTTGAAGATGAACTAGATAAGATTATTGCTCTTAAAGCAAACCGCAATTCCTTTTTTATATTTATCTTAGGCTTTCTTTTTTCCATGACAGCATTAGTACTTCTGCAACTATTGCAAGTAATGTTTATCATCCTCATCGCAGCTGGTTTTATCGCTGATATGACTGGATCCGTCACAAAACTTTATCACTACAGAAAAGGAGTTTAATCATGGGTAAACATCTTGTCGGCAATCATATCAGAAGATTGCGATTCAGCCATAACGAAATGACCCAGCAGCAATTGGCTGACAAGGTAGGCGTAACAAGACAAACAATCGTGGCACTCGAAAAGGGCAACTACTCCCCATCATTAGAACTAGCCTTTCGTATTTCCCATGTGTTTCAATTGCCGTTAGAGGAAATATTTTTTTATGAAAAAAATGTTTAAGGTGACCGTTTAACCGTTTTTGAATTTATTATGAAAAGGGGATTTTTATGAATTCAAACAAAAAGCAGGCTAGAATTGTAGGAGTATTTTTTATACTAGCAGCCGTTAGTGCAGTTGTAGGATTATTAATGTATGACCCAATTTTATCTAATTCTGACTATCTTACTGCAGGAGCTGAGCATTCAAACCAAATCCTGGTCGGTGCAGTTATGGAATTGATTCTCGTTGTTTCTGCAATTGGCACTGCTGTCACCATGTTTCCTTATCTAAAGAAATATGATGGAACGATTGCACTTTGGCATGTTAGTTTCCGGTTTTTTGAAGCAGTTATTATTGCAATTGGCATTATTAGTGTCTTGGCATTGCTGACATTAAGCCAAGAATTTATAGCAGCAAACTCTCCAAATTCAGAAACATATCATGCTTCTGGAACGGTTTTAAAAGCGATTCACGATTGGACGTTTTTACTTGGTCCTAACTTTATGCTTGGTATCAATACTATGATGTACAGTTATATATTTTATAAATCTAAACTTGTTCCAAGGTTTATCCCTATGATAGGTATGACTGGTGCTGTCCTTGTATTTAGCTGTTCTCTATTAGTAATGTTTGATGTGATTGAACAAGTATCTGTTTGGGGCGGGATATTAGCTTTGCCAGTAGCAGTAAATGAAATGACGTTGGCAGTTTGGCTCATTTTAAAGGGGTTTAATGAAACATCACTAAACAATCTGCCTCAAAAAAGAAAACAAAATGCTAGTTAACATGAATTGAAGAATAGTTAAAGAAAATCCGCCTAGTTTTTAGAAAGCTAAGCGGATTTTTTTTTGCATTTATTAAGTTGAGATTTAAAGGGAACTTTCCTGCTGAAGCTTATAAGGTATACAAGAATTTCTTTGAATAATCTCCGTATTGACAAGGCTTTGAGTAGCGCCAATATTAGCATTGGCAAGGTATGTGACTAGTTTTTCCACAGCTGATTTAGCCAGAATATCTTTTCTTACCTGAATCGTTGTGAGTTCAGGGCTTATAATGTTTGCTTCGTATATGTTATCAAAGCCCATGATTGATACTTGTTCTGGTACTTTGATGCCAAGCTCATGCAGTGTTTTAATAGTACTAATGGCCATATAATCATTTTCACAAAAGAAGGCAGAAGGAAGGCTCTTCAAGTTTGAAATAGCTTTTTTTAAGCTCTCTTGTGCCAAGACTTGCATAGGCGGCACTTCGAACACATTAGCTTCCCTCAGACTAAGGCCATGCTTGTCCAATGCTTGCAGAAAACCAGCCTCTCTTCGTGAAAAGTTATATATACGCATATTTGATTTAATAAAGCCAATTTCTCGGTGTCCTAGATTATACAGAAATTCTCCAGCTTGGTATCCGCCGAGAAAGTTATTAATGGAAACAAAACTCGTATTTGATGCTTCAAAAAGAGTATCCAATACAACGATGTTAGGATGCACAGATCTGGCTTCTTCAATCTTCTCTAATGTTAAGTCTGTGCCCAGTAAAAGAATCCCTGCTGATTCTTGCTCTGTTTCCAATTGGGACAAGTCATCCGCCAATTGATGGATATCAATAGAAGAGATAGCTAATGTAAATCCATTTTCCCTTACGATATCTGTTAAATAATTCAGCAGTTCACTAAAGAAGGGCTGGGAATCGTATTGTTCCGTAATTACTTCTGTGTTTTTACAAGCAACAAAGCGGATAATATGATTTTTCTTTAGTGGCGTATCATTTCTTTTTTTTACGGATCTAGGTTTATAACCATATTGCGAAGCTGTCTTCAAGATATGATCTTTTGTTTGCTGACTGATGCCGGGTTTATTATTAAAAGCCAAGGAAACAGCTGTTTTAGAAACACCGGCTAATCTTGCAATATCATCTATTTTCAATCGTATTCCTCCTATATTTCTCATCGTAACTTAATTATATCACTTTTACTCTGTTTAGTTTAGCGGATTTAGTTTAGTATAGTTTAGTAAATTTATGTGAAGAATACTGAAAAATACATTGACGTTAAAGGGTGTTGGTGTTAATATCTAATTGTAAAGCGGATACATTCAATAAAGTTTATATAAACTTAACTAAAATTATTATTTTTAATTTAGGAGGTTAAGAAAAATATGACCATAAAAATCAATAAACAGGAAAAGATTTTTATAAAAAATAATAAACCATTTTTTTATTTAGCTGACACCGTTTGGAGTGCTTTTACAAATGCAACATTGGAAGAATGGGAGGACTACCTCAGCTACCGTAAAAAGCAAGGGTTTAATGTACTCCAAATCAATATGTTAAGACAGTGGGATGCAAGTGGATCAAATCTGAATCTGCATCCATTTAAACAAATGGAAGATGGCACATATGATTACGGCTCAATGGACATAGAGTATTTTGACCGAGCTGAAGTTATGCTGGAAATGGCAGTCAAACATGGGTTTACCCCAGCACTTGTACTATTATGGTGCAATTATGTACCAGACACTTGGGCAGACATGTTTCAAGCTGATAACAAAATGCCGCTTGAAAATGTTGAGCCATACGTCGAGTATGTAGTGCAAAGATATGCTAAATTCTCACCGATTTATTTAGTTAGCGGTGATTCGAATTTCCCAACAGAGCGATCTATTGCTTACTATGAAAAAGCTTTGGAAACAGTGAAAAGAATCAGTCCTGAAAGTGTAACAACTCTTCATATTCAAGGAAGGCTCAGAGAGATACCGGATGTCTTTACAGAAGGACGTGATTTGGATTTTTATATGTACCAATCAGGACATAATTCTCAATTTCAGCCCACTGCCTATGAAATTGCTGAATATTTGTACGAGAGTTCAGAAGGAAGACCTGTTGTTAACGGGGAGCCATGTTATGAAGAAATCAGCTACAGCCGTAATATATATGGAAGATTTACAAGATTTGATGTCAGAAAAGCTGCTTGGCAAAGCGTGCTTGCAGGCGGAGCTTCGGGAATAACTTATGGAGCACATGGTATTTGGAGCTGGCATAAAAAAGGACAAAGCTTCGGAATCGTTGAAGGGGAAGGGTTTGACACACCATATGATTGGCGAGATGCCTTAAAGTTTGAAGGAGCATGGGATTATTCCTTCTTGAAATACTTAATGGAATTGTATTGTCTGCATGGTTTAAAACCGTTGGATATTATTAAAGACAAATCAAAAGAAATTAGAGCTGCTGGGAATGAAGATACGATTGTAATCTATATGCCTGTTAATACGAAATTGAAGCTTGAGCTTGACAGCAGTGATTATGTATTCACTACTATCGACTTAGTAAATAGAAGATTTAGTCAAACAGAAGTAGTAGCAACAGAAGAGGCGAACACAATAATCCCTTTACACGATTTTACAAACGATGTTTTGATAATAGGAACACGAAACAACTAGAATTATAGAAAGCTAGAGGTGTCTTAAGATGTGGAAAGTTGGAATTATAGGGGCTGGTTATTGGTCTGAAAAGCATGTAAGAGCATGGCAGTCCATTGAAACGGTTCAAATTAACGGATTTTGCGATAAAAATGCGGAACTGTTAAAGGAAAAAGGCGAATTGTTTCATATTCCGAGTGAAAACCTGTATCTGGATATCATTAATATGATGGAAAATGCAG
The DNA here is from genome assembly GCF_022049065.2 of Niallia sp. Man26. Lineage (NCBI taxonomy): Bacteria > Bacillati > Bacillota > Bacilli > Caryophanales > Bacillaceae > Niallia > Niallia sp. Man26. Next base: position 111,781 of record NZ_CP095744.1, read on the forward strand.
ATATAGATGTAATTGATATTGTGACGCCTCCTGAGACGCACTTAGCACTTGTGAAGCTGGCAGCAAAGGCTGGAAAGCATATCATGTGCCAAAAGCCGTTCGCTAATACATTAGAAGAAGCAGAAGAAATGGTGAAAATAGCAAATGAGGCAGGAGTGCGTTTAATGGTTACGGAAAACTGGCGCTGGCTAGAGCCTTTCCAAATTATGAAAAGCATGTTGGCTGAAAACATTGCAGGAATAGTTCAAACAGTGCGCTACATCCATACAGATTGGTATTCACCAAGGTTTTCACCTGAAAAAAACCTGCCTCAGCCATTCTTTCGCGATATGCCAAAGCTGTTATTTTTTGAGATGGGTGTACATTGGTTTGATACGTGGAGATTTTTGTTTGGGGAACCAAAACGCCTCTATGCAGAAACGAAACAAATTAGTCCGTTTATAGAAGGGGAGGATACCGGTTTAATTATGTTAGGCTATGATGACTTCTTCGGCTATATGGATATGAGCTGGGCGACTAGAAGAGATTTAGAAGCCGAAGTGCCAGAACAAGTATTGCCTGATCATAAAGAGCAATTAATTATTGAAGGAGATAAAGCTACCATTAAGCTGTATAACAATGGCAGAATATCTATTATCGATAATAAAGGTGCGGAGAAGACATATATAGAATCAACTGAGCTCAATTATATTGAAAGTCATAAAAATCTGCATGGTCACTTCATTGAATGCTTAAATGAAGGAACAGATTTCCAAACAAGCGGGGAAGATAATTTAAAAACGTTACAGCTTGTATTTGGCACATATGAAAGCAGCCAGAATAAGCAAGTGATTCATTTTTAACATCTGCTATGATCATAAATACATTATTGATGATTATTATTGCTCTGCTGTTTTTTGTAGGAGCTTTAGACTACAGCTTTGGCAATCGTTTCGGCATTGGAGCGAAATTTTATGAAGGTATACAAACAATGGGTTCTTTGGCATTAGTCATGATTGGAATTGTCTCATTAGCCCCGCTGCTGGCTGATGCCCTGATCCCGATTATCACACCGATTTACAGCTTTATCGGTGCAGATCCTGCATCTTTTGCCAATACAATCCTTGCTGTTGACATGGGAGGATATTCATTAGCGCAAGAAATGGCTTTAAATGAACAAGCAGGCCTTTTTTCCTCTGTCTTTCTTGGCACAACCTTTGGCTCAACATTAGTGTTTACTATTCCAGTTGCGCTTGAAATTGTCAGTAAAGACGATTATGAATATTTTTCAAAGGGCATTCTGATTGGAATTGCAGCAATTCCCTTTGGATGCATCGTAGGTGGAGTTGTAGGAGGATTTGATTGGGCAATTATTGTTTATAATCTTATTATTCCTATCGGATTATCTATATTAATCATTATTGGGTTACAGCTCTTTCCGAAACAGACAGTCGTCCTTTTTCGTTTATTTGGAAAAATGATAAGTGTTATTTCTATAATAGGTCTGGCATTTATCGGAATACAAACAATTACTGGCTTTACGATATTGCCTAATTTAGTTCCTTTGTCAGAGTCGATTTTAATTGTCGGTAAGATAGCGATTATTCTTGCGGGGGCTTTTCCGCTCGTCCACATTTTAACAGTTCTGCTAAAGCGGCCGTTGGTCAAGTTAGGAAGAGTATTGTCTGTTGATACTAATACAACAGGTGGAATGATCGCCTCCTTAGCACATAATATTCCGATGTTTATGATGGTCAAAGATATGGAGCCAAAGGGAAAAATCATATCGATTGCTTTTGCGGTAAGTGCTTCTTTTGTTCTGGGAGGGCATTTAGGATTTATCGCCAGCATCAATCAGAAAATGATCGTGCCAATGATAGTTGCAAAATTAGCAGGGGGAATAATCGCTGTTATCATTGCTTGTGTAACTACAAGAAATCCTACGGAAAAAAGAGGGAACTAGAGCAAAATGCTCTTTCCTTCTAAGAAATAAGAAAGCGTATTCAGTGTATTAATATAGGGGAGTGATTACGAATGAACCATAAAAAAACGGCAGAAGAAGTTTTAAAGTCAGTTGGGGGAAAAGATAATGTAAACAGTGTCATACATTGTGTGACACGGCTACGTTTTAAGTTAAAGGATACTAATCTGCCAGATAAAGAGGAAATTAAACAAATAGATGGAGTTATTACAGTAGTGGAAAGCGGAGGACAATTCCAAGTAGTTATTGGAAATGAAGTTCCCCATGTCTATAAAGAAGTGACCGCACATATGGGCGGTGAAGCAGCAGCTTCTGCTCAAAGTGATGAAAAAGAAGAGAAGGGCAATTTGTTTAACCGGTTTGTTGATATGATATCTGGTATTTTTATGCCAGTTGTTGGTGTTATGGCTGCAGTAGGTATATTAAAAGGGCTATTATCTTTATTTACATCACTTGGCTGGCTGACAGACCAAATGGGAACATATAAAGTTCTGTATGCGACATCAGATGCACTATTTTATTTCCTTCCTATTATTTTAGGTTTTTCAGCAGGTAAGAAGTTTAATGGTAATCCTTATTTAGCAGCAGTACTGGGGGCCGTTTTAGTATACCCAACATTTACTACAGCTGTTAATGATGGCACGGGACTCAGCTTTTTGCAGATTCCTATTACATTAATTAACTATACATCTTCTGTATTGCCAATTATTATTGGAGCGTTTATTTTAGCAAAAATAGAACATCTTCTTAAGAAGGTAGTTCATAACTCAATCAGCATGTTTATTGTGCCATTAGTGGCAATTGTTGTTGCATCGCCCCTAGTTTTTCTAGTAGTAGGCCCAATTTCTACAACTATTAGTGACTTTTTAGCAAAAGGGGCAATGAGTGTTTATGATTTAAGTCCGTTAGTTGCCGGATTTATTTTAGCAGGAGTATGGCAAATTCTAATTATTTTTGGATTGCATTGGGCATTTATTCCGATTTTACTAAACAACATTACTGCAAATGGCTTTGATCCAATTAACGGAATGTTATTCTGTACAACATTTGCACAAACCGGTGCAGCGTTTGCTGTTGCACTAAAAACAAAGGACAAGAAATTGAAACCAACAGCAACATCTGCAACAATAGCAGGTATTATGGGTGTAACAGAACCAGTTATTTATGGTGTAACATTGCCAACGAAAACTCCATTTATTTTAGGCTCTATCAGTGCAGCTATCTCAGGGGCTATTGCTGGATCAATGGGATCCACTGTATATGGATTTGCTTTAGGCGGTATTTTTGGAATTCCATTGTTTATTAGTCCTGACGGCATAAATCAAGGCTTTTTCGGATTTTTAATCTCCATCGTCCTTGCATTCGTATTAGCATTTATTCTGACTTATTTATTCGGATATAAAGAAAACAGTAAAGTTAACACTAAGGAACAGCCAGCGGCAGAGCCGAAAGAAAAACAAGAAAAAAACACTATTATTTTTAGTCCATTGAATGGTGAATTAGTACCGCTTTCATCTGTCCCTGACGAAGTATTTGCTGGCGGGTTAATGGGAAAAGGGGCTGCAATAATACCAGCAGCTGGTATCGTCAAGGCACCTTTTGATGGGAAAATAGTTACGGTGATGGCATCCAAGCATGCGATTGGTTTGCAATCAGATACAGGAGCAGAGCTGTTAATCCATGTAGGTATTGATACTGTCAGCTTAGAAGGAAAATACTTTACTTTAAACCTAAAAGAAGGGGATTATTTCAGCAAGGGTGATGTTCTTTTAGAATTCGAAATAGAAAAAATTAAGGAAGCTGGTTTGAATACAATTACACCTATAATTGTTACAAATTCTACTGACTATCGTGAAATTTTAGTTGTAGATAGTCAGTCGGTTATAACAGGTGAGCAGATTATATCTGTAAATAAGTGAGGTATAGATTTTAGGAAGTAACTCTGTAAAAAAAAGCTGTACTTTTTCCTAAGCAGCACTAGGTAATATGATGACCTAACTAGTGAGATTATCCTTTTTGTTGCAAACATCTTGTTCCTTGGAGTAAACATATTTGAATCAGGCTGTCGAGATATCTCTCGATGGCCTGATTTTTTTGTCTGCAATACCGAAAAGAATCCTCTTAGATAATAAAAAACCCCTTCCTATGAAGGGGTTCAACCGACTATTTATCCTCTCTAATTACGAATAAGACACCTATAAGAATTAGGAAGGAGCCAATCCAAAACATAATGCCAATCCTCTCACCAAGCAGAAGCCAGCCTAGTAATGTTCCGACAACTGGTTGGAAAAAGAAGTAGATACCGCCGCTTGAAGCATTCAGCATTTGTAAGCCGCGATTCCATAGCAGAAATCCGCCTGCTGTTGAGATAACTCCTAAATATAAGAGACCTCCCCAAATAGTAGGGTGAGTAAGTTCAGAAAAGTTGATTGCAGACAGACGCGGTAAAACAAACGGCGTCAGCAATACTAGCGCCACCAATGTGGCGTATGTTGTGACAACTATTTGTGAGTAATCACTTGGCACACGTTTTACGAGTACGGACATTAATGCCCATGTTAAGGCGGCAATTACAAGTGATACACCGCCAAGTGTGTTTGACACACTCATATTTCCGATTCCAACAATTAATACCACTCCAACTGTAGCTAAACAAACAGAAATTGCCTTGTTTATAGTCAAGCGTTCTTTAAGAATAAGGCGTGCGAATATAACCATAAAGGCTGGTGTCGAGGATGTAATAATCGCACCCATTTGGGCAGTCGACAGCATAGTACCCGTTTCTTGAGCAACAATGGAAATGGTATTGCCGATTATGCCAATTGCTATAATTAACAGGATATAACGTTTTTCAATTCTCCACTTCTGTTTTGTAAGTAATCCGATTAAAAGAAGTGCAAGAATGGCGACCATATAGCGCATCCATACTAATTCTAGGGGAGGTATAACCGCTACGACCACTTTCACAACAACATACATACCGCCCCAAATACTGGATGCTAATATTAAATATAATGAACCTAATAAGGTGTTTTTCATTTATATATTCCCTCCGATTATTATTCAGGTCAATAAATGCCCTAACGGAGAGATGCAGCCATCACATCCATTAGAAGCAGGAGGATGCTGCTGGTACATCATTTTCAAACAATGGCTTGCAAAACATATTTATCACCTCGGTTAATTTTGTTTAATTATAGCGAACCAATCTATATGAATAAGAACTTCTTAATTTACTAGATTTTCACAGTAGAGAATCTAGTTAAATAATGATGAACGCCATCTTCATCGCAAGTGAATTCTGTTACATCATCAACAATTTGCTTAATTGGCTCAGCTGCATTTTTCATTGCTACTGCAAAGCTGACAAACTCAAACATAGGCAAATCATTATAACTGTCACCGATAGCCAATATATTTTCTTCCGGTAATTCGAAATGAGCTAACATTTGTTTAATTCCTGTTGCTTTGTTAACATTTGCGAACATTAATTCAACATTATGACTGGAAGAGGTGGAAGTAGTAAAATCCATTTCTTGTTTTAATTCATGAAGGACTTCCTTCCATTCATTAATATGCTCCTTTGTTCTGGCAAAGAAATAAAACTTCGAAAACATATCTCCTTCAATCTTATCCTTCCAAGCGATTTCTTCTTTAATTGCTTGTTTGCGTGATAGCCACTCATTAATTTCCACATCGTCTGGTTTTGGATCTCTGATTTCATTTACTACATAATCTTTGTCTTCATTTAAAGTAATGCGAGACGCCCCGTATGGAAAAAGCTCATAATATATTTTATTTTGACGTGCTTTTTCAATCACTGTTTTTACTAAATCTATAGACAAGGAATGTTGAAAGATTGGCTTGTCTCCAATATATCCTGCCATTCCATTTGATGTAATAAAGCCATCTACTTGAAAGCCCTCTGGAACTAAATCTGCTATCTCATCGAAAGCTCTTCCAGTAGCAATAAAAACAAAAATGCCTTGGCTTCGTAGATCATCAATTATTTCTTTTGTTTTCATATTTACTTTATTTACAGAAGTTAAAATGGTACCATCCATGTCTAAAAAGATGGCTTTAGGTTTAAATGACACTTTAATTCCCCCTATAAAAGTTTCTTAGCTGTAAGTGGACTGAATATTTTCATATAACATTATTCTCGTAAGAAGTTTATATTCTTAATTTTTCTTAAAAAAGGCTTGGCGTTCCGTTGTAATCCATTTTTCCAAGTCATCGGAACTGCGCCGTACAAGCCGATTGACAAGAACATCATGCCATACATAATCCTCTAACAAATAAATATGGACAGGGTCATCTGTATAAAAAGCAATGCTGCGCTCCTCAAAAGAAGGACCATAAATCATCTCTTTAGAATCAATCGATAAAATAAACCAATGCTCAGTGGAGGATGTCTCCGTAAAGGACGTAACACGATGTGTTTCTATGTTTTTAAGCGGTTTGTTAACATGTATGGTTATCCCTTTTACTGCCACTCTTTTAGCAGCAGCAGCAAGATAGCCCTCCAATGCTGAATACATATCATCCCACATGGAAATAACGATACGATTTTCTGCTTTATTAATTAATGTCTGACAATAGCTAATGATTGTTTGATAATCCTTTAAAGTAATAACCCGATTGTCGACTTCCTTCGCAGACGTTTCAAGTTCTTTTAATGAATCATTAATTACTTCATAAGTTGATTGCCATTCTGACTTAGCTTTTTGCAGAAAAATCTCAACAGGAAGCGGTGAATAGCGAGCAGCCTCATTAATTTCTTCCTTTAAGACAATCCCTTTTTCCACGAGCGTAGTTAAAACATCATAAATTCTTGCCCTTGGAATACCTGATTCTTTGCTAACTTGATAGGCAGTTACAGGGCCTGATTTTACTAAAGATACATAAGCTTTAGCTTCATATTCATTAAAACCAAGTTTTTTGAGCTGCTGTACAATATCGCTCACTTTTCCACGTCCTCCAATTATACATTTTCTATAGTTTAAACGATACAATAACTGTTTACATTTATCAAATATTTAGTTACTATTTGAATAGTGACTAATAGAGGAGCTGTCGATATTGTTTGATTTAGACCCAACGGTATTAATAATTTTGATTGTGTTTGGTTTTTTTGCTGCATTCATTGATTCAGTTGTCGGCGGAGGAGGCTTGATTGCATTACCAGCCCTTTTATTTACAGGAATGAATCCAGCAGCAGCAGTAGCTACTAATAAACTAGCGTCAACAATGGGCTCCTTAACGAGTACATTGATGTTTTATCGCTCCGGCAAGCTTGATTTAAAATCAGTGTATAAATTATTTCCGCTCACCTTTATTGGTTCGATGTTAGGAGCTTGGTGTGTACACTTAATGGATCCGCAAATGCTTAAACCCTTAATGCTGATAATGCTTGCAGCAGTAGCAGTTTATACAATTTTCAAAAAGGATTGGGGCAGCGTTTCTACCCCGAAAAAATTATCATTTCGCCATATTTTTCTAGCAGCTATTTTTGCAATTGGATTCTACGATGGGTTTTTAGGCCCTGGTACAGGTTCTTTTCTGATCTTTGCTTTTCTGTTGATAGGTTTTGATTTTCTAAAGGCAGCAGGTAATGCAAAGTTTTTGAATTTTGGCAGTAATATTGCTGGCTTGCTAATGTTTATGTTTTTAGGACAAGTGAATTATACATATGGAATAATTATGGGGTTAGCACAGCTTGCAGGAGCTGTCTGCGGCTCAAAATATGCCATAAAAAAAGGCAGCAGTTTTGTTCGCGCGCTGTTTATTACAGTAACCTGTTTATTGTTGGTGAAAAATATCTATGATTATATTAAATAACATTTTGTAGACAATATTAGCTGCCGTTTGGCGGCTTTTTTTGTGTTGGAAATCGAGGTAGATATAATATAATTTATTTAATTCTTTTAAAAAATCCTGATAGTTTCTTGTGAATTTAAAAGTTAAAATAGGAGCTTTGTAGTTTATACGATTAAAAAAGCAACATAATCAGAGTAAGGATAACAGCTTATCCATCATTCTTTCCTTTTCATAGTATATACGGATAAGTATTTACTTTGAAAGGAGAGAAAAATGAGTTTACTGAATTAATTACGAACGGTGGATTCGAAACTGGAAACCTGAATGGCTGGGTTACTGGATCTAATTCGACTACTACCAATGTTAACTCTCATTCAGGAACTTAAGCAGCTTTGTTGCAGCAAGGAACAATTTCTTCTTAGTCAGTTCGTGCCTGCAGCTACTGGTGATACTTTAGAGCTTTTTCTTTCACTTGCGCGCCCCAATAGTCTTCAAGCACCTGCTGTATTAATTCAAATCTTCTTTTTTGGACGGAATTTACAGTTGTTAGGGACTGGTGCTTCAAATTTTATACCTCCAAACAGGCTTCCTAATGCTCAAATAAGCACATGAAAGGAAATATATTAACTACCGGAACAGCCCCGGTAGGAACAACACAGACATATTTGCTACTTAATACCTTTAGAAGGCGCTTCTGATGTTTTAGTTGATGATGTAGCACTGTTATCTGCTACTGTAATAATTGGACCAACTGGTCCAACTGGAGCAACGGGACCAGCAGGAGTAGCCGGTCCGACCGGAGCGACAGGTCCAGCGGGTTCCCCATCTATAGCCGCTATCAATTTTGATCAGCCAACTAAAACGGCAGCAATTCCATTAATAAAGTTCTAATAATAATAATAAAAAACAAGTAAAACACATCTGAAGAATAGTGTCTTACTTGTTTTCTAGAACTAATTAATATTTTCTTCTTGTACGGATGAAATTATAATTGCCTTCGATCTATTTACGGTTTTTCGAGTTAATGAGAAGATTGCACATAATAAGGCAATGATGACAATGACACCGCCAAACCAGGCTGTTTTGGAAACTGTTCCGGTTTGTGTTAGCACAATTCCGCCGAAGGCAGAGCCTAAGGAAATCCCTATTTGTAAGGCTGAATTATTAAAGCTTTGCTGGATGTCAGATGTAGCTGGGTCTGTTTGAATCAAGTAGCTTTGCTGTGGCGGTGCGAGACTCCAGCTTAATGCTGCCCAAACCATCATGATTGGGATAAATACGATAAGTGAGAAAGTTGTAAATGGTAATAAGAAAAGTACTACAGCAAATGCGCTGATAACTACGACAATACTTTTCTGTGCTCCAATAGAGTCTGATAATATTCCACCAAATGCACCGCCGCTAACTGCAGCAAGTCCAAATAATAAATAGCAAAGACTAATCCAATTAGAATTTAGGTGAAGCTCTGTTTCTAAAAATGGTGTGAAATATGCATAAATCGTATAATGGCCTGCTAGCATAAACATAGTAGCAAGATGGGCACTGCCGATTTTTGTACTAGTAACAGCCCGCAATTGTTGAGAAAGTGGGATGGTGCTTTCTCCGGGAACTTTCTCCAGATAAACGGAAATAAGTACAAAGGAACCAATTGATAAAATCGCTATTCCTAAGAATATAATCCGCCAGCCAAATGAATTGGAAATAAGTATACCAAGAGGCACACCCATCACAAGTGATGAACTAATCCCCATGTAAATAAGTCCTAAAGCCTTTGCACGATGTTCGGGAGCGACTACCTTAGCAGCAAGTGTTAAAGACAATACTACAATTAATGCCGTGCTCATTGATGTTAGGATTCGGGCGATCATCATAAAGGTAAAGGTATGACTGAAATATGTCATGATATTTCCGAGAAAGAAAATAAATAAAGACACAAGATATAATTTTTTTCGTTCTATTTTACTGGTTAAAACGAGTAAAACAGGACCAGATACTGCATAAACTAGTGCAAAAACAGATATGAGCTGTCCGGCCGTGCTTAATGAAATATTAAAATCGTCAGCTATTGTCGGCAGTAATCCGCCTAGGATAAGTTCAACAAGTCCAACAGCGACTGTTGATATTGCGAGTATAAAAACCTTTAAATTCATATTAGAGAAAACATCCTTTCTAACTAAATAAAATAAAAAAATCCTGATTACAAAAAATGATTAAATCATTTTCTGTAATCAGGATTTTATGGTTCCTGGTAGAAACCCTTAAGCCATATTCTTAAGGTTATACAGGTTGTTGATATGAAGTTAAATGAGCACTTGTGTAAGTGTACTAGTTCCTAGCTGTTTTTTCAAGTAGTAATTTATGTATAAGTAAAAATGGCAATGAAAATTTATATTTAAGATGATAAATACATAATGTTATCAAACTAAGTTAAAAATATATTTGGTGATCTAAATTGAATTGTGAAAGATGGTTTCTAATCGGTTTAACTATAATTTGTATTTCTGCATTATGGCGATTTATCCCTAAACATAGGTGGAGAGATGCATGGGTTTTGTTTTTATTCTTACAGCTTATAACTTGGCCGGCAGGCTTATTTACAGTGGAGCTAGGGTGGATAGAGTATCCTACTCAGTTATTACCGAATACAAACTCCTATAATAAATCTAGCTTTTCGTTTGAATTTTTCTTTTTTCCAGTCATAGCTATCTTTTTTAGCCTATATTTTCCGCGAAGTAAACATTGGCTAATCATTATATTGTATTATGTTGGAATTTCAGGTTTTTTTACCACAATAGAGGTGCTTTTAGAGAAATTCACAGTATTAGTGAAATATATAAAATGGAACTGGTATTGGACATTTATTACCGTGAATATCGCTCTTTTTTTAAATGATATTGCTTATAAATGGTTTAAAAAAGGTCTAAAACAGGTGCAAATTAATGAAAAATGAACTCATCTTAATCGTCTCGTGGGTAATTTCCATAAGTTTATTACTGCTGTTAATTCCGAAGAAATATCTTAGAGTATCTATCATAGCATTTTTGTTTTCTTCCACGGTTGCATGGGCTTATGAGTATATACAGGTTCTGTTTGGACTATTAGAATTTCCATACAGAGAGTTTGCAAAGGCGACAAAACTAAGTTTTTCTTTGCATTATGCAGTATATCCTACATTTTTTGTTTTTTTTATTGTTTATTATCCGACAGATAAAAGCACTTCAAGAAAATTTTTTCATACATTTCTATTCAATTTGCTTTTAGCAACCTATACTTTTTTATTAAATAAATATAGTTCGCTCATTGAATTTAAGCATTGGAACTTTTTCTTAAGTGTGGGCATTAATTTTTTTATGTTATATATCGTAAGAAGATTTGTATTTTGGTTTAATAAGGGATTACTCTAAATAGTTTTTTTCCTTGCCTTATCCTTTTTTGAATACATTAACGAGAATGAGTTTTTAGGACCAGCCAACTTGAGAGTTCTTTTGTAAGTACATACGATAACGTCAGTATTTTATTAAAATAAGGACAAAACCTTTTCTGTCGCTAGTCATAAAGTTTTCTACTGTATTACCAGCTCCTTCTATATTTTCCTAAGAGAAATTTGTTCTGTCGCTTTTTACTCAAATAGCAAAACTTATGGCTTAAAAATACCTTATAACACACAAATTATATGTCATTACACGAGATAAGTTTGATAAAACGGGTATTAACAATTAATAATAAAACATTCTACTATTGGGTTGGTGACAGTCTATTGGAGAGCATATGGGTTTCAATTCTTATATTATTCATATTAATTATTGCAAATGGAATATTTGCGATGACGGAGATAGCGATTGTTACTTCTAAACAGAACAGACTCGAAAGAATAAAAGAAAGTGGCGATTTACGGGCCGCGTATGCCTTGAAATTAGCGGAAGATCCGAATCAGCTGCTTTCAACTATTCAGATTGGTATAACGTTAATCGGGGTTGTAACTGGTGCCTTTGGAGGAGCAACGATTGCCAGTCAACTAGCTGTTTACGTGGAGAAAATAGAAGTGCTGTCCAGATTCAGTTATGAAATAAGTTTTGTCATCGTTGTTGGTTTATCTACCTATTTATCATTAATTATTGGAGAATTGGTGCCGAAAAGGATAGGGATGGGAAATCCAGAGAAGGTTGCTTGTCTCATCGCTAAACCAATGTTTTACTTTTCTAAAATAGGCAAGCCGATTATTTGGTTTTTAAGTAAATCGACAGAACTAGTGTTACGTCTCTTAAGAATTAAACCTGCTGCTGAACCAGATGTTACGGAAGAAGAAATTACTCAATTAATTGAACAAGGTGTTTACAGCGGAGTGGTTCAAGCGATTGAACAAGATCTTGTAGAACAAATCTTTTATTTAGGAGACAAGCGCCTTGGAGATATCCTAACACCACGTACGCAATTAGTGTGGATTGATTTAGAAGATTCATTTTCAGAAAGTATTCGTGTGATGGAACAGAGTCCTTATTCTAAGTTTCCAGTTGGAAAAGGGAGTCTGGATGACTTTAAGGGGATAATTCATACAAAAGATGTTTTTTCCAAAATGGTTGCAAACCAAGATTTCCAATTAGCTGATTGCATAGAAAATACATTAGTGCTGCCAGAAGCAATGAAAGTGTATCAAGCTCTTGAAAGCTTGAAAAATGCTGGTCAACATGAAGCGATTGTTATTGATGAATACGGCGGAATAGAAGGTTTTGTCACACTTCATGATATTGTGGAGAATATAGTTGGAGATATGCCGGATAGGGAAGATGAAGCGGAGCCTCATATCATTGAACGAACAGAAACTTCCTGGTTGGCAGATGGGCTCGTTTCTATCGATACATTTTTAGAGTATTTCGGGTTAGAGAAAACAGCAACAGATATAGAGAATAAACGGTATAACACCCTTGGCGGATTTATCACCAATAGCTTAGGAATTATACCGAGAGTGAAGGATACAATTCAAATCGAGGATTTAGTGTTGGAAGTAGTCGATATGGATCAATTTAGAGTGGATAAAGTATTGATTTTAAAACAAGAAAAAACAGAGGATATATAAAGAGTGAAGATGACTGTTCGCAGTCATCTTTTTTATCATCAAAAACTAGAAATTTCCTTTGCTTTCATTTGTAAGCAGGAAATATAATAAAAGGATAAGATTTAATATTTTTCAATAGTCCAGATGTCGTTAAAGGTGGATAGTTACATGGAACTGCAAAATAAAATATTAGAGCAACATGGTGTCTTTCAACGTTTTTTTGACTATCATCCAGACGGAATCATTCTTATGGATATGAACGGTCAAATGGTAGACGCAAATGCTGCTGTTTTAAATATATTTGGTTATACAAAAGAAGAGCTGTTAGAAATTCCTTTAAAGCAGCTAATGAATGGCACTGCTGACAATTCTCGGCAAAGATTAGCCATTCCGCATAAACAGGGGCAGCTTCTATATGTAAATTTGACTGTTATACCCCTTATGAGTGAAGGAAAAGAAGTTGGCAAGATGCTTACATTCGAAGATATTACCCAATCCTTGAAACAGAACAGGGGATTATTAAATATACAAGAAATGTTCACACTCATTTCTGAAAAATCCCAAAATATTATATCTTCCTTCTCAAGCGACGGAATGTTTACATACATTTCACCAACTGTGACGGCACTGCTCGGTTATACACCAGAGGAGGTTATTGGACAACCACAGATTAACTTTAATCATCCTGATGATTTTGCCCGGCTGCTTGATACTCAGAATACTTACCATATTGATAAGGATACAGTACGATTTACGGGACGAGTTCTGCATAAGAATGGTGAATATCGCTGGTATGAAACAACAGTTGAAGTTATCCGTGATGAGTCTGGGAATATCCTGCAAAAGATTGGCGTCGGTCGAGATGTGACGGAACGCAAAGAGGCTGAGGAACTAATTTCCCACCTTGCGTATCACGATTCTGTCACAGAACTGCCAAACCGACGATTATTCAAACAAAAAGTCCAAGAGCTGCTTGACGATAGTAAGCAGCAAGTTCATGGGCTGATGTTGATTGATTTGGACGGGTTCAAGTTCGTTAATGATAATTTTGGCCATGAAATAGGTGATCAGCTTCTAATTGAAGTAGCGAACCGACTTTCCGCTGCCATTGGAAATAAGGGATTGGTTGCTCGCTGGGGCGGGGATGAATTTACAGTTATTTGCGCCAATATCGAAAACAAGGCTAATCTCCAATTGCTCATGGAAAACATTAAAAGAGCAATTTCAGCACCATTTATTATTGAGGGCAAACAGCTAAAGATTGGTGCAAGCATCGGTTTATCAATCTCTATAGTGGATGGTGACTCTGTTGAATTACTGATTAAAAAAGCAGATGCGGAGATGTACCGCGCCAAAAATCAACTAAAATGAACAGAATAAGAAACGAGGTTTAGAGGCTGTCACCATATTCTTGCATGACAGCCTTTAATATATTTGGAGGGAGAGATATTATGGAAACTATCATTTCGGCCATACATAAAGAAAAGGCATGGGAGCTTAGGCATAAGGTGATGTGGCCTGAAAAGCATTTTGACTTTATTAAGTTAGCTGATGATGATACAGGAATCCACTATGGGCTTTTTAAAGGAAACGACCTAGTTTCGGTTATTTCTCTGTTTGTTTCAGATGAGGAAGCTCAATTTCGCAAATTTGCCACACTTTCAGAAGAACAAGGCAAGGGATATGGCAGTGCATTATTGCAATATGTACTAATGGAAGCAGAAAAGCTTGGCATAAAGAAAATTTGGTGTAATGCGAGAAAGAATAAAGCGGCTTTTTATCAGAAATTCGGTTTGCTTGAAACAGGCGAAAGCTTTAAAAAAGAAGACAAAGAGTATGTGATTATGGAAAGAGAAATTGGGTAAGCTTTATTTGCATTATGTTCGATAGAAGAGATGGCATTTAGGAGATAATCTTGTTGACATATTACTGGTGCTTATAAATGCCATATGACTAGTACCGCCGCTACTAGATGTTTTTTAAAACTAATAGCTTAATAAAAAAAGCCTAATCCTCCACATTCTCACCTTTCCCAATACTATCCATGTAAGATGGTTTTAAATTCCAATTGGTTATTAATTCCTAGTTATTAAGCTCCTGAATTAAATAAATCTAGCTTCCTAGTACGAAAGGTTTAAGATTGTATGGTAAACTAGGTAAAAATAGTGATATTATATCGTTTTGAGTTAATTTCGACAAAGTACTAAAGAGGATGTAACAATGAAAAATAAAAAATTAAAATCTATCTTTCTTTTATCCATTCTTATAGTAGTAATGTTTATGATTGTTAATATCTTTTCTTCCTACTTTAATATAAAAAAAACAGTGGTAAACTCCGTTGTGAATCAAAATATAGAGGCTGCCAAATCAATTGCTGCCTCAATGGATACAGAAACCTATAAGTTATTTCTAAGAAATCCAGTGAAAAACGATTATTATTATGAAGTGAAGGGTTATTTAGAGGATGCCAGGGAAAAAAACGGTGCACTTCATGTGTATACACTATTAGTTAATAATCCTAATGTATCAAGAGCAATGATTGTCGCCATGTCAGCTGAGGAAAAGGAGGAATTTCCAATCGGGGGTATTTGTACTGTTCCAGAAGAACAAGTTAGAATGGCCTACTTTGGGAAAATTTTTTCCACAAACATTATTTCAGATTCGATCTATGGGGATTATTTAACGGTTGGCGTGCCGATTAAGGATAAGACGGATGAAATTATTGGCTATCTTGGTATTGATATAAGTGCAGACATTGTTAATAATATTAGTGACAAAGCATTAAGAAGCAGTATTTCAAGCTTCGTGTTTAATGGTCTATTTGTTATACTGATGGTTGCCGCTTTTTTTGTTCTGCAAAATTGGTATACAAGAGAATTAAAAAAGGAAGTAGGCGATACAGAGGATACCTATCAAACTGAACTGCAATCATTAGTGTCATCTGTTCAATCCTTACGCCATGATTATTCCAATCATATTCAGGTGGTTCATGGTTTACTGAGACTTGGGCAAACAGATAAGGCCCTTGAATACTTATCCATTCTTGCCAAAGAAATTCATATGATTAAATCTATTGCATTAGATGTTAATAACCCAGGACTTTCGGTTCTGTTGCAAACGAAAAAGCTTGCTGCCCAAAATCATCAAATTCAAATTGAGTTTGAGGTAGTCCAGGATTCATATTCTACTTTAACGACAACGGATTTAATTAAGATTTTATCCAATTTAATAGACAATGCGATTGATGCTACAACAGAATTGCCAGAGCAGAAAAGAAAAATGAAGATTGTGTGTAAAGTCGATGCTAAACACTATATTTTTGAAGTAGCTAACACTGGAAATCCTATTCGGGATAAGGATAAAGACCTTATTTTCAAAAGCGGCTACTCAACAAAAAAAGAACAGCACGGAAAACTGCGAGGACAAGGTCTGTTTATTGTAAAGGAAACTGTAAGCAGGTACGGTGGAGAAATAGCTATTACCTCTGATAATAATCAGACAATCGCAAGAGTCACTATTCCGATAAATAAGGGTAACTAAAATAAAGTTTTTTAGGAAAAACGTCAGATTTTCATCTGGCGTTTTTTTACTTTTCTCCACTAAAGTGTAAAGATGTCTTTACATATCCTAGTTGGTTTGCATATAATAAGTGTAAAGATATCTTTACTTCCGGTGTGGAGGCATGTATATGAAAGTGGTAAACCATATTCGCGAAATTCGTTTGAAAAAAGGGATAACTCAAGTTAAATTAGCGGAGGATTTGCAAATTACTCGACAAACTGTCAATGCAATTGAAAAGAATAAGTACAATCCCAGCCTTGAGTTAGCTTTAAAGTTAATGGAGTATTTTGATGTTCCAATTGAAGTGTTATTTTATTTGGAGAAGACGAAAGGAGAGTAGTTATGAAAAAAAACAAGCTGCTGATAATTGCTTTAGTCTTTATGGTTTGTTGTTTTCTAACAGGCGGATTGTTAGGAGTATATTTAATTAGAGGTGAAACAGGCGGATTTGACTATGACTTAGCTGGTGCTGTCGTAGTTGGTACAGCTATAGGTCTGTTGTTTTATTTCATTGCTGCTAAGTTATCTAAAAAGAGAAATGGTAATGTTCCAGAGGTTGATGAACGCAGTATTATGCTTTTAATGCGTTATTTTATGATAACACTTTATGTTATCTTATTAGGAAGCGGTGCCTCATTAATAGTTGTCTACTTTATGGGTATTCATTTAATTGAAACAGGGCTGCTGATCGTCTGTTTAGGAGGAATCTATTTTGTTGTTATTCTTGGCGCCTTTGTTACAAAAAGACTATAAATTTTATTAGAAAGAGGTAAGTCTGTGATTTTGAAACTTAATGAAGAAACGATAGAAGAAATCAACGAAACACTAAGAAGAACTAATTTTGCCAAAATCGATTTTAAAAATAAAACATACTTTCTTGCAAAAGAAAAGGTTAGAATTCCAAAAGGCTCAAAACCAATGGAGGTATTTGCATATCTTAAAGAAAAAGATGAACTCGTAACGGAGTTTGCTAAGAAGCATGCCGAGGAAACCGAAAGCCGCTTTGTTACGATCGGTCGAAGTGTGAATTTACGAGAAATGGCTGTGCAGGGCTATATGGTATACACTTACTTTTTTCCAGAGCAAGAAGAAGATATCCAGTTTTCAGAAGCGGTGATTGATGTAGCCAACAGTCATTTTTGGGTTGTTTCACTGGCTCCATGATAATAAAAAATAGTATATACTGACAATACCTTTCTACTATCCAGTAGAAGGGTACTTTTTAGTTTTAAATCTATAAATTAATAATAATTAGATTAACAGTATAAGGGGTGACCTCTAAATATTGCGAAAAGAGTTTCCACATCTTCAACACTTGCCTAGTTTATGGACACGGTCCTATTTTGTTTCTACCGCAGGAAACGTATCGAGCGAAACAATCAAGCGTTATGTGGAACAACAAAAAACAAGGGGGTGATTATTGTGCCACAAACCATAACCGTTAAAGTTAAATTGCTTCCAACAAAAGAACAAATTTTGATTTTGCGTGAAATGAGCTTGACATATATATCCACAATCAATACGCTTGTTTCTGAAATGATGGTGGAAAAGAAAAGCACAAAGAAAACAAGCAAGGATCTTTCAGTCTCTCTTCCAAGTGCTGTGAAGAATCAAGCCATTAAAGACGCAAAAAGTGTTTTTAAAAAAGTGACGAAAAGTAAATTCACCATCATTCCTGTTTTAAAGAAACCAGTTTGCATTTGGAATAATCAAAACTATTCGTTTGATTTCACGCATATTTCAATGCCGCTTATGATTAATGGTAAGGCAACTAAGACACCTATTCGTGCTTTATTAGTTGATAAAGATAATCGAAACTTTGATTTGTTGAAACACAAATTAGGTACGCTCCGAATCACACAGAAAGCTAATAAATGGATGGCTCAAATTTCTGTCAACATTTCTACTGTCGAAGGAACAGGCCTAAAAGTGATGGGTGTTGATTTGGGTCTGAAAGTACCTGCTGTAGGCGTAACAGATGATGAAAAAGTACGTTTCTTCGGAAACGGAAGACGAAATAAGTATAAAAAACGTAAATATCGTTCTGAACGCAAAGCATTAGGAAAAAAGAAAAAAATCAATGCCCTTCGAAATTCAAAGGATAAAGAACAACGATGGATGAAAAATCAGGATCACAAAACTAGTCGTGAAATAGTTAATTTCGCCATAAGTAATAAGATTTCTGTCATTCGCTTGGAGCAATTAGCAAATATTAGACAGACGGCAAGAACAAGCCGTAAAAACGAAAAGAATCTACATAGTTGGTCGTTCTTTCGCTTATCTCAATTCATCGAATACAAAGCCAAGTTGTCTGGCATTAAAGTAGAGTTTGTGAACCCGTCCTATACTTCACAAATTTGCCCAAACTGTTCTGAAATAAACAAAGCGAAAGATAGGAAGTATTACTGCAAATGCGGATTCAAAAAACATCGGGATATAGTCGGTGCAATGAATATTCGATATGCACCTGTGATTGATGGTAACAGTCAATCAGCCTAAGATGCTATATGCACTGTCTTAGGAGGGGTAATGAGATACCCTAACCTTGAAGGCTGTTCAAAACAGAAATGGACTGCGAACGTTTAGTCATTCAAGAATCCCACCCGTTATACCGTAAGGTATAGGGCTTGCGGTTTTAGCCGTGGGAGTCTCAAAAAGCGTACTTATTATACGGTTTACAGTATTTATATGAGCAGACGAGACGATAAAAAACAAACCTGTCCAACTAAAGCAAGTGGACAGGTTTGTTTTTTAACAATCACCTTGTTTAATTACATGCAGCGGCGGAGGTACAAGCCAGCCTTTGTCTTTGTTTAAACGAAGTACTTTGGCAGCAAGGGCAGTCTTTTGAGTATGAAATTGCTCATACATCATCCCAACATCTTCTCTAATGGCTTTGGCCATAATCTGGCTCATTAAAACGAGCCCTGCAGCTAAATCAAGAGACAGTGCACTAGCAACAGCTGGGTCAGGAAGTCTGGCACCTACGGGGATATCCTCTAAGCAAGCTTCTGGCGGTTCTGGCATGCTTGGAGGTAAGCCAATTCCATTTTCTTTCAAGATTTTTTCTAATTGTTCTTTTTGCTTTTTGCATAAATTGACTGCTTCATCCAGCAGTTCTTTCAATTCATCGTCACCTGTATGGTTTTTCATGATCTGATAACTACCAATCATACCATTAGCTCCAAATACTGATGACCAAATATCGTAAACTTCACCATAATGCAGTGGTTCATCTTTCGGATTGCCGCTTAAAATACCCATAATATTCCTCCTGATTTAGTTAAACTATTTACTTTATTAGATTAACCACATTTTTTTTTATTATTTGTCGGAATGTAGATAAAAGTGAGGTTGATTTCTGCCGAAACAATAGAAAGGAGATAATACTCTTTATGAGATATGAAAATCATGTTGAACATTATTTTTTTCGGCAAAAACCGACAAAATATGATAAGTATAGAGTATAATTATGTCAAATTTAGCATTTTTACAAAACTGCTCCTAACTTGGAAAGGTAGCCAAAATGAGTATATTAAAAGATTTTTTACTACAAATGACGCTAATGGTGTTGCCCATATTTATTTATTTCACAATTATCACTGAAAGAGTAAAGAGTGAAAGAAATAAGACGATTCTAATGACCGTATTATGGGGAATTTCGATTTTGTTATGCATGTCCTTTCCGCTGAATTTTGGTGAAAACAGACTGGATATCAGAATTATTCCTTTACTATTTGGGGCGTTGTATGGAGGATTTTGGCCAGGCATTTTACTATCTGGTCTAGTTATTGTCTACCGTCTTAATTTTGGGATCAGTGTAGGTTTTTACAATACAGTATTAGTTCTGCTATTAACGATGCCGGTTATTTTCTTTTTCCAAAGATTATTTATTCGTTCATCAAAAGATAAGAGAGTTATGATCGCAGTTGGTCTTTCCTTATATTATTGTCTAGTTGGACTCACTTTTTTAGGGGTAATCCGTGGATTTTCTTTGGATACATTGAAAGTACAGATTATTCATTTATTCTTTGTTGTATGTGTAACATGGTTTTTTACGATGTTAAATGAAACAATCAGAGAGATACAACGGCTGCGCCTTGAGTTGCAAAATGCGGAAAAATTACGAGTAATAAGTGAACTTACAAGTGTATTTGCACATGAAATTAGAAATCCTATGCAAGTTACCCGAGGTTTTCTTCAGCTTCTAGATGATCCCGAATTCCCAGAAACTAAAAAGCAGTATATTAAGATTTCAATAGAAGAATTAGACAGAGCAAACGACATCATCAATGATTTCCTATCATTAGGTAAGCCTGCCATAAATAATAATGGAAAAATTAATGCCGCACACCAGTTAGAACGGGTAATTAATATTCTTGAAAACTATGCTTTAAACAATAATGTCCGTATAAAAACAGATATGACGGATGAATGCTGGATATTTGCCAACTCCCAAAAATTGAATCAATCATTAATCAATATTTTAAAAAATGCCGTTGAAGCTATGCCGCACGGTGGAACGGTCTGGATCACTTGTTCAAAAACAGCTGACGGTCAGATTAAGATCAGTGTCAAAGATGAAGGTATAGGCATGACGAAAAAACAAATAGATAGTCTAGGATCGCCGTTTTACTCCTTAAAGGAAAAAGGAACTGGATTGGGAATGATGGTAAGCTTTCAAATCATTCATTCCTTTCATGGTAAAATTAAGGTGAACAGTGAAAGAAACAAAGGGACAGAATTTATTATTTTATTGCCGGCAATCTAGTGTTTGAAAGGCAGCTGCTTTAAAAAGCAGCTGTTTTATTTAATAAACGGGTATAATGATTAGTTGCTAGTTGCTAGTTGCTAGTTGCTTTGATAGAGACATTACTAAGTTGATAAATTTTATCGGATAAAGCAGGTAAATATAAAAAATAATTTTAAAAATATCACATAATCTAGAATCTTCACATATAATAATGTAACCGTTTTCATTATATGTGAGGAGGTATTTATGTGAGTAAGCTTAATACGCTTTTAGAAGAAAAAGTAATGCCTGTCGCTGCGAAAGTAGCTGAGCAAAGACATTTACAAGCATTAAGAGATGGTATTATCCTTTCTATGCCCCTTATTATTATCGGTTCTGTATTTTTGATTTTAGCCAATCTTCCTTTTCAAGGGTATTTAGATTATATGGCGGAGCATCCGAAGCTTAAAGCAAGCATTCTTTACCCGTATCGAGGATCATTTGAAATTATGGCATTAGTTGCAACCTTTGGTATTGCCTATCGGCTGGCCGAATCGTACAAGGTCGACCCGCTCGCTTCTGGAGCCATTTCGCTAGCTGCCTACTTTGTGGGAACACCTTTTGTTTCCTATGTAATTGGGAAAACACCAGAAGGGGTTGATGTGGTTGAAACAGCCTATCAAACCGCCCTTTTCACAAGTAAAGGATTGTTTGTTGGAATGATTATAGCAGTATTATGTACAGAGATTTATCGGAAAATCCTGCAGAAAAACATCGTGATCACATTGCCAGACGGAGTTCCACCTGCTGTTGCGAAGTCGTTTACCGCTTTAATTCCTGGATTTTTTGCGATTTCTGTAGTGTGGATTTTACGACTAATCGTTGAAAATGTAGGGGATTTTGGCAGCTTGCATAATATCGTGACAGTATTACTGCAAGAGCCATTAACACAAATAGGAACAAGTTTGTTAGGAACAATCTTTATTTTCTTCCTTATTACTTTGCTGTGGACGACAGGATTGCATGGCGCAAGCATAGTTGGTGCTGTAATGACACCAGTTTGGCTGACGTTAACAAACGAAAATGCCATCTCCTTTGGAGCAGGTGAACCTGTAGAGCATATTGTGACAGATCAATTTAATGACATCATTTTTATCGGCGGCTCTGGAACAACCTTAGGATTAGTGCTGGCCATGTTGTTTTTTTCAAAAAGCCAGCAAATGAAACAGCTTGGACGGTTAAGTATAGGCCCAGGTATCTTTAATATTAATGAACCAATTATTTTCGGTATGCCAATTGTACTAAACCCTTTAATGATGGCACCATTCGTGTTGACACCAATTCTGTCTGTTATAGTCGCCTATGTTTCTATGGATATAGGACTTGTTGCCAAGCCAATCGGTATTGTGCCGCCATGGACGATGCCGCCAATTATTCAAGGCTACTTAATTACTGGCAGTATCTCAGGAGCAATCCTTCAATTAGTCATTATTCTGCTTTCCTTTATCATTTACTTCCCATTTTTTAGAATATGGGATAAACAGAAAGCCGAGGAAGAAAATTCGGTATCTGGGAAAGAGTAAGTTATATGTACGTGTCCATTTATGGGCGCGTATTTTTTTATGGAAGTATTACATTATTCTGACCAATCAAGAGCAAGTGAAGGAAATTTCTTACATACTATAGAATTAAATAATGAACTTACTTTTTTAAAGGAGAAACAAAATGAGTCAAAATCATATAGAGAAAGAAACAGATAGAAGGTTTGCTGCTCAAAAATGGGTGTTATACTTGTTGTTATCATTTATTTATATAGGCTTTATTTGCTCGCAAGTTGAAAACATCCAAGCTCTTTTGGGGCGTA
This sequence comes from Niallia sp. Man26, assembly GCF_022049065.2. Taxonomy (NCBI): domain Bacteria; kingdom Bacillati; phylum Bacillota; class Bacilli; order Caryophanales; family Bacillaceae; genus Niallia; species Niallia sp. Man26. Next base: position 134,771 of record NZ_CP095744.1, read on the forward strand.
TACAATCAAAGAAAAGTTTGAAGAAGATAGAAGATACTATGTTAAAATAGAAAATAAAAAGCTGAATGTATCCTTTAATGAATTTCAATTGGTAGAAGAGAATAAAACATACATTATACAATATGCCTGGAATGAACGAACTCCAGAAAAGGGACGCTTACAAACAATCGAACAGACAAATGATTGAATGAGTCTGTGCCGGTATTGTAATTATTATGTCCTCTTTTTACTGTCCTCCACTTAAGTACAATCCTGCTTTAACATTGCACCATACTATAAAAGAAGTATGGAAATTTAAAGGGGGAAAAATAGTTGAGTAACGAGATTGCCATATTTAAAACACCAAAAGGGCCAAAAGGGAAGCTGTTGACAGGCAATTTGGCTGAATTCCGAGCAGATCCGCCTGCATTCCTTGAAAGAATGGCGGCTGAATATGGTGATGTTGCAAAGTTTCGTTTAGGTCCTTTGAAGAATGTCTTCTTAGTATCAAATCCGGATATGATTAAGCAAATCCTGGTGACAAAGCAGAAAAACTTTGTTAAATCTGATGATTTTAAAGCATTAAAACCAATCTTCGGTGAAGGACTGCTCACGAGTGATAAAGACTTCCATATGCGGCAAAGGAGGCTGATCCAACCAGCATTCAAAAAATCTCATATCATGGATTATGGACAAGATATGATAGATATAACGAATGATTATTTATCGACATGGAAAGACGAGGAAGAACGAATTATCACGAATGATATGATGAACATAACACTCGGAATTATTTGTAAAACAATGTTCAACATGGACTTTAAAGAAGGCTACAAGGTCATCGGAAAACCGCTTGAAACTGCTTTAATATTAGCAGTTAAACGAATGAGAAGCCTTAAAAAAATGCCGTTATGGGTTCCGACAAAGCTTAATCGTGATACGAAGAAGGCGATAAGGGAACTCGATTCTGTCGTTTTGGAGATAATCCAGAAACGCAGAAAGGACCCAGTTAAGCATGAGGATATGCTTGGTATTTTAATGGATGCCAGAGATGATGTCGATGGCATCGGGATGACAGACAAGCAGGTGCGAGATGAGGTAATGACTATTTTTATTGCAGGACACGAAACGACTGCCAACGCACTGTCCTGGACATTGTATTTATTATCTCAGCATCCGGAGGCTGAAGAGAAGTTATTTAGTGAAATAGAAAGTGTACTAGGAAAAAAACCACCAGCTCCTTCTGATTTTATGAAATTAACCTACACACAAAACCTCATTTGGGAGTCCTTGCGTTTGTATCCACCATCCTTTGTAACAAGCCGGAAAGTGGATAAGGATGTTGAGATTGGTGAATATCGCTTTAAAAAAGGGGATATGATTCTTGTCAGTCAGTATGCGATGCATAGAAAGGCAGAATACTTCCAAGATCCGGAGTCGTTCATACCAGAAAGATTTGAAAATAATTTTATTAAGACAATTCCCCAATATGCATTCTTTCCGTTTGGCGGAGGACCAAGAGTATGCATTGGCAATCACTTTGCGATAATGGAGGCAGCGCTTATCCTTGTTTCTGTAGCTCAACGGTTCAAATTTAAATTAGCGCCAAATCATCATCCAATTAAAACATTTCCATCCATTACACTTAGGCCAAGAAGCGGACTGCGAATGATTCTGCAAAAAAGAAATCCTTCCTAAAAATCTGCTCCAGCATGTATTCTTAAGACGGATAGATGCTGGATTTCTTTAATCCAGCTAAAAAAATCTCAAAAGTTGTGACTAATTGTAGTAAAGTATAAATATAAGACAAAGAAGGAGGGCTAACATGGCAGTTATTGATATACAAAACAGCATCATCCGTAACATCATCGAAACAGAGATGATCGTAACCGTATTTATGGGAAAAAAAGGTGTTCCAATCAGATGTAAGATTAAAGGGAATGATACATACATATTATTATTAGAAGTAGATGGTAAGCAGCAGTTAGTCTTTAAAAGCGCTGTCAGCACAATATCTGCCGGGAAAAAACTAATAAAATTTTAAAAGAAATGCCCCTAATAACATCAAGCGTTAATAGGGGCATATTCAACTTTATTGAGTCAGCTGATTTCGGTCCTCCATTTGAGGAGGCTCCTCCATCCAGCCGTTTTTTATCAAAATTTTTCCACCTTCTTGAGCAAATGTAAAAATTTCTTTTGCCAGTAATGACATTTTCGCTGCAGATCATTCCGCAAACTGAAGGCACCGCCGATTGCGTTTGTGCCAAGCCCAAAGGAAGTCAATAAACTGGTATTATACATCATTAATTTGTCAGAAAAGGGTGCGATTTGGGAAGAAGTTGCTTTACCAGCATGTGTTGCAGGTGGTTCAATATAGCTGTGCCGCAAAAATTCGCCTAAATCGACTTCGATTTTTTTCGATAGTTTCATGCCCTTAACAAGGTATTGTTGCACATCTTTATTCTCCGCAACTTGAGCGAAGCCAATCATTAGTTGCATTCCAACCAAATTGGTTTCAATAGCATGATGAATAAGGGAAACCTCAATTGTATTTAACGATCTCTTTTCTCCAAACAATCCGAACTTTCGATAATGATTTTCCTGTACAAAATGCACCTCTTTTGGCATCGAAACAAAAGCTGGACGAACAAGCACGCCTTTTTCAAGGAGGAATTGGGTCACCTCATTATTGAGGGCTTGTGACTCAGCTGTCCAACTGATGAAAAGGTCATTAATGTCGCTGCGATAGGAGATGCCGCAGAACAGGGAGAATAAACTCATTTCCACTTTCGTCATCATATGTAAATACATAATATCATAGAGGAAATCAAACAGCTTAGGAACTCCTTTATTTATATCATTTGCTGTAAATCCGACAGGGATAGCTGCACCTTCCTGCTTGAAAATTTCTGTAATGATATCAATAGCTTTACCAGCACTCTCATAATGGTTTTGTAATAGCTGTTTTGCTTCACTATCTGCATGTTCTAAAAAATGCTCGAGCATTCTGAGGATCATCGTCTTTTCTTGATAAGTCATCCACAAATTTGCCAATTCTGATGAAGTGATAGGAACGTCCCTCGAAGTCATGTCGCTACCTCCCTAACTTTTATACCTTATGTTATCCAGTAAAAGTTATTTTGATAAATTTTTTTTAGCGAAAGGGCAAGTGCCTGTACAAGAATGGACAAGATGAATAGGATAGTATCAGGATAATTCATCGCATATCTCTATGTATGACAAACCTAAACTCCTTTAATACACGAGGTGTGCATGAACTGCACATCTCCTTTTTTGCTTTGATAAATAAAAGCAGGAAAGCAAAGCTGTGTAAATACATGAAAGCGTTAATTCACTTTATTGCGCTAAAGTGAAATTGTGTTTATAATGCTTTTGTAAGAAAGGGAGGAAATAATATGAAGCAAATAAAATATTACCTTTTATTAATAATAGGGACTTTTATCATTTCTTTATCATTTACGTTATTGCAAGGGCCAAATCATATTGCATCAGGAGGGCTAACAGGTGCAGCTCTAGTACTAAGCTCTATCTGGCATATGCCGTCAACGATGCTGTTATGGGTAGCGACCATGCTCTTGTTGCTTGTGTGCTCTTATTTTTTAGGGAAGAATTCTTTCTTGAAATCCGTTATTGGATCACTGTTAATACCGTTATTCGTATTGCTTACAAGCGGCATGCCAGTGTTAACTAACGATCCGCTCTTGGCTGCAATATTCGGAGGATTGGGAGTAGGAATAGGGCTTGGAATAGTGTTTCGGGCAGGCGGTAATACAGGCGGGTTTACGTTGATTGCCCAGTTATTGTATAAGTACAAATCAGTTAAGCATAGTACAACTATTGTATGTTTAGATGCTCTTGTCATGGTTGCAGGCGGTTTAGTGTTTTCAGCAGAGAATGCATTATACGCTCTTGTAGGGGCGTTTGTAACACGCAAAACAATTGATGTTGTTCAAGGGAAACACAAGCGACCGAAGATTGCTTATATCATAACAGCTAAAGATTATGAACAAAATATAAGCGATGCTGTCTTACATAAACTTGACAGAGGCATGACAAAACTGACAGGTGCAGGAGGATATACGAATACAGAAAGAATCATTTTGATGATTGTTCTTGATACAGCAAAGGTAAATCAATTAAGAACATTGGTTCAAAGCATTGACCATAGTGCTTTTATTATTATGAGTGATGCAACTGAAGTATTTGGAGAAGGGTTTGTGCCGCCTAGTCTTAGTTTCGGGAAGGGATGAGTATCCCGCAGGGCATCAGAAGGTTTTCTGAAAAAACATTCATAAACTGCCAGTCAAAAGATAATAGTTGCTGGCAGTTTTTTATTTCGGCATTAATAGTTCTATAAATTAATGTAATGTTTTAATTATTAAGCCTGACAATAGGTAAAACTAAATGTCATTGACACATATGATAATGTAATTTAGTATATAAGCATATGCTTATATCCTATTGTGCAGATAGAATGGAGATGGCTTGAAAATGACAAATAAGGGTACTTCTTTTAATAAGGCAGCTATAGAAGAAACAGCACTTGTCTTAAAACTGTTAGGGGATAAAACAAGATTGTCCATGATAAGCATGCTGTCAAGTCAGGATTGCTGTGTTTGTGAATTTGTTGATATTTTTAATATGTCCCAATCAGCAATTAGTCAGCATTTAAGAAAGCTTAAGGATAGTGGGCTAGTAAAAGAGCAAAGAAAGGGACAATGGGTCGTTTATTCTATAAATAGGGCTAGTAACTGCTATCCGTTAATAAGCGACTTATTAGAGCATGTTCCAAGTCAGCAGGCTAAATTGGACTGGCTGGAAGAAAGTGGACTTAGAATTACTTGTATATAGTGGAGGTTAACATTTTGCTGCAAATATTTTTAGCTATTATTATCTTTTTAGTAACACTTACATTTGTTATATGGCAGCCTAAAAATCTGTCAATTGGCTGGTCTGCATGTGGAGGGGCTGTCTTAGCCTTGCTTGCAGGCGTAGTCGACTTCCATGATGTTGTCGATGTGACTGGGATTGTGTGGAATGCAACTCTTGCATTTATTGCCATTATTATTATTTCGCTCATTCTAGATGAAATTGGTTTTTTTGAATGGGCAGCCTTACATATGGCCCGGTTTGCGGGAGGAAACGGCCTGAAGATGTTTATTTATGTTTCCATACTTGGTGCAATTGTTGCCGCATTGTTTGCCAATGATGGAGCCGCCCTTATTTTAACGCCGATCGTGTTAGCGATGGTGAGGGCGTTAAAGCTGGAAGAGAACATGGTTTTTCCCTTTATTATGGCAAGTGGATTTATTGCAGATACTACTTCCTTGCCGTTAGTCGTAAGCAATTTAGTGAACATTGTTTCGGCTGACTTCTTTCACATTGGGTTTGCAGAGTATGCCTCAAGGATGATTATTCCAAATATCTTCTCCTTACTTGCAAGCATTATCGTTCTATATTTATATTTTCGCAAATGCATTCCAAAAACATATGATAGGAGCCAGCTTAAAGCTCCGAAAGAGGCTTTGAAAGACAAAGAAATGTTTCGTCTGTCTTGGGGTATACTGGCAGTATTGCTGATAGGCTATTTTGGAAGTGAATATCTTTCTATCCCGGTTTCGTTCATTGCAATTGCAATCGCAGCAATCTTCCTATTATTCGCGAGACGAAGCCCGGCTGTTTCGATTAAACAAGTGGTCAAAGGAGCGCCGTGGGCGATTGTATTCTTCTCAATCGGTATGTATGTAGTCATTTACGGGCTGAGAAATGTGGGTTTGACAGACTTGCTTTCAAGTGTTATTCAGGCAGCTGTAGACCAAGGTTTATTTGTCGCAACAATCAGTATGGGCTTTATTGCAGCCATTCTCTCATCTATTATGAATAATATGCCTACTGTGCTTATTGATGCGTTGGCAATTGCGGATACAAATGCAGCGGGAGTAATTAAAGAAGGACTTATATATGCAAATGTTATTGGCTCTGATTTAGGACCAAAAATAACACCAATCGGTTCATTAGCTACTTTATTATGGCTGCATGTACTATCCCAAAAAAATGTGAAGATTTCTTGGGGAGCATATTTTAAAACAGGTATTATTTTAACTGTGCCAACCTTGCTGGTTACACTTATCGGCCTATACTTATGGCTAACTATCATTTCATAAAGAAAGTTTAAAACAGGAGGGTATATCATGAAAATAATCATAATAGGCTCTGTAGCAGCAGGTACTTCTGTTGCGGCAAAGGCAAGAAGAAATGATGAAGATGCTGTCATCACCCTTTATAATGCAGACTATGATATCTCTTATTCAGCGTGCGGAATTCCTTATTTTCTTGGAGGAGAGATAGAGGAGATAGAAACATTAACGCCAAGAAATGCTGCTTGGTTTAAAAAGAGATACAACGTGGATATCTTTACTCGTCATGAAGTTATCTCAGTCAATGCTGAACAAAAACAAGTGGAGATTAAGAATCTTGATTCAAGTGAAGTAAAAACAGATGACTACGATATATTAGTATTCGCAACCGGTGCTTCACCAATAATACCGCCTATTCAAGGTGTAAACGAGGAGCATGTCTTTCAAGTGAGGACAATCCAAAATACGGCTGCTATACATCAATATATGCAAGCAAACCAGCCGAAAAAAGCTACAATTATTGGCGGAGGGTACATTGGATTAGAAATGGCAGAACAGCTTAAACTGAAAGGCTTAGATGTAACAATTGTACAACGAGGCAATCACATCATGAGCCACTTGGATAAGGATATGGCTGCAAGGGTCGAAGACTATCTTAAAAATAAAGAAGTTAGCCTTTTATTAAATGAGGAAGTAACAGCAATAAACAAGCAGGAAGTAATAACAAGGTCTGGTACAAAAATACAAACAGACTTAGTCTTACTCGCAACAGGTGTGCGTCCAAACACTCTATTGGCTGAAAGCATAGGTGTGAAGCTTGGGTCTTCAGGGGCAATCGCGGTTAATCCAAAAATGCAGACAAACTTACCGGATGTATATGCCGTTGGCGATGTGGCAGAAAGTTATTCTGTTCTTACAGGGAAACCATTATATCGTCCATTAGGGAGCACTGCCAACAAGATGGGGAGAATAGCCGGAGATGTTATCACAGGAGGAAACTTAGAACATCGTGGCATATTAGGCACTGGCATATTAAGAGTGTTTGACCTCGCTGTTGGTCAGACTGGAATGAATGAACGAGAAGCGCTCGAAGAAGGCTATACAATTGAAGTGCTTCATAATATTAAACCAGCAAGAGCAGAGTATCTTGGCGGCAAGGAATTAGTTATTAAAGCCATTGCAGACAGAGAAACTGGCAGAGTTCTAGGTGTGCAGATTATTGGAGAAGAAGGCGTAGATAAAAGACTTGATGTTTTTGTTACGGCGATGACTTTTAAAGCAAAAGCAGAGGACTTGTTTCATCTAGACCTTGCATATGCTCCTCCATTTAGTACAACGAAGGACCCTGTTATGTACACAGGAATGGCGTTGCAAAATGCGATCGAAAAGAAGAATAAATTGATGACACCTCTTCAGTTAACAGAAAGAGTTTCAGCAGGAGAGACTATACAAATCATCGATACAAGAGCAGAAAAGCAATTCAATGTATCGAGGGTAGACAAGGCAATTAATATTCCGCTTGGCAGTTTACGAGAAAAGTGCAAGGACTTAGATCCAAGCTTGCCTACTGTAACATATTGTAACAGTGGAGTCACTGGAAATGCAGCGCAAAATATTCTTCGCAATATAGGATTTACGGATCTATATAATCTGTCTGGCGGAAATAAAAACTATCAAAGCTTTATAACAAGTAAGCAATAATGATTGCTTACTTGTTATAAGAAAATCACATCATCACGGTATGAACATAACCTTTAGGGAATACTTATAAGAAAGTCAAAATAATAGTAAGGGATGTGAATGCATGAAAGTAACAACTACATGGAATGGACAGATGGCGTTTACAGGTAAAACGCCTTCTGGGCATGAGATTATCATGGATGCAGCAGAAAAATCCGGCGGCAATAATACAGGCGCAAGACCGACTGAATTACTGCTGCAGGCTACCGCAGGCTGTACAGGCATTGATATTGTTTCTATTTTGACAAAAATGCGCTTGAATATTGTTTCATTCGAAATGGAAGTAGAAGGCTTGCGGGCAGAAGAATTTCCTCAGCGCTTTACAGGTATACATATCCATTATTCACTTCAAGGAGATTTGCCTGAAGATAAAGTTGTGCGTGCGATTAAACTGTCAAAGGATAAATACTGCTCTGTATCTAACTCACTAAATGCAGAAATCGCTGTTAGTTACACGCTGAATGGAGCAGAGAGAAAACAGCTTTAAGGAAAAATTTAGTTAAATCTGTTGTTATCCATCTTATATTATGTTACCTTAATTGGAATAAGAGGTGAGAACAATGCAAGATTATAGCAATTATTCCTGTCTGTCTCCAAAACATCATCATAAAAATTAGCCTTGCTATTTTGATTTTTTAATCAGAAAAGGAAGGCTATTTACTATTAAACCGCATTGATTAAGTTGAAAACTTAGATCTGATGCGGTTTTTTTATTTATTAAAAAATGGGGCTTATATAAATGAAAAAAATGATTTACCAAAATGTAAAAGGCACACAAGATTACTTACCAGAAAAGGAACGATTAAGAAGGGATATTAGAAGGACATTGGAGGATATTTTTATTAGGAATAATTATAAAATAAAGGTTATGCGCACTAGTGAAGAAAGAACGGTATCGTTCCAATTTAAAAAAGAGTAGGCACTGTAATAGGTTATTTTGCTATAAGGTAAATTAATATTAGGATTCTTTAAAAAAATACAATTAATTCCATGTTATAATTACAAGGATAACTCTCGTATGAATATAGTGAGTTATAGAAAAGTTAGAGGAACTTCCACCTGTCCTACGTGGAGGTTTTTCTTGTTTAAGAGTAATTAATTTATATTTAAGAAAGAGGCAAATTTGATGGGGAAAATGGGACTAATTCTTTCAGCCATATCTTTGATTATGGTGTTTTTTCACTATAATATTGCATTTCTAATTTTTAGTACAGCAATGATAGCGTTTGGGATTGATAATATCAACTTAAAAAATAAAGCAATGGGATGGATCTATATTCTGGCTGGTATTTTCTTTATTATTGGCATTAGTCTGAAGGGGATATTATGAATGAGCAGCTTCCATTTCGAGTACTCGAAAAGTGGCTGTTTTTTTTATGTATTTTTACTATTTTCAAAAAAATGGATGTTGTCATGGGGAAATGTTATCTCTGTTAAGGACAAGCAATAATATACTGTATTGTATAAAAGAATTCATTAGTGAAAGGAGAGAGTACCATGAAATTTACTTTGGAAGTAATGTTGTTTGAAAAGCATAAGAATCATAAAAACAAAAAGCATACTCGTCCTCATCCTCCAAAAGCGGACAAGTGTGAAATGATGGACAAGCCAAAGGATAACTGTCAGTTTGAAAAAGATCATGCAGTTGTCCAGCAACTTGAGGATGAGTTGTGTGCACCTCCTGTAAATCATGTAAAAGGAGATGATACAATGGCATTGATGAAAGAACTGCCTGAAGAAGAAGCAATGAAACTTCACGCTGTTTACCTTCCAATTGTAAAGCTAGGACGTTTTGCTGGAGTTGCAGTCGGAACTACTGTAACTGTTTATACAGACAACCATGCAACCCCTGCTATTACAGGAATCTTCCAAGGAATCATTAAAGACGCTAAAGAAGCAATTGCGTTAATTTTGGCTTCCGGTATTCTATACCGTATTCCAGTTAAAGAAGCTAAGTTTGTTTCAGTAGGAGCTTAAATTAATTAACCTGCTGTTTAAATAGATTACAACATTTCTCCAAACTGATTTTGGGACTCTCCTCTTTAATGTGTTCTTCTTATACTCCTCTCACATTAACCCTCGCACGATCCTTCTCTTGCAGGAAAAGGTTTGCTTTTTATAAGCGCACCTTTTCCGTAGCTTTTATAGACAATTTACATACCATAAAAAGCCGGTTTTTACTGCATTTTATTATTTCGTTGCAAGTGAGACAAAACAGTAAAATGATGATACACCGAAAAAATAATAATAGCGATACTGAAACAGGAAGATAAGATGGTACTTACCATTAAGCCTTTAGAAATATTTTTATAAAGCACATAACTCACCCTTACATATTTTTAGTTAGTATGTTTCTTCTTTATAATTCTATTCCTATAAGAATTGTCTTCAAGCAGAGTTACAACCTAATAATGCAGCTTTATTAAACTTTTGTTTAGTTAGCAAGTTACCTGGGAATAAGTAACTACAAATAAAAAAGTATACGCATACAAGACCGGTCAATCAACTACACATACATTTTTTCTAGCAAGGGGAAGGAGCCTATATGAAAAACACAACAAAGAAAATTACGATTCCACGAAGTATCGGCTACGGATTAACTGATATAATGGGAGGCGGGGCTTTTACCATTATATCTGCGTGGCTGTTATACTACTATACAACATTTGTCGGATTAACTCCTGTTGAAGGGGCCTCAATTATTGCTATTGCCCGCATTGTTGATGCAATTGTTTCTTTAGCAATTGGAAGCATTACCGATAACCTTTATAAATATAAAATAGGCAGAAAGCTCGGAAGACGGCGTTTCTTTCTTCTAATTGGCTCTCCTTTAATGTTTACATATATTTTGCTTTGGATAACGGGGATGAATTACTGGTATTATTTATTAAGTTATTTATTGTTTGAAATTGTAATGGCTTTAGTACTGATTCCGTGGGAAACACTGCCATCAGAGATGACAAAAGACTTTAATGACCGTACAAAATTATCTACTGCAAGAATGTTTTTATCAGGGTTAGGTGTATTTCTGGCCACTTTTATTCCCGGACGACTAATTTCCTTTTTCGGAGAAGATAATGGGTATGCGTATTTCATTAATGCAGTATTTTTCGCTATCATTTTTGCAATCTGTATTTTTATTTCTTATAAAGTAACATGGGAAAAAACGCTAACTCCAGAAGAGGAAAAAGAATGGATTGCTAGCAGAGAAACTTCTAATAGAAAAGGTGCCAAGGAATTATTAGCAACATTTGTTGAAACTATTAAGGTTTATTTCTCTACTTTAAAAATTAAAAGCTTCCGCAAGCATTTAATGATTTATTTATTCTCCTATACGGCGAAGGATGTTTTTAATGCAGTGTTTGTGTATTTCTGTGTTTTTGCATTAAGTATTTCCTCTTCTCTGGCAGGGGACATGCTGTCACTGAGTATTATTGGAGTTCCTATTACTATTTTAGCTGGATATCTGATGATTAAGTTCGGTCCAAACAGCTTATATAAAGTGTCATATCTTACGATGATTGTTTGTTTAGCTGCGTTTTATGCTGTGTATTTAATGAAACCTGAATCCATGATTATGTATGTGTTTATTATTTCAGCATTGTACCAAGTTGGTAGAGCGATATTAGACTTTACGCCTTGGAATGTCTTTCCGTTCATACCTGATATAGATGAAATTGTCACAAGACAGCGTCGTGAAGGGGTATTTGCTGCTGTGATGACATTTACTCGTAAAAGCACGGTTGCCCTTGCTACATTTTTTGTCGGAATTGTATTGCAATTTGGCGGTTTTACTGCAGGCCAATCAACACAATCTCCTCAAGCAGTGCACACGATTGTTTACACATTAGTTTTTGGTTCAGCCTTGCTTTTAATCGCAGCATTAGTGGTTGTGTTCACTTTTAAATTGAACAAGAAGACGCATAAGATTCTTGTTGATGAAATCGAAAGATTAAAAAATAACGGTTCAAAGAAAGAGGTTGATCCAGAAACACGAGAAGTCGTGGAAGCATTAACAGGATACAAATATGACGATATATGGGAAGACAATGAGAAGGAAGTTCCAATAAAATCAGCCTGCAGCTGAGTCTGCCTTTCAGTTAAAAAAGAACTGCCTTTGGATTGGACAATCTGGGCAGTTCTTTTTTGATTTGATAATGGATGCACCTAATAACATCAATTAGCGAAAACAAATCGCTATGGTTTAAACAATGACATCATTAGGCGGTTTTTTTCATACTATATTTTGGGGGTGAGAAAATGCCGCGTGTAAATTACAAAAGTTCAGATGTTGATTTAATGGCAAGAATGATGAGAGCAGAAGCAGAAGGTGAAGGCCAGCAAGGTATGCTGTATGTTGGCAATGTTATTGTCAATCGTCTGAAAGCGAACTGTTCTGATTTTGAAGGATTAAGAACGATACCTCAAGTCATTTATCAAGTGCAAGGTAATAACTATTCCTTTGAAGCGGTTCAAAAGGGAAATGTTTTTTATCAAAGAGCGAGAACAGCCGAAAAAAAATTGGCTAAAATGAACTTAGATTATTGGAGAGATCACCCAGGTAAGTTTGCTCTTTGGTATTTCAATCCATATGCTCCATGCCCACCGACATGGTACGGTCAGCCTCAATCTGGTCAATATAAAAATCATTGTTATTATGAACCTAAAGCAGGGACTTGTGAAAGTGTCTATACTGGTGGCTGAATTTTGAAGGGAGTTTCCTATAACAGGAGATTCCCTTTGTGTATTGCATTCATAATCTCACTATCTATTTTGTTAGTATATGTATATAATGATGATGTAAAAACATGAGAAATGTTAAGCTTACAATTTAGGAGAAAACAATGCAATTTCAATATGACCAGCTGCTGCTACAAATGCTGATTGTTCAAATACCTATTATTCTTTATTTAGTAATATCAAATGACCGCGGTGATAAAGCTGGAGAGAACGTGCTGTGGGGTATCTTATGTGCCATTACGATGGGGCTTTCTGTCAGTTTTTCCATTATTCTTGATGGCATCCGCCTTGATTCGCGCATGGTGCCGTGGTACTTAGCATTTATATATGGCGGTAATTATGCCGGAATTCTAGTAACCGTCTGTTTCTTTATTGTTCGATTGTTATATGGAGGAATCGGTATGTTTCCTTCCTTTATTGGAATGCTTATTTCGGTGGTATTTATTTTTTGGACTAAAAATAAGTTTCATACATTAATAGTGAAAAAGAAGATTTATTTATCCGTTTTATTCGTTTCTTTTTCATCTGCCATGCTGCCAATCATTGCATTGTTATTTGGGAAAGACCTAACGACAATGACCACATTATTGAACTATAGTCTTTTTGTTCTTGTAAACGGCCTTCTTGCCTGGTTCTCTATCTATTTGATTGAGTCACACCGGGAAAAAATGCTGTTAAGAAAAGAAATCCAAAGAAATGAAAAAATGCAAGTTGTCGGGGAGCTTGCTGCAAGTGTTGCTCATGAGATAAGAAACCCGATGACAAGTATTAAAGGTTTTTTGCAGCTTCTTACGAAAGCAGACAATTTATCAGCTCCGCAAAAGGAATATTTAAACATAAGTTTAGAAGAATTGAACAGAGCCAATGAAATTATTTCTGATTATTTATCGTTAGGAAAAAGCCAAAGCAGAAAGAAACATAGTGTCCTTGATTTGGAGCTAGAAGCAAAAAAATCAATAAGCTCTCTTTCTTCTTATGCGATGCTGTTTAATGTGGATGTTGCTTTTGAGATTCAAGGGCGAGCAGTCATTATGGGCAATTCAGCGCAGATTCAACAAATGTTTGTGAATCTCATCAAAAACGCTATAGAAGCAGCGGCTAAAAACGTTCAAGTATCCATTCGGCAAAACGAAAAGGAAGTCCATATCTTTATCTGTGATGACGGAGAAGGGATGTCTGCAGACCAGCTGGATAAGCTTGGATTACCCTTTTACTCGACAAAAGAAAAAGGGACAGGCTTAGGCTTGATGGTCACTTTGCAAATCATTAAGGAATTAGGCGGAAAGTGGCGTGTAACCAGCGACAAAAAAAGGGGAACTATGTTCCATATTACTTTTAGTGAAATATAAAAGAGAGGCATTCCTTTTGTGAAGGAATGCTTTTTTTATGATGTTTTATAGTGGATTTACAATTATTTTTAGTAAACATAACTATAAATTTACTAATAAATAATAAAATACTGGCTGGTTTTATCAATTATTTACTTGGAAAATAGCTAGAATGCTAAATTTTTCAGAATATTATTGTATGTAAGCGTATTCTGTGTTATATTTTCGCTAAAGACTTTAGTTAAATTTACTAAAAAGGGGGTGAAAGCATGGCAACAATCAAAGATATTGCAGAAAAAGCCAATGTATCCACGGCGACAGTTTCCAGAATACTTAATAAAGACGAGACCCTCTCTGTAACAGCAGCAACAAGAAAACGGGTGTTACAAGTGGTTGATGAGCTTGATTACAAGCCATCCAGAAAGAAGCAAACGAAGGAAATAAAAGCAGTTAGTACCTATCAAATAGGCATTATCATTCTGAATGATGAAACAATCGATCCTTATTTTCAGTCAATTCGCCTTGGTATAGAAGGTATATGCCATGAGTATTCAATGAATCTTGCTTCCACTATGATTATAGGCAAAAACCAGATTACAGGAAGCGGTCTCGACTCCTTAGATGGCTTAATTGTTATAGGCGATGTCGATATTGCTGACCTGAAGACAATCTATCCTGAAGCGAAGCATATAGTTGCTGTTGATCAGATTCCTAAAAATGCAAATGTGGATGTTGTTATTTCCGATTTCGTTCGTGCTACAAACATGGTTTTAGACCATCTTCTAACACTCGGACATACTGATATTGCCTATATAGGAGGCGAGGGCAGGGTATTTAAAGTCAGTAATCTTGAAACAACGGACAAGATAGATGTGCGCAGAAAAGCCTTTGAAAATTTTCTAAAAGAGAAGGAATTAAATAAAGCAAGCAGGATATTGGAAGGAGATTGGGGGCCAACAGGCGGGTACGCTCTTACACAAAAGCTGCTTAACTTAACTCCGAGACCAACAGCCATTGTTGTTGCCAGTGATCCGATGGCATTAGGTGTGCTCAGCTGCTTGCATGAACAAGGCATAAAGGTTCCCGACGAAATTTCTGTTATCAGTTTTGATGATATTGAAGCAGCAGCATTTATGAATCCAAGACTCTCTACAGTAAAGATTCATGGGGAGGAAATGGGGAAAACAGCTGTTAAGCTTCTGCATGATCAATTGAACGGGAGAATAATACCATTGCAAGTGACATTACCTGTTGAATTGATTTTGCGCGAAAGTGTAAAAGGTTTGAACTAATATAGGGGAGTGAGAGTTGATGGGTATTTTGTTTGATTCGAACAGGAAAATTTTTCATCTGCAAGCACGTAACACAAGTTATGTCATGGAAATTGCCAGAGACGGCTATTTGCTGCATCTTTATTGGGGAAGAAAGGTAAAGGAATACCGCCATTCTAATTTTCTGCAGCTCATGGATCGCGGTTTTTCTGGGAACCCATATCAGCATAAAGAGGATCGAACCTTTTCACTAGATACATTGCCGCTAGAGTACCCACAGTACGGCAATTCAGATTTTCGAAAGCCCAGCTATCAAATTCAGCTCGAAAACGGTTCAACTATAACTGACTTGCGGTATCAATCACATTTAATCTATAAAGGAAAGAAGCCTTTAGAAGGATTGCCGGCTACCTTTGTTGAGAAGGAAGAGGAAGCAGAAACACTCGAAATTACGATGGTCGATGAGCTTATTGGATTACAGGTGGTATTGAGCTACAGTGTATTTGAACACTTTAATGTGATTACAAGATCTGTAAAAATCATTAATGACGGCGAGCAGTCCTTAAAGCTGTTAAATGTGCAGAGTCTATGTGTAGACTTCCGAGAAGCCGATTTCGATTTTCTGCACTTACATGGTGCTCATGTTAGGGAGAGACATATTGAAAGACAGCCGCTCCGCCATGGTATCCAATCCATTGAAAGCAGCAGAGGCTCCAGCAGTCATCAGCATAATCCGTTTATAGCGCTGCTTAGAAAAGAAGCAACAGAGGATAAAGGAGAGGTTTATGGCTTTAACTTTGTATATAGCGGTAATTTTCTGGCACAAGCAGAAGTGGATCAATTTAGCTGTACACGAGTAACAATGGGGATTAATCCTTTTGATTTCAGCTGGAAGCTAGAACCTGGTGAAGCTTTTCAGGCACCAGAGGCGGTTATGGTGTATTCGTCAGAGGGACTTGGGAGCATGTCAAGAACGTTTCATGACCTGTATCAAACCCATTTAATTAGAGGAGAATATCGAGATAAAGAACGTCCAATTCTTGTGAATAACTGGGAAGCAACTTATTTTGACTTTACTGCTGAGCGTATTTTGGAAATTGCAGAAGCAGGAAAAGAGCTTGGAATCGAATTATTTGTTCTCGATGATGGCTGGTTTGGCAAAAGAGATAATGACAAAACATCACTTGGAGACTGGTTTGTCAATAATCGTAAACTTCCAAATGGCTTAAATAAGCTGGCATCAGATGTTGAAGCGAAAGGGATGAAATTCGGTCTATGGTTTGAACCAGAGATGGTATCTGTTGACAGTGATTTATACCGTGAGCATCCAGATTGGTGCCTCCATGTTCCGGGACGGCAAAGCTCCGAAAGCAGAAACCAATTGGTCTTGGATTTATCGAGAGAAGATGTATGTAAAGAAATTACGAAGCGAGTTAGTGATATTTTAGGAAATATGCCTATTTCCTATGTGAAATGGGATATGAACCGTAACATGACAGAGATTGGTTCTGCACTTCTTCCACCTGACAGGCAAAGAGAAACAGCCCATCGGTATATGCTCGGCTTATATAAAATACTTGAAGAAATAACAGCTTCTTTTCCACATGTACTTTTCGAAAGCTGCTCAGGTGGCGGCGGAAGATTCGATCCAGGGATGCTCCATTATATGCCGCAGACTTGGACGAGTGATAATACGGATGCAGTATCCAGACTAAAGATTCAATACGGAACAAGCTTAGTATATCCTGTTTCTTCAATTGGAGCACATGTTTCAGCGGTCCCTAATCATCAGGTGCAGCGGACTACATCTATAAGTATGCGCGGCGATGTGGCAATGTCAGGCAACTTAGGCTATGAATTGGATTTAACAAGGGTGTCAGAAGAAGATAAAATCGCCGTTAAAAATCAGGTTTCCTATTATAAAGAAATCCGAAGCCTCATTCAGTTTGGTGAGTTTTACCGCTTGAAAAGCCCCTTTGAAGGAAATGAAACAGCATGGCTTTTTACTAATAAGGAAAAAACGGAAGTAATCGTCTATTACTTTAAAGTGCTCGCAGAACCAGCCGCTTCAGATTCTGTTTTGAAGCTGAGAGGGATTGATGTAAATAAAGAGTATCAAGTAAACGGCACAGACACAGTTTACGGTGGAGATGAACTTGCTTTTGCCGGATTAAGTATTCCTATTGAAATGATACAAGGCGATTTTCAAAGCTTTTGCTGGCATTTGAAAGCTTTATAGAGTGTTAGAATATGAAATTAAGAGGCTGCCTGACGGGCAGCTTCTTTCGTTTGTTAAAGACAAATCAAATGCAGTGGCGGTAAGGAAAAATAACAAAGAAATCACTTTGAAATTAGGGAGAGGCGGACAATTATTTGGCATCTCTGCACATTCTTCTTATAACATTGTCAATAACGCTAGTATCCTTGCCAGGGAGTCGCCGAAAAAGATTGTTCTTTTGTTCAGAATGAAAGATTTATACAACAATTGTTTATTCATGTTAAAAAATTTATAAATATACCGATATAATATGGAGTATAACTTACTATTTATGATTGTTAGTAAAGAAGGAAGAGAACTAGATGGATAATCCTTTACGAAATGATTCGATATTCGATATGTATAAGTCTTTGTTTAATAATAATAGTGATCCATGTTTTGCGATAAGCATTAATGGTGACTTTTTGCATATTAATAAAGCGGCAGAAAGCTTGACTGGATATACCAGTGCTGAGTTTTCATCATTATCATACGCCGAATTAATTGATGAGTCTCAGTTAGAAAATACCCTTAACCGTATCGAAAAATTGCTTCATGGTCATGCTGAGAATGCTGAGTTAACGATCAAAAACAAACAGGGAGAGAGAATTGAATTATCTATAGTGGCCCTTCCAATCTATAAAGATGAGAGGACAATAGGGATTGTTGGTGTGGCGAAGGATGTCACTAGTAAAAATTATATTGCATCACTTGTAAAAGAACAAAATAAAATTTTAAAAATGATTGTTAGCGGAACAAAATATACGCTGATCCTTGATGAAATTGTCTCGATTGTTGAAAATTTTGCAAAAGATTGCCTTTGTACTGTGATGATTGCCGATCAGGAAGCGAAAAAGCTCTATACAGCTTCCTCTCCTAATCTGCCAGATGAGTTTATTGACTTTATTAACGGTATTCCGATTGCACCAAATACAGGATCATGCGGAACTGCTGCCTATAAAAAAATGCAGGTAGTTGTTGAAGATATTTCAAATGATTGTTTATGGGCAGACTATCGGGATATCGCATTAAAGCATGGACTGCAAGCATGCTGGTCTACTCCAGTTTTTGACAGCAATAACGATGTAATTGGTTGTTTTGCTATTTATCACCGTATACCGACGGCTCCAAGTGCGAATGTAACAAAGCTGATAGAGGAGGCTACCTATCTAACGAGTCTCGTTATTCAAAGAGGTTTAGCTGAAGAAAAAATCCATCGCCTTGCATACCACGATGATCTGACTGGACTGCCTAACAGGCGGGTTTTTGCTGATAATTTAAAAGTGGCAATCACTAACTTTCAACCTACTTGCAGCATTCGGCATTTAGCATTGCTGTTTATGGATTTAGATCGCTTTAAAGTTATTAATGATACACTTGGTCACCATATTGGGGATGAACTTTTACAAGAGTTTGCAGATCGATTAAAGCATTGTATTGGAACGAATGGGGTAGTTTCCAGACAGGGGGGCGATGAATTTATTCTCCTGCTTGAAAATGTTACTGAAGAAGAAGTAAGAAGTAAAGCAAATAAGGTTATTGATATCCTTTCTTCGCCTTTCCTAATCGGTGGGCATGAAATATTTATTACTCCAAGTATTGGTATATCGATGCACCCAAAAGATGGTGATGATGATGTGACACTTATCCGTAACGCAGACATTGCCATGTATGAAGCAAAGAAAAAAGGAAGAAATAATTATCAGTTTTATAATGAGAAATTCGATTTTCAATCATCAGAACTGTTGGTATTAGAAACAGAATTAAGAAAGGCAGACATTACTAAACACTTCATCTTACATTTTCAACCGATTATTGATTTGAAGACAAATGCTGTGACAAGTGCTGAAGCCTTAATAAGATGGCAGCATCCTAAATTTGGACTCATTTCCCCAGATAAATTCATCCGTATTGCCGAAGATACTGGTCTGATTATCCCGATTGGGGAATGGGTAATACGAAAAGTTTGCCAAGAAATTAAAGAAAGAATCAGAAGAGGATTTATTCCAATAAACTTTTCTGTCAATCTATCTTTACGTCAGTTTTTTGACAGCAATCTTGTTACAACGATGGCAAGTATATTAGAAGAGGAAGGAATTGAACCTTCTTATATAACACTGGAAATCACCGAGAGTATGACTATGGATGTTGAAAAAGCTAGTCAAATTCTTTATCAATTGAAGGAGCTTGGCGTGGAAATTTCCATAGACGATTTTGGGACTGGTTACAGTTCTCTGCAATATTTGCAAAAGTTTCCAATCGACTACTTAAAAATTGATAAATCCTTTATCCAAAACATCGTAGTGAATAAAGATGATTATAATATTGCTTCAACCATTATTGTCATGGCCCATAATCTTGGGCTGAAGGTCATTGCAGAAGGGGTAGAAACAGAAGAACAAGTTGAAATTTTAAAAGGTTTTAAATGCGAAAAAGCGCAAGGCTACTTTTACAGCAAGCCTCTGCCTCTTGATGAGCTTCGTTTATTGGAGGAAGAGAAAAACGAATAAAGGAAAAATCAGGTGGCAGTGTCCATCTGATTTTTTTTATGAAAAATCCTTAGAAAACAAAAAAATAATAAAATAACTTGCAAAATCCTTTTTCCTTCATTAAAATAAATGTTTATAACGGATTTGTAAATCGTAATCGTTATGATTTACATTTATCCTAATAACTAGGAGGAATAATTATGAGAGTAAAAATTACATTAGCTTGTACAGAAACAGGGGACAGAAATTATATCACGACTAAAAATAAACGCAACAATCCTGACCGTATTGAATTAATGAAGTATTGCCCTCGTTTAAAAAGGCGTACTTTGCATAGAGAAACAAAGTAAGGGCTATCGAGGAATTTAAGTTTCTATAAAATTTAAATCGTAATGATTACGTTTTGATAGGAGGAAAGAACTAATGGCAAAAAAGTCTAAAGTAGTAAAAGAGAAAAAACGCCAAGTAATGGTAGAAAAGTACGCAGCTATTAGAAAGGAATTAAAAGAGAAGGGAGATTATGAAGCACTACGAAAGCTACCGCGGGATTCTTCACCAACACGACTTAAGAACCGATGTGAAGTCACAGGCAGACCAAGAGGCTATTTTAGAAAATTTAACATGTCTCGTATTGCTTTTAGGGAGTATGCACATAAAGGGCAAATTCCAGGAGTAAAAAAAGCCAGTTGGTAAATGTTAAGCGCCGCCAAAGAGAAGATTTGGCGGCTAAGTATAATAAAGGGAAAGGAGGGAAGTGGGCATGCATACTCTTAATCCTGTCTTAGTCCAGTTTTTATATCGCAGTGCAATTGAAAGCTTGCCAGATAAATACAAAGAGATTTACCGCTTCATAGAAAGCAGGGAGGACGAACTCGAGATGGAGGCGGTCAATGAGAGCCACTTTAGACAGCTGTTTCATGAAAAGTCTCCATTTCAAGCGGCGGTAAGTCATTTTTCTCTCGACTTTCAAACAATTAAAAACATAATGACTGAAGCACAAGCAGAAATTGACAACAAGATAGTAGAGAGACTAAAGCAAATAAAATGGGTAGATATGAGTGACGATTCTAATACCAATGACACAGAAAGAAAGAACTGGACATATGTTTTTGTCAGCTAATTACAAAAACACAACAGTAAATCGTATGTGATACATATGAATATAAATAGGGGGATGCGGTATGAGTAAAATACCAGTCACAGTATTAAGCGGCTATTTAGGTGCAGGTAAAACAACCTTGCTGAATCATGTTTTAAATAACCGGGAAGGCATGAAGATTGCTGTCATCGTTAATGATATGAGTGAAGTAAATATTGATAGTGAAATAGTTCAAACAAAGGGCGGTTTTTCAAGAACAGAAGAGAAATTGGTTGAATTGTCCAATGGGTGCATTTGCTGTACATTACGGGAAGACTTATTAATCGAGGTAGAGAAATTAGCTAATCAAGGGGATATTGACTACATCATCATTGAATCATCAGGAATTAGTGAGCCCATTCCTGTAGCCCAAACCTTCTCCTATATCGATGACGAGTTAGGGATTGACCTGACAAGATTTTGCAGGCTGGATACAATGGTAACCGTTGTGGATGCAAACCGATTTTGGCATGACTATGAATCTGGTGATTCTTTGCTTGACCGCAAGGAAGCAGTCGGTGAAAATGATGAACGGAATATTGCTGATTTGCTTATTGATCAAATTGAATTTAGCAATATCCTTTTACTGAATAAATGTGACTTAGTAACAAAAGAGGCAGCCGCAAATCTAGAGAATGTCTTGAGAACTTTACAGCCTGAAGCAAAAATTATCCGCACGGAAAACAGTTTGATAGACATAAAGGAAATTATGAATACGAACAGATTTGATTTTGAAAAAGCTAGTGAATCAGCAGGCTGGCTTAAAGAGTTACAAGCAGGACCTGCAGCACATACGCCAGAGACAGAGGAATATGGCGTAAGTTCTTTTGTTTATTACCGTAAGAGACCTTTTCATTCAGAACGATTCCATACATGGTGCAGCTCCATGCCGATGCAGATTGTCCGCGCAAAAGGAATTGCCTGGTGTGCTTCTCGCAATGATTTAGCATTATTGCTTTCACAAGCAGGACCATCTGTTAAGATTGAACCAATTTCTTATTGGGTTGCTTCTCTTCCTGAAAACAGACAAGCAGAGATTATTCAAAGTAACCCTCAGTTAATGGAGAATTGGGATAAGGAACACGGCGACCGACATACGAAACTAGTGTTTATTGGAATGGATTTAGATATTGATGTCATCACGAAGGAATTAGATGAGTGTTTGTTGACAGAAGCTGAATACAACAGTGAATGGAACAAGCTGGAGGATCCCTATAATTGGGTGCTTTCATAATTAAGCTGCTTTAAGCAGCTTTTTTTACGTTCTCAAAGAGGAGATGCTACCATTAGGTTCCGTATGGGAAATGAGTTATATTATAAATATAAATATCTTAGAATGGGAAGTGTTTACGTTGAATTTCCGTAAAGCAACAAGACAGGATATTAAAGCAATGATGCATTTACGAAAAGCCCAATTAGTGGACGAAGGGTTAGAGGCAGATATAGATATTGACGAGGAACTGTATCATTTTTTTGAAAAACAGTTAAGTGGTGGGTCCTTAATTCAATATTTAGTAGAGGATGATGAGGAGGTTGTTGCATGTGGAGCTTTCATCATTTATCCATTTCCGCCAAGCTTTACGAACCGAAGTGGAAAAAGAGCGTATATAACCAATATGTATACTAATAAAGACTACCGAGGCAAAGGGATTGCTACAAAGCTATTAAAATTACTCGTTGAGGAAGCGAAGGAAGCAGGCATAAAAAAATTATGGCTTGGGGCTTCAGAGATGGGCAGACCAGTTTATAAAAAATTTGGGTTTATCGAAACAGATGAGTATATGGAATTAAACATTTAGGAGCTAAAGAAAAATGGCGGAGGGTATATACCCTCCGCCATTTTTCACTTTATGCTGCTTGCAACAAAATTTCGCCAGCCGCCAAAACTGGTTATGTCTAAACCAGTTTCCATTGCATTCGCTTCACATAGAAAGCCTTTAACTGCAGAGCCGTTTTCTAGCTCAATTGTTCCAAAGCAAAGTGGTGACGGAATCAGCGAGACAAATGAACCTAACTGGCTAATAGGCATTTCCCACAGCTCAACTTCGATGGCACTGCCTTTATCAGCACGAATAAGTCCTGGTTTATTTGGATTGGTCGTTAATTCTACCATTCGGTACTGTGCTGATGTTTTAGCTGGACCAATATAAACAGCTTGATGTTTTAGCATTTGCTTCTCTAATGAAAATCCTCTCATATGAAGTCCGCACACAGCCACCATTTCAGTGCTCCTTACTGTTGAAACAGAAATATTATTTAAATACAAATCAGAAAAGCCGATCAATAAATGTTCAGCGTAAGGGCCGGTAAATAGGGTGATACCAAATGGCAATGTTTCATCTGGAGCAACAGATGGGATGTTGATAGCAGATAAATCCAGTAAATTACAATGATTCGTAAAAGCCCCCATTTGGCTGTTTGTATGAATAGGATCTTTTCGCACATCCTCTCTGGACCAAGTACCACCGGCTGTTGGCATAATTAATACAGCATCCTGCAGGTCGAGATGGGCTTTCCGTTTATGAGCCTGCAGTGTATGCATAGCTTGAAAAACCGATGCTGCATTGTAGTCTTCTTTAGCACCTGTTCGCAAGACCGTTTCTGTTACAGCTAGTGCTGTATTTTTATGGGTTTCAATAAAACTTCCTAAATCAGACCATCTTTCGGCAACCCATGGCCCATCATATAAAACAGACGCTGCTTCCGATAAATAGCTGACATCTAATTTTTCGAGCGGTATATCCAATTTGTGCAGCTTCTCTAATGTATTCTGCCAGGCAATTTTATACTCGGCAGCAAACGGTCCGTAAAATTCTGGTGTTTGTTCAGGAATGAAGATTTTTTTCGGAAGAGCTGTCTTTTTACGCTCTACTTCTTTTGACCAAGAATCTTCTTCTTCAAAGCCTCGAACCACTTCATCAACAAGTATTGTATCAGAAATATTATGTGAAAATACTGTAACACAGTCAATGCTGGCACATGCCGGCACTACACCCTTAACTGGCCAGGCTCCGAGGCTTGGTTTGTATCCGATTAATCCGTTTAGTGCGGCAGGGACGCGGCCGGAGCCGGCTGTATCTGTGCCTAGGGAAAAAGCAGCCTGCCCTCTGGCAACAGATACAGCAGACCCAGAGCTGGAACCGCCGCTGATTAACTCTGGTCTTAATGCGTTTTTCGTTTCCCCAAAAGGGCTTCTAGTACCAACAAGGCCGGTAGCAAACTGGTCTAAATTTGTTTTTCCTACTGGAATGGCACCTGCATCAATCAAACGCTGTACAATAACAGCACTTCTGTCTGGTGTATAAGCAAACTCCGCACATCCTGCCGTCGTTGGCACCCCTGCTAGATCTATATTATCTTTTATCGCAAACGGAATTCCCCATAGAGGAGCGTGTGAGCGCTCCATCTTGGATAGATTTTCTAAAAAGGGTCTAATGAAACTCCAGGAAGGGGGAGTTATCCATATATTCATATCTTTATCAGCTTCTGCTCTCTCTAAGATATGCTCGATAACATTCTCAGGAGTTAGTTTCCCTGACTCATAGTTTGCTTGTAATTCATGAATGGATAATTTCATTGGATACGGAATTGTTTGCATTATTATCACCGCTTTCTGCTTTTTTAATAGAAATAATCAGCTGGCCTGCATGGACTTCTTCACCAGGTACAACATGTACAGCCTCAATTGCTCCATCAAATGGGGCAAGCTGAGGAAACTCCATTTTCATGCTTTCCTCAATTATTAGCGGATCTCCTTTTTTGACAACATCACCAGCAGACACGAGAACCTTCCAAACACTGCCTGGCATCGAACTGCGGACTGCTTCAGCACCTTCTGGAAGTGTTTCTTCCGTCTGCGGTGTTTGCTCTGTTTCAGAAACATATTCAGCAAGACCAAGCTCCTGCCATCTTTCCCTCTCCTGATGGAAGGCAGTCTGCTGTGTGCTTCTGAATTCATTGGTGCTTTTTTTGATGGATTCAAGGAAAGCTAAGTAATCTCCAAGTTTAAAGGTTGTTTCTGTTATCTCAATCTCAAAACGGCCGCGCGGGAAGTCTTCGCGCATTTCCAGCAATTCATCTGCAGTGACTGGATAAAACGATATTTGGTCAAAGAAGCGAAGCAGCCAAGGCTTGCCTTGCCGGAAGCTTTCTGTTTCTCGTTGCTTATTCCAAACTTGAACAGTACGGCCGACAAACTGGTAGCCGCCAGGACCTTCCATCCCGTAGACACACATATACGCTCCGCCGATGCCGACTGCATTTTCCGGTGTCCAAGTTCGCGCAGGATTGTATTTTGTCGTAACTAAACGGTGCCTTGGGTCTAGTGGTGTTGCTACTGGCGCACCGAGATAGACATCCCCAAGTCCTAGTACAAGATAATTTGCGTCAAATACAATCCTTTTTACATCATCTATATTGTCTAATCCGTTAACGCGTCGAATAAATTCAAGATTGCTAGGACACCAAGGCGCATCTGGTCTCACATTCTTCTGATAGCGGTCAATCGCAAGCTGTGTTGCTGGATCATCCCAAGAGAGGGGAAGACGGACAATGCGTGATGGCACTTCTATTTCTTCCAATGGCGGCAATGTTTCGTTAATGGCCGCGATTTTTTTACTTAGTTCGATTACAGACATTTGAGCTGGATTAATATGGACTTGTAAGGAACGAATTCCTGGCGTTAAATCAACAACAGGGAGGCTTGTATCAGCTTGTATTGCCTCCATTAAAGCATGGACTTGAAAGCGGAGAAGCAAGTCAAGTTCCATCTCGCCATATTCTATGAGCACATGCTTATCACCAGCTGCTCTGATTACCAGTGGAAATCTTTCTTTTGACTGCTCAAGCAGGATAGGATAGTCAGGTGTCAGCTCGTTTGTCTGTTTGTTCAGCTCTGGCAGTAATAAATTTTCCTCCATACAGATATTTTCAAGGTATTGTTCCTGTGCATGGCGTAGAGCTTCGGCTTCTTCCAATGTAATCAGCTTAAAGCGGATGCGGTCGCCTGGATGAAGCTGGCCAATCTTCCAAAATTCAGCTGAAGCGGTTGTAACAGGACAGATAAATCCTCCAAGACTAGGACCATCCGGACCGAGCAAGATTGGCATATCTCCAGTTAAATCAAGGGTTCCCACTGCATAAGCATTATCATGGATATTTGATGGATGCAAACCTGCTTCTCCGCCATCTGTTCGTGCCCAGAGGGGAGAAGGGCCGATTAAGCGCACACCTGTACGAGAACTGTTAAAGTGTACCTCCCAGCTTACGTCTGTTAACTGCTGCAAATATTCTGGCAGTAAAAATTCTGTTGTGCAGTGGGGACCAGGAATAACACCAATCGTCCACTCTTTTTTAAAATGAGGCTGACTGTTACAAGCAAGAGTGTTCACTTTTGGGGCAGAAGTGACCTTAACAGATAATACGTCACCAGTCCGCAAAGCTCTGCCTCCATGCCCTCCGAATCCGCCGAGTGTGAAAGTTGCTGCACTGCCAAGGTTTAGAGGCATATCCAAGCCGCCTGCAACGAGTAAGTAAGTGCGCATGCCTGTTTCTGCTTCACTAAACCGTAACACTTGATTCCGTTTCGCATGAATAACTGTATACATCGGGATAATATTATCATCAAGGACGGCGTGCATATCAGCTCCAGTTATACAAAATGCGATATCACCACGGAAACGGTACGTTCCGCCGCGAAGTGTTAATTCCAGACCTGCTGACGATTCTGCGTTTCCTAACAGCTTGTTGCCAATGCGGAAGGATAGAGGATCCATCGGCCCACATGGTGGAACGCCAACATCCCAATGGCCGATTCTGCCTGGCCAGTCTTGCACTGTTGTTTGAATCCCGCCGTCCAGCACCTCAACTGCCTGTTCAGCAGGGGAGAATCCGTCCAGCATCCGTGTATGAACGAGACCGCTCTTGCAGCTGTCCTCCACTAACAAGGAGCGAATATAGGAAATATTCGTTGTCACACCATAAAAGCGAGTGTCTCCAAGAGCTTTGTGCAGTTTTCCTAGCGCTTCTTCCCGTGTATTTCCATGGACGATGATCTTTGCCAACATAGGATCGTATAGGGAGGTGATTTGAATGCCATCTCGCACCCATGTTTCAATTCGGGCATCTTCTGGTAACCGAACATGATCAAGTTGACCGCCGCTTGGACGGAAGTCGTTCAGACAATCTTCTGCATAAATGCGGGCCTGTATGCTGTGCCCAACAGGTTGTTTAGACAATTCATCAAGTCCACGCAAGTCGCCTGCAGATTCCCGAATCATCCATTCCACTAAATCAATGCTAAGAACTTCTTCGGTAACACCATGTTCAACTTGCAGACGGGTATTTACTTCAAGAAAATAGAATTGCTGGCTGTTCGGATCATACAGAAACTCAACCGTTCCAGCACTTCGATAACCAACTTCTTCTGCAAGGCGTTTAGCTGCTTGGTGCATCTGCGCGCGGATAGTCGCAGAAAGAAGGGGAGCGGGGCTTTCCTCGACAACTTTTTGGTTGCGGCGCTGAATGGAACAGTCACGTTCACCTAGTGCTGTTACTTCGCCATATTCATTGCCGAAAATCTGCACCTCCACATGCCGGGCTTTTTGGATATATTTTTCCAGAAATACACCGCCGTTATTGAAGTTCGACTTTGCCAATCGGCTTACTGATTCAAATGCCTGCTGCAGGGCGGACTCGTCTTCACACACTCGCATCCCGATTCCGCCGCCGCCAGCAGTGCTTTTTAGCATCACTGGATAGCCAATGCTGGCGGCCGAGGTAAGCGCTGTTGGCAGATCGGTAATTAGCGATGTGCCAGGCAGCATCGGAACATTAGCTTTTTTAGCAATTTCCCGCGCAGAGTGCTTTAAGCCAAATAGCTCTATTTGTTCAGGTGTTGGTCCGATAAAGGAGATGCCATTTTCAAAGCACGTTCTTGCAAAATCAGCATTTTCACTTAAAAATCCGTAGCCTGGATGAATTGCTTGAGCTCCTGTATCTTTGGCAATCTTAAGGAGCAACTCGGCGTTCAAGTAAGAGTCTTTTGCCGCCCCTTCACCAATCAAAACCGCTTCATCTGCTAGATCAACGTGCAGGCTGTCTTGGTCTGCTTTTGTGTATACGGCAACAGAAGCAATTCCTAATTTTTTTAGAGTGCGCTCAATCCGAACTGCTATAGCACCTCTGTTTGCTATCAATACTTTTGAATACATTGCTGTCACTCCTTTTGTCATTTGTCCCAAACTAGCACCTGAATAGGTGTTGGATTATAAGCATTGCATGGATTGTTTAGTTGAGGGCAATTGCTGATTAAGACAAGCACCCGGCAGATTGCCTGCATTTCTACATAATAGCCTTGTGCCGAAACACCATCAGCAAATGTTAATCCGCCGTCAGGAGTTACCGGAACATTCATAAAAAAGTTCACATTTGGTGCCAAGTCCCGTTTAGAGAGGCGCGGTTCATTCTTTGAGAGCTGAAGCATGAATGTATCTCGGCAATTGTGCATCGGTAAAGTCTCATGGGCATAACGAACGGTATTGCTTTGGGCAGAACAGGCGCCTCCGAGCGTATCATGATTTCCGCAAGTATCTGCTATTATTTTAACAAGCTCTTTGCCGGATTCAGCTAACAGCACGGAACCAGCAGTTAAGTAGATATTGCTTTGATTTGTGATCGTATTGACAGCACTATAATGGTCTGTCGGATTGTCGGCATCATAAAAAAGTGTGTCTGCGGCCTGGTTTCCTTCCAAATCAACAATGCGAAGGACTTGCCCAGGTTCAAGTGTATATGTCCAGCCGTCACCTGCTTCGATTGTTTTATTAAAAAAAGCATTTTCTTGTTTGCGGTTGCTTTCAATCCGGCTTAATATGGCCATTATTTAATTCCTCCTTCAAGTAAGGCTGCATAATCCCATGTATTTTCAAAGGCACGCTTGTTTTCTGGACAAAAATTCAAACATAAATCATCATCGGAAAGTTTGCCTGCATCTGTTATCTCTATCTTTATAGGTACAGAGGGATAGTTTATTGTTTGGTTTAAAGCGTTTGGTGTATTGGATACAATAAGCAGAACGTCTTGCTCCGTTCTTAATGTGATATAATCCCCTTTTTTAGCATGTGCTGGCACGAAATGCATGTTTCCATCCTCTGTGCAGTAAACCTTAGAAAATAAGTTGACTGCCGGAACAAGATCACGGACGGACAATCCATTACGAAAAAGCTCGACGGCGAAATTTTCCTCTCCGCTTCGGTACCATTCATTTCGATTATCTTGATAAGTGGTTTTTCCGTAGCGTTCATCAACAATACGTCGCGTTATATAGCCGGAAATAGTATCATGCCAGCCAAGTGAATCATCTGTAATACTTGTAAGTACACGGCCGTTATCACTCATCAGCACATGGCCCTTTGTTAAATGAGAAGTGTGCTGTGCCTTTAACGTGTCCGGCATATTGTACCGTTCTGCAGTATCGGATGCTGAGTACAAAAGCAGAGAAATATTAGCGCCATCTTCCAGTGCAGTAAACTTGATTGATTTTCCTCGTTTGATTGTGCCGGACCATTTACCTCCGCCAGGAACATACTTCATAACGTTTAGCTTCATAATTAACCTCCTTGAAATGAAAAAAGGACAAAAGCACATAGGAGATAATCTCCCAGGCTTTTGTCCTTCCGTGTATACAGCACTTGCTGTACGCTCTCTCTCGGACCAGTCTTTAAAGCGAATAACTTTAAACGGAACCCTAGACAGCTTTTTGTTTCCAACTCTTAAGTGGAAACCTTTATTAAGATCTTGAGTAAAAGTATAACAATTCTGAAAATAAAAACTATTATTTTGTCAGATTATCTAACAAGGTTTTTTCTGTTTGGTTTATTTCTGCTGCTTGCTTAACTTTTGCGGAGAGCCACATGGTTCGTATACCTAAGTAAATAAAGCCAACAACCAGCCAAATAACGCCGTAAAGTAGTGTCTGTTTGTTAAGCAGTGTCAAAAGCCAGCAAATAAAGCCAGCTCCAATCAGCGGGAACAAAAGATATAGAAGTGTGCACTTGAAGGAACGTTGTTTCTGTTTAATAAAGTAATGAGCAATAACAGACAGATTGACAAATGTGAACGCCGTTAATGCACCGAAGCTGACAAAGGTTACTGCTGTATCAAGATTAAAAAAGACAGCAGCAAAAGAAATAATCCCGACAAAGATAATATTTGCAGCAGGCGTTCTGTATTTCGGATGCAAGGAAGTAAACAGCTTTTCTGGAAGAATCGATTCTCGTCCTAAAGCGTACAGAAAACGGCTGACGCTTGTTACAGAAGAAACACCTTGGGTGAAGGTCGCAATAATTAACACCATAATAAATATCGAGCTTAACAAGTTTCCGCCAACAAGCTGTACAAGGGAATATGCTGCATTATCTGGATTGGCAAAAGTAAAGTCAGGAAAAGCGACTTGTGTCAAATAGGAGATAGCAATATACATAACCGCTGCTATCAGGACAATTAAAAAGATGGCTTTAGATACTGTTTTATCAGCATCAATCGTTTCCTCTGACATGGTGGTGACAGCATCAAATCCAAGAAAACAAAAGCAGATTAGAGAAGCTCCTGTAAATACAGCACTTAATGAACCTTCGTTTCCAAAGAAGGGAGATAGTGAAAAGAGGGAAGCTGCCTGTGTGTCACCTGCAAGAATATCTTTCACAATCAAGCCGCAAAACAAAGCAATAAAGGCGATTTGAATTAGGACAGATAAACTGCTGATGCGAGCAGCAGACTTAATGCCAACGACATTAACAACAACCAGCACTATATTCATGATAATTATCCACACAAATACCGGGACAGCAGGAAATTCAGTATGCATAAAAATCCCGAAAGTTAAGATTGCAATGATTGGAGAGAATACATAGTCCAGCAGAAGTGCCCAGCCGACGAGGAAACCAGCCTTCGGGTGGATAGATTTTTTTG
This sequence comes from Niallia sp. Man26, assembly GCF_022049065.2. Classification (NCBI taxonomy): domain Bacteria; kingdom Bacillati; phylum Bacillota; class Bacilli; order Caryophanales; family Bacillaceae; genus Niallia; species Niallia sp. Man26. The sequence continues at coordinate 165,840 of NZ_CP095744.1, forward strand.
TATACGTATAAGCAGAACCGGAAATCGGATATGCCTTAACCATCCGGCTGTAGCTGAACGCAGTAAAGAAGATTGCTACAAATGCAATAATATAGGCAGCAGCCATCATGCCGCCGGCGGCTTCAAAAGCTACGCCATAAACAGTGAAAAAAATCATTGGTGTCATCCATGCAAGCCCCATAAATACAACTTGGGGTAATTTTAACGATTTCTCAAGTGTCGGTTTGTTCGTCATCCTTTTTTCTCCTCTTTTCTAATTGAAATTCAGGAAAAAAATAAAAGCCCGGGAGAATTTTTTTGCAAAATTCTCCCGGGCTTTTATCCCTCCGTGTATACAGTATTTTCATAAAATACTGTACGCCGTCTCTCGGTCCAGACGTTTTTTAAACCGGAACCCTAGACAGCATTTTTGTTCTCCGTTATGATGAGAACCGTTATTTTGTTTGATAGTACTGAGTATCTATGAGAAAGAAAAGACCGTCAATTAACTTGTTAGATTATATAACACATTATTTTTGCTGGGAGAAGATTCCATCGCAAGTGAAACTTTTTTCTATGTTTTATCGTATAATAAGTAGATGATTTAAATAGAGATAGTATAATCAGTTCTATATCCTGGTGTCTTACCAATTATTTCCCAAGTAATAATTCCTTGTAAAACACAAATTAAAATTGCCATTATTCTACAATACGCAAAAATATTTAAATTTGTGGTGAAAAAATGGTACACTTGTATTATTAAATTTTTGTAAATGATGTAAAGAGATGATTGATAGAGGTTGGTGTTTGAAATAAAAAAATTAAACTTAAACAAAGACACAAATAAACAATATATCCTATTCTTTTTTGCGGCTGTATTTTTTCTATGGATTAAAACGTATATTGTGCAATTGACACAATTTGATTTAGGTGTAGGAAACTCACTTCAGCAATTTCTGCTGTTTCTTAATCCCTTAGGGTCTTCGCTGCTGTTTCTTGGCTTAGCCCTGACATTCAAAAACAAAAGAAAATACTATGCGCTGTTAATTATTGATTTTGTGTTATCTTTTCTATTGTATGCGAATGTTTTGTACTACCGTTTTTTCAATGACTTTATTACATTGCCGACATTAACGCAGACGCAAAACTTCGGTGATGTTAGCGGCAGTATTTATGCATTGTTAAAGCCGTATGACTTCTTGTTTTTTGCAGATACATTACTGCTTCTTGCACTGCTTGTATTTAAAGTTGTGAAAATGGACAGTAAGGCAGTTGGATTCAAGCAAGGGATAGGTATTATCGGTTTAGCTTTAGGGATTTCTGGAACGAATCTCGCGTTAGCAGAAATCGACCGCCCAGAGCTTCTGACAAGGGGATTTGACAGGAATTATATTGTGAAATACTTGGGAATGTATAACTACACAATCTATGATGCAGTGCAAAGCACGAAAGCATCTGCGCAACGGGTGCTTGCAGATACAGATGATATGGCTGAGGTTGTTAACTATACAGCATCCAATTATGCCGAGCCTAATCCCGAATACTTCGGTAAAGGAAAAGGGATGAATGTCATTTACGTTCATATGGAATCAATTCAAAATTTCCTTATCAACTATGAAGTGAACGGGGAAGAAGCTACTCCATTCCTTAATTCATTGGTAGAAGACGAAAATACATTGTATTTTGATAACTTCTTCCACCAAACAGCTCAAGGGAAAACAGCTGATGCCGAGTTTATGATTGAGAATTCTCTGTATGGCCTTCCTCAAGGCTCTGCTTTCACGACTAAAGGGTTAAACACCTATCAGGCAGCACCTGGAATTCTAGGCCAGCTTGGCTATACTTCTGCCGTATTTCATGGGAATACGGGAAGCTTTTGGAACAGGGATGAAATATATAAATCCTTTGGTTACAACCAATTTTACGATTCAAGCGCTTATGATATGAATCCTGATCAGCTTGCTGATTATGGCCTTATGGACAAGCCGTTTTTTGAACAGTCGCTGCCATACTTGAGTTCTATGTCACAGCCTTTCTATACGAAATTTATTACCGTGACGAACCATTATCCTTTCGCGATGAATCAAGAAGAAGCAACGATAGAGCCAAATAATACAGGCAACAAAATTGTTGATAACTACTTCCAGACAGCTCGTTATGCAGATGAAGCAATGGAACAATTCTTTGCAGACCTGAAAAAGAATGGTCTATATGATAATTCAATTATTATCATGTACGGAGACCATTACGGTATTTCCGAAAACCATAATAAAGCAATGGAACAAGTAATCGGAAAAGAAGTGAATTCCTTTGAAAGTGCCGGACTTCAGCGAACTCCGCTGTTCATACGGGTTCCTGGCATGGAAGGCGGGACAATGCATCAATATGCAGGACAAATTGACCTGCTTCCGACATTGCTTCATTTATTAGGTGAGGATACGAAGGATAATATCCATTTTGGAACAGACATCCTGTCAGAGGAACACGATGAATTAATACCATTCCGTAATGGAGAATTTGTCAGTCCGGAATTTACATTAAAGGATGGCAAGTATTATAATTCAAAAACAGGTGAACTGATTGAAGAGGAAGAACAGCTTGAAAAAGCTGCTGAGTACCAGGCAAGTGTCGAAGAAACACTGAGACTTTCCGATAAAGTGGTCAATGGTGACCTATTGCGATTCTACACGCCGAAGAACTTTACTCCAGTTGACCGTACACAATATAATTACAGCTTAACAACTGAGGAATAAACGAAGAACTGCCCCCTTTACCGAAAAGATTTATTAGGAAAAGGGAGGCAGTTTTTTTAAAATAACAGAGGTGTTTAAAGAAATGAAAGAATACTTCACAATCGGAGAAGTCTCAAAGCTATTTCAAGTTAAGATTGCGACACTCCGATATTATGATGAAATTGGCTTATTAGCTCCAGCATTTATTGACGAAAAAACGAATTACCGCTATTATTCCACACAGCAGTTCGAACGGCTGAACTCGATTAAGTACTTGCGGGCACTCGATTTACCTATAAACAGAATTATTGAATTTTTCAACTATCGGGATATTGATACCCTTATTGATATGCTGAAAGAGCAGCAGGAAGAAGTAAGAAAGAAACGAAAAGAATTAGAACTGATGGAAAAAAAGATTAGCCGCCGTTTAACGCAAATAGATGATGCTGTACACACACCTCTTGATGTTATTTGTGAAGTGACTCTTCCTGAAATGCGTTTAGCATACTTACGAAAGCAATATGTATTAGGAGAGGATCTGGAGTATCCTATCACAGAATTAAGGAACAGCTTTGGTATAAATGGAGGGGTTTTTTTAGGGAAGATCGGCCTATCCATCTCGATAGATAATTTAGCCGCTGGTGAACTTACTACTTATTCAAGTGTGTTTATGGTGTTAGAAGAAGGGGATGAGACTGATTCGGCTTATGCTGCGATACCTGCAAGGGAGTATCTAAGAGTTCGCTTTCAAGGTACCCATATGGAAGCAGCGTATTACTATGATAAGTTACTTTCTTATATAATAGAGCACGATTATCAGCTGATAGATGATTCCATTGAAATAACTTTAATCGATTATGGAATAACCAATGACTTTGATAAGCATGTAACAGAAATATTGCTGCCATTTGCAAGAAAATAATTTCATAGAAATACTTGACCCTCTAGTTACTGGAGGGTTTAATTTTATTTTAGGGTATGAAAAGTATTTTATTAAAGGGGTAAAGATATGTTTGGAACATTATTCAATGTCGGTATGATTATAGCTGGCAGCATTATTGGCAGTATTTTTAAAAAGGGCATCAAGCATGATTACCATGAGATTTTAATGCAGGCAATGGGATTAGTGGCGATGGGTTTGGGCATCAATGCAATTGTCCAGCATTTGCCTGCAAGCAAATATCCGGTCCTTTTTATCGTGAGTTTGGCAGTGGGGGGACTGCTTGGTCAAAAGCTTGATTTAGAAACAAGATTTAATGGATTAGTAAGTAAATTCTCCAAAGGAAATTTAGCGGAAGGCTTATCGACTGCAATTCTGTTATTCTGTATTGGATCTTTGTCTATCCTAGGTCCAGTAGAGGCTGCTCTTAAAGGAGACTATACGTACTTACTGGCTAACGGTATGCTAGATGGAATTACTTCCATTGTGTTAGCTTCGACATTTGGCATCGGAATTGCCATTGCCGCAATAGTCTTGTTCGCATGGCAAGGCTCGATTTACTTAATTGCTCTATTGATGGAAAATTCCTTAAGTACCGATCTTTTAAATGAAGTCACAATAGTTGGCGGGATTTTAATTTTGGCATCAGGTTTAGGTATCCTTGGCATAAAAAAATGCAAAACGCTTAATCTCCTGCCAGCATTAATCGTGCCGCCAATCGTATTTTTATTTATGCATTTACTGAATATATAAACTGCCGTTTGGCAGTTTTTTTATGAAAATTGAAATTACGCTATGGAATAGCCTGCCTTATACTGAAGCATAATAACAACATACAATCACTCCTAGTGGCATGAAAATAGCAAAGGAGGAGAACTGAAAATGTCTGTATTTCCGACAGAGCAAGCTAAAAAATACGAAGAATTAAAAGCTGCCCAAGAGAAAGTGTTTGATCTTTGGAATCAGTATTGGTGGGACTATTCGGGCTTTGATACTTGGCAATTTTGGTTAAATATAGTAATGATTGTCCTACCGCTAATCTTTCTTTATCTATTTATTGACCGCAAGAGACTGTTTTTACTGCTTTTTTTTGGATTCAATATACATATATGGAGTGCTTATTTGGATGGTATGGCAACAAGAGCCAATTATATTGGCTATCCCTATAAAGCAATTCCAATGTTTCCGATTCATTTCGGTATGGATACCTCCTTAGTTCCCGTCTTATTCATACTCATGTACCAATATACCATTGAAAAAAAGGCGAATTTTTATCTCCATTCGTTAATATTAATTTTTCTGATTACATTTATATTCAAACCAATACTAGCAGCAGGGAACTTGTTTATCTTAACGAAGGGTACTAATTATTTCCATATTTTTTTAGGGTATGTTATTATCGTTCTATTTTCGAAAGGAATTACTAATTTCTTTTTAAAAATGACCGAACAAAAAGCAAGCTGAAAACCATAATTAATTGTTAGTATGAAGGTGATGTGAATGGAGTATCAAGAGGCACTAAGTCTCGTCGATGAGGCGAATAAGCAAATTACGGAAGCAAATAAACTAATAGTTGATGCTATCCTCCATGGCTTCTTATGGTCATGGCAATGGTGGGTTGCTGTAGGTATGATTATTGTGCCTTGGACGGTTTGGATATTTATTCGTGATAAAAAAAGCGCAGGCAGGTTATTGGCTGCCGGTCTTTTAATTATGGTTTTATCAGAAATATTAGATACAATTGGTGTTATGTTTGGTTTGTGGACATATCCAGTTAAGGTTTTTCCAGTGGCAACGATTAATTTCTCTTTTCGGCTTTCTGTTTTGCCAGTTGTTGTAATGCTATTAATGCAATACAAGCCAAAGATAAATCCGTTTATTAAGGCAATAGGGTTTGGTGCCTTTGGTGCTTATATAGGTTTGCCTCTGCTAAGTGCCATTGATTTATACAAAAAAGTGAATTGGGCGTTGACCTATTCATTTTTTATTCTGACTGTTTTTTATTTATTAAGCCACTTTTTTATTAATAATAGCAACTTTAATAAACCTAAACAAGAGCAGTAAAAAGAGGAGTCTAATTGGACTCCCCTTTTGTTTAAGAAGCAGGTAAAACCTTTTTCGCATCTGATTGTTTCTCTTCCTTAGCTAACAGAATGCCAACGAGACCGAACAATGCGAAGATAACAGGCACGATAAAGCCGTAATGATAGCCGAGGCTGACGGAATCTTTCGGAAAGAAATCTAAAACATGCCCAAAAATAATCGGCAGCAATACAGCACTTAAAAAGCCGCCCATATTAGCAAAGCCCGTTACAACACCGACTTCTTCCATACGAAAAGACTTGCGGACAATGGCAAATGTCAATGCACTCGCACCATTTCCAAAACCTAAAACAAATAGCATTAATAACACCATCAAAAATGGCGGGTTTGTATTTAGGCTGAATAATCCGACCCAGCCGATAATGACAATTAAATGAACCATCGTGTACGTCTTTTTAATTTGGCCAGTCTTACTGGAAATCCACCCGAGTAATGGTCCGCCAATCATTGTACCAACAAGGGCATACATAACGAGTTGACTTGCACTTGAGCGTGTTAGCTCAAAAACATTCATTCCGTATGGAACTGCCCATGACCCGATAAACCCAACATATGTCCCGACTACACCGAAGTGGCAAAGAAATGTTGCCCAAGCCTGACGCGTTGTGACGACGCGGCGGAGAATTTTCCAAACACTCTCTCTTTTAACAGGTGTACTCGGTTTTGGCTGTGACTCTGGTTTAAATAACTTCCTCGACTTTGAGATTAATACTATATAAAGCAGAGATGAAACTACAATCAATATGATGCTGACACTTAAAAATGGAACTCGCCAGCCCGCATGGGATATCCACATAGAAAAAGGCAGAGTCGCCGATAAGGAACCAATTCCGCCGATTAGTGCTACCATTCCCATCAATTTAACAAACTCATTGCCTTTGAACCATTCGTTCATAATTAAGACTACATTAACGAAAATTGCTGCATCTCCGACTCCGACGATAAAGCGCGATACAATCAAAATATATTCATTAGGAGCAATGCTGTAGCAAAGACTGCCTATTCCAGTAAGCAATGTTCCAATAATAAGAAAACGGTTTGGACCAAAACGGTCTGATAATAACCCGACAGGAATCTGCAGTCCTGCATACGCTAAAAATTGTATACTGCTGATCATTCCAACGGTTGATGCTGAAATCTGAAAATCATTCATTAACTGCTCCGTAATAAGTCCAGGAGCTGTTCTTTGACTTACGATTAAGAAATAGGCAAACAAGACGGCGCTGAATACGATCCATCTATAACCACTTTCTTTTTTGTCTAAGTCCAAATCTGATGCGCCTCCTCTTTTCAATACCGTACAAATATGGCGTGCTGAATTTAAAATCCTAACCGCTTCTTACATTGTAGTATTAAAGAATAGGAAGAACAACTACAAATTATTGTATATTTCCATTTTACGGCAATTATCCAGTGCTGTCTCATCTCTCTTTATAGCTGAAAAGTGTTTCTGTGAGTATAGTTGCAAAATTTAGAAGCGAAAAAATAGTTCTTTTATACGTGCGTTTAGATGGAATACCCTCCGATATAAAGATAGGAAGGGGTAATGTACATGTATATAGAGCAATTAATTCAAACAATAAATGAGAAGGTAGAAGAGCTTGACCTAGTGACAGCAAGAAAATTAATGGAAGAGAACATAGAATACTTAAAGAAAAATGAAAGGAAATTGAAGAAAAACGGAAGAGAGCTGCTAAAGTTCATTACTGATTCTATCCAAACAGGCTATGAACATCCAACAAGGCAGGAGCTTGCAATTTATTATTCCATCAACACCTATGCCTCTAAGTTTGATGTGAGAGGATTAAAAATGATTGTGAAAGGCAATGAACAAACATTGCTGAAAAAATCAGCACGAAATTATTTAAATTCTGATGCGAAAGTTTTGTTAGAAGGCTTAGGTGCTATAAGCAAAGAGTAGGGGAGATCTTAGTGATCTTCTTTTTTTAGGATGGAAGAAAGCAGATTTTCCTACTAGATGTAAGTATGATAGGCTTGTGAGTAGATAAGGAGGAGCGCTTTTGAGATGTGGAGCGAAATGCTTTTTAGTGGAGCTTGAGATAAACGGCGAAAAACAGGTGAAGCCAATTAATGCGCGCACACCTGTAGATGCAAGAAAAACAATCCGCCTTGAATATGGTGCAGAAGCAAATATCTTATCTGTTCGGTCAGAAAAGAGGAAATAGCTTTAAGGTTGTGGAAGTTTAAGGAAGCGGCAGATTTTTCTTTTGAAAAACACTCCCTTCTATCAATCAATCTGGCTTAGAGTGCCGCCTTTAAAGTTTTTTATGAGAACTAACTTCTACAGGAGGCAAACATGGAGCAGGATCAGCTATTTTTAGACTTAATAAAAGCGGGAAATCACGTATTTAATGGCTGAGATTTCTCGTATTTATCAGAAACAGGACGAACAGCGAGTGCTAAGCTTTCCTGGTCATATGGAAGCTTGGCGCTGCAACAAATAAGAAAATGTGAACGCAATAGCACTTTAGAATCCCATTGCTTAGCTGTGGGAGTGTCAATATCTTCAAGCAATCCCTTGGCAATTACCAAACTTTAACATTGGCCAATTGGAAGATGAATTATATCAATTCATCAACAAATCGAGGAAATAGGCTACTTTGAAGTTAAGCAGCACAGATTTATTCTTAAGGCGAAAGCAATTTAATAGGAAAATATAGAACAAGGTAGAGAGCTTCCTTGTTCTTTTTTATGACCTTCTCCCTAACTTTCAGTATTATGGTAAAATACAAAAAAAGGCAATGGGGGGAGCTTTCATGTTCATACATAAAATAAATGAAGATTTAGCACTAAAATTAATACAGCCACATGATGCACAGCGTGTGTTTGCGTTAACAGAGCTTTCGAGAGAGAACTTAAGAACATGGCTGCCTTGGCTTGACACAACAACAAAGCTGCAGGATACACAGCAATTTATCCAATTTTGCTTAAAAGGATTTTCTGAGAATACAAGTTTAACAACAGTAATTTTTTTTAAAGGCGAAATTGTTGGAGTTGTTGGGTTTAATAGTATAAACTGGGCGAATAAAACAGCCTATATTGGCTATTGGCTCGGGACGGGCTATGAGGGCAATGGAATAATGACAAATGCTGTGCACGCATTAACTGATTATGCCTTTTTAGAGCTGCGGCTCGATAAAGTAGAAATAAGGGCTGCGTCAGGGAATAAGAAAAGTAGAAGTATTGCGGAACGTCTTCATTTCACAATGGAAGGCTGTATCAGGCAGGCAGAGTGGTTGTATGATCATTATGTGGATCATATCGTTTATGGGATGTTGGCAGAGGACTGGGACAGCTGAGATTCAAGAGCGATATCGTTTATAAAGGAGAGAGAAGCAGATGGAAACAGTCCGTAAGTTGATTTTAACTAGAAAGCCTGGTGTAGACGAGATAGATATTAAGGCAGCAGAAGAAAAACTTCAAGCAGTGTTTCCAGAACAATTTGTGCAGCTGTACCATTTAGTAAATAACCCTGAAATTGGAGAATGGTTACTATTTCCGATTAAAGACCGCAAAAATGTGAAGAAAACATGGGATGATATTGTCAGACAAAATACTGAAGTTCGTTATATTGGAATGGCAGACGAATGGATTGTTATTGGCGAAAATGGTACAGGAGATAAATTATGCTTAAAAAAAGTTAATGGATTGATGAGGGAACAAATCTTTCTCTGGTACCATGAAAGCGGAGAAGCTGAAGAGCTTGCTCCGAGCTTAAAACAATTTATTATTTCCTTGACTGAAGAGGAATAATTGCAAGAAAAGTGATCGCTTTTTAACAGGCTGATCATTTTTTTATTTTCACAAAACAGTTTTGTTGACATTTATTCAATGAGGACATAAGTCAATTTTTTACATAGTAAACGTTTGTACATAACCAGCGGAAAAAGGTGACATATATTAGTATGAACTATGTCAGAAGGGAGCATTTTAATGGGTATATTGGGTTTTTCTGTTAGGGGAGAAGCACGTAAAATATCAAAGCATTTGTTGAAATCACTGCATGGAGTAATCAATAATTGGGATTCGGAGGACAAGCATAATCATCATTATCCTTCTAATAACAATTATCAAAACTATTCCACTTACTCTAATGATCCTTCCTATCCACATCACCATTCACAAAACAATTACCACCACCACTCAGATTGTGATTGTGACAATCATCATTCAGATTGTGACTGCGATAAGCATCATTACTCTGATTGCAACTGTGGCCACCATCATCACTCTAATTGTAACTGCGGTAAACATCATGACAGAAGGGGACAAGGGAATTTTCTGCTTAAACCGCTTCATAACAACTGTAATAACGGACATTTTGTCGGCAAGGATTGTGATGTTCCGTTAAAAGTATCACCATTCTTTTTCGGAATCAATAATCCACGGCTGAACTTCAACGGGTTGAATGGAAACCTTGCTTTCCAGCTCTTCCGTTTTAAAGGCTGCAAAGTAAAAATATTTTTAGAATGTCCTGATATGTCAGATGAAGTGGAAGGCGTTATCTGTAATGTGGGTACTAACTTTGTCGATATTCTTATGTTTGACGAGAAGGTTGTTACTGTACTGATTGAGCATATTTGCAAGATTGAATGGCTGGACAAGCATTGCAATCCGTGTCCGGTTTGTTACTTCCCGTGTGAGGATGATCATTTTTGTCCGCAATGCGGCGCAAAGCATGATGAAGAGGAAGAAGAAGAAGTTTAAGTGCAATGCACACCGTCTTTTCCGTGTTAATGCGGAAAAGACTCTACTTTTATATAACATACTTAAGCAGATATTAATCGCGGTTTGATTATCATTTAGGCGGGAGCTGAATAGGATACTCATAAAGCAAACTTTTAGGGGGGGCATATGAGAAAGGTTGTTATTCTATTCATTATCCTGATTTGTCCGTTTTTTTTCCCTATTCAAGCAGCAGCTCATGCTGTCTTAACAAATGCAAATCCTTCGGCAGACTCCAGGCTTGACGAGAGTCCAGAGGAAATAGTTCTTCTCTTCAATGAAGCGATTAAAGCAGGACTTTCTGCTGTTAAAGTAATGAATCAAGACAAAGAATTAATTACAGAGGCTGAGACGACTTTAAGCAATGATAATAAACAGCTTAAAACACGCCTTCCTGCACTTTCTGAAGGAGCTTATTTAGTCTCATATACCGTTATTTCAGCAGATGGCCATCCAATAAGTGGTTCCTATGTATTTTTGGTCGGCAATGCAGCACTGCCGGCTAATTTAGAAATAAGCGGAGATAATCCATACGAAATCCCTGTATTTGTGACAAGAGCTGCCTATTATTTTGGCTTGCTTAGTGTCACTGGCTGGATATTATGGGGAGTACTTCAAGAAAGGAAACACAATGATATACAAAGACGTAAATTTCGGTTTGTTTCTCTTATCTTGCAGCAATATCATCTGTTATGTTTAATTATATTAATTGCAGTTCAGTGGCTTATGAATACGACTGTCTCCGGCATTCCTTTAAACACCGGTTTCGGTCTTTCCTGGATATTTTCCTTGTTGTTATCACTGCTGGGATTTTTCCTGCTTTTTAAAGCAAAATGGCTCGATTGTATTTGGATAATACTGATGCTCGCAGCGAAAGGCTTCAACGGTCATTCTGCTTCTTATGGACCGATGTGGATATCTGTACCGATCGACTTTCTCCATTTATTTGGTGCAGCAGTCTGGACTGGCGGGTTATTGTATATAGTGATTTTTTGGAAAAAACACCGTCTTCATATTAAGGATTTTATACCGCTGTTTTCAAAAGGAGCATTTATAAGCATGTTAATCCTCTTTATGTCGGGGATTGCGTTGACTGTTCTCTATTTGCCTAGTTTGGATTATTTATGGGTAACGCCTTGGGGGATTTTCCTGCTGACTAAAGTGTTTTTAGTGTTCCTTGTTATCTTGACAGCAGGTATTATCCGCTATTATTTAAAAAAGAAATCATTCACTAAAAACTGGAAATGGTTAAAAGTAGACTTTGGTTTTATGGTATTGATCCTGCTTGTTGTTGGAGGACTAAGTTATTTAAGCCCTGTTCCGGCAAATACGCCTTTGAAATGGGAAGAAAAAAGCAGCCAAACAGATATGACTTTAACAATCACTCCAAATGCTCCAGGTAAAAATAGCTTTCAAGTTGAATTTACCGAGCATACAATCAAAAGGGCAGAGCTGTGGCTACAATATGAAAACAGTGAAGAAATCGCTCCAATCCAAGTCCCGTTAAAGCCTGCAGAGACAGACGGATTGTATGTGGCAGAAGGTTATTATCTTCCTTTTGACGGAAAGTGGGTCGCACATCTTAAAATCGTAGACCAGAATGGAGCAGAGAAGAACTTCACTAAAGGGTTTCGAATATTTAAAACAGAAAGCAAGGAGTAGCTTACTCTACTGTAATATATATTTCCTTATGTTCATGAATGCTGGCTTTTTCCACATGTACTTTGACTGTATATTCACCTGATTCTTCAAACAGAAGTTTTGCGTTATAGTGTCCGTCTTTGTTTTCTTCTGCATCAAAATACGGATGAGTTGTGTCTCCCTCTTTCCATGTTTCAAAGCCAACTTTAGCATCGGTCAGAGGGTTATTCCCATCCATAACTGCCACTTCTAAATCTAATTCCTTGTTAACTTGGTCGCTTACCGGTGTCTTGATTTCAATACTCACTTCGTTTGAATGCTCATGTGTTTCATTTTCTGATGTTTGTTCATGCTCGGTTGTCGTTGTGCAGCCAAATAAAAAGATGGTGCTCACGCAGGCAACAGTCATTAGTCGTAACCTATTTTTGTTCATTTTCCTAACTCCTCTATAATGATCTTAATGAAAAGCACAGCAGTCCAAAACTTAAGAATACTAGCAGGGTCGCAACGACAATAAGCGTAAAGTTTGCTGCTGCGCCAAGCATTGGTCCCATTACTCCTGCCATAATGCCGCTTGAAACTCCTGTCAAAAGTGTCTGGTAGTCAACAAGGGAGCCGAAGATTGCTCCGACAGTGACAGCGATAATCAGCGTTAACACGGTCACTTCAGAAAAATACAGCGGGAATTGACTGCCAAGGATAATGCCGCATGATATTCCCATGACTCCGCTTGAAGTCATCGCAATATTCATGCCAAAATGGTAGCTTATTAAGTTTCTTGCCTTATGCAAATAAAAGTAAGAAACCGCAGCTGTAATAAAATAGCTGACAAAAAGAACCCATGTAAAAGATAACACCACTGATCACCCCTTGTTCCTATATGTATGAGATAAAATACTTTGTTGCGCCACTTCCTAGTTAGTCCTTAAAAAAATGTGCGATTATCCCTTACTCGTTTCCGTCCTTTTTTTAGTCTCCCTTCATACTGTATAAAAAAAGCTAAAGAGAGGGATCGCTGTGGAGAGAAGAGAGATGGGGCCGGATGAGGAGAAGAAATATTATGAGGGACTCACTAATAAAACGAAATTCCTGAAAAATGATTATTATACGTTAAAAAGGGGAGATGGCTATACCTCTCCGCCAAGCACTATGCCTGCACATGAACTGAATCTGCTGCGGGATTACATGGAAGGAATTAATTTGAAGCAGATTGGTCAAAGTCTTCCCGAATATAAAAAGCCGATTATGCTGTCCAGATTTCTTAAAGGAAGGCGCAATCAGCAGACGAAGGTTCATGCTATTGTCAGTGAAGAAGCAGTAGAGCTGCTTGGCAGAGTCAGTGTTGTCGGCAGAGACTTTGTGGCATTAACAACTGTAACAGAGCGCTATTGGATTCCTTATGCGGCAATTGAATCGGCAAGTGTTCCTTATGGGATTTCTGATATGCCGAATAACCACCAGCAAGTCATATATGATGATACATTGAGGCGGAAGCTGTTGTCTGATTTTTCCTCAACCGTCCTAAAAAATGACGTATTAAAGCGCCAGTTTTACGAAGAATCCCTTGAAGTGCATCTTCAGGCATGGAAGAACACAAAGGTAACAGTTTTTACAGGTGGAGAGAAGCGAAAGGGAAAGCTAGTAAAGCTTGAAGCTGGGAAGCTGACATTAAAGCACGGCAAAGAGCTGTCTACTATAAATATGAAAGAGATAAATTTATTGAAAAGAAGTACTCCGTTTCAAATGTTTCCAACCTTTGTTCAGTGGGTCAAGGAAACCTGCCATAATATTTGGCCGAAACGGAGAAAGATAGGAGAAAGAAGAGTCTGATGCCGTAGGCATCAGACTCTTCTTTTTTGCTATGAATCTATGGAAATAAAACAGACTTCGTCAAAATTAATAGTACGGACTCCATCTTCTTCTGCACACGGATCAATAGGATTCTCTTGCTCTGGTTCTTCCTCTTCCTCTTCAGCTTGTTCTGGTTCCTCTATCCATTCAATCCTGAATTGATTTTCATCGACTTCACAAAGAATGCCTGAGATATTCTCTCCATCTGTTTTTACACGTATCTTACAGCCGATAACAGGCAGCAGGAACAAATAAAGAGGAATCCCGAAAAATATATTGATGAGCTCAGGGCTGCGCCCGACAATTTCACCAAAATGCAAGGTGACTTCACGGCGCAGGCACATATCAATGTTTAGAAGCTCCTGCTGATGTTCAAACGTTTCTGCATCGTTATTTTCATGCTTCAAAAGGCAAATTCGGTTAAATAGAATCAGTTTTTTGTCTCCGAGTGTATTAAGCTTGATGAAATTAGAACCTGCATCCTCTAATATCCCTAGTATTTCCATTTCTTCATCATCACAAGTGACGTTTACTTTCACAAGAGAAAAGCGAAGTGCCCGGAAATGCTGCTGCAGCTGTCTTTGCCGCTGCTGTTGTTCAGGGTCTTGTGGATCACGGGGATTGCCGATGGTGCGAAGGGTATCATTAATTTCCTCAATACAAGCCTGTAAGGCGTTTAACTCCCGAAGCGGCAGCGAACTGCTCGGCGAGTTGTAACGCGGTGTCGGAATGGCTGGTGGACAAATATTTGGAGAACCAAAGCGATTGTTTGGAACACTTTCTGGTATTCGTTCAGGGCAGCAAAAGCCGCCTTCGGGGCAAATACCCTGATTATGGTGACAAGGACAATCACAATATTTTTCTGACATCTTTATTTAAACACCTCTTTTCTTAATCGTATCTAAATGGAGAGAAATTCGGATTCAGCGGAGCCAAATAAGGACTAGGCATATCTAAAACACGCATGATTCCCCACACACCGAGTTCGATATCCCAGCGAATAAGACCAGATCGGTACAGATAGTCTCCTGGCAAGTTCAAATAGCCGCCAGCTCCGTATTTTAAAGCAAAATCATCTGCATGACCGACAGCTATCTGTCCTTCAATGGAAGTGATTCGTGAGTTTACATCATCATCATCATCGAGCCATTTGTGGCCATGGAAGGTAATGGAGTGGGCCCGGGCTCTATCGGCAGGGAAGGTAAACCTTATAACAACCGGGTCACCTGCATAGGCTAAAAATAGCGGTGTTGCTGGATCTCCATGGACAAGGGAGCTGAACACTTTTGATATATCCGGATTCTGTGCTAAGCGGTGTTTAAATCTTTCCGCCCTGTAATTAAAGGCCCGCGATCCTTGATCTTCAAAATCCTCTAATTCAAAGTCTTCAATATCGAGTAACAATGGTTCAGGATCGATAATAAGATTGCCATCTTTATCAACAAGACGGATACCGTCATGCATTACTACAGCAAATTCCCTATATTCACCAAAAGGGTTGGAGATGATAATCTGATCACCGGTTTTCACTATTTCTCTTGTACATGGATCAAGATAACTGGATCCTCTGAATTCTGTGATCAGCATTCCGAAGGCCCCATGGTGGCGGTGATTGCGGATATCGGCCATATCCCAGAGATTCGCTGATCCAAACGGCTGATCTAAATACCAGCGATAGGTAATACACTCACCTGGTCCAATTGTTTGGTCATAGTTATAGCCAACTGTTGCACCGTCCGAGAATCGGACGTCATATTCAGCTAACTGTGCATGCATCGAAATGCGTCGAGACGGAGGGAAGGGAGCCTCGACTGGCACACTTGGATAGCCATGCAGTAGATCATCCTCATTATGAAACGGACCAAATATTTGATTGTAGAGCGTCACCTCCACACATTCTCCAACATTACCACGTAATATGAGCGGTTCAGGATTTTTTTCGCCGCTTACTATCTTTGGAACATCCTCAGCAAGTGCGAATATAAGACCATGCGGATCATGATCGCCAAAGCTGTTGTAAACGATTGGCATCTGGAGTGCAACCACCTCATATTTGCGGACTGGTGCGCCAGGAGGTGCTGGGTTTCCAGGATGCAGTGCCATAGGCGGTCTGCAGCCGGTCGGAACAGGCAAGGCTTCTGTTCGTGGAGGCGGTGCAGGCTGGTCAGGCAATGGCAGCAAATGTGATACCTTCTCCTTAAATGTACGCATTAATCCCCAGTTTCCTAGCCAGACATCATCGATTGTTCCGAAATGATAGAGCATATCAAAGTCGCCTTCACCATCTATGAAAAATTCAAAGGTAAAGGACTCGGATATACCGATATGCTGCTGCTGCACTAACTCTGAATCCAAGTCACCTCTTTCACGATGCCAGCGCTGGCGATGTAAATTGAAGCTGTGTGACTCCTCATGAGCACCTTGAATAAGCCTGATGCGGACTGGGTCGCCGTTGTACGTCTCTAAAAGCGGCGTGACTGGATCACCATGAACCCATGAACTGAAGGTATAGGCAGGATCACAGTCAGGTTCCTTTATCCGGTATTGCAGCGGCTCGTTTCGGTAGTTAATGCCCATTACGCCAGGGTCATCTGGTGAACCAGGAAAAGGAGGCGGGTTTAAAGGCTGATTATTTGCATCAAACAGTAATGAAAAATCATGAACGAACAAATGAAACTCTCGGAAGTCAGGACTTAGCGGGTTCACAATCATTGCTTGCGTTCCTGATTCTATTTCTTCTCCAGTGTGTGGATCAAGGAAGCGGGAGAATCTAGATTCTATATTAATTGCGGCAAATACACCATGCTGCTGATGTTCATTGGCAAATAAGTGGTCATGCCAAAAGGTTGCTTTTAATTCAACATCTGCAAACCATTGATAGGTGATTGTTTCTCCAGGCAAGATGCCTGAGTTATAATTCCAGCCAACGTTAGCACCATCTGAACAAAGCGGATCAAACTTTACGAAGTGGACATGCATGCCAGCTTCATACGTACGATTGACAAGCTGGAAGGCATTACCGCCTAATACTTCAGGAAGTTTATTTGTAAAGTGAAGCCTTAGACACTCTCCTGCATTTGCACGGATAACGAGCGGTTCCGGTGACTTTCTGCCTGCTAGAACATCTTCTTCATCTTTCGCCAAGACGTAAAGGCGTCCCTCTGGATCGTGCCAGCCTTGTTTGTTGTATACTATCGGCATTTGAATTAAAGAAATATCATACTCTCTTACCGGCGCTCCCGGGGGACATGGATTTGTAAATGCTGCTCCAGGGACTGGACGACTGTCAAAGGCATTCATCTCAAGAACGGTTGATTCTCTGTCTCCGACGAGCGGCGGTCTTGGTGCTTTACAGCCGGCAATTCCAGGAATGAAGTTCGGGTATCCTGGTTTTTCAGCTGTAGGCTCTGGTGGCAATGGCTGGGTTGGAAGCGGTTGAAGAGCAGCAATCGGCACACCATTTGGATAACATTGGCTTCCATCTTGCAATGTATCAAAAGTCCGTTGGATACCCCACATACCTTCACCAAAATGCGGGTAGAGATGACAGTGAATAATTGCATCACCCTTTGCTCTCTGCAGGCTGCCTGCACCGTACAATGGCGAAACTGTATAATTGTTCTGTGGGGAGACTGCTTGTACATCGACAACTTCTGAATCTTGGTCGGTTGGCTCCTGCAGCCACTGATGAACATGATAGTGAAAAGTGTGTGTCTCTTTTACACCACCATGGATAAGGCGAATTTTTATTGGATCTCCAACATATGCACGGAGAATCGGAGTCGAAGGATCACCGAATACCCATGAATCATGATGAACCTCCTCGCTTTCACACTCTGGTGCTACGACACCTTCTTGGATCAATCTTAACCTGTTTCGCATTGGCTCCGATCGGTAATTGATCGGAAATGTTGACTCAGGCTGCAAGGTGTGCGGGCTGATTGGATTCTGTCCTGTTAAATCACGAACTTCCGGTTCGTCTGCGAAAAACCAGGCAAATTCCCTGTAAGAAGGGAGCATAGCATTGTGAATATCAGCAAAAGCACCGCTGTTAATAGACAAACCAGTAACGGGATCTGTCCAATAGGAACCTCTTGGCTGTACTAAAAGAGCTCCGTACAGGCCGTGGACATTACTCCCTAATTCACTTGATAAGGTGTTGCCCATGTCAGAGAAGAAACATATACCTTGTTCATTTGCATGCCAGCGGTAAATAATTTGTCCACAAGGAGGCACCGTAGTATCGGGATTTACCCCAACAAAGGCGCCATCTGAAGTGAAGACACTATATTCTGCTTTTTGAATATGAAGAGATGTGCTAAAAGGAAGCTGGTTTTCGAATAAAATCTCAATATCATCACCGCGGTTTGCGCGGAGAACGAGTGGTTCAACTAGGTCAACAGGCATGAACGGGTTTGCTGCAACTTGCGCTTTCACTTTCTCTTCATTTTCTTTTAATACATACATCATGCCATCAGGATCGTAATCTCCGAATTTATTAAAGACGATTCTGATGGGGATTGCTACTATATGAAATTTTCGCAGCATAATTATCCCTCCTTTATTGCGAACCAACATTCAGCTTAGGTATTTTGTATTTACCATCTTCAATGAAGAAAACATCAATTTCGTCTAAATGGAGGCTGAAAATTTCTCCATCTAATTCAGAAATATTCGTAACTTCTACTTTAATTCTGACGAAATCAGACACAACTTCAAGAATTGTTCCAATAACCATAAACGGGTATGGTCCTAATAGGATAAATGTTCGTTTCCCTATACTTTGTCTGAACTTGTTTGTTACAACCGCTTGGCGGATAGCATTCACATCTGCTTCACCGTTAAGTCCTAATTCTTTCAACAGTTTGCTTTTATTTTTCGTAGACATAATATCACCTTTCTAAAGTAAGTTAGACTAATGGAAGACGTCGTTCTGGATCCCAAGGAGTAAACCAGGCAATTGCTTCTAACGGAATGCTTAAAGGTGTCGGGAACCGATAGTTCGGAGCATTACTCATTTTGATGATAGCGGGATTTAACGTAAGATAACCATTTGTCACTTCACTTACTGTTCCAGTGAAAATCGGTCTAAATGTTTGCCCAAGTATGTTCAATTGGTCTTCATCTGTCACAACTAAAATGTCTGTGCCTTCAAGACCTTTAAAAATCGAGTTTTCTGGAATTAATGGGTATTTATCTGCGTTCATACATAACCTTCCTTCTCATTATTTGTTTTAGTCGTATTGTATGTATGGTTGAATGACATGTTTGTGCTTTTATCTCTCTTGACAGCCAAATAAAAAAAACCGCAGCAATCTGCGGTTTCAAAAAAAATTTGAAAACTGGTGTTTCTATCCGTTATTTTTTACAGCGGCAGCAAATATTGTTTGGGAAGAAAGGGAAGTAGTTGTGGCAATTATGATGGTGATGACAAAAGTGGCAAGGGTTGCAGTGATTGATTCGGATAAAAGGCTGACAACGATTACAGCGATTGTGATAAAAAGCGTGATTGCAGCCATGATGGAAACCGTGATTACAGCAGCATCTGGAATTGGAATTACACATTCATTTATCCCACCTTTCAATTGTATTCTTTATATTATATTTTTTAAGAGACAAGCTGTGTTGGCGTATGAATTGAATCATAAATACAAATTAGCATAAATTGTAAAAAAAGGATGTGCCAATTTGGCACATCCTTAAATGGTTCCTTTTTATTTCCTATTATCGACTATCACTAATTCATCATGGTCCTTTCTTGACATATTTTCTGCGAAAACAAGATTAGTATGCAGTCTGTAAGAAAAGGAAGTAGCAGTTGGCTCAAGCTTGTCTGTAATGAGATAAGAAAATGGCAGTTCGATTTTTTCTTCACTGCCTATAACTCGGGACATCAAAATGGTCGTAACTTCTTCAACCGTTTCGGTTTTGCCATCCTCGAATTCCTTTACTAAGGTGCATTCTAATCGTTTAATTTTACAGCTTTTACGTCCCCCTTGAATATGGAATTGGCCTGTGACAACCTCTCCTGGAGCAGCTGATTGCTGTGATAGAGAAAGGTCAACAGTAGGGGCACCTGATTTTAGTAAATTAGTCAATAAAGTAAACAAACTATAATCCTCCAGTCCTATAATTTTATAGGATATTGTTTGATTTTTTGAAATGACATGAACAGTTGTAATGTCATAAGACGCGGTTTCGCTAGTCTTTAATGTTAATATAATAACAAAATATAAAATGATTGTCTTTGCGTTTCACTATCCAATTATACGTGTTCTTCTTAAATAATATAATAGAATTTTGCTGTCTTTTTTTAACTGATTGCTGGTCTTATTGTTTGATAATCTTTTCATCAACCCGCTTTTCAATCTTTTCCATTAAGCTTCTATCCTTTAGAAGTTCTTCTTTATTCTTTTTAATCAGTTCAAACATATTCATTTTAACTTGTTTTTTCATTGTTCTCATCCTTTTTTTATTTTATTTTTTGGACATATTAAACAAAAAAATCCTTTACCGCTGACGGTAAAGGATTTTTGAAAAATAAAAGACCTTTACACGTTCACATGTAAAGGTCTTGCTAACAGCTTGTCAGCTGCCAACAAAGCCGAGAGTGCATGCACTCTGTAATGACGACTTTGCTGTAAAAGCTACTCCCCTTTAGGGATATTCGAAATGTATATATCTATCATATAAGAGAGAAGTAAATTCGTCAAATATAATTCTTTAAATTTAGAAAATAACATTTTCTTTCCTATATATATAGGAAATTAAAGTTTCCTTTTAAAATCTTAAGGTTACCGGAAACTTAATTTATTAAAGAGACGGATTATAATTATGCATTCGAAATGGTGTGGTTATTTAAATGTACATGCTTAAGGATGAAGGGGGATGTGAATGTAGATAATTAATCTTCCAATCTACCTGTGAGTAAAAAGATTAATGGAAGATGGAAAATTCTTTTAACTTTTTTAACATTGTAAAAATGTATCGGCAAATACACCGGTAATTTTTATTTGTACATATATTGCGGTTAGTTACTTTGAAAGTTGCTAAAATTAATTCAAGATTAATGGAATGAAAGTGATCATGAAAAAAGCTTATTGGAAAGTGATACACTTGGCAGTTCCAAAAGTTAATTATTGTTTTCGGACAATTTGTAAGGGTGCTATAATCAAATATAATTTTTTTTATGGATAAAATGCGAACGGGAGAAATCCTTCAGCACATCTTTAAAAAGTAAAAAAAGTAGGAAGGTTTTATATAGTTGCTGTGTGGGAAGTAAGATAAATAGAATATATTTTCGTATAAAAAAAGTCTAATGAGGACTACTCTCATCAGACTTTTTGCATTTTTTTAGGTTCAAATAAACTCAAAAATCGATAAAAGTTGAGTAATATTGTTGACAAAAAAATTCAAAGAGACTCTATTGACTCTAGTACCAAAAAAGGGTTGAATAGTGTTTAGACACAACATATTGAGATATATTTATAAAAAACATCTGTATTTAGTAGCCCTTGTATGTTTTTAGGGTATAGGATAGAATATTGCTTTTGCCCCTATTCTATCAAAATTCTTAAGGAGGGAATAATTTTGTTTATCGTGTTTGACAGTAAAACCGGGAATGTGCGCCGCTTTGTGCAAAAACTAGAGCTTCCAGAGCACAATTTAATAGAACTAAAGGCTGGACTAAAAGTCTATGAACCTTTTATACTATTAACTTATACAACTGGAATGGGGCAGGTTCCTCAAACAACTTTAGACTTCCTTAAGGCAAATCACACCAATCTCTATGCAGTCGTATCGAGTGGTAATAAAAATTGGGGGCAAAACTTTGCTTTAAGTGCAAATAAGATATCAAATATGTACGGGGTACCGATTCTCCATAAGTTTGAGATGAGCGGCATGCCCGAGGATGTGGAGATAGTTAGGGAAAGGGTGCAAAATATTAGCTATGAGACACATAGAATTAAACAACGAAGTGACACAGCTTAACGAAAAAGGTTTCTTCCGTCTGGAAAAAGACAAAGAGGCAGTGGCTGAATTCCTTGTATCGGAAATCGAGCCGAAATTGATTCGTTTTGAATCTGTGGCACAAAAATTTACTTATATGGTGGAAAAAGATTTCTATTATCCACAAGTGCTGGAACAATACAGCATATCTGACATTGAAGACATAACAAATGCCGTTTACAACTATGAATTTAAATTCCAGTCTTACATGGCTATTTCAAAATTCTATAAAGATTATGCCTTGAAGACAGATGACAAGAAGAACTACTTAGAAACATACGAAGACCGCATTATCATCGTCGCCCTGTTTTTAGGACAAGGAGATGCTGAAAAAGCGAAGAAAACAGCAATCGCGATGATTGAGCAGCGCTACCAGCCGGCAACGCCGACATTCCTGAATGCAGGCAGAAGCCGTCGCGGAGAAATGGTTTCCTGCTTCTTATTGGAAATGGACGATTCATTAAACTCCATCTTCCATAATATCAATACATCCGGACAGCTTTCGAAAATAGGCGGCGGAGTAGCCCTTAACCTTTCGAAGCTGCGTGCCCGCAATGAACAAATTAAAGGCATCGATAATGCAGCATCAGGTGTTGTTCCTGTTATGAAGCTGTTAGAAGATACATTCTCCTACGCTAACCAGCTTGGCCAGCGTAAAGGAGCAGGAGCTGCATACTTAAACATCTTCCATTGGGATGTTGTTGAATTTTTGGATACAAAAAAAATAAATGCCGACGAGAAGTCACGTATTCAAACACTTTCCATCGGATTAATCGTAGAAAACAAGTTCTTCCAATTAGCAAAGGAAAACAAAGACTTTTATGTTTTCGCACCGTTCAGTGTGTTTAAGGAATACGGTGTACATTTAGATGATATGCGCATGGATGAAATGTATGACGAGTTAGTGGCAAATCCAAATGTGAAAAAACGTGTTGCAATGACGGCGCGTGAAATGATCACAAAGATTGCCCAAATTCAGCTGGAATCAGGCTATCCATACTTTATGAACAAATCCAATGCAAACAAAGCGCATGCGCTTAAAGACATTGGCCAGATTAAAATGAGCAATCTGTGTTAACTTTCTAGCACCTTCAGTCAGTAATGGCTGTCGAATAACTCTGTTAAACGGGGGAAGTCCTATTTGTGTGAGAGCAATAGCGATAACCTGCCGTGCTAAATCTTATCTTATTATGATAATGCTTTACTCCCTTTAAAAGTTTATGTTTAACATGATAGATGAAAAGGAGAAACGCAATGAATCAGAAAGTGCCTTATGGGTTTGTCTATGAGACCGTTAATAAACTTAATGGTATGAAATACATTGGTAAATTAAATATCCACAAATTTCCTGCTTATAAGAGACTTTCTGAAAGAATAAGATAAGTAAATGCCTAACGACTATCGAAAGCATAGCTGAATGAAAGACTTCAGTGAAGAAGCGAGTAGAGTAGAGCCAAGTGGTAGGTTGCTTATGCGGAATGGCATAAGCTGTAAAATCCTTTAAATCGAAAAGCAGAGCACCCCATCAGGTCGAGCTGAGGGTGATGATATAGTCTCCTCTATAGGGTATGACCTATAGCAGTTAGAAAACGGACTGAGTGTAACGAGCTCTGTTGAAGATGAGGACAGAAATCTTCCAACTTCAGGAAACTTCTGAAATTACCGATTACGGCCAAGAAGATATTATCCGCCGTGATATTAACTGTAATCTAGGTTCCCTTAACATTCCTAATGTGATGCAGCCTGGTGATGTGTTCAGAGATTCTGTTCATGTTGGCATTGAAGCTTTAACAACCGTTTCAGACATTTCAGACGTGCAAAACGCACCGTCTGTTAAAAAAGCAAATGAAGAGCTGCATGCGATAGGGCTAGGTGCCATGAACCTGCACGGTTACCTGTCTAAGAACCGCATCAGCTATGAATCAGATGAAGCAAAAGACTTCACTGCAACATTCTTCATGATGATGAATTACTATTCAATCGAAAAGAGTATGCTGATTGCAAAAGAACGAAACGAAACATTCAAGGACTTTGATAAGTCTGAGTATGCGAAAGGCACTTACTTCGAAAAATACAAAGAAGTAAGCTATGCGCCAAAAACAGATAAAGTGAAGCAATTGTTTAATGGCATCTATATTCCTACTTGTGAAGACTGGGCAGAACTAGCTGCTTTAGTTAAAGAACACGGTATGTATAATGCTTATCGTTTAGCTGTTGCCCCAACACAATCCATTGGCTATATTCAAAACGCTACAGCATCTGTAATGCCTGTTGTTAACCAAATTGAGTCCCGCACATATGCGAACTCTACAACATATTATCCAATGCCTTATATGGATGAAACGAATTTCTGGTTCTACAAATCAGCATTCGATATGAATCAATTTAAGATTATGGACTTGATTGCTGCAGCACAAGAGCATGTCGATCAAGGTATTTCGACCATTCTTTATGTAAACTCAGACGTTTCTACAAAAGAATTGGCGCGCTATTATATCTATGCGAACGAAATTGGCTTGAAATCACTTTACTACACACGCACACGCAACTTGGCGATTGACGAATGTATCGCATGTGCAGTTTAAGATAATACACGGGGAGCCTAAGTCTCCCCTTTATTTTTTGTAACACTGGGGGAAAGAAAATGACTAAGTATGCTGTTAACTGGAATCAGCATGAAGATGATTACACACAGATGTTTTATACACAAAATACGAGACAGTTTTGGCTGCCGGAAGAAATCAGTCTTTCATCTGATAAAAATACTTGGGGTGAATTGTCAGCTACAGAGCAAGACACATACATGAAAGTGCTTGGCGGTTTGACACTTCTTGATACAGAGCAGGGCGGCGAAGGTATGCCGTTGATCAGCATGCACGTAAGCGGCTTGCAGCGTAAAGGTGTGCTTTCCTTT
This sequence comes from Niallia sp. Man26, assembly GCF_022049065.2. Taxonomy (NCBI): domain Bacteria; kingdom Bacillati; phylum Bacillota; class Bacilli; order Caryophanales; family Bacillaceae; genus Niallia; species Niallia sp. Man26. The sequence continues at coordinate 190,756 of NZ_CP095744.1, forward strand.
ATGGGAATGATGGAGCAAATCCATGCAAAATCCTACTCAACCATCTTTACAACGCTTGCTACAGAGGAAGAGATAGACCAAGTATTTGACTGGGTGCACAATCATCCTCAATTACAAAAAAAGGGCAAGCTTATCTCTGAATATTACCAAAAGCTCTTTAAGCCAGAAGTAAGCAAGTATGACTTGTATATGGCGACAGTTGCTTCTGTCTACTTGGAATCATTCCTATTTTATTCTGGATTCTTTTATCCATTATTCTTGGCAGGGCAAGGCAAGCTGACAGCTTCTGGAGAAATAATAAACTTAATAATTCGTGACGAAAGTATACACGGAGTTTACGTTGGTCTAATAGCGCAAGAGCTGTACGGTCAGCTTACAATCGAAGAGCAGGAACGAGCTGCAAAAGAAAGACTTGATCTAATGGAAACTCTTTACCAAAATGAGTTAGGATATACGCAGGACTTATACGAAAAGATTGGTCTTGTAGATGAAGTAAATAAATTCATTCGCTACAATGCTAACAAAGCTTGTATGAACCTTGGATATGAAGCAGTATTTGAGTCAGAGGCAATCAACCCGATCGTGGAGAACGGGATGAAAACAGATACGAAAAACCATGACTTCTTCTCTGTTAAAGGAAATGGTTATGTAAAGGCTACTAAAGTGGAGCCGTTGTCAGATGATGATTTTGTGTTTGACTGGAAAACGAACGAATAACGATACAACCAGCTTCTAAATGGAAGCTGGTTTTTTTAATTGGGGGCAGGTCCAGTGGACTCTCGGACAAGCAAAGTGGTGGGCAAAAGTATTTCTTGATTAGCTGCATCTTTATTGCTGATTCTCCACATTAACTGTTCTACCGCTCTTTTGCCGAAAAGTTCAAGGTCGATATCCATTGTTGTGATTTTCGGTGTAGCAAGTTTCGATAATTGACCATTGTCAAAATTCGATACGGAAATCTGTTCAGGAATTTTGTAGCCTGCATGCACGAGATACGAGCTGACGAGAAAGCCTAAGCCATCATTAACACAAAACCAGGCAGTTGGCTGTTTAGGCAGCTGGTGCATCGCTTTTCTAACACCATCCTCATCTTCTTCTATGTCGGAAAGAAGCAATGCTTCATTATGCTTTATTCCATAATGGTTTAATGCCAAATGATATCCTTCCAATCTTTCATAATAGCTCGGCGAAATCGAAATATTGCCGATGAAACCAATTTCTCTGTGCCCTAATTGAACGAGATGCTCTACCGCCAGAAATGCTCCAAACCGATTATTTGTTAATACTGCATCTGCTTTAATGTGTGGGTGATGATGATCAACTAACACAGCAGGGATGCCTGTTGAAATAATTTTTTGAATATACTCTGTATTCAAGTGGGAAAGAATTAATACTCCGTCAACCGAACCATTGAGAATAAAGGCAGGTAATTCAAGGGATTGTATGGCTGATTGGTTTATCGATTGAATCATTAAGCTGTTGTTTTGACTTGCTATCTCCTTTTCAATACTTAAGTAAATTTCACCGAAAAAGCTTTTAAGAGAAAAGGCATAATCAGATGCAATAAGCGCAATTTTAACATTTTTGCTGTCTGTGTTATATTGGTAGTTTTTATGCGCAGGCAAATATTCATAGCCTAACTCGCGGGCTGTTGCTTCCACTAAACTTCTCGTTTTTTCACTTACACCGGCTTTGCCTGTTAACGCTTGGGAAACAGAATTTTTCGAAATATTTAACTGGTCTGCGATATCTTGCATCGTAATTTTTTTTGTCATGAAATCATTCCTTCAACTAATTGAAAACAATATTATTCATAATACTAACATACATGACAAAATAATGTCATGCAACAAAGTCTTTATCTTTAATATTAGTGTGAATTAACTACAATTCATACTTGGTGTTTAGTCCGAAAATCGCGTTGAATAATATAAAAGACAATGTGATAATTCTAATTGTAACGTTACAATAATTTCGTATAAAAGAATTGTAATTCCCTCTTGTAATTGTAATGATAATCCACGTGTTGATGTACTGGTAAAGTAATTAATCTTAAACGGGGTGATAACATGAAGAAAAAATCTAAAAAAGTGATTTCTCTGCTTATGGCAGCAACCGCTGCTGTTTCGATTCTTTCAGGATGCAGCGGGGAAGGTAAAAAGAATGCAGATAAAAACGGGGAGACAACGATAGAATTTTGGGCAGCACCGAATATTACTCAACAAGCTTATTGGAAGGAAATGGCCAAGGAATTTGAAAAGGACAATCCAAAGATTAAGATAAATGTTAGCGCTATCAAAGAAAGTCCTTCATCTGAAGCGAGCATTCAATCCGCAATAGCGGGTAAAAGCGCTCCGACGATGTCAGAAAATATTAACCGCGGATTTGCAGCACAGCTTGCTGAAAGTAAAGCGCTCGTGCCTCTTAATGAATTAGACGGCTGGGAAGACATTATAACCAATCGGAACATGAACGAAACAGTGGAGCCGTGGAAATTTTCCGATGGAAATCAGTATGTACTGCCAATCTACTCCAACCCAATGCTTTTTGGGTGGAGGCTGGATATTCTAAAAGATCTTGGCATTAATGAGGCTCCTAAAACATACAGCGAAATGCTTGATGCTGCCAAGAAGCTTAAACAAAAGTATCCTGAAAAATTCGTGTGGGCCAAGCCGGACTTAGCAGACCCTACAGCGTGGAAAAGATGGTTTGATTTCTTCATGCTATATAATGCCGCATCAGCAGGTAATAACTTCATTGAAGGAAACAAGCTAGTTGCAGATGATAATGCGGGAATAAAGGTGTTGGAATTCATGGATGATCTGCGAAAAGAAGATGCCTATTTGTTAAAAACAGTTACTGATCCCTTTGAAACAGGAGTCGGAATTTTCACTGACATTGGTCCGTGGACACTGACATATTGGGAGGAAAAGTTTCCGAAAATGGTATACGGAGAAACGTTTACACTTGCACCTCCGCCTGTTCCAGATGAAATGAGCACAGAAAATGTTAAAACATTTGCAGATACGAAAGGATTAGTTATTTATGCTTCAGCAACAGAGGAACAAAAACAAGCGGCTATGAAATTCATGAGTTGGGTATATTCCAATCCTGAGCATGATTTAAAGTGGCTTGAACAAACCAATCTGCCGCCTGCCCGGGACGACTTAGCTGAAAATGAAGCATTCACAGCCTTCTTCAGCGAAAACCCGGCACTGCAGCCGTATGCAGATGCTGTCCCAAATGGAATTCCATCTATCGATAATCCAAAATATAACGAGCTGCAAACCTTTATTGGCCAACATGCTGTGAATCCTGTTGTAAAAGGAAAAATAACGCCTAAAAACGGCTGGAATGACATGAAAAAGGCAATAGAGGGAGGGCTTTAATGTTGAGGAAAAGCAATGGGTTGGGCTGGCTGTTTGCCAGTCCATACCTCCTCTATGCCGTCCTGTTTTTTGCCATTCCATTAGTATGGTCGTTTTATTTATCTACAACAGATTGGAACTTAATTTCTCCAGAATATAATGGGAAGGGCATTGCCAACTACATAGAAGTGTTTCGGTCTCCCGGTGTCCAAGCGGCATTCCTTGTTACCTTTAAATTTATGGTTGTTTTCGTTCCGTTAGTTATTATTTCATCTATGATTGTTGCAGCAATTGTCCATGGTCTTCCGAAATTCAAAGGTATATTCCTGATTGGTTTTTTTCTGCCATATTTAGCATCTGGTGTGGTGTCATCCTTTATTGTCAAAGGATTGCTGTCATACAATAGTCCGCTTAACACTGTTTTAAGAGGAAAGTTTGGAATTGATATCGATTGGCTTGGTTCGCCTCTAGCAGCATTATGTGTCGTCGCAGTAATAATCGCTTGGAAGTTTACTGGGTATTATGCATTGATATTAACCTCTGGGTTTGAAAGCATCAATGCAGAAATATATGAAGCAGCAGAAATCGATGGTGCTTCTAGCTGGCAAAGGTTCTTTAAGATCACACTGCCATTATTATATCCGGCAATTTACACAGTCATGATTTTGTCTATCGGTGTTACCTTTGGAATTTTCACAGAGGTATATCAATTGACAGGAGGCGGGCCAGATTACGCAACCAACACATGGCAAATGGAAATCTTCACACAAGCGTTTAAGAATTTACAGGCTGGTTATGCATCTGCGGTGGCAATCGTCGCTTCTGTGATTACGTTTTTATCCATCTTTATCATTAGAAAACTATTAGAACTGTGGGGAAAGCGCAATGGTTGGGTCTAAAAGGAAAGGATTGCTGCTTCGCTATATTGTCGCAAGTATTCTATTATGCATAATGGTTTTTCCTTATCTGTATATGGTAATGAGTTCATTTGCGGTCTGGGATCAAGTCGATAAGAGCTTGGTGCCGACACAGTTTACACTTCGCTCTTATGAATGGCTGTTCGGAGGAGGAGATGTAGCTGTACCAAGACCATGGATAAGAGCGTTCTTCAATAGTGTTATTGTTTCAGCAGGGTCTACTGTCCTCATGATGGTCACCGGAGCTGTTGTAGCCTATGCATTAGCAAAAATGAACTTTAAAGGCCGGGAAACTGTCCACAATATCATCTTGTTTCAAATTTTTTTTCCGGCGATTATTTTGTTAGTTCCGTCCTTTTTAATCATCCAAAATGCAGGGCTGTATGACACTTACTGGGCGATGATTATTCCAAAAGCAATGAGTTTATGGGCGGTGTTTATGTATACGAACTTTTTTCGTGCTATCCCAGACACTTTTATAGAAGCAGCGAAACTGGACGGCGCAGGTCATCTGCAAATTCTGAGGAGGGTTGTGCTGCCGATGTCAAAATCAATTACCACGGTCGTTTTTCTGTTCTTGTTTATGGAGAGATGGTCAGAGTTACTATGGGATATGCTTGTCATTAAGAGTGAGAATATGCTGACATTGAACGTGCTTTTATCGCAAATGTTCGGACCGTATGGCGGTTATCCAGGACCGATGTATGCAGCCTCCGTTTTATTAACACTGCCAATTATCATTCTCTTCCTTTTCTTTACGAAAAAATTTCAGGAAGGAATGCAATTTACTTTAAAGTAAACAGTGCACTTAAAAGAAGGGAATTTATCTATGGAAAAACCAGTAAAAGCATTAGAGAAAATCTTACGGGAATTTCAACAGCAGCCTCAGCCCACCAATCCACAAAAAACTTACTATAACTGGGCTGGAAGGAAAAGATGTATACAATATAACCGCACCTTTTGAAGAAGGCGGAAAGATGATGATTGCAGGGAGAGTTGAATTACGGGAGAGTGAAAAATCGTCCGTCCATTTCTTTACAGAGGAAAATGGAAAATGGATACTTCTGCAGGATGCACCAGTGTTTGCTTTGCAAGATCCTTTTATGACAAAAATTGGTGGCGAGTTAATTATTGGAGGGGTAGAAACCTTTCCCCATCCAAAGAATAAAGATTTATTAGGCTGGCGGACGATCCTAAGGAAAGGAGACAAGATTGCTAGTTTAAAAGAGTTTGTAGCTGGTCCAGATGGTATGAAAGATTTGCGTGTAGTTGAATTAAGTGATGGTTCAATCGGGATGTTTACCCGTCCACAAGGAAAAAAAGGAGGCAGAGGAAAGAATGGTTTTAAGCGTCTGCTAACCTTAGCTGATATAACCATTCAAGAGATAGAAAATACACCATTACTGGAACAATTTACTGACGAAGAATGGGGAGGAGTTAATGAAGCTCAACTCCTGTCCAACGGAATGATCGGTGTGTTAGGTCATATTGCTAAATTTGACGAACGTGGACACCGCCACTATTATCCGATGGTATTCATGCTTAATCCGAAAACGGGTGCTTCGTCAGAAATGAAAATCATAGCTGAACGAGGGAACTTTCAGAAGGGACCGTCTAAAAGACCAGATTTAAAGGATGTCGTTTTTAGTGGCGGCATAATACGTAATAGTGATGGAACTGCCTATTTGTATGCAGGAACTAGTGATGCAGAAGCACAGAAAATAACGATTCCAGATCCATTTCTACCATATGAAACGAAGGAGCTGAACATATGAATATTTATCGCTACGAACAAAATCCATTGCTTACACCAGAAGATATAACACCGTTTCACGAAGGATTTGAAGTTATCGGGGCTTTTAATGCGGGAATTACGGAGTATAAGAAGGAAGTAATCATGCTTGTTCGGATTGCAGAAAGACCGTTTAGCAATAGAGATAATACAGTGAAATCACCTATATTTAATCCAAACACGAAACAGCTCGATATTATGGAATTTCAACAGGACGACCCTAATTACGATTTTTCCGATCCTCGTGTGATCAAAAGAGCAAATCATAGTAAGTGGTCTTACTTAACCTCTCTTTCTTATTTGCGAATCGCCCGCAGTAAAGACGGCCGTCACTTTACAGTGGATGAACAGCCGTTTATTTATCCAGCCAATGAACTGGAGACCTTTGGCATTGAAGACCCTCGAATTACAAAAATAGAAGATACGTACTATATTTACTATAGTGCAACATCTCCTAAAGGTGTAGGCGTTGTCATGGTTTCAACAAAAGATTTTGTTCAAGTCGAAAATCATGGAATGATTTTGGCTCCAGAAAATAAAGATGTAGCGATCTTTCCAGAAAAAATAAATGGAAAGTATTATGCTTTGCATCGCCCTGTTCCAAATAGTAATGGCTCTCCAGATATTTGGATTGCAGAATCTGAAAATCTGCTGCAATGGGGGAATCACCGTCATTTAATTGGCACGAGAGCAGGAAAATGGGATTCTGGCAGAATCGGAGGAGGAGCAGTGCCGTTTCGAACAAAAAAAGGCTGGTTAGAATTGTATCATGGTGCATCACAGGATCAGCGTTACTGTATGGGGGCGGTCTTATTAGATTTACAAAACCCAGCGAAAGTTATTGCACGATCGGAGAATCCTATAGTTGAACCGGAAGCACAGTATGAAAAAGAAGGATTTTTCGGTGGAGTTGTGTTTTCTTGCGGGGTGCTGACAGAAGGGGACATCATTAAATTGTATTATGGGGCAGCAGACACATCCATGGCTTGTGCTGAACTAAGTTTGGAGGAAGTTCTTGATTCCTTAACCTACTTGTAATACCAAAAGGTCAAACAGGCTTGGCAGCTGTTAAAATACCCTCTTTAAAAATGTTACAGCACAATCCTAAAAAATAAGATTATAGTATATAATGAACAAGAACATATATTCTTGTTTGTGAAGGATGATGCCCAATGAACGAAAGAAAGCTTGTATTATATATTGCTCAAAGCTTAGATGGATATATTGCGACAAAGGATGATTCACTAGACTGGTTATTCCAAGTAGAGGGAGAAGGGGATAACGGCTACTCCGAGTTCTATGAAACAGTTGATACTATTCTGATCGGTAATCGTACATATGAGTGGATTATGGATTATGAAAAAGGTGATTTTCCGTATAAAGGAAAGGATTGCTATGTCTTCTCTCGAACGCCTAAAGAGAATACAGAATATGTTCAATTTATACAAGAGGATATTTTGCTCTTTGTGAACAAACTAAAAAAAGAAGCAGGCAAAAATATTTGGATGGTTGGCGGAGGTAATCTGCTTCAGGCTTTTTTGGAAAACAATTTGGTCGATGAACTGATTGTGACAATTGCCCCAACTGTTATCGGCGACGGCATTCCGTTATTTAAAGCTGGTAATTATAAGCTGAACCTTCAGCTGAAAGGTACACGAAGCTTTGGACAATTTGTTGAACTACAATATGAAGTAAAGAAATGAATAGAAAAAAGTCTGCAGCAACTGATGCAGACTTTTTCGTTATTCTCTCGCTAATAATTGCTTATTGAGCTCAGTTGCAGCATAAAGTGCGTTTTTGTCTGTTAAAATATCGCCAGGTTTGTTGCCAGCACCAAGAATATAGCCGGCAAAATTAACAGCGACGAAATCGAAGATATATTGAAATTGCTGAATCATCGGCAGACCTTTAATGGTAGGTGAATCGCCGCCAACAGCGATGACGTATGCTTTTTTGGAAGCCATTTTCCCTTTAAAATCAGGGTAGTTAGCATCTCTTAGCATTTGGGACCAGCGATCAATAAAGTTCTTCATGATTCCTGTCATGCTGTACCAATAAATAGGTGTAGCGAATAGAATAGTATCATGTGGGAGGATACGGTTTATGACTGTATAGTAATCGTCCTTGCTATCCTGAAAGCCAATTTCTTCGTGTCGCATATCCATTATTGGTTCAATATGGAAATCTCCTAAATAAATTGTTTCGACCTTGACCCCTTTAATTACTAAGTCTGTCAGCAATTCTGTATTTCCATTCGGGCGGTTTCCCCCATATATAACGGCAACTGTCATAATAAATTCTCCCTTCTCTCCATTATTATCTCTATTTTATGAGGACAGAGATAGTAAGGAAAGCTGAATATTTTGATTGAATTAATCAATACTTTCGATAGAAATAGCTACTCTATTATTATTTTTCAGTTTGTAAAAATTTCTCTGTTCAAGTTAAGAGAACACTAAGGAAAAGATGATAAAATAGCAAGTAGCGGAGGGGAATGATGAAGAAGAATTTTATTCATTTAATAGAAACAGAGCTTTTAAAGAAAGTAGTGTTAAAAAGAGAAAAAGTGCATAATCCAGTCGTGGTAAAACGCATACCACTTGGATGGAAGTGTGTTGGAGTAGGCAATTATGCAGCTGTCTTTATGCATGATACAGAGCCAGATCTCGTCGTTAAAGTCAATGTAGTAGAACAAGAAAATCTAAAAAAGGAAGCAGATATATACAGAAAACTTGGCATTCATCCGAGCTACTCTCATCTAGTGTATGAAGGAGATAACTATTTAGTTTTAAAAAGACTAAAAGGAATCACGCTTTATAATGCCTTTGCTAAAGGAATTAGGATACCGGAAACTGTCATCGAAGATATTAATGAAGCCCTCGAATATGCGAGAAGATGTGGTCTGAATCCATATGATATCCACGGGAAAAACGTGATGATGAAGGATGGCAGAGGATATGTTGTCGACGTCTCGGATTTTTATAAAGAAGGCAAAGATGAAAAATGGGAAGATTTAGTGAAGGCATATTATAAACTATATAAAAAAACTATTTATAAGTACCCAGTAAAAATTCCTTTTAAAGCACTGGATGTTGTCAGGCATACTTATCGGTTTTACAAAAAAATCAGACGCAGGCTCCATTGGCAAAGCCAATAAAAGCCGTTCATTTTATTTTATATTATATCTCTTAAAGGCTGGCCAATTTGACCGGCCTTTTTAGTTGTCACAAAATTTTTAATTTGAAGGCTCAAAATCTATTGACAGAAATTAGATACGAGATTATGATTAATTCAAGAATGATTATCATTCTCATTATCATCCGTTCAGGAGGGAATTAGACAGGTAAACTAGTAATACAGAAATATATACATACTATTTTATTTTAAAAGGGGTAGCAAACATTGAGCAAAAAACTTATACCATTCATTCTTCTTCTTGTATTAATTATTAGTGCTTGCGGCAATAAGACAACAGGAACATCTGGCGAAGAAACAAAAAAAGAGGAAGATTCCACAATCACATATGAATCAGAAAATGGCCCAATTGAAGTTCCAGCAGATCCACAAAGAGTTGTTGCTTTAACAAATGCAGGTTATGTTTTAAAACTTGGCGTTAATCTTGTAGGTGTAGATTCATGGTCGATGACGAATCCACGTTATGCAGACGAATTGAAGGATGTGGAAGTGGTTTCCGAAGAGAATATCGAAAAAATTGCTGAGCTGCAACCAGACTTAATTATCGCAGCAAGCACAACTAAAAACATTGATAAGCTTGGAAAAATCGCTCCGACTGTAACATATACTTATAACAAAGTGGACTACTTAACGCAGCATTTAGAAATCGGCAAGCTCTTGAATAAAGAGAAAGAAGCACAAGCATGGATTGATGATTTCAAAGCTCGTGCAAAAGCTGCCGGCGAGGAAATTAAAGCGAAAATCGGCGAAGATGCTACTGTTACCGTATTGGAAAGCTATGATAAAAGCATGTATATCCTTGGTGACAGCTGGGGCCGCGGAACAGAAATTCTTTATCAAGCAATGGGCTTAAAAATGCCTGAAAAAGTAAAAGAAATGACGGAAAAAGAAGGCTACTACACGCTGTCTTCTGAAGTCCTTCCAGAATATGTTGGTGATTATCTTGTAATAAGCAAATATAATGACCAAGATAACTCTTACCAGGAAACAGATGTATATAAAAATATTCCTGCAGTAAAAAACAACCATGTATTAGAAGCTAATGCATATGAGTTTATCTTTAATGATCCAATTTCTTTAGATTACCAATTAGATTTCTTTAAAGAAAACTTCTTGAAATAAGATGTAGAGAGTGCACTTTAACGAAAAGTGCACTCTTTTTTTTAATGGAGAGAATGTTATAATACTAGACAACAAGCATAACGGCAGAAAGGATTTTTTAATGAGTCAAAACACAAAGGCGATTAAGTTTTATGAAAACAATGAATTAGATAAAGCATGGGAGATTTTTAAGCAAGAGATAAGGAATAATAGAGGCGTGCAATCTTTAAATAACTTCGCTTGGATGCTATATAGAGAAGAAGAGAATACCCAGGCTGCAATTCCACTTCTAAAAGAAGTGATTGCTAGTACTCCAAGTTCCCATTTTCCATACAATCTATTAGGTGAAATATACATAACAATAGCAGATTGGGATTCCGCCATTCCCATTTTAATAAAGGCGATTGAATTAGAGCCAACTTTAGAAGCTTACAATAATCTTGGTGTAGCGTATTATCATAAAGACGAAAAAAGCAAAGCGTTGCAATGTTTTTTTCATGCCTCAAAACCTTCTGAATACACAATGTATAGTTACGTGAAATGCCTTGCTGATTTAGAGAGATATGAAGAGGCGGAGAGCATACTAGATACCTTCTCCGATAAGGAGGGAGATTTTGTCGGTGCAGTAGACTTGGCAGATTTATATGCAGAAATAAATGCCAATCATAAGGCAAACTTTTGGTTTGAAAAAGGATGGGCAAGTTATTGGAAAGAGCCCAATTGGGTCAGCCGCTACACCTATTGTCTTATTCAAACAGGTGAGAGGGAGAAGGCAAGAAGAGTATTGGATAACTTGATAAAGGATAAGCAAATCGAGCTCCAAGAAAGTTATGAAGAAGAATGCGATGAAACCTGGACAGAGGAAGACAAAAAAGAAGATATGGAAGAAATCCAAATGCACATTAAGCTATATGAACAAATGCTCGAGCAGGCAATAAACGGCATCAAAGAGCCAATGGAATATGCGCCGCAAGTCGAAAAAGCATGTTATTTATTCGGTTGCGAGCGTCATGGACATCCAGAATATAATGACTAGAACTGTTATTGGGTAATCAATGAAAGAATTTAATTTTATATGACAATACACAAGGAATAGACATAGATTAAATAATGGAGGAATAGAAATGAGCTATTTTAACGGAGTAGACTTAGACCGTTTTTGGGATGACAGCGAGTATGCTAAAGAGGAATATATTTCTGATTCACCTACAGAAGAGGATATTTCTAAACTTGAAAGAGACTTAGGATATAAACTGCCTGCGTCTTATATTTGGCTAATGAAAAAACATAATGGCGGAATTCCAGTAAAAGATTGTTACCCTACTACAGTACCGACAAGTTGGTCTGAAAATCACATTGCAATAAGTGGGATATATGGTATAGGATACAGCAAAAGCAATTCTTTAGGTGGTGATTATAGCACTGAATTTTGGATGGAGGAATGGGGATATCCTAATATCGGCATAGCTATTTGTGATTGTCCATCAGCTGGACATGATATGGTTTTTCTTGATTATCGAGAATGCGGCCCAGAAGGCGAACCGTGTGTCGTACATATCGATCAAGAAGATGATTACAAAATCACTTGGTTGGCTAAAGACTTTGAAAGTTTTATTCAAGGTCTTACCACTGACGATGTGTTTGAAGACGAATAAATTAATATGCTGACAGGGATTAAAAGGACTATTAGATGTTAATCTGTAGTCCTTTTATCTAGTTGAAGGGTAGTATTAAATTTCTCATAGTGAGCTGGAAAGAAGATATTTCCGTTTGGAAGCTAGATAAACAAATTAAATTTTACGCAGTCAAATCATTTAGAAATGGAAATTTTAGATCTTGTATTTAGGGAATTTTTTTGAGCTGTTAAAGTGATAACCTAATTAATAGAAAATGTGATACCTTATCTTTTCAGACAAAGTCTTACAATATCTGTCCGTATTCTTGTAATAAGTGGTATTTTTCCTTCTTCAATAAACCTGGCATTTTGTAGAAGGAAGGAATTTAATACAGATTAGCGAATTGTAAAGGAAACAAAAAATAAAAGGATGAAACAAATGGTACAGCATATTTCCCTTCATGTAGATATAGATTCGTTAGAAATAAATCGAAGTAAAAACATTACAGGAACGCTATATTTTATTATTGATTATCACCAATACTTTCCTGATGAAGGGTGGGATGATTTTTTGGTTATTATCTTATCATGGTGGATTAAATCTGTTAGAGGTGTTGATATCTCTAGAATAGGCACTACCTATAAACTGGATTTTATGGATGGGACACCAGAAGTTCTTGTGAAAAAAATAAGTGAAGAAGAGGTAGAAATGAATTTTAGATTTAAAGATGATGTAGACGATAGTTTTAAAGGAACATTTCTATATAGTGAACTCAAAGATTCTTTACTATCCGCTTCAAGGAAAGTAATACGCGTACTAGATAGAAATCACTGGGTAACAGAAGAAATTAGTGAATTCAAAAATTTGGTTTTATCTTTAGAACGCCATCCATTTAAAAACTATATTTAGTTGGAAATCTGGCTACCAAAACGGTAGCTTTTTGTTTGTCGCTAACTAGGCTGGGCAGGAAAGTGTAAGAAAACAACCTTAATAATGAACCTATTGCCCTTTACAGAATGACAATTTTTGGTAATATATTTAGAGAGAGGAGAGGATATCTTGTCTAAACAGCTATTAGAAAAAATTCTTGCTATTATAGGTGCTCTTGCTTTAATAATCAATATATCCTTATTTAAGGATATGGAATGGTAGCACATAGTCCAAAGAATTTCACTTGCTGTTTTTTTGTAGGGATATTACTAATACCTGTATACGGACCGTGATATATCGCAGTTTACTTCGTATATTAAGGATCTTCCTATAATGAATTAAAGTTGAATTTTCATCAAAAGAATTCAACCTTTTTATTAATAATTAATAGAGATATAGAGGGAAGCGTGGAATGAATTAATGAGCAACAACATTTTAAAGAATCATTCATTTGTTTATGTTTGGATTGGTAATGCTATCTCTGAATTAGGAGGTGCTTTTGGTACTTTTTGTAACTCTGTTCTTATTTATCAACTTACAGGTTCTACAATTGCATTGGGAAGTATGTGGCTGCTATATTTTATACCGTCTCTAATTCTACAATTATTCATTGGCCCATTTATTGATCGATGGAGTCGAAAGTGGATAATGATTTTCTCTCAATGGACTAGGGGACTTATATTTCTTATACCAATTGTTTATTTAATACTGGGAAATATCGAACCGTGGCATATTTATGTAGTTCAAATTATTGTAGGGTTAATAACTCCTATATACACACCTGCAAATCAAGCAATTACACCAACTATCGTATCAAAAGCCCAATTAAGTACAGCGAATGCTTATATTGACGGCACTGTTAGATTAATGACCTTTTTAGCTCCAGTTTTAGGGGGAGGTGTCGTTGAGTACTTTGGTGTAAAGCCCACATTAATATTTGTTAGTATCCTCCTTATCATAAGTGGTTCGCTTTTGTTTTTTATCCAAGAGACAAAAAGCACAAATAATGTAAGGAAGACTTGGCTTGAACAATTTATAGAAGGAGTATCGTATTTTTTCAAACAGCCAACTTTAGTATGGTTAGGTATTTTTTTAGCCTTTGTTCAATTTGGTGTAGGAGTGACAATGGTTATCACACTTCCCTATATAACAGAGGAATTATCAGGGAGTTATTCTGAATACGGATATTTTATGGCCGGATTCCCTTTAGGATATGTTATAGGCTCATTGTTAGTTGGAAAAGTTAAATATAAAAGCCGTAGAGTTCTAATGTTAGGAGCATTAGTAATAGGTGGTCTAACATTTATCACACTTGGTATTAACTCTAGTATCATATTTGCTATTTTTACTGAGGTTATTGCAGGAATATCTATGGCATTTTTTAGTGTACATAATATAACGGTTTTTCAGCAATTAGTTCCAAATGATTTGCTGGGAAAAGTATCCTCGGTTCGGCTTTTTATTATTAGAGGTACTATGCCATTAGGTGTCTTCATAGGCAGCTATTTAGGTGAACTCTGGGGGATTCGTCCATTATATTTAATAATAGGGACTATTATTTGTACCATGTCTTTATTAGGAATTCTTCTACCTTACTTTAAGTTTATTGATTCAAATACTAAACAAAATATTGCATCCTAATTTATCTTAGTTTTTAAGGAGCCTTAATCCAATAGGGGCAAGGCTCTTTCTTGCGGATTTTTCTCCTGTAATAAAGAAAAGAGCGTTGCTTATGTAACAATCGGGGCAGGTCAGCTTAATAAGAAATTGATCAAAAGTTAATTTCGTTTTTTTCTTTCACGAACACAGAAAATGGTGATTTTTGTTTTTTCATTATCATAGGAGAATTCTCTTTGACTTACTTTGTATCCAAAATTATCTAGAATAAGGGTATCTCCTTCATTAGGAATAAACTGAAATCCATCTGAGATAATTGGTGCTTGAAATAAATATTTATTATCAGCCATATCAAAATAATTTAATTCTATTTTCATTTTATACTCGACCTCCCTTACACAATTTACGATCTCACATATATAAAGGTTTCACTATTCTAAAAAAAGGTCAGGATAGATAAAAGTATAAATAACAAAAAAATGAAACATTCATCAAATTAAAATCGTATTATATGTAGAGGAATTTAAGGGGTGCAAAGGATGAAGAAAGTAATAAAGTGGACTATCCTGATTATTGGAGCTTTATTTGGGGCGGTAGCGTGGAAAAATTCAAGAGATAAAAAGAATAATTAAGCTCTACTAAATAAAAATAGATTAAATTGACAATATTAATTTTTTTTACGAACGGGGTTGTAAGCACAACCTTTTTTGTTATTAAACACAAACATGACAGTTTATGTGTAGAAGATAAAAGGCTATTGAAGAGAAATATATACTACATATTTATAATTGAAAGAGGTATATAACTTTGTTATTGAAAATTCTTGTCTCCCTAATAATGATATTAAATGTAATTTTTCTTACAAAAACAGTTGATAATTTGTTGGTTATTCTAAGTATTTGGATTGCATATGGGATTGCTATTTCTTTTCTATTCTTTAATAAAGATGAAATAGATCTAAAAGAGTCTAAGAATAATTAGTTGTTAATTATAATATCTTACTTTAATTACAAAGTTGCTGATTAAAGGGGCGTTACCTTAATGATGAATAAAGGTCCGCCTTTTTTATTATCAGTAGCCGTATTTCTGTCAACTATTTTATGGAAGAAACAGTGGCAGCATTCCTGTAATAACTGAAAATGCGATTTGAAAGAAAAAAGACCTCTTGATAAGATAAATTTGTAGGCGATATCTAAAGGAAGATATTATCTTTTTCTTTATAGGAATTAGAAACCATTTCGTCTTGGGGGGACTCTTATTATGAAATATGAAGAAAGCAATAAGATGATTACTACTGAAAGGTTAGTAATTAGATTATTCCAAGAATCTGATGCTGTAAATGTAGCTAACCTTTGTAATAACTATAATATTTATAAAAATACACTTTATTTACCTTATCCATATTCAGTAGAGGATGCTAAATCTTGGATTAAAACCCATCATGAAAATTTTAATAAAGAAATGTCCTATGAATTTGCAATAACGGATAAGGAAAATGGTGAGTTATATGGAGCTATAGGATTATCAAGTAATCAAAAGTTTAACAATGGTGAAATAGCATACTGGATTGGTGAAAAATTTTGGGGAAATGGATATGCAACAGAGGCAGCGCAAGCAATTTTATGGTTTGCATTTAATCAAGTACATTTACACAAAGTATTTGCTCGTTACTTTAAAACAAATCCAGCCTCAGGAAGAGTTATGCAAAAACTAGGGATGAGGGAAGAAGGAGTTTTCATTGATCACGTAAAGAAGGACAATCAATATTTAGATGTAGTTTATTATGGAATCATCAACTCATAGAGTAACTCTATCGGCATAAAAATCCTGTACTCAAGGTAGTACATTCTTATATAACAATCATGGCAGTTGGTTTAATAAGGAGTATTTTCAATTTTATGAGGGCTTTCAACTGCAAGTAAAACTTGTACTTAAAAGACACTTAAGTAATAACGTTTAAATTACTTTTTTTTAAATGGTGAAAAATTTAATAAATTTTATAATAAACTGGGAATCTTTTTATAAATATATATATAAGGAGTTTAGCAATGGAAAAGTGGGATTTATTTGATATGCAACGTAGTAAAGTAGAGAAACAAATAAATCGTGGAGATGAAATGACACCAGACGAGTTTCATTTAGTAGTACACGTATGTATATTTAATACAAAAGGAGAAATGCTCATTCAGCAACGTCAGCCCTTTAAGCAAGGATGGTCGAATCTTTGGGATATTACATGTGGAGGCAGTGCGGTTGCAGGCGATACAAGTCAGCAGGCTGCTTCAAGAGAGTTATTCGAGGAGTTGGGGATACATTATAACTTTGAAAAGATTCGTCCACAATTTACTATTAACTTTGAACGCGGCTTTGATGATTATTATTTAATTGAATATGACATTGATTTGAATGAATTGACATTACAGAAAGAGGAAGTACAAGCAGCCAAATGGGCTTCTAAAGAGGAAATCTTAAAGCTAATCGAACTAAAACAATTTATACCTTATTATGAAAGTATCATTGCGTTTCTTTTTGAGAGCCGACATCATTATGGCTCTATTCGTCTTTAAATGAAACGTTTTCACTTATGTCACAAACAGGACAGGATATTTTAAGTAGTAAAAACATTCACAACAAGTAACTGTTAAATCAGAATCTCTAAAAAGTATAAGAATATAAATACAACAACTAGATCAAATACCTAATAGGAGTTTGTTCTAGTTGTTATGGCTATAATTTAATTGGTTAGTCATTCATTTGTTTTTACGTTTACCAAAGTTTTATATTCCAATCCCCATTTTTCCATCACATTAATAATTGGTCTTAGACTATCACTTATTGCCTATTAGACCGACAGTTGTGGCTACTGGGCATGCGGGCAATTCCTTTTTGCTTTCCAATATATCCCTCCATTAGTTGCTAAAAGGTTACTAATATCTGTATTCACTATAGCAACAAACCAAACAAATCAGGATAAAAATAACACATACGCCATACAAAACGTAAGAACAGGAAAAAATCTTAGACCATATAAAGCTGGCATTGAGAATGGAAACAGAATAATACTATATAAGCATGTAAAATGGAAATGTATGACCTGGCAGTTTATCCAAGTTGACCAAGAAAGCTACCAGTTGAAAAATGAATATACATCAAAAACATTTCAGCCTTCGTCAAAGCCTGAATCAGGTGTTACTTTAACGCAGCAGGCATTAAAAACAGACAATCTTCAATATTGGGAGTTTATTAAACAATCTGATGAAACATACATGATAAGGTTAAAAGGAACTAGCTTGTATATAACCATATCCGCTAATAAATCAAATTCTTCCATTATACTCATGCCAGTACAGAATTCAAGTAGCCAGAAATGGAGATTAATTAAGCAAAACCCATTGATATAAGGGAATATCATATAAATAAATGCTCTAAAACAATCAGTTGCTAATAGCAAACTGATTGTTTTGTTTTGTAAATAGTTTATTTTTCCGTTCAAGAGTGAGTTGTTATTAATATAGATAGATTGTGATTTAAATGTACATTAAAACAATAGGAAACGTTTACTCATTAACAGCTACCATACCCAGTACTAATTATGCTATTGGCAAAAGCCAAAAGTTATCTATCATACATTTTTACTATCTCCTTCACTAAAAAAGTCTGATTTTCTACAAAATATAACAAAATCAGACTTTTTTTAGTGAATTGCTTCACATTTAGTACTTATTGCCGATATAAAGGGAAAATACATATGGAGGAGCTTGTTTTATGAATTCTACTATTCAGGCAGTAGTCAATATTGCCCCGATTATAAAAGATACGCTAGGACCAACAGCCGCAATGGGTGTGCTGGATACGGAGAAGTTTGTTTACTTTTCGCCGTCAACGCTCTTGAATTTGGATGTTGAAGCAGGAAAAACAAGACTGGATGAGCATGAAGTTTATCTGCGCGCACTTAGAGGCGAACAAATTATTTCTAAAACAGACGATGCAAACATTTTCGGTGTGCCTGTAGTGACTTCTATTACGCCAATTAGGGATATAGATACAAATGAAATTGTTGGCTTGTTATCTTTATCGCGAACATTGGAGCATCAAGATAAGCTAGATAAAGAGCTTAGCAGAATCAATGAAGTAATTGATGCGTTGCAAGGCAAGGTGCAGTATGTTGCCGCACAGGCAGAAGAGCTTTCCGCAACCAGCAGCGATATTAACGACCAAGCAAAAAGTGCAAGCCAAAACTCTCGCCAAATAGGCGAAGTAGTTCAGTTAATTGAACAAATATCTACACAGACAAATCTTCTTGGATTAAATGCAGCTATTGAAGCAGCTCGTTCTGGCGATGCTGGCAGAGGCTTCGGTGTTGTGGCAGATGAGATAAGAAAATTATCTAACAATACGAAGGAAGCAGTGAAGACAATTGGTAAATCCTTAACGGAAATCCGTGCCAGCATTGAGAATCTGACACTCAGCATTAATGAGGTCTCCACTTCATCAGATGAGCAATCTGTTATCATGGTTGAATTCATGGATGAAATTCAGGCTTTGGATGCAAAAAGCAAACAGATAATTGAAAAAATGAAAATAGTAACTAACCAGGAATAGGAGATGGAAATATGCATTTAACACTACAAGCGTTGGTTAAACTAGCACCTGAAATCAAAAAAAACCTTGGTGAAAATTGTGCTGTTGTCGTTACCGACACAGAGAATTTCATCTTTTCCTCCCAGTCAAAAGATTTAGATTATAGTGTTAAAGTCGGTGACTTTGCATTTACGGAAGATAACGATATCCTGCGTCAAGCACTTAACGGAGAAAAAGTAAAAATACATATTCCTAAAGAACGCTATGGCGTTGGTATGCACTATTCCGCTAATCCTATTCGTGATGAAAACGGTGAGATTGTCGGTGTGTTCCAAATTACCAAAACATTGAAAGACGAAGAACTATTAGATGAAGATTTGGATGAATTACGCTCGATCGTCAGCAGTCTGCAGGGAAAAGTACAACAAGTTGCCGCTCAAGCGGAGGAACTTTCCGCAACCAGCACAGATATAAATGGCCAAGCAGCTCATGCAAATGAGAACTCGCAGGAGATTAGTAAGGTTGTTAAATTAATTGAAGATATTTCATCACAGACAAACTTGCTTGGCTTGAATGCTGCCATTGAAGCAGCCCGTTCTGGCGATGCTGGGAGAGGCTTCGGTGTTGTGGCAGATGAAATACGCAAGCTTTCCATTGGAACAAAGGATGCAGTAGGTACGATTGGTAAATCTCTTCAAGAAATACGAACAAACATGGAGAATTTGACAGTGAGTATTGGTGAAGTATCCACTGCATCAGCAGAGCAATCTCGTGTCATGGTTGAGTTTATGGAAGATATCCAAAATCTAAATGAACAAAGCAATGATATCGGACAATACATCAAAAATATTACATCTTGAACAGAATCATAGAAACAAAGGGACATTTCACTTGTTAGTTACGAGTTAGTATGCGACCTAGTTGGTCGCATACTAGGCATTGCTTATGCACTATTTTATCCAGCATAACTTGCCAAATGATATTCTGCGTGCAGTTTTAAGCAGAACGATAGAAAAGTATTTTAATACGCAAAAGCAGGATAATTGTGTTTTAGTAACTTAGTTACATATAATTAGTTAGAATAGTTTTAATTCGAGATTGTAATCAGTGGATAAGATGAACCATCAGCAATGAATGTCATTAATATAGCAGCTGGTTACGGAAAATTGGGGGATAATGTTATGAAGTCTTTAGTATATTACGGTTCAAAAGATGTAAAAATTGAAGAAGTCACTGAACCGGTAGTTACAGAAGGAACTGTAAAAGTTAAAGTTAAATTCGCTGGTATATGTGGGACAGATTTACACGAATATCTACATAAAACATTTGTAACAGAAAATAAAATGATTTTAGGCCATGAATTTACAGGAGAAATTGTGGAAGTCGGCAATAATGTAACTAAATTTAAAGCTGGCGACAGAGTTGCGATTGAACCGATTTGGGGATGTGGTGAGTGTCAAACATGTAAAACTGGAAATTATAATATTTGCCCTAATATGAAATCATATGGCATTCACGAAAATGGCGGTTTCGCTGAATATGTTGTCGTGAAAGAAGCAAATGTATTTTTATTGCCTGATACACTCAAGTTTGAATTTGCCGCTTTAGTAGAGCCTCTTGCCGTTGTATTGCAGGCAATTCGAAAAAGTAAGTTCAAAATTGGCGATAGCGTCGCACTTTTTGGAGCAGGACCAATCGGGCTGCTGTTATCCGAGAGCTTGAGAGCAGCAGGAGCAAGTAAGATTTTTGTGGCAGAAGTTAGTGAAGAACGCAGAAAACTAGCATTGAAAATGGGTGCGGATGTAGTAATAAATCCGCTGGAAGAGGATGCTGTTCAAGTTATTCAAAATCATACCAATGGGGGAGTAGATGTTTCCTTTGACGTTGCTGGAGTAGAGGCTACATTCAACCAATCACTTGATTGCATCAAACCAAATGGTGAGTTTATGATTGTAAGTGTGTTTGCAAATCCTGTTAAGTATCACCCTACAACACAAGTAGTCAGTGAGAAAAAAATCAATTCTTCTCTCGGTTATAATAACATCTTTGCCCAAGCGATTGATTTGTTATCAAAGGGATCATTGAATGTTGAGCCAGTCATCACAAGTATCATAGCATTAGATAACATTGTGGAAGACGGGTTTGAAAAACTAATTAATGATAAAAATGAATGCAAAATTTTAGTTCGTCCGAACTAATTAAAAAGAAGCGGCAGAGCCTATCTGCCGCTTCTTTACTATTATGTTATTTCATTGCCTTTTTCGCCATGTGGGAGTTGTTAAACTAAACTGTCAGTATAATACAGTCCATAAGTAAGGTTAAAACCTAGAGTTGCAGTAATGAAAACATATCTTTTCATTACAGAACGAGAATGCTGCCATTCTCGTTCTGTAATGCGGATTTTTAGCTGTCTTGATCTTGGTCATTATCCTGCTCGTTATCTTGGTCTTGATCAGCATCCGCATTAGCACGGGAGCGTGATTGGACACGAGCTTTGGAATCGGAATGAACATCAATGTTCAAGTCGATTTTAGCATTACCAGAATCGTTGACTTTAGCGACGTTCGTGTTTTTATCAAGGTTTTTGACAGTATTATCGTTATCTACTTCTGTATCTACTCTTAAGTCGTTATCTACATCAAAGTCTACATTTGCATCAGAACGGCTGTCGCTGTCGCCTGAACGTGAATTAGAGTTGTTGCTTTGGTTTGAATTCCCACCATTATTGCTTCTTCCGAAGAACCACGGTCTTCTACTCATTATAAATCCCTCCTTGTCCTTATTCATTACATAGTTTATTCAGCAAAGATAAAATGAGCTGGTTAGTTACATTAGGACAGGCATGGATTTTTCAATAATTCAGCAGCTGTAACAAAGCTGGTTGAATACCTAGTAATTTTATCTGAATAGTTAAAAAATCGTTGACACTTCCTTTTAAGTCCTGTTATGATAATTCTCAAGAAACAAACAAATAGATAAAGAATCGACTAGATCACTAGAGATTCAATGAAATGCTGCATTTGCATTTTGTTGAGTCTCTTTTTTTATTATTGTTTATCGGTCGATAAGGAAGTAGGGGGTATGAAAAAAAGAGAGATTAGACATTTTTGTGCATTAATCCGATTAAACCAATTTGAAAAATAGAAAAGGAGAGAGTAAATATGGGACATCCTACAATTTATCCGACAGGAGCAACAATCTATTCACCTACTAAAGCTTGGAGCGGCTACACTATTTTTCAAGCACCAGATCTTGGGGCATTATTGATTGATATGAATGGCAGAGAGGTCCACTTGTGGAAAGGCTTGAGAGGCTTTCCGAATAAAATTTTCCCTGGTGGCTATGTATTAGGACACACCTTTAACAGAGACCCGCAGCATGGTTTTCAGGATGAAGGAGATTTGGCGCAAGTAGATTTTGACGGCAATATTGTCTGGAAGTTTGATAAACATGAGTTTATTACGGATCCAGGCTATGAGGGGAGATGGATTGCTAGAGCACATCATGACTATCAGCGTGAAGGCAGTTCTGTTGGATATTACGCGCCAGGGCAGGAGCCGAAAGTTGATGAAGGCAATACGTTAATTCTAGCTCACCGTAATGTAGTCAACTCGAATATTTCGAAGTTTGAGCTGTTAGATGATGTCATCCTAGAAGTGGATTGGAACGGCAATATTGTTTGGGAATGGTCATTCAGCGATCATTTTGATGAATTGCAATTTGATGAGGAAGCAAAGAAAACCATCTATGAACAGCCAAACCGCCGATTCTTCGGAAATGAGTCTGGTGACTGGCTTCATATAAATTCAATCTCTGCAGTAGGTCCAAACCGTCATTATGACAATGGAGATGAAAGATTTCACCCAGACAATATCATTTGGGATGCAAGGGAAGCAAATATCATTGGCATAACGGATAAACGTTCTGGTAAGATTGTCTGGCAAATCGGACCAGATTATTCTACTGAGGAGCTAAAGGAGATTGGCTGGATTATCGGACAGCACCATGCTCATATTATTCCGCAAGGGCTGCCTGGTGAAGGAAATCTGCTTGTGTTTGATAACGGCGGCTGGGGAGGATATGGCGCTCCAAATCCTGGTTCTCCAGACGGTACGAAAAACGCTTTGCGCGATCATTCCCGCGTATTGGAAATAGATCCGATCACGTTAAAAATAGTTTGGCAATATACAGGTCAAGAAGCAAACTATCAAGCTCCTACAGATTCCTATCGGTTCTACAGTCCATATATTAGTTCAGCTCAGCGGTTAGAAAATGGCAACACATTAATAACAGAGGGCTCCAACGGCCGTATATTTGAAGTAACAGCAGACCATGAAATTGTTTGGGAATATATTTCGCCATTCAAAAATGCTCGTAATTCCAATATGGTATACAGAGCATACAGAGTTCCTTACGGCTGGGTTCCACAGCTTGAGAAACCAGAAGAAATAGAAATACAGCCATTGGAGATTGAAACATTTCGAGTGCCAAATGCGGCGCCAAGCGGAATTAATTCCGCGGTTGAAGTAAAAGGAGCAGCATCAATTGGAGAAGGGGCACTTTGCGTTGCACGGTTTGATGAACAAGAGATAAAATAACTAGTTTTAAAAGGGGGGAATTTCTTCATGAAGCAAAAATATAAACTAGCAGCTTTCAGCCTGATCTTATCTGTTTTTTTAGCAGGCTGCTCAAGCTCCACTTCAGGAAGTGAAGGCAAGGACGCTATAAAGATAGGAATTGATACAGCGGCAGGCGGTTCCTTGCAAATTAGGGCGGCAAATGCAGAAGGGTTTTTTACAGACCTGGATATCGACCCGAAAATCTCTAACTTTGCATATGGTATTGATACTATCAATGCATTACTGACAGAACAGACTGACACAGGGTTAGCAGCAGATTATGTCCTTCTAAATTCCTTAAATAGAGGAGATTTAGTTGTTATTTCTTCTTTAAGTCATAGCACAGAAGCAACTATTAAAGAATCTGAGTTTGTGGCTGTAAAGGGAATAGATACGCCTGCTGATTTAAAAGGAAAACGCATCGGTGTCGCAAAAGGAACAGTATCGGAATATCATTGGGCTAATTATCTAGCAACAATTGGCGTAAGTGAAAAGGATATTGAATACGTGCCATTCAGCACACCTGATGAAGCAATCGTGGGCGTGAAAAAAGGAGATATTGATGCCGTTTTATCAAGCGGAGCAGTATTAGAGAAATTAAAAGCGATTGACGGCGTACATACCATCGATAATTTGAGCTCAGCCAATATTTCCACAAGCAGTTATCTTGTTGCCAATAAAGAATTTGTTGAAAACAACGAAGAAGCTGTCGTAAATCTGTTGAAAGCCATTAAAGAAGGGATTGCTTATGTAAAAGAAAATCCTGATGGAACAGCAGAAATTGCCTATAAGGAATTGAAAGTGAAAAAAGAGGATACCTTACGCGACCTAGAAAATATCAATTACACGATTGGTTTTACAGAAGAGGATATTAAGCACTTAAGTGATATGAAACAATGGCTCCTAGACAGGGGACTATTAAAAAAAGACTATAATATCGAAGATAAGCTGGCGTTAGATGCGCTGCAGAAGGCATTACCTGAAGAAGTAACCTATAAAAGCAAGTAAAGGGGAGGTGGATTCTGTTTCAACTTGTGAATCCACCATCATCCTTGTAAGAAAGAAGGGAGTAGATAAAATGACAATGGTTCAAACAGATGCTCCTAATATTGTTTTAAAGGGGTTATCAAAAACATTTTCTGAAACTCAAGAACAAGGAAGCTATGTATTAGAAAATGTTGATTTAACGATAAACCGCGGAGAATTTTATATTTTACTAGGTCCAAGCGGCTGCGGAAAATCAACTTTATTAAATATTCTTGCTGGATTTATTGAGAAGTCAAGCGGTGAGTTGACGATTCAAAGCCAATTAGCACCTCAGGAAGAAAATCGAGGCTTTGTATTTCAATCAGCTGATTCAGCCCTTTTTCCATGGCTGTCGGTAGAAGAAAATGTGGAATTTGGGTTGAAAATGAAGAAGGTTCCTGCTGCAGAAAGAAAAGAAATTGCCAATTATTATATTAAACTGGCTGGGTTAGCAGGGCATAATCAAAAGTTTCCTAAGGAAATATCCGGCGGAATGAAACAGCGTGTGCAATTGGCACGTGTTTTAGCAAATGATCCGCAAATACTCTTGATGGATGAACCATTTGGCGCCTTAGATGCAATGACAAGAAGAACGATGCAAAAGGAGCTTATTAGAATATGGACAGAAACAAATAAAACAGTGATATTTGTTACCCATGATATTCAGGAGGCTCTAATGCTAGGGCAGCGGATTGGAATAATGTCAGTTGGACCTTCTTCTAAAATAATTCAATCCTATCAAATCGACATGTCATATCCACGAGAAATAACTAGTCCTGATTTTAATGAGTATTATAAAGTAGTTCAGTCGCATTTTGACTAGGGAGGATTAAGAATGAAAACGACCATTCAGCAGGAAATAAATATAAAGCCAACAGTGAAGAAACTGCCTGTAAAAGCCTACTGGAGAAAGATTTTAAAAACAGGGATAATCACCTGGATAGGGCTGCTGCTCATCTGGACAATTGCTGCATATTTCTCTGATCCGCAATTTTTACCAAGTCCGCTTGCTACATTGCGCGGCGCTATCGAACTTGGTAGTGATGGGTCCTTATTCATTTATATGGCATACAGTTTAGTCCGGGTCCTGATAGGCTGGCTTCTCGGAAATATTGTTGCGATTCCACTGGGATTATTTATCGGCAGCAATAAAACCGTTCGTGCTCTCGTTGAACCAGTGATAAATTTTGTCCGTTTTATCCCGCCGCTTGCATTTATTACATTATTTATGCTTTGGTTTGGGATTGGCGAGCAATCCAAAATATTCTTAATTATGTATGCTACATTTTTTGTTGTCACGATTAATACACTGACTGGAGTGCTTTCCATCTCTGAGGATAAAATACGTTCTGCCAAAAGCATGGGAGCAAGTGATCTGCAAGTATTGCGATATGTTGTCATTCCAGCAGCCATTCCCTTTATCTTTACAGGGGCAAAGCTTGCGATGGGTTCGTCCTTCATGGCAATCATTGGCGCCGAAATGGTTGCAGCCAATGAAGGGATAGGCTTTATGATCTGGAATGCACGATTATATTTTCAAACAGATTGGATTTTTGTTGGTCTAGTGGTCTTAGGATTGATGGGCTTTTCAATGGACCGGCTATTTGCTTGGGCAGGCAGGAAGTTTTTGAAGAGATACAATATTGTTTCTTAAAGTATTTGTGACCTTACAATTTGTAAGGTCTTTTTGTATTTTTGTAAATTTTTATGAAACAAACAGGAGAACAAAGTCGTTATCTATAAGTAGGTTATAATTATCCTTTTATGGATAAAAATAACATTAGCGATTATTTTGAGGTGATACACTTGTTCTTTTCAAATCTCAAGCATGAGCAAAAATTAGTTGCAGGAGCTTTTATTTTACTAGCTCTGTATTTATCTCCCTTAATTGTGCTTGGGGAAAACGCCCATATTCGGGTCCATGATAATCTCGATTCAAATCTGGCATGGTATAAAGTGCTCGCAAATAGCGGTGAGCTCATCGGCACTTTGGATGCTGTTACACCGCAAATCATCAATGGGCTTCCACGTAATGCTTTCGGTTCGGAATTTACGCTGATTGTTTGGCTTTATAAATTCTTTCCAACAATGGTTGCTTATACACTTAGCCAAGCAATAACAAGGGTTGTTGCCTTTATCGGCATGTACTTGCTTTTAAAAAAGCATATTATTAAAAATCCTGAGTTTAGTTTTATTACAGTTGGGGCAGCTGTGGCCTTTGCGTTAACACCGTTTTGGCCGTCGGGCATGCTGAGTACATTAGGAATGCCGCTCGTACTATGGGCATTGTTAAATATCCGCAATGGGGAGCGGTCATGGAAAAACTATCTCACATTAACATTAGTGCCATTTTATGCGAGTATTGTTCTTGGCTTTTTCTTCTTTTTAGCAGCAATCGGTTTATTTTGGCTGTATGAGGCCATTAGGAAAAAAACTTTGAATATTCCCTTCCTGCTTGGGATTGCTTATATAAGCTTTGTGTTTTTAATCGTTGAATACCGGCTTGTATACTCCTTTTTATTCGAGCAGGAACCGACAAGCAGGGACGAATACTTCCATGCAAGACTTACGTTTGCTCATTCGCTGAAACTGACCGTTAAAAACTTTGTCTTCGGACATAACCATGTTATGACCGTTCATGGGCTGTTTGTTTTGGCAGCCATCATTCTTTCTCTCCTCCTTATTGTTAAAAACAAAGAGTGGCGCAGTCAACGGCTGTTTATATGGCTGTTTGCTCTCAACTTTATTCTTTCAGCATGGTATGCTTTATGGTTTTATCGAGGCTGGTTGCCATTAACAGAGAGATTTCAGTTTTTAGATACCTTTAATTTTGCCCGGTTTCATTTTTTACGGCCTTTAGTCATTTACGTAAGCTTTGCTCTCGGTTTGAAAATCCTAATAGAGAGCTCGCCGAAATGGAAAGGGACAGTTAAATTTCTGCTAATCGGTCAGATTTTGCTGTTGTTTGCTTTTAATGATGAAATTATTTATCATGATAAGCCGAGTGTTAAAGAGTTTTATGCGGAAGATGTATTCGCAGATATTGAAGCACATATTGGTTTACCTAAAGAGGATTATCGTGTCGCAAGCATTGGGCTGCATCCGGCTGTCTCCCAATATAACGGATTTTACACTATTGATACATATAATAATTTTTATTCGCTAGCCTATAAGCATAGTTTTCGGAAAATCATGGAGCCTGAGCTGGCAAAAAACAAAACAATTCGGACTTATTTTGATGAATGGGGCGGGCGCTGCTATATATTCACAGCTGAGCTGGGCAAACATTATATGTTTGAAAAAACATCTACTAAAAAAATTAAGAACTTAGAATTAAATATGGAGCATTTTGCAGAAATAGGCGGACGCTATATTTTCTCTGCTGTGCCCATTGAGAATGCTGCTGAAAATCACCTGCAGCTTGACGGTCAATTTACATCGAACAATACTGTATGGAAAATATATTTGTACAAGGTAACAGATATAGAAGGCGTATAAATAGAAAAAGAGCCTTCCCAAATGAATGGGAAGGCTTCAAAAGGTAATGAAATATATTTTCGGTAAATCATGATTAGTTTTATAATACCCATGTACAAATAAAATAAACTTTAAATATCTTACTAAATACTCCTTTTCAAATAATTCTGCCTGCTTTGGTAAATACTTTTTGGTAGTGAATCCAATAAGTATGAGGGGGGAAGGTATTTGAAGTGTCCACAATGTGTGTATACGAATCCAGATGGTGTGAAGTTCTGCATTAACTGTGGTGAAAAATTCATCAAGGACAATACGATGGGTGATGACAATAGCTTTTTTTACGAATTTGCCCATTATGTAGACATGGTACCGAAAAGAGAACGCTCTGTTAATCCTAAATTCCATAATATCTTTTCCCGCGTTTTTCATGATCATAGTGAATTGGAAGCAGAACGGCTGTTTATTGTGGGAACGGCACTGACAACACCAAAGATTACGGAAGTGACAGATACATGGCCTAAACCGTGGCTGTTTGCAAGGGTATTTATAATCGCTCTTCTTACATTCGCAGGTTTTTACATAGGTGTCAGCTATTTTAAAAATGCTAACTTTATCCCCGGATTGATTTTAACAGGGTCTTTTGCTGTTCCATTCACGACATTGATTTTCTTTTGGGAGATGAATGCTCCCCAAAATATTGCCTTTTATAGAATTATGTACATTGTTTTGTTAGGCGGAATTCTTTCGATGCTTGTTGCATTATTATTTTTTGATATATTGCGGAATACGTCTAATGCAATAACAACTGGAATTGTCGAAGAACTTGCCAAAACGATCACAGTTATTTCATTTGTCCGTTACCGAAAATACCGGTTTATTCTTAATGGACTGCTTATTGGTGCTGCTGTCGGTGTTGGATTTGCAGCATTTGAAACAGCAGGATATGCGTTAAGAGCTTTGCTTTCCGGCGGAGGATCGCATTTGTACTATACGATTTTATGGAGAGGGATTCTTGCTCCAGGCGGACATGTTGCTTGGTCTGCACTGGCAGGAGCTGCCTTTTGCAGGGTGCAGGGAGACGAGCCATTTAAACTGAGCATGCTCATGCGCTTCCGGTTTTTACGAGTATTTATCTTAGTTGTGCTATTGCATGCTTTTTGGGATTTTGACGCTCCTTGGATGTTTCCTTATGGACAGCTCTCCCTGATGGCAGCATCATGGGTCGCAGTATTTTTGTTAATACGTGCAGGCTTAAAAGAGATAGGAACAATGAAATTAAAGATCTAAGAAGCAGCGCGCTGCTTCTTATTTTTATTAAGCAAATAATTTTACGCACTCACATATATTAATAAATTATTAAACAAAGCAATTAGGAATTATTAAAAATTCATTTTACGGAACTTTGTTTATTCTGTTTCGTATAGTTACTATACAACTTACAATTCTAATCCTTTTACAAAACGATAAGGGTGAGGTGTTTTTGGCTTGCAGACAAAAAAAGAAAAGGTACCGACTTCAAAAGGAATAATAGAATATTCTATTTCTGGAAAAGGAGAGCCGAATATTATTTTAATGAACGGCGGCTCCGGCCCGATTGAAGGCTGGATGAAGATCATCAAGGAAATCTCTAAAATGTCTGCTGTCTTTGCTTATAACCGTCTAGGTGTGGGCGACAGTGAAAAACCGAAAGAAAATCAAGATGGAATTACAATAATTGAAACACTCAGGGAAGCTTTAGCGGTCCTCAACATAAAGCCGCCATACTTGCTTGTAGGACATTCCCTCGGCGGTTTATATGCCAATTTATATGCACGGCTCTATCCTGATGAAGTTTACGGAGTTGTCTTTCTAGAGGCCAGCCATCCGAATGATATGCTGCTGGATGAACATTATGGAAAGATTGTTAAATCAGTTAATAAAATGCTGTCAAGGTTTGATACTTTGTCAGCACATAAAAAATTCGATGAAATTCATTTTGTAAAAAAGACAATACAGCAGATTAACGAGCATCCCTCATTTCCTGAAATCCCGTTATATGTCATAACAGGGGGAAAGGCCAACAGACTTATCCCAAAGGAAGCACTAAAAAGAAGACAAGAAAATCAACTGGAATTGTTGACATTAGCGAAAACCAGCAAACAAATAATAGCCAAAAACAGCGGTCATTTTCCGCAATTGACAGACCACAAGATTGTGATAACTACCATTTTGGAAGCTGTACAGAATTATAAGGACAAACTGGAATAAATATTACATTGTGCTGATTAGCCATTTTTGCTACTATTATTTCATAGCTAATGATTTTGAAAATTAAAAGCGATTTCAATAGAATAATAGGCAGGTGCATACATGCAAAAAATCATATTTATGGATATTGACGGAACATTGGTTAATGATCATGGCATCATTCCAGATTCAGCAAAACAGGCAGTCAGGCAAGCAAGGGAAAACGGCCATTTAGTGTTTATTTGTACGGGCCGGTCTAAAGCAGAACTGTTTCCGGAAATACTAGAAGTCGGCTTCGACGGCATTATTGGGGCAGCCGGCGGATATATTGAAATAGACGAAGAAGTATTGCTGCATGAAAGAGTTAGTACAGAGGATGTAGAGCATCTTGTAGCCTATTTCGATGAGCATGGAATTGATTATTATTTAGAGTCAAATGGCGGCTTATTTGCCAGTAAAAACTGCAAAGCTCATATACGGAAGATTATTGATAACTTCTTAATGGAAAATCCACATGCAAGAGAAGAAGTGGAGAAAGGATTGCAGCCATTTCATGACTGCCTGATAGAAGGAGAAAATCCAATTAGAGATGATATAAATAAAATATCATTTTTAGGTTCGGATGTGCCTATATCAGAGATTAGCAGAGAATTTGAAGCTAAGTTTACGGTCATTTCAAGTACAGTCCCAATCTTTGGTGAAAACAGCGGGGAATTATCGGTTCCTGGCATTCATAAAGCTACGGCAATTGAGATACTCATAAATCATTTGAAGATTGACAAACAAAACACATTTGCATATGGCGATGGCCTAAATGATTTAGAAATGCTTGAATACGTTCAATACGGTATCGCAATGGGTAATGCAAAAGAACCAGTGAAACTTGCAGCCGATGATATAACAGATACTCATGATGAACATGGTATTTATAACAGTTTTAAGAAATACGGATTGCTATAAAGAGAACATGGAGCAAAGCATTGCTTTGCTCCTTAGTTCTTTTTAAAATGATTAGACAGGCTTCCGTAAAGTAGCTGAGATCCATACAACAAAAAGGTTTTTATTAAGAAAACAACAGATAATTGAAATTTAGTCAATC
The DNA here is from genome assembly GCF_022049065.2 of Niallia sp. Man26. Taxonomy (NCBI): domain Bacteria; kingdom Bacillati; phylum Bacillota; class Bacilli; order Caryophanales; family Bacillaceae; genus Niallia; species Niallia sp. Man26. The sequence goes on from NZ_CP095744.1 coordinate 222,320, forward strand.
TGACTAAGGTTACATAACCAACTTTTTTGAACAAATCCATCCCTATATATGTAAACAGGGAATCTATTATAAGATTCACTAAAAAATAAAGCTTAAACTTTCCAAATGTGTATTTTAAAATCCAGATGGAGCCAATGAAAAATGGTCCAAATATTAAAGGTAACTCTGCTAATACATTTGGTCTTACATTATAAGGAAACCACCACCATTTTCTTTTTTCAGCAAATCTCCCTTCAAGTACAAGGTATGTACTCATCGTAAGCGCTGCTAATGCATATTTCTTAAAAATGTTTTTTCCCATTAGCGGGAGGGACATCCATGGTAAAACGGCCATTAAAACAACAATCCATCTGTTTTTCTTCATAGTATCAATCCTTAACATAATGTCTTCTTAATTTTAGCTGTTTTCTTTTTCTTATTCAGAAAAAAGCAATAATTGTCAAAAAAACGGCTGGTGATTTTGCTATTCTATCTATAGGGAGGTAAGAGATGTACAGTCAAATGATACGGCAATCAGTCGAGTTTATTGAAACGAACATCCATGAACCACTATCTTTAAGTATTCTTGCTAAAGAAGCAGGATTTTCTAAATATCACTTTCATCGCATTTTTCAAAAGGAAATTGGCGTCTCCGCTTCTGAATATATTCGATACCGGAGGCTTGCCAACGCTGCCCATATGCTTCTTTACACAGATGAAAAAATAATTGATATTGCCTTTTACTATCACTTTGAGTCACAAGAATCCTTTACACGCTCCTTTAAAAAATATTATCAAATACCGCCAGGACAATATCGGAAACTCATGAGCAAGCTTACACTACAAAGGGAGGAAATAACCATGAAAGATAGTCAATTATTAAAAGGCTGGAATTTAAGCGGATCAAACCCTTTTCATTATGAAATGGCGATCGACAGGAAAAATGTTCACAAAGGCAAAGCGTCAGGCTGTTTGAAAGCAATTCAGCCTTCTGCCTCACAAGATTTTGCAACCATGATGCAGCAGTTTAAAGCAGATAAATATCTTAACAAAAGATTAAAGCTGACTGGTTTTATTAAAACGAAGGATGTTGATATATCCTGTGGTCTATGGATGCGAATCGATGATAGGCTTGGCGATGTTTTACAGTTTGATAATATGAGCAATCGACCGATTACTGGCGACACGGAATGGAATCACTACTCCATCGTACTAGATATTCCAAAAAACAGTGCAGTAATTGCCTTTGGTGTTTTACTTTCAGGGAATGGCAGTGTTTGGGTAGATGGAATTAGATTTGAAGAGGTAGATGAACATACTCCTACAACAAACATGGATTTTACAGAAGAACTGTTAGATGAGCCTGTAAACTTATCCTTTGAGGAATGGATCGAACACTAATGATAAAATGATGTAAGGAGAGAGGGTGTACACATATGAACAAAGAAGATAAGTTAAGTGCTGAGAAACTGCTGAAATATTTATGTATTGGCGCAACAGTAGAAGGGATTAGCTTTTACGGTCCAAAGCTCCTTCTCACAGAAAGTGAAACGAATTCGAAACGATTGGGTGATGGCCAGATTTATATTACAATTGAAAGCGAGTTTGCCATCATCCAATCTAAGGCTGACACACTTCCTGTCCTTGATGACTTGCCAAAACGAAACGCCAAAGATGCATGTAAAATCCTTTGTGAACTTAGCTTGATGAAAATAGCAGATGTTTCCTTACATGATGAAATTCCTCATTTGCTGCTGACATTTGAGACTGGAGAGGTTTTGTTCATATGTGGTCATGATAATATGTATGAGTCTTGGCAAGCAGGTTTTTTTGGAGACAGTGATGGTGAGTATTGGGAAATTGTTGCATGCCCTGGTGATGAACTGGCGATATGGGGCCCTGACGATATAGTATAAATAATGGAAGCCGTACAGGCTTCTTTTTTATTTTATTTTGTTATACTTGAAAAGCGCTTCAATAGGAAATTTATATTATAATAGGGTAGAAAGACTAGTAAATATTTTGATTATACATAAGAGAAGAAAGAGGGGAAATCTTTGGCATTTCTGGCAGAATTAGACGCAACTACGAAAGAAGATTTGCAATCATTCGTTGGAGCGAAATATGAAAGCAGTTATAAAAAAAGATGGTATGGCATGTCTGACCGCCGTTCCAAATTATCGTGGAATTGGGCATGCTTCTTTTTTGGTCCATTTTGGATGTCCTATCGCAAAATGTATAGGCTTTCATACGGGTATTTGGCAGCTTATTTTATTTTAGAGCTTATTGTTAATATAATTGGTGACGAGCTATCGGCAATTGGACTCGTTGATATGATTATTTGGTTAGGATTAACGGTTTTTGTTAACTATTTTTACTTAGAAAAAGCAAAAAAAGCAGTAGCAGCCCAAAAAAACGTAAGCACAGAGAAACGCAAAAAGGAATTATCCCAACTAGGAGGGACAAGCGTTGCCGCAGTATTCGTGTATGTGCTTGCTACCATAATTTTAGGGTCAGTAGTTCAAATTCTGATTTAATGATAGAAGCTTGCAGCTGCAGGCTTCTATTTTTATTTTCACAAATGAACGTATACAGACAGGTTTCATCTTTCGCCGAAAAAATACAAAAATATACAACATTTAAAAAAAACTATACGTTTATTAGCGATAAATTCACACTGTATTTACAATCTATCATTAAACTAACGTTGAAAGTAAAAATACAGAGAGAGAAGTGAATGAATTTGTCAAATAAAGGCGTAAAAAAGGATAATAAGAAAAATCAAAAGTCGAAAATACCGATTCTATTATTAACAACACTATTAACTACACAAGGTGCCTATTCCGCTTCTGCAGCAACTGATCATTCTGCAATTGAACCAAAACCGGGAGCTTACGGATACTATGTAGACGTATATGGCAGCAATGAAAGTTCAAACATGACCCCTGAGACAAACTCCTCTATTGGTGTCCTCTCGAAGTTTTTAGACATTTGGCAGCCGGGAGATTCATGGGATAACGGAACAGTGTTAAATGAGAGTGTACATAAACATAATATCGATACTTCTATCTCCATTACAAAAAACCGCACAGAAGCGGAAGCAAAAGATGCTTACTTAAGTGATCGCCGTAATCAAAACTATAGTGTAATCACAGGTCTTGGGCCTTATGCAGATAATTTTAAAGCAGGGTCTAACGCTGGAACAACGATTCCAGATGAAATTCCTCAAGATGCGACAAGTGTGAAATATGAAGACGGAGGAAACAGCAACGGCAATTGGGCAGATACTGATTCCAGTCTTGGAAGTATGGTAAACCTGATAAATACAATCCGCTGGACAGGAGCTTCTACCTCTTCAGCAAAAGCTTACTATAGCTATAAACGCCCGTTCCGTTGGAGTGAAGATGTAAGCATACTGCCGACACTTGTTCCCGCTAAAAAGGACGACCCATCTAGTGATGGCGGTTTTCCAAGCGGACATACAAATGCAGCATATTTAGCATCATACGGACTTGCTTATGCAGTGCCTGAACGCTTTGAAGAAATGATTACAAGAGCATCAGAGCTTGGCAACAGCCGAATCGTAGCTGGAATGCATTCACCACTAGATGTAATCGGCGGCCGAGTGATGTCAACAGCTGTCGCAGCTGCAGCACTGAATGATTCTGCGAACAAAAGTGTAAAAGACGCAGCATACAAACAAGCACATGAAGTGCTACTAACACAAGAAGGCACTTCATATGATGCTTACAGTGATTACGAAACAAATAAACAAAACTATACAAAGCGTCTTACTTACGGATTCCAACAAATTGGCGACACAACAAAACCAATGGTAGTGCCAAAGGGTGCTGAAGTATTACTTGAAACTCGCTTCCCATATTTAGATGACATGCAACGCCGCTGGGTGCTGTATACAACAGGCTTGCCATCTGGTTACCCTGTTTTAGACGACAGTGAAGGCTGGGGCCGTTTGAATCTTTTTGCAGCAGCAGGAGGATATGATGCATTTGAAACAAATGTTAATGTAACGATGGACAGCTCTCTTGGCGGCTTCAATGCTGCTGACAGCTGGAAAAATGATATCTCTGGAACAGGCAGTCTAACGAAGGATGGAACTGGAGCCTTAACATTAACAGGCAACAATACATATACAGGTGGAACAGTATTGGAAGAAGGTTCCCTTATCGCAAACTCAAGCACAGCTTTCGGAGCTGGTGAAGTTGTTAATAGCGGCGGTACAATGAATGAAAATATAACTGGCAGTATCACAATCGGAGAAGGCTTTACCCAAACAGATGGTGGTACACTGGAATTAAACATTGGCAGAAAGGAAGAAGTTTTGAAAATTGACGGAGAAGCAGCGTTTGGCGGTACATTGAAGCTAAACTTTACTGATGGCTATGTACCTGCAGCAGATGCAGATATTATCAGCTACAGCACTTTAGCGAGTGACAGCAAATTTGCTTCTGTAGAAATAACAGGACTTCCTGAAAACTATCAAGTCGTTTATGGGGAAAATGCACTTCAAGTTTCAGCTGAAAAAGAAGAACCAGAAGAAGACAACACTCCTGAAGTTCCTTCTAATCCAGATGAAACAGTTGATAACGACGAAGAAAATAACAGTAATAACCCAGCACTAGTAGATTCAGACAATAATAACGAAGAAAATACAGTGGATAACAATGATAAAATAAGTAAGGAGGACAAGGAAGAAGCAGCACCTGTTACTGGCAGCAGCAACGAAAATGTGAACAATTCGGGCAAAACAGCAGACACAAATTCTGTGAAAAACCCGCAAACAGGGGATAATACGAATATTTTCCTATATGTAGGCACATTATTAGCATCAGCAGTAGCAGCTTCCATTGTATTCTGGAAGCGAAAAATGAAACGAGCAAACCAATAATTAATTACAACACTGCTCCCCTAAAGAATTAGCTTTATGGGAGCATCTTTCATTTAAAGCAGTAAAGGTGGAGTGAATTTGACGATCATTGAGCAAAAAAAATCCAATTGGCTGCAGCAAATCGTGCTTATTCTTTCAATCGGTGTCTTTCTTTTTAGCCTATTTAAGATTGGTCATATTGTGTACGGCTATGTGAAAAATGATAAGATAATGGCAGAAATTCAAGAAGTGTATCACAAAGACACAAGCACGACAAGTAAGGCAGCAGATCCACTTGAAAGCATGACAGAAATCAATGAAGATATTATCGGGTGGATGACGATAGATGATACAAAAATAGATTATCCGATTTTACAAAGCACGGATAATGAATACTATTTGAATCGGAATTATAAAAAAGAAGAGTCAAAAGCAGGAAGTATTTTTATGGATTATCGAAACAAGCAAGGCGCAGACAATCTTCATACCATCATCTATGGTCATGAAATGAAAAATGGGTCAATGTTTGGCGAGTTAGAGAAATTATTAGATGAAGACTTTTTTTCCAAGCACCATACCTTCCAGTATAAAACGAAGGCCGGAAACTACGAAGTCGAAATTTTCTCTGTTTATGCAACAACCACCGAATTCGATTATTTAAAAACAGAGTTTTCTACAGATGAACAATACAAGGATTTCCTGCAAACTATTTCAGCAAAATCTGCGTTTCCAACAAACGTAGAATTAAATGAACAAGACCAGATTATCACATTATCAACATGCAGCAATATGTCAGACCCGAATGAAGGCAGATTTGTTGTTCATGGGAAAATAACAGAGATACAATAGCTTTTTAAAAACAGGGAAATAAGGTGATGAAAATAGAGGAAATTCGATTAGATATATGTAGCACATACCCTATTAGCACGAAATGGTTTAATGGGCAAATAACAAGAGATGGTGCATTGCTGCTAATAGAAACACCTCAGGAGGAAATAGATTTTTCCCTTTCTAATCAAGATTGTACGATAACATTAATAAAAGACGGAAACGTAAGAAAAATAGAATTAAAAAATATACCGATTTCTCCGACAGATGCAGATATTTTTTCGGACGGCTCCCTTTTAATTGTCCAAGGCAGATGCAGCACAGACGGAGCAAAAATGGAACCAAACGCCCAAATATATAATCTGGAAGGACAATTAATGGATACATTCCTTCTCGGTGACGGTATTAGTCAAGTGCAGATAGACGAAACTGACACCATTTGGGTAAGTTATTTTGATGAAGGTATCTTTGGAGCAATTGACGATCTCGAGCCAATGGGCGCAGACGGACTTGCCGCCTATTCAAAAAGCGGACAGAAATTATGGGGAGCAAAAGAATATGAAATGGCAGATTGCTATGCCATGAATATCGTCAGCTCTAAAGAAGTTAATTTTTACTACTATGATCAATATAAGCTCGTTCAGCTCAAAGACTTTATGGAAACGGCATGCTATGTAGTAGAGGGGGATGATACATTTCAGCAATTCCTATTTGACCAACAAGACTTGCTTGTAGAAATTGATTGTGATACGTTGATGCGCTATAACATTAGCAATCAAACGATTATTCCGGCTGGTAACGTAACTTTTGTTGATGAAAAGGGTAAACGTATCAGCGGACATGTTTTAATGCGTGGTAAACTGCTTTATGTTTTTTGCAAAGATAGGTTATATAAGAAGGAGTTTTTATAAAGAGAGGTCCTTTAAGAAAAGGCTCAACTATCACGTTGAGCCTTTTAACTAGTTTTGATATTTATAATAATCCTGAGAGTGGTAGCTTCTAAAACCACATGATTGATAGAGTTTAAGCGCATGGGCGTTTTTCGCTTCTACTTCGAGAAAGATGGGTAAACCTTTTTGCCTTTCCATCTTTATTATCCTTGATAAAGCCTTTCTGCCGATACCTTTGCCTTGAAGCTCAGGAAATATCGCTAACCCATAAATCCAAGCTTCTCCGTTTGATTCCGCTACCCTCATTTTTCCTGCTGTTGTTCCATTTACTTCAATGATATAGTGCTGCTCTGTGTTACTTTCCTTCAAATGGTTATTATATTCACGGGCTTCTTTTTCTTCCAATCCGAATGCCAGAATATCAAGCTGTACCTCTGCTTCCAAATCTGCTGGAGAATCAGATGGCCTCAGAACTACTCCGTCATCTAATGATAACTCCGTATTTTGCCACATCATTTGGTATTCTGACATAAAAAAGGAACAAGATTGGTTTCTTAAGAAATCTTTGGCTGATTGAGATTCTGAAGGAGCATTTAATAAGATGGTATGAACATTGCGGCGCTTTAAGTCTTTCATACACTCTGTTAATAGTGTAGAAAATATCCCCTTCCGTCGATAACTCGGATGAACCATGCCGCAAATTTCAACTTTATTACCAAAACCATAACTGCCAAGAAATCCGACCAGCTTGTCTTTTTCGTAATGAAAATAGTCTTCCTTTGTGTTACCAGATCTGTTCTCAAGCATATCAAAATTTAGCTTGAGCTGACATGTATCAATGCTTTCGCAAATTTCTTGGAGAGCCTTAATAGCCTTTAACTCTTCATTAGTTAACATATTTCTAACACCTTTCACCTGAAAGTTGCCCTAATTTTCAGGAATTTGTTTACATATATATTATCATAAAGAGTAAATCAAGGATGCTATATTTGTTTTCGTGTAAAATAATAAAAAAGGCTAGTAAGGAGATTACTTTATGAAAATAAAAACAACGTCCACATGGGATCAGGAGCTTTGGGAGGATGCCGGGCCAATTTATGCAGAGGCATTTGGTGAAAAGGGAGCAAAGCCAGTTAAAATCATTCAAAATATGCTCACCAAAGGGATTGCCGAGCTTTATATCGGTTATAACGAATCGAAGGCAATTGCCATGGCGCTCGTTGGTAAGCTTAATCAAGAGCAGATCATGATTATTGATTATTTGGCCGTATCAGAAAAAGAACGTAATCAAGGGATTGGCAGACAATTTGTTGAGTATTTAAAGCAAAAGGCTGGGGCAGATGGAATTAAGACCTTCATTATTGAAGCGGAGTCAGCGGAAACAGCAGATAATCGAAAAAGAATAGAATTTTGGCGATCATGCGGCTTTCTTACTACTGATTATATTCACACGTACATTTGGGTGCCGGAAAAATACAAGGCATTGTATATACCACTTGCTAGCATGCAACAGATAACTGGAGAAGAATTATTTACATATATTAATAAATTTCACGGATTGTCTTTTCGTGTAAAGAAAAATGATGGGGCTGATTAATTTCAGTCCTATTTTTATAGTTATTTATTCCTATATAGGAATCTGTTCTTATTTTTAGCTGTTTTCATCGAGTATCCTTCTGTTAAACCGATATATACATTGTTCATCTTTAATAAGCTTACTAGAGAAAATTGCTCTATGATAACCCTTATTAAAGATCATCTATATTATAGGGGGGATACATTTGAAGGTTTTCGTACCAATCATCGCGCTGATGAACCGACTTAAATATATACAAAAATTTGCTGTAATCGGCGGGGTTTTAGGGATACCAATTTTAATTATGAGCTTTATGCTCTTAAGTACAACGAATAAGGAAATCGACACTATTCAAAAAAGACAAGTAGGAACGGAGTATAATACTCTGTTAAAGGATTTCCTGCAGGATGTGCAGCAGCACCGCGCCATTTCTGTAAGTGTCATTAGCGGCGATGCGTCAGCCAAGCCTAAACAAGAAGAAAAGCAATCGGAAATTCAAGAAGAAATCGCAGACATTGATGCATTTGTAAAAGGAACTGGGAGTTCTATCCAAGTGACAGATCAATGGGCAGAAATGAAACAACAGTGGAATACAATCCAATCAGATGTCGAGAGCCTGAACATACAGGAAGCAACAAGCATGCATATTGATTATTTAGGTAGTATTTTAGATTTTATGGTTGTGATTGGGGACCAATCAGAATTATTTTTAGCGAAGTCACCAGAAAATTACTACATCATTAACGATGTAACAACTACATTACCTAATCTGACAGAACATCTTGGGCAAATCCGAGCTGTTGGGATGAGTATTGCCACAGAACAAAAAATTACCGATGAACAAAAAATCCAATTAGTTTCCTTATATGCCTCTGTTGAGAATTCACTTGAACAGCTTGAGCATGGGAAAGCTATCATTTTTACTAATATGCCGTCTCTAGAAAACAGTTTAGGTGAGACAAGCCAAAGTACATTAGAAGAAACAAATAAATTCTTAGAATTTGTGCAAAAAGAATTTAGTACTAATACTTCTATTACTGTTAATCCGGATGAGTTTTATAATATGGCAACAGCAACAATCGACACTAGCTTTAAACTGTATGAGCTAGAAACAAAAGAATTGAACAGCATAATGACCCAGCAGGCTAAAGATTTGAAGCTTACTAAAGCGGCCATTATTGCAGTAGTAGTGCTGATATTTATTTTGACCATTTATATTTTTATAGGATTCTATCTGTCTATCAGCAGCACAGTCCAAAAATTAAAAGCAGTAACTATACATGTTGCCGATGGGGACCTAGAAACAGAGCTCGATTTACAGACGAAAGATGAAATGAAGGATGTAGAGACAGCCTTTAATAACATGATCCAAAATCTGCGCTCCCTTATTCATCAAATTAAAAGCAGTGCCGAGCATCTCGCTTCGTCTAGTGCCGAGCTGAGTGCAAGTGCAGAACAGACAAGCAGAGCATCTGAGCAAATAACGCTTACTGTACAAGATGTTGCTGCTGGAACGGAAAAGCAGGTAGAAAGTGTTAATGACAGTTCAACAGTAGTGAACGAAGTATCTGCAGGAATACAACAAGTAGCAGCAAACGCACAAAGTGTAACAGTAACAGCAGCAAACGCCTCGACTAATGCAGCAGACGGAGAACAGGCGATACAAGTAGCTGTAAACCAAATGAATTCTATTAATCATTCTGTTAATGACGCAGCATTAGTAGTTAAAGAGTTAGGCGCTAGAAGCTTGCAGATTGGCGAAATCGTTGATGTTATTACCAATATTGCTGGCCAGACTAACCTGCTTGCCCTTAATGCAGCAATAGAGGCAGCGAGAGCAGGACAGCATGGCCAAGGATTTGCTGTTGTAGCTGATGAAGTGCGCAAGCTTGCAGAGCAGTCTGCCTCTTCCGCACAGCAAATTGGCCAGCTGATTACTTCTATCCAGAAAGAAACAGAAAAAGCAGTCCAAACGATGAATGCAGCAACAGCAGAAGTAACAGACGGAATCACCGCTATTTCTACTGCAGGCAACTCTTTTGCTGAAATTAAAGGGTCAGTTAGTGAGGTAGCCGAACAAATTGGCCAAGTATCTGCAGCAGCACAGCAAATGCTAGTAGGAGCAGAACAAGTAGTTGGCTCTATTGAGGTAATCTCCGAAATTGCCCAAGTATCTTCTGAAGGCACACAAAATATTTCATCCATTACGGAGGAACAATTAGCTTCCATGGAAGAAATTGAGGCTTCAAGCATCACTCTATCTCGTTTAGCAGAAGAGCTGCAAGAAACGGTAAGTAAATTTAAAGTATAAAGAAAGCACAAAACGGCTGTTATCTGCAGCCGTTTTATTATTTACGGGAGCACCAAATCGAATCATAAGACATCCACACAGTATTTGCGTATAATATAAAGCGGAGGTGCTACACATGACAGACAATGCTATACCAATACGATTTGCTGTACTTCTAGGATTATTAGAGGGGCGCGAACCAATGCCAAAAGATGTTGGTATCGTTTCTCCTGAAGAGTTTAATGCAGAAGTAGAAAGAATGGAAAACGAAGGTATTATAGCAAACGTAAAATACGCAAGAGGCGCACATGGCGAAGTGCTCGTTGTATTCTTAAAGGAAGCAGTAGTGACGCCCCGCGGCAATGCATACATAGATGAATTAATGAGACGTTATTCCTAAAGACAATCGATTAATTCCGATTGTCTTTTTTAATAGCTTGGATGCAAAGAACATAATAGATTCGTGTATAATGAATCAAAGCATACCTATTAAGTAACAGGGGGACTTCTTTTGAATTATATTTTAGATCATGTCGGAATTGCTGTACGTAGCATAGACGATGCATTGCCTTTTTACCTGGATGTATTAAACGGAAGCCTGGAGGACCGTTACACAAGTGACGCCAAAGGAGTGGAGGTGCATGTCGCAGTAGTCAAAACCGCAGACAAAGTCATTGAATTACTAGAACCGACAACAAAGGAATCGCCAATGGCACGTTTTATAAAGCAGCGAGGCAAAGGGGTGCATCACCTTGCATATCGTGTCGATAACCTAGATGATGCCATCCAAGAAGCACGTCAAAAAGGCATCCGTTTTCTGGAGGATACACGGAGAGTAAACTTACGAGGAAGACGGCTAATCTATCTGAACCCAGCTTCGACGAATGGAACATTAATTGAGCTGTGTGATTATTTAAATAGTTAATTTGGATAGAGGCGTTAGTGCCTCTATCCTTTTTGATTGCCAGTATTAAGATTCTGGTATGATTGTAACAGCTACAGTGCGAGTAGGTTCACTATTATCGTTTTTTAATGAGGTGTTATAGTATTTAACCATTAATTCATTGAGTTCTTGTTGAAATCCATGAAAGGTCTGTGTATCAAGCTTCATTTCGACAAAAGAAAAGGTCGGATCCTCCGCATTGCCATTTTCCTCTGATTTTGTTAAATAGCTCTGATATTGATTTAGGAGGAAGAGCTGATAGTAAGAAAAATAAGTTATCTTGTCATCCTTAGAAGTTTCTTTCCATTCACTTGGACTTAATTTTGCTTCCTCTCCGTTTAATGCATAATATTTTTCTACGACAGATCGGACTTTTTTTTCCTTCACAATTCGAATAATTCCTGCATCCAGCAATACTTGAATATGCCGGTACAGCGTTGCCTGAGGCACGTCTTTAATCATTTTCACCATCTCTAACGGTGTTAATCCATTTTCACCACTTCTCATTAAAGCCTGTGAAATTTTGATTCTTACTGGGTGTATTAATGCATCCGCTTTATTTACCATAACCTGCTCCAATCTGTACGTGATATATTCACCATTTTGATAATGTTATCATTATAAAGAATAATAATAAAAACGACAATAAAAATGGAAAAATAGTGCAATATTTAAAAACTTATGTTATCGTTATCAATAATGATAATAAAAATATATAAGGAGGAGTAAGATTTTGAATCTTCATTATGGATTAAATGATATAAAGGATTTTGATTTTTTCTCGATTTTGCCTATTGTATTGCCGTTCGTTTTTATAAACTTTATCCTAATTGCTATTGCCTTAATCGATTTATATCGTAACCGAGAAAACCAGCAACATTTATTAATTTGGACACTACTCATTATATTTATTAACCTATTCGGTCCAATCCTTTATTTTGTATTAAGTAGAAAGGAGACTAACAGAGTATGAAATTAGAAATAAAAAATATAACAAAGAATTTTAATAACAAAACAGCTGTCCATAACTTTTCTATGGAAGTGCAAGCTGGGGAATGTGTGGGTTTAATCGGGCCAAACGGAGCTGGTAAATCAACCTTAATTAAAATCATTTCAGATATTATTCATCCAAGTTCGGGAGCAGTATTTCTTAATGGAAAGAAAATTACGGATATGAAAAAGGAAATCGGTTATTTGCCTCAATATCCAAATTTCTTTCCATGGATGACAGCATTTGAAACACTGATGTTTATGGGAGAGCTGTCAGGAATGAAAAAAGAGTCGTTAAAAAAGGAGATACCGCTCCTTTTAACTAAAGTTGGCTTAAAGGAAGACAGCAACGCTCGGGTTAGAACATTTTCCGGCGGCATGAAACAAAGATTGGGAATTGCCCAAGCTTTGCTGCATAAACCTTCTCTTATTGTAATGGATGAACCTGTATCCTCATTAGATCCCATTGGCAGAAGAGAGGTAATCAATATCATTCAAGCTATCAAAAAAGACACCACCATTCTTTTGTCGACACATATCTTAAACGATGCAGAAGATATCTGTGAAAGATTTGTGATTATTAAGGATGGCCAAAAGATTGAAGATACTAAAAAAGAAGCTTTATTGAATAAGCACAGCCGCAATAGCATCTTAATGGAAATAACTTCTGCAAGTCTCAGCTGGCTGGAGATTGTGAAAGGTTTGGATTATGTTAAAGGTGCAGAGGCAGTCGGTACTACTGTGAAAATCGAAGTGGATAATATTCTCGTCAATAAAAATATGCTATTAGCAAGTGCATTAGAAAATAATGTAGATATTTTAAAATTTGAAATAGATAACGATACACTAGAAGAAATATTCCTTAAGCTGGTGGTGTAATGATGAATAATGTTGCGATATTATCAAAAAAAGAATTTGTTCAAATGATTCGTGATTTCAAAATAGTTTGGTTCCCGCTTGTGTTTATCCTTTTAGGAATGATGCAACCGGTCCTCAGCTACTACTTGCCTGCTCTATTAAAAGCCATGGGAGGAGATCAAGGAATAACGATTGACCCGAGCTTTTTTGAACAGCTAAAAGGGGGAGAGGTGCTAGCGACTACACTTGAGTCACAGTTTGATCAATTAGGGCTATTAATTATCGTCATTTCCTTAATGGGTGCCGTGCAATCTGACAAAGCAAATGGCATGTTAGCCTTTATTTTGACAAGACCAGTCAGTGTGTCTCAATACATTGGCGCAAAGGTCCTCTCTAATTATTGGTTTGTTGCAGCGTGTGTCGCAATAGGATACCTCGCCTCATATGCATATGTGAACCTTTTATTTTCCAATGTCAGCTTTGCTGATATGTTATTAGCACTGCTGTTTTATTTAGTATGGGTATTATTCATTATTTCCTTTACGACCATGTTTAGCACGTTATTTAACAATCAAGGTATTATTGCATTACTGTCTATTGTTCTTTTATTATTATGCAGATCTCTCGTTGGCATTAATTCTTTTGTAGATCTAATTAACCCAGCAATGATGAGTGCACATGCTGTTGAAATCCTTATGACAGGAATCATCCATTCTAAATTAACAGCAAACTTACTCATTACCTTGATTTTATGTTTTGCAGCAATACTGATATCGAAAGATTGGATTGCAAAGAAGAAATACGACAATTCTTAATTTTTACGGGAGTAAAAACTAAAATAAGAACAGTATCGATGAAAAAAACACTTATCAAAAATCCTCCTTTACTAAAAGAGATTATGATAAGTGTTTTTCATTCTATTATTCTAACATTCTTTACAATGTTTTAACTAAAATACTAGCAATGATAACAGATGCGACCGTTACTGTTGTAAATCCTCCGATCAGCATCGGCGGTGATAATTCATTTAACAGTCGTTTTTCCTCTTCTTCATTTCGTCCAACACTGCGGCTTACTTTCTGGCATAAAATATAATCAGCAGGGAAGCCAAACATCGCCGTCAATGCAAGCGACATCCCTTTATAAGGGTGCCATTTTACTAGTTTTGATACAATGAACCCACCTGCAAGAATGCCTATTTCACCGATAATGATTATGGTTAGAACCTGTGGAATAAAATGCAGGAACTCTGTAAGACTTACTTTACTCATGGAAGCAATAACAATAAATATTGTACCTAATACAGCGATACTAGATGCTTTTGCTTTATCCATGATGTTTTCATTGTAGAAGTTTACTTTCGTGCCTATAACACCGATGAATAAACACCAGATTGTTCCGCTTATCCCCGTAAGTTCTCCAAGTACTGTTCCAAGCGATGCTCCTACGAACAACTTAAACAATAAAATATTGGCCGTGTTAAATTCATATTTCTTTCTTACCTTAGGTTTGCTGACTGCTTCTGCACCATGATGCAAAGGAACCTCTGCGGCTGCAGCAATATAAGAACTTGAATCCGTTTGATCCCATTTAGCACGCAGAATTAATGCGTATTTACGAAGAAACATTGATGCCACTGGTAATCCAAATAACTTATGTATGGCGAGTACTAGCGCCGGTATTGCGACTAAATATTCATATCCAGCTGCATTTAATGCATCAGAGGTAACAATAAAAGCAACAATTCCACCTACTAACGGTCCTGTACCAGCTACAGCAGTCTCATAACCAAAGAGCATTGTAATTACAGGAAGTACAAATACTAACGCAACTAACGCTCCACCTAAGGCGATCAATACAGCCCGATACTGTTTACCCATTAAGGTAAGCGGGATTAGTGTTCCTAAGTGAACAACGAGAGGACCTGTCAGTAACGTACCCATTGTGCTAAAAGAAGATGTATCTACGATGTCTTCAGGGAATATCCCTGTCCAAATTAAAATAAGAAAGCCCATTATGGCAATAAGCAGCATTGGCACGCGTGCTCGTGTTAAGATGGAAACAATTTCGCCAATCGCTATTAATGCAAGCACTAACATGGCTGCATATACTGGTTCGTTAATAGTCATATAAATCCTCCTAAAGTTCATGTCATGGTGAGTAATAATACAAAATTAAAAATTTTCAGAAATAAAAAGTTAAAAAAATCCATCTCCTTTCTGTAAAAGCCGATCTTAAAATATTAAATTCTGACTTTTCATATGATAGTGAATAGTTTGTATACAAATTAATATTTTTATTTATATCATATATCGTTACGAAATGTAATAGTTCTTTTGCAAAATATTTATTATTTAATGAAATATGTTTTGTTTTATTACTATATGAAAACTCTGTTCTTTTTTATTTACTATTAAATTTCTATATGGTTAAATACACTCAATAACGTTTTTCGAAAATAATAGAAACAAAAGGAAAGAGAGGTATGATAAATTTGTCTTCCAATTATAGCGTTCCAAATTTAGTGCTCGATGAAATAGATAAAACCATCTTATCTATGCTGCATGAGAACAGCCGCATTTCTTACACAGATATCGCAAAAGAAGTTGATTTATCAAGGGTTGCTGTGCAAATGCGTATTAACAACCTAACAGAGAAAGGCGTAATCGAAAAATTTACAACGGTGATTAATCCAACTAAAATCGGTATTCATGTATCTGCGTTTTTTAATGTAGAGGTAGAGCCCCAGCATTTAGAAGAAGTAGCAGCAAAGCTTGCTGAAGAACATTCTGTTACTAGCTTGTATCATATGACAGGACCTAGTAAATTACATATGCATGGTATCTTTGGTGATAATCAAGAAATGGAAAAGTTTTTGACCGAAAAACTTTATCCGCTAAAAGGAGTAGTTAGTGTCGATTGCCAAATTCTGATTAAAAGATACAAAAGCAGAATGGGAATGAAACTGTAAAAAGGGGAATGATATCCCCTTTAAATACACTAAATAAAAAGAGGATTTCGTTATATTTATATAATTTAATCGACATACACAAAAAAAAGGATATCCTCCTAATCAGGACACCCTTTTACTAGTTTGCTAGCTTTTAACTGCTAAATCATTTAACATACCAACATATTTTTTAACTTCGCCAGATTTGCTTTTAATGGCGCTTATCGTCATCCATTGCTG
Organism: Niallia sp. Man26; assembly: GCF_022049065.2. Taxonomy (NCBI): domain Bacteria; kingdom Bacillati; phylum Bacillota; class Bacilli; order Caryophanales; family Bacillaceae; genus Niallia; species Niallia sp. Man26. The sequence goes on from NZ_CP095744.1 coordinate 238,752, forward strand.
GTACAGTTCACCGTTTTTACGCTTATTGCAAATTTCCCCTTCCCAGTAGCCTTTTTGTTTAATCATATTCCACATGTGCTGATAAAAAACGTCATCATGTTTTCCTGACTGCAGGATATTTGGATTTTTGCCGATTACCTCGTCTTTTGAGTAACCAGTTAATGTGGAGAATGATAGATTAATATCTTCGATAATTCCATGAGGATTAGTAATTAAAATAGCTTCCTTCGTTTCATTGATGATTTGTTTTTCAATGAAAAGATTATCCTTATAAAATAGCCATACTACAATAACAAAGCTGACTAAGGCAAATTCTGAAATAGCCATAAATCCAATTGAATAGTGACCAGTTGCATTAAGAACAAACGACAGAACAAGCGGCGGGAAGAAGCCGCCTAAACCACCCATTGCCGACACAATTCCGTTTACGATGCCAGCTTGTTTCGAAAAATAAAGCGGCACTAGCTTGAATATCGTTCCATTTCCTATCCCAGCAGATAACGCGATTGTCAATACACCAACAGAATAGAGACCAATGGACGGGGAGAATGAAAGGAGCACGCCTGAAAATGCCAGCCCAAGAAATACAATCATTAATATTTTGTATGGATTAAATCGATCTGCTAACCACCCGCCAGTTGGACGCATCAAAGTTGCTAAAACAATGAAGCCTGCTGTTCGTAACCCTGCGTCAACACTGTCTAATCCAAAATGGGTTGTCAAAAAGTTTGGTAAATAAACAGTAAAGGCAACAAAAGCACCGAAAGTAATGAAATAAAATAAACTAATAAACCATAGCGTAGAGTTTTTATATACGCCTTTCACTTGTTCTATTAATGAAACTGTTACTTTTCGTTCTTTGCGGTCACCGAAGAAGATATTTAATGCGGCAAATACAAGCAAAAGTATTAAATATAACTGAACCGTTTGCGTCCAGCCAATTGATTTTGCCACCACTGGTGCCGCAAATGTACTGATTGCCGTACCTGCATTTCCTAAGCCGTAAATACCATTTACAAATCCATGATTTTCTTTTGGATAGTATTTAGGAATCGAGGTAACCCCAACTGAAAATACAGCTCCGCCTATACCAATAAATAATCCTCCTATAATTAAATCAGCCATTGAATCCGCTTTACTTATTAAGAAGACAGGAAGCATCAGCAGAATAAAACTAATGATATGAATGATCCTTGCACCAAACCGGTTGGTGAAATATCCGATTGGTATCCGCAATAATGATCCTAAAATAACAGGGACAGCTGTCACTAATGCCGTCTGGCCGTCTGTCAGCGGAATATCCTCTTTTATGAGTGGAATGAGTGAGGATATAAGAACCCATACCATAAATCCTGCAATTAAACTTGATGTTTGGAGAAATAATTGTACGCTTCTAAGTGTACCCATTGTAAACATCCTTTCTAAAATTGTTCTTAATCATGCAAGTGTGAATTGATGAACAAAAATTCTTAATAGGAGGCCTTAAATCAGCGCTGGTACTCGCTACAATCCATAGGGTACATGATTGCCAATGAGCCTGCAATAGCGAAAATGGCATATAAAGTTTGTGAAATAATAAATAACTTACTGGGCTTTTTTTCAGAATAAACATTGTAGCATCAAGCTTTATAGCTTGATGTTTTTTGTTTTCTATCCAGGGATATTGTGAAAAAACAACATTTTATCAGCATAGTGAGCGGAAAAATCAGGGGATTCCCTTAATCAATTTCCGGCTGCCAAAAAGCGTAAATTTGAACATTCTGCGACAATTGACTGTTTTCACCTCTTGAAAAGCCAATATAGGGAATTTCCCTAATAGTTAGTTCGAAAGAAAGGTCGATACAATGGAATAGTAGATCGAGTCGGTTTTAAACAGGAGGGCTCATAATGGCTAAACGGACAAAGAAATTAAACTTTTTTAAGAAAACAGAAAAATTTAATGGTAACTGGTCTGTTTTACAAGAAACAGACCGCGAATGGGAAAATATTTACCGGGGGAGATGGGCGCATGACAAAGAAGTGCGGACAACTCATGGTGTTAACTGCACAGGTTCATGCAGCTGGAAGGTCTTCGTTAAGAGCGGCATTATTACATGGGAAAATCAAGCAACAGATTATCCAAGCTGCGGACCTGATATGCCGGAGTTTGAACCAAGGGGCTGTCCGCGGGGAGCAAGCTTTTCTTGGTATGAGTACAGCCCGCTGCGCATTAAATTTCCATATATGCGAGGACGGCTTTGGAAAATGTGGCAAGAAGCATTACAACATTATCAAGATCCTGTCAAAGCATGGGGAAGTATAGTCGAGGATAAAGAAAAAGCAGACTCTTATAAGAAGCTTAGAGGAAAGGGCGGCATGATTCGCGTTACATTTGAAGAAGCGTATCAAATGATTTCCGCTATGCTTATTTATACGATAAAAAAATATGGACCTGACCGAATTGCTGGGTTTTCCCCTATTCCTGCGATGTCCATGATCAGCTATGCTGCAGGCAGCCGTTTTTTAAGCTTGATCGGAGGAGAGCTACTAAGCTTCTATGATTGGTATGCAGACTTACCGCCTGCTTCTCCGCAAATATGGGGGGAACAAACAGATGTACCAGAATCTAGTGATTGGTATAACGCCGGTTATATCATGATGTGGGGCTCGAATGTTCCATTAACACGAACACCAGATGCGCATTTTATGGCAGAGGTGCGCTATAAAGGTGCAAAAGTTGTTTCTGTGGCGCCTGACTATGCAGAAAGTGTTAAATTCGCAGACAACTGGCTAGCTCCTCACCCAGGAACAGATGCAGCCTTGGCACAAGCGATGACACATGTAATTCTGAAGGAATTTTATATAAACCGGAAAGAAGAGGCATTCATTAACTATGCAAAAAAATATACAGATTTACCATTTTTGTTAAAGCTGGAGCCAACTAGTGACGGCAAGTTTAAAGCAGGCCGATTTCTTCGAGCAGAAGAGCTGAATAACGATGGCAACATGGTTAATGGCGCATGGAAACCAGTTCTTTTAGATGAAGATTCCAATCGCATTGTAGTGCCAAATGGAACGATTGGCCAGCGTTGGAATGATAACGAAAAATGGAATTTAAAGCTGGAAACAGAAAGAGGAGAAGCAATTTCGCCCTTATTATCTACTTTTTCACAAGAGAATGCAGAAAAAGTAAAGATACAATTTCCGTTATTTGAATCAAGTGGAAATAAAGTTTTTGACCGGCCAATTTCCGCTATTCCGATTTTATTAGCAGATGGTTCCACCGGGTTTGCTGCAACTGTTTATGATGTCATGCTTGCCCAATATGGTGTTTCAGAAGATCCGGCGGTCCTAATTGAAGATGATATTTACACGCCAGCCTGGCAGGAGCCGATTACTGGAGTTAAAGCAAGCATCGTCGAGCAAATAGCAAAAGAATTTGCCCAAAACTCGATTGACACACAAGGTCGCTCGATGATCATCATGGGGGCTGGAATCAATCATTGGTACAACAGTGATACGATTTACCGAGCCATTTTGAACTTAGTTATTTTAACAGCATCTGAGGGAGTTAACGGAGGTGGCTGGGCTCATTATGTTGGTCAGGAGAAATGCCGTCCGTATGAAGGCTGGGGAACGATAGCCTTTGCGAAGGACTGGCAGGCACCGCCTCGTCAGCAAAATGGAACATCCTTCTTCTATTTTACATCTGATCAGTGGCGATATGAGGAAGAAGAGCTAGGCAACAAACTATATGCTTCACCGCTTGTGAAGGATATAACATATAAACATCCAGCTGATTATAATGTGCTTGCTGCCAGATTAGGCTGGTTGCCTTCTTACCCGCAGTTTAATAAAAACTCATTAAACTTTGCGAAAAACAATAAAAATCCGGAAGACATCATTCCTAATTTGGTAAAGGAATTAAAGTCAGGAGAAACATCCTTTGCTATTGAAGACCCTGATAATCCAGTGAACTTTCCGCGTGGTTTATTTGTTTGGCGCTCCAATTTAATGTCCAGCTCCAGTAAGGGGCAGGAATATTTTATGAAGCATCTGCTTGGCACGACTGAAAATGTGTTAGCTTCTCCAAGTCATAGCTTTAAACCAGAGGAAGTGAAATGGCATGAGGAGGAACAAACAGGCAAAGTTGATTTATTAGTTACATTGGATTTCCGTATGACTGCAACTCCGATGTACTCCGATATTATTCTGCCAGCAGCAACCTGGTATGAAAAGGAAGACTTAAGCAGTACAGATATGCATCCATTCGTTCATCCCTTTAATAAAGCAGTTGATCCTGTCTGGGAGTCTAAATCAGACTGGAACATATTTAAGGGACTTGCGAAATCTTTTACAGAAATGGCTCAGTCCCAGTTTGATGCTCCTGAGATTGATGTAGTGTCCGTTCCGCTCAACCATGATGCACCTTCGGAAATAGCGCAGCCATATGGATTAGTGAAGGATTGGAAAAAAGGCGAAATCGATGCAATCCCTGGCAAGACCATGCCAAACTTTACACTGGTAGAACGTGATTATCGGCAAATTTATGACAAGTTTATCACATTAGGACCAAAAGTTGGTACGTACCCAACAGGGGCCCATGGTGTTAATTACAAAACAACTGAACAATATGAGGAATTAAAACAATCGTTAGGCACTTATGATGATGATACAATCAAAAACGGTTTGCCAATCATTGCCGATGAAAAAAAAGTCGCCAACAGTATATTAGCACTATCAAGTGCAACTAACGGAGAGTTAGCTGTTAGAGCGTGGGAAACGATGGAAGAGAAAACAGGCATGCCGTTAAAGGATATTGCAATAAAACGGCAAGGTGAAAAAATGACGTTCGAAAGTGTGACCGTCCAGCCAAGAGAGGTTATTCCAACACCAATTTTCACCGGTTCTAATAATGATGGCAAACGATACTCACCTTTTACAACAAATATCGAAAGGCTTGTGCCTTTTCGAACATTGACAGGACGTCAGCATTTTTATCTCGATCATGAATTGTTCTTTGAATATGGCGAGAACTTACCAGTCTATAAACCGACATTGCCGCAAATTATTTTTGATGAACAGGATAAAATGCCGGCAGCTGAAGCTAACTTAATTCTTCGATACATGACACCACATGGTAAATGGAATATCCACAGTATGTATCAGGATAATCAGCATATGCTTACTCTCTTCCGCGGTGGTCCTACTGTCTGGATAAGTGATATAGATGCAAAGAACGCTGAAATTAAAGATAATGATTGGCTTGAAGTATTTAATCGCAATGGTGTAACAGTTGCCAGAGCGGTCGTTAGTCACCGCATGCCGCGGGGGTCTATGTTTATGTATCATGCTCAGGACCGCCACATTAATATGCCTGGTTCAAAGCTTACAGGAAATCGCCCGGGAAGTCACAATGGACCAACAAGAATACATGTAAAACCAACACAAATGGTAGGCGGATATGCACAGCTTAGCTACGGGTTTAACTATTATGGTCCGATTGGCAATCAACGTGACTTGTATGTTGTTGTTCGGAAGCTGAAGGAGGTCGACTGGCTTGAAGATTAAAGCACAAATCGCAATGGTATTAAATTTAGATAAATGCATCGGCTGTCATACATGCAGTGTTACATGTAAAAATACATGGACAAATCGGCCAGGTGCGGAATATATGTGGTTCAACAATGTTGAAACAAAACCAGGGATAGGCTACCCAAAGCGCTGGGAAGACCAGGAGCATTATAAGGGTGGCTGGGAGTTGAATAAAAAAGGAAAGCTGCAGCTTAAGTCCGGCTCGAAAATCAATAAAGTAGCAACAGGGAAAATATTTTACAATCCAGATATGCCGAAGCTTGATGATTATTATGAACCGTGGACTTATTCATATGATAACCTTTTCTCGCCGAAGGAACGTGCACAGCAGCCTGTTGCACGTCCCCAATCATTAATAAGCGGCAAGGAAATGGAAATTGAGTGGGGACCGAACTGGGAAGATGATTTAGCAGGGGCTCCTGAAACAGCACCGCTTGACCCGAACATCCAAAAAATCGAAGAAGAAATCAAATTGAACTTTGACCATGCTTTTATGACGTATCTGCCAAGATTATGTGAGCATTGCTTAAACCCAGCTTGCGTTGCTTCCTGTCCAAGCGGAGCTATGTATAAACGGGACGAAGATGGGATTGTGCTAGTCAATCAAGAAGAATGCCGCAGCTGGCGCTTCTGTATGTCAGGCTGTCCCTATAAAAAAGTGTATTTTAACTGGAAAACAAGCAAAGCAGAAAAATGTACGTTTTGTTTTCCAAGAATTGAAAATGGACTTCCGACCGTATGCTCTGAAACATGCACAGGACGTATTCGCTATCTAGGCGTTCTTTTATATGATGCAGATCGTGTGGAAGAAGCGGCATCTGTCAGCAATGAAACAGATTTATATAAAGCACAGCTGGAGCTGTTTTTAGACCCAAATGATCCAGAGATAATCAGTCAGGCCAGAAAAGATGGGGTAGCAGAGTCCTTTATTGAAGCAGCACAACATTCACCAATCTATAAAATGGCGATTGAATATAAAATTGCCTTCCCATTGCATCCAGAGTATCGGACATTGCCAATGGTTTGGTATGTGCCGCCCCTTTCCCCGATAATGAGCTATTTCGAAGGCAAGGATTCCATTCAAAATCCGGATATGATTTTCCCGGCTATTGAAGAAATGCGCATTCCTGTCAGTTATATTGCCAGCATGCTGACTGCAGGTGACACGGATGTAATAACACTTGCTTTGCAGAAGATGGCTATGATGCGTCAATATATGCGGGCTGTTTCTGCTAATAAAGAATTTGATACCTCCCGATTAGAACGTGTCGGGTTAACGGAAAAAACGACGAAGGAAATGTATCGTTTACTTGCCATAGCAAAATATGAAGATCGTTTTGTTATTCCAACTTCACATAAAGAAGCATACTTAGATCCCTATACAGAACAAGGCACCTCAGGTTTTAGTGCATGCAATGGCTGCTCTTTGTCTGGGGGCGGTATGGGAGCAAACAACAACCCACCAGTCGACACAACAAATCAAAGCTTATATGAAAAGAATTTTTATGGAGGGATATGGCGTGATTAATCAATGTGAATTTGAAAAATACAGACCCATACTCCAAGAATTTAGTTTGATGCTGCTTTATCCCCAAGAAAGACGGCTAAAGCAGCAGGATTTTCCTTTAATAGAGTTATATAGTGAAAGCAATAAACAAATATCGGAAAATATGAATCGTTTTTTTGACTATATAAGCGAATTAACTCTGCTCCAGCAGCAAGAGTATTATGTGCAAACATTCGACTTCAGTAAAAAAACACCACTTCACATGACTTATGTAAAATATGAAGATGCCAAAGAAAGAGGGCAAATACTTGTCCAATTAAAATTGATGTACGCCATGTGCGGGTTAGAATTGGACTCAAAAGAGCTATCCGATTACTTACCTTTAATGCTAGAGTTTTTAGCAAATGGAGAATGGATACACAATAATCGTCTTCAGAAATGGCAGCTATTATTCGCGATAGTGGAGGATGGAACGTATTTTCTCCAGGAAGAATTGAAACAAAAAGACAATCCGTATCAGTATGTGATTCAAGCTGTTCGGCTTTCTTTAAAAGCATGTATGGAGTCAGAGAGGGAGGCGACTATACAATGAGTGGTGTAAACCAGCTCTTCTGGACAGTTATTCCCTATATATTCTTGATGATCTTTGTGTTAGGGATGATCTTTCGCTATCGCTATGATCAATTTTCATGGACAGCTAAGTCCAGTGAATTACTAGAAAAGAAGAAATTAATGATTGGCAGCAGTCTATTTCATATCGGAATTATCTTCGTGTTTTTTGGCCATGTGGGAGGCTTGCTTGTTCCGATTGAAGTAACAGAAGCTTTTGGTATCAGTAACCATCTGTATCATACGATTGCCGTATGGGTCGGCGGCATTTTCGGCTTCATGGCATATGTGGGAATCATTCTGTTAACATGGCGAAGAGTATCAGATGTACGTGTCCGCTCCATTAGTACTTTCTCAGATATATCTATTAATATCATTTTAATCATCGTTATGTCTTTAGGTATTTTCAGCACATTTTTTGGCACGAGCAGTCAGCCGGATTTTAACTATCGTGAATCAATCTCGATTTGGTTTAGACAGTTATTTATTCTCCAGCCGGATGGCAGCCTGATGAGCGGAGTTCCGCTGCTGTTTAAATTACATATCATTTCTGCTTTTGCCCTGCTTGCTCTGTTTCCTTTCAGCAGATTAGTACATGCATTTAGCTTGCCAATAGGATATATTAAAAGACGATATATAATCTATCAAAAAAATGTGGTGCGTAAGTAATTTAAATATGATGCTAGAAAAGGGAATGAAATCAATTGACGCTTAGTGTAGAACAGAAAATAATCGACTTATTAATTGAAATAAGACTTCAGCTGGAAGTAGATTTTGTCGGTTTGGCCATGGCAGCTGAGAATGAAGATGGCGATGTAGTGATCAAGTGGAAATATGTTTCAAACAATCGCAATAACCGCTATCAAAAAATTGTCCTGCAAGTAGGGAAAGGAATTGCTGGCATCGTTTGGAAAACTGCTCGCCCTTATGTGATAGAAGATGCAAAAAAAGATATACAGGAAACAAAAGACTTCCCATTAACTATTACAGAGCAGCTAGTCAGTATGGCAGCAATTCCTCTATTACACGGACAGGAAGTTCAAGCTGTTTTATTAGGCGGCTTTAGAAAAAAGAAAAAATTGAATCAAACCTTTATCAATGAATTGATTTCTATTTGCACAGAAATAAACCCATTATTAGATGAGTTAAGGGGATGAATAAATGGGAACTGCCATTTCTAAACAGAAATTGATTGAAGCAATGTTTAATAAAATGAATGATGCAGTCTTTTTTTTGCATGAAAATGAAGTTCTGTTTATGAATCCAAAAGCCATTGAGCTTATTAATAAATTTGAAGTGAATGTAGCCAATATGTCATCGATATGCCATCTTTGCAACGGCATGACAAATGAAACAGGTTATCAAACCTGCTCAAATTGTTTTATTGAAGGAGAAAAAAATCTAGAGTCTTTTCAGTTATTTTTATCAAAAAAGAACGATCAGCATGCAGATGATACACCGTTTAGCGGCAGCTACTTTCCTCTTGAGGAAGTGGATGACGTAAATGTGCTTATCTTACGAAATTTAACAAACCAACAAGAAACAGAAAAGCTTCAATTCCAAAAATCTTTAACAGAATATGTTATCCATGCATCAGAAGAAGAAAGAAAGCGGCTTTCACGAGAGTTGCATGATGGCTTGGCACAGGAAATCTACAGTGCCCTCATACAATTACAATCTATGAGATATACAAATGATTACGAAAAAGTGAAAGAAACAGCTAGCAGTATCGAAACAATTATCGTAAAATCTCTAAACTCGATAAAATCGATGGCCATCGATTTACGTCCGGCAGCTTTAGATGATATGGGACTTTATGCAGCGTTAAAGTCCTATTGTAAACGATTTGAAGAAACATTCGGCATGGAGGTTGAGCTTTACAGCAATATTCAAACAGAACGTTATACAGGCAAGATTGAAACAATGGTATACAGGGTATGTACGGAAGCGCTTATTAATGCCGCTAAATATGCTGACACAGATGAGGTTGTCGTCTACTTACTGGCTGGCAAAAAACAGCTGCGTGTTGAAGTAATGGATGAAGGCTTAGGCTTCGATTTGCATAATATCCATGTAAAGGGAACAGGTCTTGGTCTGCGAAATATGGAGGAAAGAATCTCTCTGCTTGGAGGAAAATTTTCCATTGAAACATCCATTGGAATCGGGACCAAGGTTTTAGCTGTCATCCCACTAGAACAGGAGGAGCATGAAGATGATTAATGTATTAATTGCTGATGATCATGCCATCGTCAGAAGCGGTCTTTCCTTCTTAATTGACGCACAAGAGGATATGAAAGTAGTTGGGACTGCAGCTGATGGCTTTGAAGTTACTTATTTAGTAGAAAGACTTCAGCCAGATGTTGTTCTAATGGATTTAAGTATGCCTCCTGGAGAAAACGGACTTTCGGCAACAAAGAAAATCAAAAAGGCTTTTCCTCCTATTCAAGTCTTAATACTAACGATGCATGATGATGAAGAATATTTATATCACGCTTTTAAATCAGGTGCAACAGGCTATATTTTAAAAAATGCTAAAGATGATGAGCTGCTTCATGCTATTCGTGCAGTAATGAAAGGGGAAAGATATATTCACTCTAAAGTCTCGACTAAAATGGTTCGTGAACATATTGAGAGTCCAGAGCAAGATCCTGAAATCGTGGATTCCTATTATTTATTATCAAACCGTGAGCAGGAAGTGCTTCCGTTAGTTGCACTAGGATATGGAAATAAAGAAATTGCAGACAAATTATTTATTTCCGTGAAAACAGTGGAAGCACATAAAGCAAATATGATGAGTAAGTTAGGCCTTACGACAAGGCCTGAGCTTGTCCAATATGCAATAAAAAAGAATTTAATAGATTTATAAGGTTTGCCTAGTAGTTATATTACTAACACTAAGGAGAGAAGTGAAATGAACTTATCTCGAAAACCAATCCAAATAAACGAAGTGATCGAGAGAATTTGGGAGCATCATAATCCAGGCATGACAGAAATCGTTGCTATTGAAGACAATACAGACCGTTTTTTAGGAGAGGATATTATCGCAAAAACGGATGTACCGGCATTCGATAAATCACCATATGATGGGTTTGCGCTGCGTGCAGAGGATACTGCTTGGGCATCATCAGAGAATAGGATAGAATTCGAGGTCATTGATAAAATCGGGGCAGGCTCAGTATCACATAAAAGAATTGGTGGCCTCCAAGCAGTTCGAATCATGACAGGAGCACCAATTCCATCCGGCTGTGATACGGTCATCATGTTGGAGCTAGTGAAGGAGATAGAAAGAGACGGAAAGAATTTTATCCAAATTACTCGAAAGCTAAAAAAGGGAGACAATATATCCTTTCGTGGAGAAGATATTAAGTCTGGAACACTGCTAGTAAGGAAAGGAACAAAAATAAATCCTGGAATTCAATCCTTATTAGCAACATTTGGTTACAAGAAATTAGCCGTTATGCGTAAACCGAAAATCGGGGTTCTTGCTACAGGTGATGAACTATTGAATGTAGAGGAACCATTAGTTCCCGGGAAGATACGTAACAGCAACAGCTATATGATTGTAGAACAAATTAAACGAAGCGGTGCAAAAGCAATCCATTATGGAAAGATACCAGACACCTTTACAGCGACATATGACGCCTTACACAAGGCAATTGCTGAAGTAGATATGATGATTACAATAGGTGGAGTATCAGTTGGAGACTATGACTATATGCCAAAAGTATATGAAGCGCTTGGAGCAGACATTCTTTGCAATAAAATAGCGATGAGGCCAGGAAGTGTTACAACAATTGCAAGCTTAGATGGAAAGCTATTGTATGGGTTATCTGGGAATCCTTCAGCTTGTTATGTCGGTTTTGAACTGTTTGCACGCCCCATCATTCGGCATAGCTTGGGCAGCAATAAACCTTTTTTGAAAAAAGTAAAAGCGATTTTAGACGTTGATTTTCCTAAGGTTAATCCGTTTACACGCTTTGTGCGCAGCAAGCTTTTTACTGGCGGAACACAGTTATTCGTAGCGCCAATTGGTATGGATAAGTCCAATATTATCTTTTCACTTGCCTATGCAAACTGCCTGATGGTCCTTCCTGGAGGAACGAGAGGTTATAAAAAAGGCATGGAAGTTGAAGTGCTTTTATTAGAAGATCACGATGGAAGTGACCTATTTTGATACTTCAATACGTAGGCTTTCAAAACAGCGGCAAAACAACGGCAATGGAGTGGACGATTCAGCAATTAACAGAGAAAGGCTATAATGTCATCGCAGTCAAGCATCATGGACATGGCGGCATTCCTGACAATATTGTGAAAGATTCCACAAAGTATAGCGATGCAGGTGCTGTTGCAAGTATAGTAGAGGGTGAGGGAGTTCTCCATTTAGAGATAACTAATCAAAAGTGGGATATCGAAAAAATCCATATGCTGCTGTCTTGTTTAAATTATGATCTTTTATTAATAGAAGGATATAAACAGGAGAAATTTCCTAAAGTCGTTTTCACACGGTCAGAACGTGATCTCGATCAGTTGCAGTTTCTCTCAAATATTCATTCCATCATCCCATTCTGTGATCAATTAGCAGATAAGAAGGCATACATAAACAAATTGGTTGCTTGGATTGAACAGGAATTACCGAAGAGGAAGCTAGTTTAACAAGTTATTCACTGTAGAGGAGTAATATAGATGTCAGACGTAATATTTAACTATTTAAGAAGTGTAACGCTTTTTAAAGAGCTTTCAGATGACGAGCTTCTTCCTATTGCAGACATTTCCTATATGAAGCTATATAAAACGAAATCATTTATTTATATGCAAGGTGACCCGCTTGATAGAGTATTTTTTCTATACGCAGGTAAACTTAAAATCCATCGCACAGATGTAACGGGAAAGGAACAAATCGTAGCAGTGCCACAAGTCGGCGAAATGTTTCCTCATATTGGATTATTTCGGAAAGGGAGCTTTCCAGCACATGCAGAAGTACTTAAAAATGCTCAAGTAGTTGTCACACCAATCACTGAATTTGAACAAATCCTAATAAAACATCCTGAATTATGTATGAAAATGTTTACGTTTCTCGCTGAAAAAATCATTGACTTGCAAGACCGATTGGTCGAACAAATCCTGCACAGTTCCTATGATCAAATAGTGATGTTGTTAATACGTTTATGTAAGTCAAATGGAGTACCTTTTACTAAAGATTTATATCTCATTACTACACACTTTACTAATCGAGAGCTTGCTAACATGATTGGATCATCAAGAGAAACAATAAACCGCACACTTAATCAATTACGAAAAAAGCAGTTAGTCAGTACTACTACGGAGGGTAATTTATTAATACATTTAGAAAAATTAACAGCTGAACTTAACTAATCAAGCAAGTGAAATGGGAGGATTTCATATGGTTTTGCCAAGAGAACACGGAACTTGGATGATGTTTTTTCTTCCATATCTGCTCGGAATGATATTGTCTGGACCTAATTGGCTTCATCTTGTTCTTTTAATCGGTTGGTTTTTTATTTTTTTGACATCTACACCACTATTGAATATCATCCGTAAGCCAAAATTAAAGAAAGATATGCTTCCATGGGTACTAAAGTATAGTACAGCTGCTATCCTATTTACCGTTCCAATTATATGGATGCAGCCAATTCTCTTATGGGGCATATTCTTATTATTACCACTGCTCTTTGTTAGTAGATATTTCATTAAAAAAAAGCAAGAGAGGAGCTTATGGAATAATTTAAGCGGCATTCTTATTTTTTCTCTCGGGGGAACAGCTGCTTATATAGTTGGGCAAGGAAGCTTAACGAAAGAGGCAATCCTATTGTTATGTATTACCACGCTCTATTTTATGAGCAGTGCCTTTTACGTGAAATCATTAATCAGGGAGCGAAAAAATCCCGCTTTTAAAAGAAAGTCTCATATTTTCCACCTATTATTACTACTATTTCCTTTGTTAATAGCCTTACCGTGGATGACGATAGCGTACTTGCCAAGTGTGTGCAAAGATTTTTTTACTACAAGAAAGAGGCCAATAAAACCGCTAAGAATTGGCATTATAGAGATCATTAATGGAATTGTGTTTTTTTTAGTAAGCTTATTTTTTCTTAAGTAACGAAATGGAGAGGGCATATGCATCAATATATAGGTACTATATTAGCCGGCGGACAGTCTAGCAGATTTGGTGAACACAAAGCCTTTGCGAGGAGAAAGAATAAATTTTTCTATCAATATTCTATAGAAGCACTCCAAGCTATTACCCCAAAAATCTATTTAGTTTCACATCCTGCCATTACAGATAGATTTATTGCTAAGGAAGTAACCATCATTCAAGACACGCCCAGTTTTCAAGGGTATGGACCCCTTGCTGGAATATATAGCGTCATGGAAAGAGAGCAAGCTGAATGGTATTTCGTTTTGCCAATTGACAGCCCGTTTATTACGCATCAGAGTATGGAAGTATTATTAGCTCATCTAGAAGACGAATACGAAGCAATCGTTCCAATTGTAAACGAAAAACCTCAGCCTCTAATTTCTATATACAACTTTAAAATCAAAAAAAAGCTCTTTTCTGCATTAAAAAGCCAAGATTTATCGATGAATAGCTTGTTGACACAGCTTCATGTGAAATTTGTTGAGGAGTTTAACGAAGATAGTTTTATTAATATTAACGAACAAAGGGACTATATCAAGTTTATTACATGAAAAAAAGAACATGAACAAAATCTGTCATGCTCTTTCTAACAATTAAGCTAGTTTAATTGCTCGTTTAAACAATACGTTATTTTCTAAATGGATATGTTGAAACATATCTGCTTCAAGGGCACAAAGACGATGATAAACAAGACGATAGGTGCCGCATGCATTGCTTGGAGGTGTGAAGTCATTTGTAATGTCACGCAGTTCCTTCAAAATGTCTCCAGCGTTTTGATGCTCGCTCTCAAGCTCTGCAACAATAGCAGTTAATTTTTGATAATTTTCGTCAGTTGGCTGTTGTTCATATTCCAAGATTAGCTTAAAGTCTTCATTTTCTTCTTTGTGAATATGGTTCTCTAATTCTGCTTTCAGTTCAAAAAACAGCTTGTGTATTCTTACTAAATGAGGATTATTTTCACCGTGAACACGCCTAACTTTTGTTACATATGGACTTAACAGTGGTAATTCTTCTCGTAAAAAACGGTGATGCTTACTGACAATATGGTCTATTAATTCACTAGAAGAAGCTTTTTTCCAGTCTATCGCTGCTTCATTTAATAAATTTGTTTGTTCGTATAGTGTAGATAAGTTTGTTAACACTTCATCTATTGATAAATTTCTTTCAGTAACTGCTTCAATCAGCGGACGATTACCGCCACAGCAAAAATCAATACGGTATGTTTTAAAGAGATCACTGGCCTTTGGAAACTCGGTAACAATCTCACTAATAATAGAATGCTCGTTAAATGGTTGATTCATCATATAGCCTCCAGTAATTTGATTAGTTGTTGCTCTAATTAAGAATAACAAGTATCCCGCTTTAAACTTGTGATATACATCACATTTAATGAAAAATAATAGAAAAGAGATGACAGCATGAAGAGTAACCTGTTAGATAAATTACAGCGTCCATTAAGAGATTTACGTATATCGGTTACAGACCGCTGCAATTTCCGCTGTGTATATTGCATGCCAGAAGAATTATTTAAGTCTGGGTATACATTTATGCCGTCAGAACAGATGCTGTCATTTGATGAGATCGTAAGAACAGCTAAGCTATTTGTCAGGCTAGGTGTAAAAAAGATTCGCCTAACCGGAGGAGAGCCACTGCTTAGAAAGGACTTACCAGCCTTAATTAAGGAGCTTCATAATATCGAGGGACTAGAAGATATTGGATTAACTACAAACGGTTCTTTGCTAAAGAAATTTGCAAAGGATTTATATATAGCAGGATTAAGGAGAATCACAGTAAGTCTAGATTCATTGGATGCAGAGCGGTTTTCGATGATAAATGGGCACAGATGTAAATTAACAACCGTAATGGACGGCATACATGCTGCCTTAAACGTAGGAATGATTGTTAAAATCAATATGGTTGTTAAAAAGGGACAAAATGAGGAAGACATCATTCCAATGGCCAAATTTTGCAAACAACATAAGCTTATTCTAAGATTTATTGAATATATGGATGTAGGTAATTCAAATGGATGGCAATTGGAAGAGGTTGTTACTAAACAGCAGATACTAAACAAACTAAATGAGCAGATGCCAGTTAAACAAATCAAAGAAAATTATACTGGTGAAGTAGCAACACGTTATCAATATTTGAACAGTAGCCAAGAAATAGGAATTATTTCTTCCGTAACAGACACATTTTGCGCAACATGTTCACGAATAAGGTTATCAGCAGATGGAAAATTATATACCTGTTTATTTGCATCAGCAGGCCATGACTTACGCAGCTTAATACGCAGTGAACAAAATGACGACATTATTATCAATAAAATATCGCAAATTTGGAACGGTCGACATGATCGTTATTCAGAAGAGCGAAGTAATCTATCTATAAAACAAAAAAAGAAAATCGAAATGTCTTCAATTGGCGGGTAATGCAGACGATCACTTAAAGTGATTGTCTTTTTTCTTGGATGTAGAGATATAAAAGAACTATTCGTATAAGACCTGTTTTACGAAATGTATTTTTTAAGAAACTGTGCAAATAAGGCAAGTATAGGTGAATGGTATGCTATTGTGTGTTATATGAGTGAAAATGCGATATATCGGATAAATTTTGTGTTTTAGTTTGAATTGCAATTATATTTACAGGTTAAATAGTTACATAATAGTTAACATTATTTGAATTTGTTAACAAACAATTAATTAATAAGCGGAGAATTAATTTTAATTAAATAATCCTCAAATTACATCGAATAAATACAATCTAAAGTTAAATGAATGAAAAATCTGTTGCAACTATGTGTGCAGATGAATTCTGTGCGCAATTAAATGTTGGTGCAGAATTTACTGCATCAAATAACCTTAATAAAATTTACTATTTTTATTAATTATAATGCTAAGGGGGCACAGGAAAAGAAATATACAACTATTCGTATAATACTAATTTTACGAATAGTACTATTAGGAATTGTTTATGAATTCAAATGTACCATGATGTTAAGGTTAATTAGTGTATTTAAGTGGCGGTTGCGTTGCTAACACATACTGCATAGCAGCCGTTAAATTGCAGTGATTAACCTATGATAACAATTTAATATTTGTCGATATTTGTAAAATATTCAAAGTTAAACAATATATAAATAAGTTTAGTTAAATAGTTAAATTTAACGACTGTAAAAGAAAAATTTAAGCTAAAAGTCTGTAAAAACGTCAAAATGCTAAGATTTTTGGAGATATCATCAAACCCTGTATAGATAAAGTGTAGTTCGAATTGCTACCAGTAGATCTTGCAGGTACATAATAATAGAATCTAATGGCAAGAAAACTGTATTTATTAATAAACAAGGTACTATTTCAGCTCTTGGCAAACAACTCCCCTTCCCTTTTCTTCATTTACTTTACGTTTAGCAGACATACACTAATAGATTTATATATTGCAAGGATGCAGATTCCGTTATTGATAAGTATAAGCACCATTAAATTTTTTATACTATTGGTTATTTATTATTTACCATAAATTAATTATGTAAACTAGTATTCGTAAAAATTGTATTATACGAACAATTGTTCTTATTTGTTTGATTAAGATAGAAAAGTCCATTGAGTTACATTTTTTTAGTCTTCATACCTTTATTTATCTGCAATAAAATAAGCATGGTTCCTATACTGTATCAGGCCCATGCTTTAAATCATTCTATTTCTTTAGTTATTAAGTACATTCTTTTCCTGTTGTAATTTTTCGACGTCCTTGATATCTACTCCTGTCTTCTCTGCTATTACTTCTGGTGCAAGCACATCTAATAAAGACTTAGCTAATTCAATAATTTGTCTTTTTTTACCTTTGTAACAGCCTCTTTAACTGCCGCCGCAACAGCCTCTTGCTTGCCTTCTTCAAAAAGCCGTCCGACTTTTGTCATTTTTAAACACTCCCTTACTTTGATGGCGTAGTTATTATCAATGAATTTATCTGTTGAGGTAAGAATTCCTGCAATTACCTGTAGTTGTATATGTTCATCCTTTATACATTTCGCTAGCTCTACTGTTTCATATGTTAATTCGTTACGACCCTTTGCGCTGTACATTAATGGCACAAAACTTAATTTATACAGCTCCTCAAGGTTTAATTCAACATTATCACGTATTTTTCCCTTTAATTCTCCATGATAGCATCACCGTTATACTCTGATAACAATACAGGATTGGAGGAAATTCGAAAGGATCCTGCGTCTAAACTATCCTTTGTTACATCACTTGTGTACACAACTACTAAGTGAATCTTTTTTATGTTATTTTTCCTTTGAAAGTATCGTTGTAAAATGATGTCCATACCTCATGTACTTCAAATGATTTTCCTTGAATCTGTTATTGCTCTCGTATTCTAACATTAAAATTGAGCCGTCTTCCAGCTGGAAAACAGTATCTGATCTTTTTTCATCTGCAGTAAATCGGAATTCATTTGGCAATAGCGTCTTTATTTTCGGTATCTGATAAGACCAACAACATCAAGCGTTACATCTGCGTATAGCTCGCTTGTAAATTTAAAGAAAACGTCCTTGTTATTAAATGAGATTCCTTTCGACATTTTGTTACTCTCCCTAGTTACCCTTTTATACAGGAGTACATTAGAAGTTTTCTATCAAATGCCAAAACGTTCAATAATTCATCACAACTAAAGAGATATTGCCTGGCAGTGTGTAGCTATATACCTCAAATTCACTTATTGTTCATACTTTATCCGATAAATTTTCGCCATTGCTTGTACTCTATCTGCCACATCGAGTTTTCGAAAGATATTTGTTAGGTGGTTTTTGACAGTATGGGCGCTAATGAACAGTAAATCGGCAACTTCTTGATTATTTAAACCTTCAAGAATTAAATGAAGAACTTCCTTTTCTCTGCTTGTTAATGAAAGATTATCTATTACGCTTTTCACATCTTTCAAATCCTCAATTTCCGTGATTCCGATTGTAGCATGATCCGCTTCTAATTCCTTGCTGCTACTTGCCTTCTGGGCGATGATATATTCACGGAATTGAACGGCTAATGGACTATTTATGTCTTTAAAGGGAATTGTGATTCCTTTAAGATAAGAAAAAGCTAATACTAATAGCTGCGCCTCTTCAGTCAGAATGCTTCTTTGCTCTTCTCCGTTTAGTATATGATGATATTCTCTAAGTATCTTCAGCCGTTCTGCACTTATTTTATCGTGAAGAAAGTCTAGACTGAATGGGATTACCTTACATGTCTCTAACAGTTCCTCAACAGCAGAATCCTGCCAGCTTTGTTTGCTCATAAACCCTTTCAGTAGTTCCGTCGCTTTACAAGTAAGATGAAATTCCTCTGGTTTTAGTTCCTTTAAGCTTTCGAAAAGTATTTCAGTAGGCTCTTGTTTTACCTCTAAGTCAATAATTCTTTTTGAACCAAAGCTTACAGCTAAAACCTCGGTTAATAATTTAAGTTCTGCCTCTAGCCTCTTATCTCCTAAATGCCCCTCTTCCTCGAAGTGAATGGTAAACAGACCTAAAACTTGCTCATTTAAAGTGATTGCCTTATGAATTAAGCCTTTTTTAGAAGCGTTTACTTCAACTCGGTGACCGTTAGAAAAGAGTTGTTCAGCAACTTTATGATGCTCTTGTTCAGCAGCTTGTGAAGCCTTGCCTCTTTTGTACAATTTTCCACTTCTCGCTGTAAAGATAGTTAAACAATTTTTGCTCCATTTATGACAAACGTCCATAACGCTGTACAAAACACTGATTGGATCATTTGTATGCAATAGTATGTCAGCTAAATTCAAAAAGGCTGCATGTACATCTCTTTGTTTGTCAACAAGCTTAAATTGCTGGATTAAAAATTCTGTTTGAGCGGCTGCTTGTGCAAGTGCTTGTAAATGCTCTGTTAGCTCTTTGCTCACAGGCTTATTAGTCAAGGAGCCTCCAAACATAATTCCTACTGTTTCTTTAGCCTGTTGGATAGGGAAACCAAAAATATGCTGAGGGTATATGTCAAACTGATGAAAGAATCCTGCTTTTGGTGATTCTTTTATAGACTCAAAATGAAAGATCTTTTTTGTAGCAGCAGCATGTCCTAATAAACCTTCTCCGATAAAGAAGCTTTTTCCCTCCAACTGTTTTGCATCCCCGTTTATATGTTGGATGGTATAAATAGCATTTTCTTCTCTTTTGGCAATACCGATAAAGTCCACAAAGCCTTCTTTTACTGCGTAATCTAAAATATTACTTATAGAGAAATCCTCCATATAAGCGAGCTGCTTTTTATAAAGTGTCAACAGCTGATTTTTCCACGTCATCTCTTGTCGTAAGCTTTTTACAAACATTAAGCTATAATGTAGATCGTTTATCTTTACTAAGGCGCTTTCTTTCTCCTTTACGGTAAGAATAGGAATGTCTTTGTTTAACGCGGTAGACACTATATTGCTTCCGCATACATCTTCCACAAAAGGACCGGTAATAATTAAATACGAGTCTTCTCTATATTGGAAAAAGGGTGACAGGATGTATTTATAACATCCAATTTTCTCATCTGTTGGTGTTATTACTACTGGTTTTTTTATTTGGTAAGCTATATTTAGTACGTCGAGAAGCTCTGTAGAATATTCTTTAAAGAGCAGCATGATGTCTGTATTTCGAATTACATACCCTCCCTTGCTGTTAACAAGGTGGATTGGCAATCGAATGGTGCTTTCATATGTTTCTATCAGTGCTGTTACTATGTCATTGTTTAAAGTATTTACATTCAATTTTAATCATCCTATATTATAATGTTTTATATATGTCGGAACTTGCTGATTGCCATCTTAACAAACGAAATATCATCTTGTTTACTTATTTCCCCATCATGAAGCAATATCTCCAATAGCCCTTTTGTATCTAGTTGTGAATTAGCGAGTACAGATTCCTTCAATTTATTAACAGCATGGTACATCGCTGTACCGTCAATATTTTCTAATAGTCCATCTGTAAATAGAAGTAACTGCGAAGAATCTTTTAAAGGTACTGTTTCAGCGGTTGGCTTGATTTCTTCAAGTATTCCTAAAGGAACACAATTGGATTTAAGAAGCTCTGCATGATCAGACTGTACCAATAGCCCTGGAGGATGGCCGGCGTTAATATATGTTAAGTTCATTTCTTTCGTATCTGCAACTGCATATAGTGCAGTGAAAAACTGTAAGGAGCTGGTATGATCATTAAACAATTTATGCATATGAGCGTTTAGTGTCTCTATGACAAGAACAGGTTCTTTTACCCTGACAATCAATCCTTCTAACAGTGCCCGTATACTCATGGAAACAAGGGCAGCTGAAACACCATGTCCCATTACATCCATAATTAACACTCCGTATTGATGCTCATTAATCCTATACCAGACATACATATCTCCTCCGATATTATGTGCTGGAATATACTGCCCTTCTATCTGAACCTCCTCCGTAATTAGCGGCTTGCAGAGTACACTTTGCTGCAGAATGGTCGCGAGTTCAAGATCTTTGTTCATTTCCTCTTCTAGTTTTTTCTTTTCTGTTATATCCTTTGCGATAACACAGACACCATCTATTCTTCCTTGCATAATTAACGGAATGCTTTTATATTCTATATAAACTGGGTTTTCATGCTTATCTCGTATGATGTCTGTACTGTCCACCATTTTCCCTTCTAGTACATCCTCGAAATTTTCAAGTGATTTGGAGGTTTCTTTATGAAAAAGCAGATCTTTGAAATGAGACCCAATCAACTTATCTCCTAGCACGTCAGTTACTCGTTCGTTAACTTCTGTTATTGTGCCTTCGTTATTGACGATAATTGCCAGATAGAGATTATTATTAAATAAGGTAAAATGCCTAAGTGTTACTTTTTCTAAGTCGAATATAAGTTCTTTTTTTCGTATTGTTTCTTTCCTTTCTTTCCAAAACAGACAAACGATAAATAAACCTAATGGAAGATGCAAGAAGAAACTTAATGTTTGATATTCTTCAAAAAGATGAATATCCATGCCTGTTTTCAGCTTGTAAGAAAGTTTAAGGAAGATAAACAGCTCCATTACTACGTATGCAGCCAGTAGGACACCTGTCCATTTACTTCCCGATAATCTATTTATCTGCTTCATTACACTTCCCTTTCCTTCTAAGCATTAAAGCGTCTTCTTTTGTTCAAAATATTGTTCAGCCTGTTCCAATGTAGGAAATAGCTCCATAAAAGTGTTGAATTTAACGATTTCGAATATCTCATCCAATGGTGGCGTAATTCCTGAAACAACAAGCTCCTTTCCATTTTTTCTTGCTTTCATAGCTCCATCAGCGATTACACCGAGTCCTGAGCTGTTCAAATAGGAAACATGATTTAAATCAAGTATTAAAGAGGCAGTCGATTCATGCAGAAACTTCCCCATCATTAGTCGGAAGTGTTCGCTGTTCTTAATCGTAATATCTTCGTTCATTTCAAGGATGTGGATATGAGCTTTTTTTATGACTTTCATTTCTGCCACACTTTCTTTAAATTTTAGTAAACTACTCTATCCTAAAGATAAGAGTCAGTTTTTTGCCTTCTTCTGTGTAAATAAGCTTATCAGCAAGCTTCTGCATGATGGCTATTCCCCGGCCGCGCATACATGTTTGATGCTCTTTAAAAAACACATCTGGATTGCCAATAATCCCAATCTTCTGTTCATAATTAAAACCGTTTCCATTATGCAACACATCAACATAAAGTTTTTTGTCGCTTATCTTTATGGAAAAAGTAATGCTTCCGTCTTTAACTGTTTGGATTCCATGTTCGAAGGCATTATTGACTGCTTCCAATAAAGCATACAAAATCTTCACATGGTTTCCATATGCTATTTTCTGGAGATATTCCTCGATAGCAGGAAGCTTTTCCTCAAGCTCCTCATATCGGGATATTGTATAGGCTAATGTCATGTTTACACCTCAAACGATAATCCACCTGCTCATTATTTGTTAGGATATGCATATAAAGAATAATTAACCTCTTCTTGATTCATACTTTTAAAATCAATTTTTCGGCTAAAAAATAGGAAAAGGCATGAGACCGATACTGCCGATTCCATGCCATAGATATACAATTTTTATCTAATAGTATTAAGGGATAACTACAAATAAATGGTGGTTAATGAATCCCTTTAGAAACTAATCCGATTGCTAACGTTTGAAATAACGATCTAACCGGCATATTTCGTTTTTTGATTGTTCTGAGCATATCAACTAATTGCCTGATTTCATCCTTAGATTGAACATCTATGATCAAATCACATAAATAGTCGCTTTCCATAATAGTCATTCCAGTTGCAGTAGGTACTTTAAAAGCTTTTTCTTTTCGTAAGTTATTTTTCAGATAATTTTTATCCATATCATATAAAGTTATTAAAACTGGTTTTTTGTCTACTGTCATTTCAATCATAAATGTTAACCCTCCTTGATGAATCCAGACTAAGTTGTTTTTACTCTTCTGTATAATAGATTTATCATACCTATTATCTAGGTAAAGATATATAGGAATCCGTTCCTGAGGAAGAGGGTCCTATGTAGTAAGACCTCCTAATCCAATCGTAAAAATATGAGAAAGGACCTAGAAATAGGTCCTTCCCAATGTTCAAATTAAAGAGATAAAGTTGAATCATTATTTGCTGTTTTTTCGTTTTCTACGCTTTCCTTTTGTTTCTCAGCTTTTTCATAGGCTTTCCAGAAAGGATAATATACGATTATGCCGATAGCAAAGTTGATAATAACTAAAAGCACTCCCTTCCAGTCACCGCCTGTGGCAACATAGCCTGATATAAACGGCGGAGTAGCCCATGGCAGTTCAACAAAGACTCTATTTATAAGATGTAGGGAAAATGCCCCGTAAGTTACTATAGCTGCGATGGTCCCTGATAGGATAAAAGGGATAAGGAAAAAAGGATTTAACACAATTGGCAAGCCGAAAACAATTGGTTCAATAATTGTAAATACAGCTGCAGGTGTTACAATGCCTGCCAACGTTCTAGCTTGTTTTAATTTAGAGCGCCACATCCAGAACAAAATTCCCCACGCAGCAGCAGGCCAGATTGTGATTCGTTCGACCACTGTCGTCCACACATGAGGCAAATCCTTTAAGTTAACTCCATTCGCTAAAGCCTCTGCATTTTCCGCTACCCATTGCAGTTTTAATGGTTCAAAAATTGGTCCTATCATATTATCTCCATGCATGCCAACAGACCAAAGCAAAAGTCCGATAAACACTCTTGGTACATACACGAAAATACTATCTGTGCCGCTGAATACTGGCCCTAACACGGAGTTCAGAAACACTGTGATATCAAAGTTCAGTATAGAACGGACTATCCATAAAACCGTTAAGATGACCAAAAACGGTATGAGCGCAACGAACGCATTCGTCACATTTGGCGGTACCCCATCTGGCATTCGGATGGTAATTTTCTTTTCCAAAAAAAATCGGTAAATTCTAATACTGATTAAACTGCTGATAATTGCTGCAAATAATCCTCCTGCAGCAAAATTCGTCACATCCATCCCATTTGTTAAATCATTTATATTAATCAAAAAGAATGCCGCTACACTTAATAAGGCAGCATTAGTGGAATCAATATTAAAGTGTTTGGCATAATTCATGCCAATCGCAACAGCAGCATATAACGAGAGAAAATTCATGGTTATATGGAAAAACACTAGCAGCTTTGGAGCTAGACTAGATAATGCTGGGATAAGGGCCCCTTCACTGAAAGTACCTGGTAAACCGAGCATAGCTAGTAATAAAAACAAGCTTCCAATAATCACAATAGGAACAATTGCGACTAAACCATCCTTTACAGCGGCAACAACGGGGATACCGCCAAACTTTGCCATTGGTCCGGCTAATCGATTTACAACAATATTAGAGATTCTTTCTAAAAATGATGTCTTAGGTTTAATCATTTTAACCTCTCCCCTTTTATTCAGTTACACTACCTGCATGTTGGTTATTTGTCGACAACAACCTTGTAAGCGCTATCTTTCTTAATCGGATTATAGGATACTGCTCAATTATTTGTCTAGAGAGGTTTTTGTTATTTCTGCTGCTGATAAATGGTTATCCTCTTCTAAGCGGAAAAAAGGGTTTATTATTTCCCAATTCTCAGCAAGCATCTTCATTACATAAATAGCATGAATTAGCGGTTCTTTGGCTTTTAATCTTTTTACTTTTTGCCTCATATATATTTTGGGAAATGAAATCAGATTTCAAGTTTCGTATGGTCTCAACTGCATTTAGAAAGATATCACCATAATGACAACGATAGGTTTTTAATAGTCATTTCGATGCTATGATTATTTTAAGAAATTGCAAAGGAGAGTTCATATGTTAAACATAGCGTTTGTAGGTTTTGGAAATGCCGTCGTAAATTATCACTTACCATATTTAGAAAGAAAAGATCAGATTAACGTGAAAAGTATCTTTAGAAGAGAAGAAGATCGTATTGGAGATACAGAACGAGAAGCCTGGTATCCTGATATCCGCTTCACAACAAGCTTCGAAGAGGTATTAAATGATGATGAAATAGAATTAATCGTTATTTGTACTCATGTTGACAGTCATGTTGCCTATGCAAAGCAAGCGTTAGAGCACAATAAGCATGTCCTTGTGGAAAAGCCATTTGCGCCAACTGTGGAAGAGGCAGAGGAAATTTTCGACTTGGCTAAGTCTAAAGGACTGATTGCGATGGCCAATCAAAACAGACGATTTGATGGTGATTTTCTTACATTGAAAAAAGTAATCGACAGTGGTGTGCTTGGTCGACTTATTGAAATACAGTCCCATTATGACTACTTTAATCCGCAGCATATCCAAAAGGGTTTTGGCTTATTGCACGGATTAGCGGTTCATACGATTGACTAGTTGTATTCCTTATTCGGTAAGCCAGAAGCAATTCATTATGATGTTAGAAGTATAAATCATCCAGGAGAATCAGATGATTATGTCGATATCGACTTCCATTACGGCCTGTTAAAGACTACGGTAAAATGCAGCTTAGCTGTAAAGATTAATCATCCGAAGTTTATTGTCCATGGCGACAAAGGCAGCTTTATAAAATACAGCAGCGGTCATCAGCAAAAAAATCCAGACGGTGTGACAAAAGCATCGTTTGAAGTGGAACCAGCAAGTAATTGGGGAGAGCTTTCCTATATTGATGAAAATGGGATAGAGCATAATGAATCGGTTAAGTCTGAAATAACCGATTATGGTATTCTTTACGAAAAATTATATGCAAGTATAAAAACTGGTGCAGAAAAGCCAGTGAAAGATGAAGAAGTTTTAGCCGTTTTAAAAATATTAAATGATGGTGTGGAAGCAGCGAAGAAATCGGGGTGTTCTCAATGAAAATAGCTACAATAGGTACAGGGTTTATTGTTGAGGCCTTTTTACAAGGCTTAGAGAAAATAGCAAGTGCAGAGTGTGTGGCAATTTACTCCCGTAAAGAGGAAACTGCACAGCCGCTTGCAGCAAAATATGAAGTAAATAAAATCTATACCGACTTAGATGCTTTATTTGCCGATGACTCTGTTGAAATCGTTTATATTGCATCACCAAACAGTCTCCATTTTGACCAGGCTTATCGTGCGCTGGAGCATGGGAAACATGTGATTTGTGAAAAACCGTTTACCTCTACCCTTCAAGAAACAGATACATTGATCTCGTTAGCAAAACAAAATAACTTAATGTTATTTGAAGCAATTACAACCATCCATTTGCCAAACTATCAAATTATAAAAGAAAATATCAATAAAATTGGGCAAATAAAGCTTGTCCAATGCAACTATAGTCAATATTCCAGCAAATATAATGCATTGCTTGCCGGCGAGACACCAAACGTCTTTAATCCGCAGTTCTCTGGCGGCTCTCTCGTTGATATTAATATCTATAACTTGCATTTTGTGATGGGTCTCTTTGGTACCCCAGAGAAACTGAGCTATACCGCCAATAAACATTCAAATGGTATCGATACATCTGGCGTCCTGTTATTAACTTATCCAGACTTTATTGCCGTGTGTGCCGGTGCAAAGGATACTCGCAGCGAGAACTTTGTGATGATTCAAGGAGAAAAAGGCTATATTCATGTTGAAAACGGAGCAAATGGCTGCAGACGGGTAATTCTTCACAATGACGAAGCTAAGACAGAATTTAATGAGCAAACATCTATGAACAATTTATACTATGAACTGCTCAAGTTTAATGACATCTATAAAACGAAGGATTATAACCGCTGCTATAGCTTGCTTGATTATAGTCGTTCTGTTATGGAAAAAGTGGTAGAAGCGCGCATGGACGCTAATATTATTTTCGCGGCAGATAATATTTAACAGAAAAGAGAGCTGAAATTTTTTTCAGCTCTCTTTTTCTTGTTGAAGTAATAAGGAATTCATGTACAATACATCAAAAATATAAACAGATGACATCATGTTGTAGATTTTAGATAACTCAAGTTGCTTATCAGAAGAATATGTCATGATTACCTCGTCACATAATTTTGCTAATGCAGAATCGCGGCTCCCGGTAATACCGATTACCTTCATATGATTGTTCTGAAGCCTTTTTGCAATATCAATCATTGCTTTGTTTCTTCCTGTATGGGAAATGACAAAAGAAATAGTAGATGACGTATTTTTGAGATTAGTTAAATAATGCTGATTGGCACTGTTATAGGCAACTGCCATCATGCCGACTTCATTCCATTTGGCGCAAGCTTGCTGGGCGATATAATAATTGATATCAACACCATAAACATCGATCCGTTCAGCGGTTCTTAACCACTCGATTATATGTTCTAAACTGGCATGGTTAAACATTCTTCTCGTTTCGGTAAATGCTCGTTCATAAAACCCTGGAACTAAATCTATCCCGTATATGCTGCTTTTGTTTTCAGAGAAATCAGTGTGTTTTTTTTCTGCTTTCCCGTCTTGCTTATATTCAAGTGCCAATTTCAGCTGAAAGTCAGGATATCCTTTTAAACCTAGTTTTTTACATAAACGAACAATTGTCGAGGAACTGGAGAAAGTTAATTTTGCCAGTTCATTGGCTGTTGCGTTAAATACAACTGTCGGATTTTCCAGTATATAGTTTACGATATACTGCTCCTGTGACGTTAAATTATAGCTGTATTTCATCTTTTTAATTAGCATTTCATACTTCCCCTTCTCTTACTGCCGAACATTGGCACATCCTCTAAAAAGGTTTCTCTTCGAATTGCTGTAACACTTCTGCTCTCCATAATTGTCTTTGGCGATTTTCCTGGTATTCCATTTGATAAAGAGTGGAAAATAACACATTTAATATGTATTCAAATGCTGCTTGAGAAGAATAGGTGGAAATTTTCTCTGTTTCCTTCGTTTCTAATCTTGATACGGTAATAATTACATCTGCCAGTTTTCCGAGCTCACTGTCAGGATATGATGTCAGCAACAAAATAGGAATGCCTCTCTCTTTTATCAATCTTGCTGCAACTAAGTCATTCATAGCTTTTGCATCATAGCTGATGAAAAAGGCGCAGTCATCTCTTAATAAATTCGCAGCGTTTAATGCCCATTCTTCTCGCTCTTTAGCAAGAATAGCATATTTATTAATCTTCCAAAGTTTATTTTGAAAGCTTTCGGCACGAATTTGAGAATCACCAGCCGCAAACAGGAAAATACGTTTGGCATTATATAAATGTTTAGTCATTTCCATAAGCTGTGCTTCATTTAAGAGCTGATACGTTTCTTTAATTGCTTGCTGTGTTAAATGCATCATATCTTCACTTATTTTCATCAGCGGGGAATGGTCCTCAAAAGGGATATTTGGATTAATGTCTTTTTGCGGTCCATCAAGTTGTTCGATTGATTTCAACAGCTGAATCTTAAACTCCTTGAAGCCCCTAAATCCCATTTTTTGAGCAAAACGAATAATAGAAGCATTAGAAGTGAAGGTTCGTTTCGCTAATTCCTGAATCGAGATATTTTCCATCGAGCTTGTATTTGCGAGTATATATTCTGCAATAGTTTGCTCTGTTGTTGTGAATTTTGTATATGCTGCAATCTGTTTTATTAACAAGCCGCTCCATTCTCCTTTAATTCTGAACTATTTTTCCAATATATTTAAAGTATGAACAAAAAAATCGGAACTATTTTACCTAAATAAGCGTTTTCAAAGATGATTATAGCATTCTTCCCCTCGCACCCATATAATTAAAGCTATCAAGAGCTAATTAGGAGTGAGAAGCATGTTAACAATCGGTTATATTGGAAATGGTAAAAGTACAAATCGTTATCATCTGCCTTTTGTACTACAGCGTGAAAACATTAAGGTAAAAACTATTTACCGCAGGAATCCTGACCGTGATAGTTGGGAAGCACATCCTTCTATTCATTATACTACTAATCTTACTGAAATCATGAACGATGCAGAAATTCAGTTGATAGTCGTTAATACAGCAGTAGAATCGCATTTCGAATATGCAAAAATGGCACTCGAGCATAATAAGCATGTGCTAGTGGAAAAACCGTTTATGCTGACAAAGGAAGAAGCAGAAGAAATATTTGCTCTTGCTAAGGAGAAAGGCTTGATTGCCCAGTGTTATCAAAACCGCCGCTATGATTCCGACTTCTTAACAGCAAAAAAAGTTTTGGAAAGCGGTAAATTAGGCGATTTGCTTGAAGTAGAAATGCATTATGATTATTTTAGACCGGAAACTCCAGAATCTACTCATACGTTTACTTACTATCATAGTTATTTATACGGCCATGGCACCCATACGATTGATCAGGTAATTTCTTATTTTGGTAAGCCTGACCATATCCATTATGATGTCAGACAGCTTCTTGGTACTGGCCGAATGAACGATTATTTTGATTTAGATTTTTATTATGACAAGCTGAAGGTTTCCGTCAAATCTAGCTTCTTTCGTTTGGTACAGCGTCCTAGTTTTGTGCTTTATGGTAAAAAAGGTGTTTTTGTCAAACAAACAGAGGATCGACAAGAGGAACATTTAAAGCTGTTTTATATGCCACACCATGCTAATTTCGGAATCGATTTACCTCAGCATTACGGCACCTTGACATATATGGATGAACAGGGAGTTTATCACGAAGAAAAGGTTGTTTCCGAAGTTGGAGATTATGGTCGCGTCTATGATGATATTTATAACGCTATCATCAATGGAGCAGACAAACAAATTAAAGATGAGCAAACACTTTTGGCGATGGAAATACTTGAACAAGGAATTAAGCAATGTAAGTAAGATGTTTAACTTAAAGAAACCTTCACAGTCAGTGAAGGTTTCTTTTTTACTTATATTAACCCATATTTCTTAAAGCTGTTATATATACCATCCTCGTCATGTCTGTCGGTAATATCGTTAGCTGCCCGTTTCACTTCTTCTTTAGCATTGCCCATTGCTACACCGTATTGAACAAATTCAAGCATCTCGATGTCGTTTGAACCATCACCATATGCGTATGTATGCTCTTTTTCTAGGCCGAGATGCTCGATTACCTTTTCAATGGCCGACGCCTTATGGATTCCAAAGATTGACACCTCTCCACTGTTAGTTCCGAAGAAAGGCACGGTGCTAGGAATGACAGTAAAAACAGACGGAAATTGTTCCATAATACGCTCAATCGGAACAGCAGAACCTAAAAACCCAATTTTATTAATATCATCTCTCACTAAGTCTTCCGCTTCACTGATACTGTTATAAAATGACTGCATCGACTTCCGTAATTCTGCTTGTGCTGTTTGTGTTTCAAAAACAGTATCAATCAGTGCACGGATGCTGTCTTTACAGCTTTTACTCGCAAATAGGCCTTCATTTGTTTCTAAGAAGAACTCAATTTCATGCTGATTAAAATAGTCCACCACCAATTGCAGATTATTCTTTTTTATAACTTCATGAAACAGCACTTCTCCGTTTAGCTCAATATAACCGCCTGCCGCACCAACAATGCCGTCAAAGCCAATCTCTAATACTTCCGGAAACAATATCGATTTAGAACGTCCCGTACAAAGAAAAACGAAATGCCCATTGCTTCTCGCCTTTCTAACAGCAAGCTTAGCTGAATCTGGTATAATGCCATTGTCATCTACAAGTGTTCCGTCAATATCCAAAAAAATAATTTTTTGCATAAACACACCTACTCTATTGTTTAATTATGCCATTCTTTCCTCTATACGTAATATAAACAGAAATATTTATTATTCTTTGCTATACTTATTATATAGTAAATACATATGGTTCTTAAATCACTTTCAAAAATATTCCCCGGGCTTCTCCAAAAAAAAGTATTATTTATAGACACTTCCGATAGACGAACTAATGTTCTGTTTGATAAAATAAACATATATACCAAATTAGGAGTCTTTTATCATTCCTTTTTAATAAAGTAAACCGATAAATTCGGTAAGAGCTGATGCCTATAAAATTGGTGGATGTACAGAAATAAAAATTCAGGCAATAGATCTTATTCCTGATATGAGGTGTGATCATGGCAATAACAAAACAACATGAAATGTATGAAAAACGGCTTGAGGAATTGCTGAAGGAAATGCCTTATTATGTCGTTGAATATGTAGACGATAAATTGGATATTCGCTCGCCTCTTACTCTGTTTAATTATGTGAGGGATTATAAAGAATTTTTCTCCTGGCTGCTTGCAGAAGGTATTGTTTCCTGCGAGTGCATGAAGGAAATTCCAGTGGAAGCATTAGGCGCTCTGCCTCTTTCTGATGTGCAGAACTACTTCAAATATGCAGCAAGGAAAAAGTACAAACTAACGGAAAAAGATGATGTGACCAAAAAAATCAGTCCGAAAACTGTTAATCGGCAAAAGTCAGCCCTCCGCTCTCTTTTCAACTACCTGTCATTAGAAGCAGAGGTTGATGGTGGTGAACCTTATTTTCACCGTAATGTGATGAAAAAAATTCCGATAAAAAAAGTCTCAGAAACATTTAATGAAAGAGCGCGAAAAATAACGGAAAAAATCTTTATTAACGATAATGATGTCGAGTTCCTACATTATATCGAGCATCATTATGAGGAAACATTAACACCTGCAGAGCTGCGATATTATAAGCGGGATAAAGAGAGGAATTTTGCGATACTGTCCCTATTCCTTGGCAGCGGTATTCGTGTAAATGAATTAACCTCCCTTCGCTTAAAGGATGTTGATTTAGCAGCAAGCGAAATCAGTGTCATTCGCAAAGGAGGCAAAAAGGACACGGTGTCTGTTACTCCCTCCTCTCTCCAGGATGTTATTAAATACTTGGAAGTGAGAGCGACTAAGTATAAGGCAGGCAGCGGCGAAAACGAGTATTTGTTCATTAAACTGTATAAAGGGAATCCCGAACCATTAACAAACAGAGCAGTTGAGGACATTGTATATAAATATACGAAGTCCTTTGATAAGCGGATGTCACCCCATAAATTGCGACATACATATGCAACCAATTTAGCAGAGCATACCGGCGGTGATATCCCCTTAATCATGAACCAATTAGGCCATACCCAATCAGATATTTCCCTGCTTTATATCAACACATCGAGGGAAAAAGCAAAAATGGCTGCAGAATTAATGGATAAACGGCGCCAAAATAAGGACGAATAACCAGGCACTTCTGACTACCAGGAGTGCTTTTTCTCCTTCTGTTTCTATAGGATAAGCTTCTTTCTTTTCGCACAAAATACCTTTGATTAATTTTAAGGAGTGTGCCGTTTATGAGGGAAATACTAGAGCAAGTAAAAGAAAATCTGGAAAGAACCTTTGACCAACCTGGAGCAAATGACTTAACAGCAAGTATTGAACTATTAGAAACAGCAAAAGATCTTTATGGTGATAAAGGAACACTGCTGCAAGATATGATTCGTGCATTGGCACAAGCAAATCATGCAAAAAATGAATTAAATATTTCAGGCGACATTTCTTCATCTGCTGCGTTTGGAGAAGCATATAATGCTGTTAGCCATGCGTTATCATCTTATGAAAGATAAATCAATTAAAAAAAACCTCGGTTTGCTTGCCGGGGTTTTTCTAATTGTTTAAAGGCTGTTAGCTCCTTTGATGATGGTTACTTCTCTTTGTAGATAGGCCCAGTTTTGCGGTGCAGGCAAGCTGATTTGCCAAAAGGTTGTTCCAGCAAGCTTGTTTACGTCGATTATTTTGTATTTTTCTAGATAACTCCTGATATCTTCAAACCAGACGATATGCTGATTATTTCCTGACCAGTATTCAAACCACGGAGATTTTGCCGCATTATCGTATTGAATGTCTGTAAGTAAGGATATTGCTGTATTTTGGGCGGCAAGGACAGATACCCCTTGTGTCGCATTTGTAGCGACTACTTTGTCATATCCATATAGCGCCATTGCAATCATCAGCTTCTCGGAACTAACCAATGTTAAAGCATAGGCAACAACCTGTTCGACAAAGGCAATAGGCGAAACAGGTTCAGGCGGACCGCCAGGGTAGCCGTAATCAATGGTCATCAATGCCATTAAATCCGCACTCCTGGCTATAGCTTCATAATCATATGCTCCAACAATCCGGTTTGCTGGAAGATCTGCCGATTTGGCGTGGACATTCACATTCAATAACAAACTTCCTAACTGTTGTTTTAATGCTTGTAAAAATAAATTAAAATCATTGCGGCGAGCTGGCGGAATAAACTCAAAATCAATACTTACGCCTCCAAAGCCACGAGTATTTGTGAGATTAACAATGCTCGATACTAAGTTTTGCCGGTATACGGCGTTCTCCAAAACAGCACCCGCAAGTTCTGGGCTAAAACCGCTGCTTGTAAAATTGCGGATCATTAATAAGGGAATGCTGTTAAGCTGCCGGCATCGATTGATAAGTGCACTATCATCTGTTTGTGCAAAGCAATAGCCTTCCGTAGTGAAGGAATAGTTGACAATAGCAATATACGTTAGCTGTGCAGCAAGGGAATTTATAGTGGCAAGATTTGCTATTGTATTGGATGGAACAATAAAACCAAGTGTGCTTATTGTCAGTTTGGTCGGAGAGGGTATATTAATTATTTGCCCAATTTGCAAAGGATTTAAAGAAACGCCTTCATTCGCAGCCGTGATAGCTGGAGTGGTTGTATTAAATTGTTGTGCGATTTCCCATAAGTTATCACCGTTAATTGTTTTATAGGCACGAACAGGTAAAGCATTATCTGTGATGTACAGGGCAAGTCCTGGCACAATACTTGAGGAAGTTAAACCGTTAGTAGTAATAATCGTATTTTCCGCCACATTATAACGAGCAGAAATTGACCATAGATTTTCCCCGCTCTTTACGACATGAACAGTCATCATAACACCCCCTTTTAATCCATTTATATGGGAGATGTTCAAGATTATACAGGTTTTATCATATGGTCATGTATGTTTATGAACTCACAGTATATGACTGTTTCCTTGGAGGAAGAACTGTGATTGCTCGTAATTATACGTTACCTTTGAAAAATCAAAGGGCTGGCCGTTTGTTAAATGAAAAATGGTCTCAGCAGAAAGCTTCGGATCTCCACTCACTAGTCCTAGATAACCTGCTTCCGCCTCATCCAGTTTCCCAACTTGAAGATACATATCTGAGAAACCAACCTTAAGTCCTAATCCCTCTGTTATATAATGAAAAATCGATTCAGTAACAATTTCTTTATTCAAGTAGGAAATGATGCCTTTATGATAGTAGGATTCTTCCAAACATAAAGTTTGCCCATTAATATACCTTACCCTTTTTACATAGTAAACATCTTCCGTCTCCTTTAAGTTTAAGCTTTGTGCAGCTTCAGCTGTCGGTTTTCTTACATCGAATTCAATTACTTGTGACGTTATTTGAAAACCCTCTAAATCCTTTTTAAACCCTTGATTCGAAAGTAAGCTTATATAGCCTTTACGGTGGTGTCTTCTTACAAAAATACCGCTGCCTCTTACTTGAAAGATAATGCCCTTTTTCTCGAGCATATCAAGAGACTTGGTTATTGTGCTTTTGCTGACCTCAAACTGATTCATTAATGCTTCGATGACAGGAAGTTTGTCCCCTTGCTGGAGGGAATGGTCCTCAATATATCTTTCAATTTCTGCTGCGATTTGCTGGTACTTTAACATATACATTCCTCTTTAATTATTTATAGAAGGATTATAGCATAAATCAGCAAAAATCTCATTTATCATTATGATGGTACAAAATAATTTGTTGGTACTTGATAAATTATACCGATACAATTATAATGTAAGCGTATAAAGGATTGAAGGAGGGGTACAAATTGGCAGGAAATGTTAGAGATTATCCGAAGTTAGCTAAAGATATTTTGAGCGCTGTCGGTGGTGAGGACAACATAGTCAGTGCAACAAGATGTGCGACAAGATTGCGTTTAGTATTAAAGCGCTCTAACCCGCAAGCGAAAGAAGAAATTTCTGCAATGCCGGGAGTTGTAACGGTTGTAGAAAACGGCGGACAATTTCAAGTTGTAATTGGTCAGCATGTCGGAGAGGTTTATGAGCATTTTTCTAATCTGATTAATTTAGATGCAGTACATACGGAAAATGAAAATAAAGGAACCATCCTCAACCGTATCATCGCCACGATGTCTGCAGTGTTTGCGCCATTTGTTTATATCTTGGCAGCAGCTGGTATTTTGCAAGGTTTATTGATTATCATAAACTTATTGTTTGATAGTTTCGCAGAAACTGGCACCTATCAAGTATTGAGCTTTATTTCTTGGGCTCCATTCACTTTTTTGCCGATTTTTATCGCAATTACTGCGTCCAAGCATTTTAAAACAAATACTTATATTGCAGTGGCCTGTTGTGCTGCATTAGTGAGCCCGACTTGGGCAGAAATGGCTGCACAAATTTCTGAAGGTTCAAATATTAACTTTATTGGAATCGCTTTAACAGAAACAACTTATACTTCATCCGTATTACCTCCGCTCTTCTTAGTGTGGATCTTGTCTTATTTGGAACGTTTCTTAAATAAGTACATCAATGAAGTAATTAAGCCATTATTTGTTCCCTTTTTCAGTTTAGTTATTATGGTACCGTTAACCATCACACTTATTGGCCCGCTAACAACAATGGGCGCAAACGGCATTGCTAACGGCTATAATTTCTTGGCAGAAAATGCACCAATTGTTGCTGGTGCTATCATCGGCTCTTTATGGCAAGTTATCGTCATCTTTGGTGTTCACTGGGGAGTTACCCCGATGGTATTGGCCAACTTTGATTTATACGGCCGTGATTCCTTCCAAGCCTATCAAACGATTGCTGTTATCGCACAGGTTGGAGCAGTTTTAGGGGTAATCTTAAAGGCCAAAAGCCAAGAAACAAGAAAAGTCAGTGTGTCTGCAGGCGTAACTGGTATTTTCGGAATTACCGAGCCTGCGATTTATGGGGTTAACTTACGATTCAAAAAGCCATTCATCTTCGGATGTATCGGCGGCGGTATTGGGGCGATTACAGCAAGCTTTTTTAACCCATACTACTTTGCATATGCAGGCTTGCCTGGTCCGTTAACAATCGTAAACGGCATCAATGAAGACTATCCAATGTCCGTTTGGGGAATATTGATCGGGGCAGCAATTGCCATCATCCTACCAGTTGTGCTTGTGCAAATTTTCGGTTATGGAGAAACAAATGACAGCAGCAAAACAGCAAGTCAAGAAAATACTAACACATCAAGCGCTCCGGAAATTGCAGCAACAACGATCACAGAGCTTACTGTTAACTCTCCAATTAGCGGCAAGGTTGTTCCTCTCTCTCAAGTGCCTGATGAAGTATTTAGTTCAGGTGCCATGGGGCAAGGAATTGCCATTGAACCAACAGAAAATAAAGTGATTGCACCATTTGAAGGCACTGTTGTGATGATTGCCCCAACAAAACACGCAATAGGCCTAAGATCAGAAACTGGTGTTGAATTGCTTATTCACATTGGTTTGGATACTGTTACACTCGATGGCAGCCCATTCACCGTCAAGGTTAAAGATGGCGAAAAATTCAATAAAGGTGATTTATTAATTGAATTTGATAAAGACTATATTGAGAGTAAAGGATTAAAGACAATCACACCTGTCATTGTTACTAACGCATTCGCTTACGAAGAAGTTATCATCGAGAAAGTGGAAAATTGTACTTTTAATCAAACATTATTTACAGTAATTAAATGAGGAGGAATACAAACATGAGTAAATTACCAAAAGATTTCCTATGGGGCGGCGCACTTGCTGCTCATCAATTTGAAGGTGGCTGGAATGCAGGCGGAAAAGGTCCAAGTGTCGTCGATGTTTTGACAGCTGGTGAACATGGTGTTGCCAGAAAAATCACGGATACGATTGAGGAAAATGAGTTTTATCCTAACCATGAAGCAATCGATTTTTATCATCATTACAAAGAAGATATCGCATTGTTTGCTGAAATGGGCTTAAAATGCCTAAGAACTTCTATCGGCTGGAGCAGAATTTTCCCGAAAGGTGATGAAGCTACACCGAATGAAGAAGGCTTGCAATTCTATGATAATGTGTTTGACGAATTGTTAAGCAATGGCATTGAGCCTGTTATCACTCTTTCTCACTTTGAAATGCCATTGCATTTAGCAAGAGAATACGGCGGTTTCCGCAATCGTAAAGTCGTCGATTATTTTGTGAAGTTCGCAGAGGTTGTTTTCAACCGTTATAAAGATAAAGTGAAATACTGGATGACATTCAATGAAATTAATAACCAAATGGATGTAGACAACCCATTATTCTTATGGACAAATTCTGGTGTTACGATTAAAGATGGCGAAAATCCAAAAGAAGTTATGTACCAAACAGGTCATCATGAATTGATTGCTAGTGCATTAGCTGTTTCTGCCGGCAAGAAAATCAATCCAGAATTCCAAATTGGGGCAATGGTATCACATGTTCCTATTTACCCGTTCTCTTCTAATCCAGAAGACATCATGCTTGCAGAAGAAGAAATGAGACAGCGCTACTTCTTCCCTGATGTGCATGTACGCGGCGTTTATCCAAAATACGCATTAAAAGAATTTGAACGAGAAGGCTATAATATCAAATTCGAAGAAGGCGATGACGAGATATTACGCAATGGTACGGTTGATTATTTAGGCTTCAGCTACTATATGTCAACGACTGTAAAAAGCGATGTAGTAAATGACAACACTGGCAACATCGTTAACGGCGCATTACGAAATGGTGTAGAAAATCCTTATATTAAGTCAAGTGACTGGGGCTGGGCAATTGATCCGACAGGATTGCGCTATACATTAAACCGCTTCTATGATCGCTATCAAATTCCGTTGTTTATTGTAGAGAACGGCTTTGGCGCTATCGACACAATCAGTGAGGATGGCTCTATCCATGACCCAGAAAGAATTCAATACTTGAAATCTCATATTGAAGCATTAGAAAAAGCAGTTGAATACGACGGCGTTGATCTTATCGGATACACACCTTGGGGTATCATTGATATCGTTTCCTTCACTACAGGAGAAATGAAGAAACGCTACGGAATGATTTATGTTGACCGTGATAATGAAGGCAACGGCAGCATGAAACGCTTTAAGAAAGAATCCTTTAACTGGTATAAAAAAGTTATTGAAACAAACGGCGAAGTTCTTTAATGACAGAAAAAAACCTTATCCTTTTAACAGGATAAGGTTTTTTTCTATTACAGCCATTTATTTTAAGTTTTAACAAAATCCGGACATACTTTTGACATATTTATGCTCTACAATATGATTAAGTTGCCGCATCCCCCACCTCACACACTAACAATGCTGCGATAATCAAAAACAGGAGCGGATTCTATCCTGCTCCTGTTTTTTTATGCATTTAAATCATAGCGCTTTCCAGTAACTAAATAAATAACATGCTCCGCAATATTGGTTGAATGGTCTGCTACTCT
Organism: Niallia sp. Man26; assembly: GCF_022049065.2. Lineage (NCBI taxonomy): Bacteria > Bacillati > Bacillota > Bacilli > Caryophanales > Bacillaceae > Niallia > Niallia sp. Man26. The sequence goes on from NZ_CP095744.1 coordinate 277,534, forward strand.
TTCAATGTATCTGCACACAAAGGCAAGCTGTGTTATCTGGTTTGTATTATCAGGATTTTGCTTGAGATAGCCCATTAACTCTTTAACAAGCATGCCATACATTTCATCCACTTTATCGTCCTCTTGTGCACATTGTCTTGCTAGAGCAACATCCTCCTGCAAAAAGGACTGTAAGGAATCGCTAAGCATTTTCAATGCCATATCCATCATCTTTGGGATATCGACTATTTCCTTAATCAGTTTTTCGTTGCCGATATGCAATGTTGATTTTGCGATATTCACTGCATTATCTGCAATGCGCTCCACTTCAGAAGATATTTTCAAAGCAACAATAATTTTGCGCAAGTCTCTTGCAACAGGTGCTTCCATCGCAATTAAAGATATGGCTTTATCATTAATATCATTTTCTAAATCATCAATTGCTGTGTCTCGGTCAATAATTTGTTTCGCTTGTTCCAAATCTTGCTTAATAAGTACTTGGATGCTGTCCTGGATGGAAACCTCCGAAAGGCGGGCCATTTCCATCAGCATATCCTTTAATTGATTCAAGTTACTATCGAAGTTTGATCTTATATTCATGAGCTCACTCCCATTATCCAAATCTTCCTGAGATATAGCCTTCTGTCCGTTCATCGGCAGGATTCGAGAATATCTTCTGCGTATTATCCAGCTCAATAAGCTGACCCATTAAAAAGAAGGCGGTTTTATCTGATACCCTTGAAGCCTGCTGCATATTATGGGTAACAATGACAATTGTGTATTTTTCCTTTAATTTTAAAATTAATTCCTCAATCTTTAAGGTTGAAATCGGGTCTAATGCAGACGTCGGTTCATCCATCAACAGTACATCTGGCTTTGTTGCAAGCGCTCTTGCGATACATAACCGTTGCTGCTGTCCTCCTGACAAGCCAAGTGCTGGACCGTTCAAACGATCCTTCACCTCATCCCATAAAGCAACATCCTTCAGGGAGCTTTCCACAATGTTATTGAGTTCTTCTTTCTTCTTGATGCCGTGTATTCTAGGTCCATAAGCAACATTGTCAAAGATCGATTGAGGAAATGGATTACCCTTTTGGAATACCATTCCTACCTTCTTTCGTAATTCAACAAGATCCAGTCTGTCACTTAAAATATTTTGTTTGTCAAAGTTGATCTCTCCTGCCATCCTTACATTCGGCACATATTTGATCATTAAGTTCAATGTTTTGATGAACGTCGACTTCCCGCAGCCGGAAGGACCGATGATCGCGGTAACCTCCTTTTCATTAATAGGAAAGTTGATTTCCTTTAATGCATGATGGTCACCATACCATAAATTGAGATCGACACAATCGAAAATCGCCTTCGTACTAATATCTGTAGACAATTCTTTTCCTCCTTATCCGAACCGGCCGGAAATATATTCTTCCGTCTTCTGATTAGAAGGCGCCGTGAATATCGTTTCCGTCACATCGTATTCAATTAAATCACCAGAGAAAAAGAAGGCGGTTTTATCCGAAATACGTGATGCCTGTGACATATTATGGGTCACAATGATAATGGTATAATCCTTCTTCAGCTCTAATATTAATTCTTCTACCTTCGCATTAGAAATCGGATCTAGTGCAGAGGACGGTTCATCAAGGAGCATCACAGTTGGTTTCATGGCTATGGTTCTCGCAATACAAAGCCGCTGCTGCTGACCACCAGATAAAGATAAAGCTGATTTATGAAGCCTGTCCTTTACTTCCTCCCATAGGGCGGCTTTCGTTAAGCTTTCTTCTACAATGCGATCAAGCTCTGCTTTCTTCCTTACTCCATTATATTTCAAAGCGTGCGTAATATTATCATAAATTGATTTCGGAAATGGATTAGGCTTTTGAAAAACCATCCCGATTTCCTTTCGTAATGCAACGACATTTATATCGTCTGATAATAAATTAATGTCCTCGTACAGTATCTCTCCTTGTGCCCTCGCACCTGGAATAAGATCATTCATTCTGTTAACTGTCCGTAAAAACGTTGATTTTCCACAGCCGGAAGGACCAATTAGCGCTGTGATGGAATTCTTTTCAATCTGCATAGAAATCCCGTTAACTGCCCGCTTATCTCCATAAAAAAATTCGAGATTTTTTACATCTAAAATAGGTGTGCTCATTTTTTTCACCAGCCTTCTATTTCGTTGCCGTGATTTTTTTATGAATAAGTGTTCCAATCCATCTTGCTAATAAGTTGAAAATTAAGACTGCCAAAATTAAAACCGCAGATGCGCCATTAGAAACTTGTTCAATGTCTGGAATTAAGCCTTGTGTATTAACAGACCAAATGTGGACAGCCAGTGTCTCGGCAGGCCGGAAGATATTCAGCGGTGATCTGTCAGAAAACGGATTCCAATCAAGATAATTTAACCTTGGTGTGGAAAGTCCTGCTGTAAACAGCAAGGCGGCAGCTTCGCCAAAGACACGCCCTGATGCAAGAATCGCACCAGTCAGAATTGAAGGAAACGCACTAGGCAGAATAACTGTTTTAATCGTATGCCAATGGGTAATACCAAGAGCAAGACTTCCTTCCTTCAGTTCTCTTGGAACAGTTCGAATAGCATCTTCACTTACCCTGACTAGAACAGGAAGATTAAAAACGGTAAGCGCCAAAGCTCCCCCTAATATTGTGTATCCCCAGCCAGTCAAGTTCACAAACATTAATAAACCAAACATTCCAATAACAATGGATGGGAGAGATGATAATACTTCAATACAAGAGCGAATAATATCGGTTACTTTTCCAGGTCGGGCGTATTCTGCCATAAATATTCCGCCGCCAATTCCAAGAGGAAGAGAAATTATCATGGTAATTACAAGAATATATAAAGAATTAAACAGCTGGTCCCTAACCCCGCCGCCAGCACGAACATTACTGGAAGGCGATGTTAGAAAATCAAGGGAAACATAACGTAAACCATTAAATAAAATATAAGCAAACAATCCAACTAATATACATACTATGATGGTGGCAATAGCAACTAATACAACTGTTGCAACACGGTCTGCTGTTTTACTGTTCATTACATTTTCCTCCTTGATGACACATAACGAATGAGGATAATAAAGATAAATGACATAATTAACAAAATCAGTCCCATCGACCAAAGTGTATTATTTTCCACACTGCCGTATGTTGTATGGCCCATATTCAACGTAATAATCGTTGTTAATGTTGCAGCTGCATCAAGAAAGCTAGATGGCAAATCCTTTACATTTCCAATTACCATTTGCACAGCTAATGCTTCACCAAATGCACGTGCCATCCCTAAAATCACTGCTGTAAGCAAAGTTGGCAGTGCTGCTGGAATAAGAACCTTCCATATTGTCTGCCACCGAGTAGCTCCGAGTGCAAATGAACCTTCCCGTAAATTATTAGGTAGAGAACTCATTGCATCTGTAGCAATACTTGTAATTGTAGGCAATATCATAATGGAGAGTACAATTGTTCCCGCAAGTAAACTAAAACCGAGACCACCGATATTATCTCTAATAAACGGCACTAATACGGATAATCCAATAAATCCATACACAACAGATGGAATCCCAACAAGCAGTTCAATGACAGGCTGAATTATCTTTTTCCCCCAAGAAGGAGCAATCTCTGTCATGAAAATAGCAGCTCCTATACCAAGTGGCGCTGCGACAAGCGCAGACAGAAAAGTGACCGCAAAGGAGCCAAAAATAAATGGAAATGCCCCGAATTTTGGATTGGCTTTATTCGTTGGATTCCAATCAGTGCTTGTCAAAAACTCGAGCGGGCTAATTCCGTTTTTAATAAATGATTGCAGTCCTTTTACTCCAAGGAAAATTGTAATAGAAATCGTCACAGCAATCATAATGATTGCACATAATGTCACGAGAATTTTCCCGCGGAACTCATTGCCTACTCCTGTTTTTGCTGATTTCAATAATCTGTCTTTTGCAGGAATCGTTTTTTCTCTCATGCTAAAAAACCTCCCCTTATGGCTTAACAGGGTAAATGCATATAAAAGCATCTACCCTGTTCAATTTTTTAAAGATCCTTCAGATTACCCTCAGCATCTCTTTCTACCTTCATTTCTGTTACAGGTAAATATCCTTGCTCTTTCAGCAATGTGCTTTGAATGTCTTCTGACATGACATAATCAAGAAATGATTTTGTTAAGCCTTTTGGTTCCCCTTTCGTGTAGGAATGCTGATAGGCCCAGATTGGGAATGTTCCATTTTGCACATTTTCTTCTTTTGCCTCAACTCCATCAACAGACAGTGCTGTTATAGAATCATCTGTAAAATAGGAGAAAGCAAGATAACCTACTGCACCTTCTGTTTCCGTTAAGATTTTCTTCACTGTATTAGACGAGTCCTCTGTTATCCCTTCTGCAGGTGTTGCATCATCGAGACCAAATTTATTAAAGACTGCACGAGTTCCAGAAGAATCAGGACGATTCACGAGGACGATTTTTTGGTCTTTACCGCCAACATCCTTCCAGTTTGTAATTTTACCTGTGAAAACCTTAATTAAATCCTCTTTCGAAATATCTGTAATTCCTACATTCGGATTAACGGCAGCAGTGATACCGACAACTGCTACTTTATGATCCACTAGCTCATCAGCCTTAATGCCTTCTTTTTCTTCTGCATACACATCAGAGTTACCAATATCAACAGAACCTTCAGATACTTGAGATAACCCCGTACCAGAGCCACCTGCGTTTACTTGGACATCTGCATTTGGATTTTCAGCCATAAACTCTTCTGCCGCTGCAGCAATTAACGGCTGCATAGCAGAGGAACCAGAAACAACTAAGGAACCAGAATTTTCGTCACCGTTATCTGCATTTTCATTACCGCCACCGCATCCTGCAGCGATGACCATTAATGCAAAAATCATTAATACATAACCAAACCTTTTAAAGCTCTTCATTAATAGCCCTCCAATAAAATATTTAAATATTTTCACTACCGGCATGATTGCTTCTAGTAGAAAGGAATATTTTTTCTAACTTAGTATGTGTTACAAGATAATTAGTTATTAATGCGAGGATTAAAAATAGCGCATACAATTGCAGTCATTTTATACCAAATATTAGGAATGCAGAGATTCGCTCTCTGACGAAATTAACTTTTCTTCAATGGATAACCATTCACCTAATTTCCTTGTAGAGCTCCTCAGAAACATTCTGTTTTATGGAAAAAACAATGGCTAAATAAGAAATTTTTACTTAAAAATGGCTTAAATACTTCTCATTTAAGCTGACTTCCGATAATATATAGTTATCGGAAGTCAAGAAAAGCAGTTAGGAGAGGAACAAATGCTCGTTCCAGATCATAAAAATACCCCTGCATTTACAAAGCAGCAAATGGACAAAATAAACTATTATATCTCCCACTCGAAAAGCAATAATACGAAAAAAAGCTATTATGCAGATTGGAAGCATTTCACCGATTGGTGTGCCTTACATAATGTCTCCCCCCTCCCTGCCGAAGTGGAAACAATTTGCTTCTATTTAACAGAGCTGGCTGAATCACATAAATTCTCGACATTAAGAAGACGAATTGCATCTATCAGTGAAGCACATAAAATGAGCATGCATGTCAGTCCCACGAAAAGCTTAGAAGTGATTGCATTGATGGATGGGATACGAAGAGAAAAAGGATCACGGCAAAGACCGAAGAAAGCATTGATGCTCCAAAACCTGCCTGATTTAATAAGTGAGATAGATACTGCCACCTTAGCAGGAGTCCGCGACAAAGCAATTATCTTATTAGGCTTTGCCCTTGCCAGCAGACGGTCAGAGTTAGTGGCGATTAATGTCGATGATTTGGAATTTCATGATTTCGGCATGGACGTTAGTGTCCGTGACACGAAAACAAGAAATGATGATTTAATTAAAGGGGTTGTGTTTTCCAATAATGAATATTGCCCTGTCAAAGCAACAGAGGATTGGATCGAAACAGCAAAGCTTTTCAACGGCGCGTTGTTCCGCTCCATTGATCGCCATGGCAATATAAATGGAAGACTTAGTGATAAGTCGATTTCCTTAATCATTAAAAAGTATGTCGCCTTAGCCGGTATGGACCCAAGACAGTTTGGCGGACACAGCTTGCGAAGCGGCTTATCGACAAGTGCGGCGATGATGGGAATGACCGATATTGCGATCATGAAACAGACTGGCCATAAGACGAGAGAAATGGTCGATCGGTATGTACAGGCAGGGCAAAGATATCGTAATAATGCGAGTAGTGTGCTGCGAAATTTGTGAGGGTATATATAATGGAAGAAACTCGGATTTTTCCGGCGAATTTTTCATAAAAAAAGAGAAATTGAGTGGGCTCAATTTCTCTTTTAGTGTTACAATTCTGCACCGTTCGTCTTTATAACCTTCTTATACCAATAAAAGGAGTCCTTTTTAATTCTGTAATAAGAACCGTTTCCTAAATCATCTGCATCAACATAGATTAAGCCGTAACGTTTTGACATTTGTGAGGTAGACGCACTTACGATATCAATACAGCCCCATGATGTATAGCCCAGCATTTCGACTCCTTCCTTGCAGGCGATGTTCATTTGCTCAAAATGCTTGCGGAAATAATCAATGCGATAATCATCATTCACCTTGCCATCGACTAATTCATCAATCGAGCCAATTCCATTCTCAACAACAAACAATGGCAAATGATAACGGTCATATAAATCAATCAGTGACATACGCAAGCCGACAGGATCTACTTGCCAGCCCCAGTCACTAATATCTAAGAGTGGATTTTTTACGCTCGTAATTAAATTGCCGCCGACCTTTTCCATTTTATCTTCATTCACACTTTTAATCATCGACATATAGTAGCTGAAGGAAACAAAGTCAACGGTATGCTGTTTTAAAATTTCATCGTCTCCTTCTAGTCTTTTAATAACAATACCATTGTCTACTAAATAACGCTTCATGAAAAGTGGATATTCGCCAAATACCTGAACATCTGCATAGAAGAAGTTGTCTCGATTATGTCTTTGTGCAAGCAGGACATCCTCTAGGTTCGAGGTTAATGGGTAAGCGAGTGTTTTTGTCAGCATACAGCCAACTTGAGCATTTTCAATCATTTTATTTCGTTGCTAAGCTGCTTGCAACAAATTGATGGTGCAATGCTTGATAGATTGCTGCCTCTGCGTCTTTTTTACTCGCATACTTTTCTTCTACCACACCAACTGTTGTAAATGGATGTCTAAAAACACTGTCAATTTCATTAAAGGTTAGCCAATACTTAACATACTCTCCAAAGTGTTTAAAGCATACCTTCGAATAGGTAACAAACATATCTACTACCTCACGGGAAACCCAGCCATCATAATGATTAACTAGATAGAGTGGCATCTCGTAATGAGACAGGGTAACAAGTGGTTCAATATTTCTTCTGCGCATTTCTTTAAAAAGACGTACATAGTAATCAATAGCCGCTTGAATCGGCTCTTCTTCTGTACCTGTTGGAAAAAGCCTCGTCCAAGCAATAGATACTCGCAAACATTTCATGCCCATTTCTTCCATTAATGCTAAATCCTCTTCATAGCGATGATAAAAGTCAATGCAGCGTCTTTTCGGATAATAAACAGTATCATCTGTTTGCATGGCCTCTTCTATTTGTTCTGGACTAACATGCCACTGACTGACATAATCGCTTTTATCTATATTCGGCTTATACATTGCTACATCTGCCACAGACATTCCCTTACCGTCCTTATCCCAAGCACCTTCTGCTTGGTTTGCTGCAATCGCTCCACCCCCATAAAAATCAGCTTTCCTCTGTTATTTAAATCTCTACCTTTTCATCTGCTGTTGGAAGCTCAATACTAGCACCATTTGTTTCAATAATTTTCTTATAATAATGAAAGCTTTCTTTTTTTAGACGTTTAATCGTTCCACTTCCATCATTTTATTTATCTACATAGATAAAACCATACCATCTTTCCATTTCACTTGACCATTTAATACAACGCAATCCTTTGTTATTACTACTTTTGTGTTAGGCACTCGTATCGCCTCTTTTCAATTTACTCTTTGCTCCCAATCTTCATCTCAATACCAAGAGCATACAGAACCTTCAGTAATGTATCTATTCTAGGAATAGTATCCATATTGAACATCCTAGAAATAGCAGGTTGTGTTAAACCAGTCATCTCTGCTATTTCTCTTTGACCTATATCTATATCCAACATCTTCTTTTTTATTTGTAGCATACAATCGGCATAAAAATAGTAAAGTATTTTTCATAATTGCTCATGTTGTTTTCTTTCCATTCTGCCCAATTCAGTTATAACACCTCTTTCAATACCTTATGGGTTTTTTTATCGCATATTAGCTATAAAAAACAAGGTATTACCAGACGTTTAAATTAATTTATTTTCACTAATTGACAAAGGAGTAATAAATAATTGCGCTAATAACTTTATTAGTAAAACTAAAAAGCTGATTAACAAAACGTCAATCAGCTTTTAACTTATTATAGGTATACAGTTACTTTAGAGCTCTCTTCCGCCCCCTTACTTGTAACAGTAATATAAAACTTTTCTTGCTTACTTACTTGCTTAGTAACACTCACTGAAATACTTGACTTTCCTTTTCCTACAGCTTTAGAAGTACTAATAACTTTTCCAGATTCATTGTAAACTTTTACAATATCTCCTTCTTTAAGTCTCTTAACAGTCATTGAAACTGAAGCAGATACATTACTTACACTTGGAGTTGCACTCGTTACTTCACCAGAAAATGATTTAGATAGTTTGCTACTCTCTAATTTACCAGGCATTGTAACTGTAACTTGTACCGATCCTTTTTTAGTTCCTAGTTGCTTAATGCTTACACTCGTACTTGTTTTGCCTTTTTCAACTGCTTTTGATGTAGAAATTAGTTTACCTTTAGAATCATAAACCTTGACTATATTCCCAGCTTGCAATCCATTGACTGTTACGGTATCATTCTTACCTTTATTATTCTTTATTGATACTTGACTAGATTTCAATGTCTCACTGATTTTTTCAGCTGCAAAACTGATTTCTTTTTTGCTACTTTCTTTCATAGTTGGACTTGTAACTGTAATAAAAATACTTCCCTTATCTTTGCCTATTTGAGAAATACTAACAGTTGTACTCGTACTACCACTAGCAACTGCTTTTGAAGTTCCTAGTAGTTTACCACTTTTATCATAAATCTTAACAATATCACCAGTTTTTAATTTACCAACAGAAACAACATCAGATTTACCAGTGTTATTTGTAACTGCAACTTGATCAGAGGCTGGTGTAGAAGTTATAAATGTTGCCTTAACATTAAATTGATAAGATATATAACTACCAGGATAATTTGCAACTCTAATAAAATAATTTCCATTTGTTAAATTGAGTTTAAGGACTGAATTACCACTTCCATTGTCAACGGTTCTTAAATTTGCTACTTCACTGCCAGCCTGATTATATACATAAAATGTTTTGTAACGATCAGCATTGCTTAATTCAATGTTGACACTACTACTTGCTGGTAGACTAAATTTAAAATAATCTTCATCTGAACCATTTTGTAAAATGCCTTTGTAGGTTTGATTCAGAGCAATATTATTGGCAGTAACAAATGAGTCATTCCATTCCTTTTCATAGAAATCACTCTTTGTATATTCTACAGAAAATGCATATGCAATATCACTGCCTGGATAGTCACTGATTCTAACATAATAAGTACCAATAGGTAATCCAACTTGAACTGAAGAATTACCCTCATATCCATCTTTAGTAGTAAACTCTGCAAAGTTATTACCATTTGCATCATATATGCCCATGCGTTTATATCTATCAATATTACTACCATTTAACTTAACATTTCCTGGACTAGTTAATGTAAATTTAAAATAATCTTCATCTGAACCATTTTGTAGAGTACCTTTATATACTTGATTTAAGTTAATTTGATTGGCAGCCCTAAACGAGTCATTCCATTCCTTTTCATAATTATTACTTGCATTATACTTAACTGTAAATTCATATTTAGCGTTTGAATCATAATTATCGTCTAAAAGTACATAATACGATCCTGCTGGTAATCCTACTTCCTTGCTTGTATTACCTTCTAAATTGGAGCGATTATTAAATGAAGTGAATTCCTCTCCAGTTGAATCTAACAATTTAATTCTTTTTGTACCGTTAGCATTACTTATCTCTAATGTAACATTACCTGGACTGGACAATGTAAACTTATAGTAATCCAGATCACTATAACCAGTTAGTACACCAGAGTATGAAGTATTAACATTAATTAATGAAGCTGAGTTAATAGAGTTATTATTTTCAATATCTCTATTTATTGCTGCGGCTTTAGTACTAGTGCTAAAAGATAAGAAAACTAAAATAATACTAAAAATAAAAACATTAAATTTCTTTAACACATTTTTTCCCCCTAAAAATTTTCATATGTTACCACAATTTACAACTATATCATACTTATTTCCTAGTTGTAAGTTTGTATTTTTCGTCTTTTTTCGACAGTAAACAACATAAAAAGACTCTTTTTTAGTGTTTATTACAATAAAAATGTTTTTACATTGAATTCAATAGGAAAGTAATTACATTTCACTATGAAAATGGTGATATATTAATGCTTTTACAATATTAGAGATGAGGTTCAATTTATGAGAGAAATACCAAAGTTTAAATTAATGAGTTTTATTTTTGGTTTAGCATGTTTTTTTATATTCTTACAACCCAAATAGCTCAAATGCTGCTCCAGATGTCAATGCGCCATAATGTTGAAATCGAATTACCTGATAAGGAAGTTTTAGAACTTGGCGACATTATCAAAGTTAGAGCAAGTGTTACAGATGATATATCAGGGGTAGACTATGTTTACGCGGTGTTTAAACCAGAAACTATATCTTACCGTTCCCTCTATATTTACCTTAAACCCGTTTATGGTGAAAATGGAGAAGTTTCCTATTACGAAGGATTAAGCGATGTTGATCTAAGAGGTTGTGTTTCGCAAAAATAAACTACATAAGTTTGCAAGATTATTATGCAGACTATTGCAATAAAAGGTGCAGACCTATAAATGATTTGACATTGAGCCTCTACGGGCAAGTTCAAGAGCCTCAAAAGCCAGATATAACAAGTTATCTGGCTCTGCCAAGATGGCAAACATGCCCGCTTCTGCATATAAAATCGTGGGTAAATCACTATGTATTTTTTCTTGCAACTTTCTGTTATTTTCTTTCAATCAAAATAACTTATACATTCTTTAATAAAACATGGTTTTTATTTGATTTAAAAAGAGATGTCATATCAGATACCTCTTAATTTTTCTCTTCTATATTTTTACATTTAACACGAAGCTTTTTTCCGTAGGATCGCCTCACCATCAGAAATTCCTTCAACTGTGTTTTTCAATCATGTATAGGACATAAAAAGGCTATGTCAAAGTGGGTTAAAATATGTATAAAAAGTAGCCGCTCAATGAGCGGCTACTTAATGAAAGGAAGCGAACCAAGTGGAATTGCCATACAAAAGGCGAATTGTTTTTTTTGAACAGCATGTCCTCCATGCAATTCCCTAACATCATATGTAGACAACCTGGTTTGGTGCACAATAATAAATCAAAATTTCAGGAGACTGTTATCTTGTGCTGATAAGTGCCAAATTAACTGGATAAGAACAAGATAACGCTCACATTCTGTCTTTTTATTTTCAAAACGCTTGCCAAAAAACCAAATGAGCTTAGCTTAAGCTAAGGTCATTGTTCTACATTGGTGATAACAATTCAGTTTGAACTTTTATTATTAGACAGCTACACTCTCATTCACAACCACTTTCTTTTCAACAGTAAACTGATCTAGTGCGTAATCATCAATATCATAACCAAGTCCTGCTTGTTGTGGGACATCTACATAGGTGCCGTTTAATTCAATCGCTGGGTTAATGATATCTTGGTTGTAATAACGAGATGATGCTGCGATGTCATTCGGCAGTGTGAAGCCTGATAATGTTGCCGCAGCGATGTTATGGGCACGTGCGATACCTGAATCTACCATGCCGCCGCACCATACTGGAATACCGTGGGACTCACAAAGTGCTTGGATTTTTTTCGCTTCTGTCAACCCGCCAACACGGCCTACTTTAATGTTGATGATACCGCAGCTTCCTAGTTCGATAGCTTTTCGTGCATCTTCAACTGTGTTGATGCTTTCATCAAGACAGATTTTTGTATTGATTTGTGCTTGTAGTGTTGCATGGTCCACGATATCGTCATGATCAAGCGGCTGTTCGATCATGATTAAATCGAGTTTATCTAGCTCTTTGAATACCTCGATATCATCTAGTGTGTAAGCAGAGTTAGCGTCTGCCATCAGCATAATGTCGCTGAATTCTTCTCGAACAGCTTTCATAATTTCAACATCTTTGCCTGGTTTGATTTTAATTTTAACTCGTCTGTAGCCTTCATCTAAATAGCCTTGCACAACTTTAACCATTGTAGCAGCATCCTTTTGAATACCGATGCTGACCCCTGTTTCTACTTGTGATTTTGTTCCGCCAAGGAGCTGGTAAACTGGTTTGTTTTCGATTTTTGCATACAGATCCCAAAGCGCACAGTTAATAGATGATTTTGCTAAGTTATTTTTACGGATATGTTCAAAGATAGTGCTTGTTTCGTCAGGATGGGCAATATCTCCTTCTTTTAGCAATAATGGAATTAAGCAATCTTGTAATGCTGCCCAACAGCCATTTACAAACTCTTCGTTGTATAAAGGGAATTCAAATGCTGAGCATTCTCCATAACCAATTTTCCCTTCGCCATGAATCTCAACAATGATGCATTTTTTTGCAGTCATTGCAGCAAAGCTTGTTTCGAATGGTGCTTTTAACGGGATGTCTACTTTTCTTAACACAATTTTATCAATTTTCACGGTCATACACTCCTTAAGATTGTTTTTTTAAATAGTCTTTTAAGTTTGTTAATACGCGATTGTTGTGCGTCAACAAGATGTCTTGCAGCTCGTCAAACTTGCCTCGTTGTATCAAATCAAGCATCTTTTCATGCTCCGAAATGGAGAGATTGATGCGATTTTCAAATGTAAAGTTAAGATTTTGGAACATTAACAACGGATATTTCAGCTTCAAGTAGAATTCTTGGAGAACATCACTATTGCTTAAACAAATCATATGATAGTGAAAGTTAAAGTTCATTAACGTATAGTCCACTTGATTTTTGACATTTTTCATTTGCTTTAATTCTTCTTGTAAAGAGTTGAATGAATAATCAGAAATATCAACTTGGTTTAAGCGGCGTATCGCCATTTGTTCGAGATTGTTTCTGATTTCAAAAATATCGTAAACATCTTGCGTCGAGAATTCTTTGACAAAGCTGCCTTTCCGCGGCTTTTTAACAGCAATTCCTTCCTGCTCGAGCCGGTATAATGCTTCTCTTACAGGCGAACGGCTGACAGAGAATTTATCCGCATAATCACTTTCTCGAATACGGCTTCCTTGGGGCAATTCACCATTAATGATTTGATTGACCATATAATTAAAAATCTCATTGGGCAATTGTTGGGTTTGCAGTAACATCCTCTTCTTCCTTTCTTTTAGGTACAGCACGTAATGTTAATGAAACGATAAAGGAGAGGGCAACAGCAGCAATCAAGAACATAAACGCCGCATTGTATGAACCATTAAATAAATCTATTAAGAATCCAATTGCAAGCGGTGCAACAAAACCAGCGATCTGTCCGCCGAAATTAACAATGCCAGAAGCGGAACCAAACTTATCGGGTAAGATGAAGCTTGCAAGTAAAGCAAAGATAGAGCCAAAAGCAATGGATTTAAAGAAATACACTAGTATTTGAAAGATGATAACAGATGTTAATGTTTTAGAAGAATACATTCCATAAATAAGAACAGCTGTTAAAACAGACACAATACTAAGCAAGTACTTTTCTTTTTGCTGGAAGAACTTCATCATAAGCCATCCGCTTATTGCTGCCCCTAGACCTGCAGCAATAAATGGGAGCGGTACGAGAATCGAGATTGCCTTTAAGTCAACACCGCGAACATTAAGCAAGTAAGTTGGCATCCAAGAATCTAGCCCTTTGTTGACGATACTGACACCGAAACAAATGATTACTAACTGCCAGATGATGGTGCTTTTTAATAGCTCTTTATAGCTTATTGAATTTTTAGCTTTAGCTTGCGTTGCGGCTGTAGTTTGCTTCATTGGGCGAAGCCAGAAGTAGTAAAAGACTGCAAATACGATACCGACAACTCCAATAATATAAAACGTGCTTCTCCAGCCGACAGCTAAGATTAATGGTGCAATAATCAGCGGTGCGATGGCACTTCCAACATAATTGGAAGACAGCATACCAGTTACTGCTTTTGGTCGCTGCGACTGTGGAAATACTTCAGACACTGCCTTCAAACTAGCTGTTGGATAAGCACCTTCACCAATCCCGAAAAGGATACGAATAAACAATAAGGAAACTAATGACCAGGCCATACCTGTCATCGCAGTGAAGAGCGACCATAACAGGATCGCGATAAGTGCAACGATATTCGAACCAAACTTATCGGCTAACCAGCCGCCTGGAATTTGCATTAACGCATAGCTGAAGAAGAAAACACTGACAACAAAACCGAGCTGGGTTGCATCAAGGTTGAATTCTGCTCCAATATACGTTAAAGCAAGTGAAATAGCGGCCCTGTCGATATAACAAATACAATAGCCTATGTACACAAGTGTAAATACAAAATATTTAGATCGAGTTCCCTTTAACGTACTCATTCGCCTTCACTCCGCCTTCTATTATTTTAGAAATCTCCGAGATTATATGATAAGTAGATTTAATGCCACTTTCAAAATTAACAAGCTTCAAGTTTTCATTCGGCGCATGATTCGCTTGATCGAAGTTAGCGTAAGGCACAATAAGAACAGGAACATTTAAAATATCTGTCCACACATAGTTTGGCAACGTTCCCGGCATAACTGGTTCTAAAATAGGTTTAATGCCAAAGCCTTGTTCAAGTGCTGCTAAAACAGGTTTCACAAAAAAGGAATCAATATTTGTATTGGACGGAGGAGTGGATACCATTTTTAAAACAGAAACACCTTCAAGCGGTTCAATCATTTTTTCGATATTTTGATAAATTTCATCAGGATTTTGCTTCCCGACGAGACGCATGTCTAACTTCAGCAAAGCTTTTGACGGTATAACCGTTTTTGCGCCTGCATCTACATAACCACTATGGATACCGGAAATGTTTAAGGTTGGTTCATACATTAATTTCGTGAAGTATTCTTCTTGGGAGAGAGTCAGGTTTGGTAACCCGATCTTAGCTGCTAATGTTTCACTATCATAAGGAATGCGGTTTAAAATTGCTTTTTCTTGTTCATTCGGTGCTTGTACGCCTTTATAGAAATCTTTAATTGCCACCTTGCCGTCATCGCCCTGCATCTGTGACAATAATTCAACTAACTTCCACGCCGGATTTTTAATGATATTGCCTGTGTTGCCGGAATGATTATCCTGGCTCGCAGATACAGCTTCAAGCTCCACATATAGCATACCGCGAACACCAAGACGAAGCACAGGTGCGCCGCTTTCATGACAAGAGCCGTCGATTGAAATGGCAAGATCAGATTGTAAGATTCCATCTTTATGCTCTTCCACAAATGCTGCAAGGTTAGCACTGCCTTGCTCTTCTTCCCCTTCAAACACAAATTTCACATGAAAAGGAAGCTGTTTATGTATTTCTAAATAAGCCTTAATCCCAAGTAATTGCGCCATTAGCTGACCTTTATTATCACCAACACCACGGCCATACAAGCGGCCATCTCTAATACTTGGTTCAAATGGAGGGCTGACCCATGCATCAATTGGGTCTGGTGCCATCACATCATAATGACCATACAATAAGACCGTAAAATCCTGCTCCCCTTTAATTTCACCAAACACGATCGGGTGTCCAGCCGTTTGAATGACCTGTGTCTTTGCTTGCAGACTTTCTAGCAGCTCAGACACTTTCAGAACCGTCTCCTGCATCCCTTCACCGCTAGAGCTAATACTTTTTTGTTTAACTAATGCGATAAGCTCATCTATATTCTTCGTTCTGTTAGAATCAACAAATTCTTGAATATTGGTAGTTGCCACACGAAAACCTCCTTCTTCATTGTCGATTGTCGACAATTTCTAATCAATAAGTTACTACCTAGGGAAAGAGAAGTCAATATATTTTCAGAAAATTAATTATATTATATTTATTTATTATCAATGCTATTTTGAGATAAGGCTGGGAGGTTATTATTTTAAAATAGAAACTAAGTTTGCATGTTTTTACAGAAAATGGAGAGATAAACAGTTTGTCCCTCTTTTACCTAGTACAGAGTTTCTATAGTCTTACTTTATTGCTAATTGTTATTAATTTTTTGTCATTTTGGATGCGTAAAAATTACTGCATAGTATATGAGAAATAACTATAATTAAAGGACTCGTAGGGCTATACCAACTTAGTCTATCCTTCAATATTAAATTTCCCTTTGATTTTCAGAAGATATTCCTTTACCTTTTCTCTATTCTTTAGGCGTTTTTGTAAATACTCTTCACAGTCTTCTTTTAGATATCGATAAAACGTTTGGTATCTTCGTCGACAGCACGATAATCAATGAAATAAATAATACCTTCTTCACCGAAGTAATCTTCTTCCCATTTTTCGTAATAACTCGCAAAAACATATCGCGCGTATTCGTCTCCATATCCCCATTCTTTGGAATACTGTTCTAATATAGTTAAGAATTCCCCATTTCCCATATGTCCATAATAAATTTAATTAGCTGTCTTTGTTCTGCTTCTGATAATTCTTTCATATCTGTATCACCTAATTCTTTAACAATAGACGGGAAAAAGTTCTTAAAATACCTGTTCTTCAACTATTTCCCCTCTTTTTCTATGATAAATTTTCTTTTGAATCCCTCTATTACCAAGGGTTAGAAACCAATTCTGGTCCCTTTTGGGTACGTAAAATTATTTTATCTGTTCGTTTGTTTATCCATTCTCGCAATAAAAACGCACCGTTACCTGTTTCTATTTGGATATCTGTGCGAATTGGTAAAAGATCTAATTGCTGCAGTACCTCTTCTGCCTCTGTGATCACAATTGGTTGCGGTGCTTGTACTACAATATCTAGGTCGCTTGTTTCCTTTAAAGCTTGATATCCAGTCGCTAGTTCAAAGCCGGCACTGCCTGTCGGACCCCACTGCCAGTTGCCCATGATTTCTGCCACTTTATTGAAGCTTCTTAACACCGGCAGTTCTCGTCTTTGTGCGTTTAATGAGTTCCAGCTTTTTTGTTCTGCTAGTTTGTATGGAGTGATAATTTCTTCTATTCCGTTTCGATGTAGCAGCGCTGCTTGCCGCTGGTTACGTTGCTCCCCTCGAATTCCTACAGGAATATAATCACTAGTTTGTTCCGCTCGGCGCACGACAACGAATGGGGCACGCCTTAACGAGGCAGTGACCCATTCGTTGTCTTCCTTCCATTGCAGCTGTGATAAATCAGAGACTTTTATTAAGTCATGTGGTTGAATTACCATTGCTGTCTCAACATTTCACGGACTTTAATCGTTGCAGCACGGCCGCCGTTTCTTGCTTCATCTGTTTGTAAACGGAAGCTTAAATCAGTCGCTGCATTCTTTGTGCTATTAATTGCTTCTGTTAAAGTTTGCTCTACTATTTCCATATCTTTTTCCGTTGGAGAATCTGCATCAATATTGGCAAGTAATTTATACAGCGGTCCTAATGATTGATAACTGCGAACATCATATGCCATTGAGGGCACGGATTTCGTTGCTTCTTCCAGCTGTTCAATTGTGCGTTTTGTAATTCTTGCTGCAGAGGCTTTTGACATTGCTTGAATGTTGATTTTGTCATCGTCAAGTGCAATTAACCGGTTAGACTGTAAGCCATGAGCTAAAAACCCGCCAGAGATAGCATTGCCGACAATTAATCCAATAACAGGATGGCCCTTTTGCCGTGCTGTTGCATAAGCATCTGCGCTTGCTGCTAATGCTAAGCTGATACCAATCAGCTCTTCCTTATAGCCATACGCCTGACTTGGTACATCAATAATAGCGATAATAGGGCGTTTTGTTTCCTTGTCTGCATCTTGATGGATGACATCGCGTACTATTTGCGCAGCAGTCCAGCCCTCAAGCAGACCTACTTCCCCATTCCGAGCTCTAGGAAAATGATTATTAGCATCCGGTACAATTGCTATATAACGAGCAAGTTGGTCATTCTTAGTTACATCAGCAGCTAGAATGGATGGTGTTGCACTAGTAGGATGTGTGATACCTGTTAATGCAGAAAACCATTTATAGCCTCTTGATTGTGACATAGCGCTAACACCTGCTGTTGCCATTGGCACAGACTGCTTCACTGCCTTATGCTGGTTGTAATACTCAGCATATCGTTTTGGATTCCATTCTATTGCAGTATCCATTTCTTTTAATAAAGAAAGATGAAATTCGACTTGTTCTGTTTTGGGCGATTTTTTTCCCGCTGAAAACGCCGCTTTAATAGCAGCGACAATCGACTCAACATCGTCCTCCACTACTTCCTCCAGCAATCCTGTTCTCTCCCGCTGACTAGCACCAATCGTATTCCAAATCAATGCTTTATCACTTGAATCAAATTCCATCACACCAGCTTCTTGTTCGATAACCTCTGGTCCATTCAGACCTAACCGTGCTTTATTTGTTGCAAGCAATGTTGTACATAGTTCGGCGACAATGGACATGCCTCCGAAAGCGCCGACTCTCCCTGGAATTAGTCCAACAACAGGAACGTATTGACGTAAGGCTACAATCTGATTGCAGATTTCGGAAATGGACAATAATCCGTAATTCGCTTCCTGCAGACGGACGCCGCCTGTATCAAATAAGATAATTGGATAAACAGGGTTGCCTTGTTTATTCTCTTCAAGGGCCAATTCCAGTGCGCCAGCAATCTTCGCACCGCTCACTTCACCAATGCCGCCGCCTTGAAACGCACCTTCTAACGAAATAACGACAACATGCTTTTGATTAATTAGCCCACGAGCAACGATAACCCCATCATCACTTTGCGGAACAATTCCTTGTGGCTCTAAATGGGGTGACTGCATTTTATCGAGCGGTCCCAGCAGCTCGCGGAATGTACCTTTGTCCACTAATGCTTGTGCCCGCTCACGGCCATTTAATTCTACTAAACTATTCCGCAAAGCCGATCACCTCCAATGCTTGTGTAAGCCTTAACTGCACAACGCCTGGTGTTGCACCGAAATCATGGATTGTTATATTCGCGGTAATAGGGTAGCGGTTGAAAAAACGTTCCAATACATTGCCCCATACTTCACCAAACCCATCACTGCCGGTGAGCACGCTGACTTCTGTTTTTGTTCCCTCTGCCGGCTCTAGAATGATTTCCAAATCTCCTGAACCGACAACACCTATATGTGCTGCAGTTTGAATCGATTTAGAAGTTTCAAAGTGAAACTGTAGTTTTTCCATAGATGAACACCTCCGTAATTAACTGACTAAAAATAGTGTTGCTGCTAATAAATCGGCGCTGCCTCCCGGCGATAGGCGCTTTGTTTTACAGTAATCAGATAAGCATTGGAAAATCTCTCTTCCCTTAGTGGTTGCGAACCCATCCCAAAGTAAAAATTCTCCTGCCATCGTTTTTATTGCAACTAAATCCGCCCAATCCCCACGGTGTAATATACATGTATCATCGACGGTTGCCATTAAAGCCAGCAATGCTTCTATTTGTGCTTCCTCTTCTGGCTTTTCTGCAGCCCGAGCTTTAAGTAAGGCAAGTAAAGATGCATCACGGATATGAGGGAAACCGAATTGTGCTTCTTCTTGTGCCCCCATAACTGCATACTTCTTTTTTACTGCCTGTCCATGGGTTTGATTATTTGGTGTGAACCTGTCTTTAAAGGAAGCAATTTCTCCTGCCGTTTCTAATATCTTAATAGGGTTCTTTTCCTCTGGAAGAGAAGCCTTTGCACTAACCAATAACCCCAATGCCCAAATCGCACCTTTATGTGTATTGATGCCATTAGTAGCAGAAAGCATCGCCTGCTCCCCTTGTCTTCCTATGGCTGCTATTTTCTCACGAAGCTTTTGATTCACAGGATGAAGATAAGAAACGAAGGCAATCTCTCTAAATGTTCCTTCTAATGCTTTTGCTGATTTCAGCATGAGTTCAAGGGACATATCAGTATGGGAGCCGTTATTGTTTGCATCTACTAACCCTGGCTTAGGGGTGAGCATTGCTTCATCGATTAACGCTTTTACTGCTTTGGAAGCTAATTCCTCTACAAGTGCTGCAGATTTAACTGCCAGCATATTAAGACCAGCTCCGGAATTTTGCAGGCGGCACGTAAAGACCTTCTGACCACTCTACTAAATCACTAACAGACCTTGCAGCAAGAAGAGAGCGTTTTGCTTGCTGTCTGGCAATGCCAAGATCCTCTGGATAGGCGACAATGCCTTGGTCTCTCAGGCTCCTAACATCTCTTTCTTTGCTTTCCATCCCTAAAGGCGTCACACCAGCAATTGCAGCAAGTGCTTTTTTCCGTTCTTCTAAGCTGTCAGACTTATAAAGATAAGCGATGCCTTCCTCTGTAATAACATGGGTCACATCATCGCCGTAAATCATCGTTGGTGTAACCGCAAGTCCTGACTGTGTTTTTACTTGAATCGCATCTAACGAATCAACAAACACCGGCTTTTTATTGGCACCGAATGTTTCGACCATTTGCACGACAAGCTTACGGCCTTTTGCCAGCTCATGCGGTTTTTCAATCATTTCAAGCCATGCTGGTGTTGCATGGCGGCGTCCGCGCGGATCATGGCCCATATTCGGTGCTCCTCCAAACCCGGCTAAGCGTCCTGCTGTTACTGTTGAGGAATTAGCTTGTGCGTCCATTTGCAGTGTTGAACCGATAAACATATCAACCGCAAATTGTCCTGCAACTTGGCATAATGCACGGTTAGAGCGCATCGAACCATCTTGGCCGACGAAAAAGATATCAGGTCGAGCTGCAATATAGTTCTCCATGCCGACTTCACTGCCAAAGCTGTGCACACTTTCGACCCAGCCGCTTTCAATTGCCGGTATTAATGTTGGATGAGGATTTAACGCCCAATGTCTAGCAATTTTTCCTTTTAAACCGAGCTGTTCCCCGTATGTAGGCAGCAACAGCTCGATGGCAGCTGTATTAAAGCCAATCCCATGATTTAAAGACTGGACATTATGTTTTCCATATACCCCCTTAATGGCCATCATGCCCATCAGCACTTGTAATTCGGTAATGTTTTGCGGATCTCTTGTGAAAAGCGCTTCAATGACATATGGCTTATCTGCTTTTACTACCACATCAACCCATGACCCTGGTATATCAACACGAGGCAATTCATCCACAATGTCATTAACCTGCACAATAACAATGCCATCTTTAAAGGCAGCTGCTTCTACAATCGTTGGTGTCTCTTCTGTATTATTACCTGTATACAAGTTTCCGTCCTTATCTGCTTTATCTGCCGCAACTAAAACAACATCCGGGATTAAATCAATAAACAGACGTCCAAATAACTCTAAATAGGTATGTATATCGCCAAGCTTTAACGTTCCATCTTCAATCATTTGTGCAACACGCAAGCTTTGCGAACCAGAGTAGGAAAAATCAATTTTTGAAGCGATTCCGTATTCAAATATATCTAAATGTTCAGGCATCGAGATGCTCGACATGATCATATGCAGCTCATTTACCTTGGCAGGGTCTACTTCTAACAGTTTCTTAGACAGGAATGACGCCTGCTTTTGATTATCTCCTTCTAACACTACTCTTGAGCCTGGTTCAATAAGTAATTCCATCAGCTCTACAATCCGAGAGGTGTCTACAAATTTTCCGTCCAGCAAGCGGCTTGCTTTATCTAATTTCGCTCGTTTTTTATCACGCTTTTGCGTCCATTTATTCACTCTGCTTGCTCCTTCCATTTATTAATTAAATAACATGTTGCTTCCAGACCGACTTTATCGACAGCGATTTGCCGTGTTGTTCCATGTGCTTGCTTAACAAGATTCGTTAATACATTACCAGGCGGCATTTCAACAAAAGTATCCGCACCAGACTCAACACATATCTCAGCCATGTCATGCCAGCGCACAGGATAGGCTACATTTAAAGCCAAGTCTTCTGCGATTTTATCTTTTTGTCTTATAACTCTTCCAGTGTGATTTGCCAAATAAGGAATTTTCGGATTATTTAAAGTAAATGTACCTACTAACTCCAGCAGTTCTCGTGAAACATCAGCCATTAATGGACAGTGTGATGGGATTGCTACTTTAAGCATTGTTGTTTTTCTGGCACCAAGATCTTGCGCATGTTTGAATGCTGTATGTATTCCTTTCAGAGTTCCAGAAACGGCAATCTGCAGTTCTGAGTTAAGATTGGAAAGAAACACAGGTGATGCTTGCGTATGTGAAAGTTCAACTGCCTTTTTCACTTCACGCTCCGTAAGTCCGCTGATTACACCCATTCCATAACCTTCTGGATATGCTTCCTCCGTTCGTTTTGCCCGCTGATATACTAGTTTAATAGCATCGTCAAAAGTCAATACACCAGCAATAACCGCTGCCGCAAATGCACCAATCGAATGTCCAGCAACAAACTGCGGAGTAATCCCTTTCTCCATTAACTCTCTCGCAGCAGCTACTCCTTTCACAAATAAAGCTAACTGCACCCAAAAAGTCGACTGAAAAGCCTCCTTATCATCACACAAAGTAATTCCGATACTCTCTTTCACCTGATTCACATAGTCTGGCACATCACTCAGCATTCCAGGAACTTGTTCTCCTTGCCCTGGAAAGGTAAAGACAATTTTCATGCTTTTCGCTCCTAAAAGTTTATACAATTCTTTACAATCTTTATTTTAATGTGTTTCAATAAAAAATAAAAATATATTTTCGGCCACTATTAATAACCAAATGGTTATAAGGAGATTATTACATATGGATTTACTGCAGTTAAGATATTTCCAAGTAACAGCAAAGCATGAGAATATCACCCATGCTGCCAATGAACTATTAATATCACAGCCTGCCCTCAGTAAAATGATTCGCAGGCTTGAGACAGAACTAGATATGCAGCTGTTTGATCGAAAAGGAAAAAATATCTTTCTCAATTCAGCGGGTGAAAAGTTTCTAAAATGGGTAAATCTATCACTCTATGCCCTTGAACAAGGCGTTTCAGAAATGAAAGACATAAAAAATGGGCAAATGGATACGATTACCCTTTATGTAACAGTCGGTTCGATGCTGCTGCCGAAGCTACTTCAGCAGTTTCGAACTAAGTTTCCAAAAACACGCTTTAATCTAACACAGCATACAAATAAAAGTATTTCCTATAATTTTGCCATCACATCTGAGCCATTAGAAGGTAACGAGCATATCGTCTTACTGGAAGAAGAAATATTACTGGGTGTTCCTATCTCCCATCCGCTAAGCCATTTAGACTCTGTTTCTTTAAAGGACTTAGAAAAAGAAAAGTTTATCAGCTTAACGAGTGGAAAACCATTGCGGCACACAACCAATAAATTTTTTGAACAAGTCCATTACGAACCAGATATTATTTTCGAAAGTGATGATCCAGCTACAGTTAGAGGACTAATTCAAGAAGGATTAGGCATCTCCTTCATCCCTTCAATCCTGTGGAAAAATGTCAGGCAGGATCCACTTAAACTGCTGCATATAAGGGAACCTGAATGTAAACGGACGATTTATTTATGTTTTCCAAGCGGGCATTCGTTTACCAATGTGGAGAAGTCACTATTCGATTTTCTCGTTGGTTTTTTTGAAGAACAGATTGATGAATCACAAGGTCATTGAAGCTTTTAACCTTCAATGACTTTTATTATGTTGAAATATGTAGATATTTATCTGTTAACTTACAAGGAAATGCTTGTTTTTGTCAAATATTATCAGAATTTTTATATAAATAAGTGTTGTTTCCTTATTTTCACAGTGTTAACATTACTTTTGTAAGCGATTCCAAAAAAATAAGGAGGAGTTAGATGACTCAATTATCTGGAGTGCTAAAAGAAAAGGTGGAAAGATTCCTAAACGGCCAGAAAAAACTATTTATTAACGGTGAATTTGTTGAAAGCACCTCACAAAAAACCTTCGATACATACAACCCGGCAACTGGAGAGGTTTTAGCAACTGTTTTCGAAGCAGGCCCAGAAGACATCGACCGTGCCGTCAAAGCAGCCCGCAAAGCATTCGATGAAGGCCCATGGTCCAAAATCAGTGCATCAGAGAGAAGCCGCCTCATGTACAAACTCGCAGATTTAATGGAAGAAAACAGCGCCGAGCTAGCCCAGCTCGAAACATTAGATAACGGCAAACCAATCCGCGAAACAACCAATGCCGATATCCCGCTGGCAGTCGAGCATATGCGCTACTACGCAGGCTGGTCCACAAAAATCGTCGGCCAGACAATCCCAGTCAGCGGACCATTCCTAAACTACACACGCCATGAAGCAGTCGGAGTTGTCGGGCAAATCATTCCATGGAACTTCCCGCTCCTAATGGCCATGTGGAAGCTCGGCGCCGCACTCGCAACAGGCTGTACCGTCGTCCTAAAACCAGCTGAACAAACACCACTGTCAGCCCTTTACCTCGCAGAATTAATCCAACAAGCCGGCTTCCCAGAAGGAGTCGTCAACATCGTCCCAGGCTTCGGCGAAACAGCTGGCCAGCCGCTAGTAGATCATCCATTAGTAGATAAAATTGCCTTTACCGGTTCGACTGAAGTCGGAAAACTAATTATGGCAAATGCCTCTAAAACATTAAAACGTGTTACATTGGAGCTAGGCGGTAAATCACCGAATATTATCTTGCCTGATGCTGATTTATCAAAGGCAATTCCTGGTGCCCTAAACGGGGTTATGTTTAACCAAGGCCAAGTTTGCTGTGCAGGTTCCCGCGTGTTTATCCAAAAGAAACACTTCGATAATGTGGTTGCTGATATGGCATCCCATGCTAAAAATATTCAACAAGGCGCTGGTATTCATGCAGATACAGAAATCGGTCCGCTTGTTTCTGTTGAGCAGCAGAATCGCGTACTTGGTTATATTGAAAAAGGGTTGAATGAAGGTGCACAGCTTGTAGTCGGCGGTAATAAACCACAGGAGCAGGGTTACTTCGTTTCACCTACAATATTTGCTGATGTGCGAGATGAAATGACGATTGCGAAGGAAGAGATCTTTGGGCCGGTTATTTCAGCGATGCCATATGATGATTTGGATGAGTTAATCAACCGAGCTAATAGCAGTGAGTATGGCTTGGCAGCGGGTGTGTGGACGCAGAATGTTGGGAAAGCACATTATATTGCGAGTAAGCTTAGAGCCGGAACAGTTTGGGTGAATTGTTATAATACATTCGATGCTGCTTCTCCGTTTGGAGGGTATAAGCAGTCTGGCATTGGACGTGAGATGGGGTCTTATGCATTGGAGAATTATACAGAGGTTAAGAGTGTTTGGGTTTCTTTAGATTAGTGTTAATTGTTAGTTTAGAAGGTACTGGGGTCAGTACCTTCTTTCATTCTCGAATAATTAAGTGAATCAATATATAAGAAAGAGAAGTACCTTTAGTTAGGAACTCCCCTAAATTTCTTCTTTAGTATCTTTCTCTTTACTATTATTCAATATGAAACATGCTATGCCTGTAATAGCTAGAGGAATGAAAGCTTTATAAACCTCTGACAAATCATCTTTAATTGCGTAAACTACTAATACAAAGATTGAAACAACGACATATTGTTAAAGCCGATGTTAAAATCCTCAATATAGCCGGAATAAAATTCCCCATCTAAAATAGAACCATAGTTTGTTGAGAGGAGCTATGGTTCGTGAAGACAAGAGGGGAATTTTTTATGATTAAAGAAATGTACCAAAGAGGAATGAGTATTACTGATATCGCCAATGAGCTGAAGATGGACCGCAAGACGGTTAAAAAATACATAATGTCCGAAACCATCCCCACTGCTAGGAAAAGAAATAGAAGCAGTAAACTTGATGAATTTAAGGATTATATCAATAGGAGGATGCTAGAGGATCGGGTATTTAATGCAGAGAAACTGCTTCTCGAGATCAAGTTGCTTGGATATCAAGGTGGCAAAACGATATTAAAGGATTATATGCAGCCATATCGAGAACAAGCAAAAAAGAAATATACTGTCCGTTATGAAACCCTTCCGGGTGAACAGATGCAGGTCGATTGGAAAGAGGTCGGAGAAGTCATTTTGAACGGAGAAAAAAGGAAGCTTTCCATGTTTGTTGCCATCTTAGGCTATTCGCGAATGAAGTACGCTCTTTTTACTTTATCCCAGGATCAGGAACATGTCATGCAAGGTCTAATTAACAGTTTTAAATATCTGGGTGGGATACCTTCTACTATCTTGTTTGATAATATGAGGACTGTCACAGATGGACGTGATCAAGGGGTCATTAAATGGAATAAAAGATTTGCAGAATTCGCCTCTTACTATGGATTTATTCCAAAAGCCTGCCGCCCATACAGAGCCCAAACAAAAGGAAAAGTGGAAAGGGCTATTCAGTACATTATGAATCATTTTTATGTGGGGACAAAGTTTAATAGTGTGGAAGAATTGAACCAACTTTTAATGAGATGGCTGGATACTGTTGGTAACCGAAAGAGAAATGAAACAACCGGCTATTCTCCACAAGAAAAATGGACAGAGGAAAAGCTTCATCCAATAAATGAGAAGAAAGAATATGATACAAGTTATATTTCCTTTAGGAAAGTTCATTGGGACGGAAGCTTCTCCTATAAGGGAGAAAGTTGGATTCTATCCTCTAAGTACGCTGGAAAAGAAATATTGATAAAAGAATCTCTGGAGGGTTTAATTAGGATATTTTATCAGGGAGAAGAAATTAGTAAGCTACAGCGACGGAAAAAAGTTATTCCCTTCTCCGAAAAAATAACAAGGAAACAAACTGTCGTGGTTGGCGCCCCACAGCCTGTTTCCTTGGAAGTAGATACACGCCCCTTATCCGTCTATGATGAATTCACTAGGGGTGAATCATCATGAAAAAAGAGATAAAGGAGTATAGCCAAAAATTAAACTTGCCCGTTATTGCGGACCGATGGTCCGAACTGGCCGAACAAGCGTCTAAAGATAATGTACCATATTCACAGTTTTTATTCAGCCTTCTAGAGCTAGAAATCACTGAAAAACAGGAAAGAATGAAGAAAACCCTGCTGAAGTTTGCGAGGTTTCCTTACCGAAAAACGATAGATCAATTTGATTTTACAGCCCAAGTGGACATGGATGAAAGAAGAATTAGAGAATTAATGAATCTTTCCTTCCTCGATAACAAAGAAAATTTAATTTTTTTAGGTCCTCCTGGTATTGGGAAGACACATCTTGCAGTAGCTATTGGGATGGAGGCAATCTCAAAAGGAATGAAAACCCATTTTATTACAATGAGCGAGCTAGTATCCCAGCTAAGAAAAGCAAAACAGCAGGAAAAACTGGAGAAGAAAATAGTTTCCTTTATTAAACCTTCGGTTTTAATTATCGACGAAATTGGTTATCTGAACCTTGATACGCAAAGTGTACACTATTTGTTCCAAGTTATATCAAGAAGATATGAACGTGGCTCTATCATCCTTACATCCAATAAAGGCTTTGGAGAATGGGGAGAAATGGTTGGAGATCCGATAATTGCAACAGCGATGTTAGATCGCCTCTTGCATCACTCTCGTATCTTTAACTTGAAAGGTGATAGTTACAGACTAAAAGAGAAGCACTTGAGTACGCAAAAACAGAAGGACTGAAATGTCCTTCTGGGGAATTTTAAACCGGCGATTTTGAGGAAGTTTTAATCGGCCTTGACACATATAGGATTATTAGGATAAAATTCATTATAAATTTAGATTTATTTTTCATAAGTTCTTACTAATCACTCCTTCTTTATATCCAGATTTCAATACTTAACAAAACCAAATTTATTCATCATCAAATGTTATTTACATTTTTAATAGTTATAGACTCAATTAACTGTGTACACAACATTAAAAATGCTGTCATTTGCTCATAATTTAATGTTTTGTAGCGCTTTTAAAATACATAAATCAACAAAATAATCCTTTGTCCCCTATACATTAAATAGAATACTGCTCTATTTCTTCATAGGATTTACTTCATTATCCACAACTTCTATAAACATCATAACTATATCTCATTACAAAGAAGTTCAACTCTTTCAAGTAAACTTTCTGCATTTTTTTTATTATTTTCATCTATTAGGAAATATCCCTCTAGAAATTGCTGTACAATTCCCTCATCAACATTCTCAATTGGGGTTGGCAAATATTCTACACCCTTATTTTGATATGCTTTCCAACACACAAAAGAAACAGCATCTACAATACAGCCAAATACTAATTCATTTTTCTTATCTACTTCAACTTGCATTTGCATAAAAAGACCTTTTTCTTCTGTTCCATCGTCTAACAGGTAATAGATATCCTCTCCTGTGTGCTTTTTCTCTTCTAACCATTCCCATGCCACTTTTAAAGCATTGGTTACAGAATCATAATTGGGAGAAGTTTTTAAAATATCAACTACTGTTTCACTTAATCCTAATAAAAACGCAACCTGTTTAGCTGTATCTAATGATTTTAAATTATCTACCATTGTACGCTCCTTTCATTTAATTTGTTTTCCAGCTGAAATTATCACAATATGCAATTAAAATATAATAGCTCTAGAAGGTCGTTGCACTAATAACCTACTTCGTACCTCGTCTGCACCTTTTTAGGAGTGTTATCTAAAAAATGTCTTAGTCCATTGCTATCAGCAGCCTAATAAACATATAAATTAATAAATATTACGCTTAATCTAAAATTGATAAAAGTTGCTCGAACGTTTTCTTTATAAGCAGAGTAGAATCACCCGAATCACCTTTAACTTGTTTAATAGAGCTAATAAAATGTTCCACTAGTGTATCATCCACTAGGGCAATTGGTTCTGGAAAGTATTCTACACCCTCCTTTTCCATTGCTTTTCGACTTGTATAAGCAACTGTGTCAATAATACAATTCCACGCAGCACTTTCTTTCCCATTTTCGGACATCTCATGAATAATTGTGATTCCATTCTCTTCATCATCCAATAGATTATAAAGTTCATAACCCATTTCTTGTTTGGTTTTTACCCATTCCAAACTTTTTAAAAGGGCATTTTGTGAAAAGTCGCTTAAAATTTCTTTTGATAACAGAATAAAAAAGAGTACTTTTTCTTCATCTGATAAGTGGCTAAATATGTGTTTTTCCATAGTAATTCCCTACCAATCACTCAACTTCACTACTGCATAGTCTTTCGTAATTTTTCAAGTATTAAAAGCCGCCAACAGCAACTCCTTCACTATTCAGTCTTATCTCCAACGCCAATTTATTTCACCATCTGGATAAACAGCAGGAATCTCAATTTCTTTTTTATCACCCTGTTCATCAGCAATAAACCAGTTACTTTCATCTAACCATTCTGCATTAAATTGGTCTACTGCAAACTCATGGTCTTCCTTCGTAAAAGTTTCTAAGATTGTTTTAATTTTTTCGATGTTTGCTGCAGGTTTGAATGTTCCATATACCCAAGCACCTTCTCTATTGGCATCATGAATGTCACCTAGGTACTCTTCTTTATAGTACAACTTCATTCTGTACCTTCCCCTTCATTATCGTGATTAAAATGAATTGGTACCTCTTCTCTAATTAGGTATTCATTTTCTCTAGTTGTCCACTTCAAATTATCTGTTTGTAGTGATTGTATCTTATCTTTTTAACCTGTGAATGTGTCTCGTATTAGGCGTGAGCTGATGTCTTATACGTCGGAAATAATACGCAGGTAAAAAAAGTGTATAGGTTTCTTTAGAATAGTATATTGACTAACTCTTTACATTTAGAAGGTACTGGATTACAGTTCTTCTATTTTTAAAATTCACACTATCCCTCAAGGTTTATTGATTAAATAAGTTTAACTTTCACACTAAGCTTTGAGTTTCCTATAGTGTTCTAGTTTGGAATAATCGTTTATAGCTATAAGTTAATCTCACGAAGTGTTATAAAATGTTTGCAAAATTTTTTTAAATAATAGTAAGTTGCTTTTTAAAAACATATTACCATTCATTTTTTCTCAAGTAGTATCTGATAAAATATAAAAAATATCTAAAGCATAGTGGTTATCATAAATATGTTTATTAAGCGGAGGTAATGGGATTCATTTTGGAGGCTGTCAGTCATTTAATGACATTACTTTTTGTAGCTTATACGTGTTTCAAGTTCAACTCTTGATCTTCAGATGGTGACTAAATTAAACTATGAATAGAGGCATAATATTAATACTAAATGATATTTGCTTTATTTTTCAATTTCTCTTTGCAACTTTACTGATTACTAAATTAACATTATTTTTTCTAGGTTGTTGCATTCTACATGATAGAGTTAGGAGTTTTTTCAAAGTACTAAATTTGTATTTCTTATCTCATTCGTTCATCTTCTATTATGACAAATACAATTATTAAATCATTAAAGTAAAATAATAAGTAATTCAAGTGAAAAATCCACATGAATTTCTTCACTTAATATATATATCTTCATTAAATGTTACTGTTATTGTCTACATCTATTCTCAGAGAAATATAGTTTATATTGGAATGTTTTTATTAAACCTTCTTCCATATCAGCAAAAGGCAGAAAACAAAGTAGTACTCATTTCCTAATATCATTAAAACTAAAAACTTAATAGAACCCTACCCTTATATTACTATTCAGGGACCCTCGTAAGATATTTATTTTTAATTTTCTAGAATGCTGTTAAGGAGTAGTTTACACAAGTTCAGCGTAAAATATATTCCTTATTTATTTATAAGAAGTAGCCATAGGAAAACAAAGTAGAATATTGGCTTAATCACTTCTAATTGATAATAATATGGGCAAAAATGAATTTAAAATCCATTTTCAGCATTTTGAGTTATAATTTGCAGATCGCAGATCATTCATAATATGATTTCTATAATAGCATGATGCTATTCATTTTTATAATAATTACTCATATTTAACCATCTTAGAAATATAAGAATAAAAATACCCAAAATTAAAACAATGTTAATTCGCTATTCTTTATTATATGGTATTAGTTATAGAAAACCTTCCACTTAAAGCATTTCCTTTCTTTTTTAATAGTTACCATTTTAAAATATTAACACCAAAAAATGGACAACTTTATAAAGGCCAATTTTTTGAATTCCAATGGCGTTAAGTTACCTAGTTTCTCGTGAATTCAAATAAATCATTCAATTCAAATGCGAGTAGTGTTAGAGAGGCAATAGTGTTAATCCAATGATTTAAAGCGTAAGATTTTATTTTTTATTTTCGAAAATATCACTACGGGACCTTTATTACTTACCATTGCTTTACTAATTGGAAGTTTAAATTCGGTTGAAAAAGTTCTGCTTTACCTGGTAAAATCCCAAGCTCCTTTAGTTTAATATGTTTATTATACTAGCCTTATATTTACTGTAGTTATCCGATTCATTTTCTTATTACTATTATTTATTTTTTAATGTACTTTTTTGTTATTAGTCTTTTACTAAGAATTTGTATAATATATTTAACATTGTTTTTTTGCTGCTGTTCCAAATACTTAACCAGTTTATTAGGATATTACTTCACTTCAAGTTAGCGTTTGAGTGGCTATAACTAATTATGATAGGAATATCTTTTATATCAGTTTCTATAAGTCAAGGTACAACATTAAATAATAAATATTTCCCAAGAACATTCAGATTAGTAACTTATCCTAATAAGGTGCTTTAATCCTATCATCCATGGTCATCCCGCCATATACTTTTTATAGCTTCCGTAAGTATTGTACAAAAGAAAGTAGCGAAAAAAACTTCAGAAAAAGATCTGAGTAGATTCTTAAAAGCACACAATTATATAACTTACTTCCTAACTAATAATTTATGTCTTTTGAAAAATTTTAATAAAAAATCCATTTTTTATTAAAGAGCATAAGGAAGTATGATATCACTTTCAAAAAAAGTATTACAAATACCCATTCCTATTACGTTTCCTGTTAAATTAAGTGATATCACATTTTTGTACTGAGATATAGTGTAGATATAGCATAGATATACAGGAGATATACCCAAATATCTTTAGAGATATACTCATAATCGATTATTATATCTCATTATTTATTATATAGAATGATCTAATTCTACATTGCATCATACACAATAAATCCAAAATATATACAAATAATAGTGTCTCAGTATATTACTAAAAAGTGGCTGTTAACTGTAGAATCACTAATTTGTTTAAAATAATAGTAAAGTATTTCAACAAATTAAGATAGCATTACCAAAGACTATCCTTATTACTACCTTATACCTTAGATTGGGAAACAAAACGTATGTTGGACTAATTAATAATACTAAACCAAAAAGGATGCATCTTTTCAGAGTATGGAAAAGTATTTAAACTAAAAATTAATTATTACTTTTTTTAGTATAATCATGAAAAATATGATAACTATTTAGATTAAACCAATTGAATACTATTATTAAAAATTAATAATTCAATTACTCTTTATCAGTATCTCAAAGCTTATACTGAAACAACAATAAAGTTATCTTAGAAACATTAGTAAGAAACATTTAATAGGATAGTTATATTTATTAATAGATTCATAACAACTACAAGATGAACTTTTAATATCTCGTTCAACATTACACCGAACGGAAAAGGATGGCCTACCCGTTAATCAAATAGGAAAATCAAAACGTTATGATATTGAAGAAATAAAAGTTTGGATAGAAGATCAACAACGTGGTATTTATGACTTGATCTTTAGAAAGGTTTATCATATTAATGAAATGCTAAAGCATTTAAATGTTCAATACAAGGAGGGATGTGGCGTCCTCTTCCAACTAACACGCATTAATCTTTTCGGATCATACTAAAGGCATTTATGAAGATAAGTGGATAATAAATGAGGATGGGGAAGAAATACTTTTATATACCGGAATTGGTCAAGAAGGAACTCAAGACATTTATATTGTCCAAAATAAAACCTTAAATGAATCCAGATCGAATGGTATTTACGTTTATTTGTTTTAAACATTTAAAACAGGCAAACATGTTTTAAAGGAAAAAGTTGAACTTGTGCAGAATCCTTTTACGGAGGTTCAAGCAGGCCGAAAAATACTACGTGTTGTAGGAAAATAAGTTCATTATATCAGAGGATTTATAAAGGATTAAAGAAGCAGCTAAAGAGAAAGAGGCTCAAAAATTTAATGACAAAACACTTTATAATCGAGCTAAAAATGCTGATCAGATAGGTCAACGCTATACAACTTACAAATACTTTTGATCATGACCCGTATGTTTCTGAAATGTTCAAACGTAGGGCTAAAGGTGTTTGCCACCTCAGTTAAAACCCAGCACCTTTTCTTGATAAAAAAGGGAGATTTTACTTAGAAAGTCATCACAATAAATGGTTAGATAGAGGTGGCGAATATAATATTTATATTACAGTGGCACTTGATCCACCATGCCTTAGAAAGATTCATATTCTGGATTCGGAAGATGATGTAGGAAAGTTATTGGCAGATTAATTATATATAAGCTAGAGGAAGAAATATATAGGAAACGAATCAATATAATATTAAATTTATTGGGGAACTTAGTTCAATAATTTTATTTTTATATCAGATCGTTTTTAAGCAATTTATTAAGGGGACCAGCCAAAGGTTTGCTTATTCTCCAATAAATTTGTTTCTAATACGCTTGAAATTTTTAATCCATTACATAAAGTCCCCTGAATTATATCTTTTCTCGATTTAACAAATTGGTGTTAGTATAGTTTTATGTACACAACTTAGTTAAGTCCTTACAATGCACTTCATGGAATGATGTGTCCGTATGGAACTTAATAACAAAGCCAAAAATATAATGAAGGTTTCAAAAAAACTATCTGCATAATTTTAAAGTATGGACCATTTTAAACAAGATTTGGAAGGCTAGTTTTATTGCTACAATCACACTCGAATTAAGTTAAAATAAAAGGGCATAAGTCCAATTAAAAATCGAACTTATGCCCTGGAAACTGCCTTATAAAATAACAATGACTAAATTTATGGAGTCAATTCAAGAGGTGATTGAAAGGTAAACCTATTGGGTTATATATTTGGTAAAAGCATTTAAACTAGAAAAATAAATATATACTATGGGAAAATTGAATAGCATATTATGGATGTACCAAAAAAGGGTTACCAAAAACCAATACATTTTGTTCTGATTTCCTCTTCATTCAACTCCTTAATGGTAAACCAACTTCTATTGACTATTTCATATTTTTTAAGAATTATATTTCTCCTTACTACTTATATAGCTATTAACTACATGGACAATTTGCGTGCCATTTTTTTATTTTTATTTCTATACTTATAGTTGTATCTGTCATCGCTAATTTTATTTCCAAATTACGAATATGAATTTAATATCTCTCACTCCTGTTCTAGAGAAAGCATGGTCCTCATTCCAATAAGTTTTTTTCTATAATATTTTTCTATCCTTAGAAATAGTAATCGAACTTCCCAAAATCTATCCGCTTCATGTTTCTAAGTAATTTAATAAATATTAGTACTGTTTAAATCAGTAACTGCTTTACGGAATTTTGTCCACTCTTTAGGAAAGTAATTACTTCCTGTATTTATTTCGCAATATGTGTCGTATTGGATCCTAACATTTCATTGAGTTCGATCCAAACCATATTAATAATATTCTTCGATCCAGTTGACAAAATCCCAATGAATAAATTCTGAGTGAAACCAATCTAACTTCTCTTCTGTCAACGGAATAATAGCTTTTGTTTTATCAGATTCACCCATACATCTCGTAATATTTTTCATAGTCAGGGTTTCAAAATCTATCTCTACATCGGAGAATGGACCAGGATATTTTCTAATATCCAAGTGAATTACTTTAATCCATTCAAAGGTTGTATGCCACTATACTTTGTCCACATATGGCTAAAATCAAGAAAGCTATAATTTAAGTTACCTACCGTATATTTCTCAATCCCTCTAATCCTTCATCATCGTTTAAATTGTATTCAAGAATATTCGGTAATTTTGTTAATAAATCATAAATGTTTTTTTGGTGTGACAATTAGGAGAAATAGGTGTATTTGTTCTTTACTCCTTTTCTGAAATAATTACTCGGCAAGAATTTGTATAACTGTATACTATACGTTAATTTAATTACATTATTATAATAATTTCGAAAAACTCGAATCACTTTAATGATCAATTCTTATACTTCATATCCACCACCAAAATATCCCCCATATCATACCGATGCCGAGTTCTTGAATATTCAAACGGAACTCCATTATCCAAATAAACCACTTGTATCACTTCAAGGACAGGATCTCGTTCTGTACACTTTAAATATTGCTGATCCAATTCATCTGGCTGGTCTGCGCGGATGCGCCTGTTGGCTCCGAGCATTGTTAAGCCTAGGTCGTTTTTTATGTAATGATAGATGGATTTTTGGAGAATTTCTTCTGTTATATTTGGGATTACGTGCACTGGCATTATTGTATGCTCGATTAAGAATGGTTCTTTATTTAACAGTCTGAAGCGGATAATATCATATATAGGCTGGCTTTTGGAGATCATCAGTTTTTCGCATTCGTCTTCGTTTGGAAAGCGAACGTTGAATGTGATAATAACGCTTGAAATCGTACCGTTGCCTTTTATTTGTTCTGTTACTCCTACGTATTCATCTGCCCTTGAATCGAGCTTGGACATTTGTAAGGCGTTTTTTCTGATAAATGTTCCAGATCCTTGTTTACTGTATATTAAGCCTTCGATTGATAATAAATTTAAGGCTTTTATAATAGTCACTCTGCTCGTGCCAAATTCTTTTGCCAACCTTTCCTGATCTGGAAGGGGTTTTGATGCATCATATTCATTGTTGATGATTCTATTTCGAATTTGTTCGGCAATATCTTTATACTTGACCATTTTTTACACCTCAAAGAATGAATTTATTATTTAGAAAGGCATTGGCTTGCTTTTTAAAAAAAGGAAATCGCCAATTATTGGTCGATTTCCCTATATTAGTATCATAACATGATTAATACAGATACCTAAAGTATTTTATGCTGCTTTGTCGTTGCTCATCTGGCTGACCCGTTCACTTATTCTCATAAATGGCAGGTATAGGAAAGCACCACCGATGATAATCACAGCCTGCAGAAGTACAGCCTTCCAATCGCCTGCTGTTGCCAGATACGCGCTTAACAGCGGCGGTGTTGTCCATGGAATATAAACGACCGTCTTGCTGATGAACCCGACAGCTGTGGCAAAATAAGTGACGATGATGCCAATGGCTGGCAAGAGTACAAATGGTATCATCATTGGAATATTGAAGACAATTGGATAGCCAAAAATAACTGGCTCATTAATATTGAACAGTCCTGGTCCTGTAGCTAGCTTGGCGATATCCTTTCCTGGCTTGCTTTTTCCAAATAGGAATATAGCGAGAATCAATGAAATTGTACTACCAGTACCGCCAATCATGCCAAATGTATGCACAAAAGAGCTGTTGATAATATGTGGGATTGCCTCGTTATTTGCATAAGCAAGCATATTTTCATTCATATTGGCCAGTAGCAGCGGATCGAGTAATGCGCCATTTACAACTGTTTGATGAATGCCGATAGAAAACAGGAAGTTTCCAATACTGTAAATGACTACTGTCCCTATCAAGCTCGTATTAATTTTTCGTAATGGCTCTTGAATCATATTGGAAATTAACGAAATTAAGTTAGTGTCAAATGCTACTGCTAAAATTAATGAGATCACACCAAATAAGGATAATACCAAGATGGCGGGAATCATGACATTAAACGATTTACTCACAGCTGGAGGAATATTGTCCCCTAGACTAATTGCCAGCTTCTTAATACTAGAAACTTTAATAAAGATTTCAGTCGCTACCAAGCCGATTATAATTCCAGCAAACATCCCTGTTGTTCCAAGGTTACCGAATGTCAGAACGCCTGTAATATCAACTGCTTTATCTTCGCCGACTGGAGTCAGCGAAACGGTATTGGGCATCATTATGACCAGTGTTGCTAACGCAATTGCTGCAGATGCCAAGGGATCCTTAAAGTTCCGATTTCTTGATAAGCTGTAAGCAATCATTGGAGCAAGCAAAAGGCCGGCAATATTTAAAGTACCATTAGTGATGGTGGTTCCCCAGTATTGGGCATTTGCTAGTGTATTTCCTTCAAAAAACCATGGAAAGATGACGTTATTAACCAGCACTGCTACCCCTGCTAAAATAAACAGCGGCATGATGACTGCAAATGCATCTCTTAAGGATCTTAGATGAATCTGGCCGCCTAATTTGGCGGCAAACATGGTGAATTTATCAATAAACGACAGTTTTTCAGCAGTGTCACTTTGACCTTTACTCATACCATTTCACCTTCTCGTTATTTTTATTGATTCACTTTGTTCTCCAATGGCTCGAGGTCTTCCCCGTTGCTGCTGATCACTTTCTGTAGCCACCAAAAGCTTTTCTTCGGTACACGTTTCATATCTTTCAAATCATGGTTTTCTCGATTGACATACACTACACCATAGCGTTTGCGCATATCACCTTGCGAGCTTAGAATATCTATTAATCCCCAGCCCAAATATCCAATCACATCGACTCCATCAATAAAAATCGCGTCTTTCATGGCTTGGAAATGTTCCTTATGATAGGCGATGCGGTAATCATCCTGGATTTCGTTTTGACCATCCCATGATTCAATCACACCGATGCCATTTTCAATCGGGAAAACTGGTAATTTGTAGCGGTCATACATCTTATTTATGACGTCACGGAATCCAAGCGGGTCAATCTGCCAATTCCATTCCGTTGTCTCTAGATACGGATTATCTTGTTTGCCATGATGCATATAATAATTGACTGCTGTTCCCTCTGGAACCAAGTCAGTGTTGATCGTAGTGCTGGCATAATAGCTAAAGGATAAGAAGTCGCTTCGAAGTTTGGACAGCTCTTCTAAATCTTCTGCTTGAATGCCCATATCAATGTTCCCACGCTCGACATAGGTCAAAACTTCTCTTGAATATTTTCCGAATGTAAATGCTTCTAGGAGGTTATGGTTGAAAAATTCGTCAACCTTTCTGGCATAGAGGATATCTTTTGGTTTGCAGGTGGCTGGATAGACTTCCATATAAGCAAGCATGCCGCCGATTAATGCATTTTCATGATTATCATGAATATAGTTGGCAACCTTAGCGTGTGACATCATAACATGATGCTGAATTTTATAAAGCTCATCCAATGTTTTCTCGCCGCTTAAATAGCCGCTGATTCTGAATGCTTCAGGAATATGATAGAGGTTTTGTTCATTAAAAGTGATCCAATACTTTACCTTATGAGCAAAGCGGTCAACCATTTCCTTGCCATACCGGACAAAGGCATCCATCACTTCCCGGCTGACAAAACCATTATACTTTTCAGCCAAATGAAGCGGCATATCAAAATGATAAAGACAAATCATCGGTTCAATTCCGCGTGCAATTAATCCATCAATAAATTTGTCATAGAATGCGATTCCTTCTTCGTTGAAAGCACCGTCACCAGATGGATTAACCCTGCTCCAGGAAATTTGAAAGCGGTAACAATTCATGCCAAGCTGCTGCATAAAATCAAAATCCTCTTCATAGCGGTTATAACTGTCTGTTGCTACTTTCCAATCTGATGCAAACTCAGAAGCTTCACGAGTGTCATAAACCGATAATCCCTTACCGCCTACATTCCAAGCTCCTTCCGTCTGCATACTAGAAACAGAATTGCCCCATAAAAAACCGTCTTTTAACCTGTCTGCCATTTTTCACCCTCCATTTATTTCAAATATTTACACCATTAGTGTAAGCGCTTTATTCAAATTTGTAAATACAATTTTTATAATTTGAAAATACAAATATTTTTTTGTGAATTAGCTGAAGTACATGCTTTAAAATAATCATATCGACTGACCATTTTTAGCAACTTTAGATACTATTAAATAAAAAAGGGAAGGCTCTTGGAATTTAAGAGCCTTCCCTTTTTTAATTGCATTAATCTTTCTAACTTATACTATGCTATCAATCTATTAATGGTTTAGCAAAACATCAACAAATACTTTCATCATAATTCTTGCATTAGCTTTTCAGCCTTATGCAATTCTCCTAAAAGTGTGTTTTGATAGTCATTATAGCTATCCATATATGTTCGTACACCACCTAAAATATTTATTCTTTTAATATCCTCATTATTTTCTAATATTTCTAACGCCTTCTTATATCTTGAATATAGAAGCTTCAAAACACCACTATTTATATCTTTAGCATACTCTTCTTCTAATTTATTTATCACTACTTTTATTTGGTCAATTAACTGCTTTTTCTTATCCATTTTTATTCTCCTATCTACTCGGAACCTCTCGTGTCTCTATTATTTATTCAGGGGTGTCATCCTTGTAGTAGTATATTGGGCTTCCATCGCATTCTAGTAATGCACCAGTTTATAGTATACTGTGCCTACACAATCCTGTTATGGTTCATATAATTCTGTACTCTACTAGTTTGCATAGTGTTTACAAAGGCCTGATGGATAAACACTCAGTTTTAGAAATTTGTTCTGTAACATATATATTTGCATTTCTTAACCTAAAAGATATAATTCTTTTAGGTTATCTATAAAATCAGAATCCGTTTTTATTTCAAGCTTATTAATAAGTTCATAAAATTGGCTTAATTTGCAAGAAAAATGATATAAAACTATGGCGTGTAACCGTCAACCCCATTTGAACACTTTTTGCTCATTAGCGCTGAACACTTTTTAATCTGTAAAAATCCTTTGTTGATTCTTCAGTCGATGACTTTCATTATTCATATGAATAACCTCGACACGATGCAATAATCGATCCAATATTGCAGTCATCATTCCTTGATTTCCGACAATCTCTGTCCACTCTTCAGGGCTTCTATTAGAAGTCAGAATTAAAGAACTTTGCTCATATAGTTGGTGGACTAATTGAAAGAAAAGGGTAGCTTCTCGTTGATCCATTGCCATATACATGATGTCATCAATTATGACCAGATCAGAAGCGCGCAAGCGCTTCAACTGGATCTTAGATTTGTTTACGTACTCCTCTGTCTTAAGTAAATGCATCAACTCACCCATTGTTATGAAGTATACTTGAAATCCCTTCTGGATTGCTTCAATACCAAGTCCCACGGAAAGTAGCGTCTTGCCTGCACCTGGCGGTCCAAGTAGTATGAGATTATAGTTTTGTTCAAGCCACTCATATTCACGTAACTGCTTTGATTGCCTTTCAGTAATTGCGTCTTGTTCCTCGACTCGGAACATATGAATCGGTCTATGATAAGGGAATCGTGCCCAGTTCAATCGCTTTTCAATACTTTTCTCTTCTCGCTTTTTAAGTTCAAACGTCGTTAATTCTTCCAATAACTCGAGATAGGTCCAAGATTTCTGTTCCGCCTTGCGAAGGAAATCAGTGAGAACATCTGCAGTTTCCACCATCCTTAACTGTCGAAAAGATTGCTGGATTTCCATGACACTTTTACTCACCATATTTTCCTCCCATCAATTGGAGGTATTGATCCATTCCTCTAGTCTGAACCTCTATATCTATTGGGATTTTGTCGCTCTCCTCTATGATTCTATGTTGCTGATCAAGTGATGTTTGCTTGAGAAATCCCACGACATCACGAAAGCTATTGGCGCTGTACAGGCCTTCATCTATACACTTCTCAAGCGCTAAGTGGACCCATTCTTTGTTTTCTTGAGCCACTTTTTTAATCAGTGTGAATTGGTCTCGTCGATAACGTCCATAGTCTTTGCTGACTTTATCTATGTAGTTTGTCGCTTTTTCATGGGCAAGAAGGGCGATCAGTTCTTGTCTTAATAAGTCGAGCGACTTGGACCGCTCACGAGAATGGTTCCTGTTCTTGACTAGTCTCCCTTTATCTTGAGAGATAGAATGCTCCGCAATAATTTCTCCTGTGGAAGGGTCACAAATCTTCAGTACATAGTCGGCGATGTGTATATGGACTATTGCTTGTCTAGTATATGTACCCACAGGTACAGAATATCGATTCGATTTGAAGTGCACCGTATTGTCCTTACGGACATTCCTTGTTATAATTTCAGTATAGTTGCTTTCATAAGAAAGCGGGTTAGAGATCTTTCGCAAGTGTTGCTTTTCCAGGAGAAACACTTCGTAAGGTCTCTTTTTAGTTGTATTATGCACCTTGAAGTTTCCGGTTCTTTCAAGCCATTTTAGGCTACGGTTGTTCCAATCTTCCAGTGTAGAATACACTCGGTTCTTGGCAAAGTTGTTCTTTATGTATTTTACGACATTCTCGACTTTTCCTTTTGATTCAGGGTCAGCCTTTCTACATAGATACACTCGAAACTTTCTTTGCTGAATATATTTTTGGAATCCTTTAGTCAAGATTAGATCTCCTGCATTCTCACTTACCGCAATCAAATTGTCCTGATCATATACAACTTCTTCAGGGACACCACCATAATATTGAAAAGCTAGTTCATGACAGCGCATGGTGTCCTCGGTGGTGAAGGGTCTGTTGAGCCACCACATATATTTATGTCGGGAATGTGCTAGTACGAACGCAATGAAATAGAGGCGTACTTCCTTACCATACATATCCTTTTGAACAGATTGTCTCCAATCCACCTGCAGCTGTTTTCCTGGTGGTAATTCATCGACAGACTCATATTCACGTGATTCTTCTTTCTTTTCGATTTGATACAGTTCTCTTACTTCATTTACATAGCGTCGCACGGTGCTTTCTCCGACTTTAATATTTGGAAACCTTTCCTGTAGCCAATCAAAAATCTGAGCTCCACTGAGGGAGGGATATTCCTTCAGCCAATTGACAATCCAATCCCGATAGGGATCCAATATCTTTTTTCGTTCACCAATATCAAATTCATTTACAGCTTCTTCAAAAGTCATTTCCAAATATTTATACACAGTAGTTCGGGAAATCTTTAATCTTTTAGCAATTTGAGAAACTCTTAATCTTTGTTTAGTTAATTGGTGAATCTCTAAATATATCATTAACTTTTCCTCCATTTTGCTCCTCCTACAAACTGATAAACCCAGTTTACAGGAATGAATTTATTAGGCGAAAAGTGTTCATTGGAAGTGAGCAAAAACTGTTCACTTTATTTTAGCGGTTACATGGCGGCACTATTCAATTCCCTAGATTTATCTATATAAATCTTAGAGTCATTTTTCCCTAAAAATAAAACATTATATCTTTCATTTGTGCCTTTTTCTAATATTATTCGATCTGGCTTTACTTCTAAAAAAGAATAACACTTTTCATCTGAATGGGTTTTGAGAATCTTTTGCACATAATTTAAGGAGTCTCGCACCCTCAATTTCATTTTCAACGTTTACATCATATTTTCTAACTTCTAACTTACTTTTCGAAAAGATATATAATGCCAATACAGAGTTATATTCATCTGAAAATACATCTACTTTGTATTCTTTTCCTCTAACAACTTCATATAGCACATAGTGATTACTTACTTTATTGAATGTTAATTTAACAGTAATTTCAGGATAGCTTTCTCCACTTATCGGAGCAACACAAATCACAACTTTTTCACTTTGAATCACTTTATATTCTGTTTCGACTAGTTTGTAGATAGCATCTAAATCCATTTTCCCATACTCCTATGAGTTTATTTGTTTACTAAGTTCTATATAAATATAATAAAAACCTCCAAAAAGGAGGTCTCTACTTCTATTATTACCACTAACAATAGAAAGTCGTATATAATTTATATATCCTTAATAAACGAAAGATATATAAAATGAAAGTATATACGGTTTATTTTATTTATTACTCTTAACCCACTCAATAATCTCCTCTAAATGATCCTCCAAATCAATTGCCACTGTCCCGTCTTCCGGTATTTGTCCAAGCCCGTTTTCAAGTTGATTTATCAGTCCACTTAATTCAGCTAAGCTTTTATCTGAACCTTTCTTTTTCGCTTTTTCCATCAGTTCAATGAATTGGGCATCTTCTTCCAGTTCTCCGACAAGGCTCCATAGTTCATGAAGAACTGTTTCTAATTTCACTGCTGATTGTTGTACCTTTTGTAGTGTTGCGATTGTTTTTTCCATATTTGATCCTTCCTTGTATAAAACTATTAAGTATTTATAGAATATCTCTTTCTGTATGTTATTACAATAAATTATCAGGCGTTTTGAAGGTTTATTGGACCTGTTAGCTGTTTCAAGCTTCTCAAAAAAGTGTATATACATAGTATAAGAACTTAAAACTTTTCATAGGAGGTCCTATTAATGTCTTTATCCATTCTCCAAAAAATCACCCTAATTCTAAGCATCATCGGCGCCATCAACTGGGGCTTAATCGGCTTCTTCCAATTTGATCTTGTTGCAGCAATCTTTGGTGGGGAGGATGCTGGGATGTCCAGATTTATCTTTATTCTAGTTGGTATATCAGGTCTAATCAGCATCAGTATTCTTAATAATAGCAGAACAAGCTTGGAAGCTGGGCGTAATTACACGACAAACCATTAATTACTTATGAGCTGGTCAATTGGCCAGCTCATTTTATTTTAAATCATGCAAAAAGGCATCCACTTGGATGCCTGATAGTTTTTATATGTATTAACGGACTTCTAAAGCCTCTTCATTCGTTACTGGTCCATCCATTTCATTAATGATTTCTAACATTTCTGCTCTTAACTCTTCCCATTCGTTTAATGGCAGTGCTACAATTTTCTTCCCGTTAGCATTCTCGTTTACTCTTTGTGCCTGATCAATCCAACGCCAAACTTGAAATAAAAATTGTCTATCTTGCATGATTGCATCTCCTTTTTTCAATATATTGACCCCTTACTTTATACAATAATTCGGTGGAGGATTCTTAAATACCTTTCTCTTCATAGAAGCTTTACAAAAGCTTAAAAAAAGAGGCAAAGCTTCATGCTTTCCCTCTAATTTATATTCACTATTAATGTCTCTTATGCAACCACAGCACTCCGCTTTTTGCGAGTCTTGGCAAAAGTCCTGTGAATGATTTTTCAAACATGTTGCCGAAACCATCATTTTT
The DNA here is from genome assembly GCF_022049065.2 of Niallia sp. Man26. Taxonomy (NCBI): domain Bacteria; kingdom Bacillati; phylum Bacillota; class Bacilli; order Caryophanales; family Bacillaceae; genus Niallia; species Niallia sp. Man26. The sequence continues at coordinate 321,904 of NZ_CP095744.1, forward strand.
GCCGAGTGATCCTAATGTTCCTCTTAGTTTGATTTCTCCAGGTGCTTTTGGTTCTCTGCCTGTAAAGATATCATGGAGGATATTGGCGATTTGTTCTCCTTGATGCTGTGCTAATTGTCCGCTTGGTGAGAAAGTGGAGGATGCACAATCACCTACTACATATACAGAAGGTTTTTCTGGAACTTGATGAAAATTATTAACAATAACCTTTTCGTATCTGTCCTTTTCAAAAGGAAGCTCACGAACTAACCGATTTGGTCTCACACCTGCAGTCCATAGGGTTACATCTGTTGAAGTACAGACACCATTATTGCAGATTGCGCCTTGTTCCAAGTATTCGATATTAGCTTGGTGAATGATATTAACATCGTTTTCTTTGAACCATTTTTCAACATATTGTTGAACTTTTGGTGCAAACGGACTAAGTACTGCCTTACCTCGGTCATAAAGGCTGATGTTTAAATCTGGACGGCTTTCGCGTATTTCTGAAGCCACTTCCACTCCGCTCAACCCTGCACCAATGACGGCAACATGCTGGTAGGATTTTAATTCATTCACTGCCAGTGCCGCTCTTCTTGCTTTAGAGATAGTCTGCACACTTTCTGAATATTGCTCTGCGCCTTCCACATTGTGATAGTTATCTTCACAGCCTAACCCAATGACTAAATAATCATAAGGAACTGGCTCCGTTCTGTCTGCCATCACGATTTCATCTTTATCACTGTCAATTTTAATTACTTCCCCCCACACATAGTCCACTTGGTCATGTTTAGGAAAAGTCATTCTTACTTGTCTGTCAGACACCGTTCCAGCAGCTAAAGCATAGAATTCGGTCTTCAAGCAATGGTAGGGATTCCGGTCAATTACAGTAATTTGAACATCTTTTGGTAATTGTTTATTTAATAGGTCCTGCAGTATCTGGAACCCGCCGTAACCTCCGCCTAATATTACTAGTTTCTTCATGTAAACACCTTACCTTGTCAGCAAATTTAGATACATAAATCAAAACATAAAAGTAAATCAAGCAATCTACTTAATTGTATCTGTTTCTGATATTTTCCGCAAATACACTTTGGGAATAGTGAATACATGAAGAGTTCTGTATTTTCTTATTTTAGGTAACCTTAAAATATTATAAAATAAAAATAAAACCTTGATAAGCATGGGCGTATCAAGGTTAATTTATAGATTTATTAGGTTGAGTTCTTCTTTAAATAACTAAATCTAATTTTTTTATCAATCAGTGTGTATGTTTTCCTGTGTCACACATAAAAAATCACATAATTATTGGTAGACTTTCGCAATAAGATCTTTAAGTATTTTTTGAACTGCCACACCTGATACAGGTATTAATTCATTTACTTTATCTATTATAAATTGATTCTCTAATATTTAGTTCCTCATCTCGTTATTACTAAGTAACTTTAATAGTATCTGAAGTTCATATTTATTGCAGTTGTTATCCATACAGTATGCTAGTTTTTTTACCATTCTATTCTATAGGTTTAGCAAGAACATTTGATACTAGAACTTCCTAATCATCTTTGCTAAAATCTGATAGTATTTCACCTGCTATAATACAACCATCGTCATACCATGAATCTAATGTAGTTTCAGCAGATCATAAAATATCTAACTCTCTATACATTTTAATATCCCCTTTCATTATTAGAAAATTAATAACCCGATGGACGTGGAGCATTACTTTACCTGTTGGTTAACCACTAGTTACATTATCACCCACTTTTATGACATCTTTATTGACTGGTATTTCACTGATTCGAACGGCTTCTTTTATCATGCCAGGGCATACGGGACAAATGGTATTGCTCCAATAATGCTTTGGGTAATACTTGCTTGGCGCTGCTCATTAGTGAACTTGATAGTTTGGTGAAAGTGCGGACATTTTTATAAGCATCTAAAGCATAAAAAGGTGTTTAAATAGGGAATTGGTTGAAAATTAAGAACAAAAGGTTAGGAGATAATTGTGTTCCTTTTTCAGAAAATCATTTAAAAATTTAATCAATCTAGCAACATTCTCTTCTTTAGTGTGCTGAGAAGGAATATAACCATCTTTTGAAGATAAATAATTTACAAAGTTCTCCATATCCTCAGGATAATTAAAATCTGCGTACACTTCAGCAACTTTGTCTAGCAACTCTTGAATATCATTTTCATATTCCTTTTTCAAACTTTCGAGTATACAAAACCTCCATTTTCTTTTTTCGAAATTAATATATGAGGATGTATCTTCTAAATCTTTTAGTATATTTTCAAGCAAATCCTTAAAATCATATTCATCTCCACCCCAAGCCAGTTGAATAATATCTTGATTATTTATTTCTGGATGATTAGCTAGAAATTCTATCGCATAATTAGTTATATCGATATTTGTTATTAAATGAAGTTCTAATCCCACATATAATGTTCTCCAATTGCACTCTATGTTGTTTTTTTTAAAAGAATCTATAGATATATACACTTGAGTTCCCCCAACTTTATGGTCTTTGATTTGCGATACCTGTTATCTTTCCATTAGGAATAAATCTTCTATGAGTAACACCTTTAGAAGGTTCGACAATCCATTCAAATATTCCATTTTGATCTTTTACAATAGTTATTCTCTCTTTAATTCTTTGATCTTTATTAAAAATGTCTTTATCGTCGTAATACTTTATACCACCTTCAATTTGATATAATTTATTTTTAATCCATCCCCGCCAATTATTTTGAATTCTTTGGCGTGAGGAGTATAATTATCTATAATATCATTAAATCCATGCTGTCCATTCGGTTTTTTTAAAGCACTTCCTGAACGTGTAGTATCGAGTACAGGATGTGATATAACTTTACCTGTTCTTTGAGGACCTTCCTTAACCTTCTCCCTTATCTTCCCCAAATCACCCTTAGAAACCTTAATCGACCTACCAGAAATCTTCCCGCCTCTAAAACCATAAACACTCCCAATTAAACTGCTAAAGATAATGGAATTAGATTCTAGCTTCGATAACCCTTCTCCAGTCCAAAGATTATATCCTTCTTTGGCTGCTTGGATTTGTTCGAGGTAAATATCTGAATCAGGCTGACTTCTCCCTTTTTTATAGCCTCATTATTTGCTAGGCTTGCTTTGGCTGCATCTTGATCTGTGAGACCGTTTTTGCCGAGGACCCATGTATTGCCTACGAGCTTTTTCTCGTATTGGCTGAAGTCATATTTCACTTCTGAGTTGCCAGCGGTTTTCTTTTCTAAGTAGTGTTTTCTTTGCTGGTACTCTTAACGGAGTGATTGGAAACTCCTTTGACGTTTTTGTTTACATCGTCTGATTTAAACATAGCCATACTTGGACCAAGTGGAGTAAGTTGGTTGTTTGGTTGATAAATATTTGTCAGGGAGCCTTTATATGAACACCTTTACAATATCTGAACTCCATAATCCTTGTGTTGATCACCACCACAAAATCAACTTGGACTGACGAAAGGTGAGCCAACAATTTCTGTAAGCCCACCCTGTCAATTTCTAATGCTTCTTCATTTAGTTTTGCGCCACTAATTCCTTCATCTCTAAAAAAATGTATCAAGTTAAAGTTATTCTCTTCACAATATGATTTAATTTCATCTTATTGATATATTCAAGCTGTATCCATCTTTGGCTTGCCCTTGAGTAGAGACTCGTATATACCCAACTACGTTCAACTTTTCCCCCTCCCGTTACATAAATTTTAATTTTCGTAACGCTTTTTAACGAATAGCGAGTATTATACGACCTTCTCTTGTAAAAATACAACCCAAAACTTTAAGCCAATGTAGCACAAGCAAACACTTTCATGTTATCCATTATTTATCGCCACGAGCTTTGTCAATCTCGTTAGTTTTTTACCCACTCCATATAATAACTACCCCTGCCTTGTAAAATGTGTCATCTCGCCTATTTATCGTACTTGTCACTTTATCCGAGTATTAAAACCAAACTCCATGATGGTACTACCATCATGAGCTCTCGATTCTCAAGCAAAACATTTTCTTATTGTCTCACTCAATTATCAACTGTTTTAATATAAATTAAAGTAAAAAACCTTGAGAGGCATTTAGCCAATCAAGGTCCTTATATTGTGCTATATCTCTTAAATACCTATATCTAATAAAAAATTTATAAAATCATAAGCAGGCAATTAAGATTCAATAGTTGTTCGATCAACAAAATTTTGATTTTCTTTAATAATCATTCTTGAAAGTCGTCTTCCTGCTCTCTTAAAGAAGAATTCATCAGCGAACTCTTGTGAATCAATTTGCGATAGTTGGTTGGTAACTCCATTTATTTTATCATATTCAATTCGTCCCATTAAATCTTCATTCGGTCCATATTGATAAACCACCCTCTCTTCATCCTCAAATTCCTTCAACATTAAAACAAAAACTGCCATGAATCTTCACTCCTCATAGTTTTTATGGAGTTGGGAGATTTGATCCGGACTACGAACTAGCTCAAGCATGGCAAAGATTGATAGATGGGAAACAAGTAAATCCTTTGTATTCTAGCAACAGAAAAGCCTGTATTTTTAGCAATTGCATTCACATCTTCTGTTCCTAGATTTCTAAATTTTTCATACATTTCTTCTGCAATAGCTTCTTCCTTAAAGAACTGCTCTGGGGATATATTTCTTCCACCAGTTTCAGCATATTGTATAGAATTACCCGTACCCTTAGTAACTTCAGTATTAGCCTTATTTCCCTTTACCTTCTCTTTAACCTTCCCCAAATCACCCTTAGAAACCTTAATCGACCTACTAGTAATCTTCCCACCTCTAAAACCATAAACACTCCCAATTAAACTGCTAAAGATAATGGAATTAGATTCTAGCTTCGACAACTCTTCTCCAGTCCAAAGATTATATCCTTCTTTGGCTGCTTGGATTTGTTCGAGGTAAATATCTGAATCAGGCTCGTTGTCTAACTTGATTTCTCCCTTTTTTATAGCCTCATTATATGCTAGCCTTGCTTTGGCTGCATCTTGATCTGTGCGGCCATTTTTACTCAGAACCCACGTAGTGCCTACGAGCTTTTTCTCGTATTGGCTGAAGTCATATTTCACTTCTGAGTTGCCAGCGGTTTTCTTAGTGGTGTTTACTCTGCTGGTACTTTTAACGGAGTGATTGGAAACTCCTTTGACGTTTTTGTTTACATCGTCTGATTTAATCATAGCCAAACTTGGACCAAGTGGGGTAAGTTGGTTGTTTGGTTGATAAATATTTGTCAGGGAGCCTTTATATGAACACCTTTACAATATCTGAACTCCATAATCCTTGTGTTGATCACCACCACAAAATCAACTTGGACTGACGAAAGGTGAGCCAACAATTTCTGTAAGCCCACCCTGTCAATTTCTAATGCTTCTTCATTTAGTTTTGCGCCACTAATTCCTTAATTGGCAGCAAAGTAATGGAGTATTAGTGGATTATCTACTTTTTTTAACTGGTGATTAAAATATTTTTATCTGTATAATAAAGCAACCCTACCAGATAAGTAATTTCTAAGTTAACCATCAACTAAATCAATTCTCCATACCTTTAAGATTTCTCTTACTCATAATTTGTAGCAGCAATAAAATCAAAAGCACCTGTTGAACTAATTTCATTTTTATATTCAAAATTATATATTAAAATTACTGCATTATATGATTTCTTTAGGTTTATACTTTTCTGGATTTTTGGGATGACAATTTCTTCATACGAACACCCATCTAATAAAGCTGAAATATCACTACTACTATTCTTATAGACCGCTTTTTCTATAGTATCCTCATCTGTTTCATCCATATCAATATTAAAATCGATAAAGAATTGGGAAGGAACAGACTCGCCATCCACATCATACGTTAAATCAACATACTCTCCTATTGAGTCCTCATCGTTAATATTCCCTAACCAAATTGAAACCCATCCTTGTTTTTCCATTATAGTATCCTCCTACTTTAATCTTAGACCTTGTGGTAAAGACGAAACTCCACCCTCTAATCTATAATTAGCCCAATTATTAAGTCGTCTAACAAATGTATTATAGTCGCTAGAAGTATCTATTATTGCTAACAATTCATTATGTGCTTTAGTTGAGCCTAATCCTCCATGAACACCGTTTGGATTGACAAATTTAACATCGGATATAGCTGTTCTTAAATCTTTAATCTCTTCAGCACCAATATTCCAATACTTAAATTGCGGAGCCCTTGAAACTAAGTGCCACTCATGTAAACCTCCAGGTTCTCTAAGTTGACGTTCAATTTTCTTTCTAATCTTTTTATCTTTCCAAAGTTCGTCTAGTTCACTACTTGTAAGGGAATTGAAGAATTTATTAAAATTCCCACTCTTTGCAGTTGGTATATCATCAACAGTTAATTTAGTTATATCTTTAACATTATCTATACCCTTAGTAACTTCAGTATTAGCCTTATTTCCCTTTACCTTCTCCCTTATCTTCCCAAAATCACCCTTAGAAACCTTAATCGACCTACCAGAAATCCTCCCACCTCTAAAACCATAAACACTCCCAATTAAACTGCTAAAGATAATCGAATTAGATTCTAGCTTCGATAACTCTTCTCCAGTCCAAAGATTATATCCGTCTTTGGCTGCTTGGATTTGTTCGAGGTAAATATCTGAATCAGGCTCGTTGTCTAACTTGATTTCTCCCTTTTTTATAGCCTCATTATATGCTAGGCTGGCTTTGGCTGCATCTTGATCTGTGCGGCCATTTTTACTCAGAACCCACGTAGTGCCTACGAGCTTTTTCTCGTATTGACTGAAGTCATATTTCACATCTGAGTTGCCAGCGGTTTTCTTAGTGGTGTTTTCTTTGCTGGTGCTTTTAACAGAATGATTGGAAACTTTCTTTACGTTATTGTTTACATCGTGTGATTTAAACATAGCCATACTTGGACCAAGTGGAGAGAGTTGGCTGTTAGGTTGAAAGATATTTGTCATAAAGCCTTTATATTTTAATTGGCTTTTGCTTAATCCAGTTTGCACTAGCTGGTATGTTTTATGGACTGGTAGTTCACTGATTCGAACGGCTTCTTTTATCATGCCAGGGGCATATGGGACAAATGGAATTGCTCCAATCATGCTTTGGGTAATGCTTGCTTGGCGCTGTTCATCTGTGAGCTTGTTGCCGAACATATCTTTTCCTGTTAGATATTCCGATAGTCCATTTGCTGAAATAAGGCCATAAATGCCCATTTCTGTTTGTTCTAGTTTAGTAAAGGTGCGGACATTTTTATAAGCGTCAAGCGCATGATCGGCTGTATTAATCGCTTTTGTTGCTGAATAAATGCCTTTGCCGCCTTTAAGGGCTCTTCCTGCCCAGCCTACAATTGGAATGAAGCCTGCTGCTGCCATTGCGCCAGCGGCTACTCGTTGTCCTGCCGTCAACTTTGCACCTGTAACGTGATCAACTCCGTCTTTAGCTCGTATGTAGTCATAATAACCAGTTAGTTCTCCGGCGAAGGTTTTCGTGCCCTCCCATAGGTCTTCATACCATGGGCGGTTTGCTATTTCCCTTGCTTCTTTCTCTTCCTTTTTATAGGAGAGATAGCTGTTAGTTTGTGTCTTTGCTTCTACCATGGACTGATATGCATCACTAGATTGATAGGCTTCTGCATCAAAATGGATGGGTGAAATACTGCTTCCTTGTCTTGTTGCTTCCATTAAAGATTGGAAAAGGGCTTGAACATAATACTCTTCTCCTTGTGAAGAGAGATATTCGTCTTTTAACTCTTGATCGACTTCCTCGACTGCATCCACCGTTTTGGTACGTTTTTTGCTTGCATCCATCATCAGATCGTCAAACCGGGAGCGAGAAAAGGGTGTTAAAGACACTAGATCATCAATGTCCCTAAAAATTTGCTCTAACGCTTTTCGTTGCTCACTAATCATTTCGTCTGCACGACGTTCTCTATGTGCAAGCTCTTCTTCTAAAAAAGCTGTTTCCACACGAGAATGGCCACCTAAGTCTTTATCTTCTAGCCTTGCACTTAGTCCTTCAAAGAAGGCAATCTGTCTGTCAATCAGCCGCTGCCATGCTTCTACCACTTCCAGCTGGCCCTGATAAAAACCTTTAATTGATTCAGCACCTTTGCCTTCAAAGTCATCTAAATCAACAATTTCCTGGAAGGCTTTGTGCAGCTGTGTAAACTGTGTGCGCAGTTCTTTATAGTGCTTGGCCCTTCCTTTCATTGTATCACGTAAACTAGATGCATCTAAAACTTTCATTTTTTCGCCTCTCTTTTACACGGATGATAGGTCCTTTATTTAATAAATAGCCAGGATATCCCATATCCTTTTATTGTAAAAAAGATGGATAGGTGTTTAAATAGGAAATTAGTTGGAAAATACAGTTAAATATTAGTCTCAAATCTAAAACACATGAATACAAAATTGGGATTAATCTATTTAAAATTTCCTTTATGATAGGTGTAATAACAGGAAGAAGCGGGTGATTGTAGATGCGAGTAATACAACTACTAATAATTTTAATGTCTATAATGGGTATTTGCATTGGTATTGATATTTACTTAAACCCATCTAGCGCTTTACTACCAATATCATTAATATTGTATTTTATACTCTGTATTCTTTCTATAATAAATTATTTACAAAAAAAATAGCTGACGCATAGCTTCTTGATACAACAAAAAAAGAGCATGAAGGATTTCAATGCTCTTGTCCTCATTCTCCACCTGAATGCCCCTCAAAATAAGCTCGAAAAACTCTCTGACTAATCACATTAGCTGCACTATGCGGCTGGGCATAGCCATCAAGATAAGCATTAGGTACAATAACCGCTATCGAAATCTGCGGATTATCGTAAGGTGCATACCCTGCGAATGAGAGATTCCACGTCTTCACACCTTTTTATAGGATTCAGAAGTTCCTGTTTTCCCTGCGGCATCATAGGCTTCATTGGCAAAATAGCTTCTGGCTGTTCCTTGTGAACCATGAGTTACCTGCCTGAATCCTTGTTGAACCCTTTCTAACATTTCATCATTCATATCTATTTTATTCAGTACCACAGGTTCTATTTCATCCACTACTTTTCCAAGCCCGTTGTCTGTATTATCGGCTTCACGGATTTCTTTGACAAGCTGTGGTTTCATGCGGTAACCGCCGTTGGCTATCGTGGTAATATATTGGGCAATTTGCATTGGTGTATAGGTGTCTAATTGGCCAATAGCGATTTGAAAATAGGTGCTGATATTTTTGCCTTTAATTCCTGCTGTTTCATTCGGAAAGCCAATTTCTGTCGGAATGCCTAAGCCGAATTGGTTAAAATAGTAGCGAATTTGTTCTATTTTATCTGGATTGATATTTAATCTGCCATTAGGGATATACTTGCCGTCCATCATTTCAATCGCGGTCTTCCACATATATACGTTGGATGATCGTTCAAGGGCTTTTAAATCATTGAGTACCCCCATGGATTGGTAGGAAGAAAAGGTCCCTGAGCCTTTAAATCTCATCACTTCATCTAGCTCTGTTTCGCCTATGTCTCTAACTCCTGTCTGATAACCGGTTAAAACTGTTGCTCCTTTAACGACAGACCCTTGTTCAAAGGCATATGTAAAGGTTCCTGGTGTGTAATCTGTAAATTTCTTTGTCTTTCGGTCATACACTTGTCCTTACATTGCGAGAATCCGGCCAGTTTTCGGCTCCATTGCCACAACGAAAGCTGTGTCGAGAAGATTGGTATGCGGCTTTTGAATGGATGCGATTAACTCTTCTTGCATAATTTTTTCCACTTGTGCCTGGAATTCCATATCTATCGTCAGCACGAGATCATTGCCGCTTTTTCCTTTAGACACAATCTCTGAGTCTATGATTTCTCCGTTTCTGTTCGTAATCGTATTTACGATTTTTTTTTTGGCCTTGCAGCACACTATCGTAAAGCTCTTCGAAATAGCTTTTGCCGACCCGATCATTCCGTTCATACCCTTTAGCTGTATAGTAGTCTAGTTTATCTGCGGGAAGACCTTCATCTGTACTCGTTACCTCACCAAGCATATTAATAAAGGTGTTTCCGAAGTTGTGCGCTCTCTTCCAATCTGTCGTTACATCAATTCCCGGCAGTTTTTCAAGTGTTTCAGCTGCTATTGCATATTCTTCATTTGTTACCTTTTCGTTTTTTAGCACAGTTTTTGAGAATGCTGGCGCTGTCGACAGCTTACGGTATATGGCTGCTAAATTTTTATCAATCGTTTGCAGCTCCTCTTCTTTAATACGCTCTAATTTTATTTTGTATAAATCCTTGTCTTTTACTTTCTCTTCTTCATATAATTTCTTTTCTGGCTCTGTAAGTAGCTCTTCACCATTGTCATGTTCTAGAAGCCATATATCTTTTAAGTCACGTGATGTTACTTTTTTTATGTCTTTATTATTCATTACAAGAAATCCGGCTATTTTTTTGGACCGTTCAAGCAGCTCTTCCGGTTGAGGATTTAGCGGCGGTGTAAAGGTGATTGTCTTTTCCGGAATATTATATACTACTAGTTTATGATTTGTATCATATATTTTTCCGCGTGGTACGGAGGAGCTAACAGGCGTAACTTCCGTTGCTTTCACTTGAGCGGCATATTCCTCACCACTCACAATTTGAATGATGCCAAGGCGCACGATAAGTACGAAAAACAATATAAACACGGCGAAAAAAAGACCAGTAAGTCTTAGCCGTAATTGATGATTTGCTTTTCTACTTTTTTTAGTTTTTTGCTTCAAAGTAATCTTACCTTTCCGTATTGGTATTCAGCAATTAAATACTACAAATGTAGTATTTAATGAAGAATAGACCCAAAAAGACTAGAAAATCTTTTTGGGTTACTTTTTAGTATAGTTTTTTATCCTTTAAGATTTGCTTGGCAATTTTCATCGCTTCGCTTCCGCTAGCTTCTTTTCCATTGTTTTGGATATTGACTGCAAAATAATAGCTATGCTTGCCTTTTTCTATGAAACCAACAAACCATCCATTAACATCTTGTTCGTTTATCGTGCCTGTTCCTGTTTTTCCATATAATTGGCTGTTATGATCGTCATCAAGTAACAACGTATCTTTAATTGTTTGAACATTTTCTGCTTTAAATCCAAGCTTATTTTCTGATAGTCCATGTAATAACTGCACTTGTTCAATTGGTGATATTTTCAGCGTAGATTCCATCCAATAGTTTTCCAAATCACCTGAAATATCCTTATTCCCATAATTTATCTTATCAAAATAAGCATGCAGCTGCTGTCTGCCTAGCTCTTTATCCAGGTTTTGAAAATACCAATTGACTGAATTTCGCATGGCAGAGGATAAGTTATGGTCTTTATCCCATTCTTTATACGGGTTCTGTTGTCCATTCCACTTCTGTTCAGACTCCAGATTAGATATAACGTTAGCTTCTAAAGCGAATAGCCCTGAATAAATCTTGTAGGTACTATCAGGTGAAACTCTCTTTTTGCTTCTTTCTTGGTTGTATATTTGATACTGTTCACTAGCTGCATCGTATAAAACAAAGCTGCCTTTGTAGCCTTCGAAATAACTACTTAAATCTTCATACGTAGTATTTTTTCCGTTAAAATGAAACACATCATTTGAAGTAGCCAATACTGTTGTCAGTGGCGTTATGCAGAGCACTAATACACTTAAAAACAGATAAACTGCTTTACTTTTCCATTTTAACAAGCTGGATTCTTTCGAAAAGCTGGCAATATGCAGGATTCTTTGTTTGATTTGTTTTTTTGTTCCGCCGATACCTGAAGCAAACAATTCAAAAGACTTCCCTTGTTTGTTACCTGCAAAGTGAATGATCGTATGGCCGTATTCTAGATAGCCCGCCTCATCCAATAGATTTAGAACAGAATCATCACAAGCTAATTCGCGGTCCATTCGCAGCCTTTTTTGGGAATACCATACTAGTGGATTAAACCAATATACGATTTGTAAAATCCACATTAGATAATTAACCAGCATATCTTTGTTGCGATGATGTGTCAGCTCATGCAGAAATACATATTTCATTTCCTTGATGGTGAAAGCTTCCTGCATGTTTGTTGGCACAAGAATATACGGCTGTAAGACTCCAAACGTAATCGGCGTTGTAATAAGACCAGTCTCTTTGAGGATTATTTTTCTTTTAATCCCTACGGCCTGTTTGCACTCTTCCAACAGCTCATTGACTCTAGTATTGTTAATCGTAACAGCAGATTTTTTCAACCTGCTAATTTGATAGTTTGAATAAAAAAAGAATCCAAGGCAAACTATCATGCCGATCATCCAGACAGCAAATAAACTGTCATGGACGATTGCTGGAGTTGTATTGTTAACTGAAATAGAAAAATCACGCATTATTTCCGTATCAGCTTCTTGAGAAGCGGTTGCGCCACTTATTGCTTCACCATGAGACATTGTTTTGTCCGAAAACGTCAGCAAGCTCTGAAGTGATTGCAGTCCTTCACTTAACCCGAAAAATTTCCATGGCAAGACGGATGCTAGGAGCGGCACAAACAGAAATAGCCAAATACGATAATGCGCTTTTACTGAGAGATGTTTGGTTAATAATTTTTTTAGCAAGAGAATAGTGCAAATAAGAAGGGATACCGCAATCGTACTAAGCAATAGCTGTTGTATGACGACATCCATTATTTATCGCCTCCATTTTTCTCCCTCATTGCTAAGATTTGCTTTAATTCTGAAATGTCTTCATTGGACAATTTATCATTTTCGATAAAATTTAATACCATCGAATTTAAGGTACCGCCGAAGAACTGATTAAGAAAGTTATCGCTTTTTTGCTCAATATATTCGTGCTTTTCAACGAGTGAAGTATAAAGAAAAACTCTTCCGCTTTTTTTGGCCTGCAATGCCTTTTTCTTTACAAGCCGAGCCAGCATCGTATGGATTGTGTTCGGCTTCCAGTCAAAATCTTTAGCGGACAACTTCTCCACTACCTCTGGTGTCGAAATTGGCTCATATTTCCAAACTATATTCATCACTTCATATTCTGCTTCTGATATTTGGGGACTTTTACTCACAACGAAACCTCCTACTTTTACATCTGTAGTATTTATTATAGCATGAAGGCTTCGTTGCTTAAAGCATCGTTCTCATTTAACTTCCCCTTACTGCATCCCAAAATAGGCATACAGCTTTTCGATTAATGATTTATTCAGTTGGGTGGCTGAGCTTCCTTTTGTATAATTCTCTACAAGGGAAAGCATCAGAAAATTATCTTGCTCTGTATCAAAGGCGAGCAAAAAGCTGTTTTCATTGCCATTTTCGCCTTGTTTCGATTTTAATTCTGCTGTTCCCGTTTTTGCAGCTAGCTGATATTGTGGGTTATAAAGCAGATGTGCGGTACCATTTGGATTGCTTACCACTTCTTTTAAGCTTCTTACCATTTCTGCCGCTGTTGAACTTAAAATAGCTTCTTTTGTTTTGGTACTGCCATTATCTGCGAGTAATGTCGGATAAACTATTTTCCCTTCATTCTGAAAAACAGTGTACATGACAGCCTGTTGAATAGGATTAATCAATAATTCACCTTGACCATAAGCCGTATCTGCCAGAAGGATATCCGATTTAAATGTTTTTTCACTAGAAATCTGTGCTGGATTCATGGCTATTGGCAATTCTAACTCTTCGCCGAAAATAAACTTACTTAACCCATTTCTAAACACGTCTTCTCCCATTTCCAGTCCCTCTTGCGCAAAATAAATATTATCAGAATAAATTAATGCCTTGTGCATATCTACATTTTGCACATCGGAAACGCGGGTAACGGAATAGCCTCCCCAGCTTCCATCCTTTTGCCAGCTCAATCCATTTATTTGTCGGAGCTTATCTGGATAAGTGACATTAGCATCAAGGCCAATACTGGCGGTTATTGTTTTGAATGTTGAGCCAGGTGCATAGCCAACCGCAAATCGGGAAATAAATGGTTTATCCTCGTCCTTTGCATAGAAATCATAGTCCTGTTGAGAAATGCCTTGAACCATTTTATTAGGATCATAGGACGGAGAACTTACTAAAGCATATAGCCCGCCTGCTTTCGGGTTCATGACAACAGTTGAGCCTGCTTTGCCAGCAAATTGTTTAAATGCTTCTGATTGTATGTAAGAATCAATTGTCAGCTGAATATCTTCTCCATCTGCTTTTTCTACTTGTTGAATGACTTGCTTCTTTTCGCCATTTGCAGCAACAATTGATATCTCTCCACCGTCCTTGCCACGCAATTGCTTATCAAAGGCCATTTCCAAGCCAGCTTTTCCAATCATATCTCCATCAGCTAAACGGGGATTTTTATCGATATCTTCTTTCGTTACTTTTCCGATATAACCAATTAAATTCGCGGCCGCTTCTTTCAAAGGATAATACCGCAGTTTAATAGTTTGATAGGACACTCCTGTCACTTGTTTCGCTTTACTTGCTTCCATTGTTTTCATCGGAACAAATAAATCATCTTTGACCCAGCTTTGATCTAGTTTTTTATTTATTTCTTCTAGCGATAGATCAAATTGTTCGCTTATATTTTGAAGATTATCCTCTTTTTCCTGTCCTTCGCCTAAATCCTTCGGAACAATTCCCATCGACTTAAAGTTTTCATTGATTGCCAAGCCATTCCCTAGATGATCTTGAATCTCTCCTCGTTCTGCTTTAAAGTATTGATATGCTATTTTATCTTTGCCTTCCATGCCAGGGAAAATTAACGAAGGTTCCCACTTCACTACATAATTATCATCCGACTTAATTATTTCTGTTTTATATTTCAAATTCTCTAAACTTCCTAAAGGAGTTGTGAAGCTTAATTGATAAGACAATTCATAAAGATTGGTTTTCACCTTTTCTAATGAAATCTGTGAAGCATGTATATCCGTTATATTTAAACCATTGAATATACGATTATATTTATCTGTTACTTCTGCCAATGTATAATCTAACGATTTATATGATTGTTCATCGAGTACATTGTTTAACTTCTTATACTCCTTTTTTTCTAAAATTTGAATATAACTTTTTGCTGCTCCTTCGAATGAAGCATAATCATTTTTGTTCAGTAATGTTAGAACTAAATAAATCCCCCCGATACTCAATAAAATGATTAAAAACGATAGTAAATAAGGTTTAAATCTCTTACGATTGTTTTCGACTCTACTATTCAAGCTCAATCACTTCTTTTCTTTTTTTATAATACTACAAACGTAGTAATTAATACAAAACTACATTTGTAGTATTTATGAAATTATAGCATAGATTATTCCAAAGGCAAATCAACTTAGGTAATTTTATAGATGGAAGTAGCATGCAATGGGCATGTACTACTTTCCGAAAAAATTAAAGAGCGTTGAGAATTCTCAACGCTCTAACGTATTATATTAAGCTTTCTTCTCTCCAGGCTTAGATCCTTTAATAAAGAAAGCCAACAAAAATGCAACAATTGTCAAGTAAGTGGCAATCATAAAGGCATCATTGATTCCCATGACTGTTCCTTCCTTCGCTGCTTGAGCCATGCCAAGCTTATCTGTCGGCAGTATGTTATGCAGCTTCATCCAGTCTTTAGCATGGTTTGTGCCTTGATCTGTCATGATTGATACGAAGAAGGCCATGCCGATTGCGCCAGCAACCATTCGGAATGTGTTAACCATAGCAGTTCCATATTTATTCAAGCTTAGACCTAAATCATTAAGTCCTGCAGTAAAGATTGGCATCATGATGAGAGACATACCGAACATTCTAATTGTATAAACCCATAGAATATAGGAATAACTTGTGTCTACTTCTAATCTTGTTAACGCAAATGTTGTCACCATTGTAATTGCCAATCCGATAATAGCAAGCCATTTTGCGCCATATTTATCGAACAGTTTACCTGTGATAGGAGACATGATCCCCATTACAATTCCGCCAGGCAACAGCATGAAGCCAGCTTCTAAAGCGCTGAAACCGTGGATGTTTTGCATGTAAATCGGCATTAAAATCATTCCAGAGAACATGGACATTGTAACAGCAACGTTGATGATTGTTGTTAATGTGAACAGCTTGTACTTGAAAATCCTGAACTCTAAGATTGGATGCTTAACAACAAGCTGACGCCATACGAACAGGATAAGGCTGATGCCGCCAATGATAAACATTGTTACTACTTCTGTTGAAGACCAACCCTTTGATCCAGCTGTTGAAAAAGCGTATAAAATTCCGCCAAATCCAATTGTTGAAAGAATAACTCCTAAGGAATCTAACTTTGGTCTGCTTGTTTGTGTGACATTTTTCACGAAGAAGATCGCAAGAATAAAGTCGATGAGAGCAATTGGAGCAATAATGTAAAAGATAACGCGCCAATTGTAGGATTCAATAATCCAGCCAGCCCATGTAGGACCAATTGCAGGAGCGAAGTTCATTGCCACACCGAAGATACCCATGGCAAATCCGCGTCTATTTAGTGGGAAAATAGTGAAAATCACATTCGTAATTAATGGGAATAAAATACCCGCACCGATTGCTTGTACTACCCGTCCAACAAGCATGATTGGGAACGTGCCAGCCATTGCACAGATTAATGTACCAACAGCAAATACTCCTATTGAAAATAAAAATAATTGCCTTGTCGTAAATCTCTCCATCAAAAAGGCAGTAACCGGAATAACGATACCATTCGTTAACAAAAATATCGTACTTAACCAGTTCGCTTGCACTGCATCAATTTTAAAATGAGACATAATATCAGGCAACGCTACATTTATAACCGTCTGATTTAAAAATGCAACAAAAGCCCCTGCCAGCAGAACAGCAAATAGTGGTGTTGTACTAGAAGGTTTCGTTGCAGCTTTAGCAATAGTATTCAATTGTCTTTTCTCCTTTTATTTAGTTTTCCTTTATAAGTCAACAGAGAACGACTAGATAGTCAAATTCTAATATGCTCATAAAGAGAAATACTATACTAGTAGAATTAAAATTGGATTAAAAAAAAGTAAGTTTTTTATTAATCAGCTAAAATTCACTATGTTTCCTATTTTGTTTACCTGTTTTCTTAAGTATTAAAACCTTTCTTCATTTGAGGATATAGTAAAAAGCCTCTATCTTGAGTGATAGAAGCTATAGGATATGTTCCTCAATTAATTTTCACAGTTGGTTCCTTCTGTTTGTCCAAACTTTACAGCACCAACCAAAAGTTAGTATTTCTTTAGTATTGGTGTTAACAATAGGGACAGGTGGTAATATAGCAAAGCTGCTGCTAAGCAGCATACAATATACGGATACTCTTCTCGTAATACAAACTTATTATTATTCTCATTATAAATAATAACGTAAAAAAACCTAAAATTGCTCCTGCAATAGAGTATAAACCTATACCTATGCAATAATTCAACATTTTAGATGTGGAAGTGACCCTTAATAGCAGGTTATCAAGAAAAATCGAAGTAGGTACTGCTGCAATGAAATAAATAGGGCCAGCAATAAGAAAGAAAAAGAGGAAGATATCGAAAAAACTAAAATAAAGAACGTCCTCATTTTGATTCGCAACAGGAACGTAAGAAAACCAAGCGTAAAACAAACCGAATATAATGACAGATAGCGCTGCCGTTAAAAATCTGTACAACTTCCGTCCTCTCCCTCTGTAAAAATATGTTATATAGGATACGATACAGGGTCCATGAAAGTTTCATATGTCGTGTTATTATAGCTGCAAGTATGATAAATACATAAAAAAGATTAGGAGAATCTACCCTAACCTTCTGTTTAGATACGCAAAAAAGTTAGTACTGCCATAAATCCTGGTTGCGAAAAACATTGATAAAATGACCGAAATTATCATTAAAATGCGTTAGTTCAAAATCATAGGGTTTGTCTGTTTCCATGCTTTCTGTTGAATCAACTCTACCTCTTGGTTTAGTGAATCCAGCAATCACCATGCAAACAACAAAAATTAATACTACCCCTATCCACGTAATCTTTGGTTTACTTTCCTTCAATATGTATGCTCCTTTCTTGCTGCTTACCTGTACTAAAAAGTTATGACTGAAAGGGGAATTAATACTAATTAATAGTGAAATATCGATAAAAATACTCACAGTGGAGTTTTCTATTTTTTACAATATATTTACATAAAATTAATAAATACCCAATTATTAGTATATATGTAATCTTTTTCAACGTACATAGTCTATTCGAAATTTTTTTAAATAAAAAGCCTACTCCTTTGCCATTATGCTGAGAGTAGGCTTTTCTATGTTCCTAGTTTTTATTTCAACTATGATTATATAGGTAGTATTATTAACACTTAATCGACACACTCAAATCTTATGAACAATATTAGAAGAGATAACTCCTATGCTAAAAGGAACTCTAAAATAAATGTTAAAACAATTTTTGAGGTTTATGGTATTTATTCTGCAATGTTTTGAACTTTAAGGAGATTCTTCATCCCTTGGCGCCCTCTCTAATAAATGCTCTCTATTTTCGTTGTCTCTAACAATAATAAATTGGTCTGTACCTTTAACCGAGTAAATTTTTGATCCAACTTTGAAATAATTTGACTGGTTATTTTCCGGCATTACATCTGCTGGCGTCTTTTTTTCAACCTCACCTAACATTTCTCCGATTTTAATATTGTCATCCCAGACCGTTTCACTTCCATTATATTCTTTGTTATTGGCTACAACTATCATTGCATAATAAACATTGCTTTTTGCTTGATTACATGCCCCTAATAGCAAAACTATAAAAATGATTATAAGGACTGACGCTTTTTTCAGTAGGATCACCTCACCTAATATAACATATTGAATATTTCAGATTATTTAGCATAAATATGTACGTTCGATTCCTTTCTTCAAATAAGAAAAAGACATTTTAGAAAAGCTAAAATGTCCCTACTCTTTAATCTATGCTAATCGGGAGCAAAATCTCCACTTCTGTACCTTCATTAACCTCACTTGCATAACGGATTTTTCCTTTATGTGCCTGAACAATCCGGTAACTGACCGTTAACCCTAAGCCTGTTCCTTTTTCTTTTGCTGAATAAAATGGTTCTCCGAGTCGTTTGATTCTGTCCTTTTCTATTCCGCAGCCATCGTCCTTTACTTTTATTCGGATGAAGCCGTCTTTTGTATTTTTCATGGTGATGTTTACTTTGTTGGAATCTGCTTCGATTGAATTTTTAATAATGTTAATGAACAGCTGTTTTAATTGGTTTGGCTCACAATCTATTTCTGGGAGTGCGCCTAGTACTTCTAATTTTGTTTCTACTCCATACAGATTTGATTGAGATTCAAGCAATCCAAATACAGAGCTCATAATGCTTTCTACTCTTGCTTTTTCATATGCCAGTTCTTGTGGTTTTGCTAGTAATAATAGCTCACTAACGATATCGTTAATTCGGTCGATTTCATCTAAGACAATTTGATGAAAGGTTTTGTCTGATGGTTTGTTATCTGATTTCATTAGCTGAATAAATCCGCGTATGGAGGTAAGTGGATTTCTGATTTCATGGGCAACACTTGCTGCCAATTCACCAGCGACAGACAGCTTTTCTGCTTTGCGGAGCATCGCTTCCGTTTCTTTTATTGCGGTAACATCTCTGCCATAACCTATAACACCGACGATTTCGCCGTCCAACATCATCGGAAAAGTAGTACAGGATATATCACTGATACTGCCATCTCTTTTTTTGATTTTTGTTTCTTTTGTAGATGATTTGCCTTGAAGAACATGAGATAATAATGAGTTCCTGAGAAGTTCTTGAAATTCGTCTGTAACTAAGCTGACGATTTCTTTGCCAATAAACTCTTCTGCGCTGTAGCCTGTTATTTTCTCAAACTGGCGATTTACATTCACTACTTTTCCGTCTAAATCAAGGACATACACCATATCCGGGTTATTTTCAAAGAGGGACTGATATTGCTGCTTTGTTGTGCTCAAGTCCTTTTCTGTCATTAGATGATCTGTAATATCACGGCCAATTATTACTAATGAATGGCGGCTTCCATCATCATTGAAATTAGGGACTTTTATTGTATCAAATGTTCTCGTTTCCCCATTAGGAAGTGAGAGATATTCTAAATGCCGCGTAACTTTGCCAGACTTCCATGCTTCTTCGTCTGATTGTTCAATGCTAACAAGTGCATCATGATAAAAGTCTGTAAACTTCGCCATTTCGGAATCCGTTTTCCCTCTAAAATCGAGACCTTCTAGCTGAAAAAACTTCAAACCAGCTTCATTTACCTCAAGCCACCGGCCGTCTCCGTCTTTAAACTTCACAAAATCAACCATTGAATTAATCAGCGTTTGCAGCTGTTTTTTCTCTTCTGTTACGGTTTCGAATTCCTCTTTTCTGACAATGAGGACATAAATAAGAATACTAGTAAAACAAACATATAAAATTCCTTTTAATTTTTGCAGAAACAGCATAGTCGATTTACTGTCGACAAAATTTAGTAAATAATCTGTTCCGAAGATCCATAGTAAACTGACTACTATATATAAATAAAGAAAATTCTTTTTTGACATTGTATTTCTCCTTAATTACATCAATAGCCCTATTTTACTATAATTGGAGTACTAATTGACATGGATTAAATATCCATTTTTAAGAGATGAATATGGATATTTAAAATGCAGACAAAAAAACAGCCAACTTTTTTTGTGGCTGCCATTTTAAGGTTAGTATGCCTGAATACCAAACTTCAACAATTTTTTAGGTAAAATATCATCTAGGTTCTGGATATCAGCGTCGTTTAATTCAATCAAGTTAAATTCGTATTTTTTATAGACCCTTAGTTTTTCTGATTTTCTATGTAAGTACCTTGGATCATTCTCAAGTCCCCAGTATTCTATATAGACTTTACCTACTGGCAAATAAAAATCACAATATACATCTTCTTCAACAGGGAGTTTTCTTTCATATGCATGTACAATCTCAGACATATATAGCCAGTTATCTATTAACATTTCTGCTCTGGATCGTACATAATGACCATCAGCACTTCTGTGTGTTGCTTCAAACTTTTCACGGAACCCTATTGTTTCTTTTTCTTGAACTTCATTTTTTTCTTCGATTGAATCTCCTTTTGCCTCTTTCAAAGCATTAATAATCCTGCTTCTTGTTAGAATACTAGATTTCCAACAGACATAGGGAACCCCTGTCTTATCATATTCTAATTGTTTTCCTCCCACTAATTTACCTAATGGAGTTACAGTCCATCCTTTAACTGACTTTTGAACTAAACCCAATTCAGATAAAATGGGGTTTATTCTAAATTTTGATATTCCAAAATGCTTTCCTAGTGCAGTAGAAGTCAGCAAGTTTTTTTCTTCTTCTTTAGAAGTGAAGATTTTATCCTGCTTAAATTCCTCAGTCCATGCAATATAACTCCCATAACGAGGATGGCTCTTTATTACTCCACCCTTATTTTTACCTAATTCAGTTAATAACCAGTTATCATCCAGTCTTCTTACTAGGCCGTTATCTGATAACAGCTTAAATACCTCTTTAGCTGGTAACTGTAACTCTTTTGAAAGAGCAGTGGTAGATAAATATTTAATGTCCATCTCGACTCTCCTATCTTTATTCTAAAGAATAACTTTTGGTTTCATCGGTCCTATCAGTGTATATTTAATTTTAATTATATATAAAGCAAAACATAGGTAGTAATCCTTATAACATAAATTCTAAATCATACGAATTCATTATCAATAGCTATAATCAACTAAATCATCTAGGAAAATCATACCATATAATGAAATGAAAGAGTATATCTTATCCTATAAATGTAAAAAATTAAAAATTTTCCAAGGTTCCTAGAATAACACTTCTAATATCCTCTTATCTCAGCATGCTCTATAAATTGATTAAAATTCAGAAACCCGAAAGAGTCAACTAAGGGATCAACTAAATCCCCTCTCCAGCTCATCTGAATTCTTACATCTTTTAAAAGTAAGCAATGAACAGGCATATATATAAGAATCTAAATGAAAATTCACTTAGCTCTTAATACAGACCTCCCTTTATACAAAACTAGTATCGCAATAAGAAGCACACCCATAAATGCTGGCATAGCATGCCCTATTGCTACATAGATTTGCCCTCCAATGAAAGGGCCGGTTATTCTTGCTAAAAATTGAATTCATTGACTTACACCTATAACCCTGCCTTGTTCACTAGCATGAGTCTTTCCACCCGTGTCATGCTGCATTAACCATATTATAGTGAACTTTTTGTTTCTTTTTTAACAATATCAAAAAAAGGGATTTGAAACGGAGATTTCGCGTTTCAAATCCCTTTCTTAAATTATCCTAAATCCCCGCTTTCCATTTCCTCTTTAACATCTATTGCTTTGCTCCATACATTCCGCTTATGCCACTTAAAATACACTTTATTCTCCGGATTCAGCTTAATCTTCTTCTTCGTTAATAAGCTATATTTCAAGTAGTCCTCCTCCTTTATTTCAGGAGATATATGCAATCTTCCTTGCCCATCAAATGCTATTTTGCCGTTTTCGTATAATGCATCATGATTGCAGCAAAGCAGTAAGCCGTTATATGGATCAATTCGCTCTTCGTTCGTGCTGTCTTTCCATGGCTTAGAGCGGCTTGCTCGCAGCAGTTCTGGAAGGTCTATATCACAAAGGGCACACTTACAGCCCCACAGTTGCAACAAATCTTTTTTGAATCGTTGCTGACCTAGTCTGATTTTTGTTTTAACCTCTGACTCTGTTTCGGCAATTACTGGAATCAAAGTATTATGTTCTGTTACTTTAATATAATCCATGGATAATTCCAATTGCTCTGTATCAATTAAATAGATGTTCAATTCACCGATTAACTCTAGTAGCTTGATTGCTAGTTCTTCGTTACATGGATATAAGTAGCCTGAGTTGCCGCTAGCATCCTCTTGAAATGGTGAATATTTTAAAGGTAGCACTGGGAGAATTTCCGCAAATTTCCCTTTTACATTAACTGATTTATCCAGCTCATAATACTCTAGCTCAACTAAGTAGCCTACTTCGTCATCAAAAAGGTCAGATTGTAAAACAAGAGGTCTTCTTGATTCGATGCAGTCCTCTTTAGCAATGCTGATAGCAACAATATTTCCTTTCACATAGTGAAAAATCCGGTCGCCCTTTTTAACTTCCTTCATTCTTTCCCAGGAATGTTCTGTATTGCCGCCCTTATCTATTTGAGGCGACCAAATGATTCCTAAATCCCTTACTTCATGATACTTGCTTCCTTGCATTACGATATATGTGTTCAAACTGCTTCCCCCTGTAACCCGCTTGCTGTGATTCTTATAATTCCGTTTAATTTTTTATTAATGCTTTATCTTTTTATTAAGATAATTGTTGGATGCGTATAATTTACTATCTATATTTAAGCTTTAGATGCATTTGATTCAGATGATATTTAGTTCTTCATTACTACTTAAATTATATCATAAGTATCGACATTAACGGCTCTCTAAAACACTGCAATTCGACTTATTATGACAAGTTTTTAAATCATTGCATTTTTGAAGTCACCATAGTATGCCGCTAAATAGAATTTTAGCTGTTAAACTGACCTTTTTCAAAAATGAATCTTTATTAATAAGTGTTGAATTATCAATGCATACACAATAGTGTCTATATATAGTGACTATCCTATTGATTGCTATCGTTTTTTCAAGATTTTCGTCAATTTTTTTTAGTTTATTTCTGTTGAATATTATCCTTTGGAGACTATATTAAGTCCCTAACTAGTCTCTGTTGTTTGCATATGAAAAAGCAAACACATAAGCTCTTCCATAGAGAAAATGATACAATTCACTATATAAACTATTGGATATTGACTATAAAGTCGTTCATTTATATTGGAGGTTGTGATGTGAACATAGACAGCTTAAAAATGTTTTGCCTCGTTGTTGAGGAAGGTACAATCAGCCAAGCAGCCCGCCTAAGCTTTGTTACACAGCCTGCTGTGACAAGGCAGATTAGACAACTCGAAGAAATCTATCAAGCACAGCTGTTTGAGAGAAACGCTGGAAAATTGACCTTATCAAAAGCAGGTGAAATTCTTTATCCATATGCAAAAGAGATGGTCGAGTATTCTAAGCTTTCTTTTGAGGCTATCCAGGAATTGACTGGGAATGAGGAAATCGTTTTAAATATTGGAGCCAGCTCCACAATTGGTGAATACCTATTGCCAGGATTATTAGGACAATTCAGCAAGAGTTATCCTGACTTGAAATTCAGTCTTTCGATCGGAAACACACCTACGGTTTTAGCTAAACTTGAAAATAACGAAATCGATATTGCTTTTGTTGAAGGTGCGGTTGATAACGATAGCTTAATTCGAGAGAAGTTTGCGGATGATGAGCTTATCCTTGTAACCTCTCCTGCCCATCCTTGGAGCAATAAAGAGCAAATAGGTATTCAGGAATTGCTTGATGAAAAAATGATTTGGAGAGAAATTGGTTCAGGTACACGCGTGATTGTTGAGTCTGCATTAGCTGAACATGGCATACTTGAAAAGATTAAAAGTGCAATGGAGCTGGGTAGCTATCAATCAATTAAAAGTGCGGTAGAAGCAGACTTAGGTGTCAGCATACTCCCAAAGTTAACGGTTACCAGGGAGATCCAATACGGAACATTGCATGAAGTTAAAATAAGCAATTTCCTGATTTCCCGAGATTTATGGATGGTGCAAAAATCTCACCGCTTTAAAAAGTCCGGGTTAAAATACTTCATTCAATATATTCGCCATTAATTTTTTGCAGGGTGCTTCTAGGAAGCACCTGCTTTTTTTAGGTTGTCCGTCATGGGTATAACAGTTGCTTATAGGATATAAAATTATTCAAATATACAATAACTCATTCCTTTGATAGCCTTAATGTATAAGGGTTAGGAGGAAAGTATCTTGGACATTTATATTTGTATTTTACTGGTTATCGTTGGCATTATTGCTGGAGGCTACGGCACAATAGTTGGGTCTGGCGGCGGCTTTATCTTTGTACCTGCTCTTCTGCTCATATTCCATATGGATCCAAAACTTGCAGCCGGCTCTGGTCTAGTGATTGTGTTAATTAACTCTCTCTCAGGAGTTGTTGGATATGCAAAACAAAAACGAATTTCTTATCATACAGGCTTAACACTTAGCGCAGGCGCAATTCCTGGTTCCCTACTCGGAGTTTGGCTCCTGCAAATCTACTCATCCAGCTATTTTTATGTCATATTCGCAACAGTTTTAGTTGCTTTAGGGATTTTCCTATTTGCTAAAAATCCCCCATTTGCGAGCTTAAAAAAGAAAAAGCGGCTATTAAGCAAAGAAGGCAGTGGTGAAGATGAAGTAGCTGCTGCAGTTGAGAAAACTCCTGATTTTAAGGAGACTGCATGTCTGCCATTAGTCTCTATTCTCCCAATCGGGTTTTTTATGGGCATCCTTTCAAGCTACTTAGGAATTGGGGGCGGCTGGCTGCTAGTTCCAATATTGATTTACGCCTTTAAATTGCCAACACATATTGCTACAGCAACATCTATCTTCTCCTTAACCATTTATTCTCTAGTCGGTGTTTTTTCGCAATGGTTCTACAGCAGTATTGATTGGAACACAGTCTTATGGGGCAGTATTGGCGTAATTATCGGTTCACAGATCGGTGTGCTGCTGTCGAGAAAAATTCCAGGCACGGTGATTTTGCAAATGCTGTCTGTGCTGTTGATTATAATTGGTTTTCGGATGTATTTAAGTTGAACATTCTTCGTTCCTAAAGGAGAAGTATTGATATTGCCATATTTCGTTATTAGAAGGTGACAATGAATAGTCACTTGTCTTTTTCAAACAATTATTATCTGTGTTTCAACTTAGATAAAAAACCTTTTATATCAAGGTTTATTTATAGTGTCTAAATATAGTCACTATTATGCTGCAGCCTGCTGAAAAATCTTAAGTATTTTGGTGATTTATTGAATATATAACTCATCTTTTTATAGTTTAGTCTCTATGATTGGTTACCCATAATGCAAACCAGAACGGCCTTTTCAAAATTACCGTCCTACTGTTTGATTATGGGCTAGGCTAAATTATTTAATGAATCTCGTAACTGGGCCCTCGAAACACCTCATTAACATGCCAATTCACAAAAGCCAAATTAGGGTCTGAATTGGTTGCCTGACAATGTTACCCTGAAATTGCATTAACCATTCTTCAAATCCATTCCCTTCTCACTAACGAACAAAGCTTAAGAAATACGGTCATGCTTAATAAAGAATGAAGATAAATAACATTTACGTATTATTTTTCGAAAAATCATCTAATTTTAATATTTGTTTAATCTCATATTGAGATATATAATAAACATATAAAGAAAACGTTTTCAACAACATTCAAAAACTTCGTTACTTCTCAAACTAAAGGGAGGATTTATAATGAGCCGAATCGAAAGAAATTCAAAAGTTCAAGAATTACTTGAGCAGCATTTATTCAATGAGAAAGAAACCGCCAAAATGACGGATTCACAGATTGAATATTATCACTGGCTCTATTTTGTTGATTCAGTTTATGATTATATGTAACAACCATATAAAATAATAAAAACCGGGAAAATCCTTAAGCCGATTTTCCCGGTTTGTTTTCGGTATTTTTTCCAAATGGTTTGTCTCAATCTCTTTCTTATCAAGAATCCCTTTATGTTTTCTGTTTACTAAAATGGCTGAAAATCCGGAATTACATTTGAATTAACCCACTATGTTTATTACATAATAAAATTATTAATTATACATAAACCCCTGGACAGCTACGTATAAAACAAAAAGCGATGTGCATAGATAAAAGATACCCCACCTAAAACTCTTCGTTCTTTTATATTCTCGCAATCCGATAATAATGACTATTGCACTCAGAAGTAGGAACGCTAATGGTTGCAAGGTGAAATTTTGGGTAACTACATTATAAATGCATATAACCATAACAATAGCCGTCAAAATCATTTGAAGTAATAATAATAGATTGAATTTTTTTCCTGCCATTTATCTACCTCCGCAATAATCACTTTTCCCTCTAAATATACGTATAAGGTTAGTAAATGTTTCATTAAGATAACTTGAGCAGAAATTGTTAACAATGTATTTATTTACTTCGTAAACTCGTATTTTCCATAGTCGTCGAATGGTTCCTTATTTATAAAGCAATAATGCCTTAATTATTTCATAAAAATAATCTTTCCACGTTTTATTTTCCATCTTTAAACGCTCCTCCTACATTTTGATTTATCGTAAGGGATAACTATTGCTGCTAACAATTTCTTTCTTAAAGTTGTTATTTACAAGATAAATTCCTAACAAAATGAATATTCCTCCACTTATAAGCGAATAAGAAATAACCTCCTGTAGCAATATATTCCCAGTTAAAACACCAAAAAATGGAGCTAAAAACAAATAAGAACTTGTTTTACCTGGATCTCCTTTTTGTAAGAGAAAATACCATACCGCAAATTGAACGATTGAAGACATGATACTTAACCATAAAAGAATTAATATCGAGTTTTTATTGATATAAAAGAAAGGATCTTCGAGTAAGAAACTTAAAAAGAGGAGTATTCCCCCACCAAATAGCATTTGATAGGCAGAAAGTGCCCATGTATCAAAATGCCTCCCCCACTTATTAACTAATAATGTTGAAATTGCCCAAAAAACAGCGGAGAAAGCTCCAAAAACTATGCCTATATTAAAATCCTTAATTCCGCCCAATATAATTCCAACACCAACAAATCCTAGGACAACACCGCTCCATTGATACCATCTGTAACGGTTACCCATAAAAATAGTCCCAAAAATAATTACTAATAAAGGATTCATAAAAGTTAGGATGGAAGATTCACTGGCTGTAATTGTTCTTAAGCTAATAAAAATACACCCCATTACGCCTGCTGTTTGTAGAGCTCCGATAATTAGGATTCTTCGCCAATTTCTATAACCACTAGGCTGCGGTCTTTTAAATTTCTTTACGATAACAGCCATAATAATGCCAGCAAGAACAAATCGTAACCCAGCCAATAATAAAGGACTTGAATAGCTTAAACCTATTTTACCGATGGCAAATGATGAGCCCATTAATGCAGTAGTCAAGATAATTAATATAAAAAAGTTGTATTTAGTCATTTGTTCAGACCCTCCCAAGCTTTTTTCTCCAAATTTAAAACCTTGCCCTCCCTTGTGATTACGTTTCTTTACTATTATTATAAGAGCTATATAATACGATGCTTATCGAAGTATGGATTACAGAGGTGTTAAAAATTGAGTATAAGTCCGAATATTACGGCCCTGACCGCTTTACTTACAGAGGAATCAAGAGCAACTATACTGGCAGGTTTAATGGATGGAAAGTACCATACAGCCAGCGAACTAGCATATATGGCCAAAATCACACCACAAACGGCCAGCTTCCACCTTGCAAAACTAGTCGAAAATAATCTTGTGACTACGGAAAAAAATGGACGTTTCAGATATTTTCGATTAGCAAATGAAGAAGTAGCGAATACACTTGAGATATTAATGTCTATCTCTCCACCACCAGAAATTCGTTCATTAAAACAATCAAGTCAATTAAAAAGGCTAGAAAATGCGAGAACCTGTTACGATCATCTAGCGGGACGCGTAAGTGTACAACTAACAAAAATAATGGAAGATGCAGGATACATAGAAAGAAGTGATAAACAATTCATCGTAACAGCAAAAGGAGAATCCTTTTTTCAAAAATTAGGATTAGATTTAGTAGGTTTATCTAAGAAACGCCGCTCTTTTTCACATGCATGTCTTGACTGGAGTGAACGTACTCATCATTTAGGAGGAGCATTAGGAAACGGTTTATTTGAGAGGTATATTAAATTAGGCTGGATTGAAGCAAAAGAGAATTCTCGGGAAATCATGATTACAGCGCGAGGGAAGTCTGGATTCAAAGAATTTTTTGGAATCGAGAATCTGCTTTAATTGAAGGATTTTAATTCATGATTTCTTTATAAAAAATAAAGCACTTCCTATTATAATCATTTCATCATAACAGGAAGTGCTATTTAAATTACATCAAGTGAATTAAATGGAATACGATACCAACTGCGAACAATCCAAGAATCATAACGATTGGAGAAACTTTCTTCTTCAGCAGCCACATGCAAAGAAGTGTTAACAGCAATCCTGCTAAACCAGGGATTAAGCTGTCTAAGTTGGCTTGTAAAGTTGTTACTTTAACTGGATCTAAGGAGAGACCAGCTGCTTGCTGCTCCAGCGCGGTTTTAATTCCTTCTGCTCCAGCAGGCAAGTTATCCCAGTCGATATAAGCACCTTCGTCTAATTCAACAGATGATACTGTTGGTGTGAATTGGACGGATACCCACCTGTTAACTAACGCTCCGAGGATGAACATCCCGAGTATAGAGGCACCTTTTGTAATACTTTGAAGTATTCCACCAGATAAGTCGTCTGTAATTTTGGAACCAGCTTTGTAGCCAAATTCTTGTGTATACCATGTGAATGCCATTCGAATGATATTCCATGCAAAGAAGTAAATAATTGGACCAAGGATGTTGCCAGTCAATGCCAGGGACGCTGCTAATGCACCAAGGATTGGTTTAATGGTAAACCAGAAAACTGGATCTCCTATACCTGCTAAAGGTCCCATCATTCCGACTTTAACACCTTGAATGGCTGTATCTTCAACAGGTGCACCGTTAGCACGTTCTTCTTCAAGTGCTAGTGTTACACCAATGATAGGTGAAGCAACATATGGGTGTGTATTAAAGAATTCTAAGTGACGTTTTAGTGCATCTGCACGATCTTCTTTTGTTTTATATAATTTTTTGATGGCAGGAATCATTGAAAATGCCCAACCGCCGTTTTGCATACGTTCGTAGTTCCAAGAACCTTGAAGGAAAGTGGAACGCCACCAAACAGAAATACGATCTCTTTTTGATAATCTCAATTCTTTTTCCATTGTTTATTCCCCTCCTTCTTAGTAATTATCGATAATATCGCCTAGTGGATCTCCATTGTTGGAATTTCCGCCGCCACCTGAGCCGCCTTGCTTAGAAAGTGCTAAGTAGATAAGTGCAAGAGCCACACCGATAGCTCCAAGACCGATAAGTGTGATTTGTGAAACTGTCGCTAATACGAAACCAATTGCGAAGAATGGCCATACTTCTTTCGTAGCCATCATGTTAATAACCATTGCATAACCAACTGCTACAACCATTCCCCCGCCGATTGCTAAGCCGCTTGTCAACCATGTTGGCATCGCTTCTAGCAATTCTCTAACAGGACCTGCTCCGATAGCTAAAATCAATACAGCAGGAATAGCAATACGTAAGCCCTGCATACAGATAGCTACGATATGCCACATTTCCACTTTTCTAATGTTTCCTTCTCTAGCTGCTGCATCCATCAAATGTACTAATGCTGTTGCAATTGTACGAACGATGATTGTTAGCAATAAACCTGCAACTGCAAGAGGAACAGCAATCGCGATTGCAGAGGACACGCCAGCTTCGCCCTGTCCACTTAAAACTAGTATAATTGCGGATGCCACAGATGCTAACGCAGCATCAGGTGCTACTGCAGCTCCAATGTTTGCCCAGCCTAAAGCGATCATTTGCAGGGTACCACCTAAAATAAGACATGGTACTAATTCTCCTGTAACTAAGCCGATTAACGTACAAGCAATGATAGGTTGGTGGAAGTGGAATTCATCCAAGATACCTTCTACACCAGCTAAAAATGCTACGATAATGACTAATATTATTTGAATCATATTTAAATCCATGTTATTAGTCCTCCCGTTCTTTCTATTTACGATTATTTTTGTTTATTTAATTCCTCTTGAGCCTTTTTAAGAATTTCATCCATATTGCCTTTTGAATCGTTCGGAACTTTCCGTACATCAAAGTTTAGGCCCGCTGCTTTCAGTTTAGCGAAAGTATGGATATCTTCCTGGCTAAAGGCCAAAACCTTATTCGGTTGAACCTTACCAGGTGAGTGTGCCATGGAACCAACGTTAATTGTCTTTAATGGAACACCGCCTTCAACCGCTCTAAGTGCATCTTGCGGGCTTTCAAACAGAAGTAATGCACGTTGACCGCCGAAATGTTGATCGTCTTTGGCAAGCTCGATCATTTTTTTGATTGGTACAACATGTGCCCTAACACCTGGAGGAGCAGCCTGCTGAATCAATTTCTTTCGAAGCTCATCCTTTGCCACTGCATCAGATACCACAATAATACGCGTAGGCTGTGTCGTTTTTGTCCATGCTGTTGCTACTTGGCCGTGAAGCAAACGAGAATCAATACGTGCTAACACATATTCAAATTTACCAGGCGCACCTGCATTTACAGGTTTTTGGGCAGCAGCTGCAGCAGTTGTGTCTGCTGGTTCTAAGCTTTCCGGTTTTACTTTAACCCCTTCTTTTGCTGTTCCTAAAATATGGGCAGCAATTTCATGGGCTGTGTTCATCGAGAAGCGTGATGCATATGCTTCAATTAACATCGGTAAGTTCATACCAGCAACGATTGCCCATTTGTCTTTGTGTTCATCAATCAAGCTGTTGGCTTGGTTGAATGGAGTTCCACCCCAAAGATCGACTAAGAATAATACTTCGTCTTGGTTGTCGAAAGAGGCGATTGCTTCTTTCATTTTTGCTTTGACATCACCAGGTCCTTCGCTCGGCATCAAAGTAACTGCTTTTACATTTTCTTGCTCTCCGAAGATCATTGCTCCAGATTGCATGATACCAGTGGCAAATTCACCGTGACTAGCAATGATAATTCCTACCATCTTTTTACCTCCTTTTATTAGTGTTACTGCTAAATAACATGGTGATTTAACCAAATATTATTCAGCTGTTTTTTTCAACTCATTTAAAGCGGTTACATTTTCGATATAAATAACAAAAAAGGCATGAGTAAAAAGTCGATTTTAAATGAGAATATAGGTATAGATTGCCCCTTAATCCTCAAAAAAATCAATACTTTTAACTCATGCCTGATCGAATCAGTAACACGTAAAAAATATGATAAATATCCAGTTTTATGTAAACGCTTTAAATTAATAGTTAAAAATTTGGATGCCTCTTTACTGAGCTTCCAAAGAAATTATAGCACACTAATATAACGCTTACAAGAAAGATTTTAAAAAAATTTAACGATTCTCACCAAGTATACTTGCAGCATGAATACATCCAGCCCTTCTGGCTGGTTTATTCAAACGGAATTGTAGACAACATAATCACTGTAATATAATTTTTCTGCCAAAATGGTAGGCAAAACTATTTTTTTACTTTACTCTTAAAACCCCGTTTAATAACATCAAAGAAACTTAAAGATTGGACCATATGGCTTGGATCTACGTAATTGCGAATGGCGCGCAAAACTTTTTTAGGCTCTTTGGAAGAAAATATATACTTCCCATTTAGTTTCGTTTGAACAGCATAACGAGGAATCCATTTCCCTTTGAACATAACTGATGCCGTTACAAAATCAACTTCATCCCAAGGTATTTGAATAAACTTCCGAGCATCACGACTGTTAAAGAATTCAAATCCCTTGTCGCCAATCATGATTTTTCCATATTCTGAAATCCCCATATGTGAGGTTGCATCACTAACTAAATCGACTTTTGTATTAATTGATTGGACCATTTTGTGTACTCCATTTCTAATATTAATTAACATTATTATACGTGTTTTTTTCATTTGTGCAAAAAAAATATGGTCTCAGCAAGGAACATTATCTTTAAAAATAATTGGAAAGTCCCTCTAACTTTAGGACATATTTTAACTAGTTTACAAATAGTGTCTTATTATAGACACTATTTGTACCCTTTAATAAAAAAGTCCCTCAAACACTATGTCTGATCAGCATTTCCTTGTTTTTATTACAATGTTTTTTTACTGCCAACGACAACCAACATATCCTGCTATAAAACTAGTAGTCTAGCAAGATAAAACATAGGCAGGAGCAGCGTAAAGCACCATTGCACCAAGGCTGTTCAGCCATCTGATCATAAATGGACGAATGTCATGCTCTTTCTCATCAACTTTGTCTGTGTTTTTCACTATTTTTTCAGCAAGACAGCTGCTGCAAATTTCCAATATTTTTACCACTTCGAGTGCCAAACTTCCTTTTAATTTTACATTAAAAAAATACTATCTTTCCTTGCTAAATCTTAATTTCTGCCTCTATCTATATCAAATTACCTCTATGATTTGCTAGGTCTATTTATATTTGTGCTCGCTGCTAAGTCATTTTATAATTTTTTTACACTCTTTCCATCTAAGGAGGCTACAATGGATACTTTAACAATGAAGGATATATACAAAACAATTGATAAGCAGCGAATTGAGATGGCATTACAAAAGGAAGACTTTAAAGGGGCATTTGTGTTATTCAAGTATTCTGAACTATCTTATGAAGAGTTTGGAGTTTTAGTTGAATCATTTATCGATTTTGATATAGAGGACCTTAGTACTTATCTAAAGCTAAAAGAGGAAATGAAGACTATGAAAAGGAATAATAGTCTGTCGCAGGAAGAAAATCAGAACGAAGAATACAATGCCCCTGCTAATCAAGAAATTTGGCAAAAAACATTGAATGATATCAAAGGGAAATTATCTGCTCCCTCTTTTCATACATGGCTCAAAGACACAACGATTGAAATGAAAGATTCGCAATATGTTCGCATATTTTGTCCAAATACCTTCGCACGTGATTGGTTAGAAGAACGATATGCAAGCTTGATTGCCAGCTCTCTTGAAAAAATAATGGGGATAAGGCCGTCATTAAGCTTTATTGTTACTAATTAAAGTATTGGTTCAATAGGAAAAAGGGAGGAATCAATACCATGACCGACGAAACATTTGGTTAAAACTGTAAAATAATCTATAATAATTGCATTAAGATTATACTAGAATGGGAGTGTATAAGTTGGGATTTTTTAATCGGTTTTTTAAGAAAGTCGAAGACGTTAACAAAGGAGAAGCTGCTGCAACAGAGCTTGAAGAAGAGTTTTACTTAGGCTCACCTGAAGAGGAAGCCATCAATTTTTGGGTGGAGATGGCGCAAAATATTATCTTAAATACTGTTAAGGCAGCAAACAATTCCGTGGAACGTGCCTTTATTTTAGTGGATATGAGAACACAACCATCTTTTGAAATTTTCTATCAGCTCGATGGGAAATTAGTAATGTGGGATGAGCTTGAAGATGCTAACATAAAGGATAAAATTAAGAATGAATTAATGCCGCAAGCAGCGTCTGTCGCCTCGGCAGTTAATGGCAATTTCGCACAGGCTGAACATTCTTTGATTGCTTTTGCTGAACTGCAATTCGAATCGGCGACGGGAGCATGGTTTTCCCATATCATTTGGGAAGATGATGCTAATGCAAAACTGGCAAAGGAAGAGATTGCAAGCAAATGGTTTGATTCCTTGAGTGCTGAAACAAAATCGCTTCCATTGGACAGTGATAGCAAGCTTTCATGGTATCCATCATAATAACGCTAGAAGCATATCTGATATGCTTCTTTTTTACGTATAACGCATATAGTGTTTATGAAGAGAAACGTCTGAAAGAAGATTGAACTATGATGTTCGGAGACTCTTCCTAATTGGGTTTGGTTATTCTATTATTTGTTTATTATCGCGACATTAGCTGCAGCTATTTATA
Organism: Niallia sp. Man26; assembly: GCF_022049065.2. Taxonomy (NCBI): domain Bacteria; kingdom Bacillati; phylum Bacillota; class Bacilli; order Caryophanales; family Bacillaceae; genus Niallia; species Niallia sp. Man26. The sequence continues at coordinate 356,594 of NZ_CP095744.1, forward strand.
ATGCAATCCGTAAACGAAAAAGGGCTCTATCTGTTTTCACTGCAATTGTAACTTTAATCACACCATTTCTTTCTTTTTTATTCGCATTGCATTAGGCCGCAGTGATGGATTGAATGAATGGGAGTATATCGGTATTGGTTTGCAAGAGGGCTCTATATGGGCACTCACTGTAACAGCAGCACATTTAATGATTGTTGCTTGGTGGTTTTTCTTTTTTGTCAAAGATTTAATACTAGACTAAAGGAGTAATTCCACGTAAAAACCTCCACTTATTTCATAAATGGAGGTACACAGAATTTACATTTGAACAGGAGTTAAGGCTTCACCACCACCTAGTACGCTTACAACATTCTCGACAGCAAGCTGAGCCATGCTCATTCTTGTTTTGTAGCTTGCACTGCCAATATGAGGCAATGTCACCACATTATTTAAAGATAACAAGTGGTGATCAGCAGGTACTGGTTCAATTTCAAAGACGTCTAACCCAGCTGCCCAAATATCTCGATTCTTTAAAGCTTGATATAAAGCATCTTCATCGACCAGTCCGCCTCTCGCTGTATTGATGAGAATGGCAGTAGGCTTCATTAGGGACAATTCCTCTTTGCCAATCAGATGATGCACCTCAGTACTATATGGAATCATCAGACACACATAATCGGCTTTCTGCAATAAATCGTTTAATTCTGCATAGTGAATATCAAGCTCCTGTTCTTTGTCTTGCTTTCGGGAACGATTATAGTAAAGCACATTCATATCAAAGCCTTTTGCTCTTTTAACAAGCGCTTCGCCAATTCTTCCTAAGCCGATAATCCCTAATGTTGCACTATAAATATCTTGTCCGGTAAATTCCATTAAAGACCATGCGCCCCACTTTCCGTTACGCAAAGCTTCAGAAGCAGTTGTCACACCTCTAGCTGTCGCCATCAGCAAAGCAAATGTTAAATCTGCAGTTGTTTCTGTTAACACTCCAGGTGTGTTCGTAACCTGTATTCCCCTTTTTACCGCTGCTGCTATATCGATATTATTGTAGCCTACTGCGACATTGCTGATTATCTTTAGATGTGGAGCTCTGCCGATGACTTCTTCATCAATCTTATCTGTTAAGAGACAAATAAGAGCATCAATATCTTCTACTTCCTTAAGTAAAATATCCCTTGGCACGGGGATATTCTCTTCTTCCCACATTCTCACATGAAAATGAAGGGAAAGTGTATTAATTATGTCTTCTGGCAGTTTTCTAGTAATATATACAGTTTGTTTCAAGACAATCTCCACCTTTTCAACTGGAAAGTATTTCAATAATTATAGCTTACAATAAAACAGGGCATGGGAAAACTCCTCTGCCCTATAAATGACTATGAATTTATCCTTCTAGTGCTGGTTCCTTTAAAGTGGTAATAATGAAGAAGCCAAGCACTAGCATGACCGCAAAGAATCCAAAGGCGATATTATAATTTCCAGTTGCATCAAGGATTGCGCCAACAATCATTGGGGAAAAGAATCCGCCTAGGTTTCCGCCGCTGTTTACTGTTGCAATCGCGACAGGAAATGTATTTCTATTTGTTAACCCCATCGGATAAGCAGTAAATGCGGGCCAGCCAATATTAAGGAAGAAGCCTGCCAGCCCTAAGCTAAGGGAAACAAGAATGGCGTTATCTGGAATATTCATCACGACAAGCATCATCAATGCGGTAGCGATGGCTGTAATTAACATGGTTGGCTTACGTCTTTTTAAGAATATTTTGTCAGAAATAATTCCGCCTAAAAGAGCACCTAACAGACCGCCGATTGCAGGTGTAGACGCGACAAAGCCCATTTTCATAAAGGAGTAGCCTTTTGCGTTGACTAAATACATAGGTACCCATGTCAACATGCCGTATAATACACTGTTCATTAAAAAATAAGTTAATGTATTACCCCAAATATTCCAAGACGTAAAAACTTCTTTAGATGTGCTGATTTTAGCGACTTTTTGGTAACGAATAGCTTTATCTAGCCAGCCTAGTGATCTATTTTCCGTTGCGGCCTCTGTCGGCACTTCTTCTTGGCGAATATATTCTAGCTCCTCTTTTGATACCTTTGGACTGTCTTCAGGCTTTGTTCTGACAACCAGATACCAAATGATCGCAATTATAAATCCAGGGATAGCAAACCAGTAAAAAACATAACGCCAACCGAAAGACATGGCAATAGCTGTAGCAATGATGGGTACAAAGATTGGGGCAAGCTGTGTAGAAGCAATATAAATTCCTGTTGCGGTAGCTTTTTCTTTTGCCGGAAACCAGTGGTTAATGGTGGTTGACATACTGACAGGAACAGGACCTTCTGCTAAACCTAGCAGTAAACGAAGTAAAATCAAAAGTGCAGCACTTGAAACCATCCCAAGGAAAAAGGTGACTAAGGAAAAGGCAATAACAGCAATAGCTACTATTCCGCGAGTTCCTTTTTTGCCGAGTAGGAAACCGGCCGGGATTTGTGAAATGGCATAGCCTAGGAAGAAAAAACTTGATATAGCCCCTGTTTGAAAGTTGTTAAGCGTAAAATCTTGTTGAATAAATGGCAGCACAACACCGATATTCGTTCGATCAGCATAACAAACAATATAGACCACAAAAATAAGCGAAAGAACTAACCAACGATATCCTGACTTTCTCTTCCCTTCTAATCCTGGATTGACCTTGGATTCAGGTAAACTCATTTCATTTCCCCCAATCATAAAAAATAGTATTTTCCTCATAAAAACTGCTATTTTTCTCTTTGTAAGGGTTTACAAAAAATACTAAATAATTACCTCTTCATCCTCTTCTGTCTCATTGTCAGCTTTAGAAAGTGTTTGATTGCTTAATGCAAAAAATGTTTTTAAAGACGGGTAAATTTGATGAAACACATTATTTAACTGCTTATAAAGCACTCGCTTACTCAAGTCTGGCTTTATTATGGAAATCGTATTATTGTGAATTTTTTCAACCGCCTCCTCCAATGAATCAAAATAGCCTATTACGGTGCCAGCAATCATACATGTTCCTAATACACCTGTCTCCGAAATATCTTTAATATGAACGCTTTTGTTTAGTACAGTTGCTTTAATTTGGGCCCATTCCCGATTTTTTGCCCCGCCGCCGATAGATTGGTAGCTTTTAACGCGGAGTTGATAGTCTGATTCAATAATTTGATTAATTTGTTTCAAACCAAAAGAACAGCCTTCTAACACAGCTCGAAACATATCGGCTTTAGTTGTATTTAAATGTATGCCGACAAAGACCCCTCTTGCATTAGGATCCCAAATCGGGGCTCGCTCTCCTTGCATATAAGGCAGAAAAAAGACACCGCCTGCTCCTGGTGCTGATTGTTTGCACAATTCTTCTAACTCAGCTTTCGTGTATCCTTCCGGCTTTAGAAATTGGTCGTAAAACCATTGTATAGCTGCACCAGGAAAGGTCATGGCTCCATGAGACAACCAATGGTTCTTTATAACATGGCATCTATTTAAAAATCGCTTATCTAACAGCTCTGGATTATCTGTACAAACAGTTAAAACATTAGAAGTCCCGACAGATTCGAACATTTCATTGACACCGATTCCGAGGGCGGCAGTGGAGCATGCTGTATCTGCTGCACCGGCAATCACAGGTATGCGGACGGACGCAATTACTGGATGCACATATTCCCCAACGATAGAACTTGGATCAACAACCTCAGGAAGCTTCTTAGGGTTTATACCAACCGCCTCATATATTTCAGGAGACCAACGATAGTTTTTGACATCATACATCCCGCTAAAGGAACTTTGCGTCCAATCCATCACAAAATTGCCTGTCAGCTTGTGCAGAATAAAGGTAGAAAGATTCCCCCATTTGTAGGTGCGCGCATATAATTCTGGATTATTGTTTTTAAACCATAAATGAGTTGTAAGCGTATACATTCCAGGTTCTAATCGATTTTTAGTAATGTCAAACAGAGATTTCTCACTGACTTGGTCTTTGATCCAAGCTGCTTCTTGTGTGCTTCTTTGATCTAAATACATAATGCCTGGATAAAGGGGCTCGCCCTTTGCATTTAAAAACACCGAGCTATTACAAAAAGTAGACAGAGAGATTGCTTCTACTTTGCCTGTGTTTTCAAGCTCAACTTGCTGCCACACCTTTAACAGCAATGTTTTCGTTTTACTCCAAATATCATCAAGATCAATTTCAATCCAGCCCATGGCAGGGTAAAGAAGAGAATAGGGCTCATACTCAAGAAACCCTAATTCTCCCTTTTTATTCATTGCACCAACTTTTATCCCGCTAGTGCCAATATCTATGCCAATGATATGAGACATAACTATACCACCCTCTATACACTCAATGGAGAATTCATTAACTCATTATAAAGTTCTATTGTTTCTTTAACAGTTCCTTTATTATGAATAATATTTCTAAACGCTGACACAACCGCTGTTGGATTAGGATTATTCCATACCATTCTGCCAAACGTGATACCTACCCCGCCCGCATCGATAACATCGTAAACCATTTGGAAATAGTCATCAATATTATTTCCATTTTCTCCGCCTGCGACAACTACCTTTCCTGGAGTAGAAGCAACCACTTTAGCGAAAGTTTCTGGATTGCCGGTATACTTTGTTTTCACGATATCCACACCAAGCTCAGCGCCAGCACGAACTGCATAGGCTACATTCTTCCAATCATTTTTTTCATTCTCAGGAATTTGGTTTCCTCTTGGATAAATATGTGCAATCATTGGCAAGCCGTGAGCTGCAGCCTGACCAGCAATGATACCTAGATTGCGTAATTGTTCAGGCTGATCATCACCGCCTACAATACAGCCCATCGACACTGCATCTGCGCCTAGTCGCACTGCTTCATCTACTTCTGTTACCCATGCATCATAATTTGGCTGCCAAGGGGAGAACGTAGAGCACTTCAAAATAAAGCCTGTTTTGCCAGCATGAGGACGGTAACACATATCCGCAATGCCTTTATGCATCGTAATGGCATCAGGTTCACCTGCTACAATTTCATCTAATTTACGTTGAATTGGCATCAGCTCTTCAAAAATACCCCGTGCCATTGCTTGATCGACTGCAACAGCTAATAGTTTTCCAGACTTTTGATTTAATAGACGATTCATACGAACTTCTTTACCTAATAATGACATATAAATAACACTCCTATTCTCATATTATTTCTACTTGTTATTGGGTTATGACTGTTTTCATATGATTACCATTCTTTACATCTAAAATTGCCTGTTCGATATTTTCAAGAGTGTAGCCTGTTGTGATAATAGCAGCCGTATTGATTTTGCGTGATGCAATGAGAGACAATGATTTATGATAATCAGCTCTTGTTAAAGCAGAGGTTCCATTAATGGTAATCTCATTATAGTGAATAATGTTAGGATCAATCTCCGCCAAGACGCCATTTGTAAATCCAGCAAACAGATTTAATGTACCGCCTTTTTTTAATAGATTGGCGGACGTTTTAACTAAGAAAGGAATGCCTATTGCCATGATGACTACATCTGCCCCTAAACCATCTGTTTCACTTAAAACAATATCCTCAAGTGATTCTTCCTCCGGGTTCACAGCATAATCGGCACCTGCAAGAACCGCTTTAGCACGGCGATGATCAATTGGTTCACTCAATATCACCTTAGTCGCCCCTGCTATTTTGGCTAATTGTACATGCATCAGCCCAATAGGTCCGCCGCCAATAACTACTACAACGTCGCCCATTTTTACATTTGCTTTTCGTTGGCCGTTCATGCAGCATGCAAGCGGTTCTGCAATGACTGCCTGTTCAAAGGACAAATTATCTGGAATCTTCACCAGGTTGCCAGCTTCAAGAGCTGTACTTGGAATTTTCACATATTCTGCAAAACCGCCGTCAAATTCATAGCCAATCGCAGTACGATTTGCACAAACATTCTCCCTGCCATTTAAACAGTAGTAACACTTCCTGCACGGAATAACTGGCATTATTCCCACTCGGTCACCAACACTAAATTCCATTACCTTTGCACCGACTTCTGCAATGGTGCCGACAAGCTCATGACCAATCACCGACGGAGTTCGAACGCCCTTTGTTTTTTTGCCTTCATAAATACGAATATCTGTGCCACATACAGCACTTGCATTTACTCTTACAAGCACTTCGTTTTCACTAATTTCCGGCTTCGTTACTTCTTCCAGCTTCATATTATTAGGACCATGAAATACAGCTGCTTTCATTTTCTGTTCTCTCCTTTATGAAGAAAATTTCCTTCACAATAAATTCAAAAAAATAGAAGGAATTTACCAATAGTGTGAAACAATTCCTCTATTTCTCACATGACAATAAGAGAATCTTGGTAAATCCCTCCTTCTACGCTGTATTTTCAAAAAACAAGAAGTACGGTCTAGTTGTATAGAATTTTCTGTTATTTCCTTTTGCACATTCATCATATCACAGGGTGGTAATTTCCTTCAAGATATTTTTAGAAAATTTGAAGATTTTTTCCAATCACACTCTTACATCTTTTTATCAGTAGTGGACTTTCGGGTTTTCTGCAAGTTGCTATAGTACAGTTCATATTGCTGATTCGCAACAGAAGCAACTAAAATATCAATAATAGTTAATTGAGCAATCCTTGATGAAATGGCATCTGTTCGAAATAAGGTCTCTTTAGAAGCTGTTTGCAGCACAATATCCGAAATTTTAGTAATAGGAGACTTTGAAGAATTCGTAATACATATGATGGCAGCTCCTGCTTCTTTTGCAATTTTCACCGCCGCTAAAACGTCTGTGTTAGAGCCTGTATGTGAAATGGCGATAACAACATCTTCAGGTGTGAGTACACTTGCTGACATAGCCTGAAGGACAGGATCGCTATAGGTAAATGATTTTATACCTAGCTTTAACAGTTTATGATGAGCATCCGCTGCGACTGCCCCTGAGCCGCCCGTTCCATATAGTTCAATTACGCGAGCTTTTGATATAGCGTCCACTGCTTTTCTTAATTCATCGTCACTGCAAACCTCGATTGAATCATAAAGTGCCTGAATATTTGACTGGAATACCTTCTTTTTAATCATGACAACGTCATCGCCCTTTTCAATCACTTCATGAATTTGTTTTTCAGGGGCAATGACTTCCTTTGCCAAGTTTATTTTTAAGTCTTGAAACCCCTTATAACCAAGGCGTTTACATAAACGGACAACAGAAGATTCACTTGTTTCACTTCTTTCAGCGACTTCTGTAATGGAAAGATGAATTATCTCATCTTGGTTTTGTTCAATAAACTCTATAATCTTTTTCTCAGAATCCCTTAGTTTTGACATGGCAGCATTTATTCTTGTGAAAAAACCAGGATTTGTATTGATATTCAATTCGTTCATGGATACCCCTCCACTTTCTTTCACATACTAATTTATCATTAATTTTATAATATTTATTGGCAAATTTCCTACTTAATTTCTCCATTTTAACAGAATGGCTATGAAAATGATTCAAGTAAAGCAGATTTATCTTAGGGCATAAATATAGGAGGTAAACCATCGGCTTACCTCCTAATTAATTATTCAGCACCTTGCTGATAATCAATATCATATTTTTTCGCTAGTTTTGCCATATCTTCATGATAATCTTTCAACATCAACAAGTACTCTTGTGCTTTTGCGTTAGATTTCCCGAACAGTTCTTCATTATCCTTTTCCAGCGCTTCTTTTTCAAGCTGCAAAGCTTCGTAGTAAGTGCTTGTTGCATCTTCCATTTGCTTTTTCAATGGTTCCAGTTCTGAAGAATTCACTTGTATATTTTTTGCTTCACTAACGGCTTTTTCGTATGTAGGAATTACTTTATTTGTCAGCACATCATATAGCTTATCCTCTGAACTGTAATTGTCACCAGAAACAGTTGCCAATTCGTCATTTGCTTCTGTTTCATAGGCAGAAACCTTTGCAATATCATTATTAATGAAATTAACTATTTCTTTTTGTGTTTCTTCCTGAGAAGCTTTGTCTTCAGTTTGTTCTGTCTCCTCTTTCGGAGTTGAATTATTATCGCTGCATCCTGCAAGCAATATTAGCACAGCAAACAGACTGTAAAATAATTTTGTCAAAATCTTAACCTCACTTATTCTATGTTTGTAAAAAATCTCTCTAATAACTATAACATATCAAATATAGATATATGTTTAAAATGCTCGGATTGCATACCTTCTATTCCTAATCTGACATGCTCTATAAATCCTAAAAGGAATAATAGGGTCTTAACATAGTGACGCACATTTAAGAAAATGGCTGTAAATTTATGCATTATGAGTACATTACTATAAAAGTTAAGAGATTTTTGACATTATAGTGACTATAATTAGACACTATTATTCAACCCTTTATATAACAGGTTTATTGAAATTCCACCTTTTAACAAACCACTCTTCCATTTACGTAAAAATATCATAGACCCTTACAATAGTGACCCCTGAATCACTCATTTAATTTCCCACTAAAAAAAATCCTGCCTAAACAGGATCTAACTGGATATTTATTTTACTAATACAGTAGTATTAGCAGGTATAGTTAACATCGAATCATTCTTTATTACACCCGCTTCACTTGAAAAAACTACTTCTCCATTGCCGGCAATAGTTACTGCAACTGTCTCATTTGAAATATTATGATAAATCTGGATGGTTTGGTGGAGGGTCCGTTTATAGGCGACTATTTTTGCATTATTGACTTCCATCGCTTCTAAATTTCCTTTTAGTAACTCGTCATACCCTTGGCGAACACGGATCATTTTACGATAGTGGTTTAACAGGGAAGCTTGATCGTTGTCTTGTGCTTCAACAGAGATACCATTTCCGCCAATATTGTAGGTTGGTGTTTGCCAGCTTGTTTGGCCTTCCCCGTCGCCTTCAAACCAACGGAATGGCTCACGGATGAACTCATCTGGTTTTGCGCCTGTCATACCGATTTCTTCCCCATAATAGATAAATGGATTGCCAGGCAATGTCAACAGAATGGATGCGGCCGACTTCGCTTTAGCAGCATCACTATTCAGCTCGCTCATAACACGGTTTTGATCATGATTGGATAAGAAAATGGCATCGATTATAGTGGGATTATAAGTGTGGTAAAGTGCTGCTGTTGCTAGTGCTGCTGCGGTAATACCTTGATCTGTGCCGCTTTTAACAGAAAGGATGATTTTATCTGCTAAATGGAAATTAAAGGCTGAATCTAATGCCTCATAGTACGGTGCAACTACCTCTGGCAAATCCCAAACTTCACCGACTAAATACACATCTGGTTTACTCTGCTGCATCACAGCTCTGAATTCTTTCCACCATTCGAGGTTATTAGCTGCACCATCTTCAGTTTGCCCTTTATAGATATGCATCGCCGCATCCAGCCGGAAACCGTCGGCCCCTTGGCTGAGCCAATACTGCCCAATTTTAATCATTTCTGCTCTAACGTCATGATGATTAAAATTCAAATCAGGCATGCCAGACCAAAATGTGCCATAGTAATAGCCCTCTCCGTTTGGGTTTTTATACCATACTTGCTGACCCCATGATCCTGTTTCGTTTAAATCGGCATGTTCATCTGCCCACACATAATAAGTACGGTATTTACTGTTTATATCTTGACTGGCTTCCTTAAACCAAGGATGCTCACTGCTCGTATGATTAACAACTAAATCCATAATTACCTTCATGCCCCGTTTATGTGCTTCATTAGTCAGGTTACGAAAATCTTCCAACGTTCCATATTCAGGATCTATATTATAGTAATCTGTCACATCATATTTATGGTAGCTTGGTGACGTATTAATCGGCATCAGCCACATTCCATTTACTTGCAAGTCTTTACTGGTGCTCCTATTGCCGTCATTCAAGTAATCAAGCTGACTGATAACCCCTTTTAAGTCACCATGGCCATTACTATCAGAATCATAAAAAGATTTCACATAGATTTCATAAAAAACACCGTCTTTATCATATTGGCTTTCCCCGCTTTGAGCACTTACCTGAGATGATAAACTAACAGTTTGCGGCAATGACAATTTTACTCCGTACCAATTTCTCAATTGCCTTCCCCCTTTTTAAATGAAATCGTTTACATTTTAACTATACCTGTAAGGACAGCACGTTGCAAATATTTGGGGGAAATTGATTCTTTTTACATGATAATTATCAGCAGCTTAAAAAAGAAGTTTTCTTAAACATAATCTAAAACAGCTTTTAAACAATACCACATCCTTTAGCTTATTTCAGTTACGAAAAATGTCACAGTCTTCAGGACTTTAACTCTAAAATACTAGATTAATAGAAAAATGTCATAATTCGCAAAACTATTAATTCTTTAGCCGTGTTATATTTTACATGTAATCTGGCATGCAGGTCCCTGACAGATTATAAAAAAATGATTAAAAGGAGAAAAACAATGAAAAAGAAACTTATCCCTGGTTTATTAATTACCGCTTTTCTTTTTTCAATCTTGACTCCTACTGGGTTTGCACAGAAAAAATCCTTCTCGTTTAATGTAACTCCGTCGCAAAATAGTGGTGTAGCGTATTCTGCACCTAACCCGAAAGATGATACTGAACAAAAAGGCTATATTTACACTACAAAGCACAATATAATATCTTCTGATATATACTACTACAACATAAGAAAAAGCCCGTCAACTAGTGCAACATCTTACACTGGTTACATTAGGGTAACTCCCTCTAATGCAAAAAAAATTGTCAAAGCTTATAGTAAAAAAGCGAACAAAGGTCAAAGTTTAATTCTGCAAGCGGATACAGATAAATACTCTGTACACTCAGAAGGTTATTGGTACTCTTAACAAGCTAAATCGTCTAAATTAACATAGACCGACTACTACCTGCATCGGTCTCTGATTATTACTTAATCATTTTTGAAAGGAGTATAAGTCTTGAAAAAAATATGGTTATTGCTGCTTTGCACATTTCTAGTCGTGCTTTCTGGCTGCTTTCCAACAGGTGAACAAAACGCTGCATCTGATTCGAAACAGGCAAACAAATCAAATGAACCAACACCTGATAATCTTGATGTGGAATTGGACAAAAACTTGCTTGTAAAAGCAGATATAGCTGGTGGAGAAAATAAAGATTATCCCTCACTCTCCATCTCACCGAAGGACTTTAAGAACGATCCGTTAAAGCAGGAACTTGTAAATAATAAAGAATTAACAGATACTTTTGAAAACAATAATGAGATTAAACCAGACTATAAAGATGTATATTTTGAATTTACGGATGGATCGTATATGTCGATAGAATTAGGTACTGTTAGGTTTGAGGATTCATTTTACAGTGATCGTGAATATTCTGATGTTATATATGGTGCAAAACCCAATATACGGTCTGATTTGCACGATATATACAAAAAAACAGCACTTGAAAATATTAATAGCAACGATGCCATTGAAAAGGTTAAAAAGGCAGCAAATGAATACGGTATAACCAACCTTGGAAATCCAGATGTGATTGCTTTAGATTTAGAAACATTAGAAAATGAATGGGAGGATTACGAACAAAAGGACGGCGGTCATCCTCGCAAATGGGAAAAGGCTGATGAAGCATATGTAGTCACCTTTCCTGTTGTACATAACAATCTAATCATAACAAACAAAGGTTATTTTAGTAATGCTGCTGAAATACCGGTAATAGGAAGCCGGATAGTAGGTGTTGTTAATAAAGATGGAATAATTGCCTTAACTCTAGACGGCATATATGATACAGGCAAAACAATACAAAATAAAGTAAATCCGATTTCCTTGGAAGACGCCTTAAACATGGTTGAAAACAAGTACAAAGATGTCATATTAACAGACCCAATAACAATATCAAAAATAGCATTAGAGTATGTTCCAATTGTGTCCAAGCAGGATTCCATCAGCTATAAACTAACCCCTGCATGGGTCTTTACCGCCAAACAGGATGTAACGTCTAGTGATGAAAAAGGCACAAACACAGCATCCGATTATTTTACTATCATAATCGATGCAGATACGGGCCAAGAATTGCGTATTGGAAGTGACTATTAATATGAAAAGTAGAGCATTAACTATGTCGTTTATGCAAGTATTTTCGTCTCCTGTTTTTTACCTTTCCATCATCGGTGTTACTTTACTTTGTTTTATAAGCGTCTGGGAAGAAATTAACAGTGTTGCTGGAGATGTAGCTTATTATTTTGATATTTTTATAGGCTTAACAATGTTTAAAAAATTAGTAGTTTTATTTGCTGCGTTTCCTTATGTATCCAGCTTCTGCAGTGATTGGAAATGCCAATTTATAAAACCAGTTGTCATCCGTACAGGGATTAGCAAATATGTGTGGTCAAAAATTATTACTTGTTTTGTCAGTGGTTTATTAACTGTATTTATAGGACAAATCCTATTTATCATCTTACTGTCATTTAAGTTCCCCTTGTTTCCAAATGAAGATTTAAACCAAGTATTGTTTCCACCATTTAAATCACTTAGTACCAGTATTTTCCCGCCTTTATATTTACTAGCACAAAGTTTTGTTTTTAGTATGGCAGCAGCATTATGGACAGTTGTTGGATTAACCTTCTCTGCGTTTATACCAATTCACTTTGCTGCAATAGTTGCACCTGTTATTGCCAGTTATGTTTTAGAAGAAGTTACCATCCTACTTCCAAATGCATTTAACCTGTACTTACTTACAAGAAGTTCAGATGTCATTCAGCAAGGTCCCCTCATCAGTTTTATCTACTTTTGTTTTATTTTTATTATGTTATCAATACTAGCTGGATGGCTGTTTTCTTATCAAGTTAAGAGGAGGGTGCGTAATGAAGTTGTTTAATACAGCAAGATTTGTGTGTTTGCAAAATTTCCGCAAATGGTCCTCCAATTACCGAGTTTGGATTATCGCTATTCTGCTGATCATTTTGACACATAGCTTTACGAAGGAAATCGTAGATTTTGGAAAAGACATTGATATTAATGTCTCGCCATGGATGTTTCCGTTTCTTTTTACTCAGAAATTTATTAAGCTACTGTTCTTTTTCCCCTTACTATTACTGTTCAGTGATGCTCCTTTTATTGACGAGAACCAGCCCTATATAATCGCAAGAAGCGGCAGAATTCCATGGAGCATCGGACAAATTGGGTATATTTTCATCGCTTCAGCAGTTTATTTTATCTTTCTCCTGCTCCTATCTATCGGGCTTAACTTTTTCAATATCCAATTTACAATGGAATGGGGAAAAGTTCTTGGCACACTTGCAAATACTAATGCAGCCGAAGTAGTTAATTTAAAAACATTTATTCCTTCAGATGTTTTACACTATTTTTCGCCCATTCAAGCATTGTGGTTTTCTCTCCTGCTTTCATGGTTAACCGGAGTATTTTTAGGGCTTATTATTTATGTTATTAATTCCTTTTCGAACACTAGAGTGTTTGGAATATTAACGGCATCCTTCCTGCTAGTTTTAGATGCGGCTGTTACCAATAGATATTATTTATACCGCTTTTCACCTGTGTCATGGAGCAATCTTGCACGGATTGATATTAATGGAACAACTCCAATGCCGTCGATAACCTATATTTATATTAGTTTTGCTCTACTGATCGGGATAATGATAATATCAGCCATTGTAATTAACCGCAAGCAAACGATTAATGTGTTACCACCTATATAAGCAAGAAAGGAGTAGTTAAGATGCATGCAGGTATTAAGGTTCATGATTTAACAGTAAGGTTTGGAGAAACGACTGTATTAAATAACATCTCCTTATCGTTTGAAAAAAACAAAATTCACGGTTTAGTTGGCAGAAATGGTTCTGGGAAAACCATTCTCTTAAAGTGTATTTGCGGGTTCGTTATCCCAGCATCTGGAAGTATTAAGATAGATGATCAGCAAATCGGTCAGGACTGTGATGTGCCAGAAAATATAGGTATCATTATTGAAGCACCGGGATTTCTGCCTAATTATGATGGATACACCAATTTGAAATTTCTTGCTGCAATCAAAAAGCAAATATCAAAGGAACAGATCTTACATGTAATTGAAAAAGTTGGATTAGATTCTAAAAGTAAAAAACATGTCGGCAAATATTCACTCGGAATGAGGCAGCGACTTGGTCTTGCTCAAGCACTGATGGAAGATCCTGATATCCTTATACTTGATGAACCGATGAATGGCTTGGATAACCAAGGAGTTAAAGATATTCGAACAATCCTTTTAGAGCTGAAAAATCAAGGAAAAACAATATTACTCGCCAGCCATAGTAAAGAGGATATTGAGATTCTGTGTGACACAGTACATGAGTTGGATCTCGGCAAAATAATAAACTCGAATACTAAAAACTGATATATAAAAAAATGACTCAAGACAGCTCTTGAGTCATTTTTTATATTCATTTTAGTTTGTATTCTGACCGCCGCCATTTAATCCTGCTTTAATAAGCTCATTTACCTTGCTGTTAGCAACCAACCCTAAATGGCCAATTCCACTAAGCTCAACGTTTTTTGCTCCTTTAAGGTTAGAAAGCCATGTTGGTACTAAATAATCATTTGAACTGTAAATAGACGTGTATAGAATTTTATCGTTAGAATCTTTGCCAACTGGTGCTGTTGATGTAACAAATCTGTTAGGCGATCCTAATGTGATAACATCATTCACCTTTGTTCCGCCAGTGTTCAATATATAAGTCAATGTATTAATACCGCCTGCACTGTGTCCGATGATATCGACCTTGCTTTTGCCGGTTTTCTTTAATACTTGATCTACATATGTTGCAAGCTGCTTGGCATTTGTATAGCTGTTGCCTGTTTTATCTAATAATTCAATAGCATAAAGCTCATTATCTGCCCAGCCTTGTGATTTTAAATAACTTTTAATTGCATAGAAGTTTGTGCTGTTACCGCCTGTTCCGTGCACATAAATAACCGGGTCATGACTTGACGCTGCTTTGGAAACAGAAGGTTTCGCTCCAACAACAGAAACAATAATAGCCATACATGCAACTAATGAAATTAGTAATTTGGTAGTCTTCATTATTTCCCCCTATGGTTTAGAAGTTATCTTGCTATAACTATTGTTATATATTTCGAGAGGAGAAACAACCGGTAAGATTTGTTAGGAAGTGTATTCTATTTTTTTATATCACTAATAACTACTAAATTTGCTATTCTTAAATGTTCTTAATTATGTTATTATTTTGTACGTTATTAAGAAAAAAGTGAGGTCTAGTTATTAATGAGAATGCAAAAGAAAAAACGGAAAATCAGTATCACAGGAATAATTATCGTATTATTGCTTGGAGGAGCTTTTTACGGGGGTATTTTATATCAAAGTTACTCTGAAGAAGCATCTGAAAAGAAAAAAGAATCTAATTCAGCACCATCAATGGACGAGAAAACTAAAACTGGCAGTAAGGAAAAGGCAGTCGTTACAGCAAATAATGACATATTACCTCAAGATGACTCGACAACAGAAAGCATCGATAATTTCGAGTTAACATATACACCTTTTGAAGAGAAACTAGTCGTTTCTACAAATGATGGAAAAACAAGTACTTTTAATTATTTAAACAATAACGATGTTATCTCTTACTCCCCTTCTTATCAGAACATACTGCTTAATCCCCTCGGTGGTTTTGAAGAAGGTGGAAGTCTTTTTGTGTACATGAAGGATGAGGGTACGGTAGAAGTAAAAGTGGATAACGAGAATGAAAACAATTACTATCCGAAGCAAGCACTATGGCTTGATGATCAATACATATTAGTTGTCAAAAGTTACGTATACGGGACTGTAATAAACGGAGATTTGCTGCTCTATGATAGCCTAAATGAAACATTAACACCGCTGAATATCTATAATGGTGATGCAGTAGTAAGCATTAGCCTCTCCCATACTAAGAATAACGAGAAAACAGTTATTGTAGATGGAATAAACTTTACAGATGACATTTTAAATGAGAATCAGCCTTATGTGGCAGAGTACTCTGTAACAACCATACTGGACGAATTGTAAATAGATTAAAACCCTATTATGTTAACCTCATGTCCACATAATAGGGTTTTAATTATTTATTCGTATTCAACCCGCCGCCATTCAAAGCAACCTTAATCAAGTCATTTACTTTTTTACTAGTAACAAGCCCAAAATGATCAACACCAGTTATTTCAATGTTTTTTGCTCCATCGAGGATGGAAAGTTTGTTAGGTGTTATATAATCGTTTTTGCTGTAGATGGATGTATAAAGGATTTTGCGGTTTGGATCTGTTCCGACGGGTGCTTTTGTTGTTATTACTCGATTTGGGGATCCTAATGTTACTACATCGTTAACTTTATTTCCCCCATCAGTCAGAATATAAGTTAGCGCATTTATCCCGCCTGCACTGTGTCCTATAATATCAACCTTTTTCTTACCCGTTTTTCTTAGCACATCATCTACATAAGTAGACAGCTGTTTCGCATTGGTAATGCTGTTCCCTGTTTTATCAAGTAATTCAATGGCGTACAACTCATTATCTGCCCAGCCTTGCTGCTTCAAATAGGTTCTAATGAAATAAAAGTTAGTACTGTTTCCCCCTAATCCGTGCACGAAAATTACAGGATCATGTGTTACTCGCTGTGCTTCGGAGACAGTTGGGTTTAAACCGACTGCACATAAAAGAATCATCATACATGTTATTAGTGAATGTAACATTCTCATTTTTCTTCATTTCCTCCTAAAAATTATGCTGTTCATGACTGTTTTATTATGGACAATTTTTGTGGAGAAATTCACGGTAACTTCTGTTAGAAAAATAGAAGTTTTTTTACATTTCAGCTTCTGATCGGAATAAACAGAACTAGGAGAAGAATAATAAAAAGACTTAGGATATATCCTAAGCCTTAGGCAGCAATACACTTTTTGGGATTGATACATGAATTCCTTTATTTTCATCCACCACTTGTGTTATCGAAAAATCGCCACAAACGCTGATTAACGAGTATGCATCTTGCCTTGACAGCCCATATCTTGAACTCAGAAATCCAACCATTTCTAACGCTGCATTTTTTGCAGCTTGCTCTAAATCCGGATGAAAACCATGGGTTATCCATGCATCAGTTGTTTCAAGCAAGGGAGAGTGAAAGGCCATGTCTTTACGGACATTTATTTTTAACAAGCAATTTAATGAAGCTTCTACTGCAGTTCCGCTCAGTTCACTGTCTCCTTGCGCGAAGTGACCGTCACCTAGGGACAGCAATGCGCCTTCTACTCCGACTGGATAATAAATCGTAGCACCAGCACCAATTTTCCAGTTGTCGATATTTCCTCCATACATTCCTGGAGGTGTTGAACTAAAGCAACCCTTTTCCTTAGGTGCGACTCCCATATTGCCGATATGAAGTCTTGCTGGTATTTGCATATTTGTTAATGCAGGCTCCCTTATAGCCTCTTCAGGTGCAATAATTCTGCCATTGATGTTGTATTCATAAGGGTAGTCGTAAGCAAATTTAGCATTCAGCCACTTGCCTTCTCGGTCTAATTCATAAATAGTGATTCGTTCCTTTTTATCAAATTCATTAAATAAAAAGCCCCAATTCGCCAGCAAGTTTGCACCATAAGGTAAGCGTGGAGTTAGCTGCAGAATTTCTACTTGAAGCATATCTCCAGGTGTTGCATCCTTAACATAGATCGGTCCAGTCATAATATGAGCACCTGGTATTCTTTGCTCAAAAGGAATATTATCGTATATTTCTTTAATCCCGTCATCCATCATCAAGTCAGGTGCGTCCCCCGCTTGGTGTGTTACTGTTTCTACACTCACGATATCACCGGAGTTTATTTCTAACGCTGGCTTAACAGAATTATCAAAATAGCCCCAATGCACCGTTTTTGAAGTTGCTTTCAGTGTATGAAGCGATGTTTCTTGTACTTTCGTATCATTTACAGCCATTGTACCTCTCCCCTCTCGGTTTTTCCTCCGATACAGTCACATAGGTTTGTGCTGACAATCCTCCATGAAAGTATTACTATGAATTATGCTTACCGCATTAATCTCTCTGAAGAAAACATCTGTGTGTTACAGCTGTCCAAGTCTTTTTCAAGTTTTCCATCACCTTGACAGCCTGTTATGCAATTCACCTTTTACCTATTCGGCGGCTACCTTGTTATAAACAGAAAAATCGCTAGCCTAGTATGGTTCAACTTCTTCGGAGCATTCTCTAAGACGTACCTAGTTATTCTGGGATTTTCGTTCAAATGAAAGGTAAATAAGTCGATGTATTTGCAATTCATCGTAATTTATTCCTTCTTTACAGGCAAGCAACTTGTCAGATTATTTAACAAATTATTTTAATAGCTTGCATGAATACAAAAAATAGAGCTGCATCCATTCAGATGCAACTCTAAATAACAATTATAAGATCCTTTAACTCCGTTTAAAATTCTCCTCAATCTGCTCCAGCGACAATCCTCTTGTTTCCGGTAAATACTTTCCTATAAACACAATCCCTCCAACCGCAAATACGGCGAAAAGGAAGAAGGTTGCCGATAAGCCAACACTGTCTAATAGTACGGGGAAGAATAAACCAACTAAAAAATTGAAAAGCCAGAGAAACAAGACTGCCATTCCCATCCCTATTCCTCGGATTCTGGCTGGAAATATCTCTGATAAGGTGAGCCATGTCATTGGACCGACTGCTCCTTGGAAGAACGCTAAGTATAAACATGTCATAGAAAGGACGACATATGGCAGCATTGGGGAATCCGCAAGAAGCAGTGTGGAAATTCCGATTGAAAGGAGAGCTGCGGTAACACCAATTAATCCTGTCAAAAACATAGAGCGTCTATTTACTTTATGCATGATGGACATGCCAATAATGACGGCTACTAAGGAAATTAAGCCATTTGCGACATTTTCGATTAATGCTGCCTTTGTTCCAAAGCCAGAGTTTTGGAGAATTTGTGTGCCATAGTACATGATTGAATTAATGCCTACTAATTGTGAAATCGCTCCGATTCCTATTCCAAGGACAACGATTCTTCTAATCCATGGAATGCCTAAATCTTTAAAGGTAACTTTTTTGGTGTTTTTCATTTCTTCGATACTTGCTTGAATACTTTTTAATTCTTTCTCAGCCGAAATTCCTTCACGAATTTGTTTTAGTGTATGCAGTGCTTCTGCTATTCTCCCTTTTGATGCGAGCCAGCGTGGGCTTTCTGGCAATATAAGAACACCTAACCATAAGGCAACGGCTGGTAGTGTAGCAATCACTAGCATATATCGCCATACATGGCCTGTTTCGTCAAACGTATTTCCAATAACAGCATTAAAAACATAGGCAAGAAATTGACCAGTGACAATCATTAATTCATTTTGCGTTACTAATCTTCCTCGTCGTTCTGCAGGTGACATTTCTGCAAGATAAGATGGAATAATTACAGATGCTCCGCCTACCGCTAGACCTAACAGAAAACGGAATGAAATCATGATTGTTGTATTTGGGGCGATAACACAGCCAAGTGCAGCGAAGAAGAACAAGATCGCTAAATAAAGTATTGTTTTTCGATGTCCTTTAGTATCTGACAGACGACCTCCGAAAATTGACCCAATCGCCGCACCCAAAACAAGTGAACTTGCGACTAAACCTTCTGTAAAAGGAGTTAAGTTAAGCTGGTCAGGCTGAGCCATGAATGGCAGTGCACCGTTAATTACACCTGTATCATAACCAAACAACAATCCTCCAAAGGTCGCTACAATCGTAATTAACCGGAGATTTTTTTTTGGATCTTTATTACCCTTTCCTGTCTCCATCGAGTAATGATTAGACAACTTTGCATTATCCATTGCCCATTCCTCCTTTTTCGCCAGAGTATTTGTATCCGCTTTCAAAAATAATCAAATAAAACGGATGCTTTCTTAGCTTTACAACTCTATCATATGATGGATCTTCTTTATGATAGAGTTGTAAAGAACTGTTTATTTGGTATTAATTACGTTAGTAATAGTTTTTAAGTATTCACTTGTCCGCTTTGCAATTGGAAATGGCTTATCAAATGGTGCAGGATACATATCCTGTTCGACAACTGCCCACCCATTATAGTTTATGTCCTGCAAAGTTTTAAAGAAAGCTTCCATATCGACTACACCTAATTCAGGTTCACACATAATATCCTCACTCACTGCTTTAGCAAAGGACCAGCCCTCTATTTGCATTCTTTCTCTTACCTTGAGATCACAGCTTTTAATGTGAAGGTATGGAATACGAGCATGGTGTTTGCGCATGAACGCAACTGGTTCACCATCTGCATATGCATGATGTCCTGTATCTAAGCATAGATTTATATCTGTGTCATGCAGAAGTCTTTCGATTTGCTCCTCTGTCTCAATATGGCTTTGTGCATGAGGATGAAACACTACTTCCAAGCCGTATCTTAATTTTGCATGGTTTTTTATTTGTTCTACATTGCGGATAAATGAGCTCCATTCGTCATCGTTTAATATTTGCGGACGGATAAGTTCGCCTGAAAACAAATCTGTATAACAATCATCGATTAACACTACATATTTCGCAGTTGGAAACTTCAGCTGAAGCTCTGCCATTTCATCGAGTAGAGCAATCATTTCCTGTGTTTTTTTCTCAGAAGTAAGATCACCAACTAATGTTGTTGCTGTCAGGGTTAAGTTGCGTTTCTCAAGCTCTTGCTTTAATTGCTGATAATTATTCGGAAGATAGCCCCATGGTCCAAGCTCAATCCCCTCATAGCCTGCCTCTTCCATTTCATTTAAGCACCGTTCCCACGGCACTTGCTTTTCATCTTCGGGAAACCATACTCCCCAGGAGTCTGGTGCTGTTCCTATTTTAATATTCATGCGATTACACCTCCCACTTCATTCACCCGAACCCATTGCTGCTGTACTGCTGATGCTAGAATGGCATCAACTGTTTTATCAATTTGTGCGCCAAATTCAAAATCACAAGCATAGGAAGTGCCTTTTGATAGTGCTGACAGCAATTCGTGTGCTTCAAGCACTTTCATATCGTTATAACCGATTGCAATACCAGCTGCTGGATAAAATGCACTATAGCCTTTATGATCTGGACCTAAAAATACTGTTCGGAAACCTCTGTCTGCACTATTATCTGATGTGAAATACACGTTTACTTCATTCATACGTTCTAAAGAATAGTGAACAGTGCCTTTTGTTCCTTGGATTTCATATGTTAAGTAATTTTTTCTTCCTGCTGCAATCCGGCTAGAAGAAATTGTGCCGACTGCTCCATTTTCATAGTTTGTTAGGATTGCAATAATATCTTCATTTTCTACTTCTGCTAAAGTTAAAGAACCAGGAGATGAAGGTCTTTGTTTAAATATAGTTTTCGCTGTTGCATTAACGCTTTCAATATTTCCCAAAATAAACTGGGAAACACTTAACAAGTGGGAGCCTAAATCACCTAGTGCGCCAGAACCAGAATACTTATTAATATGTCTCCACGTAATAGGCAAATTTGGGTCAAGCAGGCTATCTTGTGCATACGTTCCGAAGAAGCCGACGATGTCGCCTAGTTTCCCAGTGTCTACTAGTTCTTTTATATAAGCACTGGCTGGATTCATCACATTATTGTAGCCAACATAGTTGACGACTCCTTTAGCCTTCGCAATTTCCGCAAGCTCTAATGATTGTTCACTTGATAGAGTTAAAGGTTTTTCACAGTATACATGCTTGCCGTTCTCTAGTGCAGCCTTTGCAATTTCATAGTGAAATGCATTTGGTGTCGCAATATCAACGATGTCAATATGTTCGTCAGTGACTATGTCCTGCCAGTTTGTTGTCCATCTAGAATAGCCTAATGTCTCACTTGCTTTTTGAGCTGCTTCAGCACTAACATCTGATACAACTTCAAAAATTGGCTTGCCATATTCAGGACCAAAGTTCAATAAAGCGTTTACAAATGAGTTCGTATGAGCCTTACCCATCCAACCTGCACCAATCAGTCCAATTCTAATTTCCATGTTATTTAACTCCTTTATTGTTTATTTTTGCTTTCCTTATGTACATATTAATAAACTCTATTTACAATGTCATTATAGGATATTGCTAAATAATGTAATATTCTTGCTGTCTTTATAATGCGTGTAAAAGATATGTAGGAGGAAGTTTTATATGGTGGAAAAAGGAGTCTTATCACAATCAAAAATGTATTTTCATACACCTAGTGATTTCGCGAAAGATGCACTTTTCTATTTATCTTACTCTGGTACGTTCTGCTGCAGTAACGAATATATCGTAGAGCGGAACAATTGGAACAGCTATCTATTTATGATTGTAAAGAAGGGAAAAATGAGAATCTTTTATGAGGGAAAGGAATATACCGCCTCAGAAAACTCGTTTGTGTTTCTGAATTGCTATAAACCACATAAATATCAGGCCGAAGAGGAAACTGTATTTGATTGGATTCATTTCTCTGGTAATGCGAGTGAAGCTTATTATAATCTCCTATATGAAGCAGGCGGATGTGTTTTTTCGATTGCAAACAATTATGTAATTCAAGACTATATGACTAGTATTCTCCATGCAGCCAAAGAAAATCATGTAGAAGAGGATGCTGTATCTATTTATATACATAAGATATTGTATGAATTAAAAAAGAAATCGAGTGAAGTGGATTCCTTGCAGTTCAAATCTATCTTAGAGGCGATTAATTACATAGAAAGCTCCTTTCCTAACCAAATTAAGCTTCAGGACATTGCCGATTGTGCAGGATTAAGTCCATATCATTTTTCACGAGTATTTAAAAAACATTTGAACTGTTCTCCCTATCAATATTTAATTAACTTCCGCATTAATCATGCCAAAGAGCTCTTGCACAACACAGACTTATCTATTCAGGAAATCACATTTGAATGTGGCTTTAACAGTGTGCCTCATTTCATAAAAATTTTTAAAGAGCATACAGAATTAACACCAAAGAAGTTTAGAAATCTGCCGTTTTAAAGAAAGAAGGAACAAGTGGTATACACTTGTTCCTTCTATTATTATTCCCATATATCTTTCAATTCCCAATAAGTAAAATCGATTACTTCAGCTGCTCCATTTTCTGCAAAAAGTTCAAACCCTAGTATTGCTTCGTTAGGATATATACGGCTTGTCATTGTCACTTGTCCATCATTTGCGAATACTTCGATAGAGGATCTGTCGATAAACACCCTTAGTGAAAGTTGTGTGTCAGCTTTAAGTGTAGTGCCTCTTACTCCATCTTCGCTTTTTCCAGCTTTAGACACATCTAACACTAGCTTCTGTTCTTTCGTTTCATATTTTATCAAGGTTTCCTCTTGATTGATGCCGCGGATTTTCACGCCCACTGTTTGTGCTGCTGTTTTTGTTAAATCAATATCAAGCTTTAATTCCATAAGATCATTATTTGCTTCAACGAGATAGCTTTCAGCTAGATGTTTGTTTGTGCACACCTTTTGCTCTGTTGTTCGCAGCAATGACAATTCCTCTACTGGTTTCATGAGGATTTTGTTATTTTGATCAAGTGTTAACTCGCGGGGAAGTGTTAAGGCGCCGCACCAGCCGTCTTCCTTTGTCGGCATAATCGATTCCCACATATCCATCCAGCCAATCGCAATGCGGCGGCCTTTGTCATCTAAAAATGTTTGCACTGCATAAAAGTCATGGCCATTATCTAGTTCTGTGAAATCATCTGCTTCAAAGCTATTTGTTTCATAACTGTAATCTCCAACTATATAGCCTGTTTGGAAGATATTATTATATAATTCACCTTGTGCCTCCATGCCTTGCGGAGAGAATAATAGTACATGCTTTCCTCCAAGCTCAAAGAAGTCTGGACATTCCCACATATAACCTAGTGATCCATCACTCTCTGCTAATACGCCAATATATTGCCACTCTCGTAGATCACTTGATTTATATAAAACAACTTTGCCGGTATCTTCCTTTCTTGTGCCTAATATCATATACCAGAAGTCCTCATACTTCCATACTTTAGGGTCACGGAAATGACCAGATCCTTCTTCAGGATGCTTGGATATTACCGGATTTGCGGTGTCTTTTGTAAAGTGAATGCCATCTGTGCTAGTAGCAATACATTGGGACTGATCGAGAATATCTTTCTCTTTGTCTATAAATATATTGCCTGTGTAAATCAAGGTAAGAATGCCATTATCATCAACAGCACTTCCAGAAAAACAACCATCTTTTTCGTATGCTTCTGTTGGTGCAAGGGCAATTGGCAAGTGCTCCCAATGAACTAAATCCTTGCTTTTCACATGGCCCCAATGCATCGGACCCCAGTTTTCATCAAATGGATGATGCTGATAAAACACATGATATTCCCCTTTATATTGGACTAAACCATTCGGATCATTTATCCAATTTGCAGGCGCCATAATATGATAGCCTAATCTGTAGCGGGAATTCATTTGCTGCTTTGCCTTTTCGATGGCTTCTTGCGCTAGTTGAAGCTTATTAGTTGTTAACATGTACAATTCCTCCTAATTAACTATTTGCAGTTTTTTCTTATTATTTATCGTTTTATTCGAATTGAGTAATGTGAAGATCGAAATAATCGAAAATACGAGCACCAATAATCCCATTAATAAATAGGACTGTCTAAATCCAATACTGTCATATAATCTGCCGGCCAAAGGAGATAGAATCGATGCACCGACTTGAGATGCAAATTGAAAGCCGACTAAATATAAGACTGATGACAATCTAGTGTCAAAATTCGCAGCTAAATATTTAAAGATAGCAATTAACATGATTGGCAGCTCCACTGCATGAATTAACTTCATCGAAGAAATTCCAATTGGACCTATTACAATACCGGAGCCAATGATGCGGAAAGCCATCAAAAAACCTGCCAGCAATAAACTTCGTTTCGCTCCAAGCTTATTCACAAGAAATGGAGCTAAGAACATCATTCCTGCTTCCAAAAACACTTGGAATGAATTTAAATAGCCAAACACTTGATTACCAAGGGCTTCAGATGCAAACAAAGAAGAATAATAGATTGGAAATTGTTGATCATATACACTGTAAACGCAAGTGACACCAACAACATACATCATTAAAAACCAGAAATCTTTTAAGAGAAACAGCTGTCCTACATCTTTCAAGGTAACAGAGTCGGCTCTTTCCATTTCATGATGAGTCATCTCTACTCTTACAGATAAAATGATTGCAACGAGAATGACCGCAGACACAGAGGCAATCCAAAAGTTGATGTTCGGGTTAACATTAAACAGCTGCCCGGCAAAGAAAGTAGCTGCGGCCCATCCCAGCGAGCCCCACATTCTTGATTTCCCATACTCAAACTGATATTTCCGGCCAATCTTTTCAATATAAGACTCGATTGCACCGATGCCGGCTAAAAAGGCTGTTCCAAGATAAAGGCCACCAACCGCTGCCCCTAATAGCACATTAAATTGCAATAATGGTCCGTAAACATAAATATAAAACGGTCCAACAAAAACAAGAAGCAAGCTAATGAAAAACAGAATATTTTTCTTCAGACCAATTTTATCTGAAATATATCCGTATATGGGCTGCATACATAAAGCGAAGATAGCGTTTACAGAAAAGATAATGCCAGTTTCTGCTCCGTTTAAGTTTATTTCTTGACCTAACCAAATGGAAAATAAGGAATAACTAGAAGACCAAGTGAAAAAGAAAAAGAAAAAATAAGCACTTAATTGCCAATACAATCGTTTTGAACCATTCATTTCAATTTCCCCTTTTTGATGTAATGGAGTACAAATCTAAATTGAAAGCACTTTCAACATCATTTTATGTCAACCGGTTTCATATGTCAACGGGTTGACATAGATTTTTCTTAAATTAGTTTTAGGTCTACTAATATCGAAACATCTAAAGTTATGGTAAATGTTCAACTTACTTCCCTACTTGAGAAAAAGTTTTAATTTTTATTTGGTTCCATTATTAACTTCAAAATGGCTAAACCACAGTATTTTAAGTCCTATATTATAAAGAATCTTATTTCCTAAAAAGTCTTTGTAATATTCCATTATGTTTAAAGTAAAATCTGTTCGGGTATTTAGTATGAGACAAAAAATATAGGTTATATAAGCAGATTTATTGTAGTGAATGATAGCAAGGTTTAAATCGTTAGGATTATAAAAAAATGAAAGGAGGGAAACAACTATTCACTTGAGATCAGTGTTAGTTTGACCTGACGAATTTGGCACTATATTAATTATTTGTGCTTTCAGTTTACCTCAAATGCTTTTCCCCACAATATGATACATGAGTAACTCTAGATTGAACTAATCTGTTATTTTTGTATAACCGCACATCACGGAGTTGAAAAAATGAAATTTAACAAGAAGAAGATTAACATTGTAGATATTCAAACAGCGAAGAAAAGTGTGTTTGCTACAGGAGTAGGAAATGCAATGGAATGGTTTGATTTTGGTTTATATTCCTACTTAGCTGTTATTATTAGTCAGAACTTTTTTAGTGCAGTACAAAATGACGAGTTAAAATTAGTATTTACTTTTGCCACATTTGCAATTGCCTTCTTAATGCGACCTTTAGGCGGTATTATCTTCGGTAAAATTGGTGATAAAGCAGGAAGAAAAGTCGTCTTAACTACAACCATTATTTTAATGGCCTTTTCGACCTTATTGATCGGTTTATTACCTACTTATGACCAAATTGGAATATGGGCTCCTATCCTGTTATTAGTCGCAAGAATTATTCAAGGATTTTCAACTGGAGGCGAATATGCCGGTGCAATGGTCTATATTGCTGAATCATCTCCTGACAATAAGCGCAGCATCCTCGGAAGTGGATTAGAAATTGGTACCCTTGCAGGATATATATTAGCTTCACTCGTAGCAAGCATACTCTTTATCACCTTATCAGATGAACAAATGGCCTCATGGGGTTGGAGAATTCCATTCTTGCTTGGTTTACCACTAGGATTTGTTGGATTGTATTTGAGAAAGAACCTAGAGGAATCACCTATTTTTGAAAATGAAATTTCTACTACGGATGCTCAAGAACAAACAGAAGAAAGCTTCTTCTCTATACTAAAAAATCATAAAAAAGATATTATTGTCTGTTTCGTATCTGTAGCCTTCTTTAATGTTACCAATTATATGTTATTATCCTATATGCCTTCCTATTTAAACGAAATTATTGGTTTATCAAGCACTACAGGTACTATATTAATTACACTTGTGATGGTCATCATGGTGCCACTCACATTACTATTCGGTAAGCTAAGTGATAATATTGGTAATAAAAAAGTCTTCTTAATCGGTTTAGGCGGTTTGACCCTTTTATCGGCGCTAGCTTTTTATTTCGTAAACATGAGTGGCCTAATATTTATTTCATTAGGTATTCTAATTCTGGGTGTACTGCTTGCAACCTATGAAGGCTCCATGCCTGGTTCGCTACCAGCAATGTTCCATACCGATATACGCTACCGAACACTATCTGTAACATTTAATGTCTCAGTTTCTATATTTGGTGGTACTACACCATTAGTTTCCACCTGGCTCGTTCACCAAACAGGCAATAACTTAGCACCTGCCTGGTATTTAACAATCATAAGCCTTATAGGATTCTTTGTAATTCTATTCTTATTTAAGAGTACAACAGGAAAATCCTTAAAAGGATCTTACCCAACAGTTGCTACAAAGTCTGATTATAAAGAAGTTATTGAAAATCCAGCCGATGCCCTATGGTGGAAGGCTGAACAAGAAGAAAACAAACTTTATTAACAATCTATTGGTTCCATTTATCAACTGGATAGAACTCTCAACAGAATTAAAGCATCAGCATTTTGCTGGTGCTTTTTTGAGTTGAATTCCTGTAAGAGCATATTTATTGGACTGTTTAAATAGTAATGCAAGGCAACTATTAATACAGTTTACCCTCTTTTAGGGAATGAAGAAAAGCTGCCCATAACGGACAGCTTTTCTTCATTTTCTCGTTAACTATACTTCTTAAGAATATTTTTATATACTCTAGCAACATCAAAAATTTATGGGACAGCACAGATTACAGATATAAATAATCCAAAATAACGAAATACTTCTTCATTATCATCCATCCAATATAATACATGAGGTACGGGAGTAATTAATAAAACTACACCAATAATAAATCCATAAAAAAGGGCTCGTTGTCTATCCACTTATCCAAAATCCTCTATTCCTTAGTTATTCTAACCATATGTATTCTATCTTACTCTGACAATTCCTTCTATCACTAACTGTTGAAAAACAACTATTAAATCCTTCTTTTTTCTGTCTAAAAGGAAATCCCGCTTTTTAGCTTTTATCCATTCAAGATAACAAGGAAGAACCCTTCTTAATTCATGGATCCCTTCTTTAAATTTCACAAGATTTACATGATTAGTTTTTCTGAACTGTTCTGTTACTCAATTTCCTCATAAAATGTAATTCTATTTGAAAAAGGGTCAATAACTGTTAATTCGATAGTGTTCCAAGGCATTTTTTCAATAGCTGAATTAGAGTATGGATATTCTTTTCTTGATAGTAAGGAATGAAAATTTTTTAAATCATTAATTTTAATTCTAATTGAACTCCCTGGAGAAGAGTCTCCATTATGTTCAGATAGATGTATAACTATATCATTTAAAGAAATTTGGAGATATACTGGCATATTTTCAAGAATATTTATGTTCCCAATCTATTCTAAATCCTAAATAATTTATATAAAACGAGCAAACTTTTTCAATATCAAAACACGAAAGATAGGTATAATCATATATTATTCCTTTTGTGCACACTAGATAAAGACCCAAACTTACATACATATTGATAGGAATTAATCGAGTTTTGCATTCGTCAACTCCTTAATGCTCCCCGTTGACAGACACTATAAGGGGAATTTCTATCAATGTCCAATATTATTGTTATCACTACTAATTGGTTCAATTAAATTCCCATTTTTATCTGTTATGACACTTTCTGTTTTATCATTGGATTCTTTCGAAAATGAATAATATGAAATAGACACAACTATAATAGCTACCAACACAATAGAAATAATTTTCTTCATAGGAACTCCTTTCAAACGCTTCTTATCTTTTATTTTAACTTCCTTTTTAATTTATAAAAATAGGACTTCCTCGTCAAACTAATCAAAAAATCCCAACAGCATAAGAAAATTATTTGCTTCACATGTTAAAGAAAAGCTTTTTGTTTTTAAAAATCCATTATATTGCTGCATGAAGCGGAATTACATCAACTAAATGGAAGTTTACATTTGTAAATTCAGAACAAAGTGAAAGACAACACTGAAAGTTAAACAAATATTCCTTCTTCAACAAACTTACCCTTTCATAATAAAACAAGAACCAGCCGCCTATTATAGCAGCTGGTTCTTATTTTCGCTTGTGTTTTTCATTAATTATTTTTTTGTTGAGTATCCTGACTTTTCCAACCATTAGCAATCTCATATCCTCTACGATATATTTCGCTAACTCATCATCAGAAATGTCATCTCCATGGATATCGAGACGAAAATCCTGTCCTTGTAAACCACCGCCATTAGTAAAATCGATTTCAAAGTCGAATTGGACTCTTTTATCCATTTTTATATCCACCTCTAGTTAGTTTTGTGTCGATATTATATATATTCTTATAAAGTAAAACAATGACTTTTTACAGCTATCCTAACTCAATTAAGGCATAATATTTCATAACCCACGATAAATGGCGATCCTCATCTATAAGAATCGCCATTTTCTAATTAATATTTTTACAAATGTAGCCTACATTATTTATGACAGTTTTTTCGCTGGTTTAGAAATATAACCTCTCAGTAAAATAGTCACCAAACTTAACACTAAGAACAATATTCCTCCCCAAACAATATATTCTATCCCAATGCCTGTAATGAATAAGCCTCCTACAGCAGTTCCAATACTTATTCCCCAGTTAGAGCCCGAGACGAATAATCCATTAGCAAACTCTGGTGCTTCTGGTGCAGCAGAAGTTATCCAATATTGGTTCAAATTATTTTGAATGGAGAACAAAATGCCGAATATAATCATAATTATTGCCATCGGAACTAGAAGCTCTCCTACAAAAAACCATACGATGAAAATTAATGCCATTACTATCGGAAAAATAATGGCTGTTTTGATTGCACTTTTAGTAAGAAAATTCCCAGCCAGAAGATTTCCAACGATACTTGCTGCACCGAATAAAAAGAGTACTAGGCTTAAAGTTTTCCCAGATACTTGTGTAACACTAGTCAAGTATTCAGTGGTAAAACTATTCGTTCCAGCAACTGCGGCGGTTAGAAAAATAATCGTAAAAATGCTTAACCATGTAACTGGTCTTTTCAATACGCTTAACTGCTTTCCGTAAGATGTTTTCCCTGCAACTGGCATAGAAGGTACTAAGAACAAAGTTAATAAAAATGCTACTGCATTTAAAGCAGCAGGAAACAGTAACGCCATTTCAATTGAAGCCATACTTGCAATAAATGTAGTGATAGGTACACCAAGCACCATACCTGCAGAAACTCCCATAACAATAATGGTTATTGCTTTCCGAGCTTCCTTTTCATCCCCTGCCGTAGCTGCAATTGTTAATGCCAATGAACAATAGATTGGATGAAAAAATGCAGGAATTATACGAGCGACTAATGCAATGTTAAAATTAGTTGCAAAAATAGAAAAAACAGTGCCGACTACAAATACTCCTAAAGAAATAAGCATTACCTTTTTACGATTAATACCTGAAAATAAAACTGGTAATACTGGACCTGTAATAGCAACAACAAGTGCAAACAGACTAACCAACAATCCGGCTCTTGTGACAGAAATTCCGTAATGCTCTGCCAGTAAAGGTAAAATACCGATTACACCCATCTCTGTGTTCAATACCCCAAATACTCCAAATGCTAAAATAAAAATAAGTAGTTTAGTATGTTTCTCCAAAATAGTACTCCCTTTTTAACAAAAAATTTCATTTGATATTTTTATAAATAAATTTTCGCTAACTAATATTAGCGGACCGGAAATGATTCCAGCTTATGGTTTAAAGCATATTTCATGTGAGCCTTCTATTTATACTTAGTTATAAATCATTTATATACTGGATATATTTTTAATCTTGTGGAATAGTTAAAACGATTTTCCCAAAGTTTTCTCCCTGTTCCATTTTGAATAATCCCTCTGGTAGCTGTTCCAACGAAAGAGTTTCTTCCAAAATAGGATGAATTTGGTGTTCTTCAACAAATTTAAGCATCTCAGCAAAGTCTTGGGGACTTCCCATTGTAGAACCTATCAGGGACATCTCCTTTACAGTCATACTTGGAAGGAATAAATTCGGTACTGCACCTCTCGTTGCACCAAAACTGACAATTCTACTACCAATTTTCCCAAGTGACACTAAGGTTGAAAACGAATCTCCACCAATACTGTCAATAGATAGGTCAATACCACCAGTTAATTTCTCTAATTTCTCCGACCAATCATCTGCTGTGTAGTTGACACCTCCCACCGCACCAAATTCTTTAGCCTTTTCTATCTTTTCTTCTTTGCTTGATGTTACGTAAACTTTTGCTCCTAATG
The DNA here is from genome assembly GCF_022049065.2 of Niallia sp. Man26. Lineage (NCBI taxonomy): Bacteria > Bacillati > Bacillota > Bacilli > Caryophanales > Bacillaceae > Niallia > Niallia sp. Man26. Next base: position 388,180 of record NZ_CP095744.1, read on the forward strand.
CAGCTGCAAACTGAACAAGAAAAGTAGCTACGCCTCCGCCAACACCTGGGATAAGTACGGTTTCCCCCTTCTTCACTTTACCTTTCGTGATTAGAGCACGGTAGGCAGTTAAGCCAGCGAGTGGTAGTGCTGCTGCTTCTTCCCAAGATAAATGAGTAGGTTTTGCGTAAACATTTTCCACTTGTATCTTTACATATTGAGCGAATGTTCCGTCAGTTGGATTACCAAGAACTTGGAAGTCGGTACTTTTTTTATCTTTATCATTTCCCCAGTTTATTCCAGGGTTTATAATGACTTCACCAATAAAGACATTTTGAACTTCGCCTCCAACCTCGACGACCTTTCCTGCACCGTCGGAACCAAGAATAGCTGGCAGTTTCATCCCTGGGTATTGCCCTTTTACAACCATAAGATCTCTTCGGTTAAGAGATGCCGCTTGTAATCGAACGATGACATCATTCGGACCCGGTTTTGGCTTTTCTATATCTTGTAACTTTAATTGACTTGGTTCCCCTGTTTCTCTTAACATTATTGCTTTCATATAAATCTATCCTTTCATGGCTAAGTCTTTCTCTATTTCAGAGAAAATTAAATTAAATATCAAATTTCCAATTGGCAAATTGCTTCACAATATTTGGATTGTTTTTGGAAGGAAATAGACTCGTATTTGTATCTAAAGTTGAAATTGCGTCCATATCGTCTTGGCTTAATTCAAAGTCAAAAATACGAAAGTTTTCGATAATTCGTTCCTTGTGAACAGACTTTGGAATCACAACAATTCCCCTTTGTGTTAACCACCTTAAAATTACTTGAGCAACAGACTTTTTATGCTTATTAGCTAATGTAACTAAAATTTCATTTTGAAAAATGTTATTTTTACCTTGAGCAAGCGGACCCCAAGACTCCATCTGGATATTGTATTCTTTCATAATTTTTTCACTTTCCAATTGGTGGTAAAATGGATGGGTTTCAATTTGGTTTACAACTGGAACAATATCGTTATGACAAATCAAATCTACTAAACGATCCATCTGGAAATTACTTACGCCTATTGCTTTAACTTTTCCTTGTGCATACAATTCCTCCATCGCACGCCAAGATCCGTATATATCCCCAAATGGCTGGTGAATCAAATATAAATCTATATAGTCCAATTGCAGCCTATCCAATGATTTTTCAAAAGCTATTTTTGCACGCTCAAAACCAGCATCCTGAACCCACAGTTTTGTTGTAACAAATATTTCCTCTCTAGGCACTCCACTGCGTATGATAGCTCTCCCGACCGCTTCTTCATTTTCATAAGCAGCTGCAGTATCAATTAGACGATAACCAGCAATAAGTGCATCGTAAACTGCTTGTTCACATTCTTCAGCATCTGGGATCTGCCAAACTCCAAATCCGAGTAAAGGCATTTCAACACCATTATTTAAAGTCACTTTTTGCATACTAAAACCTCCAAAAATAGTCTCTGATTTATTCAAAGTAAATCCTTTACTCTTGCATGTTTTATTGCGAAATTTTACTATCAGATTCTTTGAACAGCTTTAAATATAATTCCTTCGTGTAACACGAAGTCAAGAAAGAGATAGCATTTTTTAAATCGATTTAGGTATTTACAAGATTGGAAATCCTGAGTATCATTACCTTACCAGCTTCGTGTTACTCGAAGTCAAGAAAAGATAGTATTTTTTATATTTATATAGGTATTACAAGATTGAAATTCTGAGTATCGTTACAATATCACCTTCGTGTTACACGAAGTCAATAATATAAATTAACCTAAATTTAAAGAAAAGGAGTTTTTTAATATATGTATACGGTAAAAGAAGTTGCTAAATTACTTGATATAACCTCCCACACTGTACGTTACTATACAGATAAGGGGTTAGTTCCTAATCTACAGCGAGATAAAAATAATAATCGCATCTTTAAGGATGATTCTATAAATTGGCTTAGAGGGGCAAAAAACTTAAAAAAGAGTGGAATGTCAGTTGATGATATAAAGAAATATGTTGAGCTCTGTTTGGAAGGTGATTCTACTATTCCGGAACGTTTTGAAATAATATTGAAGCAAAAAGAACTGGTCCTGAAGCAATTAGAAGAAGCAAAATTAATGGCCGAATATATTCTAAATAAAGAAAAGCACTACCGTAATATTATGAATCAGGTTATTCCAGATGATACGAACCCTGCCCTTTGGCATAATGGTAGATTGCCAAAGAGTGACAGCCAATCTTGTCAACCCGTTAATGAGGCTAAGATTGCTGATTAGAAAGAATTATTTATAATATAAATTATCCATTAATAGTTAAAAGTCGATGTTCCTATGGAATATCGACTTTTTCTTTATGATCTCTCAATAAACAAACACTTATTCTTAAATTTAACATTTTATAAAGCTAAAGCAGCAGAAAAGAATAAATAAAGTGCCAACTAATTAGTGCAGGCTTGATGAATAAATGAGATACAGGAATGTTTTTATCCTACATTTTTGTATTACAGGAATTCTGCTCTAATTGTACTAGAAAAGACGCTCCCTTTTATGAAAAGAATGCATTTTTTAGTACATATGCCTAGAAAAGAACTCGTTTATCAATTTATCTGTTGTAAGTATTGTGGCAAATTCTTCGTGCAATGTAGCTAGAGATATATTATGAATAGCTTCTGCATCATAATATATCTCATTTTGGTCCTTTAAACCAAAGGCAGCTGTTGCATCTGAAATCAGGTATGTATCGAAACCTAAGTTACCACTCATTCTTGTAGTTGTAGATACACAATGAGGTGTAGTTAAACCAGTAATTACAACTGTTTTTATTTCATTTTCTATTAAAATCTCTTCTAAATTTGTACCAATAAAGCTACTGTTTACTTTCTTATTTATTATTACTTCTTTATCAATAGGTTTAACGATTTCTTTAATAGCAAACCCCTCATTTTTATGATGAAATACTGAATTAGGATTATCAGATGTATGTTGTATATGTATTACTAACCATTCTTGTTCTCTCCATAATTTTAGTATCTTACTAATGTTTTCTTCTGCATTAAGGTTGTTACGTTCTCCCCATTTTTTATTATCGAAAGCTTTTTGCACATCGACTATAATTAAAGCTTTTTTCTTTTCCTCCATAAGATATCCTCCTATCATCAATTTTCACTACATTTTAAATCACTTTTGTTCATTTAACCTACCATGTTATGTAATAAGAAAAATATCATTGCTGCCTTTAGCACTTATTTCTGTTAGGTGATTTTCTTTAAAACTATTAAAATGAAAATTCCTTTTCAGATAGTCCCAAAATATCTGTATTATTAGGTAAATAACCGAGTAACCGCAGCATTGCTACAATTTGCCCCTTATGATGAAATTCATGCGTAATAGAATGGCATAGTAATTGGTGTGGCGATTTTCTTATAACCCCACTGCCTACTTTCCAAGAAGGCTCTTTAACGATCAGTTCATTATTTCTATCAGCGAATTGATCGAAAACATTATCTACATATATATTTGCCTGCTGAAAATAATGTTGGATATTTTCCATTTTCATTTCCTTGATTGCTTCCTTTGATAATAATGGTGCATCCGTTTTGGCAAGCACAAAAGAACCTAACCAAGCATGATAACAACCCGCGACATGAACTAAGGAATCTCTTATATTTTAAAATCCAAATCCAAACTCTTTTGTAAAATCAGCTTCATTCAATTCTTTACACTGGTCTAGTAAAATCTGCCTTGTTTGTTTTACCCACTCATATTCCTGTTTGTCCATCTCACTATCCCCCACTTATAAAGATAATAACTGAATATTCTTCTTATTATACATAAATGAAGCTTTTCACTAAACACTAATTTTCCATTTCGTACCGACATAATGTGGAGTCTTTTACTACCGTAAATATCCTCCATTATTAATATCAAACGTTGCTCCTGTGTAATGCTTTGCTTTATCTGATAATAAAAAAACAACCGTTTCCGCCACATCTTCAGGTAGGACAGGGGTATTAATGAGTTGGTGACTTAAATATTCTTCTTTTCTCCAATCAGGTATTATCCCCATCATCGTTGTATTCACCATCGTAGGCGCAACAGCATTAACTCGAATATATGGTGAAAAATTCATGGCGCAGCTTTTAGTTAAACCAAGTATAGCTGCTTTCGAAAGTCCGTAAATCGCATCTGAACTGCCTTCCATCCCTGAAACTGAAGACATATTAATGATGACTCCCTTCCGTTTCTCTTCCAATAATTTTTTGCCAAACATTTGTGAAAAATAAATAAATCCCTTTACATTTATGTCTAAAACTTTATCCATTTCATCTGCTTGATAATCCAAAATATTTTTTGCTAAATAAATTCCAGCATTGTTAACTAAACAATCTACGTCAGAATGTTCTGCTTCGATGTAATAAAAAAATTTAGTAACAGCTTCATATTTACTGACATCTAATTGGTATGTATATAAAACATTGCGATCATCCATTGCCAGTGATAAATTATTTAAAGAGTTGCCATTAATATCGCAAGCAATTACCGATGCACCCTCATTTAAACATCCTTTGACAATCTCCTTTCCAATTCCAGAGCCTGCACCTGTTACTATAACTTTTCTTTTTTTGAGCATTTTTTATAACTCCTCTCTATATTGATTTTTTTGAAAATTTTATCTTCTTTAAATTATAAATGAAACAAATGGAAAAAGTGGAGGAATTACTTTGTAACAATATTCGTAACATAACAAAGAACCCAGCATTTTCTGCTGGGTTCTTTAAATAACATTTCTTATTCTTGCTGTTTCTCTACTCAAGCGTAGTGAGTGAAGCTATGGTCATAATGATTAGTACAAAGGAAATTGTAAACCATACGGTATTATTAGCTGTATTTTCTTCATACTTTATCTTCTTTAACAATGACACAAGATTTAAACAAAAAACAATACAATAAATGGGTAATAAGTAAAAGCTAAAAATAGCAAAAACTTCAATCAAAATAGTCACCTTTTTTCTTTCCTAAGTCAAAATAAAAGCGAATTAAACCAGCATCTCTACCACCATATAATAAAGCAATATTTAAGCTGTAGTTCCTTTTAATAATCGAACAGGCAGCCTTGTTTCTAAATGAATGTCTGTGAATTCTCCCTCTATTTCTTTCAATAAAATATCGATAGCTGTTTTCGCTATTAGATCGACTGGCTGCCTAATGGTTGTAAGTTCTGGTAATAATGTTTGAGCTGTCTCTGTCCCATCATAGCCGACTACCTTAATGTTTTTTCCTCGTTTTTTTGCTTCATTCCAAAATGCTGCCGCAAATAAATCATTAGTGGCAAATACACCATCTACTTCTGGATGGTCGTTAAAAATTTCATTTATTATATGTATATAACTATTTTGAGCAAAAACCTCTGATATTTCATAAATAATTGGCGTCCTGCCCTGTTGCTCCATAAGATCTATATACGCTTTTCTTCTTAATCTGGCCGGCGTTTCCAGTTCTCCAATTCCATCCATTAGCACAATACAATTACAGTCATTTTCAATTAACAATTCTGTTGCGATTTTCCCACCTTCGTAATTATCAGAGCCGACAACTGGGATGGTTTCAGACAGATACCTATCTATAGCAACAACAGCTAAACCTTGCTTATGATAATCAAAAATACCGCGATTATGTGTGCCGACAATAATTCCATCCACCTGATTTCGTAATAACATTTCCAAGTATTTTTCTTCTTTATCAATCTGATTTAAACTATTGCAAAGCAACACCTTATACCCTAACGTTGCACAAATGTTTTCTAAGTGAAAAGTCAGTTCTCCAAAGAAAGGGTTTGCCGTTGTCGGCAGTATCAAGCCAATTAAGTTAGACCGCTTGTTAAATAAAGACCGAGCAACATCATTTGGAAAATAATTAAGCTCATTCATCGCTTCTTGGACTTTTTCCCTAGTTTTATCACTTATGTACCCGCGGTTATTCAAAACACGCGAAACAGTAGTTGGCGAAACACCAGCCTTTTTCGCCACATCTTCAATTTTAGGCTTCATTTCTGTTCCTCCTAAAAAACCAATTAAGTATATTATAGTACAAAAGATTATCCGCTGTTTTACAAGATGAAAGATTTATAACATTTTAGGAAGAAAAAGTGCTCATCACGTTATTAACATTAGCCGTCACTTCCATTTTTAAGCTCTACTCTGAATTTTCTTGTTTGTATGTTTAATCAGCAAATCTTGGGTTAACAGACATTAAGATTACTTTTGTTTTAAAGTCAGAATTCAGTTATTTTCATTTTGTCTTTATTCTATAGATAAATGATGTAAAAAAACCGCAAACATTGTCATATCATGCGATTTCTCAGGAAATACAACATAAAATACGGAAAATATTTCTCAGCTTGTCGCTCCTTCATGATATGCCCCGAAATAGTGCATAATAAAAGCCCGAATCCGCATAAGAATTCGGGCTTTTCATTATTTTATTCTTCTGTAGCTAATTCCTCTTCTGCTTCTTCTAAATCATCAGGATAAACTGTCGTATCAAATACTTCTCCTGTTGCTTCGTCTTTAACATCGATATTTACCTTCATTTTATCCATGTCTTCTCCGTTAAAGAGGTTATACATCATACCCGTAATACCAATACCGATAATGGACCATGAATCCATGCTGTTCTCATAGGCTGCTTTATCAACCGTTAAAGTGAACTTAGAGAAAGAGTTATTGTAAGTAATATCTTTCACAGATGGGAAAGTGCCGTCTGTTTTTATTTCATCTAATGATTTTTCGGCATTTGTTTTAATGTCTTTCATCATTTTTTTATGCTCTGATTTAGACATTTTATACGTTAAAGAACCATCCTCGTTTTTTGTTACCTCAATACCTTCTGCTTCCGCTTCTTTAATGGTATTATCAATGTCCTCGCCTTCAACAAAAGATGCTGGCATTGTAATTTCCACATTTAGCAGACCTTTGTCTACAGCAAAATCCTCTGTTTCTTCTGATTCCTTCTTGTCACTTGAAGTCTTGCTTGCTTCTTTGTCAGCTCCACAAGCAGCAAGTGCAAGTACCGTAATGGCTAAAAATAACAAAAACCCAAATTTTTTCATGTAAGAATCCCCCTACTGTACTATATATTGTATTTACGTACCTTAGTACAATACCATATAATAGGAGGTCATTTCTAGCAATCTCTAATAATCGAATTATTCTAAACTCTATTCCTTACCGACATATATGTAATTATCAAAGGATAATAATGACATTTCAGCCCCATTCTTTTCGTTAATTGTCATCGCCCCCTCCTGTGCTATTTGAAGCTCGTAATACTTCCTTTTCTTGTCTGAAAAAAAGGTGATAGTTTCACGGCTCTCTCTCCTAGTTTTATTTGGAGATTAGACGGAATAATTTACAAAAAATTACAATCTTAGTTATAATAAAAGAATCTTTTCCTTTTAAATTTTTCCCCAATTATTCGCATTTAAAATACTTGAGTAACTCATTTAACACCTTCACTAATCCCTGTTATTTCCTTATATTAAAATAATAATTATATTGGGTTACTATGTATTCAGATTGAGATGTTTATTACAGTCTATAATTAATAAAAACGGGTGCCTAGTGCTTAGGCAACCCGTTTTTCTGTGTCTTATTCTTACTCTTTTATACTATCAAGCTTCGTACTAACTTCCTCTTTAGCCGCCTGATTTCCATAATGCGGTCTTACTCGTTTAATAAACAATGCGAGTATTAGTGCAAGCACTGCAATCCATGTAGAAACAATAAAGGTAAAGTTAATTCCATGTATCATTGCTTCATTCATGATTTGTTGTTGAATTTCCGTTGCCGACTGTGCTGTACTTGCATCCATATTTGCCATTGCATTAGCAGCTAATTCCTCTGCTTCTGCTTTCGTTCTATTTTGCATAACGGTAATTAATAACGCTGACCCAATTGCACCTGATACTTGTTGTAAAGTGTTGTTCAATGCTGTTCCGTGTGGATTGTTAATCGGCGGCAATTGATTTAATCCGTTTGTCATTACTGGCATCATAACCATGGACATTCCGAACATACGCAAGGTGTACAATAAGACAAGTGTGGAATATGCAGTATTCATGCCGATCTTGCTGAAGTAATAAGACGTTATAACTGTAATTGTTAAGCCAATTACGGCTAGTATTCTTGCTCCGTACTTATCAAAGAGTTTCCCTGTTATCGGCGACATTATTCCCATTACAATCGCTCCAGGGAGCATTAACAAGCCTGAATCCATTGGAGAAATGCCGCGGATGGTCTGCACATAGATTGGCAGCAGGATCATAGATGAAAACATTGCGACTGAAATAACAATGGAAATAACTGACGACAATGCAAACATAGGATACTTATAGATGCGAAACTCAAGCATCGGCTCATCCATCCGAAGCTGGCGCAGGATAAAAGTAAGCAATGCAACTGTACCAATAATAATCGTTCCATATACGTATGGGCTATCCCAGCCCTTCTCTCCTGCAGAACTAAAGCCATACAGCAACCCACCGAAGCCAATGCTCGATAAAACTAATGAGAATATATCAAGCTTAATATCTCGTTGGGCCGTTACATCTTTTAATTTAATAAAGGCAAAAACTAAAGTTAAAACTGCAATTGGCAGAACAATATCAAATAACATTCTCCAGCTGTAATGCTCAATCAGCCAGCCTGAGAGCGTTGGCCCAATTGCTGGAGCTGTAATCATCACCAGACCAAACATCCCCATTGCAGCCCCTCTTTTTTCAACTGGAAATGCTGTAAGCATCACATTCATTAATAACGGCATCATGATCGCTGATCCTGCTGCCTGAATCATGCGCGCTCCTAGTAACACACTGAATGCTGGAGCAACGCTTGCTAAGAGCGTTCCTAAAGTAAATAATAACATGGCTGTTAAGAATAATTTTTTATCAGAAAAACGCTGAATGAAGAACGCACTAGCTGGTATTAATATCCCATTAATGAGCATATAACCTGTAGACAGCCATTGTACTGCAGTCGCATTGACGTCGAATTCCTCCATAATTGCTGGAAGAGCAACGTTAAGCAAGGTCTCATTTAATATCGCTACAAAGGCGCCGATAAATAAAATCGCAATCATGCCATATGGAGGTGAATTCGTTTCCTTTGTCATGTGGAATCAGTCCTTCTTTCTTATTTAATTTATCCTTCAAAACTGTAAAGCTCCCCTCTTCCCCTCCGTTTCAATAATTCCTTTGTTTCTGTTTTAAATAATTGAATTTACAACAAAAACACTCCTTTTAAATTTTTTTCAAAAAAGGATTGACGAAAGCATGGTATACATCGTATAATTAAGATAGGGATAATATACGATGATGACTAAATATAAAATGCATACCTATGTAAATTTACCATATCTAGTAACTCTTTTCAATGGTGAATTACATATTTTTTTATGTAATTTTTTATTAGAAGTGCGTTCAATGAACGCACTTCTATTTTTTTTTGCGGCAGGCTGTTTATTCTTTACTATAAACGGAATAATTAGCATGCAGCTGTCCATCTTGTCCAAGTATTCGCTGTGTAACGAACATTTGTGTTTTATCTGCTGATAATGATCTCGTTGCCTCGTTAAGGATGTTTCTATCTTTATATGCAGCAGAGATGAATTTTCCATCTGCAGTTATTTCATACTTAACAAAATCGACTCCTTGACCTTTAAAAGGATGCTTTTCCCCGTCAGGAATCCCGGAAAATTCCACTTGATATGTTTGTTCACTTTGTTCCTCCCAGCTGACGTGAAATAGCACTTTCTCGCCAACTAGCTTGATATTATACGTGCCTGAAGCAGGCGGACTGCCTAATGAATAATTAGATTCTTCCCTTAACAACTTCCATGTTCCGCAAAAGTCTTGAACAGCATTTCCTAGACTTTGTTTCATAATATCCGTTGCTCCATTTCTGTTATTTTGCCAAGCTGTGATATACAGCCATCATATCTCGCTTATTTAATTCTCGAATGCGGTTGAATATTGGAATTTCTTTGACTTCCTCTGCAGCGCCTTCTGTAACCACATCGCTTACCGTACCAGTCAGCCATGTTTGTACTTTTACACCTTCAACTAATTCCTCTAATCCCTCTTCATTGATCCCGCTCGCATGACAGCTGATACACGGCACCGATAATTTCATGACACCATCATGAAGATTATCTTCCGAGATAACCTTTTTGCCTTTGCAGAAAGGACATGGATGACTTGCTTTTATTTTATTAATTTGGGTTACAATTTTTTTATATCCGAATGCTTCATATACATAGGTTAGCTTTTTGTATTTCCCATTCGTGAAATATTTATCAATAATACTTTCTCTCGTTTCATCAATACCAGTAAAATCACAGATTGTCAGCTCGTTTTTACTGCTTAAGTTTTTGATATTGTCTTTAATACTGCTCCAGAACGGCAACACATTTTGCAAAACAATTTCATAGCCGACAAAGCTTGCTAATTCAAGTTCCAGCATTTTAAGGGCTGCTTGTGTTTTTCGAGGCAGCAAGGAAACATCCTGCGTCAGTGGCATGTCTTTGCCGACGATTGCTTTAAGTTTCTCTAAAACTGGTAATGAGCCGACGATATTAATAATCTTTGTAATAGGAAGTTGAATTAACTCCCGGATATCGACGTCACTAATCAACAGCTTTTTCTCGTGATTTAATATAGTGCCATTACAAATTGGGCAAGGTATCATTTCTTTTGATTGCTTCATCTGTTCTTTAATGATGGATTTTGACACAACCATATAACGGCCAAGTATAAAGTTGAAGCCTTCCCATTTCTTTGAAGACTTTGTCGCTTTATCATAAAATGACTTGTCCCAATAGCCATATAAGAAGGTATGTTTTTCTGCTTCTGTTAACTCGTTATAGCTCTTACTCAAATCATGACCTAATTCATTTTTTATTTCCTCGAAAAGAAAATGTATTTTTGCATGTTGATAATATTTCAGCACTTCCATCACATCAGGATGTAATAAGCCGTCCCAAAATGGAACTGTTTTATCTTGAATCACTAACTCAAAATCAAATTTTTCCATTTCTCTGCGCCCGGAACAGCTTGGACAGTGATTAGCTTGACTATAAAAATCAAAGCTTTTTGTATCTTTATTAGCTGGATGAGCAGATACGATATGATTAATTATTCCGCCTATTTCAAAAAGAAAACTGTATTGGCTATATAAGTGCCTCTCTAAATCAATAGCGATGACTGGTGCAATTTTTTCAGATTCATATTCGCCGTAAATCAATCGTGCCATAGAAGAAAGACTCTTAAGAATGCCGCCTTTATAGACGTTTTCAGCTTGTTTAAAATAACTGATATGATTTTCCGTTAAATAATTTATTCCCTTTACTGAATCTAATTGGGATGATATATGTATCGATTCATCATTCTTCTCAGTATTTTTTTGGCTGAAATATTCATCATGACTGACCACATCAAGATGCAGCACAGGTTCGGACTGTCTTTTTCCAAAATCTACAATAAAATCAGAGCTTTCAAGCATATAAGCATTATGTTCAATCATTATGATGGAGACTGTTTGATCTTCCAAAATAATTCTTACACTATCAATGAATTGATTTAAGATATTTTGTGATAACCCTTTAGAAGGCTCATCAAATATAAATAGTGTATGCGGATTTCTGGTGTTGGCAAACAGCTCTGAAACTAAGTGAACACATTGAAATTCACCTGTTGACAGTGTCTGTGTTTTTCGTTCCAATGTTAAATATCCGAGCCCAAGCTTAATCAATAAACTTAGCCGTTTATGGACAATGTCTTCTTTTGGAAGCTCTTCAACAATATCTTCAATTGAGCGCTGAAAAACATCTTCTATTTCGCTGCTATATTTTGATAGCTTCCTTTTTATATCAAGAAATGTCGCAATGGTTGACCTGCTCGTGATGGACTGATTCCGGTCCTGACCTACCATTACGAGTTTGTCTTTTGGGTATCGCTTCAGAAAATCCCTTGCAATACACTCATTTACTAAAGTTGATTTACCGCAGCCAGATTCACCTGTAAAGGTTACAAGTCTATTTTTTGGAATCTCGATTTCCGCCATTTGAATATTGCGGCAATACAAATCGTAAAATGGATAGAATTCAGTTGGAGTTTCCTCATTCCGTTCCCAAAGTATGGCTTGCGGACGCGGAGATTCTTTCACTAGCTTTCCTCCGTATTTACCGCTGCCTGGCCCAAAGAACAATTGCTTATCTGCTGCATTTAATACACTATCTGAATGATCTATCAGCCAAATTTGGTTTTTACAGCCTAATTGTTGAACCTGTTCTAATATTTTTAATAGCGTGTCATGATCAAGACCAACCGATATTTCATCAATAATAATCACCGTATTGCTGCTGGCAGACATAAATTCTGCCAAATATAGACGGGTTAGTTCTCCGCCCGATAAGGTGCCCATTATCCGGTTTAATGTTAAGTAACCTATATTCATATTGATAATATTGCGAAGAACAAGCTGTCTTTCTTCACTAATATTTAATTCCTTCGCCAAGGAATAGATCGTTTCAACACTTAAATTATTCACATCAGAAATGCTGTGAGGATGATTTCTAAGCTTTAGCAGATGTTGCTCTACATCTTCACTATAACGCTTGCCATCGCACTTTTTACATGTAACATTTTTTGTCGTTCCCCGCCCTTTGCATGCAGGGCACCATCCTAACGCATTATTAAAAGAAAATACCTCTGGTGACAGATGAAACATTTCTCCAAACTTATTTCGTATCTCTTTAAAAACACCAGTATGTGTGCCAATAGTAGAGCGTGGATTGGAAGAAATCGAGGATTTTCCAAGAAAAAGCACTAACGGCATATTCTCCATATTAATAGCGCTAAAATTGGTTTCCATAATATCTGCAAATAAATATTGGTATTCCGCTTTAGGCAATAGAGAAACAAGCCGTTTTTTTGATTCCTCCCCTATTGTTTGACAAAAGGTAGTTTTTCCTGACCCGGATAAGCCTGCAATTCCGAGCGACCGATCCTCTGGCAAGATTGCATCTAAACGGTTAATATTGTTGGCAATTAACTGATTGATTTTAATCGTTATTCTCTCCTTACATTCTAATTAGCATCTGACATATTTACGTTTAAATCCCAGTTTTCCTCTATCCACTTCTTTTTGAATATTTTCATAAGCATGTAAGAAGCTGCTTTTTTTATTAGCTCGTTTCATTTCGACAATACCTATTTGTTGTGCTGTTTCAACTGCCTTTTCATGTAGCGGCAAATAAGAAACACCAACAGTATATATAAAATTATTCATAGCAGATTTTGTTCGTTCAGGCGATTCTGCAATTGTTTCTTTAATATTTTCTAGCATGCTTGAAATCTTGCTCTCGGAAAACTCGGTGTCTTTGCGATTTCCTAGCATCCAGCAATAACAGCTCCAGCCTGCAGACATCTTCAATTCGTCTCCGCTTGCAATCCACTTATCAGCAACCTCTTGGGCAATATCAGACTCAGATAATGTTACCGCTACCACATAATCGGACAGCATATAAAAGTAAGCACCATCTATCCACCGATCGTAATCCGATTCTGTCATGCCTTTTGGGTCTGCAATAATGCCTGCGAAATACATTGCATCATAGTTCCCAGTTGCATATAGCTCTTCTGCCAATGATTGATTAATTTTAATTTTTTTAGCGATTGGTTTCATAGCACCTGTAGCCACACCAAATAAAGGCTCATGAGCACCATTGGACATGTAAATCTTTTTTGTGCGTTCCTTGCCAAGTGCTTCAAGCTCACTCATTACCGTTTGAAAATCCATTGTCTTCCTCTCCTAGTTAAGCTCTTTCATATCTTCCATTTTACCATTATTTTTTTGCCTGTATTCTCCTACTTTTGATATAGATGAAATAAAACAGAGCTGTCCGAAACAGCTCTGAATCATCTACTAGTATTTTGCTACAACAGGAATCCAAATCTCCGTTTTAACAGCTGGTGAAGTTAAATCTTTATTTTTAATGGACAGAATCTCAGGACCTTCTACTGCTTCATAGTTAGAAGACGGAAACCATTCTGAGTATATTCTTCCCCATGTTGCTTGCAGTGTACTTGGGAATGGGCCGATAGATTCAAAAACCGCCCAAGTCAAAGCTGGCACTTCAAGTTTAGAAAAGTGTTCCGGACAGCTTTCCGTTGTAGCTACACCAATATATTGATCAAGCTCCCCTTTTTCCTCCATCCGCCCTTCTGAAAAGTTAAGAGATGCTTGTATCATTCCTTTAGGCTCTAAATTGGACAGCTGCTGCAATTGTGCTATTTTCTCCATCGTTAATGACTGCCACATCGCTGTTATTTCTGGATTCTCTCCTTCAAATATTATTGGAACTCTTTTCATAATACCAACTATTTGAAAGGGGTCTTTCTGTTCTATACGGTAATTCATTTCATTACCTCCTCTAATAGATAATTCGAAGGTCATGTGCGGATACGCTTTTAACTGAATACTTTTGCGTTTTACTTCTGATGGGGTAACACCATGCAGCTGTTGAAAAGCTCTAGTAAATGCATCAGGCGAATTGTACCCATATTTTAGAGCTGCATCAATTATTTTTATGCTGCTATTAGTTAGTTCAAGTGCTGCTAAACTAAGACGTCTGCGGCGGATATATTCTGAAAGAGAAATCCCAGCCAAAAAGGAAAACATCCTTTTAAAATGATACTCTGAACAATGTGCTAACCTTGCTACCACTTTAAAGTCTATTTCGTTCGTTAAATTCTCCTCAATATATTTCATTGCATCATTCATGTTTTTTAGCGAATCCATTTTACGACCTCCTCAACCAAATAATAGCTGAAATGATTGCCAGCAACCCGACATTTTGTGCACGATTATGCAGGGTTAAAAAAACCTTCCAATCGAAATATCAGTGGAAGGTTTCATTTTTAATTTACTTGTCGTTTAAGCCTTTGCCGTCAAGAATATGCTGTACATATTTGTCTACTCTAGCGGCTCGAGTTTTTGCTTGTTTTGCTTGTGAAAAATGTAATAAATATGCTCTTTGTCTTCCAGGTGTCAATCCTTCGAATGCAGACTTTAATGCTGGGATTTCTGCAAATTTTATCTGCAGCTCTTCAGGCATGGAGTATTCTTCATTCTTCTTTAATTCAACCTCTAAGCCGGCCTCTTCTACTGCAATAGCTTCTTTAATATAGGCTTTTAAGACTGATTCCATGTCTATTATTTGCTGAACATTAGTAAACCGGATTTGCCGGGCTGCTTGTACATTCTCTGTTTGCTGAACAAGAATACCTTGTGGGTCTTTTATTAATGCGCCTTTATGAAACAGAAGAGCAACATACTCTTTGAAACCATGGATTAATACGACGTTCTTATCATTAAGTGTATAACAAGGATGCATCCACTTAAAATCCTCTGTAAGCTCACAGTCAAGAATGATATTACGTAATATTCTATATTCCTCTTGCCATGTTTTTGCTTTATTCAAAAATTCATCGACCTTAGGATTAGTTTTATAATTTGACATGAAAAAATACTCCTTTTCGCGTTTCGTTTACCTGACAATTATGTATGTGGTTCTATTATAATCGATTATTATATGTTTTAATATGTGCTATTTGTGTTAAACAGCCTGAGACTGCGACGTAAAAAATCCAGCAACTAAAATAGTGCTGGATTTTTTACAATACAGTCATTATTTTTTTACACCATCAGGATAATTCTTCGCATGATATTTATCTCCTAAATGAGTGAAATCATCAACCGTTTTGCGCAACTCATTCATAAGTGTATACTTTACGTCATGCATCGTTTTATAAAAGGCATACTCTTCACAGCCCTCATGCTTAATTCCTGCTAAGGCGTTTGATGATACGATTCTCCGATGTTCATCAATTAATTTATCAAGTGCTTCAAACACATGCTGCGTGTATTTTGCTACATTCTTATGCTCCATTTTTAATTGATCCTGCAGTTGTTGAATTTGTTTGTCCATTTCGACCCTCATTTCTTTGTTCTAATCATAAACAAACTTTTATTAATATGTTTTCAAAAAATGGACTGTATCATGACTTGTAAAATTTACATCTTTAAAAAAACAGTTCCCAGTAAATTATAAGAGTAAACATTTTGCCTGCTCCGATTAGTCTTTGCTTCTGTACCAGTATTTGGTACACTTCTTTAAAGCCGATTTTGGAATAAAGCTTTAAAGCAGGTTCATTATTTAACATTACTTGCAGATAAGCATATTGCGCTCCATTATCCTTGCCCCAGTCCAGGATATTTTGAATTAGCACTGTCCCATACCCTTTATTACGACAGTTGCTGGCTGTGACGATATCAAATAATCCGATATATCCTCTTTCTAATACACACATCCCACATGCAAGTATTTCACCACTATCGTTCTTCAGCAGAAAATAGGCAGTTTTCGCCACAATGTTTTTTAGCATTTTCGCTAATGTTACTTGATTACTCCCACTAATATGATTGAGGTGGCAATAGTAATTAAACCAATGTTCTTCGAAAGTTTGATAAAATTCAGCCTTATGTACTACTGCAATATTTACATCTTCTAAAGGCAATACTTGAACAGCGGTTAACCCAGCTTGAATATAGCCATTTTTCGCTAAATTCTCATCCAAGTTTTCCGGTAAAGCTTGCTTCGTCATTTTAAAAATTGGCTTTAAATTTCTGTTACGATAGGTTTGTTCGATAGTACTAATTTTATTAGCAACCTCTTGATAGGAAGAATATATCGGATTGACGGAATTTGCTCTGTTGGTATAGCCATCAGCA
This sequence comes from Niallia sp. Man26, assembly GCF_022049065.2. Taxonomy (NCBI): domain Bacteria; kingdom Bacillati; phylum Bacillota; class Bacilli; order Caryophanales; family Bacillaceae; genus Niallia; species Niallia sp. Man26. Next base: position 405,022 of record NZ_CP095744.1, read on the forward strand.
AAACGCAATACCCATCCATCATACACATTTGTTTGTAAAGCAGGTAAGGCGTTCATGGACAGTTCCTCTATAATTTGAATCCAGTTTGTTCTCGACATTTTACCCCTCCCGTTTAATTGAATAAAAATACTTATTAACTAATAATTATACAAAATTACATAAATTCCTTCTTCCCTAACATGATATTTTTTTCATAGCAAAAAGAAGCATGAAAACTTCTTCATGCTTCTAAATAGTATTTAAAAACGATTGAATAAATGGTATACCTGCACCTAAAAGCACGCCATTTTCTGGGGAACGGCTTATATAAATAAAAGGATCATTGCTTGGAAATGCTGTCTTTTCATTTACTTTTTCATGAAGAATATTAATATCCTCTTCTCTTAAGTATGAAGTAATATGGCCACCCAAAATGAATTCTCTATTCAATACAAGGTGGATATTATTAATGGAAATGGCTAAATAATTAAGAAATTCATTCCATCTCGCAACATAAACTGGAGAATTGTTTCGCAGTTGTTCAAAAAATGACTCTAATGATTCGTCTTCTGTTAGAAGTGCATGGACAGAACTGTATGTTTCCATGCAGCCTTTCTTACCGCAATAGCACGGGGGCCCGTTTGGATTTACTGTCATATGTTCAACCGTTCCGCTATGCCCTTCTTTCCCCATGTAAATCTGCCTGTCGATTATAATCGCTCCGCCAAGATGGGGACCAATCGAGAGGTAGACAGCATCATCCATATCATTTCTTACCCAAAGCTCTGTTGTTGCTGCACATTTGGCATCATGTAAAAACATGCAGCGATATGGCAGATGCTGTGAAAACACCTCAATATCCAAGCCTGTAGAAATTAATATTTTTCCATAGGTTATTTTTTTGCCGTCATTAGATGTTAACCCTTGTACAGCAAAGCCAATTCCGAGAACCTGCTCTTCTTTCACTTGTAAGGCATCAATAAAGGCTAGAACTTCTTGACTTAACCATTTGTAATAGTGATGCTCATTAGCATATCCCAAGGATAACCGTTTTTGCTGAAATGCTTTTCCAAGCAAATCAACTGCCAGTAATTGTACAGTAGATTTTTGGATCTCCACTCCAATGCTGATTCGGGCCTGTGGGCAGATAGCATAAGCAGCTGCTCGTCTTCCCACTGAAGATTCAAACTGCCCACTCTTCTCAATTAACCCTTCTTGCTCCAAACGGACTAAATTTTGCGTTACTGTCGGCAAGCTTAAATGCAGCTGGTTAGCAATTTCTTGTTTGGAAAGCTTCCCATTTTGATAGATGAGATGATAGATAGCCGAATAATTGCTTTTTTTTATATCTTTAAATGTGATGTTATTTTCCATGAAAATACCTCATTTGATAAACCAATTTTATAAAAATACTTATCTTAACTCCTTTAAATATAACATACGAGCATATCCAATTACAGCTTTGTCAAAAAGCGTCTGACAATTTTTACTTTTAAATAGATTGACTATTATCAAAAGACGTTTTATTATGTAAATGTATTTTATAAAACTATTTTACAAAATAACTTAACGAAAAGGAATGATAAATATGGGCATTATTGAAAAAATGAGACTGGATGGAAAAAAGATTTTCGTTACAGGCGGTGCTAGAGGTATTGGAAAGAGTGTCGCAACCGCTTTCGCTGAAGCTGGCGCAGATATCGCTATTGTAGATTTAGATATTGAAGAAGCTGTCAAGACTGCAAAAGAATTAGAAGCTAACAATGGGATTAAGTCTATCGCTATCAAAGCAGATGTTACTAACCCACAAGATGTAAACGCTATGATTGATACTGTGCTTGAACATTTTGGCCGTTTAGATGTTGCCTTTTGCAATGCCGGCATCTGCATGAATATCCCTGCTGAAGATATGACCTTTGAACAGTGGAAAAAAGTAGTCGACATTAATCTTACTGGTGTATTTCTAACCGCCCAAGCTGCTGGAAAAGTCATGTTAAAACAAGGCGGCGGGTCTATTATTAATACAGCTTCCATGTCAGGTCATATTGTTAATGTTCCACAACCGCAATGCTCTTACAATGCTTCAAAGGCAGGAGTTATTCAATTAACTAAATCATTGGCAGTAGAATGGGCAACAAGAAATGTGCGCGTTAATTCCATCAGCCCAGGATATATCGGCACAGAGCTTACCTTGAATTCGCCAAGCTTACAGCCATTAATTGCTCAATGGAATGAAATGGCACCGCTTAAACGGATGGGAAGACCGGATGAATTACAATCTATCTGTGTTTATCTTGCTGGCGATACGAGCAGCTTTACAACAGGATCTGACTTTGTCATCGATGGTGCATTCACTGCTATTTAATAGATTCATAGGAGGTCATCATAATGAACTACTTACTCGGTACAGACATCGGAACATCTGGTACGAAAACCATTTTAATGGACACAGAAGGAAACTTGCTTGCTCAAGATCTCCAAGAATATGATGTGTTAACACCAAAGCCTTTATGGGCTGAACAGTGGCCTGATGTTTGGCTTGATGCTGCAAAAGCTTCTATCAGCAACACGGTTGAAAAAGCAGGTATTCATCCTGAAGACATTCGCGGACTTGCTATTAGCGGACTGTACGGCGGATCAGGCATTCCACTAGATGAGCATATGGAGCCTGTAAGACCTTGTATGATTTGGATGGACCGCAGAGCTTCTGTCGAAACGCAATGGGTGTTAGATACTATCGGGGAAGAAAAGCTGCTGGAAATTACCCATAATGGCGCCGATCCTTACTACGGCTACACGAAAATATTATGGATGAAAAATCACGAACCGGAAAACTGGAAAAAAACGAAGCTGTTCTTGCCTCCGAATGATTATGTTATTTATAAACTGACCGGAGAAGTGGCGATTGATTATTCTTCAGCTGGTAATATTGGCGGGATTTTTGATATGAATAACCGCACTTGGTCAAAGGAATTGCTCGATGCAATGGGAATCCCCTATTCCATGATGCCAGAAAAAATTGTTGAATCAACAGACATGATCGGCGGGTTAACAAAAGAAGCAGCTGCAGAGTTAGGACTTGCAGAAGGAATGCCTGTTATCGCCAGCGGGATTGACTGTGGTGCAGCTAATATTGGCCTTGGTGTGTTTGAATCTGGCAAATATGCAGCAGCTATTGGCACGTCCATGTGCGCCGCATTGATTTCTAATCAGCCAGTGAAAGGAAAAGACTTAATTGTTTGGCCATATTTATTCGATGCTAAAAGACTATCATACTATTTTGCTGGTGGAGCTACTGCAGGAGCAATCGTAAAGTGGTTTAGACAAACGCTATGCCAATTTGAATTAGAAGCAGAAAAAGCAGGCGGGAAAAATGCTTATGATGTATTAAATGAACAGGCTGCCAATATACCTGCTGGCAGTGAAGGATTAGTTGTTCTTCCCTACTTTATGGGCGAAAGAAGTCCTGTCTGGGATTCAGATGCGAAAGGCACCATTGTCGGTTTATCTTTAGCACATACGAAAGCACATATATATCGCGCCTTTTTGGAAGCGGTTGCCTACAGTTTAAGAGATGCCATTGAAGCAACAGGCGAAAATGTAGGTGAATCAATCTTGCTTGCAGGAGGTGTTACTAAATCAAAATTATGGAGACAAATTTTTGCTGATGTGACAGGCTATCCAGTTGTATGTCCTATTCACGATGTCGAAGCAAATATGGGGGATGTAATGCTGGCTGGAATTGGTACTGGTTTGCTTTCCTTTGAAGATGTGAAAAAGTGGCAGGTTCTTGATGAGAAGATTATGCCGATTGAAGACAATCACAAGAAATATAATGACTATTACAAAGTTTATAAATCTATTTACCAAAACTTAAAAACAGATATGAAAACGTTGACAAAAATATCAGCAGCTACAGTATGAATTTAGCAGCAGTAAAAAGGAGTTGTGATAAATATGGATAAATGGAGAAAAAGAATTGGATACGGGGCGGGCGATTTTGCCTGCAACCTCGTATTTAGTACAATGGCATCCTACCTCCTTTTCTTTTATACAGATGTTTTCGGAATTTCGGCAGCGGTTGCAGGTACTTTAATGTTAGTAACGAAAATCATCGATGCTTTTGCTGATACTGGCATGGGATTATTGGTGGACAGAACGAAAACCAGATGGGGTCAAGGGAGACCTTACTTCATTATTGGGGCACTTCCTTTTGCTGTGTTTACTATTATGACCTTCATCGTTCCTGATTTCAGCATGTCAGGCAAAATTCTATGGGCGTATATCACTTATTGCTTGTTGAACATTGCTTATACCGTCGTAAATATTCCATTAAACACGATTGTACCTCGGTTAACTTCCGATAATCATGAGCGCAACTGGTTAGTATCAACTAGAATGATCTGCGCATTGCTTGGGACTGCATTAGTAATGACCATCACCACACCGATGGTAAATTTCTTCGGTCAAGGAGATGACCAAAAAGGTTATTTAGTTACAATGACTATATATGGCATTGTCGCTGTGCTTGTCTTTGTGTTCACCTTTATGAATACAAAGGAAGTTGTGCCGCCGACCGTCCAGCCTGGCAAGTCCTCCTTTAAAGAGGATTTCAAAGGATTAACAGCCCCTGCTGCTATATTTTTTATATTAAACTTTCTCTACTTTAGTCTATATGTTATCCGAAATACGACTGTTATCTACTATTTCACCTATAATCTTGGCAGAACCGATTGGCTCACATTTGTAGGGATATTCGGAATTCTTTCCGGATTGCCAATCCTGCTATTATTGCCTTGGCTCCAAAAAAAGATGGCTAAGAAAAATGTTTTGCTTTTAAGCACCTTAATTTATATTGTTGGAGATTTAGTCCTTTACTTTGGAAAAACATCCCCTGCCATGCTGATTGCCGGCTTAACGATAACTGGTCTTGGCATTTACGGCATCTTTGGGACAACATTTGCGATACAGCCGGACGTTATTGATTATTCCGAGTACAAAAATAATCGCAGTATTTCTGGAATGATTGCCGCATTCCAAGGTTTTTTTGTAAAAGTCAGCTTAGGTCTTGGCAGCGCCCTTGTAGGAGTTTTCCTTAAAATCGGTGGATATGTACCTAATGCAACGCAAACTGAAAGCGCTTTAAAATATATTGAAATCAGCTTTATCTGGGTTCCGCTTATTATTTGTGTGCTGATTGGCATAACGATTGTTTTCTATAAGTTAGATGACAAACGGGCCGAAATGGATATTGAACTCGAACGAAGACGTGCAAAGATTAACAAAAATACCGAGCAGGATGCTTTAAACGAAGCACATTAAGTGTTAAGAGGATAGTGGATACCGCTATCCTCTTATCTTCAATGAAAGCCTTTCATATAAAACTCAATTGCTGTTGCTTCTTCGTTTTGAAGTCTTTCACGATTGCTTGATAATAAAGTTATTAATGCATTCATTTGCTCTGATGATGGTGTCACAAAGCTGCGATTAAAATGATTAATCCACTTCAAAAGAGCAGACTTACCTAATCTGGAAACTTCTCTGTTTTCACATTGAACATAAAAACTTATACTATAAAAAATTGCTTCCCATTTGGATAAAGAACATAATAAAATGGCTATATTATATTTAGTATGTTCATAGCTTGCTTCCTTATAAATATCATATAAGTAATCCTTTATATCTTCGTAATAATGCTGTGCTATTGCCTTTCGTGCAGCCTTGGATATGCCTATCATTTCCGATTGCAGAAGCTGAATAAATTCTTGCTTATACTTTGCTCCATCTAACTTCGATATAGCATGGATAGCAGCTTTTGTGATGGAAATACGGCTGTGATACAAGTACGGCTGTATTAGCTGTGCTTGTTCTTTACTGCCTGTCTCCCCTATTCCTAATAAGCTTTCACGAATATACTGGTTAGCATTCAACATACCCATATAAAAGCTGCTGAAATCTATGGATGTTTTTTGCTTCTTTAATAAAAATCTAGCAAAATAGCGAATAGTACTGCTTTTGTCTAAAAGCGCCGCTTCCAATTCCCTGCCACTTATTTCTGGAAAGTAGGAGTGAAATACCTCCAATCCCTTTAAACGAATCGAAGGAAACTTATCTCTTTTAAAAATGGAGTAATGCTCTTTAAATTCATGAGCTTTGAGACTACTTACTAATTCATTAAACAAACTTTGCCGCACAAGAGGGTCCTTTTCCTTTTTATATAGGTTTACTAGTAATTCCTTATCATATAGATTTGCGTGCATGATCATTTGATAACAAAAATACCGGACGTTCCTATCCTTTGCGCTTGTCCCCTCTTTCAGAAAAGGCAATGATTCTGGCTGTGATAAAACTTGAGCAACTTGTTGAAAAAGATGCTCTTTCTTAAGTTGCCACTTAAAAACAAGAGGAAGACTTGAGACAATTTCAGCCATATACTTATCATTTAAGCGACGCTCCACATATTTATCAGCTGCTCCCCTCACTGCTGCAACCCAATCCTTACATCTCAAAAGTAAAAATGGCCACTCTTTACCTGAAGTGTATTGATTTAATAGAATTAAAGCTTTTTCACGGAAATAGCCATTTGGGTGAAAGCTGCACAACCCTAAAATAATCACTCTCTGTTCTTCCCGCATATTTGGCAATAATAAATTCTCCGGTTTTTCCTTACTCCAATCCATGGACCAGTCTAATGAAGTTCGTTCTCGAAACAAGGCATCAAGTTTTGCCAATTCAAGGATGGTTAAGCACGCAACATGTTTAGTAAGCATACTAGCTGTTCTTCTTTTCAACACATCAGAACGTGTTAACAATAAGGGAAAAATAGCGGGAATTCTTGTTAGCTCGATATTGTCTGTATCTTTAAGCAGTTCTTCTATATAGCCATCTGAAAATCTGTCTGCAGGATTGTCTTTTTTACGTTTAGAAAACGGCCATTTCAATGGATATCTCCTCCCTACGGAAACCTAAGGCTTTAGCAATTAATCAATTATCTCCCAAACTCTTTCATCTTCTATCGTAAGCATCTTATTGAAAACTCCTAACGTTCTTACAGTTAGTTTTTCTCCATTTTCGAAATCAAATTCCTTTTCATAAGTTGCATAAACGCCGAAATTAGATAGATTAGAAGTACTGCTGCTTATCATGATATTGTCTAATGAGCATATTTGATTTGAATTGCAGTCAAGTCCATTTGTTGCAATTAACCATTGATCAAATTCTGTATTTGAAGGGGTAGTAAACCACATAAAAACAAATAAAACTATAATAATACTCGCTGCCACATACCTCTTTTTCTTGAACAAATCAATTATTCCTTTCTACAATAATGTGGCTATCTTGATAAAAAAAGATAGCTGCCAACTTGGCAGTTATCTTAAAGTTTCTTGTTTCGCTGCTAAATACATACGGTTCTGTATCCCGGTAATAAAAGAAAGCAAAAAGCAAGCTGTGGCTGTTAGGAAAGTACATACCACCCCAAACTCTTCAGTAAGCCATCCTAAAAAAACAGACGAAATACCGAATGCCGCATACATTAAAGTCCCTCTTGCAGAAAACACTTTAGCAAGCGCCTCTTGCCTAACTGCTTTCTGGAAAATGGATACCGCAGCTACGTCTTTAACCATCTGAGGAAATCCAAATAACAACGAAATGATTAAGGCAATCCAAGCATTCGAGATTAGCGCGAAGGCTAATGTAAGGATCACTAGTAAGAAGGTGGACCAGATAATGTAATACCCCAGCTTTTTCTCCAGCTTATCTGCAATTCGATAGACAATTAAACCACCAAAAAACATGCCTGCAAAGAAGGATGCATTTATTATCCCCCACCAAAACTCTTGCTTATGAAGAACTTCTTCTACATATACATATAAAATCGCAGCAATCCAAACGCCATTAGCAAAGGTTTCAAAAATATTCATTAAACTAATAGATCGGAGTTGTCTATTCTCCCAAATAATTATCCAGCCTTCTTTAATGGAGGACCACTTAGAAATAATCACTTCGTTTTTTGGTTGCTGATCTTGTTTAATATAAAACATAAACAATGAAGAAATAATGAATAAACAGAAAGTCAGCCAAAGAAGATGATTCCCTCCCCAAATAACTAACAGTATGCTCCCAATCGGCCAGGCGATTAACTGCGTTATTTGGTCAAGAACAGCTAAAAAACTATTTGTCTTGACGAGTTTCTCTTTTTGTACGAGAACTGGGACTAGTGCATTTCTGGCTGGCGTAGCACATCCATCTAAAAAGGATATGAAGGCAATCAGTATATACAATAGAATCAAGTTATCTAACTGAATCGTCGGTATTAATATACAAAGCAGGAAAAGCAGCAGCGTCTTACCACTTTGCGAATAAAATAAAATCCATTTCAGTTTATATTGATCAAGAATAATCGGCGCAAAAAAACCGCTGCATAATGCCGTAATGGTGATAACAAATGGCACTAGCGACATTAATGTTACAGAGTTAGTTGCTTTATAAACAATTGTTGTTAAACTAACTGTATAGATGACATCACCTAGATTAGCTAACATTTGGCCAAGCCAAAGAAACCTAAATGACATCTCATTTTTAAATTTTGACATAGGTAGCCCTCACTTCTTAATTTATTAAGTTTTAAGAAAGCGGGGAATTCTACATTGGATAGCCTCCTGTCAAAATATTCTAAATCAAGAATACCATAAATCTGTTTATTTGTACCATTATTTGTTAGAAAAAAAGCCGCCTAAAGGCAGCGAGGCAAATATCATTGTTTTTTATACAAATCCTCCGACGACAACCATTGAACCAATTGTTCGTATGGATAATAGGTAGTTCCTTTTAATACCAATTTAGGTGCATCAGGATATTTTTCCAACAGTTCTCTAACCTCTTCAGGGCGTAATCTTAAATAAACAAATAAATCTCGTTCTTTAATTAATAAAGGAGTTCCTGATGGACTGCCTTTAGGATTTTTAAAATTTTTCAAACCATTTCCGATGAAATAACCCAACAATGCCAACCCTGCACCTATCCAGAAAAAATCAATTTCCACGTCTTCAACCCTCTCTTTTTTTATCATTAATACGAGTATCAACTGCAAAAAGTTACCTATTTGTTGCGAATGGATAAATAATATTTGCCATTTGCCAGCACTAGAACAATGCTCATTGCTATTATGGAGAAAATTTGTGAATTACCTGATGAGATGGAATAGAATGTGGCGAACATGATTGCTATTAGTAAAGCTGTGCAAAAAAGATGATATGATTTATAAAAACCTATTAACATCACATGTTTTTCTCCATCATCGGCGACGTTTAATAGGGCATTTCCATAATCTTTATGCGAAGACCTTGGAATGATTGGGCGATGTGGTTGCACCAATCTATACAGATTCATCATAATTGACATTAAAACGCAGCAAATTAAAACGGTAATTAAGGAGAGTATAATAATTACAATTTCTTTATTGGTAATGAGCGTAATACATAACGCTAGCAAAGAAAAAATGAAATTAGAAAAAGTCAATAACGCATAATCTGAAAGCTTTTTATAAATTTGGATGTCTACTGCATCTTCTTCCTCTCCATCGACATCTTTATTATTTAAACTAATAATCTGCTTGTATAATCCAAAGCTTACCCCCATTACAATCACAATAATAATAAATATTGCAATTACAAACTCATCTACATATGGATCAAAATTTATTTCAAAGCCTTTCAAGATCAGAATCGAGCTAAAAAACCCGAGAATTGCACTAACAATGATTTTAATCCATGTTCTCATCATTCATCCTCCTCTATAAAAAATACATTTTCGACAGGCTCATTAAATATTCGGGCAAGCCGCACTGCAATTAATAGCGAAGGAATAAACTCCTCCCGTTCAATTAAACTGACTGTTTGCCTGCTTATCTTGGCAAGCTTGGCGAGTTGAGTTTGATTTAAACCGTCCCGTGCCCGCAGCTCCTTCAAACGACTTTTCATAATTTTCTCACCTCATACATTTATTGTAAATTACACATTTTGTTTTGACAAGTATATTTGTCAAAATGATAATTATATTGGTCAAATTAAAAACAAAAAAGACATCTTACTCTTTGTAAGATGTCTTTTTTGTTCTAATATAAGAATCATATATTTCTCCGATAATTCCTTTAAATTGGTGAACACCTGTATTACCATTAGTCATGATAATTAACCCTCTTCTTAACTTAGGGTATGCTACCATCATGCATTGAAATCCACTTCCCCAACCTAGTGATGAAATCTCTCCGCCTTCGAGAAACACGCCAAGTCCTGTCCAGCTTCTGCAGCCTTGTGCGGTAATTAGTTCTCTTGCTGCAGTTGGAGAAATGCCGATTTTACTTTGATCACCTAGCGCATTCATAACTTCTATTACTAATAGTGACAAGTCAGCTGCAGTTGTCCAAAGTCCTGCCGCTGCGGGATATGGATATAATGGATACTTTTCTTGCATGACATTTCCATACTTGTCATGGCCACAGCAATAATTATGGGATATGTCACTTATACGGCTTGGATAACGGCTGTTCGCCATTTTTAATGGTTGAAAGATGAACTCCTCTATAATTTCTTCTACTTGTTTTCCAGTTACATCCTCTATGAGCAGCTGGATAATACAATATCCAGCATCCGAATATTGAAAGTCACTTTCTGGTTCATACTGCACTTCAATCGGAGACTGGCAATATGGCGTTTCACCAGTTAATATTTCTTCCATAGTGGGAAGAACCGTGTCTTTTCGTTCTATAAAACTATCTTTAGGATCTTGTATCCCAGATTGATGACATAACAAATTCCGTAATGTTACACCCTTTTTTTTAGTTAAATAATTGTTGGGGATTTTCCATGATGTCAGCCTGTTATTTACATCCTCATCTAAATCAAGAATCCCTTGTTCTGATAGCACCATTACCAAGACAGCTGTTAAAAACTTGCTGATGGAACAAGCACTGAAAAGGGAATGATTGTTCACTATTTTACTCGTACCTGCTTCAAGAACACCATAATTATCAATTTGGGAAATCTGACTATCTTTAATAACAGAAACACTTAAACCTGCTACATTATAATGCTTCATGCGCTCAGGGATATTTATGTTTTGCACTGTACCACCACTCCCTATTTTTAACCAAATGATACCAGATGAAATGATATAGTGAAATAGACTACGCCACTATTTAAAAAAATGCACCTGATTTTAATCAGATGCATTCATTTAAATGATCATTATCGCTTTAACACAAGCACATTCACCGAATTTGCAGCTAAAGTAACCACTATACCATTACCCTCAAGGCTTATTTCTGTTTCTGCTGGTACAATCAGCTCTGCATTTTTCTTGTTTACATTCGGAGTAGAAATTAGCGAAGCATCTCCCGTAACTGTTATCATCTTGCCGGTCTGATTGACAACTATGTCTTTTAGTTCTAGCTTCGTTGTTTTTTCAAATGGATCTGCATTTACGAGCTTCACATATACATGGTTATCATCTTTTGTGACAGAGTGGTAGATATCCCGATTATAAGCTTCGAGTTTATAATCTAGCACTTTGCTTTTGAAGGTTCCGTCTGTGTATGAACAGATGAGTCGATTGCCTGTTTCTCCGCCGTAATTAACCGTAATTAAATAAGGCGTATTAACAGCAAGCTCTTCATAGCTGCTGGAGCGGAGATTTCCTGCTGCGGTGCTGGATGAGTAATCGCCTAGTCTATAACCTTCAACGCCTTGCTTATAAACCTTCACTCCTGTTGCGTTGCCATTATAGCCGATCGCATACTCCAGTACATCCTTTTTCTCTGGCGAAATATCGGTTAATCCGACACCTACAAATATACCATCATTGCCAGAGACCTTCGATGCTACAACTTCTACTTTATAATTCGTCCATGCTGCATTTTGGATATACAAGCCGTTTAGACCACTGTTTTGCGGCTTTAATACTAGGCCTCTTTCTTTATCAAGCGTATACCCTGCTGCACCTGGAATCATCTGCCATGCAGCATGCAATTCTTCTCTGAAATCTTGTTGGAACAATACTTCTCCGCTTTTGTTTTCAATCACCTTAACAGATTTCACTTCAACCTCTGCATTTCCGGAAGCTATTTCAATGCCGCCTCTTGCTGTAAGCTCAGTCAAGCTCCCATTTTGGTAAGAAGAAAAGGATGTTCCAAGCAATTTCGTACCAAGATATTTTCCGAACAGCTGTTGTACATAATAATTTGGCGTATACCAGACTGTTTCGTCATCAAACCAAATCAAATCTGGTGTCCAACGGTAAGTTCCATCTGTAAGTACTTTGTTGAACAGTGGTGCATAGGCAGCCAGACGGACAACATCTGAATTTCTTTCAAACCCAGTCATAATGGCTGCTTCAGCAACTGCACCTGCTAATGTATTCTTGTCAGTAGACGCAAACTCGCCGACAAACACTTTTGAAATTTCTGCCTCATTTATGCTGCCATCAGCCTGATAAGCTCTATAGTAATAATTGTATCTATCTGCGTTATTCAACAGATAATCATTGGAACGATAGTAATGCTCATCTGCGATTGTATCCATATAATTAGGCTGTGTTTCATACCATGTTACTGTTTCTTCGGTAACTGTTTTGCCGTCTGTAAAGCTGACGTTTGCTGCTTCTGTTAAGTTACCGCTTAAGAATTTCCAGCCTTCCTGATAGGCATCATCATCCGCTTGCGCACCAACTGTTGAGATTATTTGCAGGTTATGGTCTGGGTAATGCTTCACCATATACGCATCAATTGCTGCTTTAAAATATTCAAAGTTCGCAAAAAACTCTGTACCCCAGTTTTCATTGCCAACACCTAAATAAGGAAGTTCAAATGGTGCTTCATGGCCCATTTGTTTACGCAATGCTGCCCATTCATTACCTTCAAAATCTGTATTGATCGCAAAATCAATTAAATCTGTAAAGCTCTTAACAAAGTAATCTCTTAAATCCCCGCCTGCAGGATGGACATAATCAGAACGCGCTTGACAAAGCACACCGCAAGCCATAACCGGTAACGGAATTGCGTGCAAGTCCTCAGCCAATTGGAAGTACTCCATATAGCCTAGACCCATGGTCATCATATAGCCCCAAACATTAAAGTTTTCCTTACGCAGTTCGATAGGACCGACAGAGTCTTTCCATTCATACACATTCTCCCATATATAAGAGCCCTCTGAAATACAGCCGCCTGGAAAACGAAGGAAGGTTGGATGCAGATCTGCTAATGCATTCACTAAGTCTTTCCGCAGTCGATAGTTCGGATTTCCTTGATAATTTTCATGTGCAGTTGCTGATCTTCCTTCCTCACTAGCTCCCCAAACATCCTGTGGCATTAAAGATACCATATCAATTGAAATGTCACCGCTAAATGTTAAGGCCAGCTGTCCAAGCATGGACTGCGAACCTGTAAGAACAACACTTTCATCTACCCCGTATTTTTTCCATGTGTTGCTGTTGTCAACATGAATCGTTACTGTGTCGCTGATTGCTGCACCATCTTTATCCTGAAGCTGCAGATGAATGCTTCCTTGATTTTCTGCTTTTGCCCAAATAGTAAAATTGTATTTATCTCCTTCTTTAATAGACATAGCACAATGATGATTAGAATCAGTGAAGCCTTTATTGATAAGTGTGCTGCCATTTGGAACAGTAAGATAATGTGTATTAACGTCTTTATCCATTATGTCGAAAAATTCATTTAACCCGCCTGTATTGTGGACGGTAACAGACTCGATATCGCCATACCAGGCATGAAGCGGCTGATGATTTCTTCCTGTTGAACAGCCGCACACACCGGATGTATGCGAATATGTATCGAATAAAAAAGATTCAAAGGAACGATTTTGGACAAGTTCGGCATATATTCCCCCGTCTGCGGCGTTATTAATATCTTCATAAAACAAGCCATATAATGTCTTGCTTATATCTAAGATTTCTTGATTTCCGTCGATTGTTAATAAATGAGATGGAACTCCTTCCGGCAGGACAGACAATGAGAATTCCTTTTCCGCTGTTTCCGTTCCTTTACGCAACACAGCTGTCAAAGTAACTCCTTCCGGCTCGCTAATTTCGCCTAATTTCCCTTCATCTGACAGTAAGCTTGGATTACTTGATTTCCATGTGACTGCCACCTTCGCTCCCATAAGACTTTCAGGAAGTGTAACATCCTTTGAAACGACCGTAATTGGAAATGATAAATATTTATCTCTGGCAAGCTCGACAATCTCCGTATCAGAAAGTGTTTCACACATCACTTCAATTACTTCATCTTGTGTTAAACAAGTCTTATATACACGGAAATCGGACAACGAGCCGCAAAAGTCAGCATCTGCCTCAAATTGCGATTTTCCAATAAAATTATTGCTGTAGTTATCTTGATCAGTAAAAGTCTCAAACCATTCGCGCAGCTTTGCATATGTACCGCTCGAAGTCTGGCTGATTGTTCCGTCTGCAACAATTTCACCATTCACATAAATAACAGGACCTGCACTGCTTAACGTTCCACCTTCTGTGCCTCTGACTGTCATCGCCACATGTAGCCATTCTCCAGAAGAGTATGTTCTATTAGCATCAGCAATTAAATCCGAACCAGCAAAACAATTGCCCCGTAAATTTCTCGTTAAAAATAGGTACGGTCCAGTTTCCCCTTTTCCGAAATCAAAGATTCTTTCCCAAACATTGGACCCTTTCCCTAAGGAAAGCCAAGTGCTGACGGTCAATCCAGTCTGATCGGTAACTCCTTCAAGCAACCCAGCTGGAAGCTTTAAATAGGATGTCCCGCTCGCTCCGCCTGATAACGTAACAGCACTTCTCCCGCCAACAGTTTCTGCCACTGGTTTAATCTTCCCTTCAGCAGTTGCATGATTTTCATATTTGGAACTGTCTCTTCCTATATTATCTGCATCATTAAATTGATATTGAGCAACAATTGATTCAGCCAATGAGTTACTTTCATCGTTTCGCTTCATTTAATATCTCCTTTAAAATTATTTAAGCGCTTACTTAAAATCCCTACTTGTATGCACCAAATACCATTAAAATCAAACTTATACTTACAACTATTATAATATTGAACAATGAAATTTTCCAATATAATTTACAAATCTAAACTTAATATTCGAATAAAATTATCTAGTTAATAATTTTTATACCTATAACTCCCCTCTTTATGGTTCATTTTAATTAGACTAGTAGTTTTAATTAAAAGAATATTAAAATATTAAATTGACAAACCAATCTACAATGATTATCATTCTCAATATAACTAAAATATAGAAAAAAGAGGGGAAAAATGTACATAACATCTTTTAAAACAAAACCTGTCCTAGTTGCTGCACTATTTTCTTTATTCCTAGCTGGATGTTCAGCAGGTCAAGAAAATACAAATAGCGAAAATGTAGCTACACACTCTGTTACACATGAGCTTGGAACAGCAGAGGTTCCTGATAAAGCGGAGCGAGTTGTTACATTAGAGCTTGGCTTAACAGAAACGGCTGCTGCTCTTGGCGTGATACCAATCGGTGTTGCAGATGATGATAAGCCAGAAAGAATTGCTGAAGATACAATGAAATTAATCGATGGATACACATCAGTCGGCACACGTGCCCAGCCAAATTTAGAAGTAATTAGAAGTCTTAATCCTGATCTGATTATTGCTGATGTTGACCGTCATGAGAGCATTTACGAGGAACTACAAAAAATTGCGCCAACCGTTGCTTATAAAGACGATGCCGCAAACTATGAAACGGTAGTAGAAACTACAACAAAGCTAGGTGAAGCATTAAATAAAGAGTCCGAAGCAGAAAAACTGATTACACAGCATAATCAATTAAGTGAGGAACTAAAATCAAAGATGGAAGTAACGGATAAGACAGTATTACAAGCAGGATACAGTGAAGAAAATGTATTTAGTGTATCGACTTCCTCTGCTTTTACACCTGGTTTCTTAACAACGCTAGGTGTTAATTATGCACTGCAAGATGATACTGCAACAACTCAAGAGCTAACGATTGAACAGCTTCTTAAAATCAATCCGGATACATTAATTGTGACCATTACGGAAGATGCTCCTTCTGTTTTGGAAACATTAAAAGAGGATCCTTTGTGGAATAAGCTGACTGCTGTCAGCAGCAAGCAAGTTTACGAGGTTGGTCATAATGACTGGTCCCGCCGGAGAACATTGTTAGCTATTGAGGATAATAAAGAGAAACTTACAGAAATCTTACAAAATATGAAAACAGAAAATGCAGAATGACTTTATAGTCGTTCTCTTTTTTTGGAGGTGAAATTCCATAGCTTCCCGGTTTAATCTATCATTCGTGTTTGCAGCAGGACTAGTAATTCTGCTAATATCCAGCTTTTTTTCTTTAAAGATTGGTGCATTTTCCTTTTCATCCACCCAAATAATAACCGATTTGTTTTCAAACTCAGAATCAGAGTCTGCAATCATTCTCCAGGATGTTAGAATGCCAAGATTACTTATTACTATGATTACTGGAGCAAATCTAGCTGTTGCTGGGGCATTGATTCAAGCGTTAATGCGCAATCCTCTTGCTTCACCGAGTGTACTTGGCATTAATGCTGGGGCCTCTTTAACGGTAGTATCTTGCTTAGTATTCTTTCCGGCGATTACCGGCTATTGGCTCATCATTACAGGATTTATCGGTGCTACTGTCGCCGCATTGCTTATTTTTATCATGAGTGTGGTATTTCGAGGAGGAAATATCGCTGTTAGCATTTCACTCGTTGGCATTGCTATTCAAGCGTTTTTTTCGTCTGCAACTCAATCAATCTTAATATTTAATGAAGAATCCATCAAAACAATTCTTATTTGGCTGGCTGGTATGACAGCAGGTTCCACTTGGGACGATGTCTATCTTCTGCTGCCGCTTAGTTTGCTTGTTTATTTTTTTGCCTTTTGCTCCCATCGCTCCTTGTCCATATTGCTGTTAGGAGAAGAAGTCGCCATTAATTTAGGGCAAAGACTTGTGGCGATCAAGCTTTATGTAAGCATACTAGTCATACTGCTCGCCGGCGCAACCGTATCCATTGTCGGACCGATTGGCTTTGTCGGCTTAATCATCCCCCATATTGTCCGCTACTTGGCCGGACAAGATTATAAATGGGTGCTTCCATTAAGTGCTTTATATGGCGGCTGTTTATTAGTTGTTGCAGACATCCTTTCCCGGTTTATCATGTTCCCTGCTGAGACACCGGTAGGAATTTTAACCGCCTTATTAGGTTCCGTCTATTTTGTCTACCTGTCACGCACTAAAAAAATGAAAGAGAAGAGTTGAGTTATGTGAACTATAAACGACATCCGCTTTTTATTATGATGGGGTTGTGTGTAGTCCTCCTAACCCTGGCTGTTATTAATATTGGTCTGGGAGCAGTGCCCATTCCACCACTTCGAGTCATCTCTTCCTTGATCGGATTAGGAGAATACAACGAAACATACATTATAGTTTTTTACAGACTGCCCCGAATTGTCTTAGCCTTACTCGTTGGCGGATGCTTAGCTGTTGCTGGTGTAATAGCTCAATCCATATTACGAAATCCATTGGCTGCACCAGATACATTAGGTATAACAGGCGGAGCAAGCATTGGAGCAATCGGGTTTTCCCTGCTGTTTCCGGCAGCGTCTCCCTCCCTGACAGGTATCGCCGCTTTTATCGGCGGCACTATTGCTGCGGCAGCTGTTTATTTACTAACCTATCAACGCACCGGTACCGAACCTGCCCGATTGGCGTTAGTCGGTGTTTCTGTTAGTGCATTTTGCGGTTCATGTGTAGAGCTCTTTATTTTAAAGATGAATACAAACCTGCAGACATCCTTGCTTTGGCTGAACGGCAGCTTATTTGGACGTACATGGCAATCGGTAATTGACCTCCTGCCATGGGCAGTTATCTTAATAACTGTTACTCTTTTTCTAGCAAAAACTCTCGATATTTTCATCCTAGGAAAAGAATCGGCAATCGGTCTAGGTATCAAAACAGAAACGGCCACTGCAATTTTAATGGGATTATCCGTCCTATTGACTGGTGCAAGTGTTGCTGCAGCAGGAATGATTGGCTTTGTCGGACTAATCAGTCCCCATATTGCCAGAAAGCTAGTTGGCACAGTTCATCATTATCTTATTCCAACAACCACATTAATTGGAGCAATAATGCTGCTTTTTGCTGATTGTATCGGGAGAGGAATAATCCCTCCAATTGAAATTCCAGCAGGGATTGTCACTGCCTTAATTGGGGCACCATATTTTCTATTTTTGCTGTGGAAGCAATCGTCGAAGAAGGGATTGTTGACTCGGTGAAATTCAAATGGAAAAGGAGGAGCAATTATTTTTGCTCCTCCTTTTTTAACTCAATCGCACCGTAAAAGTAGTAATACCACCTGGAGTACTTTTCACTGTTATCTTCCCTTTATGTTTCTCTACAATCGATTTAGCAATAGCTAAACCAAGGCCGTTTCCACCATTTTTCCGCGAACGGGAAGGGTCATTACGATAGAATCTGTCGAATATTTTTTCTAAATGCTCTGATGTAATCCCCTCTCCCGTATTTGTTACCTCTAGTAATATTTCATTATGACGCTTTCTTAGATCTACTGTAATTAAGCCTTGAAGATTTGTGTACTTAATAGCATTATCTATTAAAATCATCACTAGTTGCTTCATTTGCTCCACATTACCAAAAGTGTTTAACTCAGGTTCGATATGATACTCAAGATTGACTTCCTTTTCATAGATAACACCTTCCATTGTCAGAATGACACTTTCGACTACTTTGCTTATATTGAAAGGAGCAAAAACTAAGTCAGAGCGTTTGTCATCCATTTCTGCCAGGTAAAGCAGGTCATTGGTAAGCAACTTCATTCTTTCTGTTTCTGTTTTAATGTGATGAATCCATTTTAATTGATTCGCAATTAAATCTTCCTGGTTGCTCAATAGTACATCTGTATTGGTATGAATGACAGATAGCGGTGTTTTTAATTCATGAGAAGCATCAGAAATAAATTGCTTCTGCTTATTAAACGCTTCCTTGACTGGCGCGATATAACGGTTAGCCAAAAACCTATTAACTATAAACACGATAATTAGCATAATAATACCTACAAGAATAAAGGTATAAATTAAATTATCGACGACTTTTAACTCGGCCGTAACATCAAGCGCATAAACATAATAGCCTGACTGATTTTCTTCCACCATATATGCCCAATTAGTATCATTTAGCTTTAAGCGTCCTTTAGAAGAGTCACTTGTTGATATCTCCTCTATAACTCTTTCATAGAATGCATTATCTAGGTCTAATTTAGATTGTGAAGATAGTATATTCCACTTGTCATCTGTCCTCAGCTCAAAGCATGGTAAAAGTTCATCCTTTGAAAAGCCGGTTTGTTCACCTTGAGAAGGTGGTGATTTGTCATCCTTGCTGATTTTGCTTTTTTTGTGATAATAATCAGATACCATTTCTAGATTAATGTTTATATCACTATTTACTTTTTGACAAGTAATAATGTAGATAGAGATAAATGCTGCTAGCATAATAATGATGATGGTAGCCATGTTGGCAATTAAGAAGCGATTACGTAATTTTGTGAACATCTGATGCCACCTCCAAAATATACCCGACCCCTCTTATTGTTTTTATTTGGACGATTGAATTTAAAAAAGCTAGTTTTTTTCGTAAAAAAGAAATATATACTTCCACATTATTATGTTCAACATCTGAATCAAGCCCCCATAATTTTTCAATGATTTGCTCTTTCGATGTGACCGTATTTTTTCTAATTAAAAGCAGCTCTAATAACTTGCCCTCTTTTAAAATTAATTTCAAATCTTTGCTTTTGCACATTAACATAAGGGTAGACATATTTAACTCCAGATCTCCAAATTTCAAGGAATCTTCTGGAACTACTTCATTATTGCGTCTTAGTGCCGCTCTTATTCTTGCCAGCAGTTCATCAGTAGCAAACGGTTTTGCGATGTAATCATCTGCACCATTATCAAGTCCTGAAACTTTATCTGGAACTTCTCCTTTTGCAGACAGCATTACAACAGGAGTTGCGATTCCCCTATCTCGAATTGTTCTCAAAACTGTTATTCCGTCTAGTTCAGGCAGCATAATATCAAGCAGTATTAAATCATAAATGCCGGTGAGGATAAAATCCAGCCCTGTTTCTCCATCATGCACCATGTCCACATAATAATTGTTTTTACTCAGAATTTGCGCTAATGCTTCAGCAAGACCCACTTCATCCTCGACGATTAAGATTCTCATTATACTTCCCCTTACCTAGTTTAATAAAAGTCTAAAAACATATTTCATGAGGATAATCATAACACTTTTCAAAGTCAAATTTAAAATTTATTCATTGATTCTTCCATTTAAGATTCATTTAAGGTTCGGTTTATAAGATAGTCTTAGCACAGAACAGAAAGAAAAGGAGGAGCTGCTGTTACTTTTACTTCCAGTACGGACAAAGGATCATTAATTGATTAAATATGTAATGCGAAGTCTTTTGGGAGTAATTAATATGTCCATCTAAATTTAAATATCTATAATAAAAGGAGAATATAAATGAAGAAAAAATATATTATTTCAATAGCAGCAGTTGCTGTACTTATACTAGGAATCGGAGGCTACACATTACTTAACAGCTTTATGGGAAATAATGTGGAGATAAACTCTGTGTTAGATCAAAATGAGGAATCTAGTACATCTGAAGCAAGTGCAGATTCTGATGCAACACCTGTTTCTGCAGAAGATTTAAACGGTGATTGGCAAATTGCTGACGCTTCAAGTGTATATTGGTCTGTTACAACATCACAAGAAACAGTTAACTTTGTCAATGAAGAGGTAACAGGCAATTGGACAGTGGATATAAATGACCCAACAGCAATGTCTGGTGAAGGAATTGTCGATATGAATGCATTGGATTCAGGGAATTCCCAAAGAGATGATCATGTCAAAGAAGGCGCTGAGTATTTAAATGTTACCGAATTTCCAGAAGCAACATTTGCGACAAGCACCTTTTCAGAATTACCAACAAGTTGGACAGAAGGAACTGTTGTACCCGTAACGATAGATGGAACAATCACTATTAAAGGCATCGAAAAGGATGTGCAATTTGAATCAGAAGCAATGTACCAAAACGGGCAGCTTCTGTTATCAGGATCTACTGTTGTGACATTCGCTGATTTCGGAATGGAAAACCCACATTCAGTAGCCTTAGACACAGAGAATGACCTTACTGTACAGTTGGAGCTTGTATTAGATAAGGCATAATAACTGATAAAGACGCCAATGGATGTTGGCGTTTTTGTCTTTTTTCTCGGGGTTAATAATCATTCCATTCTAATCTGCAACGCTTCCCTTTACCATGTTTACAAAGCATCTAGATTTTTAGTTTTTCTATTAAGTAAATAAGGACCCTTTGTTAGTAATGATTAAAATTTAACTGCCTGATATTATTAACTTTCTAGTTTTTTCATCATAAATTTTGTAACTAATTTCAACCATATGATCTTTTGTAACTGTCACTTCACAATAGTAAGGGATTGATTTTCCATAAGCATCTAGTTCAGGAATATTCCTAAAGGAAAACCATTCATCTTTGTTGAGCATGTTAAATTCTGCTGATGAAGAGCGACCAGCTGTATCTATTTCAATAACACATTTTCCAGTGACAACATCATATTCCTTTAGTACAACATATTTCACGCTTGGAAGAGTAATCACTAGCATTAAAACACCTATCAATAAAACTCCACCATTTTTTATTATTTTTAATAATGAATAATCCTTACCACGATAAATTACAATAAAGGAAATAACTGCTGCTATTACAAACAGCACTCCGAGGCTAAGCATCAAGTAGTATAAAAACATTTTTCTCTCCCTATCATTATTCTTCTGTTGCTTATATTATAGCATCGCTCTTCCAGAATCCTACCATTTCAAAAAACTCACTTCGAGATTTTTATCCCTTCCACACCACACCTAATAGAATAGAACTTGGTAATTATGGGATGAGTATCCCGAGATAGATTTAATTTTTTTAACCTTCTTTTACCTAACCTTCTATCTAACATAGAAAAAGCCTGAATAATAATATTTTCTGAGTTTATAGCTTGCTCAATAGTTAGAGAATTGTAATTGATTAGTGCTGCATAAAGATGGTAACTTTGAAAAATGCTTTGCGTTATCATAATCTCTTCAGCAGCATCTGAAGCTACTAATAATTCTCTTCGTTCGAGGGAGTTAAGCATTACATTCCAATCTTGGTTATAGGGGATTTCCTTTAGTACTTTTTCATCCTTAATCTGTTGATATAGCTTCTCATGTTTAACTGCATATGTAACATCAGATGCTGTTAATATTTCATGTTTGTCCAAAGTAATCCATACCCTACTTGGACTATCATGATATTTCCGATAAACCGCTGCATGTATTTGAATTCTTCCTTTTAGCTTATCACTTAGAAAACCTTCCAATGTAGTTTTCAACTTACTCCATTGCAAAACATTCACCTTCACTTTTTAATCTGTCTATATATCTAAACGCTCTTGGAGAACTAATCTGCATTTTGTTTATAATACTTAATCTATAACTCTACTATCATTCGTAATAGAATTAGCGATAACCTCACATTTTTTTATAGCCCAGCTATAATGACTAGCAGTGTTTGCTGTGAAATAGCTGTATAAGTTTGTTGTTTTTGTCCACTTATAGTATTTTTTTGTCATGATTTCTTCATTAGTATGTAATTTAATAAGATTCGTGACCCTTCCATGGCTTAGCTTTAATTTTTTTATTGCTTGATTTAATGTTACATCTTGATAGTTAGCCCAAATTTGCATATTTAACTCTTTCAGATTACTCCATTTAAATCCTGGTGCCGGCATACAAGGAATGTCCCCATCCATACCTTCTCTGTGCCATCTTTCAAGCATTGCTTGCCACTCATAAAGATGCATTAATACATCACGAAAATTCTTATCTCTTTCTTGAGTTTCAATAGATTGAGTCCTTTTTCTGCTAGGCAATGACTCAATTATTTCTAACAATGTTTTCAAATTTATATCGCAGTTTATTAATAATTTTTCTTTTTCATTTTTCATAGGCGTATCCCCTCACTTTTACTATATATTAACATAAGAACATACGGTCTTTTATTGTACTTTCTAAAAAACTGGAAAAATCTCTAAAATTATGTATAAGAATAAATAGATATATATTATTTTTTACAGAATTTTTTTAATTGTTAATTTATAATATATATTGATACGTTCTTAATAAAGAAGGGAGTATGTTTGTGAAGAAAAAATTTTGGAGAAAAAATACATTAATTATAATTTGTTCTATCCTTATTGCTGGAACAGCAGGATACTCTGCGTATTTACAATTTTCTAAAGCTGATGTCAAAGTTAGCGAAGTAACAGCCACAGCTGAATCGGATTCAAACACAAAAACATTTATTAAAATTGAGGAAACTAATGCTAAACCAGTTGAGGAAGAGTTCCCGCTAAATATTGGTGAAGGCGAAGTGCAAATAGCAATACATAAAATGTCACATCAAAAAATTGAAGCAGATGAAAAGTGGGGATTTTTGCCGCTGACTCAAGAGCGAATCAAGAGACTGATTAAAGTTGTTAACAGCGGTAATTATGAACACAAATCTCTGTATTTAGAAATACTTAACCGCTGGTCAAATGGAGACTTTTCACAAGCAGATAAAGATCATAACGCTATTTGGAGGCTGCAAGGCGGTTCAGTCGGTGAAGCGACAGGTGTATTATCAACAGAGGAAGAAAAAGCGTTTATTGAAGAGCATTTTGATGTGGATTAATGACATTATGACTTTTGAACAATGATACCTTATTTAAACTGTTTGTCAGCTACTTATGCTAATTATTCCGTTCTGTGCCTAAACATATTTATTATGATTGGATGGACTATAAAAGCATGTTTAATTTTTCAATACATGCTTTTATTGCATCTTATTTTCTTAACTAGAATAACCTCTAATGCAAATGGAATTACTTAGTATCAAAGTCTTTCTAAAAATAAACGAACCTGTTTTGGAGTATTAAGTATAACCACTTTCTTATGTTTAGATAAAACCTCTAGACTTTTCAATATAACAGGTCTTTTCGTATGAGGATACTTCCAAATCCACTTAAAAAATGCAAAAGAAAATCTTTCTTCACAGCCTTCTCCCATATCTGGCCTAGTTTTATGATGATATTTTAGTATCCTTTTAATCATTCTAAACATACAAGTCCATCTAGAAATATCAAGAAAAATGATTGTATCTGCTGCATTCAGCCTTATATCCATTGTACCGCCATAGTTCCCATCGATAATCCAGCTTTCTTCTTTCACTAATTCAACTTGAATATTTATTTGTTCATTTTTCGGGACGCCAACCCAATTAGGCTTCCAGAATAATACATCAAGATGATATACCCTCAAATTTAACTTTTCCCCTAATTGCCTGGCCATAGTTGATTTACCAGATCCACCAGAACCAATCAATACAATCTTCTTCATTCATATTACACCTCCCCTATAATGACAAAAAGCCGCCATATGGCAGCCTTCGTATTAGTTAAATCAAATTAACT
Organism: Niallia sp. Man26; assembly: GCF_022049065.2. Classification (NCBI taxonomy): domain Bacteria; kingdom Bacillati; phylum Bacillota; class Bacilli; order Caryophanales; family Bacillaceae; genus Niallia; species Niallia sp. Man26. The sequence continues at coordinate 429,662 of NZ_CP095744.1, forward strand.
TAACAAACCATGCTACATAATATGCAGCTGGTATAAATATTAGTTGTGCAACAATCGTACCAACAAACTTGGAACCTATCATTGTGAGAGAGTAGCTTTTTAGATAAATGTAATCAACCTGTTTCTTCATGACTTTATCTGCTAGAACAGATGCTTTTGGGTCTATAAATAAAGTTAGCAATATGGTCGCTATTCCATTTATGATGCCAGATGACATTAAAGCAGCCGGAGCATACGTTTCAGGTACGAGCATTGAAGCATAAATAGACGACAAAACACCAATCGTAAACACTGCAGAAATAACTACATTAATGATAAAAAGTCGTTTAGGAATAGTCTTAAGAGTAATCCCTTTTAAATATGTAAACCTCGGAAGACGAAAACACATTACCACCTTTTTAAAACCATTTTTATTAAAATTTTTTATAAATAAAGCTACAACAGAACCACTTTGTTGAGAAAGTTGAATGATGGCTCTCGAGAAAATATTAATGAATGTAGGAAATAAAAATATTCCTAACAATACACCAAAAGATGTAACTCCTATCAAAACTCTATATTGCTCTTCAATGTAATGCATTGGATTAATACTTGGTGCTTCTGCAATAAGCTTTGCTGTTAAAGGTTGTTGAAACATCGTAGAAAACCTAGAAACAATAAGCAATGTACTAAATAAAGATAAAGCTGTTGCGATTAACTTTACCCTTGCACCTGAAATTCTAGTAGAATATGCTAATGTTTCAATCATTGTTACTAACAATAAAAATAATGATATTAATAAGACTTTACCTGTAACTAGATCCATAATAACTCCTCATTAGTTAACTTAAATATCTTAGATTATTATAGACCATTATACAAAAATTGATAATATAAAGACTCCAATCTTAGGAAAATAATATTAAACTTATTAAATAAAATCATGAAACTTTATATTATTGAAAACGTATTAAATACTAACAATTAAACGGAGGTGAGTTTTAATATGGAAGGTAAAAAATGCTCAGAGTGTGGGGGAACTTCTTTTTCTCAAGGAAGTGACTATATTAACCTTAGACCATTAAACAAAAAGATGGCAATTGGTTCTGAGAAAATCTATACATACTGTTTAAACTGTGGAGAAGTTATTTCTATAAAGATTGTGAATCCCAGCAAGTTAACTTAAATTTGTTATTCATTGTACCTTTTTCTACAGGTACTTTTTTTGTTTTTAAAAAAATTAAGTTAAGCTCGTTTTCGTTAGTTAAAATTCTATCTACAGCAAAAAAACATTTAAATTCCCCTAATAACATGATGATTTGCATCAAAACAAGTTGTTTCTGCAGGAAAGGTCTGAGTTAAATCATCTGGAATTTTGTCATACTTCAAAAAAGTTTCCTCCTCTGAAACAGTAAAAGTTAAACTATAATTTTCATTCAATAAAGCTGCAGTAATTTGAGCAATTTTTTTATTAGGATTTTCCCCATAAATTATGCCATAAACTCCGCTATTTGTTTTTATATCTACATATGATACTTTACTGGTACCATACCCTGACATTTTTATTTTATATTTTCCATTCCATCCTTTATTTAATTGTGCGTAACCAGTATATTTATTATCTAGTTCAAAAAGCACAACAGATGTATTTGAATTTCCCAATGTGACTACATCTAAGACTTTAATCTTAACTTTTTCTTCCTCCCCTCTATTCTCCCATTCAGTTAAACTGGACTCTATTGATTGGCTATTAGCATCAATAACGTAATCATTATTAATATAGAAATAAAGAAAACCAACTAATAGAAATAAAAATAAAAAAGGTATAAATATTACTTTTTGCTTCATTAAATATCCTCCAGATGGTACTAACCTCATCAAACAAAATACTAGCCCTATATTGAAAAACCAAATGTAATTATGTATAGTAAGGAAAAATCGATTAAATGTGCTAAATCCAGCCTAAAAAGCTACCATACCAATCATCCGGCCTACTCCATATCCAACTAAAATGATTGAGAATCCTATCATTACATAAATACTAACTTTAATAAATTCACTCTGTTCATTAACCTTCTTTAATATAGCGTTATAAATCCCCATAATATTATTACTCCTTCTATATCACTGCTCTAAAACAGATTATTCTAAAGCTGTTGTTAATATTAAAAATCCTGTGATGTTGACATATACTATCTTGTTATATTTATATACGTTTCTTTAACTGTTTGGTTTCACTTAGAGGTATATTGATAGACTGTTGACATTATAAGGACGCTCTACATTCTTTCGGACTACTCCTCGAATAAAATAGCTTTCCCATTTAAGGAAAGCTCTATGTTATACTGACCTATTGCTAATTTATACTTTATTCTGCAATACATTCGTCCGGATTCATCTTCAGAAGTTTCCATTTACCATCGTTCATTTTCCGAAATTGCGCGATTTCTACGTCTGTACCATTAGTTAAAGTAAAAAATAGAAAACAATAATAAGCCCCGTCAGTACCAAGAACATAAATATTTTTAACATATCCCTGCTTTACTGTTGGATATCTTTTCTTGATTAATTTACACCAATCACCATACTTTACATCTACAACGGATTCGGCATTATGTTGCCAAAGATGATATGGAGCACATAAAAAATCTTCACTTAACTGCTGAATATCGTTTATACGGTAGCCATTTCCTTCAAAACTAAGCTCCATAAATCCATATGAGTAACCAAAAAATTCAGCAGCTGTTTCTTTAAAACCATGGATTGTTTCTAGTTCATTAAAAAAACGTAATTCTTCTTCACCTGGTAGCCTGCAAAGCTTAATAAGACTAATATGTCCTATCCCTGCAAATGAGTTAATGAAATCCTCATAATGAACTTTATCTCGTAATGCATTACTAAACAAATTGTAGGCAATTGGATATGGCGTCTTTGCATTTCCAACTGATCCACAGCTTCTGACATATAGATTTTCTGCCTCACGCAAAATGCTAAAATAATTAACAACAGTATCTTCAGGAGTTTTAGTCAACTCTGCGGGTAATTGTATCTGGTTATAGTAGTTCTCCCCAAATTGGTCAAAGAACTCAAAATTAAATCTTAAATTTAATGCTGGTAAGCAGGAAGGCCGGAAATATTGTTGTTGATGTGCTTCTTGGTCCAATTGATTCTGGTTTCTTAATGACATTTGAATCACCTCATTTTAGTTTATGGGCAATCCGTTTTTAGGTGCAAATCAGCTTAATATTCTATATTTCAAAATTACTTATTTCCATAAGTACACCTTTCAAAATTTCAACAGATTCTATAGGAAGTCCATCCAGCTCTAAACTGTGATTTCCTCCTTCTACCAGATGGAAAGTCAGTTGTCGATTGTTTTTCAATTTTTCAAATCGTTCCGCAATGAAACAACTGTCTTTATCACCAATAATACACAGTCCTTTATTTTCACTAGTGACCATTGCTTTAAATACATCATCTCTTTGCAATAATGGAGTTAACCATATAGTTTTTGCATCTTTCAACATTTTATTATGAAGCAAATAACTCAGAGCTATCGTTCCTATTGATTTTGCCACTACAAAAATATTTTTGTATTTCTTGTTCTCAATGGCTTTGTCGATTGTACGTTGTATTTCTATTGTAAAATACTTTTCACTTAAGTAAGATAACTCTTGCTTACTGAATGAATAATTAATATGTAATACATCAAACCCTTTAGTGTAAAACAAGCTTGTTGTAAAGTGTAACAACGGAGCCTGTGTAGTGTAGCCCGCCCCTGGTAAGATAATAACTAAATTATCCGCTGTTTCTTGCTGTTCTATTAATCTGAATGGAATACTGTAAGAATCAAAAATTTCTTTATTAGTCACTGTTTTATCACTCCCAATAGTTTTACGGTTCTCTAATTTTTTTCTTAAACTATTAATTAGTTTCCTTCTTCAGTACGCACGTTATTTCTGTTGATCAAAACTTACTTCCGTTTGCTTCTCAAATGTATTATATGATCCTAGAATCGTTAATTCACCTTCAAAACCTTGCTTTGTCCATCTTGAATAAAAGCCTGGATTTTCATCATCAAATTCTGATTTAATATACTCACTCTTCCACCCTAGTTCAGGCAGTTTATTAACATAATACTCATAGACTTCATTCAAGTGGTCCCCATTCCTAACATAATTTACTCTTGTAGGTTCTAAACCCTTAAATAAAGGTATATCTTCATGTTGTTCAGGGATAATTGACATACCTTTATAAGTTTCATCTGTCAATTGTATATATACTAAACTCCCCGCAAAAATTACTATTATAGTAATCGCTAATAATAACACTATTTTCTTCACATTAAACTCCTTATGTATGTGTTTCTTAATTTACTTTCACCATAAAAAGGGATCAGCCAACTTTATAGTCTTTAATTTATATTAAGTATAAGAATAGTTCCAATCTTTTATTAATCCAGAGAAGAAATTGATTTAAAAATCCCCTCCTTCCATAAATTCCAGCTGTTTTTTTATCTCAAAAAGGCTTGTAATCTCCCCAAATTTTCCTCCATAAACACAGCATTCTCTTCCACTCCACGACGTTTACACCAGCCAATACTATTAAACGCATCAGTAAATTGATAAAAAGGCAATACACTGTCTAAATCAATTAAGGGTCTGATACTCTCATAGCCTTCTCGATAAGCCTTATACAAAGCAGAATCAATACTCAGGAAATCACGGTACAATTTAGTGAAATCAATTTCTGTGGAACCAAACCGAACACTTTCAAAATCTATCACTCCAGCAACTTTATCATCATCAACTAATATATTTGCTGGACGAAAATCCATGTGGATAAAGCTAGGTCCATCAGGTGTGGGGAGTTGAAGTTTCATTTCCGCAAACTTTTCGAGTGCTTGTTTATATAAGGTGGTTGGTAAGATGTCTTTTACATCTTCTGCAAAGCTATAAAACTGGTCTTCTATGAATACAGACCAGTTGGGAAACGCATTTTGGATCGTATTCAACTTTTCGCCAGAGTTTGCTTTGATTGTATGCATGGTTGCATGAACTTCTCCAACTTGGAATGCCACTGAATGTGAAGCAGCAGTTGTTAGCGGTCTCCCCTTCAATGCTGATAATAAAAAAGCACCGCAGCACTCCTCATCGCCTGACCAATAGTCCAACATTTCAGGAATGGAGACATTCCCCTTTAAAAGGTTATATGCTTCCAATTCTCGGTGATACTTTAATTTTGAATAAGGAATTTTCACATATACATTTTCACCATTTTGCAAATTACATATATAGACTGTGGAACTGTATGAATCTTCAACCTCACTTATTGATAATACATCTAGTCTAAAATGTTGAATGATTCTATTTATCATTAGTATTACCTCCTTATTCTATGCTTCAATTGTAGCTAACCGTTCCTTTTATTCCAAATTATACCACTCCATCTGATTATCCTGCCACTCTAGAAAAATTAAAAAATAAGGGCGATTCAATAGTATTGAACCACCCTTACAATTTATTTAAAAACCTTGTCAATCAAATTCCGATCGTAATCTAATATCCAATCATTAAAAGTTTTATAAATACTTCTTATATTCTCTGGTGATTCAGCTAATAAATCACAGCCTCTATCATCGTAAACATGAAAGATTGTTTTTCTATCAATATTAATAAAATAGACTCTATGATAAATACTTGGTTTTAGTGCCAAATCTTGATTACAAATTGCTTTTAACAGCGGAATATAGTTGAGATCTGCTGCTTTACATTTTAGAGTAAATCTATGTGTTTTGTATATTCCTGCTTCGTCATCTTCAGGAAAAACATAAGCTTTGATTTCATGGCTCAGCCTGTACAATAAGGATTTTTCAACATAGGACGAAAAGTTCCCTAGATTTCGTCTAATATTTCTCCCCTTATGAAAATCACTTATATCCATCACTACATAAATATCTTCCTCAGGGGAATGTAATGCTTCAAACAAGGAAATCGCCCTATGATAGCACCCAAGTATATACGGGTTATCTGGATAGTCATATTCCCTTTCCCAATTAACCCCAAGTTCAAAACGAATGCCGATATCCCAGCTATAAAACAAGGGCGGTCTCAGTTCTAAAGCCGGGAAGTTTGTATTCATATAATTATTTAATAGCATGCTACACCGCTTTTCTAGAAAGTTTACTAGTTATTCTTATTGAGCTTGAGTGATTGGATAACAACGGTCATGGCATTCAAAACTATACGGTTCAAGTTTTTCATCTATGATTTCTGCTTGATAGTTATTATCCTTTAAATAGTTTAATAGAGTAGGAAGTTCAGAAGCTGTGCCACTTCTGTCATGCATTAATATTATTGGTGAATGCTTAGACGGATCTAATTGTTTTAGTTGTTCAATTATATTTTGTACATATTTTTTATTGGAAACGCTCCAATCACTGCTGTCCACATTCCAATCCCAGATGACAAATTTATTCTCTTTTAAAACGTCTCTAAAAGAATTTGTTAAATAAGGAATGCTTCCATACGGCGTGCGGATTAAGTTTGTTTTAACACCTGAGATGTCCTGTAATGTTTTTTGAGCTACTTGCATTTCATTTAAAGCTGACTCTGCTGATTGATAAAATTTATTTACATCATGGGTAACGCCATGTAAACCAACTCCATGTCCGTCCTTAACCGTTCGACTAACCGCTTTCGGATAAGTCTTCATAGCAGGTTCTAACATAAAGAATGTTGCTTTTACATTATACTTGTCAAGGGTATCTAAAATCTCAAAAGTAGAAGAAGTCGGACCATCATCGAAGGTTAAATAAACTACTTTTTCATTCGCCTTAACTTCTGTTGCTTTTTCAGTATCTTTTGTTTCCTCTGGTTTTTCGGTGTCTTTTGTTTCTGTTGTTTTTTCAGCGTCTTTTGTTTCTTCTGGTTTTTCTTCAGCCTTTTCTTCTGTTGCTTTTTCAGCGTCTTTTGTTTCCACTGATTTTTCATCAGCCTTTTCTTCTGTTGCTTTTTCAGCGTCTTTCGTTTCTACTGGTTTTTCATCAGGTTTTTCTTCGATTGTTTTTTCAGCTTCTTTCGTTTCCGTTTCTTTCTCAACGTCTTGCGTTTCAGTTGGTTTTTCACTGTCTTTGTTTTCATCTGTTTGTACTTCTTCGTGTTTATCTATTTCATTGTCTTCAGCCATTTGTCGGGGCGTAGAGTCACTTGATAAAGTTCTATTTTTTTCCGTAACAACTAACAAAATTAATATTGACAACATACAAAAAACGATAATCCCTATTCTTTTCATCTTCCTGTCCTTCACTTTCTACTTTAACATTATGTAAATTAATATATTGAGAGTTTTTTGTACGAATAAGCACAAAAAGGCCAAACAACTCTAATAAAGCAATTGTTTGACCTTCTTTTTATATTAAAAGATAGAAGTAAAAACAAACACCTAATTCTTTATTATAAACACCATGCTGGTTCATACAGTATTGTATTTTTAGATTTATATTCTTTTGAAAGCTTCATCCAAACAAATTAATTACATTCCTCCCATCTATTCCTTAACGTTTCATTTTAACGCATTTTTATTTCACATTTTTTTCCTTAACAAACATCTCTTAATTTAACATAAAAACTGTATTAAAAGATTAATTAACTTACACTATTTGGAATAACAGAACTATAGTCCCTATACATCCATATTTAGGCAATATCAACTCCATACTAAATTTCCTATAATACGCTTCTTTTTTAGGAGTATTCTTTATAAAGTCCTTAGTATTTAAGACCTTTACGAATTTTTTCAAGTGCTGCTCTCTAGAGTAGCGTTATGTTAACTATTTTCTCTAAATAAATTATCAATCTCTAAATTTTCATTTTTAAAAATGAAATATTTTGATTTACTATAGCTAGTATTTTTATGTATAGATACTAGAAATGATTCATTCCCATTTATCAGTATTTCACCTAAGGAATTTTTATCCTTCTTCATAGCAACACTATAGTATTCTTCTGCGGTAAAACTCTGTGGTTCTCTAACCCATTTAGAATTTCTAAAATCAGCCATTATTTTTTTAATTTCTTCATGATTAGTTACGGTCACTAACAGTTCTTCATCACTATTCCGGCTCATTTTTTTGACTTCTAATGAAGTTATCTCCGCATTTTCAATGTTAGTTATTGCAGTGAAATTTTTATCCTTAAAATTAACATTATAAATAATGAATGCTAATAACCCTGCTAATACCGTTACGCCTGTGATCAATAAGAATTTCTTCATTTGAACACTCCTAGCAATGTTGAATCTAATTTTTTAGCAAACTGCTATTAATTTCACTCAAACTTATTAAAGGAAGAATATTTTCATAAAAGAATATAAAAAAGAGAGGAGAATAGCAGTAGCATGACTTAGCATAGCTGAAAAATTCACTTTATGTATATACAATTAGGAGAGGTAACGGAAGTATATTATCTGAAGTTTATGAGAGTATTTAACAAATTTCAGCTACTAAATTCTTTTATATTTAATGATTTTTAATACATACCAGCCACCCCAACCGCCAACAAAACCTATTAGTAATAAAAACAGATTTCTTTCTAAATTGGGCTCTTGTAACCATTGTTTGTTAAATAGTAAAAGACATCCTGTTGAAACTCCCATTGTAATGGTTCCAAACACCAATCTAATTACATAATCTTACATTAAAAGCCCCTTTTGTACCAATCTTCAACATTTTTAAAAGCTCTTAAATAAACATACTGTTTGTATTAATATAAACGAAATTTCTTAGCATAAAGTTTCACTATCCAAGCAGATTTTTTCATCTTTTTATTGTGAATTATAGTAAAAATATTAATATTTGCTGAGTATTTAATGGGTAACATCTTCACAAAGGATAAAATACTAATTATTAGTAATTCCCTTCTGCCTTTGAAATCCTAAGTAACGACTGCCTTGAAAGCTCAATACTCCAATATGATTTTCAGAAAGCAGACCATACTCTTTACCAGAAACATGAAACTCTGAACGATCACCGCTTTCAAATTCGAAGGTAATATAATAAAATGTATAAGTGCTTGATGAAAAGTTGCTTTCTTCTTGATAATTAGCATTTGAAATTCCGCTAACATCTGTTCCTTTTGATTTCACAACAGCTGTCACACTAAGCTGTTGTGATTGCTCATTTTTGCGCCACTGACCAATTCCTTTAAAAATGGAATAAAAGAAGCCACTGATTACAATAATAAAAATTATTGCAATAATAATAGGACCGATTTGAAAGATTAAATCTTCTTGAAAAAACAAATCCCCGCCATATAAAGCCTCCTTCTTTAACAGCTTATAATACTTACGACTATGTATATAATAAGTTTCATAATTCAACCATTTTTCCCAATTTATGAAACAACAATAGAGAGCTGAATTATGCCCTCTGTATGATTCTGCATTCCTCTCAAACTCCCATTATATTTAACAATTTGCCAATTGTAATAAAAACAAAACACCACATTAAGGCCCCAATTCCGCCATACATCAAATATATTCTTAGCCTCATATGTGCAATCCCGCAACAGTAAAATGTGAGATGGCGTACTCCTGGAATAAAATAAGCGATCAACAGGGAATACGGTCCAAACTTCTTTATCCATGATTCAACTTTTAAAAATCTTTTCTCCTTTAGCCCAATCCATTTTCCAAACCTATCTATCAGAGGTCTTCCAGCTTTTTTACCAATCATATAACTAATCATCATGCCTAGAAAAGTCCCGCTAAAGCTGATTAAAATAGCAAGCTGATAATTAAGAGTGCCTATATGCGTAAAGTATCCTATTAACGTCATCAGTGCTTCATCAGGAATTGGCAACCCCACTATTCCCAAACTGAGCAATAGGAAAACAGCAAAATAACCATATTGACCGATTAACTCGTTAGCTACTTCCATCCGTGAATTTCCATTTTTTCATTGTCTTGTTTCTTGAAATTTGGAATTTTAATATGACTGACCATTAGAAATGCCAGGATGCATATGCCGATGCACAAAATAACTGGGCTATGTAATGTCATAAGTACTAACAAGCACATAGCAGCAGCCGGTGCTGGCAATCCAATAAATACTGCCAAATTGCTTTGTTCTACGTTAAAACGGGCTAATCTCAGCAGTCCGCAAATGCTGAATGCAAGTGCACAAACCAAACCAACGAGGGAAAGCTGACTTAAAGAAATACTATATGCCAGCATGGCGGGTGCAATACTAAATGTTACTAAATCAGAAAGAGAATCAAGCTCTTTCCCGAACTCAGATACGGTATTAAACTTTCGCGCAACCCTGCCATCAAACAGGTCAAAAAACATGCCAAAGCAGATAAACATCATCGCTGAAAATGTATTATTTAATAGCAAGGAATAGATAGATAACACCCCGCAGATAAAGTTGCATATGGTAATGATATTAGCTAAATAAATCAAAATATAACCAGCCTCCAAAACGATTGTTTATTTATTCATCTTCCTAGTATAATTATGGTTCACCCTTACTCTATGTGAATTTTTCTTTATCTCAAAAAGTACGAGCAATCTTATTATTCTTTCAAATTATAAAATTCCAATGTGGATTCTATGTGTTTTTCATAAAAAAAACCTTTTAATTAGATAAAAAAACAAACTATTTTTTGTTTTATTTTGTTTTTTTTTATTTAATAGCTAGATTTCCGTCTAAAGAAAACAAATATACACCAAAAAAGCAGTCACCTATAGGCAGACTGCTTTGTGTTCTTTTCTAAAGAAAACTAAAACAAATACAATAAATTCTATTCAACCTCTTGTATGGACAATCCTAATGTAGGCTCCAAATTCTCTGGAGCATCATAAATGGCCGTATACATCAGCCCGTTCTCCTCATATGTACTTTGCCCACTATCAATAATTCTACCGTCGACTAAACCTAATGCTGTATTAATTTCTTGTTTCTTTTCTGCCGAAATGGTTGAATCTGCTATATTAACTAAGTTAACTGCTGCAGAAGTAACGTCTCCGCTATCATCCATAATTCCAAAAATTGCTGCTGTCCGAAGGTTGCCAGTATCGTTATCCGTTGCTGCAGATACTACAATTGTTTGATTCTCATTGATAGTGCCAGTACGAAGTAATCCATAAGCACTATCCTTTTCTTCTAAATCATTAAGAGTAGCCAAGTCAGGATTAACGGAAGTCATACTTTTATTCCATTCATTTTTCAAGCTATCCCAGTTCCTATCAAAAACTGTTTTTCCATCCGTTTCTGCTGCCGACACTTTTTTCGGTTCACTAGCATCTGCTGTTGCTTCTGTATTTGCTTCTGTATTTGCTTCTGTAGCTGCTGCTGTATTTTCAGCTTTCCCCTCTGTTTCCTGAGCTTCGTCTTTTTGACCACAACCGCTTATCACTATAACCAGTAGTAATGCTAAAAAAATGTTACCTAATAATCTTTGCTTTTTTTCTGTCATCTCCAGAATCCTCCATCACTATTTCGTTTTACAATATTTAACTTATAAGTTCTCTTTTCCCAAAGGTATTTATTCCCAAACACATTTCTTTTAAAATTTCTTTCGGGAACATAGAAACTCTGTTTAATTTGCAACAAACTTCCATTAATACAAAAAAAGTCAGACATTTATACCACTGTCTGACTTTTCACGGCTGCATCTTATTTGCGATATCGGATTTGCATCTGTTTCTAGCGAATTTCTTCATATAATCAAGCATATCTCAAAAAATAAAAAAGCTGCTTTAGCAGCGGAGATAAATCAATATACACTACCCTTTTCGTATTAATCTAACAAAAATTGAGATTCCTAAAATTAAATATAAACAAGCAGTAAGACCCCAAGTAAGAAAAATCCCTAATCCTAAGCCAATATTAGCATCTTCATAATTATTTATTACATCATCAATAACCACATATAGCATTGGAGCAGCACATATAAAATAGACTAACAATGATAATAATAATTTTTTTGTATTTTTATAATAAAACATAACAGGGATGAAAAGTAATGCAAGTGTGATAATAACAATTATCGCCATGGATATTTCCATAAAATCCCTCCAAATACAAAAAACTAAAATATTTTTATCTTTACCGATATTATTACCCGTAAATTAAAATTAGAAATCAAAACAATTTAACTACTAATTCCTTATTCATTATCTTGTTTCAATAGCCATACGCAAGTGTGATACCACTCCAAGAAGCAATAGAAACGAACATACCAGTTTTTCAAAAGAGGTTCCAAGTAGTTGTTGAAAAAAGCCAAAGGTCCAAAGTGCCACGAAACACCAGCATATAATAGATCTTCCTCTTTTATGTAAATACCGCTTTTTTTGGGCAGCAAAAATGGTAAAAGCACCGCCTATAATGCAAACAACCATACCAACAACAGATATTGGCAGCTGAGATTCAAACGAATCAGATCGCCCTCCGTTAACCCAAGAGAACGGAATAACACTGCTGATAACAAGGATATGCAGTGCTATTGTTAAAGAGTAAAAACAAATAGCCATTATTAAAGCAGTACGTAGATTGATTTTTCTAAGTTTTTCTTTCATATATCTACCTCGCTTTTATTATTCCTCTAATTTTTTATTATAAGTGGGACTCATATTATAGTTATGCTTTCACTTACCCCCTTTAGTCCTTTAACCCATATTAATTAATCATTTTTTTTTTACATTATCTAAAAAACAAAGAGGAATTCATTAGAATTCCTCTCAATAGAGATTGATAAATCAACCTATACAACTACTGCAGTAAAAAACCAAATAATCATAATAACCTGTATTAATATTTTTGCTACACTGCCTCCTAAGAAGCCTATTACCGTAGCGAATCCAACCTTTGCCGCCTTCTTCATATCTTTATGCAAGATATATTCCGTAATTAAAACCGCTACAAATGGTACGAGGATAATTCCAAATGGAGGGAGAATAAAGGACCCGACTATTGTTGCGATTGCAGCTATTGTTTCAGAAATCTTTGACCCGCCATATTTTTTCACAAAATAACTATTTGCGATGATATCGGCTGCTATTAATACAGCACTTAACAATCCCATACTTATCCAGAACCATATAGACAGCTCACTAGGATTAATCAAAAACTGATAAACCAAAAATCCTCCCCATATTGCTACTACAGAGGGAATAATCGGATAAACTATCCCCACAAAACTTAATATAAATAATATTATGGTTATTGCCCACCATACGAATTCCATCAAAAAACCTGCCTTTTTAAAATTCTAACATTTAGAAATCTTGCTCTTTCAGAACAAGATTTCCTTTCGTTATTTAGCTGCTGCTATGCTTGCGACTTTTATAGCGGTGACTGCCGCCATACGGATTATACCTTCTGCTTCTATCACTGCTGCTGCTTTTTTTATATCCTCTTCTATCACTGCTGCTGTATTTTTTATACCTTTTTCTATCACTTCTGCTATAGCTTCTAGATCTATGACTGCTGTGAGAAAATTGCTTAATCGTTTTCATAAATTTTTTAAACATTCTTTCCACCTCTTTAATTCATTTTATTTTTTTCGGAACAGTACATCAGAATCTTTTCTCAAAGGGATATTAATAATTACCTTTGTCCATTCACCATAAACACTTTGAATTTCAATCGACCCTTTATAATATTCCAATAACCTTTTGGCGATTGCTAATCCTAACCCATTTCCGCCATTTTTTCTGCTTCTTGCTTTATCAACACGGTAAAATCGATTAATCACCAATGGTAGGTCTTCTTCTGGAATTCCAACACCGTAATCCTTTATTTCAATAGCTAAGCTGTTTTCGCTATGTTTTACTTTAAGCTCGATTTCCTTCTTGTTTTTTGAATATTTTATGGCATTATCTAACAGGATAATTATTATTTGCTCAAGATGATTTTTGAATATTTTTAAGGTGAAATCCTTACTAATATCTATTGAAGAGGAAATATTATAGTCTGGATTTAAAGTTAAGAAATTTTCAACAACATCCTCTACTACACCTTTTATTTTTATATCCTCTAATACAGCAGTACTTGTGGAGAAATCTCCTCTTGATAAGGTCAGCAATTCTGAAACCATACGGATTAATCTATTGGTTTCATTCAAACTCAAGTTAAGTGACCTTTCTAATGTTTGCGGATTATCTTTTCCCCAGCGATTTATAAGGGATAGATGACCGTGAATGATTGTTAATGGTGTTTTTAATTCATGAGAAGCGTCTTCCACAAATTGTTGCTGTTGCTGGAAAGATGTCTCGAGATTATCCATTAATTCATTAAACATAATTCCTAACTCTGTCATTTCATCATGCTGTTTATCGATATTCACCCGTTTATTCAAACCATTTTCTTTTATACTTTTCATTGTCCTAATCATAGAATTTATTGGTTTTAATAACTGAAAGGACAGAATCCTTCCCCCTACAAAACTTAAAATGATAGCCACTAATCCTGTAATTATTACTAATGTCGTTATTTGATTTATCAAACTTTCGAAGTTCTCTAAGTTTCGGACAATTTCTATCGTACCTTTAAAACCGGTTACTTTAAAAGGCTTTCGGTATACAAGCAGTCGATCTCCCTTAGGGGACATTTCCACTAATTCTTCTTTTAAAGCTGATTGTGATGAGACCCAATTTTTTGGCACTTTATTTGTTATTGTAAATAATACGGAATTATTTTCACTAACAATCCTTATTAATTGGTGATGTTCATTCAAGATATCTATATACGCTTTACTTTCTAAAATCTCTTGTTCTGAATCTGCTTCTAATAAATAGGCATAAATTTCTTCCATATTTTTTTGAATTGTTTGTCTTTCATGATTATTAACCCACTTCATAATGACAACATACTGAACGAAGGTATAGGATAAAAATAAGAAGAGGATTAGTAATGCGGCCCAAAATGTTAATTTCCATTTTATCTTGATACTTTTAGGTAATAATGCTTTCACACTTTTCATTCCCTCATAACATATCCCATTCCTCTAATCGTTTGTATATAGCCTTCTTTATCATTAGCTTCCAATTTCCCGCGAAGATGCATCACATAAACATCTACGACATTTGTTTCTATGTCTGCATGATAATCCCAAATATTTTCTAGAATAATCTCTCTAGTTAAAACTCGGTTAATGTTTTTCATAAACAGAAATAACAAGTCGTACTCTTTTTTAGTCAGTTCTATTAGGTGCTCCCCTTTTTTTAACAATCTTGACTCAATATTAAGCTCAAGATCTTTAAAGGACAAAGTCATCTCCGGTAAATTTTTCAGTTTCTCTTGTCTTCTAATAATAACTCTAATTCTTGCTAACAATTCCTCAATGGCAAAGGGTTTTGGAATATAATCATCAGCACCGATATCTAATCCTAAGACCCTGTCCATAATACTATCTCTGGCAGTTATCATAATGATCGGAATATCCTTTACTGCCTTTAACCGTCTACAAACTTCAATACCATTTAATTTTGGCAGCATTAAATCAAGCAGGATAACATCCCAATTCTTTTCTAATGCAAGCTCTAACCCTTTCCTTCCATCATAAGCAGGCGTAACATTATATCCTTCGTGCATTAGCTCCAAAAGAATAAATTCTGATAACGCTTCTTCATCTTCAATTACTAAAATATTCAACTGTTTTACCTCCATATATTATCTTGTCAGAATTATATCTTATCTAAATTATATTGGATACTAATGCATTAATTTGTATTAAGTGAGGATTTTTTAAAATGAAAGTGACCTGCTTATGGGATTTATATGCATTTAATACTATTCTCCTTTCTTAATAAGATTAATCCTTTCTATAATCATACAAAACCGTAATGAAATAACGGTAAAATGTATCATGATGCTTTCTAAAATTTTAATGAAAATTTTTTAATCTTAAATACGTTAGGAGAAGATTATGAAAATAATAAATAGAATTTTTTTGCTTTTTATTGCCTTTTTAAGGAAATCAATGTAATATATATATTACATAATGCAACTTAAACATTACATTGTGTAATTTAGTTCGGTCGGTGAAATTATGAAAAATCGTATTAAAATAGCCAGAGCTGAGAAATCCATGACTCAAGCAGAGTTAGCCAGAAAGGTTAATGTTACAAGACAAACAATTGGTCTTATTGAAAAAGGGAACTACAACCCTACCTTGCAGCTTTGTATTTCCATTGCTAAGGCTTTAGAAAAAACACTCGATGACTTATTTTGGGAGGAGTAATTTTATGGAACAAAAATCATGGCTGTCTAAGGTATTACCTAAGGATGAATACAAAGAAAAGAAAATGCTTTACTATATAGCTGAATCTGCTGTGCTGCTTGCCATATTGTTATTTATTTATGCATTGATTAATAATTTTTCTCTTTACGGAGGGTCTGCTTCTGGAACTGTCACCTTGCTTTCTTTATGTTTCCTAGTTGCCTATGTACTAATAAGATATATAATGTCAGGCATAGAATATCCTGATATTATAAGTGAAAGACGATTTAAAAAAGAAAAACAAGCAATCATAAACCGCAGTTTAATCATGATGGTTCTTATTGCCGTTATGTTAGTAGTAATACAAGGAATCCCGTCTAACATGACAAGTTCAGTTCAGTTGTTTTTACCAGCGATTTTTATATCCTTCATTAATTTTATAATAAGCTATACTTCACTCAAAAAATCCTATCATAAAAACATTGATTTATTGGATTAATCATTAACATGTTTTTCAAATAAAACACCCTTTAAAATACACTTAATGAAGTGAATTTTAAGGGGTGTTTCTTCATGCCTCATTAAAAGTAAACATCTACACTCAAGTCCTATCATAACTTCTAACGACAAATCCTTGATTTTCCGCAAACGTATTGATTACCTTTACCAATTCACTTTTCGAAATGGACACGGAGTGATGAATTTCTCTTTTGTTATTAATGACATATTCTTCAAAAATTATATAATTTAAATGATCCATTTTTTTAACTACAAATTGATTACACTCATATTCTCCACTTCTAATATTGCTAGAATAAATAAAATAAATGATGCCATCATAATATTCTTGTTCAGAGATTTCCGTATTTAAAAATAATGGAATGATTTCATGCATATAGTGCTTCCTTTCTAGAATCATTACTCCATCTAAGGTAATGGTTTTTCTGGTCGTTTTGGACAATAAGAACAATTAGGGTCTTCACATTTCACCTCAGTCCATTCATTGCAGGAAGGACAGAAATAAGCATCATAATCTTCATAGTAAACCAAGTTATGTTGACATTTTTTACAGTGCTGTTCCATATCAATTGAACCGTCTATTTCGATACCATCTATAATAACCAAATCATCTTTTTCTTCTATCTTCATCATTACCTCCAAAAGGTATTTTCACCTGTAATTCTCCTCGTACGTAATCTTATTTAGCAAAGATACTAACTACTCTTACCACTTCCATTATTTTTTCCAAACCATTTTTTTAAAACCTCGTCTACTTTAGGACTGTATAAACACATACAAACTCCAACCATAAAAATAATAAATCCGCTAAAACCAGGGGTTATAAACGGGAATCCCTCAGAATAGTACACTATTGTAGAACGACTATATAGAGCCAACCAATTAGATGGAGTTAGTATAGTTTCATGGACACAATTTAATTAAGTCCTTACAATTATTTTGAGAGGATGTGTCCGAATTGGAACGTAAACCTGCAGGCAAAAAATATAACGATGATTTTAAGAAAACGATTGTGGATTTGTATCATTCCGGCAGCCCGGTTAAAGAATTAAGCAGCGAATATGGCGTATCAGAAGTAACGATTTATAAATGGGTGAAAGACTTTACCCCTATTGGTTCAGAAAAAGAGGCGCTGACACCAAAAGAGTTAGCCGAGATTCAGAAAGAAAACCTTCGGTTAAAACAGGAGGTAGAAATCCTAAAAAAGGCTATGGCCATATTCGCGAAAAAGTAACCGAATCAGAGCTCATCGATTTTATCGAGGAACACAAGGATCAATATCCCGTCCAGAAAATGTGCGAAGTACTGGCCGTGCCAAGAAGCAGTTACTATGGCTCCCTTGAAAAAACGACGTCAAAACGTGAACTGGAAAACCAGGAACTCACGCAGGAAATCCAACGGATTCACCTGGAAAGTAAGGCGCGTTATGGCGCACCGAAAATCCATAAGACCTTATCAAACAACGGGGTTTGTTTAAGCCTGAAACGTGTCCAGCGCTTGATGAGAAAGGCAGGCATCCGTTCGATTACCAGGAAAAAATACCGTCCTTTCCCCTCAAAGGAAAAGGTTGTGCAGCTGGGTAATCTTTTAAAAAGAGACTTCTCTACCTGCACGATTAATGAGAAATGGGTGGCAGATATTACGTATATTCCTACGGTAAAAGACGGCTGGTGCTATCTGGCCTCTGTATTGGATCTGCATTCGAAAAAAATTGTTGGCTATTCTTTTTCTCGTTTTATGACTTCGGAATTAGTGATCGAAGCACTTCAAAACGCCTGTTTTTCTCAAAAGCCCCGAAAGGGCTTAATTCTTCATACCGATCTTGGCTCACAATATACCAGCAGTGAGTTTACTCAGCATGTCCAAAAATACGGAATCAGGCAGTCTTTCAGTCAGAAAGGCTGTCCTTATGACAATGCCTGTATAGAGTCATTTCACGCCATATTAAAGAAAGAAGAAGTCTATCATACCCAGTACACTGACTACCGGGCAGCGAAGCTGGCCATGTTTCAGTTTATAGAGGGCTGGTACAACAGAAAAAGAATTCACAGCAGCATCGACTATCAAACACCTCAAGCTATGGAGGATCAGATTAGAAGAACCGCTTAATACTTAACTTTTTTGTGTCCAAATTATTGACTCAAATCCATAGATTTATGACAATTCTTTTCTTATACATTGCTTTATCCTTCTCATAGATTAATTGTAATAACTTTAATACGTTTATAGCTCTTCTTTGGTTTCATTTAATCGCGATTTATTAGTTCCATTATTAATGAAGGGCTCTTTTTTTTAAGGTTTCTACTATTTTAGTTACTAATTTGTAATTTACTGATATTAATCTACTTTTATACGAAAAACCTAATTGTATTTATTGGATGATAGTGTTACAATACTATAGTTCGATAATATGGTAGCGTACTAAAGCAAAATACTTAATAAAAGGTGGTCTCTATAATATATGAAACGTTTAGTAACAATGATTTTAGCAGTAGCAGCGATTTTCACCATTGTAGCAGGGTGCTCTAAATCTGCCGAAAAAGATGACAATACATTGGTAATTGGTATTGATGATAAATTTGCTCCTATGGGGTTCCGTGATGAAAATAATGAGATTGTTGGTTTTGATATTGACTATGCGAAAGCAGCAGCTGAAAAAATGGGCATGAAAGCTCAATTTCAACCTATTGACTGGAAAACGAAAGAATCTGAGTTAAGCAGCGGTCGTATTGATCTTATTTGGAACGGTTACACCATTACAGATGAGCGTAAAGAAAAGGTTCTCTTTACAGAGCCTTACTTGAAAAATGCACAGGTTGTCGTAACAATGGCTGATTCTTCTCTTTCTAAACTTAATGATTTAGAAGGAAAAGTCGTTGGTCTTCAATCACTTTCTTCTGCATCCGATGCATTAGATGCTGATCCTATTAAATCAAAAATTAAAACAGTAACAGAGTTTGCTGACAATGTTTCTGCTTTGAATGACTTAAAGAGTGGCCGTTTAGACGCTGTAGTAATTGACGAAATTGTTATTAACTACTATATGACTAAAGAGGAAGGCACTTTCAAAGTACTTGATGAATCTCTTGCTCCTGAAGAATATGGAGTAGGCGTTAAAAAAGGTAATGAGGATCTGCTTAATAAACTACAAAAAGCACTTGATGAGATGAACGAGGATGGCACTGCATCAGAAATCTCTGAAAAGTGGTTTGGCGAAGATAAAGTGTTGAAATAATAACTAATTACTGGCAAAACAGGATTTCCGATAAGGAAGTCCGTTTTGTTTTCGGAGGTAACTTTTATGTCTTTTGAATACATTAAATCAATAATTATGCCTTTGCTTGAAGGGGCTCAGATGACTGTCCTCTTGTTTATCATTGCTATTGTAGTGTCCATACCGCTAGGCTTTCTATTAACATTAGCTGTAAGAAGCAGCTTTAAGCCTCTTTCCTGGTTTGCTCAAGGCTATATTTATGTGCTTCGCGGAACACCGCTATTGCTGCAGCTATTGTTTATCTGTTTCGGTCTGCCAATGATTCCTGTAGTTGGTGAATATTTAGTATTAGATCGTTTTGTAGCTGCATGTTTAGGTTTTATTTTAAACTATGCTGCTTATTTTGCCGAAATCTTCCGCGGCGGTCTTATTGCCATTGATAAAGGTCAATATGAGGCATCACAAGTACTTGGCTTAAACAAATGGCAGACTTTAAGAAAGATTATTCTTCCGCAAATGTTCCGCATCGCCCTTCCGGCTGTGGCGAACGAATCTGTAACACTTGTTAAAGATACAGCACTCCTTTATGCGGTAGCTGTACCAGAATTGCTGCACTTTGCTCAAGCTGCAGTTAATCGCGACTTTACAATTGTGCCATTTGTTGTGGCAGGTGTCATTTATTTAATCATGACGCTTCTATTAACGTTAATCTTTAAATGGCTTGAACGCCGATTCAAATTTGAATAAGAAGGAGTTGGTGAATATGGCTATTATTGAAATCTCTAACTTAAAAAAATCGTACGGCAATTTAGACGTATTAAAGCAAATTACATTTAATGTAAATAAAAACGAAGTAGTAGCGGTTATTGGTCCCTCCGGATCTGGAAAAAGCACCATGCTTCGCAGTCTTGTTAATCTTGAGGTGATTGATGGCGGCAGTATTTGTGTGAGCGGCGATTATTTAGTAAAAGATGGACAATACGTTAAACCGCAAGACATTAAACAAATCACAGGTAAAATGGGGATGGTCTTCCAGCACTTCAACCTCTTCCCTCATCTGACTGTGAGAGAAAATTTAGAGCTTGCTCCAAAAATGGTCAAAAAAGAATCCTCTGCTGACATACAGAAAAGAAGCAATGAGCTGCTAGAAAAAATCGGGCTCTCCAGCTGGGCGAACTCGTTTCCAGCTAAGCTGTCCGGCGGACAAAAACAAAGGGTGGCAATTGCCAGAGCATTAATGATGAACCCAGATATTATGTTATTTGATGAGCCTACTTCCGCTCTTGATCCAGAATTAACTGGTGAAGTATTGCAAGTGATGAAGGACCTGGCTCAAGAAAACATGACCATGATTGTCGTAACGCACGAAATGGGCTTTGCCAGAGAAGTTGCTAACAGAGTCGTATTTATGGACAATGGGGAAATTGTTGAATCTGGTGCTCCAAAAGATTTGTTTACAAATCCTAAGTTTGAACGAACAAAAGCGTTCTTAAACCGCAGTTTAAAATAAGCAAAAGGCAGTTTCATAATAAACTACCATCCTAGCAAACTTAATGGCCAACCAGAATTTATTCTGGTTGGCTTTTTTATTGATTTAATTTCATAACTTTTAACAGGTAAAACAGTTAATCTTATAGATAACCCTTTATTAAACTGTAAACCGCGCAATAAATAAAGGATTTCTGTGTAAAATAAATAATAACACCAAGCATTAGAAGTTCCAGTAAATACTATTTATTATAATGACCAGTAAATAATACGTGGGGACTCAGGTGGCATTTCAAGTGAAGCAATTATTGGCAAAATAGAGCTGAAGAAATAAACAGCTGCATCTTTGTCGCTGTTTTATACTTATAGAAAATTATTTTTCAATCTCTTTACTAATTCATCATAGTTTATGAAATAATCTTTAATTGGAATGACAGCAAAATCAGATGAAGTTTGAGTATTTGCTAATAGGCATTCATCATATATTAGAGAAATATAAATATCTTTTTGCACCTTAATTCCGCTTTCCTTATAATAACCTACTAAATCCAAATATAAATTATAGCCTGCTTCATCAATAGACCTTTCTATCACAAAACCGCCAGTAAAGTCTCCCCACCAAGCTTGAAAGCTTTTATAAACTTCATGAAAACTAGTTAGACCTTCAGCATCTTCACAAAACAAACTATGATAAAAAATTTCCTTTTCCTCATAAAACAGCTTTGTATCGTTGACATCATTAAGAAATACAATTTGAGAGACTTTCTTCCATAGGTTTTGAAACCTTGATTTAAAGTCATCCTTAAAAGTAATCTTTGCAGAGAAATAAGGGAACTTTATCTTTTCGGTATTGTTTGTTTGATTTATATATATATTTTGCAAGTATATTAGGAAGTTTAAAGAGGTCGAACGATCTGTCATCATAATTAATGCATTTTCCAAAATTTACATCCTCCCTTTCTCCTCTATTATCACCATTCTTCTGGTAAAATACAAATTTTTTACTATAATCAGCTAATATCTGAATAGCCATGTTTGACACATCTATAAAATTGTGTATAATTCAAGGTAATTGAATAAACAAAAATGTTTTCTAGGGTTCCGCAGCATATATTATTGTGTTGGACTGGTCCGAGAGAAAACTCACAGCTTTGCTGTGTCACGGAAGGACAAAAGCCTGGGAGAAACTGACTTATCAGTTTGCTCCCGGGCTTTTGTTTTTTTTATGCAAAATTAATTTGGAGGTTTTAGAAATGGATTGGATTAAAGTTTTTATCGCAGCATTTTTTGAAGTATTTTGGGTTATTGGCTTAAAGCACTCTGATAACCTATGGATGTGGGCGGGGACAGTTGTTTGTATTATCATCAGCTTCTACGTAATGATTATGGCAGGGAAAAAGCTGCCTGTTGGGACTGTTTATGCAGTATTTGTTGGTTTAGGTACTGCAGGAACTGTACTTTCTGAACTTCTATTCTTTGGGGAAGCTTTTAAAGTGGAAAAGGTTTTCTTCATCTTACTCCTTTTAGGAGGCGTAATCGGCTTAAAATTGGTTACAAAAAATAAAACTCAAGAAGGGGATGAATCGTAATGGCTTGGATTTCTCTTATACTAGCAGGTCTGTGTGAAATGTTTGGTGTGGCTATGATAAACAAATTGCATAAAGACCGTAACTGGCAATCCGTATTACTATTAATCTTAGGATTTGGTGCTAGTTTTATCTTCCTTTCCTATTCAATGGAAACACTCCCAATGGGAACAGCTTATGCAATTTGGACAGGAATTGGTGCTTCTGGTGGAGCTATTTTGGGTATGTTACTATATGGTGAATCAAAAGATTGGCGAAGACTTGTCTTTATAGCTATGGTGTTAGGTGCAGCAGTAGGTTTAAAATTGGTCTCCTAATAAGAAAAGAGCTGAATAGCTCTTTTCTTACATGTTTCTCTCAAGAGTTCACATTATTGCCTTCATAATAACGAGACAACTCAATAATCATTGCACCCATACGTTCAAGCTCAGGAACAACGATTTTGTCTACTCCTTCTTCCGATAATGCCTCTGCAGTTACTTTTCCTACTGCAACTGCTAATGTATTGTCTTGGAATGCATCGAGGATTTCTTTTGTTACACCCTTCTCTTTTGCAAATGTAAAAAGAGATCGTACTTGAATCGCACTCGTAAAGCAGACGGCATCCACTTTGTTATCGTGCATTTCCTCAAAAAGTGTTTGCACAGCATCCCATTCTGGAGCGATATGCTGATATGGCAGGATAGTAGCAACGCTTGCTCCTTTATCTTCCAAAAACTGGATGAGTCGAGGCGCTGTCTCACCGTGAAGCTGAACCAATACGTTTTTCCCTGCAAAATCAACATCTTCAAGCGCACGAATTAATCCTCTTGTTGACCCATCTTCATCGAGAATATCAGGCACTACGCCAATTTTCTTCAAGTAATTTTTTGTCTTGTAGCCTCTGATCGCTATATTAGCCGCTTCCAATCGCTTAAGATATTCCGCTTTTACACCTAGCTTTTCCGTGATATTTACAAGTGTTTCTGTACCGATGCCTGTCGTAAAGATGACCCAGTCTGCCCCTTCGTTCACAAACTTAATCAGAGCAGGTTCTACCTCTTTTTCCGCTAAGAAAACGGTACCTTGTAAAGAGCGGACAACTGGAATACCGCCTTGATTTTCGATTAATTTGCTGATTTCTTCTATTTTACGAGAAGCTCCAATAACCACACGCTTCCCTTCTAATCCTTTGCCCATTTTAGTTACCTCTTTTCCCTCATCTATGTACATATATTTTCTATTATAATAGCAGGCTCGTAGAAAAAGAAAATATTTTTATGCAATATTCTTATAATTTTAAGTTAATACGAAAAAAAGGCCATTTTCTATTACAAAAATGGCCTTTTTTCTTCTTTCACTTTCGTTAATTCAATTATTTCCTTTAATACAGACATCTCCGCCCATTCCTCTTCTGTTACCAGTTCCCACTGTATACCTTCCGGCTTTTTGTATGGTGTATTTGATTGGACTAATTCCTGTTTTAAAGGAAAAGGAAAGCGGCCGAGTTTATGCTCTGTTAAATAGTTCCAAACACTTGTTTCGTTACTATTTTTGTGTTCAGCCCTTTAAGAAAGTTTTTAAGCTTGAATCATTTTATTAATATCCATCTCAAGCGGATATGTGCTATATACAACAATTTTATTTTTATATTGTTTAACAATATCCATACGGTCCTTATAACTGGACAATAACAGCTTTAACTCCTTCTTGCCGTTTCTTGTAACAATCGTTAAAGAATAATCTGCATTCTCAGGGTGAAGATACCCTTCTTCACTTCCAGGATATAAACTGTATTTTTCTCTGACAGTTGCCTCATTAAACAGCTTTAAAATATCAGTTTTAAGCGCTCCTTCAATTTTTCTGCCATTATAGAGAACTTCTGTATTAACTTCAGACAATTTCAAATGCAATTTATATTTTCCAAGCAGCCATTCGACCACACCTGTCGGCAAACATGTCATTAAAACCTTCACTATACAAAATAGAACTAACGCTATGATGGAAATCCAAGTCATCTATGCTCACTCCAATATTATAATAACCATGCTAAGTATATCACATAACTATCATACTGGATTTCGAAACAATATTGACCATCCAATTGGCAGAATTATTGACCATCCAATTTAATTAACCATTTGCTTTTGACGAAATAATCTAACTTTCTTTTTTACTGCTTCTGTTATAATATAGCCAATTCCGCCACCAATAGTATTTAACAGCAGATCATCCACATCAAATGCCCTCCCTTCAACAATACCTACATAACCTAATAAAAGCTGCAGCACTTCAATTGTTACACTTACTAGAAAAATACATCCTATCGCTTTTGAAAGTTTTCTTGCTTTAAATAACAACGATATATACACACCTAATGGACAAAGCATTATTAAATTATAAAAAGATAACTTTACAGAATTCCAAAAGAACCAGTCGAATCCTTGATAATGATAAAGATTGTACCAATCTTTAATAAAATAAAACGGCACTAGCTGTATAGTTGGCAAAAAATCGTGTTGAGGAGGCAATATAATTCCTCCAGTTGTTAATTGCGCAACGTGCAGTAAATAATATAGAAAGCTATAAGTAATCAATCTTTTCATTAAACCACTTGTTTTCATTCTAATAAAATCCACTACGATATAAATAATTAAAAAAATTGTTCCAAAAAAGACAATATCATAAATTGCATACATAGTATCTTAACCCCTTTCCTTAATCCAATACTTAGACGAAACTCTTTACTAAAAGGTTTGTATTTTATCCTTTTTATATCATTTCGTATGATACAAAAAAGAGTAAGAGAAAGCAGACTCTTTATCAAAAGTCACTTCTTTTTCTTGATCTTATTAGGTTTTACAGCAACTGTTGGAGCATATAAGCTAAAAAAATGAAACATACTATTCCAATCTGACAGATTACTTTTTTATCAATATCTATATTAGGTTTCTTAACATTTCAACTATGGACATATATTAAATCCTTTTTGAAAAGAGAGGGACTCAATATGTCGAATGCATAGACTTCCGATTGAGTTTCTCTTTTTGTTTGATAAAAACATAAAAAAAGAGCCTACCCATAAGGCAAGCTCTCCTAACTCATCGCATCACCAATCCTCCATCCACATTCAAACACTGCCCCGTCACAAACGCTGCCAAATCTGATGCTAAAAACAGCACACTTCCTGCAATATCATCAGGACTTGCCAAACGGCCCATTGGTGTCATTTGAATGATTGATTCTCGCACAGATTCCTGTGTTTCGGAGCTGGAATCTGTCGGATAGGTTAAGCCTGGCGCGACTGCATTCACGGTGATTCCAAATAGGCCAAGCTCTTTGGCTAGATTTCTTGTAAAGCCTAACAAGGCCATTTTTGATGTTGTGTAGTCATGGTATGGAATAATCGGAAAATCGATTAGATTGCTGACAATATTGATTATCCTGCCTTGCATTTGTTCCTTCATATATGGCATCACTGCTTTGCAGACATTATAGGTGCCATGAACATTGCCTTCCCACTGGCTGTTGTAATCGGCCCAGCTGATTTCCCATGCTGTTTTCCTTGTTTTAGGGTTAAAGGTATAATGACTCAAGGCATTATTCACAACGATGTCAATTGTACCGAATGCATCAGCAATCTGTGCGACCATATCGGTGACTTGTTCTTCTTTTTGAACATCTGCCTGAATGGCAACAGCCTGCCCTCCTGCTGCTTCGATTTGACTGACAACTGCTTCGGCGAGGTCTTTGTTTTTCAAATAATTGATAATGACAAATGCACCTTCAGCAGCCATTTTTTTAGCGATAGCTGCGCCTATTCCTCTGCTTGCACCTGTCACTAAAACAATTTTTTCTTGAAGATTCATCTTTCCTCGTCCTTTCTATTCCACATCACTGTCATATTTTTCAAGTCCATACTCAAGGTCCCTTTCCAAATCAACCATGCGAACTAGCTCCATTAAATTAAACCCGCCATCATGATGCCAGCCTGGCTTTGCCCGGTTCATTTCTCCGATTGGGCTGAACCGATTAACGCCAGCAGCGCCTAACATATTGGCGAGCGAGAACAATCTTGCTGGTTCTACGGCAAGCCCGCATGATTGTAAATAGCTCTCCCATTGCTGGAAATGGTCAGCAACTTCCTCAAGTCTGTCCACTGCATACACATGAACACTTCTGTTTAACGGGCTACCGCTAAAAGAAGGTTCCTCATGGTAAATGACCGTCCATGCTGTATCGTCTTTACTGCTGTATACTGCCGTTTTCTGTGATTGCAGGCTTTTTAAGGAATGCTCATTTCGGAAGTTTTGTATGGACATTGCCTCTTCCCCTGTCAGCTTTGCTCTTGGTCTTTTTTTATGGTATCGGAAAAGCTCTGCTGCTAATCCTTGTGCAAACTGCTTCGGGCTTACCACCCCATCTTGCTCCACATAAACACATTGCGGAGAAAGACAGCTTTGCTGGTCATAGATGGAAATATCTTCGGCAAGCTTATGGAGTGTGTCACTGTAATGATCAGCCGTTAATGCTTCTTTGCCAATCATAGCAAAGCTGATTTTATGACCATATGACAACAGCTTTTTGTGAATTGGTGTCTTCTTCCTTATTTCCGCGACCGTTTTGTTCGACCCATAAACGATTACAGCCTCTCCCCAATTGACTGCCATATTATCAAGGGACTCTGTCCCCCCCTTCCATGGCAGGATGGCGATGGCATCAGCCAATCTCTCGTCCACTTCCTTTAAGGATTGGAGAAAGAGGGCAGGGAGGAGGGGCTCTGAGTAAGAGGTCTTGCCGATTGCCGCTGATTTAAGCAAAAGCCCCATTATTAAACTCCATAACTGCACGCCTGGCACATTACCAGAAAATAAATGAAAAATAGTATTTGGTCCATACGCACGACTCATTCCGCCTGATTTTCTTGGCCGAAAGTCATCGAGTATGGCAGGCTGGTCAAATTCCTCATCAAGGAAGCGCAGCAGCTCCTTTTTGCGAAAGGTCCTCATATACCTTTTCAACTCGAGCCGAACCATGTCTTGATCATACCCGGTGACTGCAGGAATTAATGCGTCGGCAATACGTCTCAATCGGTAGTTTGGATTCAGCCATAGCTGGATAGCTTGGTCTATCTTGTCGACTACTTCATTAGTAGTAAGCTGAGCAAGATAATCTTTTCTGTTTGCTTGCAATGATGCCCCGATTTCCTCTATATGCTCGGCAGTTAATTCTGGATATTTTACGATGTACTTCCGGCCTTTCACCTGAATTGACTCTTGGCGAAAATCTGTGAGCTTTATTGATTCTGGTACATAATAGGCTTCTATTAATTCTGTTTCCATCACTAAATGGATGCACCACCTAATGCAGATTGCATCAGCTGATCCACTGCAATCGAACAGCCTCTGGCTTCTGCCCCCTTTATTCTGCCAAGGAGCTTAAACCCGTTATCTGTTTGACAGCCTTCATCCTGAGTTAGAATCGCTATACAAGAATTCCAGTTTGCTAAGTCAATATGTGCAATTACCCCTGCTTGACCATTTGTGATTGGCTTTAATGTATCTGGGTCAAGTATGACTGTTTTCACCCATGCAGGACCTGTCTTTTCTAAACGAATATCTCCTTCTAAGCAGCTCGACAAAATACTTTGATCATAAATTTGCGAGCTTAGTTCGGTCATGCCATACATATTTATGCAGAGTGAACGGTCAACTTGGAAGCTTGTATGAAACTGTTTATACAGCTCTTCCATCTCTACTTCACGAGACTGACCTTTAAAGCCGCCTGTATCAAATATCCTGCTTCCTTTTGCGAGCTGAAATTGCAGTCCATTTTCCTTTAAATAATCAAGAAGATGAACATAAGCAAATGTTGCGCCCATAAGCATTACTGGTTCTTCTGATTGTTCACACTTACGCAGCTCACTCGCAAATTTCTCCATCTCTAATCCTTTTTTCCCGAAGAAGAATTGGCTGTTTTCTGCCCCAAAATAAGCTGCTGCATTTGAAAGATACCTAGACAAGGAGGAATTTTCATTCATGTCTGCAGCTGGTGATAATACAAATATCGTCATCTTCTCCCTGTCTGGCAGAACAAACTGTTTAAATGGATGCTTCATCGATGCATCCCATACCTTTAATGAGGGATGATAATTTCTGCCCTTTTGGTCAGGATTAGTAGTTCCGCTAGTCATAAATACAGCCTCTGCATCCTCAATAGGTTCACACGCTAATGTCAGCTCTTTAAAACCTTGTATTGGCATTGGCGGTATATCAAGCCAACGCTTAACCGTGAGGGGGTTCTTTTTCTTCACTTGGCAATATTTTTTGTAAGGCATGTTATGCTGAAATTGATAGGAAAACAATTCTAGAGCGAGTTTATTAAATTCCTGGTCATGCTCTTCTTTATTCAAAATGCCATTCTTATATTTTTCGATAAAAGTGAGGACTTTTTCTGTTATAACAATAGAGATTTCTTTCATATTCCCTTCCCCTTTTCTATCCAGTTTGGAATATTAACAAACAGCAGATGTAAAATAATTGAAGAAAATGCCCCGATTAATATCGTATTTGACAGGAAGGCTCCTGCTGCCCCTGTAAAACCTGTTGAAAAGCTTGGCAAAGAGATTGCTAGTAAAATGGAAAGTCCAATAATCATGTAATTGCGATCCGATTGTTCCACTTTTGCTAGTAAGGAAATACCAGTAAACACTAACGTCGCAGCAGCCGGCAGAAAGATTCCGCCGACAACAGGGCTTGGCGTTAAAGCAAGCAAGGCACCTGCTTTCGGTACAAAGCCAAGCACTAGGAAGATAACACCTGCAATCATCACAGGATATCTTGAACCAACTCCTGTCAAACGAAGCAAACCAACATTTTGGGCATAGGCAGTTGTTGGAAAACCGCCAATAAGAGAGGACAGCATAGATCCTGCCGATTCGCCTGCAAAACCATTCCTAATTCGCTTTGCACTTATCTCTGTTTTCAAAATGGTGGAGGATGCTTGATAAACACCCATCGCTTCAATTACAGCCACTATATACGCAACAAAAAATGTGAGAAAAGTTGTCCATTCGAATTCTAAATTTCCATAAGGCAGGAATGTCGGCAGACCGAACCAAGCCTTTTCTGCTATCATTCCAAAATCAGCTTCTCCTAAACAAATCGCAATAATATCACCAACAACTAATGCTATTAAAAAGGAAAAAGATTTTAAAAAGCCTTTTCCGAATATAGATAAAATTAAAACGATACAAGCTGTTGGAATGGACATCATTAATACAGTTGAACTTGCAAAGCCTGCATCTCCTGGTGAACCGCCGAGAAATTCAGACAATGTAAAGCTCGATAAAGAAATACCGACTAGAAAAATAACAGTCCCTGATACAACTGGTGTAAATAATACCTTTAGCTTGCCTATTAACCCAGTAACAGACAATATGAATACAATTATTGCACTGACAAGGATTGCCCCGCTCGCAGCAGCAAGACCGTTTGCTTTTCCAGCTG
This sequence comes from Niallia sp. Man26, assembly GCF_022049065.2. Classification (NCBI taxonomy): domain Bacteria; kingdom Bacillati; phylum Bacillota; class Bacilli; order Caryophanales; family Bacillaceae; genus Niallia; species Niallia sp. Man26. The sequence continues at coordinate 460,158 of NZ_CP095744.1, forward strand.
CGATCATGATGGAATCGAAGGCAGCTGATGGTCCTTGGACGATTGGCAACTTTACAAACTTTGCTGCCTGCAGCAATGTAACAATACCGGCTGCAATAAAAATGGAATTAACGATATTGGCTGATAAAGCAAAAGGCAAACCAATCATTGCTGCCACAAAAATAGGATCTAGCCATACATTTGAAACAAACACATGCTGCAGACCATATAAAAAGCTTTTAAGAGGAGGAAGCTTTTCATCAAGCCCCACTGTTAATAGTTGTTCCTCTGGTGTTTCATTCGTTTTATCAATAGTTTTCAAGTCTTCCATTTGTGTCTCCTTCTAGTACCATTACTTTTTGAGCAAGCTCGTATTTGTTAATACAGCCGATTGCTTTTTCACAAAGATGCTTAATACAATCGCTCCAATCAATGCTCCAGCAATCGAGCTGAAAATAAAGAGCGGGATAAAGCCAAACAATGACGCCTTTTGTCCAAGGAGAACTGCCGCAATTGGATATGCTAATATTGCCCCAAGTATGCCAGTTCCAAAAACCTCTCCGGCAAATGCCATATACAGCTTCCTAGTCTTTAAGAATAATAGTGACGCTAACAGTGCTCCGACCATGCTTCCTGGAAATGCAAACAGTGAACCTGTTCCCATGAGGTTTCGTAAAAGCGAGACACTAAAGGCTTGCAGCACGGCATAATACGGACCTAGTAATACTGCTGACAGAACATTGAGAAAATGCTGTACGGGAAACACCTTCGTAAACCCAATCGGAATGAAGAAAAAATTACTAGTCATTGTCCCGATTGCGACCATCATCGCCGTTAATGTAAGCTTTCGTGTTTTTTCCATAAAAAAATCCCTCCAGTAATGAGCACTGAGGGATCTAGACAGTCAAAAAAGACTAATCTAATACGAACACTTTCCTACGCTGGCATTATCCAGTTCAGGTCCAAAAAGGGTCAAGACGGTAAAGTCTACTCTCAGCCGTTCGGCTCCCCCAGTGCAATCTCTTATTCAATTTACAACCATGCTAATATAAAAAAGCCAGGTCTCACTTTTAAGACCTGGCTTTAAATAGCAGTAAATAAAGAATCTCACTGACTACTTTCCTACGCTGGCATCATCCAGATCAGGTCCGAAGGGTTAAAAAAATTGCTTTTTTCTCTCAGCCCTCCATGCGGGCACCCCTAGTAGTTAAATGGTTATGTAAAATTTAGCTTAATCATAAACCTAACTGTTTCTAATGTAAAGAGATTTTTTACTTGCAATAGGAACTATCTATTGTTTTATTCGTAAATAAAGTGGAGGTGTTTAGTATGTTCAATAGCAAATCTGAATGTTCCGTATGCAGGAAGGAAATTAGGGAGAATGACATTGTGTATGTAAAAATGCGCTATCCTATGCGTAAAGGAATGACCGAAATAAAGGCATATTTAAAAAATGAAGGAACCCTTATTTGCGAGAACTGTAATAAAAAAAGGTAAGGGAACCTTATTTTAAACAGTTCCCTTACCTTTTTATTAAACAAACTTTATTTCATACCCTGCTTGGAAGGTTTCCCCTGCTTCAAGCTTATTCATTCCGAATTTTTCATTTAACTTTCCTGTTGTGTTATATAGATCAGCAATCCCGTACCATGGTTCAATACATACAAATGGAGCCATTATTCCTTCTGGTTTAGAGTAGTTCGACCAAATCCCTACAAAAGGAAAATCTTTAAATGTAACTTCGACCCCATGACTTGATTTATCTGACACTAGTTTTATCGCATCAATATGACTGTAGATTAATGCATCATTTTCAAAAAGAGAATCCTTCACCTGAATAGAATCAATATCATTAGCAATCCCTTTTTCATGAATAAGCGAATCCTTCAGCTCATATTCCATAACATCTTTGTTTTCAGCTGTTGTAAAATGGAGGACATAATCCTCGGCAGATTCATCATCTAACAGCGGAACTCTAAAGGCAGGATGTGCACCGATGGAGAAAAACATCTCATCCTTATTGTCATTGACTATTTCCCAGCGGACAGAAAGAGAATCCTCCAGCAAAGAATAGTGAATATAAGCTGTAAATTCATAAGGATAAACATCAAGAAAACGCCCGTCCGACTTAACAACAAAGGAAACAGCATTGTCTGTTTTCTTCTCTATATCAAAATCGGCATCACGCAAAAAGCCATGCTGCGACATCGGGTAGGATTTTCCATTTAGTTCATATTTATCATCCTTTAAACGGCCCACAATCGGAAATAATACAGGAGAAACTCGCCCCCAATATGCTTTATCCCCTGTCCACATATAATCCAGTTCATTCTTTTTATGCTGCACTTTACGAATTTCAGCACCGCTGCTTGCAATTTCTACCTTTAACCACTCATTTTCAATTACAGTTGTCATTGAAATTACCTCTTTCACATTAATATTATAAGAATGCAACGCAATAACCTTTTATTTACATTTAATATAATTATTGTTATCATTTAGCTATTATTTAATAAAGGAGCTCGATCATGATCAATCGTATTTCAGATTATCTTCAAGTACCGAAAGCTATAATAAAGTTTGGACTGCTCTCCATTGTCATCGCTATGAGCTTTTCCTTATTTAGTCTTTCAGAAAAAATTGGTGAATGTATTGGTAAGCTATTATTCATTGTTACACATTAATTGCTTATCCATTACATACCCACTACTCCAAAAAATAAGCCACAAATTTAGATAGTTAGCGCAATAACCGTCTCTATTAAATCCTCGACTTCCCCATAACATTTGTTAACTTCCGGTAAATGATAAAAGGTGCTTGTCGCTTCTAAATTATTCACTTCCTTATTAGGGGAATAGAGGAATATCTTTTTCCCCAAACCAATTGCTATACCTAATTCAATATGACTCCCTTTTCCAGCCGGAAGTATAACAATTATAAAATCACTATTTTTCACAGCTGCTAACTCTTCTTGTCCGATTTTCTCTAAAGCTTGTAAGGATGTTGCTCTGTTATTTAATGTCCAATCATATGTATGGATATATCCTTTATCAATAAGCAGTTTACTGATATTTCGTACTTCATTCTTATTTTTAAAGCTTGATGCAATATAAAACGTTCGTTGCTGCATTTGCTATCTCCCTCAATTCCTATAGCCATTATAACATTATTTGGTATACGGACACCTCAGCAACTATTAAAAATTTAATATTTATGTTTATAATTATATTAAACAGGGTATTAAAAAATGTTGTATATAGAAAGTTGATAGTAAGTGAGGGGATAATTCTTGGGAATACTGATTGTTGATGATAATGAAGCTAATTTATTCGTCATAGAAAAGCTGTTGCAGCGTGCTGGGTATACAGATTATCTGTCGTTTACTTCTGCACAGGATATGTTTAACTATTTATATTCAGATAAACCATTTGTAATAGAGAGTCAGGTTGATGCTATCTTAATGGACATTATGATGCCGGAAATTGATGGAATAGAAGCTTGTAAACAGCTCCAGCAAGTAGAGCATCTGAAAGATATACCAGTCATTTTTGTCACAGCGCTAGAGGACTCATGCAAAGTGGTTGAAGCATTAGATGCCGGTGGCACAGATTATTTAATGAAGCCGATTAACAAAACAGAGCTGCTCGCAAGACTTCGCGTTGCAATCAGGTTAAAATATGAAAAAGACTGGCATAAGAAACAAGAAGAGAAAATCAGAAATGAATTGGAGCTGTCAACACAAGTACAAACAAGCGTGCTCAGCCCACCTATACATAAAGAAAACTTGCTTATTAAGGCATCCTATCTGCCTGCATTTCAATTGGCGGGAGATATGTACTTTTGGTATGAGATTAGCGATCATCGTTATGCCGCCATTCAGCTTGATATGATGGGCCACGGAATTTCCGCTTCGCTTGTATGCATGTTTATTTCCTCTGTATTGCGTGACACAATTCAAAAAAATCCTGATCCTGAGAATGTGATACAAGATTTAAACCGCCGAATGAGCACACTAAATTCAAATCAAAAAATACCATATTATTTTACAGCGATATACTTAGTACTAGATACAAATGAACGAACGATAGAATACATAAATGCTGGACATTTGGACGGTTATGCCCTAATTGATGGTACAACAACAGTAGAATTGAAAAGCAATACGACAGCTGTCGGCTTCTTTGATGATATCAGAACAAAGAAGAATATCATTCACTACTCGAATTCTGTTCAGCTTATTCTTTGTACAGATGGTGTTCATGAAGCGATTGATAAATATGGAGAAACGGGTATCGACTTGATAAAGAAGGCTGCTTCCTGCCGACTTGCTGATGCGAAGACATCGGAACCGATTGACTTAATTACATCTAAAGACCACCAGAAAGGTGCTACAGACGATATGTGTGTAGTCTTAATACAAGCAGATTGAAGGCGATCCATATAAAAAAGCAGTGCTTCCTAATAGGAAGCACTGCTTTTTTTACGGAATATTTTCTCTTGTGTATTAAAATTTTCAAAGTAGGCAGAATCACTGCGAATTGTCTCTTTGCTTCCTAAGCCAAGGAAGCCTCCCGGGCTTAAACTTTCATTGAATAATTCATATACTTGCTGCTGTAATTCCAGATTAAAATAAATCAGCACATTACGGCAAATAATTACATGAAATTCATTAAATGACCTGTCTGTTACTAGATTATGCTGTGCAAACACGATATTTTTCAGGATTGACGGCTTTAAAATAGCTCCGCTGCTGTCTGCTGTATAGTATTCGGAGAAGGAACTATTGCCGCCAGCGGCAAGATAGTTTTTCGTATAAGCCTGCATTTTTTGCAGGGGGATTACCCCTGCTGCAGCTTTTTCCAACACAACGTCATTCATATCAGTAGCGTATATCTTGGCCTTATGTGCCAATCCTTCCTCCTCTAGCATAATTGCCATAGAATAGGCTTCTTCACCAGTAGAACAACCTGCATGCCAGATCCTGATTTCAGGGAGCTTCCTTAATAAGGGAACTGCCTCTTCTCGGAAAGCCTTAAAGAAGGAGGGGTCTCTAAACATCTCAGTAACATTAATAGAAAAGTCACGGAGCAGCTTATAGAGAACATCTTCGTCATGAATAATTCTCTCTGTTAGTCCAGTAATGGTTAGCAGCTTTTCTCTGTTTAACCGATTTTGGACCCTCCGCATTAAGGACGAACGCATATATTGTCTGAAGTCATACCCAGTCAATTTGTATACAGCTGTCAAAAGTAAATCTAATTCAATTTCTTCTTTTTCCATACTAATTCATTTCCTTGTCTTTTCTACCTAGAAGAATATACAGCATTATGACAACCATACCCTCATGGCAGATAATAATTGATCCAGTTTCAGAGGTTTGCTGATATAATCAGATGCCCCTGCTTCTATACATTTATCGCGGTCACCTTTCATTGCTTTCGCTGTTAATGCAATGATTGGAATGTCATTGTTTTGCTCCATACCTCTAATTTTTCTAATTGTTTCATAGCCGTCCATGACAGGCATCATAATATCCATTAACACAATATCAAAATGCTCTAATTCATCCATCTTTTCAAGACATTCAGCGCCATTTTCTGCGGTAATAACATTCATGCCTTCTTTATTTAAAGCATTTTTTAATGCAAAGATATTACGATGGTCATCATCTGCTACAATGACTGTTTTCCCTTGCAGTACAGTAGATGGTGAGTGTTCTGTATTACTCTCTTCATTTACTGCTGCTGCATTCTCAGGCTCGGCCTCGTCAGAACCAATTGCAGATGCTGCTTGATCTTCCGCTATGCTGTCTATGCCAATTAGAGGGATTCCTCCCGGCAAGTTCGGAATGAAAATCGTGAATGTACTTCCTTCTCCTTCCTTGCTTTCTACTAAGCACGTGCCTCCAAGGAGTTGGGAGAATTCCTTCGAAATGGATAAACCGAGACCTGTTCCTCCGTATTTCCTCATTGTTGCTCCATCAACCTGCTGGAATGCTTCAAATATCATCGCATGTTTATCTGCTGGGATACCAATACCAGTATCTGTTACAGACATCTTCACCCATATATCCGCATAATTGGAGAGCGGAAGCTGCTTCACTTCATTCATTTCTGCTTTATTGACAGAAATCTTAACACTGCCCTCTTTTGTAAACTTAAATGCATTTGATAACAGATTTTTCATAACCTGCTGCAATCTTTGTTCATCTGTATAGATGATTGGCGGAACATCCTCATGGAAATCAATCTCAAAATCTAAGCTTTTGCTTTTCGCTATTTGCGTAAAGTTTCGTTTCAATCTGTCAACGAATTCACTTAAGTACACTTCTTCAAAGCTTATTTCAAGCTTTCCTGCTTCCACTTTAGAAAGATCGAGAATATCATTAATAAGATTTAATAGATCATTTCCAGACGAATTGATGACTTTGGCAAATTCCTTCTGCTCAGAAGATAATTCGCTGTCAAGGTCATCTGCCAGCATTTCTGAAAGCAGCAAAATACTGTTAAGCGGCGTTCGAAGCTCATGGGACATATTTGCAAGAAACTCGGACTTGTATTTCGAGCTAAGCTTAAGCTGCTTTGCCTGCTCCTCCAGTTCTTCTTTCACAGTCTGCAGTTCCTCTGTTTTCAGTTCTGCATCATTCGTTCTTTCCTCGAGCTGCTCATTAATCATCCGCAGTTCTTCTGTCTGTGTTTGCAGCTCTTCCGATTGGGCCTGCAGTTCCTCCGATTGGGTTTGAAGCTCTTCTGTTTGTGCTTGTGATTCAAGCAATAACCGCTCTACTTCCATTCTTCCTAGTATATTCATAATTCCAATACCTAAGGTTTCGAGAACATTTTCAACCAGTTTTTGATCTGAAGCGGTAAATTCCTTAACGCTTGCTATTTCCAGAACAGCGACAACCTCATCCTTCACCAAGATTGGTGCAATCAGCACAGATTTCGGTCTAACCTCACCTAATCCAGTTGAAATAAATCGGAAATCTTCAGGAATATTAGGAAGAACAACTATTTTCTTGTCACGCACCGTTTGCCCGATAATACCTTCACCAGCAGTAAATGTTTGTCTTCCTGCATCTGAATCTGCATAAGCAGCGACTTTTTTGAAAACAGGCTCTTTACCTGTATCATCCTGTACATAAAACGCTCCAAGGTTTGCATCTATTGCTGTAACAATTTTTTTAAGGAACTGTTCAGCAAGTGAGGTTACAGAAACATGGCGGCTGTAAAGCTTGATAATTTCCGCAGAATTGGATTGCACCCAGTTTTGCTCAGATATTTCTGCAACAAATTGCTTTTCTTTTACCGTGTAATTTTCAAGGGATGCCGCCATTGTATTAAATGCTCTCGCGATATCCCCAATTTCATCCTTCGTTTCCAGTTCAATGCGCGGCACAGACACTAAATTAGTAAAATCAACATCCTTAATGACATGAACGATGGAATTAATATTTCTAGTTGTGCTCCTAATAACCCACAGCATGACAGTGACAATCAGGATAAGTGCGACAGAAACAACCGAAATAAGGGCAATAACAAGCTGTTTATATGTTGCGTTTGCCTCATCGAGGGCATCACCCATCAAGGATTCTTGATAGTTTTTAAACTCATCTATTTTACTTAACAAATCCCTCCGGTTAGAAATCCCTTCATCATAAACCGCTTGAAGCTCTTGCTTTGTGCGATTATCATTGTACAAAGTGATCATTCTGCTTTCCATTTGAGAAAAATTCTCATATAAATTACTGATTTCTCTGAGAAGAACCTTTGATTTGTTCGTATTTAAGATAGATTCAAGTTCTGTTATTCTTGTATTTAGAAGCGAAATTTGTTCTGCTGACGATTCAACAAATTTCGTATTATTTTCCTCGCTGCTGCTGATCAAATTCAACATATTGCGGTCTTCTAAATAGATCTGCTGTCTGATTTCTGTTGCTTCATTTACTTTATGATAGCGGTCCTGCACAATCTCTAGCATATTGTCTCTAATGGACTGCATCATAATAAGTATGATTCCCATTAAGAGGACCATAAATAAAACGGTCAATCCTAAACCAAAATATTGCTTTCTTTTGTAGCCCACACGAGTTCCTTCTTTCTACTTGTCTATACCATCAACTATAACAAACTTTTTGCTAGTTTACTAATTTACATCTAAGTCTCTATGTATGTTAATAGGTATACTATTTAAGAGTTTCAATAATAATCTATTATCTTACTCTACTTAGTCGTTCCATCCAAGAAGTAATTATATCACAAAAATAATTGATATTACTTTCCTTCGCTAAATGAAAAAAGAACTTCCGCTGATTAATTCTTGGGGATGCTTTAAATCTACCTGTCTATCCTTTTAAAATAGTCATAAACCTTTTGCAGCTTTTTGCTTTGTTTTCCCTTTTTGCTCTCCATATTTCCAAGTTCAAAGAATTTAACTCTTTTTATTCCGACAAAATTAAATAATGCCTTTTTCATTAGAATCTTATGAGCATTATTCAACCAAAGGAGCGGATAATGAGTAGGTCCTTTCATGGTAGAAACACAAACAACAGATTTTCCTTTTAAAAGCCCCTCCGGAAATAGCCCTTTTTTATCTTTATAAGCAAAATTAGAAGCAAACATTTGGTCAATATATCCTAAAAGCATGGCAGGCGGTCTGCCCCACCAAATCGGATAAACAAAAACCAACTTATCAGCCCATTTCATTTGCTGCCTATATTTTTCTAAGACCGGATCAATATGCATGTCTCGCCTGCGTTTTTGTTCATTGAACACTAATAAGGGATTAAAGCCTTCTTCATATAAATCAAGAACTTGGATTTCTTTAATGTTTTTATTTTCTTTACTCCCCTTCAGCACTTGTTGGAAGAACGCATAATTCAAGCTTTTATGATTTGGATATGTATATACTACTAACATCTTCATTCGAACACCTCTTTCTATTATAAAACTTTGTTCAGCTTATCACGTTAAACAGTAATCCCTTTAATATTCTCACATTAACAATAAAAACCTTTTTTATCTTTTAATAAAGTGTTTATTATACAAATTTTGTTTTTCTTTTCTTAGGGCTTTGCGCCTCACCAACTATAAATAAGCAAATAAAATATAAGGATCTATACACGATAGCTGTAAAGGAGGAAGCAAATGTCTGTATATGCAGTTGAATATATAAAAGATGTTGAGGAAGGAGAAATGGCTGCAAAGTTATTCCTGTGCAGTGACGGAAATGTGTATATTGTAAAATTGATGTCAAACCCAAACGGAAAGAGATCGTTATTCAATGAATTAGTATCGTATCGATTAGGCGAGCTTCTAGGTCTCCCAATAGCGACAGGTAAAATAATTATCTTCTCAAAAAAGAAACTTAAAGATCCAAAATTATTAAAAAGAATGGCTATTGAAGAAGGACCTCATTTTGGAAGTTTACTTATTAAAAATGCAAGCTTGTATTCATCTGATAAGCTCTACCATTGTAATAATACTTTCACACTCCCTGAAATTATTATGTTCGACAATTGGATATCGAATTACGATCGAAGGGAAGAACGACAAAACATATTGCTATCCGGCAATAATCCATACCAATTGGCATTTATTGATCACGCTGACGCCTTTTATGGTCCTGAGTGGAGTATTGAAAGTCTCAACTATTATACATGGAACAATCATGTCATCTGGGGGTCTACTTATGAAGAATTTGTACCCTTCATCGATAACGCCGACCCTTTCGGATTGGCATTAAATAAGCTTTATTCTATAAAAGACGAGGAGATTGCCGCTGCATTTGGTAAAGATATTCCTTCCGATTGGCAAGTCTCAAAGGAAGAAGTAAAAATGCTGCTGTTCCATCTGATAATAAAAAAACAACAAATGAAGAAGACAATTGCTGATTTAAGGAGTTACTTCCCGATTTGGAATTCTTCAAGACTCTAATACAGCTTTTATGTACAGATTCTCAAAAAGCAAAAGAAAAAAGTTCATTTTTGTAGTGTTTGTCCTAGAACAATTTTCTCCTTAAAGTAATATTTTATAGTAACTTATAAATTGGAGTTGATGAATATGCCACCTAAACCCCCAAAACCTCCAAAGCATCATAAAGGTCCCCATAAAAAACACCATCTTCCGCACAAGTTAAAAGGTCTTAAGGGAGTTACCGGATTAACTGGAATGACTGGAATGACTGGAATGACCGGGATGACTGGGATGACTGGGATGACTGGGATGACCGGAGTTGCCGGAATGACAGTTTCACAGAATCAGAATCCTATGACAAATGATCAAGATTATCAAACATGGATTGAAGATTTGTACAACCAGTATATTAATCCTGAAGACTAAACAACATGATTGTCTGCATCCTATAACGGGATGCAGATATATTTATATGGAGGAACGTATGATTTCAATTAGCTTATGCATGATTGTCAAAAATGAGGAAAACACACTCGGCAGATGTTTAGATTCCTTAAAAGATATGGTAGATGAAATCATTATTGTAGATACAGGCTCGACAGACCGCACCATTGAAATTGCCCGGACATATACGAATAATATTTACCATTTTCAATGGATTGATGACTTTTCAGCTGCCAGAAATTTCGCCTTTGAACATGCGAGCAAGGAATATATATTGACTATGGATGCAGATGACATCTTTGATGATACAGAAAAGTTATCCCGTTTGAAAGAAACACTTCCATCAACCGTGGATGCAATCACAATGAAATACCAAGCCGCTTTTGATGAGGCAGGCAACGTTTTAGCAAGCCTGAGGCAATTTAGGCTTGTGAAACGCTCCAAACAATATAAATGGCACGGAGCAGTGCATGAATATCTAGATGTGAGCGGAGAAATCTATCATAGTGATTTAACCATTAGCCATAAAAGAATTCACCTTAATCATAATAGGAACTTGCTCATTTACAAGAACCTTCTAAATCAAGGAATTTCTTTTACGCCGCGCGACCTGTTCTATTATGGAAATGAACTATATGATAATGGCTTTTATGAAGAAGCGATTCCTGTCTATATGGATTTTATTCAGACTGAAGATCATTGGCTGGAGGATGAAAGAACTGCTTATCGCAAAATATCTGAATGCCATTCCCAAATGTCTAACATAGAACATGCTGTTGAGTATGCATTAAAAACATTTCAATGTGGATTTCCCCGTTCTGAAGACTGTTGTCGTCTCGGATTTCTTTTCCTGCAAAAGGATGATCCCAAAACAGCACTTCATTGGTTTCAATATGCGACAATTCTTCCAGAAGTAGATGAAGGCGGCATTATTTACCATGGCTGTTCTACATGGATTCCTCATTTACAGTTATGCGTTTGCCACTCTATGCTGGGGAATAGCAAGAAAGCATACCAGCATATTGTAATCGCTCACAAATTCAATCCTACCAACAGTTTAATCATAGAAAATAAATATTTGTTAGAAACGCATATTAAACAAACTCCTCTAAATTAATGGAGGAGTTTGTTCTTCTAAACACTTATGTTTTTATGTTATAAATTTTATAAAAGTACTCTTGCATTGTTAAAAACTCATAGCCTTTTTCTCGCAAATTTTCAATTATCCTAGGCAATGCTTGCACTGTCCTTTCCCTAGGCCCTCCTCCATCATGCATGAGAACAATTTTATTTTCTTTCCCGGCTCTGATACCTTCCATCACACGTTCTTCAATTTGGTCTTCCTGAGATAAATCCCAATCATTTGTATCAATATCCCATAATACTGGTATTAGTCCAAGTTCATGTATAGTCCGGTAAATCTCCTCATTAATCGCTCCATACGGCGGTCGAAAGAACTTTACATCTTGATTGGCAGTTTTCTTGAGCTCCAGATTAAGAATTTCAATTTCTTCTAGCAAAACATTCCTTGATATTTTAGTAATGTCTGGATGGTTCATTGTATGGTTTGCCACCGTATGCCCATCCTTCACTATCGCTTGAAGAATTCCAGGATATTTGTCTAGACTTTCACCTAGGATAAAAAAAGTTGCTTTTACTTGAAGTGTTTTAAGGATTTGAAGAATCTCCAGTGTATAGGGTGATGGTCCATCATCAAATGTTAAAGCGATAAAACGTTTAGAGTCAGCTTCCACAATTATCCCCTTTCTTTTGCAAAATAGTTTATATATAAAATATGTCAAATTGTTATCAATGTTTTTCCCATTTGTACCATATTTAAATTTATTTCATACAAGCCGTTTCATGTTTGTCCATCTTTTCATATATTAATAAAAAATTGCTGGTGGTGACTCCTTTTGAGAATACTCTTTATTGATAGTAATGAACTTTTAATGTATGGGTTAGCAGCCGGGTTCAGGGATGCGGGTCATGAAGTTTTGGTTTCAGGAAAAATAGACGAAAAGACAATTCCTAATTTAATTGCGAGCTTCCGGCCTCAGCTTATTTTTACTGAGGGATGGTCTGAAGAAAATGATAGTCCTTGGAAGCAGAAATTAATAAGTTCACAAGTGAAGGCTTCGGGTATACCACATATATATTGGGCTGTAGAGGATCCCCATTTCACACTTGACTTTACTCTTCCTCTGATCGCTAGAATGAAGCCAGACTTTATTTTCACCTTAAGTACAAGTTTAGTGGATTTCTACAAGAAACTAAAAATACCTGCTGCTCATCTTGATTTCGGCTTTGAGCCCAGCATTCATTATCCTGTTTCTAATGCTCAAAATATCTATGATATTGTAGTGGTGGCAAACGCCTATCCTCATATTCTTACAGAAGCTCCTGAGCATTATCGGAATAAATCCCTGCAAACTCTGATAAAACCATTAGTTGAGGAAGGTATCCGCATTGACTTTTGGGGAGCAGATTGGGATAAAATGGGCAATGTACTTGGCGTAAATATCCCAAATGATTGGATTCATGGTTATTTACCATATAGAGATGCTTATAAAGTGTACAATAGTGCAAAAATAATCATCGGACCGCAAAATTACAAATCACAGGTTACGCAACGTACGTATGAGATTTTAGGATCTGGAGGCTTCTTAATCACTTCTGACACTCCGGGGGTTAGAGAATTATTCACAGCCGGAAAAGATTTGGTTGTATCTTCTAACAAGCAGCAAACGCTTAGTTTAGTCGACTATTATTTGAACCATCCAGAAGAAAGAACAAAAATCAAAATACAAGGACATAAAACTGTTTCTAATCACTCCTATGAGAAAAGAGCTAAACAAGCTATCCAAACACTGATTAAAGAAGGAATAATTAAATAATCCTAACTCCCTCTTGTCGGTAGGTTTTCGCATTACAAAGACAGAATAACGCTCTCTCACTGAAATGTATGTATACACACTCCATATAGAAAGCTGTGAGGTCATGTATCTGTCCTTTTTGATTTTATTGGAATGAAATAGCTCCGTAGTAAATAGCTTTATAGCAGGAGGTGTTTCCATTGCTAAAAATCTTTAAAAAACGGTGGATACTCTTTGATCAAGCGGTCAGCCCTTATAAGCCTTATGTAACGGTTGATTATGGCGTCACTTCCGTATCACCTAGAGATATCATAGGCTTAAGCCATACACCAAAGGAGATTAAAAATGATGAGAAGCTGATTGAACTAAAGAAATCTGTTGAAACAAAAGGCTGGGATGATAAATTGCACGCTGATTTACACTTAGTCCGTCTTCCTAATGGGAAGTATGCTGCTGCCGGGGAAGGAAATCATCTATCTTACCTTTCCGATCAGTTAGATATTCCAAAAATAAAAGCCCATGTTTCAATCCTCATTCCAGAAGAATATATCCCAGAAAATATAAAAGCAGAGATGGAAGAGTACACAAATAAAGAATATTTGTTTGAAAAACGGTCTTCTACACTGCTTTCTCTTGCTAAATTTCTAAATTTACTCCCTAAGGAAGAAAAAGAGTAACCACTTTCCATTAAAAGTCTCTATAAAAAAACAGAGCATCCTGTGGCTGCTCTGTTTGATGATTTATGTTTTAAATACGCTTTGCACTGTAGTATTTAGATTTCCAATAGCTGTTGCTTAAACTTGTAATTGTTACGCCTTTAGTAGAATCTGCATGAATAAATTTATTGTCACCTATGTAAATACCGACATGGGAAGCGCCCTTTTTATAGGTTTGGAAAAATACCATATCTCCCTTTTCCAGCTTGCTTTTAGAGACTTTTTGACCTTTTTTGTATAGGTCAGCGGTAGTTCTTGGCAAGCTTTTGCCTGCTTTTTTAAACGCATAGTTAACAAAGCCTGAGCAATCAAAACCAGCTTTTGTCGTGCCGCCCCATTTATATTTTGTTCCTATTACCTTTTTGCCTTCTTTAACTGCTTTATCCTTATAGGAAGCAGAAGCAGCCTCTACCTTTCCTGAATCAAGTGGAGACGGAATAAATACTCCTGCGAGTAAACTTAAACTTGCCAATACTGCGATAATGGCCTTCTTCATGATGGTAACCTCCAAAATTATGTGTTTTCCATTGGCTATGTATCTCGACGTTTTAACTATCTTAGTATATCAATATATTCAGAAAAATATAGTGAATTCTCATTACACTTTCATTAAGAAATATTACGAGTATTACAAATTTCGCTAGTTTTTGAAATGATAGAGGAATATTAAGGAAGGGTTGCCAATTCTAAAAAAATAACCGCCTAAAAAGGCGGTTATACTTTTGTAAGAAAGTAGTTTAGACTCTATTATTTAAACCTTCAAACTCGTTCATTTTCCCACAAATCTCTGATTGCGTGGAACTTACCACTTCTTGAGAGTTTTTGGTGACTTCACTAACCTTATTTACCTCTGTTGCTATATTTTCAATATTACTGTTGATTTTTTTAATAGCGTCTTCCACATTTCCAGCTAGTTTCCTTACTTCTGTTGCAACCACATTAAAACCACGTCCATGCTCGCCTGCTCGGGCAGCTTCAATTCCTGCATTTAATGCGAGTATATTGGTTTGTAAAGATATATTTTGAATGGATTTAGACAGTCCTCTAATTAAATCTGTTTGTTCCTGTAAGGATTGAATCGCCTGCATATTCTCCTTAGCGTTATCACTGACTATTTCACCTAGATCTAAGGAAAGATTCTTTAATAAGGAAACAAGCTCTAATGTTTTGTTTTCACGCTCTGTAATATCTGTAGCTATTTTGAGTACTGCTGCTGCTTCCCCATTATCGTTTAATACAGGAATATAGGTGGCTTCCAGCCATAATAAATTTCCGCTTCTGCCAACTCGTTGGATTTTCTCCTGGAACTTAGTGCCTTTTCTTAAGTTTTCCCATAAAAGTGCATATTCCCTGCTGTTTTGCAATTCTTGTGTGCAAAACTGCTTATGAAGCATGTCTTTCAATGCATGCACACTATATCCAAGTGTATTTGCAAAATGTTCGTTTGCCCAAATGACCTTACCAGTCAAATCAAATTCAACAATTGCCAAATTAGATTCTAGTGCTGCTAATACAGAGTTGGCTTCTAACACTTGAGTACTTTTGTTGATTTCTCCAGTTGTGTTCAAGTTCGTTCTTCCTTTTTCTATTTAGTTTTTAATTACAATTTTTAGATATACTACTAGTTCCGTACAGCTTTAATATTTATTAATCACAGTCTCTTCAATTTATATCGTTATTCTCCCTTCGGTAACCCAGCCATCGTAGAATTTCCTTAGACCTGTGGTTTTGCGTCCTTATCTTTCAACAAGTTTGCCTTTTTCTAGAGTTTGATTCTACTTCTAATTAATTTCCAGCTACTATTTATAACGGCTGTAATTCAATGTTTAAAATAGGAAATTACTCCTATATTTTATCCTATTAAAGGATGAAAACTTGATAATGTGGAAGTAAAACTACTAAGCAGTTTTTTTAAAGGAGTATTATTGAAGGAGGAGTAGAATGACCAGGCCTATAAAAAATCATGTGGGAACTATCTTTATCCCTGTTAGCGATATTGAAAAAGCAAAAGATTGGTACTGTGACTTTTTAGGTTTGCCTGCAAATGGTGAAATCTTGTTTGATCATCTGTATGTATTGCCAATGGAAGGAACAGGCATTGTGCTGGACAGCAAAATATACGCAGAAGGAAACATTATTAATACACCATTATTTCATTTTAATACAGAAGATATTAAGGCAGCATATGCGTACTCAGAAAAAAAACAAATTGAGTTAGTTACCACCATTCAACATGAACATTATTTCACTTTCAAAGACCCGGATGGAAATCATTTAATGGTTTGTAAATGTTAAATAAGAAGAGATCAGGTTAGCTGATCTCCTCAAACGGAGTTATTTGTAACAGGATTTGAGCTGCTTACTTTCTTTACTACAAAAACGAGGGCGATAAAGCCCATGAAACATGTTGCTGCGCCAACACCCATTAAGCCTAAAACAAAGGCAGCTATACACCAAATGAATTCTTTAAAGACCCTCACCTTCCTCCTAATACTCTGGTCTTGATACATATGCTTTATCTGCGTATAATTTATAGCAAACTCCAAATATGGAATTTTTTAGAGGAAAAACAAATGACAATTAGTAAATATAGAAAGAAGTGATCTTGTGACTACTCATAAGGCATTAATTATCGATGATGATACAGAGCTTTGCAAACTGCTTCAGAATTGTCTTGCCACAGCTGGCACTGAAGCAGATGTTGCTCATACTGCTTCGAACGGCATATCCCTCTTCCTTAACGGCCATTATCATGTTGCGATACTTGACGTGATGCTCCCTGATATTAATGGCTTTAGTTTATTAGAACAGATTAGGCAAAACAGCAATATTCCCATTTTAATGCTGACAGCTAAAGGTGATGAGACAGATAAAGTGAAAGGCTTGCAGCTTGGTGCAGACGATTATTTAACAAAGCCCTTTGGTATCCGAGAGTTTCTGGCCAGAATTGAATCTTTAATCAGGAGAAATACCATTTTAAACGCTCATGATTCGAAGGCTCTTAATAGTAAATTAACCTTTCCTACTATTACTATCGATGCAGACAATCGCTCTGTTTTCATAGATAGTGAGTTTGTGAAACTGACAGCAAAGGAGTTTGACTTGCTGTATTTTTTGGCTTGTAACAAAGGCAGAATCTTCACAAAAAGCCAGTTATACAATCAAGTCTGGCATGATGAATATGCTTTTGATGATAACAATATCATGTCCTTTATTAGTAAATTACGAAAAAAAATTGAGAATCCCGCCAAAGGCCTCTTATTTATTGAAACTATTCGCGGAGTTGGTTATCGGTTTAATCATCATGGTTAATATTTTATCTATTATTTTTTCTGTTATTTTGCTGCTCATTGTTATTTTCCTATTCATTTACATACGTAGTATAAAAAAAGAGCTGAACGATATTACCCTTGTAGTCGATGAGATGGCACAAGGAAATATGGACAGGCGTATCGTTATTGCTGAAAATTCCATTGCTGCAGAGTTAAGCTATAAAATAAACGAAGTTGTTATTAATGCGAAGAGTGAAATTGTCCACCATAAACAATCTGAAAAAGCATACCGGCAGTTGGTTACAAGCTTGTCCCATGATATAAGAACTCCTTTAGCCTCTTTAACCGGCTATCTTGAAGCAATACAACTAGGTTTAGTTAATGATAGTGATAAAGACCATTATTTGAAGACATCCTTATCAAAAGCGCATGACCTCCATCATTTCATTGATACTCTGTTTGAATGGCTGAAGCTGGAATCAGGTGAACGGCTGTACGACTTGGATGAAGTGGAGATATTTGAATATACAAGAACAATAGTAGCTGACTGGATTCCTCAGCTGGAGGATGCTGGCATGGACTATGTTATTTCTATTCCAGAAGAAGTGCAGTATATGATAACAGATAAGACAGCATGGAAACGTATATTAGACAATCTCTTACAAAATGTATTAAATCATAGTTCTGCTTCCTCTCTGTTCATATATATTTACATAAAAAACAGTAATGTCTATGCGGAAATACGAGATAATGGGATTGGAATTGCTGAATCTCATTTACCACATATTTTTGATAGGCTTTATAAAGGAAATTCTGCTCGTGGTGTGAAAGGCAACGGACTTGGTCTAGCTATCGTGAAGGAATTAGTTAAAGGAATCGGAGGAAAGATAACCGTAGAGAGCACTCTAAAGCAAGGTACAGCTTTTTTTATGGAGCTGCCTTTACATCTCCCTTCAAGCAAACAAGAATAATTCAAGTTAACGGCAAGGTTTAAGCAAGGTTAGCCTGTTATTCTTGTAAGGAAAGGAGCTGAATGATTTGAGCGATTATATTATTCAAACGAAAAATCTGACAAAAAAATATGGAAACAATACAGTGGTCGACGGTGTACATATAAATGTACGGCGAGGACATGTTTACGGTCTGCTAGGAAGGAATGGTGCAGGCAAAACGACAATAATGAAAATGTTATTAGGATTATCCTCCATATCTGCTGGTGAAGTTCACTTGTTCGGGCAACCACTTAATAAGAATCAAAGTAAGCTGTACCCAAGGATTGGATCTATTGTAGAAATTCCAGGCTTTTATCCTAATCTCACTGGAACGGAAAATCTGCAGATATTTGCTAGGTTGAGAGGAACGATAAAAAAAGACGCAGTAAAGCGTGCCCTTGAAACAGTGGACCTTCCTTATAATGACAGCAAAAAGTTTGCAGCCTATTCTTTAGGAATGAAACAGCGGCTTGGGATAGCAAACGCCCTTCTTAATGATCCGGAATTATTGATTTTAGACGAACCAACAAACGGTCTGGATCCAATTGGAATTGCAGAAATTCGTGCTTTCATCCGCAGCTTAAGTACAGAGTATGGAAAAACGATTCTTATATCCAGCCATATTCTTTCAGAAATTGCCTTAATGGCAGATGATATCGGCATTATTGACAAAGGTGTTCTACTAGAAGAAAGCACAATGGCAGAGCTTGAAAAGAAGAACAATAAGTATATTCGTGTTTGTGTTTCATCTCAATCACAGGCAGCGCATGTTCTTGAACACAGCCTTGCTATTTCCGACTATTCCGTCGAAGCAGACAACTCTATTCGAATTTACGATACTACTGTAAATCCTGAAGAACTAAATAAGCGCTTAGTAACAGCTGGTGTGGGTGTTTCTACTATTCAAATATGCAATGATAATCTAGAAGAATACTTCAAAAAAATTACAGGGGGTGCAGGCATTGCTTAATGTTCTTGCTGCAGAATGCATGAAGCTTCGTCGCAATAAACTAATGCTAGTTTGCACTTGTCTCGCTCTTCTCCTGCCATGCCTGCTCATTGCAGATGACCTTTACCAGTACAAAGGTACAACACCTGATGATCCTGTTATGACTTGGCTCTTTAGCCAATCCTTATTGTGTCAGTTAATTATTTACCCAATCTTGAGCTCCTTTTTACTGACATTTCTGATTCAAAAAGAATATAGTGACCATACAATGATCAATACGATGACCGCACCTGTTAAACGTGAAAAATTTCTGGCTGGAAAGATAATTGTTTGGGCTGTGTGGCATATGATAATAACCCTGCTTTATCTTGGCATTATTCTTGCTGGAGCTTACTTCTTATATGGCAGTCAGTCTTCGAGCAGATCTGTCCCAGAAATGATAGAAATGGTGGGAAAAACCGGAGTATACAACTTTTGCACACTCACTCCTGTCATTTGGATAGCTGTTATGCAAAGGAAAACCTTCTACCCTTCTTTGCTATGTTCCCTTATTTTCAGTGCGATTGGATTTGCTGGGTTATACTGGCCGGAAACACTAAGCAGCATCGTACCGTGGTCTGCGGTAGCATTGTTAACCGCTCCAGGAGTAAACGTGTTTTTCGGTATAGCATATGCTTCTATAAGCATATGTGCAATTGTTGGCCTATTTATGTCCTTCTATTCCTTCAAGAATCAGGAGTTATAAGGTTAATTGGCGGGGAAAAAGAGCATTTCTCCGCTTTAGTTACTGACTTTCATATGAGGACATTTGCTAGAAAGGACTTTTATGAACATTTCCCTTTTCTCCGGTGAGATAAGAACAGAGCTGTATTTATCGTAGAAGATTTCAATTCGCTGTAAGGATAAGGCGGGGCTTGATAAGGGATTTCTAGTTTTCTTAAGAGATTGTATACGATGGAGCGGTATGGTCGTCTGGAATGGTCCATATTTAATTATTAAGCTGTCGTCTGTGATGACATAATAAGTAGCCAGCCAAAACCACAGCATAATTAGTGGTAAAATAATGGCGCCAAGCAAAACGATTATGAACACATATATACTGAATGGTTTTACCATAAGTCCATATATGCCACTGCCTATAGCAAAAATACATGCTCCCCAAATAATAACGGTTAACCACCAGTCTTTTTTTGACTTAAACTTCACTGAAGTCACCTCCGAGAAAAGTTAGTTTATTTATTCTTTTAGACTGCAGAAATCGCAGTCTAAAAGAATAGGTATCACGCTTTTTCTTAAGTTGTTGTCAGCTTTGCATAAACAATAAAAAAGAATGTTAATTCCACTACTATTACTATTGACGAAACAGGAACAAGTAAATTAAAAATAAAGAACACTGCCAGCATGCCTAAAAACAAACCTAAGTGATAGATTTTTAGACGATGATGCACATGTCTGTACTGATGGAAAACAAATGTAGTCGAAAAGAAGTACAGCAGCACAGATCCGAAGGTGAAATATAAGCTAAAATGATAGTCAATCTCATGTAAAACCATCAGTCTGATGGATGCAGCAATTGCACTTAATGACATAAGTATAAATAGATGTCCATAAATGATTGTTTGACCGGCAGTTTGGATGGATTTATCTACTTTTTTCTCGACGTTATCAAAATACTGCCACCACATCGCAATAATCAGTAAAAATGCTCCAATCGCAAAACTGATTGATTCCCAATCTCCTTGAGTAGGCTGAATGACTGCCAATGTACTGACAAGTGACTCACCAAAGAGGATAATTGTAAATAAACCGAAACGCTCTAAAAGATGCCCTGTGTCTGTAGGTACTTTAACTAAATATTTACGGCCTAATATCGGCACAATTATATCGATAAGAATTCCTGCATACAGGATGGCATAACGAATCCACGACTCGAAAAACAGTGACAATAACGAAACGGCTATTCCTATCCAGAAATATCTTCCGAAAAATTGTGCTGCCAGCTTCCGGTCTCCCTCTTCAATCCGTTGCACGACCAAATATTGAACAGCTGTTACAGCTCTTAAGCCAATATACCCGATTAAGAAGGACAGATAATACGGATCAAAATCTACCGATAAGCTTGAAGTCATAAGTAACGCAAAAAACATTTGTAGAATTAAAAAGATTCGCTGATGAAACGCATCCTGTCCGAAGCGGTTAACAAACATCGTTTGTCCTACCCATGCCCACCAAATCGGCACAAATATCAGCACAAATTTAAACAAATATTCTGTATGTATATGTCCGTCTTCCACATGTAGCAAAACATGTGTAGCGACCGCAACAGATGCAACAAACAGTAAATCATAAAAAAGCTCTAACCATGTCACTTTCTTTTCATGCAATTTAGAATTCCTCCTCATTCCCCTTAAAATATAATTTTTCTTTTTTATGTAAGATTCAGAATATTCCCCTGATATTCAGATAAAGAATGCTCTACAGCTTATTTTAACAGAATAAGCAACGTATAAATAGGTAATATATTGTTTTCACCTCCTTCCAAAACTACAAAAAAACTGCCAAAAGGCAGCCTCAGAAGTTTTACAGAAGAAGGGACTGATATTTCCTGCTTACTTCATCTGTTAATATATCTTTTTCATAAAAATATGTTAGATAGACACTTAACAGCATTTCATTTTCTTCTGTAATTTCCACTTGTAATAATAACGAATTGATTAAATCTAGATGTTTTTCAGGGTTATGATAAATGGTATTCCAAGCACGAACTTGCATTTCTATACTGCCTTCTAAGATTGCTGCTTCTAATTCTTCTACTGCCAGCGGTTCATTAGACTGACTGTCCGGATCTTCATAAATATCGGTATAAAGAAAATCAGCTAGATGGTATTCAGCTAAGCTATATTGTGATTGGCTGTTTTTTGATGTGATAATGATCTTATTTTTTTCGAATTCAACCTTGCCATTTACGAGTTGAACGTTGTTTGTAAAGGACTGAATAGGTGAGAGTATGTCTTGTGTAATCAGCCAATATGAATGCTCTCCGTTCAGCTGCTTCACAAAGTCATTCCATGCTAAATCTTCCAGCTTTTCCTCCGCTCTATATTGCGTGTAAATACTTGGGCGATAATAACATGCCGCATTTATTTTCTCCATATGAATAGTCCATTCTGTTTCAGGACAGTCAAGCAGCACACGTAAAGCAAAACCATCTTTCGTTTTCTTTAACTCACTGTATAGCATATATTGTCCTGCCATAATCATACAAGGATCTTCTTCTGCTGTAATATTTTCAAAATGGAAGTGTATATAAGAAGCTGTAGAAAAACCTCCTTCTGTATTAACAAAAAGATGCAACTCATTTCCCTTCCGTTCCAACCGCTCTACCGCAAAATCATGTATTCCTGCTGCAAAAACCGCTTGTGCTGTTGAAGATAGTGATGCAGCTGCTTCAGTTGTTTGCATATAGGCAGCATCTAAAATATCTTCAAATTTCTCTTCTTGCTCCTTTATCCATTGCAAATAATCACCACGGACTGTTGCAGGAAGATCAGGCTGATTTAATGTGCCATCTTCCAAATAAGGTAGAAACAACTTTGGCAAAACTTCCTGTAATTCTGCTTTCACATCCTCCAGTTCATCTTTTAAAGCTGTATGTATATCTTCGCCCTCTTCTTTTGCTTCCGATAACACCATTCCCCATTCCTCATCGGTTTCATTTATCGGCAGTAGATTACATTGGGTAAAAGCTTTTTTTGCCTCCAATGTAAGATTCCACATAGTTAACAACTCCTCGTTTTATTGTGTATAAGCATCCTCTAATACACTTAAGTCAATTTTTTTCATTTTCATCACAGCGTTCATTACTCGCTGTGATTTGTCCGGGTCAGGATCTGCTATCATATCATTCAAACTTACTGGGACTATTTGCCAGGATACACCAAAACGGTCCTTTAGCCACCCGCACACTTGGGCCTTCTCATCGCCGCCTTCTGACAGCTTAGTCCAATAATAATCAAGCTCCTCTTGTGTTGCACAATGAACAATAAATGAAATGGCTTCCGTGAATTTATGTGTGCTGCCACCGTTTAATGCGACGAATTCCTACCCTTCGATAGTAAAGCTTATCGTCATTACATCTCCCTCGGAAATCCCGCTGATTATTTGACGCTGTTTACCGTAACGTGTAATTTTGCCAATGGAAGAGTTGTTAAAAATCGACGTATAGTGCCTCACCGCATCTTCTGCCTCTGTATTAAACCAAAGATTTGCTGTGATTTTTTGAATAGTAGACATGAGTACGCTCCTGACAAGTTTAATTTATTGCTGTTAACTCTTCCTACGTATTTTTGCATGGTAAAGTTTCATTTCAGCAAGGAACTCAAACAAATTTATTATAATTTTATTATGTAAACAAGAATTCAAAATCTTTATTTAGCAAATCGCACTCAAAAACTTCAGCTCTATTGCTTTCTAACTTTTTCATTACTAACTAAGACAGATATTACTCTCCTATACTCTGCATCATTTTTGCACGCTTTCATATACTGTTTTTACTTTTCTTAGTTACTATAATGTTAATTTGTTAAATTCCTCACAAATATTAGTTATAATATAAATATAAAAAATCATAATAAATAACGAAGAAATCTATCTTGAAGGAGATATATGTTAATGAACGAACAGCATCAATTAGGCCCTAAAGTGGAAAAAAGCTTTGAACTTATCGGAAAAAGATGGACGGGCTTAATTATTTATGTTTTGTTAAGCGGACCTAAGCGCTTTAGTGAGATACACAAAATCATACCGGATTTAAGCAAACGCATGCTTACGGAACGAATGAAGGAATTAGAGGATCATGGAGTAGTGATTCGGCATATTATCACCGAAAGGCCAGTGCGAGCAGAATACTTATTGACAGAAAAAGGGTTAGAATTAGGAAAGATTCTTGGTCCGATAAGCCAATGGGGTGAAAGTTGGATGAGTGACTAGTTAGCAACAAAATTGCATGCAGATGGAAAGTAAATAAATGACGAAACTTTTATCGACGAAAAAGGAGCAGAAAATGGCTAATATACTATATATCACAGCTAATCCCTATGATGAGACAACATCCTATAGTATGGCAGTAGGACGAGAATTTATCGAAGCTTATAAAGCATTACATCCAGAGGATCATATTGTTCACCTAGACTTATACGAAGCAGATATCCCCTATTTAGATAGAGATGTATTTAACGGCTGGGAAAAACTAAAAGCAGGCACCCCTTTCGAACAGCTTTCCAATATTGAAAGACTAAAAACAGGCCGTCTTGCAGAGTTAGGAGGACAATTCTTATTGGCGGATAAATATGTTTTTGTGAACCCTATGTGGAATTTCTCCATTCCTGCCGTTATGAAAACATATATCGATGCAGTGACTGTATCAGGAAAAACCTTCAAGTACACAAAAGAAGGTTCTGTAGGGCTGTTAAAAGGTAAAAAAGCATTCCATATTCAATCGAGCGGTGATATTTACACGCATGGCTCTGAAGCTAAGAATGAAATGAGCAATCGCTATTTAGAGGTTATGATGAATTTCTTCGAAGTGTCCTCTTTTGAAAGTATTATTATTGAGGGACAGCAGCGATTTCCTGAAAAAGCAGAGGAAATTAAAGCAAAGGCTATTATTCAAGCACAAGAGGCCGCTGCCAATTTTTAAATAAGCATATAAAAAAGGCCAGATATCAACATATCTGGCCTTTTCATTTATTTTTGGCTTGCTGCTACCGCTGCACGAATACCGAGCACATAGCTTTCTTCTCCGAATCCAGAAATTTGACCTGTTGCAATATCTGCAAAAACAGATGTATGACGGAATTCTTCACGTGAATGGATATTAGACATATGAATTTCTACTACAGGTACAGTCAATATAGCTAATGCATCTCTAATTGCGTAGCTGTAATGTGTCCATGCTCCTGCGTTTAACACAACACCATCTATACCATTTAGGAATGCTTCATGAATCTTTTCAACCATTTCCCCTTCATGGTTTGTTTGATATGTTTCAACTTCAATTTGCAGCTCATCTGCTAATTTTTGAATATTGCTGTTGATTTCCTCTAATGTAATTGTGCCGTATTGCTTCGGGTCACGTTTACCGAACATATTATGGTTGACGCCGTGTAACATAAGGAATTTTTTGCTCATTGTTTTTCTCTCCAATCGTTTATAATTATTGATTGTCTCCGAATAAAATTTCCTTCACTTGCTCAACAGGCATATCAACACCTGTAAACAGCTTAAACCCTAAAGCACCTTGCCATAACATCATTCCTAAACCGTTAATAGCTGTTGCGCCAGCTTCTTCTGCCTGTGCCAATAATTTAGATTTTTGCGGGTTGTAAACAACATCTGTTACGACTAAGTCCTTACGTAGCACATCTAAAGTGTCGTCAATAATACTTAAATGATCTAGCGGCTTCATGCCAAGGCTTGTACCATTAGCAAGTATTGCACTCTCTGCTACTTCACGACGGAATGCTTCTTTATCTTCTAGTGGAAACAGATTAGCTTTTACGCCGAATTGCTTCATTTCCTTATTAATGTAATCTACATTTTCCTCAGCTTGCACGAAGAAAGCATCATTACGAGCGAAAATGCTGATTTCTCTTATACCTGATTGTACTAACTGGATTGCAATTGGAGTCGCCGCACCGCCTGAACCAACTAGTGTTACTTTTTGGCCTTCAAGGCTCACACCATGTTCGATTAAGTTCTTCACATAGCCTTGTCCGTCTGTATTGTATCCAATTAATTTTCCGTCACGGTTCACTACTGTATTGCTGGCACGAGCATATTTTGCCGAATCATCCAGTTCATCCAAATACTCTAACACTTTCATTTTGTTCGGCATAGATACATTGAAGCCTGCTGCCCCTGCTGCTTTTAGGCCTTTAACTGTTGCTTCAAGCTCATCATTACCAACTTCAAAAGCAAGATAAGCATAGTTTAAATCTGTTAAAGTGTATGCTAGATTATGCATACGTGGTGAAAGACTGTGCCCGATTGGTGTAGCAAGTAAGCCTACTAATTTTGTTTTTCCATCAATATTTTTTTCGTGTACGTTTGACATATTAGTAATCTCCCTTATTTCATAAATTTGTATTTTTATATTTAAATATTAAGCAAAAATCTTTTTGAATCTGCTTAATACATATACAGCAAGAAGAACACTGACTACTGCGATGACCATATCGAATACTAATGTCATCGATATTCCCGCCGAACCTACTAAACTGCTAGTAATGATTGGAACAAGTATAAAGGATGCACTTGAAGCAATATTTACATACGACGATGCAGTTGCTTTATTTGCTGGGAACAGCTTCATCATAATACTTAATGCTAATTGCAGAATTCCTGATGTAAACAGCCCCATTAAGAAGGTACAAACCAAAACAATTCCGTAAGAGTTGACCATAAATAAGACAAGCATGGATACAAAAGCACCGATTGGATAAACGATTGCCACCATAATTGGCGAGATGAATTTATCTAATACAACAGCGAGTAACAATACGGAAACAAGTGCGCCGATACTAAAGTAAGAAAGCAATTGCACTGCTTGGCTTGAATCAAGTCCTATAAATTGTTTACCAAGCTGCGGCAGCCATGTTTGCCATACAACAAATAACGCTGTTGAGGTGAAGCCCATTAAAATAACGGCAATTCCTTCCCCAGCAAACTTTGGCTGTGCTTTAAACACAGTTTCAGCAGCACCATCTGCTTTTGTAAGATTTTTATGATTTGGGAAAGGCATAAACATTAAGTAAATACCAGTAAGTAGATATAACACTCCAAGTCCAAAGAATGTCCAGCCCCAGAAAATACCGTTAGCTACTAAGATTGCCATGATAAATGGAAGCAATGTAGCACCGATTGATACAGATGCTTTCACTAACACAGAAGCTGAGCTTGCTTTCTTCGGGAATGACTCTGTTAAAGCTGGATACGTCCCTGAATCAAGCAGTGAATTGGCGATACCAGCAGATATGGCAAAGATAAATGCTACGATATAATTGGTTGTCGTTGGAACACCAATTAAGAATACAAGATAGAGGAAATTAGCCGTTATAATGACTGGCTTTCTTCCTAATTTGTCAGAAAGACGGCCAACAAAAAACAAGGCTATTAATTTCCCAATTCCAATCGCAGAAACGAGCAGGCTTATTTGTCCAACAGAAACTGCGTAACGTTCCGAAAGATTATCCATATTGGAGGCGATAATAATATTGATCATGCCGAGCATAAAGTAGTTCATATACATTCCAAATGATGACTTGATAAAAGGATTTTTCATTTTTACACTCCTAAATACAAAAGCTTTTTTAAATAAGAAATTATTTCTCTAAAATTAATTCGCTGTGCTTGTTCCTTTTGCGCATATATATAAACAGAGCAAGAATCGTGCTTATAAAAGCAATAACAAGGTCTAACACAAACACAGAGGAAACTCCTAAAAATTTGATAAATAGCCCTGTAATGAAAGGGATTACAATAAAGGCGATACTCGCAGCAGCACTTATATACGAAACGCTTACTCCTTTGTTATGTGGAAATAGTTCAATCATGACCGTAACAGTTAACTGAAATATCCCTGACATAAACAATCCTAGACAGAAGGCATTCACAGCAATCAATGTCGGATTTTTATTAATGATTAACAACAATAATGCAAGGAACGCAAATGCTGGTAGAATAACTATGGCCGTAATCGGTTTTATCGTTCTTTTTAACAGGACAGCAAGCAATAGAATGGAGATAAGCCCGCCTGTACTGTAAAAGCTCAGTAATCCAATTGATTTCATCTTGTCTAAATGAAGAACCTCTTGTCCGTATGTTGGCAGCCATGTTTGTACGACCGTAAATAAAGATACAGAGCTAAATCCTAATAATATAAGTGCAGCACCTTCTTTCCAAAGCTTTGGTCCAGTCGAAGATGCAGTCTCTGATCTAGTTTCTTGAGACACCTTTTCTTCCTTGATTTTTGGAAAGCTAACCTTCATTAACAACAGCCCATTGCATAAGAACAGTAAGGCAGGAACAAAAAATACTAATCCATAGAACAGTTCATGCACGATAAAAAAGTTAATCATTATTGGAAGCAATGATGCACCAAAGGATATAAAGGCTTTTAAAAGAACGGTTGCTGTTCCGGCAGCTTCATTAAAGGCTTCATTTAGTGCAGGGTACGTACCTGAATCGAGCAAAGAATTGCAGATACCTGCGACAAAGGCCAGTCCCATTGCAATTTGATAATGCGATGTCAGTGGGATTCCTATTAGGAATACCATATACAGCAAGGCAGCAGCCACCACTAGCGGCTTTCTTCCATACCGATCGGAAAATCGGCCTGAAATATTAATAGATAGTAAGTGCCCCACCCCGACGACTGATATTAACAAACTGATATCGGTTTTTTCCACATTTAGTTGCTCAGATAAAAAACTCATATTGGAAGCTAAGATAATATTGACCATTCCTAACAGGAAATAACTCAAATACAAGCCTAGCGCCATGTTTAAATGTTTATGTTTCATTTGATACTCCTAATTTTAGGTTAAACGCTTACAACCATTACTATTTGTTTTCAACTTGTTTTTATACGTTAAATCACCGTATTACAAGCTGATTACTTCATTAGCTTTATTAACCTATTTAGTACATCGTTCTACTAAATTAATTAGAATAAATTCCTTTTCTTATAACAATTTAAAATTCTATCACCTCTCTTTTAGTATATCGTTCTACTAAATAGATAAAAAATATCTCCTTGCACCTATAAATTAATCTTGTACGTATTTTAGTACATCGTTCTACTAAAATACTTTTTATAGATACAAAAGGATCTAATAAAAAAAGTTATTTTTAGTAACCTCGGTTACTTTACGTACCTATAATAATCCTAAAATTACTTAGAGTCAAGAATTAAATTTTGTATTAACAAGGTGTCAAAGTGTGAAACTAGCTCCAAACCGCACTATATGGGGATGCAGAAGATAACAAAGCACCAAAAAACTTTAATTTGGATACTCCGCTTCATTATCTTCATTAGTATTATGTAGATGTTTCTCTAATAACTAGTTCTGGATTTAAGATAATTCGTTGTTGAATTGGATCGTCCTGTTCCAGTTTATTATATAAAATCGTCGCCGCTTTAACTCCTATCGTACGAGGAAAGGAGGAGACTGTTGTTAACGGAGGATGATATATTTCCGCTTCAGGAATGTTATCAAAGCCTACAATATCAATATCTTTGCCTGGAGTCATACCCTTCATTCCTAAACCTTGCAGTACACCAAATGCAACAAGATCACTAAAACAAAAAATTGCTGTTGGCGGATCGGGGTTTTTAAGCACCTCTAAAACTGTTTGAACGCCGCCTTCACTCGTTGGCAGACCATCGATTATGAGTGATTTATCCACTTCTAAACCAGCCATAGAATGTGCTTCCTGAAAGCCTTTCATCCGGTCTTTCCATGTGGTTGACATCTTTATGCCTCCAAGAAAAGCAATCCGCTTATGTCCCTTTTTTAAAAGATGCTCTACAGCAAGGAAAGTTCCCTTTATGTAATCAATCCCAACATAATCACAATTCGCATGATCTACTTCTCTGTTTGCAAGCACGACTGGCAATTCTAAATGATTCAATTGACTTACTGTGCTTTTGTTGCTTTTTGATGCTGGATTAATAATCAGACCATCCACTCTATGTTCAACCATAGTAGAAATTAACCGTTCTTGTTTTAACACAGAATCAAAGGTTGTTCCCAGTAATACGGTATAATCCATCTTCTCAAGTGTTTGTTGAACACCTATTAAAAATTCGGAAATAAATTTATTCGATATATCCGTCACTATCACTCCTATAATTTTAGAGCTTTGTGACCTTAATTTAGCTGCGACTCGATCGTATACATATCCTAGTTCTTCAATAGAATCTAATACTTTTTTTCGAGTAGCATCTGAAATTCGAGGATTGTTGCGAATGACTAAAGAAGCAGTCGAAGTCGAAACACCGGCATGTTTAGCAACATCTTGCAAAGTAATCCTCCGTTTTCTTTGTTTCAACAAAATCACCATCTAATCTTTATAAGTTATCTATTATTATAATCGATATTCTGCTGTTTGCATCATTTGTTGTATTAATTTAACTATTTTAAGCTTTTCATACACGAAAAAAAGTCCGATAAGATGACTTATCAGACTTAATGCGGGAAAAACGCTTAAAAGACTTTTTTATACCAGCGAGATGCAGCCTCTGCTTCTGTTGCTGTCAAGGAATGGCCGCGGCTTTCCCAATGCATTTCAACGTCGGCATTTGCTTTTTGCAGCAGTGACTCGAGCTCACCAGACTCCAATGGGGAGCAGATTGGATCATTCGTTCCAGCTGTGATGAAGACAGATTTCCCCGAGAGATCTGGCAAATCAATGCCTCTTCTTGGCACCATCGGATGATGAAGAATAGCACCTTTTAATGCGTCTTTATAGTGAAACAATAAGCTTGCTGCAATATTAGCTCCGTTAGAGTAGCCGATTGCGACAATATTTTGGCGGTCGAACCCATATTTAACTGCTGCCTCATCCAGAAATGCATTCAATTCATTTGTTCTGAATACTAAATCTTCTTCATCAAAAACACCTTCTGCCAGTCTTCGGAAGAATCTTGGCATGCCATTTTCCGATACATTTCCACGAACACTTAATACAGATGCCTGATCATCCATTAAACCGGCAAGCGGAAGCAAATCTAATTCTGTTCCTCCAGTGCCATGCAGCATTAATAATGTTGGTCTTTCAGGATTGGTTCCTTTATTAAATATATGCTTCATTATTTATCTCCTCCTAAAGAACGTATCTCTATTTTTGGTAATATCTGTTCCAATTCTTCTCTTTTAGCTTCCAGCCATTCTGGCAGCATCAGCTTGCTTCCGAGCGTGTCAATAGGTTCATCTGCTGTAAAGCCTGGCGGATTTGTTGCTATTTCAAAAAGAATGCCGCCTTCTTCATGAAAATACAATGCTTTAAAGTAATTACGGTCCCGTATTTCTGTTGGGTAATAGCCCTTTTCCTCTAGTAGAGCTCTCCATTCTAACAGTTCTGCTTCATCCTTCGCTCTCCAAGCAATATGATGAACCGTACCTGCACCCATTAAACCGCGTATAGATGGATGGAGCTGAATATCAATAATATTCCCAAGGTCCCCTGCTGATCTGAATCTTAGAATTTCTTCCTGCTGGCCGACGAATTCTAAGCCTAATATATCTTCAAGCACTGCCTTTGTTTTATGAGGCTGAGCAGAATATAACACCGCTCCGCCAAAGCCCTTTATTGCATTTTCAGTTGCTATTTCATCAGTACTCCAAGTATTTACTGGTCCTTCACTTCTTTCGACAAGCTCCAGCTGCAGTCCATCTGGATCACTGAACTTGATTGTTTTCTCTCCAAAGAGTACAAATGAAGTGAATTCGACTTCGAAGCTGCTTAACCGATTTTCCCAAAAGGCACTTGACCCGGTTGGAATAATATATTTAGTGACACCGACTTGACCTGTTCCTATTCTGCCTTTGAGCTGCTGTTCCCAAGGAAAAAACGTAATAACTGTACCAGGGTCTCCTGTCTCATTGCCGAAATAAAGATGATAAACCTCTGGTCTGTCAAAATTGACTGTTTTCTTAATAAGTCTTAAACCGAGCACGCCTGCATAAAAATCTATATTCCTTTGAGCATCATTTACCATTGCTGTTATATGGTGAATACCTAATGTTTTCAACATTGTCTTTTTCCGCCTTCCACAATTTATTGGTTTTTAGGCTTTTATGTTAAAATCCAGGAAGTCTTAAAATATCTCGAATTCGAGATATTGATTTAAAAAAATATTTCGAATTAAATTATCTTGAATACAAGATAATAATAAGCTATATTTCCATAAGTGTCAATATAAAATAAAAAAGATTTTTTCCATTCCTTTACAGATTACTCCCTCTCTGTAAAGGAAATAATTTCGGCAATGCCCATAAAATTATTGCTGCGAAACCCCCATAAGTCATCATTTCCAATAAAGTGATAATTAAGCTGCTTCAATAATGCCTCTAAACTCTCTTTATTATCTGTTATATGCAGCTTATGCTCCTCAATCAGCCGTTCTTCTTCCCCGCTTACCTCATAATAACTGAATAATATGGAATAAAACACTTACACTTTCCCCCTGTTTATATACATTATTTTATTAGTGTTTCTACTATATCCTTGGAAAGTAAACTCAATATAAACTTAGTGTAGGAATAAATTGATTTTCAGTTTACATTTCTTCGTTAAAATTATTTATGTCATAATAGTGATATGGAGGCGCTAAGGTTATGTTTAAAATATTAGTTGTAGAAGATGACCAAAATACAAGAAAGCTGATGTGTGCTGTACTTAAGCAGTATGGGTTTGACGCATACGCTGCAGAAGATGGCATTGCAGCACTTCGCTTTATGGATAAACAGCATGTTGATTTAGTGGTGCTTGATTTAATGATGCCAAATATGGACGGTTATGAATTAACAAAACAGCTTAGAGCTGCATGGGAGCATTTGCCGATTTTAATGGTAACAGCAAAGCAGGAGCCAAACGATAAAAAGCAAGGGTTTCTTGCCGGCACAGATGATTATATGACAAAGCCAGTTGATGAGGAGGAGATGATTCTCCGCATTAAAGCCTTGCTTAGAAGAGCACAAATTGCGAGTGAACATAAGCTCGCAGTCGGAGAGGTTATTCTTGATTATGATGCATTGACCGTTTCCAGAAGGGCTGAAGTAATCACACTGCCACCTAAGGAGTTTTATCTTTTATTTAAGCTGTTGTCCTATCCGAATATGATTTTCACTCGCATGCAGCTGATGGATGAAATTTGGGGAATGGAGTCAGACACAGATGACCGCACTCTTAATGTACATATTAACCGCCTGAGGGACAGGTTTAAGGAATGGACAGAGTTTGATATTATCACCGTAAGGGGCCTTGGCTACAAGGCAGTGAAAAAAGCATGAAGGATTTTTTCACGAAACGGTTAAGCCTTGCGATTACATTAGTGATTTTTGTCTTTTTCGTATTTTTAGCAACGTTTGTTATAGCATTGGCGATTACGATTTTTTTAAACTATATCGGCTATGTAAAACATAGTGATATGACAAAAGCACTTCCTTTCTTTGGATTTGTAGGGTTTTGCATCCTCCTTGGAACCTCCCTAACTGCTTTTCTCAGTAAAAAAGCATTAAATCCAATCCGGAAGGTCATTGATGCGACCCATAAGGTTGCTGGCGGTGATTTCTCCGTAAAGGTTAATTTAAAAGGGATTGGTGAATTAGAGGAACTGTCACAAAGCTTCAATAAAATGACCTATGAGCTTTCCAGTATCGAAACTTTGAGAAGTGATTTCGTCAATAATTTCTCTCATGAGTTCAAAACCCCGATTGTATCCATTCGCGGCTTTGCCAAGCTCTTGAAAGAAAATAATTTGCCCGAAGAGGAGCGGCAAGAATACCTTGATATTATCATGACCGAATCAGAGCGGTTAGCAGCTTTGTCTACGAATGTTCTTACATTGTCTAAATATGAAAATCTCGAAATTATTTCTGATAAAGAGCCGTTTAGACTGGATGAACAAATAAGAAAAGCTATCGTTTTAATGGAACCAAAATGGTCTAGTAAAGACATCAGCATAAATGTGGAATTGGATGAAGTAACATATTGCGGCAACGAAGATTTAACACAGCAGATTTGGGTTAACCTGCTTGATAACGCCATTAAGTTCTCCCATAACGGCAGCTTTATACATGTTATGCTGGCTATCAAGGCGGACAAAATCGAGTTCTCCATTCAAGACGAAGGAGTCGGCATGGACGAAGAAACGAAAGCACGCCTTTTCGATAAATTTTATCAAGGTGACATCTCTCATTCAAAGCTAGGAAATGGACTTGGATTATCACTTGTAAAGAGGATTATCCAGCTTTGCCGCGGTGACATCTCTGTCGAAAGTGAAATAAATGAAGGCAGTAAATTCACAGTAAGCCTGCCAAAATGTTAAACAGAAAAGCCGATAATTTCAAATATGAAAATTATCGGCTTTATTTCATTTTTGAGGCTGAGGCTGCATATGCTTATCGTCAATCTTCTTATAAATTAGCTCCACTGATTTACGATCCTCTAAAATCATTTTTTTATTTTCATTCACTAATTCTTTAAAGGTCTTCTTTCTCACCGCTTCTTCCTCCCCATATGTATCATATACTCATTTTCCAATTCACTAAGACTAAGCTCATATAACTGGACATTTTCTTTCTTATAAATACCGATGTTTAATAATTGATCTATAATAAAAGCCTTTCTGACTTCAACTGCGTTATTCCATATAGACAAAGGAAACATCCTCCTCTAATTGATAATAATTTTCATTCTCATTATCATCATACTGGATAGATGAAAAAAATTCAACTTTCACACCATAAATTTATAAAATTCTTACAATTCTAGTTAAATAAAAAAGCTGCACATGGCAGCTCTAGAATGAAGGCTTATACTTATGAGTTAGGTGCTTAAACAACCGGTTCTCTTCCCTTAGAAATGAGGATCATAGTTTTACTATTTTCGTTCCGTGTACTTCTTCCACCTGCAAAGCGTCTAATACACCTTCTACGTTTTGATAATTTATGCCTGCACCTGGTAAAATGATGATTCGATTTGCTGCATATTCGATTAACTGTTTAAGATGAGGAAAGTTTTCTTCTATTGTTTGTTCAGGGCTGCCGCCATGTGTCAAAATTCTAGCAACCTTTCTTGCCGCAAGCCAATCAATAGCTCTAAATTGGTCCTCTTCTGCCAGTTCATCAAATGCCATATGAAAAGTAATTTCCATACCTGCTGATAAATCAATTAAACGAGCAGTCAACTCTTCATCAATCCAACCATTCTTCAAACAGCCAAAAACGACTCCATCCGAACCAAGTTGCAAACAGACTTGAATATCAGCAGCCATCATCTCTGCCTCTGCACTACTATATTCAAAATTCCCACCTCGAGGTCTGATCATTGTCATAACCTTAACACCAGCATGATGAGCGAGCTCAACCGTTTTTTTAATTACCCCATAAGAAGGAGTAGTCCCGCCAACAGCTAAGTTATCACAAAGCTCAATCCTCTTTGCTCCCGCTTTAATAGCAGCAGGAATATTCGTTAAGTTCTCAGCACAAAACTCCTTAATCACATCTTTCACCTTTTATTCCTCCTAAATTGCTTGACCACATCACTTACATTATACCTAAAGCTTTCAAAATAATTGCTAAAACAATAATGGAAAGAATCGCTCTAGTAGAGTTAAAATATTTTTTGCCTAATAACCAATAAATGACACCAACTAAAAGAGCAGGAACCATCATCGGCATAATTTGGTCCATTGTTTCTTGAATATTTAATTCTACATCACCTGTTTTAAAAATATCCATTCCAAGTATAACTTCACCCATATGGAAAATCGTATTAAAACCATCAGCAGCTATATCATATCGGTATTATAGGGTCTGTTCTATCCATTATTTTGTTCTTCATCGGCTTTAAGTGTATAAGAGGCTTTGAAGGTGCTGCATACGGAATCACTGCTATTCCTTTCTTTATTCTTGCAGTTATCTCCATTTTTCTTAAAAACTCTAACACTAGTTCCATTTATCAGTGAGAACACAGCCAACAAAAAAACAAGCCAGAATCAAATTCCGGCTTGTACTCTTATATTTCCTCATTCTTTAACCTGTTTATAAGCTCTTCCATCCAATGAATGGTATGTTCTGTTCTTGTTGAGTAATACCCGCTGATAAAATTCAACAGTTTTTCTTTATCTGGGTAGAAGTCGACATTATCAAATGTCTTAATTTCTTCCCAGCGCGTTGTGAAGCTGACGAGCTTCTTTTCTAAAATCGAAATGATTTTATCTCGTTCTACGTATTTCAAATTCGATAAACCTACAAGCATATCGGTGATGGCATCGGCATTTTCAAAGAGCTTGTAAATTTTCTTCGGCAATTCTTCCCGACCTTTATGTGTTATACCAAAGACTTGCTTATCCGGTCTGTGTTCCTCTTTAATAATTTCAACTATCTCAATTAATCCTTGCTTAACCAGCGATTCGAAATGATAGTAAAGCTTGCTTTCTGTCAATCCGACAAGCTGATCAAGGGGAATAGGTGCTGACAGCTGTTTTTTGATTTTATAAGGATAATTATTACCCTCCATCAATCTGCTTAAGATAAATATTTGAATGGACATTATTTAAGCTCCTTAAAGGCTAATTATCCTTATTCTAGCAAACTTAAGCTGTAATTTCAGCCCCATTTTTTGATGCTGCTTCTGTTTCTTGAGCTTCAAGTGGTACAGGTTTGTGAACAAATGCGACGATAGCAATATTAATTAGCATTGCTGCTGCCCCAATTACTGCCATTGACCAAATATATGGACTTGGACTGATGCTTCCATACATATTTGCAAAGTATGCCTGCACAGAGTAATACATTGGTGAAATATGACTCATCCATTCATATGGCAAGTACATCATGTCACGTGGTATTGTGGCACCATTTGCTAGTGTTTGGACTAAAAGAATTGGCAAGTTGAGAATCATCCCGCCTTCTCCTACTAAGAAAATTAAAATCGCTGTGAAGTTGAAGCAAACCATATAGTTTAAAATTTGTTGTCCTAATAAACCAAAGAATAAGTCACCGCTAGGCTGGTTCACTAAATAAGCGATTCCTGCTGCGACTAGTGAAGAAACTACGGCAATTAATAATGCAGTAGATTGTACATAAGCAAATAACCTCGTTTTGCTTGCTTTACCACGGCTCGCTTTAAAAGCAGCTACAAGCTGCATCGCACCAATCATTGCCCCAACATAGCCTGCCATTGTTAAAAACATCGGCAGCATATTATTGTTCATCCCGTCTGGAATTTCATTTATCGAGACAACATTCCCTGTATAAGCTGTTTCGATTTTATTCGCTAATTCTGCTGCCTGGTCTTCTGGAACATTAAAGTTCATTAGTACTCCTTGAGCTGTTTGCTGAGAGAATTGTGTGCTTAGTTGATTATTGATTTGAGTAACTACTGAGTTCATCGTTGACGATACAGTTGTTGCTCCTGCTTCATTAATTGTGAAATCAATGCTTGATGAAACTTCCCCTTTTTGTAAATCAGCAGAGAATGTTTCTGGTATATGAACAACTAATGCTAAGTCATTTTTCTCTAAGTCCTCTAATGCCTGACTGTTAGACAAGTCTGTTTCAATTTCTTTAAATGGCAGATTTTCCTCTAGCTGACTTGCAATCTGTGCACCATATTCGCCGGCATCTTCATTAACAATAGCAATCGGCAATTTATCTACATTTCCTGG
Organism: Niallia sp. Man26; assembly: GCF_022049065.2. Taxonomy (NCBI): domain Bacteria; kingdom Bacillati; phylum Bacillota; class Bacilli; order Caryophanales; family Bacillaceae; genus Niallia; species Niallia sp. Man26. Next base: position 497,757 of record NZ_CP095744.1, read on the forward strand.
GATTGCTGAATACCCTGGCAAAAAGATACCAAGCATCGCAATCGCATAGAAAATCCCCATGAATATTGCGGCAATTGCTCCCCTTGTTTTTAAAAATTGCTTAAATTTCATAGATTACATCCCCTTATAAAAATTGAAGTACTCAAATTTGAGTACTTTTAATAAAGTATTTCATCATTTTATGGTATTATTCATTTGCTGTCAACTAAGAAATTCTTGTACGATGACAAGCTTTTTAAAAGCATATAAAAAAGAGGCTAGTAGTTTTAGCCTCTTTAACTAGTTTATTTGTTTAGCTTCATCTCTCGTTATAATCCGATAATCGATTTTCAAAAAAGGAACACCAAACAGCTTCATTTTATGAATCGCTGTAAGTTCTCTTTTTGTTGTTTGTTCAATTACAAAGTTTTCAGATAGCGGTAGCCTAAACAGCCATGTACCAATTGCCAAATATATACCCGGATCTTCGCCCCCTGTGCTTGATAACTCAAGAGTGTCTGTAATGCAATCGAGCTTTAATATGCCTATCATGGTTGAGAACGGAAGAGGGAGCGCTATATTCATATAGGCTCTTCCTTGCGTTTTATGGCTGGAGTATATAGCAGTGAAAACAGTACGGCCATTGACTTTACGTATCCATGCCCTCGGAGAGTTTCTGCCATCTAAAGCTTCATTTACGCTTAGAATTGTCCCATTCATTTCCACTACTTGTTTCGATACAGGAAGATTTAACTGCTGAATTAATCTACTGACAGGCTTATAGATTAATAGTAGCGGCTTGAACCAGCCTGCCCAATGGACTGCCGCAAACAACCGGTATTTGTCTGTATGCTCATAAAAATCAACAATCATCGGCGGTAATCTTCTTATGTCCACAAACATGCTTAAATCATCGACGAGCCCAGACTTGGCTGTATTTTCTGGGGTTAATTGTCCCCTTATGTTGCTGACTGGAAAGCTCCAAGCAGGCTGTTTCGTTTTCGGCAGGTGAATTGCCCAGCCAATTATTCCTAGCAGTCCAAATAACAGGCAGTTCACTAAACCATGAAAAATGAGCATAAAATCCAATGTCACATACCACTTTCCAAAGGCTCGCCCTACTGAATAGATAAGAGAAAATAGAATAGTAACACCAAGTGAGCTATAAGAAATACGAATGAGTAATCCTTGCAGAAAGGCAGGGAATTTTGTTTTCATCGCTAAATAAATTAATCCATAAATGCCAAAAATATAGAAAATAACAGATATAAATTCAAGCAGCGGCCAAAACGTAATACCGACAGCTACTAACATAGGTGCAGCTAATATTATCGGCACGAGGATATTATAAAGTTTGGATGTATGAATTCGGCCAAATAAACCGATCGATACTGGCAGTATAAATGCAGAATAATGAAAGTGTATTGCTGTCAGCCAGTTGAGCATGTGACTAAAACCTGTATTAATCCCGTTTATATGAATGAAAAACCAAATTCCCCCCATAAACAGATACATCATTCCTATATCAATTGAAATCTCCGCCCAGTTTACAAAACCGCGTTTTAAAAAACGACGTAGACCTGACAATGCTACTGTAAGCGTAAATAGTAAGTAAATTATAGATAATATCATTTGTCCAGTATGTATAGTGATAACTTGCAGTAAAAGTACAGAAAAAAGCCCTGTCCAGATAAAAATAATCTGCTTCTTGTTTAGTTCCATTATCAACTGAAGTGTCATTGGTACAAGGATTTGCTGTGCTGCAGTCAATAACAAAAAATACGGCTCAGTTGTCAAAAAACAGTTTGTCAGAAATAAAATAACTCCACCAACTATTAAAGTGTTAGAGCTGTTCAGATGTGAACCCGCCTTCATAAGCCATCAACCTTCCTATAATCGGATTGTGGATACGAACTTGAATCGTATAAACGTCGTTGATATCATCATACCCCTCCATAACCGTTACTTTTCCTTCAAAAAGCTTAGGTATAGGAATTTCCCATTTTCCAAGCAGAAGGCGCTGAGCTCCAGATTGAATCTGTAAGCTCCCCTCTTGGGTAACAATGAATTTTAAATCAGAGTAAAACAAGTTCGGTTCTCCTAAATAATCTTTTACAATCCTTCGTTTTGCATCAATCGTCATAAACGCGTTAAATTGTCTAGTAACATGTTGAAAATAAAAGGTTCGCTCCCAATAGATTTCTTGTTCTCCATTTGGAAGCTGTTTTGCAGTGTTTCGTATCGTAAATGGAATATTGCTTCCCTCTTCTGGGAAAAGAAACTTCCAACGCACGGCCAATTTTAAAAAGGACTTGAGCCAGCTTTTTCCGCTGATGATGGACAGCATTGTTCCCCTGCCATGAAACGGATGTTGTAGTGAAATCGAATAGCGTTCTTGCAGTTTTGGATGCAGCCTGTTGAACTCTTCACCTAAAATTTCTTTATAAATCATTGACTAACCCTTCCTTCTAGTACGGATACAGTTAGCAGCTGTCGGCAAATCTTTTCCAAGCTGAAAACCTACAAATGATAAAATCCACAGACTCAAGTTAAATGTTAGCGGGTTAAAGGGATGTGTCATAATCGACGGGTCTGCAATCACTGCAGACATTGTTAATATAGGGAAAATAATTAATTGAAGTGCATGCAATACAGTCTTTTTGCGGTATACTAGCCAAACTACACCAAACATTATTTCAGCAGCTCCAATGAGCCGCAATAGCAGTCGAACCTTTTCTCCTTCGATAGAAGTTAAGTGGGATAGTATTGTCAGCTCTGCAGAATGCATCGCTAATAGCTTTGGCACTAGACCTTGATAAACCCAAACTAGAAAGAATAGTGCTGTAATGAGTGCACTGCAGCAAAACCGTAAGTATTGGAGCCTTGGCAATTCTCCCTTTTCGAGCCACCGCTTTAATACGTCAAAACTTAAGGCAGTCCCCCAGCCAATTAGCGGTCGAAAAAAGAAATCAACCATCCTTCCAAACAGTCCTTTTTGACGTATTTCATAATCATATTGTGTTAAGAATATCATCCCTTCATCGGTGGGTAGGTATTGCCAGTATCCCTTTCCTTCCTTAATGGGAGAAATTTTTTGGTTTGTACCAAAATGAAGGGAGGATGTTCTTGTACCGTCCTGTTTATTATGATCCCCAACGCTTTTTCCCCACCCTGCAACTTTTACACCAAAGCCAATTTTCCTTTCATATAGAAAGAACTGCGGTTCTTCTTCGGTATCTTTCGGCAAATATGAAATGGAAGAAAACCGAATATCCCATTGCTCATGCAGTTCAGGTGTTTGTGTTTTCTTCCATACCTCTTTTAGGTCGGCTTTAATTGGAAGCTCTACATATATTGGTTTATGTTTCATAACACTACCTCTAGTTTATGTGATTTATTTCACAAAATATATTAACAAAAAGCTTCCTCCGTTATAATGCCATTATATCAGCTTTCACTATTTTATAAAGGACTTCTTGAAATTTTTTCCTCTTCCATCAGAAACAAGCTGCCTGTTAGACAGCTTGTTATCATAAATAAGAGTGCTTCCTTTTCATATCTGTTACTAAGTGGGGATTGTCTCGCTTCATTTTTGCAACAAGCTCAGCTGCTCTCGCATGATCCTCTTTCAGTACCTCTAATTCTTTTTCAGTTATTCCCACCAATTGAAGAAAATCCGCCCTGCCATGAACAGTGTCCATCCCAACCGCTTCTGTGTCTTGTACGACTAATAATGCTGTAATATCGGATTCTACTCCGATATGAATGGAAGTTCCATTCCCAGCAATATATTGGAGCGGTTCAAAAAAACGCTGTTGTGTAAATGTATAGCGAGCTAGATTGGAGAGCATATCAAGTGACCACATACAATCATCAAGAGTGTCTTCGTTTAATTTAATCGTCATTTCATAGCCCCATTTACTCCACTCCCCTCCAAAGGCCTCTGTATCTGTATACAGCTCTGTCATGCCGTATGTAACGATATGTTTGTATCCATGAGACGATTCGTAAATACTATAACCGTCCAAATATTGATCGCCGCCAAAAATCGCTCTTGCGTGCAGGTCTGTACCAAAATACGAGGGTTCCTGATTGGGATACAGGTTCTCAAATACAGCATCAATAGCATCCCACCCTGGTGCCCAATCTTCTTGTTCAGCTGCCAATCTTTTATATTCTTGTTTATCCATTGTATTTAAACTCCTTCCTGGGATTCCCTCATTTTATTAAGCCATATTCTCGATAATACTTGTGAAAATTTCCGTATAGGTTTTTTGTAAATAATGTCCTGCTGGGATCCAGTTTTACAAAGCTTCCTCTCAGATACTAAAACCGTAACAAGCATTTCCTCAGAACAATTGATTTCATATTATGCAATTGTTAACTCCAGTCCCAAGCAAGCAAAGGATGACACCCACCCGTCTGTTTGCGCGCGAATACAGGCTTCGTAAACCCTTCTATGCGTTAATAATCTGGAGAAATCCATGAATCATAAAAAAGGAATGCCACTTCAACAAGTTCGTAATAAATACTAGCTTTGTTAACATTACTATGGCATAAACTCCCTCCCAAACGAATATTATTTTAATCTGTACTTACCATTTTAGCATTTACATCCAATATATGGATATAAAGAATTCTAGATTCATATTTTCAAAGATTTTTTTAAAGATTCCGAGCTGAATATTCTTTGTTCAGCTTGGGAAAACTAACTATATCGCTTGTTCAGAGCCCTTTTGATAAGTTATGCTTTACTTTAGACAAGCAAAATCTATGCTTGAACTTATTGAGTTTAATCAGTCATTTTTTATTAAGAGTATCATAGTATATAAAAAGCAAAGCACATTCGTTGGCGCGAATGTGCGTTAAAGAAATAATTGGTTATTTGCTTTTTTTATTTTGTTTATTTCGGTATTCGTCTAACCAACGAAATAAGCGTTCCTTGTCTGCGGCTTCGGCTTTTTTCTTTCTTTCTGTATTGGCGTGCAGAAAATAAAGGATAAGCCCAACAACAGCCCAGATTGCTAACCACTTGTATGCCCAGTCGTCCATTAAGAATTGAACCATATCCAAAATTGGCGTTTTGGAGAATGAAACAGTTCCGTCTACAAACCCATCGCGAATCCGCTTAAAATTTTCAAACATGGCAGTCAATACAAACCCGCCGTAGAGAAAATTAGAAATGGACAGAAGCACCTTCTTCATGTTTAAATCACCTCCGTGACAACGAAGAGTGTCCTAAAGTTTCCTTGGCGTAAGTGCGAATAGACGACTCGGGCTAAGCTTTATTTTTTCCTGCAACACATCCCCCCTTTCAATACCACAAAAAGGAAAAACCACATAATATCCTTATCAGAATTAAATATATTAATTAATTGGCGAAAATATTCCTATTCTATTTGAACTTTATTAGGCTTTTTAGGAGTGCTGCAAATTTTATTGGGATTTGTGTTTTGGAGGGGTTATTAGCTTTGTTTACAGTATTGCCAGTTCCCTTCCCTGGCTATTCACTACTGCTTGTCCCTATTTTAAATTGAGACTTTCTTCGCGTCTCTTCATACCTACATCTATTTTTTTGCATCATTGTGCTTGCTGCTTTCCATACATAAGCGAATAAATTCCTTTACTACGGGAGGAAGATTCTCGCCTTTGCGTGTACAAATGGCAATAATATTCTTTATTGGCGCTACTTCAACAAACACCCTCGCAAGCTGTCCTGTCTTCACATACTCCTTAACAACTAGCGAGGACACAAAGTTAACGCCATAGCCTGTCATAACAGAACGGACAGCCTCATTTAAGCCTGTAAACTGCAAAGCAATTTTTGGCGGCGTTACCCGATGTGTTTGACATAAGGAAAAGAGTCTTTCCCTTGTTGAGCTACCTGCTTCTCTCATGATAAAAGGCTCTTTCATAACATCCTCAAGTGATACCGTACAGTTCGCAAGCCTATGCTGCGGGGAAACGACGAACCAAATCTCATCCTGAAAAAGCTCCCGCCACTCTACTTCCTCCATTTGCTCTTCCCTTCCGCCCGCATACATGGCTATATCCGCCTTATAATGAATCAATTCACCAAAAGCATCCTGTGAATTTCTCGTCGTAATACTAATCTCTACCTCTTCATTATCTGCTTTGAATGCTGCTGCCCATTGCGGGATTAAGAAGTTAGCAGGCAGATAGGTTGCAGCAATGTGAAGCCGTCCTTTTTTCGCTGTTTTATAGTCTTGCACAAATTGTTCTAGTTGTTTTTCATGAGCAAAAAACAACGCTGCTTTTTGCGCTAACGTTTCTCCAAATGGGGTTATCGTAAACTTTTTTCCATTCTTATGAAACAAAGGAATTCCTAGTTCACTTTCAAATTGCTTTATTTGGCTAGAAACAGCTGGCTGACTGATCCGCAGAATTTCAGCAGCTTTAGTAAAGCTGCCAACACTAGCTACATGATGAAACAGCCTTAATCCGTGAAGGTTCATTTTAACTCCTCCTTATAAGTTTTATTTATATAAATATAAAAAACATATATTTTCTTTATGTAAAATTATAACTTACAATGGATATATAATCCAAAAGGAGTTGGTTACAATGAAAATTGATAAAACTTGGAGTTCCGTTGACCACTATTTTACGGAGCGGCTTCAGCCAGAAAGTAAAGAATTGGAGTATGTTAGAGACAATAATCAAAAGAATGGACTTCCCGAAATTGATGTCACTCCAACACAAGGAAAATTTCTCGCCATGCTCGCACAGCTTAAAGGAGCCAAAAACATTTTAGAAATCGGCACTCTCGGCGGCTACAGCACCATTTGGCTGGCCCGCACACTCCCCCAAGACGGCAAACTAGTCACCCTAGAAACAGACCCCAACCATGTAACAACAGCTCAAGAAAATATAAACTCAGCAGGATTAACAGATAAAGTTACTATTATTGAAGGTGACGCACTAAACACATTGCCTACATTACAAAACACAGGCTTCGGCGAGTTTGATTTTATTTTCATCGATGCAGACAAACCAAATAATCCCCACTATATAAAATGGGCAATCCAATTGGCTGCAAAAGGCGCAGTGATTGTTTCCGATAATGTGGTTCGCGACGGAGAAGTGATAAATAAGAACAGCTCCGATGAAAAAGTAATTGGAGTCAGGAAATTTATCGACATCCTTGCAGAAGATGAACGAGTTGATTCTGTTGGTATCCAGACAGTAGGAGAAAAAGGATATGACGGATTTGTATTAACATTGGTTCATTAATGAAAAAACGGAAGAGCATTGCTCTTCCGTTTCTCACATCATAGGGTTGTTTCCTCTTTAGATCGAGGCTTCCGTTCTTCCTTGTATCCTCCCTTAGGATGATCGCCATTTGAGAAGATAATAAAAAGAATCGAAAAGAAAACAAACAGATTTTTCAACTTAAAAACGCTTCTTTCTAGATTAATAGATATAAAAACATAACAATTATATACCGTCCATCCTGAAAAGACAATTGTCCTAATTACCCTTTTTCCCTATCCCTGCAGCAAGGGCAAGGAAAATGTATGGATACGCCAACAGGTTCAGCTCAAGAAAACCAAACCCTGAAAATATGTATATATCAGAATTATAGCCGTCAGAATAATAACCAGATCCCATCATGTACGCACCAACTAACAAATACGTAAAAATAGAAATTCCCAGCAAGCTTTTTCCTATCCAATTATACTTCACTTTTACGAAACTGATAAAAACAATCAGTATATATAATAGCCCTAAAGCTACTAAGAAATAAGGAATATAAAAAGGTTCATAGAAAAACTCACTCTCCCCTTGAATTAACCTATTTTCAACAGACATTTTTTACCTCCAAGTTTTTAAAGTAGAACCTATTATTCTATAGGGTTAGAATTCCTATTAATACCATTGCTAAAGGTATGAGAGAAAGTCCAATCCATCGTTTTTGCTTTTTCCATAAACCTTTTACTAACATTATTATCCCTATTACTAATACTACTGCTGTCGATCCTATCATGTGATTCCCCTTCACTAAATCAATTTTAATAATGCAATAAGATTATTTACACCATGTGCAATTATAGAAGTTTCCAATCTTCCTGTCTTAACGTAAACGAATCCAAACAACAAGCCCATCACCGTATAAGCAATAAAAGCCTGCAAGGTGAAACCTGCTATAACATGTACGCCCCCAAATAGAAGTCCGCTTACGATAACACCTATATATTTATGCCTAAAAAATAAATGCCCAACAATAATCTTTCTAAAAAAGAATTCTTCGATAATTGGAGCCAAAATTATAATAGTAATGACAGAAAGGCCAGTCATTTGTATAAACTCTTCTGCTTTCTGTTGATTTTTAGGAACTGTGAAGTCTGGATCTTTTCCTAATAGAAAAAGCAGCCCTATTAACAGTGCAGTAAGAATAAATTTTAGAAACAGCAACAATATAGCCCATCCTAAATCAGCCCATTTAATTACTAGCTTTCTTTTAATGAACAAGTTTGACCATTTATATAAAGCTATTATGCAAGAAAGTATTGCTAGTAGTTTAAAAAAAGTAATATAGTACTGAATTGGTTTATTAACTTCCAGATATCCATCAAAAGCAGTCGACTCAATTCCAACACCCATCCAGTAAAACGGATATAACACCAGATATGGAATGAATTTCATACAGCACAAATATAAAATAAAAATCCATAAATAATAATTAAGTATGTATTTCTTCATTGCCCGCTCCTAAATATTCACGTAATTAAAAAGAAATAGATTCCAAGGGAACCTATTTCTAAATTTAGTATATAAAACCATATTATCCCACAAATGATTATATAGTACTTTTATATTTTTTTAAATGGTTTTATTTATTCAGCACAGTAATCCTTTTTTATACTTCTCAACAAGTCTAGTAAGTATTAACTAGCAATAATTTATGAAAAAAATAAAAACAGATTTCACTTATTAACGTTGCTAACAACTAAAGCCCTCCTCAACAAGTATAAGCAATATTCCCCTTTGCCTTAAGCCTATTCCCTATCGATTACAAAAGCCGCTTTGCCCTCATCTAAATAGTCTTCTAGTTCCTTAAAACCAAAATAGGTAACTCCTTGTGTTTTTGATACACATATAATCATATTGTTTACATCATCCATTTCTCTAATGGAGAATCTACAACCATCGAAGATGAATTGCAATCCTAACGGAGGATTCTCATGATTGCCATTGCAGCTATGCTCCCTTTTTTCCTCAACGACTTTCATACTTTCACCTCTATATAATTTTAAATATCATCTGGCCGGTACTCTAAAATGTCTCCAGGTTGGCAATCCAGCGCCTTACAAATTGCTTCCAAAGTAGCAATCCGTATTGCTTTTGCTTTCCCGTTTTTCAAGATGGAGAGGTTCGCCATGGTGATGCCGACTTTCTCCGAGAGCTCTGTCACGCTCATTTTTCGTTTCGCTAACATCACATCTATATTTATTACAATTGCCATGTTATACACCTCAAATCGTATGCTCGTTTTCATCTTTAATTACAATTGCCTCTTTTAGTAGCTTTTGAAGGACAGCAGCAAACACTGCAACGACGATTGCTGCAAAAATAGGAACCATACCAAAAAGGACAAGTCCGGGAGCATCGTCTAGTTGTGCTACAAAAAATACGAATGGCAGCATAATAACATACAAGCAACTAATTGAAATGGCACAGTATTTTATCCATTTCAAAGCAACCACTGATTCTTCAGAAAATGCATGGTTATGATCAATATAATTTAAAAGTCGGAATGCTTGAAACAACGCATAAAAATAAGGTGCTGCTGATGCATACATTATAGTAACTATAGGATATAAAGCTTCAGCATAGTCTGGATTTGCAGTATGTGAAGGCAACCAAGTTAAACCTAAAATCCCTAGAACTAAAACTGGAATCCCTAAAAGAAAAACAGCTAATTTTAAAAAAGAAGTGGAACCTCGTTTCATTTATAAACACCTCGCTATAATAATTCACAAAATGAATTTACCATACATTTTATCGTATTACAATAAATAATTATTGCTTTTTATTAGTTTATTATTGAAATACATACTTCTTACCTAACGTACTAATTATAAAATGAACCTACCTTTAGTAGAGAGCTTGAGTCATTTTTATCGTAATTTTCTCTCGTAGATTCAAAAGATGCCAATAAAGGTACTGCACTTGCCTGTAAACCCATTTCCTTTAACTGAAAAATACTTTAAATGTATCCTTAAGTTTCTTGAAGGTGTGTGAATTTTGCACGCCATAATAAGGCTCTAATGGAAGGACTCCTTGTATTTTCATACGAAGTAATACAGATGGCTATAATCTTATCCACTTTTTCTAATTGACTACTCAACTTCGCGATTAAACAAAAAACCATTCATATTCACTTGACCATTTATTATTTATAATAAATTCAAAAAAATTTTTGGGTTACCTCGAAATCAGTATAAAAATTTTATTAAAGTATTAGACCTAGTCAATTAACACTAGAGTAACGCAGGTATAAATTGTGCAAAACTTGGAAAAACAAGGTAAATATGTACATATTATGACACTTATTAATTTCAGACAAATTTCGACATATTTCTTCAAAAAATTCGATAAACTTTATATGAACCGGTTCAGTTTAAATGAAGTCAGTTTTACATATAACACACAGAATGAGTTGATTTTAAACAGTTTCACTTCTGAAATTTCAGGAGGAGACAAAGTTCTACTAAGAGGAATAAATGGTTCCGGTAAAAGCACGTTCATAAAATTTATTAACAGGTTTGAATTCACCTACAGCCGGTCACATCTTAATTAATGGTCAAGATTGATAACTATATCCCATCAAAAAGAAGGACTTAATTTCGTAAATAAAGTAATAGATTTAGAACTTAATGATCTTTGAGTACAAACTGAAAAAGACCCGTTTTTTGTTCCGTAATGTTAAAAAGAGTTATTACCCTTTCTGGTATTGCGATTCCAGTGTTATAAGGAGGACAAAAATGAAAAGTATTTTAGAATTAAATAAAGTGAGTAAAAATTTAATGGACTTTTCTTTGCAAGAAATTAGTTTTACTTTAAACAAAGGTACTATTATGGGTTTTGTTGGGCCAAACGGTGCAGGGAAAAGTACTACTATCCGATGTATCATGGATTTAATCCACATTGATAGCGGCAGCATTAAGCTTTTTGAAATTGATACAAGCAAGGAATTGAAAAAGTTAAAGCAACGTATCGGGTTTGTCTATGATCAGGATGTGTACTTTGAAGATTTAAGTGTGAAAAAAAACAAAAATATTATTTCGAGATTTTATGAGCATTGGAATGATGATATTTTCCATCAATATATCCATGAGTTTGGGGTTCCACTAAAAAAATCAGTAAAACACTTATCAAAGGGAACAAAAATGAAATTTGCACTCGCTATAGCGTTATCTCATCATGCGGAACTTATCATTATGGACGAACCGACTACTGGCCTTGATCCAGTCTTTAGAAAAGAACTCTTGGATATATTATTAAAGGTTATTCAGGATACAGATACATCCATATTCTTTTCTACACATATTACTACTGATTTAGAACAAGTTGCTGATTATATTACATTCATTCTTGATGGGAAAATTATTTTTTGTAGTAAAACTAATGAATTACTAGAAAAATATTCATTAATAAATGGACCGAAAAAACTTACAGAGTTGGTCAAATCTGCAAACCCCATTTCGTTGAAAGAAACAGAACTAGCATTTCAGGCATTTTTCGAAAGTAAGGAAATTAATAAATTTAAATTAAACACCGAACTAACCATCCAAAAACCTACACTCGAAGAAATAATCTACTATCTAGTGAAACAATAAACTTAATTTAGAAAGCAGGGATTACATGCTGAACTTGATTATAAAGGATATTTATATCCAAAAAAAGTATGTTTTTTTTTACCAATAATATTAGTAGTTTATTTTGTAACTATTGGTAGTATATTTAATTCTCTTGTATTTAGTTTGTGTGTTGCCTTTTTTGCTTTTTTAATGACAATCTATCCAACCTTTAATACAGGTCAAAGTGAAAACAATCAATACAAACTTATATTAAGTTTACCTGTTAGTAGGCTTTCAGTTATAAATGCAAAATACTTAATAATTATTTTATGGTGGTTAAATGCCTATATATCTACTACAGTAATTCTTATTATTTTAAAAAGTATAGTGGATATTAACATACCTTCTATCCTGGATATTAAAATAATATTACTTTCTTTAAGTTTAACCTATATTTTAACTTCTATTTTCTATCCACTTTACTTTAAGTTTGGATTTCAAATTGCTAGTACAACAGTAACTGTAATATTTTTCATTTTGACAAGTGGGTTAGGAAAATTATTATCCTTAGAGCTAAAAATGATTACTATTTTAATAGAACATCCGATTATTTCTGTTTCTTTTATTACAGTAATTTTTGTTTTAGCATCTTATCTTTTCACTGCTTATAGCTTTATCAAAAAAATCTTATAAAAGGAGGTTAAGCTTTGAAAATCCCCAAAGTCAGAGCATTAGTACTAGGTTTTTTTCTACTGTTTCTGGGTGTTGCCCAAGCTTTAGAAAAAAATTTTTTAGCAATAGCCCCTTTCTTTTGTGGTGTTTATCTTCTATTTATAGGTCTTAAACCTAAAAAATAAACTTAAAAATATATCTGTGAAAAATAGCAGTTTACAAATTTAATAATCTGAAAACTGCTATTTTTTTGTATTGATTAGTATAATGAGTTCAATGTCTAACTTATAACTGGTTTAATTCTTATCTTAATCAGTGAAAAAATTGCTAATATATAAGAATCTTCAACAAATTCATTTACATCTTCTTCAATGTCTTCTATCAGCCGTAACTTTTAGATTGGATGATAACTTATTCACCATAAAGCTTACTAAACCCTTCTATATGACAAATGTCATATAGCGTATATGACATGTATGTCTGCAATTATGTTTGGTTTATAATTATACTGGAGATATCCATTAATAGAAGGGAATCTAATAATGAATATAAAAAACTTAAAACAATTGAGAACGGCTGTAGCGCCCTTTGAGAAATCCGCTATGAAAGCAAGTATCTGGCAGCTTGCCAATACTATTCTGCCCTTTGTTTTACTCTGGTACTTAGCCTACAAAAGCTTGAGTATTTCTTATATTTTAACCTTTGTCATTTCAATTGCTGCGGCAGGATTTTTGGTAAGAATTTTTATCATTTTCCATGATTGCTGCCACTTTTCTTTCTTTAAGAATCGTAAGGCTAATAAGATTTTAGGGACAATTACAGGAATCCTGACTTTATTTCCTTACAGCAAATGGCAGCATAGCCACTCTATTCACCATGCAACAAGCAGCAACCTGGATAAGCGTGGTGTCGGTGATTTATGGATGATGACGATTGATGAGTATGAAAATGCCTCTTTTTTTGTAAAGATACAATATCGTTTGTATCGCAATCCATTCATTATGTTTATCTTAGGACCTATTTATGAATTCCTTTTAGCTAATCGCTTTAACCGTAAAGGTGCTAGATGGAAAGAACGGCTAAATACGTACGCAACTAATATTTCCATTGTGTTATTAGTTATTCTCCTTGGCAGTACGCTTGGCTGGTCCTCTTTCTTGCTTGTACAGCTGCCTATTTTTCTTATTTCTGGCTCTGTTGGAGTATGGTTATTTTATGTGCAGCATACTTTTGAAGATACTTACTTTGAGGAAGATGAAAATTGGGATTATGTAAAGGCTGCTGTAGAAGGAAGCTCCTACTATCACCTGCCTAAATGGATGCAATGGCTGACTGGCAATATTGGCTATCATCATGTGCACCATTTAAGTCCAAGGGTTCCTAATTACAATCTAGAGCTTGTTCATAACCAGACCGAGCCCCTGAGAAATGTGCCAACTGTCACACTGGCAAGCAGTCTTCGTTCTTTAAAATTCCGGTTGTGGGATGAAAAAGACAAAAAGTTTATCAGTTTCCATGAATGGAAAAAACAAAAGAAGTCCCTTGACTTGTCTGCCGGATCAGAAATCCAATAATACAAACAAACTTTAAGAGCAGCAATTATAAGGTTTTATGCCATTTAATTGCTGCTATATTATGTTAAAATGGACGAATGACAGCTAATAAATAATGAGGTTAGAAACTGATGATAAAAAGATTAGAGGTTTTAAAAAAAAGCACCGGTATTTCTCCTTATATTTGGACATTACTTACTATTTTGCCCTTTTATTTTATATTCCACGCCTCTTCAGCAGTTGATGTGATATCTGGTATTATCCTTACTATTTTATTTTTTCTATTTTACAGATTTGCTTACCTTTCAAAAGGTTGGACGATATATTTATGGCCGTCCCTTTTAATCGGGATATCCACTTTTGCTATTTATGCATACAGCTATGTATATTTTTCTTTTTTCCTTTCCTATTTTATCGGAAATATAAAGAAACAGATTCCTTATTTCATCTTATATTTTATACACCTGGCAGTTACAACATTCGCCATTTACTTCAAGGTGATAATTGGTGATCCCTTGCTGTTAAAGCAGCTTCCCTTTGTGTTAATCATCTGGTTTGGTGTTATTTTATTGCCATTGACCATCCATAACCGCAAAGAGAGAGGCCAGCTGCAGGAAAAGCTGGAAGATGCGAATAAGCGTATATCCAATTTAGTTAAACTAGAGGAAAGACAGCGAATAGCAAGAGATCTTCATGATACACTTGGTCAAAAGCTATCCCTTATTGGCTTAAAGAGTGATTTAGCAAGAAAATTAGTCTATAAGGACCCAGAACAAGCGCGCTTGGAGCTTAAAGATATTCAGCATACTTCAAGAACTGCATTAAATGAAGTCAGAAAAATGGTCTCTGAAATGCGCGGTATAAAATTAAAAGACGAGCTCCTCCTTGTAAAAAAAATATTAGAAGCAGCCGAAATAAGCCTAATTAGTGATATAGCTTCCAATCTTAAAATTTCTTCAATTGCAGAAAACATTATGAGTATGTGTTTAAAAGAAGCTGTTACTAATGTAGTTCGGCATAGCAATGCCACCTCTTGCTACATAAGCATCAGCCAAAACAAAAAAGAAACAATTATGAAAATCAAAGATAATGGCACCAGTCCTTTTAAGGAAGAAGATGCTCATAAAGGAAACGGATTAGCAGGCATGAGAGAAAGATTGGATTTTATCAACGGTACTATCGAGATTACCGCTAAAGAAGGAACGATATTACATATATCTGTTCCACATGATGGAAAAATAATGGAACGGGAGGACTTACTATGATCAGGATTGTCATTGCCGAAGACCAGCGCCTTCTTTTAGGTGCATTGGGTTCATTGCTTGATTTAGAAGATGATATCACGGTTGTCGGCAAAGCAAACAATGGGGAAGAAGCAATCCAGCTAGTCAAGGAAAAAAATCCTGATATTTGTATAATGGATATAGAGATGCCTGCCAAAACAGGCTTGGAAGCAGCGGAAGAACTCATGAGCCATCCATGCAAAGTCATTATTTTAACTACCTTTGCCAGGTCAGGCTATTTCCAGCGTGCATTGAAAGCGGGCGTATCAGCCTATTTGCTCAAGGATAGTCCAAGTGATGATTTGGCAAAAAGCATCCGCAGTGTGATGGAAGGAAAAAGAATTTACGCACCAGAATTAATTGATGATGTATACAAAGAAGAAAATCCCCTTACAGAGCGGGAAAAAGAAGTTCTTATGCTGGTTGCAAATGGAAAAAACACAAAAGAAATTGCCCAAGAGCTATCCATTAAGACAGGAACAGTGCGAAATTATATCAGCATGATACTGGATAAACTGGAAGTTAAAAATCGCATAGAAGCCATCACCAGATTTAAGGAAAAAGGATGGTTCAAGTAAAAAGGACTGGCATCCCAGTCCTTTTTACTTCTCTTTCATTTAATTATCTTTTGTAACTAATTTAAGCGGTGCAGCGATAATTTCCTCTACCTTTTTACCTTGTAAAACATCTCTTGCAGCATCCACAGCAAGCTTACCAATTAACTCAGGTTGTTGAGCAACTGTCGCTTCCATGTCTCCTGATTTAATCGCATTTAATGCGTCGTCATTTCCGTCAAATCCAATGACCATAACATCCTTACCAGAGCTATTAATTGCCTCGATTGCTCCTAATGCCATTTCATCGTTATGAGCAAATACTGCTTTAACATCTGGGTTTGCTTGCAGAAGATTCTCCATAACAGTTAATCCTTTTGTCCGATCAAAATCTGCTGCCTGTTTAGCAATGATAGTCAATTTTTCATCTGCTATATTATGAAAGCCCTGACCTCTTTCCCTTGTAGCTGATGCCCCTGGAACTCCTTCTAATTCAATAACTTGTGCTTTTTCTCCTAACTTTTCTATCATATAGTTTGCGGCCATTTCTCCACCTTTTATATTATCTGAAGCTACTAATGCTTCTACTATTCCTTTATCTGCAGAACGATCCAAAGTAACTACTGGTATGCCAATATTATTTGCTGATTGAACTGCTGTTGAAATAGATGCCGAATCGGTTGGGTTTATAAGCAAAGCATCTACCCCTTGCTGAATTAAATCCTCCACATCGTTAACTTGTTTGGCAGAATCATTTTGTGCATCGACGATAATAACTTCCATCCCTAAGCTTTTCGCTTCTTTAACCACACCATCTCTTAAAGAAACAAAGAATGGGTTGTTTAATGTAGAAACCGATAAGCCAATTTTAATATCTTCTAAATCCTTCTTTTTATCTGGTTTTGCCCAGCTAGGCGGTTGCATGGAACACGCACTTAGAAGCATAAGTGTTAGTGATAAACATAAAACGATTAATTTTTTCATCATGATCTCTCCCTATACTACTTTTTACGATCAAGTAATACTGCAATTAATATAACGATTCCTTTAACTACCATTTGGTAAAAGGATGAAACTCCAAGAAGATTCAAGCCGTTATTTAAGGTACCGATGATTAACGCACCGATAAGTGTCCCGAAAATTCTTCCTTTTCCTCCTGAAAGGCTTGTCCCACCTAATACAACTGCTGCAATCGCATCAAGTTCATAGGAAGTGCCAGCTGTAGGCTGTGCTGAATTTAAGCGAGAAGTAAGAATTGCACCAGCCAAAGCTGCAAGCATTCCGGATAGACTATAAATCATGATTTTTACTTTTGGTACTTTAATACCTGATATTAAAGCTGCTTTTTCATTTCCACCAATCGCATATGTTTTGCGACCAAATGGGGTTTTGTGCAGAAGAATGAATAAGAAAGCAAATGCAAGAATCATCGTAATAGCTGGAACAGGTATACCTAGGAAATAACCACGACCAAATAACTGAAACAGGTAGTTATCACCAAGACCAGTTATCGGATTTCCACCAGTATAAACAAGTGTTAATCCTCTGAAAATCGTCATTGTTGCAAGTGTTGCAATAAAAGGAGCCATTTTTCCCTTTGTTATAAATAGTCCGTTTACCATTCCCATCAAAGCACCAAGAATACAGCCAACTAAGATTGCCACAATCGGATCTACACCAGCTACCATCATCCCTGCTGTCAACGCACTAGATAAAGCAAGAATAGCTCCGACAGATAAATCAATTCCTCCAGTTAAAATCACAAAGGTCATCCCAAAAGCAATAAGTGCATTAATCGCAACCTGTCTTAAAAGATTTAAGAGATTCAATGGTTCTAGAAAACTAGGATTTAAAATGGACACAATAATAACTAATATTATTAAACCTAGTAATGGTCCTAACTTTTGGGTAATTGCATTCATCATATTCGTCTTGCTAGGTTGTGTTACTGTATTAATAGGATTCATTTTATTGACCTCCTGTTGCCAATGTCATAATTTTTTCTTGGGTCGCATTTTCTTTCAATAATTCTCCATTTATTTTTCCTTCATGAATGACGAGGATTCGATCACTCATGCCAAGAATCTCTGGTAATTCTGAGGATACCATGATAATTGCTACACCTCGTTCTGTTAATTCATTCATAAGTTGATAAATTTCTCTCTTTGCCCCAACGTCTACTCCTCTAGTTGGTTCATCCAATATGAGCAGCTTTGGTCCAATTCCTACCCACTTGGCAATGACGACTTTTTGCTGATTTCCGCCTGAAAGCTTTCCAACAGCAATGTCTTTCGATTCCGTTTTTACTGTCAAGCGTTTGATAAGCATATTAACAAAGTCTTTCTCATTTTTTTCCTGGATAATTCCTTTTGGTGCGAAGCTTGCAAGCGTTGGCAACACAATATTATCCCTTATGGAGAAATCAAGAATTAACCCCTCATCCTTGCGATCCTCTGTAATGAAACCAATACCTAACTTTACAGCCTGTTCTGGTGTCTTAATACTCACTTTCTTACCTTCCAGCCAAATTTCACCGCCATCCAATCCATCAAGACCAAAAATTGCTCGCATGATTTCGGTTCGGCCAGCTCCCATTAAGCCTGAAACCCCAACTATTTCTCCAGCACGAACAGAAAAGTTTATATCTTCAAATTGTCCTGATTTTGTTAAACCCTTTACTTGTAGAACCGTTTCACCCAGTTGAGGCTCTCGGTTAGGAAACCGGTCTGTTAATTCCCTGCCAACCATTTTTCTAACAACCTCATCGAAATTTGTTTCTGGAATGGCCTTCGTATCAACGGTTTTCCCATCACGCATAACGGTAATTCTGTCACAGATCGAGAAAATCTCCTCCATTCGGTGAGAAATGTACACGATTGATACCCCTTCCTTTTTTAAAGAAGTAATCACATCAAACAGTTTGTTGATTTCTCTTTCTGTCAGTGCAGCAGTAGGTTCATCCATGATAATCACTTTTGCTTCTGTCATTAATGCCTTCGCGATTTCAATCATTTGCTGTTCTCCAACAGAACAGCTTCCCGCTTCTTTATCTAACGGAATGGATACTGCTAATCTATCAAATTGCTTTTTTGCTAACGCTTTCATTTCGGCGGTTTTTAAAAAACCAAAGGAATTCTTTCGTTCCTTGCCAATAAATAAATTTTCAAGAACTGTCATATCAGGCCAAATATTTAATTCCTGATGGATAAAGGTGACTCCATTTTGCTCTGCTTCTTTTGGATTCTTAAAGTAGATTTCTTCTCCATCAATTGTGATTTTTCCGTTATCACGGGCATGGAGTCCTGTAAGTACGTTCATCATCGTTGATTTTCCTGCCCCATTTTCCCCCATTAGGGCATGTACTTCCCCATCTAGCAAATCGAAATCAACACCTGTTAAAACTTGATTGGTTCCAAATGCTTTATGGATGTTTTCCATTGTAATTCGCATAATTACCACCTCATCTATTTAAAAAATACGCCTGATTGTAAAATACAGTTTGCATATGGTGTAATCTCACCTGTTCGGATGACTGCTTTAGCTTGTTTCGTTAATTGTTTAAATTCTTCATGGGAAACGTTTTCAATTTCAACATCAGCGAATTTTCCCTTTAAGTAGTCAGCATGCTCTGGATTTCCTGCTTCTATTTCAGAGGCGATTATCACTTTTTCGATAATCATATCCTCTTCAACAGCATTCACTACATCAATAAATGTTGGAAAACCAGCCTTAATCGCTAAATCTATCTTTTTAACACCATCGGGAATTGGCAAACCAGCATCTGCGATTACAATATAATCGGTATGACCTAGGTCAGCTAAAACTTGTGCAATGTGACTGTTTAAAATTCCATAACGTTTCATTTTTACAAACTCCCTTCTACTTCTTCTCTTGTTGGCATTCCGCCTTGTGCACCAAATTTTGTTACAGACAAGGAGGCAGCCCGATTCGCAAAACGAATGCTATCTTCCATGCTTTTCCCTTCAGCTACAGCAACGGCAAAAGCCGCATTAAAGGTATCGCCTGCACCTGTTGTGTCAACTGCCTCAACAGAATAAGCGGGGATAACTATTTCATTGATTCCATCATAATAACGAACTCCATTTTTACCTTCAGTAACCAGCAATTTATTTGGAAACTCTTTTAATACTTCATGGATATCCTTGTCCTCAAAAAGAATAGCAGCTTCCGATTCATTTGGTGTAAGATAAGTAGCCTTTTCAATGACCGTTTTACTAATAGGTCTTGCTGGCGCTGGGTTTAGTAATAAAGGCACATTATTTGCAAAGCAAATTTCTGCTACATATTCTACTGTTTCCTTAGGAATTTCTTGCTGGATTAGGACAACATCTGATTCAGAGATAACATTCAATGCTTTTTCAACTAGATCAGGTGTGACATAATCATTAGCACCTTTCACGACGATAATGCTGTTATCACCTTCTGCTAAGGTAATATGCGCTGTACCTGTTTCCGAATGTGTAACCCGTTCCACATAGGTTGTATTAACACCATTAGCAGTGAAATTGTTAATGATCGTTTCACCGAAATTATCTTCTCCTACACAACCGACCATAAATACTTCAGCACCAAGTCTGGCAGCTGCGACAGCCTGGTTAGCTCCTTTGCCACCAGGGACTGTCTTAAAGCTTTCTCCTATAATCGTTTCCCCTTGATTTGGTCGTTTGGAAGTTGTTACAACTAAATCTATAGAAGAACTACCAATAATCGTCATTTTAATCATTTTTCTCAACCTTTCTTGTTGTTTGCCTTTCAATAAAGGTAACAGGCATTTGGATATTCTTATTCACTAACGGCTTATTATCGATTAGATTTATTAATAGTTTTGCTGCTTCTCTTCCCATATCATAAGCAGGCTGTCTAATAGTAGAAAGGGACGGGAACAGCAGCTTGCTAAGCGGTATATCATCATATCCGATAATTTGTAAGTCATCGGGAATAGATCTTCCTATTCGCAACGCCTCATGTAGAATAGCTGCTGCACTAAGGTCGTTGCTTGCAATTACCCCGTCTGTTTCAGGAAATTTCTCAAATAGAGTTTTAGCCATTTTTTCAGCATCGTGAAAGCCAAACGATGAAGTAATTACCTGAAAGTCTACATTAGCATTACATAGCTCATCAACAGCACCTTTGAATCTGTCTTGTGCTGTCCTTAGTTCAATCGGTCCTCGAAGTAAAGCAATTCGCTTACTGCCTCTTCTAACCATTTCTTGTGCTGCTTTTTTCCCTCCAGCCAATCCATCTGCATACACAGAAGGATAAGTGCCTGTTATTCGATCCAGTAAGACGACAGGAAAAGACAGGTTTTCGTAAAGTTTTGTTTCCGCCTGATTTGTTGCTGAAATAATGCCTATTACATTATTTTGGTTAAAAGTCTGTATGTAATCTATTTCTTTTTCTAATTTTTCATCAGCATTCCCAATAATTAAATGAAGTCCCTGCTCCTGCATTTCGTCCTCTACCCCTCGAGCTAACTCAGGAAAGAAGGGATTTCTGATATCGGGAAGCAATAATCCAATTAATCGTGACTTTTTTTTATAAAGAGATCTTGCCACTTCATTTGGTTTGTAATTTAATTCTTTAATTGCCTCGTTTACTAGCTTCCTAGTATCTTCATGTGCATACCCTTTATTGTTTAATACTCTTGAGACGGTCGCCACAGATACTCCAGCTCTTTTCGCAACATCCCGTATAGTAGCCATGAATTCACCTCTCTTGTGTAACCGGTTACACACATAATATCATAGTATTATTTCCTATGCAACATTAAATATTATGGCCAGCCGGTTTAATCCATAAAAAAAAGCAGCAATCAGAAAACAGCTACTACAGAAACGCTTTTATTCTCTGTCTGCAATTCGTTGCTTATCCTTTACAGCATCTAGATTGCTGCTTCCCCGACCAATAAAGAGGATATCTGTTTCCTCACTAAGCTGAAATTGTTCTTACATTCTTTCTATTAGAATATCTAGAACACCTAGTGGATTTAGTATTAATTCTCCGGTTTCAATTGTTCTAGAAACTCGGAAATTTCGCTTTTGGAGTGGACAGCAAGATCGATACATCTATAATTCCCAGCACCTTTAAACAAAATCAATTGCTTCTTAGTCCACCCGATTCCTTTCTCGTAACAGCTTGCCTTGTCAACAGTTTCTCCATATAATCAGTTTCCTGAAGTAAGTCCGATGGTTACTTTGTTGTTCGCTTCTTGGATTTGTTCTATTCTATTTTTGAAGCTAACTACTTCTCCAACAACTATCATAGCTGGGTTCTTTATTTTCGCCTTTTGAGCAAGGCTTACAATACTTCCAATTGTACCTGTTATTGTCTTCTGTTCAGGCGTGGTACCTTCTTGAATAATGGCGACAGGTGTATCTTTGCACTTACCATGCTTGACTAATTGTTCACATATATATGGTAAATTCCCTACTCCCATATAAATAGCTAATGTATCAACCGATTTGACAAGACTTTCCCACTTGATGTCTGCTGGTTCTCCGTTTTTGCAATGACCTGTAATGATTGCGAATGAATTGCCAAGTTCTCGGTGTGTGATGGGAATTCCGGCATAAGCTGGGGCTGCAATCCCAGCTGTTACACCTGGTACGACTTCGTAAGCAATATTGTTCTTTACCAATTCCTCAATCTCTTCCGCCCCTCTGCCAAACACAAAGGGGTCTCCCCCTTTAAGTCTAGTAACCACTTTTCCTAAGCGAGCATAATGGACTAATAGCTGATTAATCATTTCTTGTGGCATGGTATGAAATTTCGGCTGTTTCCCACAATAAATTAATTCTGCATGAGGTTTTGCTTCCCGTAACAATTCTCTATTGACTAAACGATCATATACAATAACATCAGCCTGCTGTATACATCTCAATCCTTTAATTGTAAGTAAGTCCAGATTACCAGGGCCCGCTCCAACTATATATACTTTTCCCATCATCTTCCCCCCTTAAATCACATGTTATGTTTCAGCAATATAGTCTTCCTTCTTTGAAACAACCATTTCTTTTTTCTTTTTCACTTTATGATGAGTAAAGTATAATGCTAAACCTGTAAATATAACCCCACTTACCAAATTCCCAAATAGCACAGGGAGCTGATTCCAAAGCCACCAATCTGCTAAAGAAACATCCGCACCTAACATCATCCCTGCAGGAATCACAAACATATTTACGACAGCATGTTCAAAGCCTTGTGCAAAAAAGATTAATATCGGCAACCACATGGCAACAATTTTCCCGATTGTGTTTGTCGATGTCATCGCCATGACTGCCCCTAATGTTACCATCCAATTACATAGTAATGCTTTCACAAACACGACGATTAAACCATCACTGCCTAGATTTGCATACAATAGCGTTTTTGCTTCTGCAACTGCGATAATTTTTGCTGCAATAGCATTATCAGTAACATGACTAAGTTGTGTAATTGCAATCACATATAAAAAAGCATACAGCCCTGCTCCTATTAAATGACCAATAATGACCCAAAACCAGTTGGAGAGCATTTGGGATATAGAAACCCTTTTCTCTAAAACCGCTAAAGGTATGAGCGCAAAACTCCCTGTTACTAGTTCAAGCCCAAGCAGTATGACTAATACAAAGCAAGCTGGAAATAAGATTGCTCCCAAAATCCCCATTCCTGTTTGAATTTCAGCGGTAAATGCCAATGTTGTCCCAAACCCAAGGAGGGCACCTGCCAGCCCTCCTCTAATTAACATATCTATAATAGATAATTTTGCTTTTGCTTCACCAGCCTCAATCATGCCCTGCACTACTTGATCTGTCTTTACGAATGACATAATACCCCTCCTTTAGTAAAATCAGATGACAATGTATACAAGGTTCTCTTCCACTTCCACTTTATATGCTTTAACACAACCATGATCTGGCGCTTGAGCCTGACCGTCACACACATTAATTTTCCAATCATGCATCGGACAAAATACATGGTCTCCGCTAACCATTCCCTCCGCAAGCACTCCCCCTTTATGGGGGCATCGATTCTCAATGGCACGAACATCCCCATTTGCCAGCTTGAATAAGGCAATTTCTTCTTTTCCAATATAAGCTGTTTTCCCTAGGCGGTCTGGCAAATCCGTATATTTTCCGATTAATACTCTTCCTATTGTATTTTCCATAATTACTCCCCCTATCTATCATTTAGAAGTTACTGGAACATTAACTGTTTCATAAAGTCTTTTTACTAAACTTTCATCCTTAAGTGTTTCACTCCATGGTTCTTGCACCGTTTCTAAAGTTATATCCATGCGTTTATTTAATTCATCGCGCAAGCCTTTATCTTCAAGTTTTTCTTTCACCTTATCAATCCCGAGACGGCCAACCCATACAGATGTTCTTTCTAAGTAATTCGCTGTTTCTCTATAGTACTGTAAAAAGGCTCCAGTCCATTCCAGTACCTCGGCTTTCGTTTTAACCTTAACGAGTAAGTCACCTTCCCTAAGATCTGTACCTGCATTGCCGCCTACATAGAGCTCCCAAACTCCATCTAAACCAACGACTCCAACATCCTTAATACCACTTTCAGCACAGTTTCTTGGACAAGCTGATACGGCCATTTTTATTTTATGCGGTCCATTCAACCCTTCAAATTTTTTCTCTAAATCAATCCCCATCCCTACTGAATCTTGAGTACCAAAGCGACAGAAGTCAGCACCAACACAAGTTTTTACTGTACGCAGTCCCTTAGAATATGCATGTCCTGACGGCATACCAAGTTCTGCCCAAATATTTGGTAAGTCTTGCTTTTGTACACCAAGCAAATTAATACGTTGTCCACCAGTTAATTTAATCATTTTTACCTTATATTTATCTGCTACATCAGCAATCTTTCTAAGATCATCTGCATTTGTAACACCGCCATACATTCTTGGAATGACACTAAAGGTACCATTATTTTGAATATTCGCATGCAATCTTTCATTAACAAAACGAGATTCCCGTTCGTCCTTATATTCTGTTGGATTAAGCATGCCTAAATAATAATTTAATGCTGGTCTGCATTTAGAGCATCCTTCATCATTTTTCCATCCTAATACATTCATAACTTCCCTTGTATGTGTAAGCTGCTTTTCCTTTATTTCATTAACAACTTCATCCCTCGATAAAGTGGTACAAGCACAGATCGATTCCTTTTGATCTTCACTATATTTATCACCGAGTGTAAATTCCAATAGATCAGCCACTAATGACTTACATGAACCACAGGAACGTGATGCGTTCGTACACCCCTTCACTTGTTCAACTGTTGTAAGTCCATCATTTTTTATTGCCGAAACAATATGCCCCTTCGTTACCCCATTACATCCACATACCACTTCATCATCTGTCATTTGGGCTACTAAGCTACTTCCTGTTTCCTCCGTCTGATTAGATTCAGTGTATTCCTCTATAGATGCACCATTCTTGATTAAATTTAATAACCGATTACCTTCCTTCGTTTCGCCAAACAGGACTGCTCCAGCTATTTTCCCTTGCTCGATAATGATTTTTTTATAAGTTCCATTCCAATCATCTAACATTTTAATCGCCTTAGTATTCTCATCCTCTAGGATTTTACCAGTTGAGAAGACATCTACACCAGACACTTTTAATTGTGAAGAAAGAACGGACCCTTTGTATCCCTCACTGTATACACTGCAAATTCGTTTAGCTAACACTTCCCCCTGTTGATAAAGCGGGGCAACTAAGCCGTAAACCATTCCCCTGTGCTCTGCACATTCTCCGACAGCAAATATATTAGGAATTTCTGTTTCCATAAAATCATTTACGACGATCCCCCGATTAACAGGAATGCCAGTTTTTTTAGCTAATTCAACATTAGGTTTTATTCCGACTGCCATCACAACTAAGTCTGCTTCAATCTTATCGCCGGTTTTAAAACGTAGTCCTGTTACATGTTTCTTCCCAAGAATTTCGGTAGTTTGTTTATTTAATAAAAAGTTCATACCTTGATTTTCTAACTCTTTTTGTAACATTTTTCCGGCATCCCGATCTAATTGCCGGTCCATAAGATAATCATTAATATGAATAACATCTACCTTCATTCCAAGATTAAGCAAACCACGAGCAGCCTCGAGTCCTAATAATCCTCCTCCGATAACTGCTGCTTTCTGATGCTTTTTTGAGTAATGCAGCATTGTTTCACAATCCTTAATATCGCGAAATGCCGTCACACCTTGTTTATCTGAACCAGGTAAAGGCAACATAAATGGATTAGAGCCCGTTGCGATAATTAACTTATCATAAGGTTCTTCACGGTTCTTATCTGTAGAAACAATCTGCTTTTTTGTATCAATATTAATTACACTTTCCCCTGGATATAAGCGAATATTATTGTTTTCATACCAATTCCAATCATTTAAAGTAATATCTGCAACAGTTGTATCTCCCTGCAAAACCTTTGATAATTGGATTCTATTATAGTTTGGATGTGGTTCACTTCCAAAAACAGTTATATCGAATTCATCAGGATCAATTTTTAATATTTCTTCTATCGTCCTAATTCCGGCCATTCCATTTCCAATCAAAATTAACTTTCGCTTTAACATAACTGGCAGCCCCCTCAATAAAAGTTAGATAATTCCGACAATATTCTAGTGCCTAGTTTAATCGGCTACGTAATAGTTATGCAAGCAACTTGTTAGATTTTCTCACATGTTCATTTTGCTACATTTCCGTATTAAAGCGTTACTCCTATATCGCTGTTGCTTAGATTGTTTTGATTAAACCAAGGATGAAACCGTTATCAAACATTTACTAACTCAGTCTCTGTTTAAACAAAAAAACATCTAAAGACCTATAGTGGTTTCCGTTCCTAATATACAAATATTTCCATATATAAATCAGGTACTACTATCGTGCACCTTAGATAACTATTCTTGGTGAATGTTCGGGAACTCATGGAAATTGAAGGTACTCCACTTACAGAGCTGAAAAAAAATACAAAAAAAGACTGGCACTTATATTCATAAGTCCAGACTAGCTTTTTTTCTCCTCCCTAATAGAAGGAAAATATATTACAATAATGGATTATATTTAAATCATCCTGATTTGCTTCCATGTCTTCTGCCACAATAATAACCAAAAGAGAAAATAGCCATTACCACCAATATAACAATTCCATAAGCGCTAATGATCTTGATTAACATAGGCACTACAGAGCTCTTTATAAAGGGCATTAACATCCCTTTTGTTTGTAGAAAATAGCCATAAACAAGAACTAAGATAATTACAATAAAAACTGACAAACGTATGATTCTAAAGAATACGTTCTCGCTCAAAGAGTTCTCCCCCACTCCTCCTCGTTTCTAGTCTACTTTCTAGCACATGAATTTCTTATTATATAAGTTCGCTGTATAATCTTCCTGTCCTTCTAAGAAACAAGAATTGTTTCCATCCTAGTTTTGAAGAGACACTTATTAGTTTGAAAATTAGGTATATAGCCGCTTAATGACTCTTGGGATTATATGGTAACATAAATTGATTTTAACAAAGGAGGAATTTTATGACTTAAACAATAGCCGTCAAATATGGTAGTTTACGCAAAACTCTAAAAATCCAATTATTGTCACAGATGGATGTATCCAATCTGGCTAGAAAATGAATAAACTTTCCCGAAGTAATGAGGATTACAGAAGTTGGTAGTGCATTAGAAGCAAGTAACATCATTTTAGACAGCTATTGAAAAGTCCATAGTCATTATTTGTATGTCCAGAGTACAATTTTGAAATTATTTTAAAATTGTATCAGCATTAAGCAAATACATGAAAAGAGTGATTCCGACTCATAAGTTTATTTATCAACTATCAATAATCAATTAGCTATAAACCGATTTAACAAACGAACCATTTTCATCGATTACTAATTTTTAGGAGGAATACATAATGTCTGATCTTTATTCTCGTATTAATAAGGATGATGCTGTTGTTCTTTTAGTGGATCACCAAACTGGCCTGATGGCTGGACTCGTTCGTGACTATGGTGTTGATGAATTCAAAAATAATGTTTTAGCTCTTGCTCGCACTGCTGAGTTCTTTGAATTACCAGTTATTTTAACAACAAGCTTTGAAAACGGACCTAATGGACCTCTTATGCAGGAATTGGTTGATCTGTTTCCTAACGCACCAAAAATAGCACGCCCTGGACAAATTAACGCATGGGATAATGATGATTTCGTTAAGGCAATCGAAGAATCTGGCAAAAAACAACTTATCATCGCAGGCGTAGTTACAGATGTTTGTGTTGCTTTCCCAGCACTTTCCGCTATTAATGCTGGATATGAAGTATTTGCTGTTACTGATGCTTCAGGGACTTTCAACAAACAAGTTGCAGATGCAGCCAATACCCGTATGGCACATAATGGCGTGCAACTTATGAACTGGTTTAGCGTAGCATGCGAATTACAACGTGATTGGCGCAACGATGTTGAAGGATTTGGGAATTTACTTGCTAGTAATCTCCCAGGCTATCAAAATGTAATTGGAAGCTATATGGGTGCACAGCGAGATCTTAGTAAACAAAATGCATAGATTTATTCCTAAGAAATAGGCTAGATGGCGCTGATTTATTCAGCGCTTTTTTAATTAAGACGGATCGCAGTACGGTTTATGGCTGAGCTAATAATTACTTAAATTATCACAACTTAGGAGTATAGATTTGAGGCTTAATAATTATTAGGATTTAGTAGTAATGATTTATACAAAGTATGTGTAGCGAGGCTGTCAAATTTAATTTTATTACTGTCTATTGCCACGAATGAAATTTGCGGCCTTTTTCTTGAACATAATTTATAGCAAAAGCAACATAATATTTTCCTTTTCTATATTGCCAAGTATTTTTTTCTGTTTGTAATTAAAAAAAGCAATGGCATCAGTCCATTGCTTTTTTGTATTCAGGGATTTAAATGGAAGTAAAGCCACCGTCTATAGATACTACTGTTCCGTTAATATAGTTAGCTGTATCCCCCAGCAAGAAAGTAACTAGTTCTGCCACTTCTTCAGGATTTCCAAGACGTTTCTGCGGGATGGCTTCTACAACCGCTTTAACATTTTCAGGATTCTTTTCTCGGTATTCTTTTACCATAGGTGTTTCAATCGTGCCAGGTGCAACAGCGTTACAGCGAATACCTTGCTCTGCATATTCCGCAGCAATTGTTTTAGTAATACCGACAATGCCGTGCTTTGTCGCAGAATACGTACCAACAGTAGCTTGTCCTACTACTCCTGCAGTAGACGAAGTATTAACAATCGAACCGCCACCGTTTTTAAGCATCACTTCTGTTACATATTTAATTCCGTATAATGCACCTAATAGATTAATACCAACCACTTGTTGGATTTGTTCAATAGTATTATCCACGAATTTTACCCCTGGGCCGGAAATACCTGCATTATTATAGAACATATCAATTGTGCCAAATTCTTCTACTGTTTTATCTACATATTTTTTAACATCCTCTGCCTTGCTTACATCAGCTTGGACAAAGATTGCTCTTGCTCCTTTTTCTTCAATTAAGCTTACTGTTTCTTTTCCTGCTCTTTCTGAAATGTCCACAACCGTAATAGACACACCTGAATCTGCTAATTTTAATGCTACCGCTTGACCTAACCCGCTACCGCCACCAGTTACAATAGCTACTTTATCTTGACTCATAGAAGTTCCTCCTTAAAAAACAAAACTTTAATTATAACCTTGTTATTATTTTACAACACTTGACCATTCGAGTTAATTACTTCTTTATACCATTCAAAACTTTTCTTTTTTGTTCTCTTGAAGCTTCCATTTCCGTAATCATCTATATCGACATGAATAAAACCATAACGTTTGCTTACCTCAGAAGTTGAAACACTAATAATATCAATTGGTCCCCAACTAGTATAACCCATTAGTTCCACACCATCTGAGATAGCTTCTCTCATTTGCACAATATGCTCTCTTAGGTAGTTAATGCGATAATCATCCTGAAACAAACCATTTTCATCTGGTGTATCAATTGCACCTAGTCCATTCTCTACTACAAATAGCGGAACCTGATATCTATCATACAGTTTATTCAAAGTAACACGAAGTCCTACAGCATCAATTTGCCATCCCCAGTCAGATGATTCAAGATATGGATTTTTTAAACCAGAGAATAAATTACCTGGAGCTCTTTCTCCATGTGGTCCGGCACTTTCCACTAAAGACATATAGTAACTGAAGGAAATATAATCTACTTTATTTTGTAATAAAAGATCTTCATCCGTTTCTTCCATAATTATATTAATATTGTTCTCTTTAAAATATTCTTTGATAAAGTTTGGATAATATCCACGAACTTGAACATCTGTATAAAAGAAATTCATCTGCTCTTGTTTTAGCGTTTTTAATACATCTTGTGGATTACATGTTTCTGGATATGTTTCCAGTCTCGCAAGCATACACCCAACTTTCGCATCGGGGTTAATCTCCCTACATAGCTTTACAGCCATTGCACTAGCAATAAATTGATGGTGTAGGGCTTGATAGATTGCCTGATCTATATTTTCAAAACGGTCTGTTATTAAACCTCCACCATTATATGGAGCTAAAGCAATAGCATTGATTTCATTAAATGTTAACCAATATTTTACTTTATTACGATATCTCTTAAATACTGTTTCTGCGTATTTCGTAAACATATTAACTACTTTTCTATCTATCCATCCATTATATTTCTTAACAAGAGCAGCAGGCATTTCATAGTGTGATAGCGTTACAAGAGGTTCAATATTATATTTAGCTAATTCGTCAAAGACATTATCATAAAATTGTAGTCCCTCTTCATTCGGCTGTAAGTCATCACCGTTTGGAAAAATACGTGCCCAAGAAATAGATAATCGGAATGTTTTAAAACCCATCTCTCCAAACAAAGCAATATCTTCTATATAGCGATGGTAAAAATCCACTCCCCATCTTTTCGGGTATTGCTTTTTAGAGTCTTCCTTAAATGCTTCCTCAAACTGCTCAGATGTAATATGTACTGCATTGTCACCAGCACGCTCTTCCTTAGGTATAAATGGTATCATATCAGCTGTTGACAAACCTTTTCCACCTAAGTTATAACCGCCTTCTAATTGATTGGCAGCTGTTGCTCCACCCCATAAAAACCCTTCTGGAAATCTTTTAGCCATAATAAACACTCCTTCTTATTTTTGAATATTAAATAGTTGTTCTTCTGTCTTTATTTCTTGATAATCTAAATCCAACTTCTCTACGGAACTATATTGATCACTATTTGTAAGTATCACTAAAGTAACCATATTGTATCCTTCGTTACTGATTGCCACTCGGTCAAAGGTAATAAGCTCTTGACCCTTTTGTACATATTGACCTTGTTCTACTTTTACATCAAAGAACTTGCCTTCTAAATTTACTGTTTCAAGGCCAATGTGAATAAGTACTTCTAAACCATTTTCAGAACGTAAACCAATTGCATGCTTTGTCGGATAAATCATTGCAACTGTACCATCAAAGGGAGAAACTAATGTATTCGCTGAAGGATCAATTGCAATACTTTTCCCCAAAATTTCACCTGAAAAAGTCTTATCTGGTACATCTTGAAGAGGCAAAACTTTACCTGTTAATGGACTACCTATTTCTTCCCCATCTAGGGATAATCTAGTTGTTTTAGTTTTCTCTGTACTTTCTTCCTCATCTGCTCGAACATCTTCAAACCCTAATATAAGTGTCATTACAAAAGCAATAATGAAGGAAACAAACATAGAAATAATGGTATACACTAAATTCATAGGACTAACAGGATCAATATAAACCGGGAAAGCCTCTAAACCTTGTAAGATAAAACCGAAACATTTTACTCCAAAGTAAACAACCATTCCTCCACTTATTGCACCAGCTATCATGGTTGCATATAATGGTCGTTTCAGTTTCAAATTCACTCCAAAGACAGCAGGTTCTGTAACACCTAATAACGCAGAAACACCAGTAGAAACTGCTAAAGATTTCAACTTTTTATTTTTGGTTCTAAATGAAACTGCAAATGCTGCACCTGCTTGTGCTAAACTGTTTACAATATTTAATGGCAAAATAGCATTATCATAACCATACTTACCCATATTCTGTAGAATAATAGGAGCAAAACCATAATGCATTCCAGTAACTACAAACACAGGCATTAAACCACCAATTAAAATCCCAGCAAATACTCCTCCATGCTCATAAATCCACGCAACTGCAATTCCTACATAATCGCCAACTATAAATCCAATTGGACCAGCAACAATTAATGTAAAAGGAATCATAATTAGGAAAACAAGTGTTGGTGTTAATACCACTCTCACTGTATTAGGAACAACTCGATTTATTATTTTATAAACATAGCTTAGAACCCAAACAGCAATAATAATTGGAATAACAGTGGCACTATAGCCTATGAAAGGAACAGACATACCTAAGAACTTTAATCCTGCTTCTCCACTGGCTACCCCAGCTGTAATAGTTGGGTACAGTAATGCACCCGCTAATGCTACCGCTAAATATTCACTCACTTTAAATCTTTTAGCAGCTGATATTGCTAATAAGAAAGGAAGGAAATAAAATGCGGCATCAGAAATAATGGTAAGAACTTGATACGCATCGCTTTCGACTGATATCCATCCTAATACTTGCAATAAAGCAAGTATCCCTTTCATCATCCCAGCCCCAGCAATTGCTGGAATGACAGGAGAGAATACACCCGAGATCATATCAAAGAACCTACCTAAAAGCTTTTTCTTGCTTGCACTTGATTCATCAACACCACTTTCACTATTACTTCCAACTAACGATTCTACCTCTTTAAATACTTCCATAACCTTATTTCCAATAATCACCTGGAACTGACCGTTTTGAAATTGAGCCCCCATTGCTCCAGTTAACTCTCTAATTCCCTCCACATCGACTTTACTTTCATCTTTGACATGGAAACGAAGCCTTGTTACACAATGCCAAGCTCTTGTTATGTTTTCTTTGCCACCAATTCTATTTACAATATCTTTTGCCAATTTTTCCTGACTCATTTGTTTACTCCTATTCTTTTTTCTAGACAAAATAAAAACCTAAATATAATTCAAAACAAAATTTTGTTCTGAAGTATATTTAGGTTATGCCTGATTTAACAGTAACACCCTAATTTTGTTTTTCATTCCTTGAAGTCATTCGATGTATATGAATTGCTAAATATGCCAGTTCATCGTTGGACAGATGCCAGTTATACTCGATGTTTAAATACTTTTCAATTTTCTTCACACAGATATAAGCGTTTTGATATCTTTCTTTTATGATGTTATATAGAGACGTAATTTCTTCCATGGTTTTTTCATCATGATTTAATTGCCTTAAAATAAAGTAACGTAAATGCGTCAGTAACCTTGAATAATTAATTGAGTCTTCTTGGATTTTCATTTGATAATGATAGCTAATAATATCAAGAATTTTATTAGTAATTTCTGTGATTTGTAGAGTAACCTTCATTTCTTCACTCTTATGTTGCGCATTAACAAAATGCAAGGCAATAGACGTCGCTTCATACTCTGGCAATGAAATGTTAGTAAATCTCTTAATAAGATTAAGGGATTTAACGCCTATTTCATATTCTTCCTTATAAAGATTCTTAACTTCCCAATGAAGTGGATTCTTTATTAATAGGTTATCTTGATGTCTTTCTAAGGCAAAGTTTAAATGATCGGCCAAAGTAACAATAAAGGCATCACTTAACTTTTTTTGTAAAATATCTTCGCCCAAACGAATAATTTGATTTGTTAAGAAGATATAATCGGCTGGAATACTATTTAGAATACTTGTTAACTGATTGGACTCAGGAGAATCTAAAGAATATACTTTATCGACTAATTTAGGATTAATTTCTTCATATTTTTTCTTATTAAAACCAACCCCCTTTCCCATTACGATGATTTCGTTTCCACTATTATCTAAAGCTAGAGCAACATTGTTATTAAATGCCTGTTTTAGTTTCATTGATAATCCCTCTTACTTTATGAATAAAATAAAAAAAACCAATTATAATCGAATGGATAGATAGGTTCCCTATTTCCATTACAATTATAATTGGTTATGCCTGATCGAATCAGTAACACTCCTAAATTTTGATATAAGCTTAACACGTAAAGAAAACGTTGTCAATAAACTTATATGTACAATATAACTTTGAAATTATTGTATCATCCCTATCCATCTAACATATAACTCGTATAAAAAAGGGAATTTGCAAGAACACAATCTACTCTTATAGACGGATACATAATTTTATTATGAAAGACTCTTCTTTTAATCCATCTCTATCCATTATATTTATAGAGCTGGATTACTTCTTTTTTAAACATTACATTGTCTCCTTTTTAAAAGATAGCCAAACTATCTCTTCTAATAAAAAAACACCCTAACACATAGTTAGAGTGTTTTCTTTTATGTATATACATTGACAAGAACCCCTTACTCGTCTTCTTGTTCTTTGTAGGCTAGGGCAATATCTACGATTTCTTCTGGTGTTAATTCTTTATCACTCCAGAAAATTAAATCACTCGGTGCTGGGTGTGGTACATTCTTTTCAAGAATATCAATATACTCACTTACCTCTTCATCAGAAAGTAATGGGTTTATTATCTTATTTACTAATTGAACTAATTCTTCTTTTGACATTTTATTTTCCATGTTATCCACCATCCTTAATTAATTCCCTTTCTTTCCAAAGTGATATGCAGGATCCAAAATAACTTGATGCATTCTTGGAGAAGTAATCATTAAATTATCTAAATTATACACTTCTCCACCTTTATCAATTGGTTGTTTATGGTGCAGGATATATGACTTATGCATACCATAATGTTCAACCTTTGGAGCAATTGGAGCATTTCCCGCTGCCATTCTTGCAACGTTTCTTGGATTGAATTCACTTGCAAAACTAGAATTAGCAACAGATTTCCAAAATTCATTTCCAAATACAACAGGTTTGTTAGTATCATGATGCTGGTCTAGGTTATCGTCAATTTCGAAAACTGAATGTAATTTATTTGGATCAGTAATATTTATATCTAATAATTCGTTTTTATATAAACTTTTTACAAAATGGATTAAGTGTATCATCAATAATTTGTTGCTTAAATATATCAAAACCAATTTGTTTCGGGCTCCAAAGGCGTATTACTTGTACGCGAGATTTTTCATCATATAAATAATATCCTTTGTTAAATAAATAGAAAAGTTCTTGGTATTCACTTGGATTCCCTTTACACAATATGGCTTCTTGATATTCTTGGGATAAATAATAATATTTTGCTAAATACAGCTGCTGAATAAATGATAATGGTTCGGAGGGTACAAGCTCTTCAATATTATCTATTTCTTTTCGATATTCAGAATGCTTACCAGACTCGTTTGATTTGTTGAAAATATCTTGAAAATCTTTATAGGTTATCAATTTTAGCATAAGTACTCAACCTACTTTACAGTATATGTGTTGGAAACAAATTGTTTAACTTTAAGAGATACTGGTTCAGTTGATGTTAAATATCCAGTGATGTTAACCTTAAACGTCTTCCCTTTTGGCAATCCCCAATTATAACTTTGGTATACAAAGTTACTAACTGGTTGCAATAAATTCTTAGTTAGGCTATTTCCATAGGCAACCCATTTACTCCTTATTTCACTTTAAAGTTATACGTTAAAGAAGATTTGTAAATTTTATAAGTTGGAGATACTAATTCAACATTAATTTCTGCTCCGCCTTTTATTGGATAAGCTTTGGCTATACCTCCTCCAACCTGGATTGAACTAGCTCGAAAGACTGGTGTTGGTGTCTCTACTGAAATATCAGGATATATATCTTCTACTTCTTGAAATATTATGCCATCTTCGACATACGTATCATTTGAATCTTGAAAATCACTTGCAAAAGCACTATTAGTATAACCCAATGAACCATAAAGGATAAATAATGGTTGCTGTGCTTCCCACTTTATACTTTGGATTCTCAGCTTCTTTAAGCCCTTCAGGAAGTTCAATCGAACCTAATGGTTCATTTTAGAATGGTCCATCTCTTCCATACTATCTTTATCACTGTTGTTATTGCTGCCACTTGAACAAGCAGCTAAAACTAACGCTGAATTAAGTGAAATAATAAGCATTAGATACTTTTTCCGTTTCATAAATATCCTCCTTCTGTCTAATAAGTGTAGTATACCCGTTCAATTTGCAGAGTCTGTGCATTTCAACTAACTTTTTAATTAATGTTTCCGATAAAAATTCATCAATAGAAACTGCACTTAGATATATTGTGAAATATTTCACTTAAACTAACCTGCCACTTTAGCAACATAAGAATAGGGTACCTTATATTTAAGGAAGCTCCCGTTTTTTTAGTTTAATAAGGATAATTATCTTTCTCGTAAGGCTTCCAGTTATCATCTTTTTCATATTTGAATGTTGGCTTACCTTTTGAATGATAATTTATTCTATCTGCTCTCCCAATTTCTTTAAAGTTCTTTTGTGCTTCTCTTAAAGTTATTTTGTTCGCTCCACCAATGTCAGGTTCATACGATTGTATTTCATCATCCATCCATTTGCATACTTGACAAGTTTCCCAATTATCTCGTTCATTTAATGTTTTATAACCACAACAAGGACAAGTGAATTTTTTCATCTTCTACTCCTACTCTGTTCTTTTTATGCCATTAGTTTATCATATCTTATTGTACTAAACTGCCCCGATTGTGAAACAAGAAAAATTTCTTATTTAATTCAGGAATGCTGCCATTGTAGTGCCTTTAAATGGCACTGTTACAGTTAATTGTTTATAAAAATAACAAAACGGAACTCTCTAATTTCTTGAAGTTCCATTTTGTTATCTAATCGTATAATTGAGTTTTACTTTTAACAATATCTGCAATTGCCCCACCAATCAAAATAACCGAAATTAAATAAGAAAAACCAATTATAATGTAATTGGGACTAGGGATTATCATTACATATGCAGACATACCGAGACTAAGGATAGAACCAATTAATATTCTCAATATTAGTGAAAACACAATACTCCCCCTAAATTATCATAAGGACTTTCTTTTGCAAAATAGTTCAAAAATATATATTAAATACAAAGTATTATAGTTTTGTCCCACAGTCAATGATTAATTCAACAACATTTTCCATATATAGGACTGCTGCTTAAGATTGAATACTTCTATTACCGTATTTGTGCTAAATTTAGATTTTATCTATCATCAGGGTTTGTCCTATAGTTCATTCAAAAAATTGGTGCTTCTTCTGTAAGTTCCTTTTACGATAAATTATTTTTATAATTGGATATGCTATAAGTGCTGCTACAAAAATATTAATGAAACCCAAAGTTGAATTAATAAACCCTAAATTTGATTGATTATTAAAAAAATTTATGTTTGATATACCTATACATATATTAGAGATGAAAAGTAAAAAAAAGAAAAGTAAGATGCGGTTAAAATAATCCATTTTAGATTTAATATCTGTATATATTTCAAGTGGACCTTCAGATACTGCTTTTTTCATATATATCCAGCCACCAAATTCTTGAATAATAGTAATGCCACTATCTTTAATTATTTCAAAATAATCCATCTTTTCAGTTTTTGACATACCACTAATAAATTCATTCCGGTAAACATATTTACCGGGCTCACCTTTAGAAAATTTAAAACGACTAAAAGCAAATTTCTCTAGATTCCAACCATTTACTGCCATATGATTAATCCATTTTTCTTCTTTTTCATGATCTAAAAATAATCTGTATTTTACTTTTTTCACAGCTGGCTCCCTCCTTTAGTAATTAGCATACCGTTATGATGCAATTCATAAAGTCGTTGAATTTCAGTTTCAACCATCAGCTTCCCTGCATCCGTAATCACATATTTCTTTTTTCGTTCCACTTCGTCTAAAGGAACTATCCATTTTCGCTTGACTAATGTTTTAATTGCTCCGTAAATAGTTCCAGGTCCAAGTTCAACACGTCCCTTACTAAGTTCAGAAACAAACTGCATAATGCCATATCCATGCCTTGGCTCATACAGAGATAAAAGGATATAATATACCCCCTCTGTTAAAGGCGCCTTATCTTCCATCTTCATACCACCTATCGTCAACCGTTATATCGTCTGTTGATATATACTATATCATCAACCGATATATTTTTCAATAATTTTACATACTTAAAATAATGCAGTGTTTTATTGTTTACAACAGTGGCCTTTTACCTAATTCATACAGATAGGTAAGAGTTTGAAGTTATCGCTCCCTTTTCCCCCTGTTCACACCGTACGTGAAACTTTCGAATCATACGGCGTTCCAACTAATCCAATCTATTCTTTCTATGTATTAAGCAATCGAGTGCTATTTTCCAAAGTTAGATTATTTCATTTTGACATCTTAATCGTAGTTTATTTACTTTTTCTTTTTGCCTACTTGTAAGCTTTAGAGATTGTAAAAGGGCTTCTATTTTCACTTTATCTTTTAGGTGTACCAATTGATGAATTGTTTTATGAATAACAACTAAGTTTGAATAACTATCATCTTTTGAAAGATGATAAGGGTTTATGTGATGACAATGCCATTCATGAATCCCTAACCCTTCACCTAGAATTGCACATTTGCCATATTGGGCAATAAACTTACTAATTCGATTGTCGTTATATTCAATAGATCTACTCGGAATGTAATTTCTCATGATGTAAGAAAGCATATTTTTATCAATAGCCTTTAGGCTATTGTGAATTTTCTCTCTACC
Source organism: Niallia sp. Man26 (assembly GCF_022049065.2). Classification (NCBI taxonomy): domain Bacteria; kingdom Bacillati; phylum Bacillota; class Bacilli; order Caryophanales; family Bacillaceae; genus Niallia; species Niallia sp. Man26. The sequence continues at coordinate 536,462 of NZ_CP095744.1, forward strand.
TTCGGCAGTAAAGTTACATATCACTTGCGAGAATCCAAGTGTCTTTTTCCACCGTTGTGCATGGATGGGGACAAACACCATTTTTTGTATCTTATACAGTTTTGTCTTATACCCCTTGTATCTTTTCTGTAAGGTTTTAGTCATCTCATGGAAACTTGCCTCGGTTCTAATGTTCCTTAACTGATTATATAACGTTCTGCGCAGATGAGCGTTTAACTCATTTAGATTGATAGAAATGTTTGTAGCGACTGAGTAATAATTTTGGATACCCATGACGACAGTATTGAAATTCCAAACTGTCTGAATGCAAGGCTTTCTCTTAATTACTTTTATAGCTTCCTTTATCTTTAGAAAGGCGTTTACTTTAGCCTTTTTAGACATATTAGACCTTGCTACATAGCCAAACCTAGTTTTCCCTTTCCTTACCGCTTTAAGTGTAAAGCCTAGAAACTCGGAAGAGTTTTTCTTTAGATTAATAACCTTCGATTTTTCCTCACTTGTTTCCAAATGAAGTCTTTTTCTCAAGAAATCCTTCAATGCGTAATTCATTTTTATTGCCTGTGACCTAGTTCTGCACATTACCTTAAAATCATCCGCATACCGGATGATAAAGCACTCTTTTAAAGCTGTTTTCTTCAGTGGCTGATATTTACTACCATTAGTGGCGTAGGTATATCTGCTTTTAAACGTTTCCCATTGGTCACTAACCCACCAATCTAATTCATTTAACACAATGTTGGATAGTAAAGGTGACAGAATCCCCCCCTGCGGGGTACCTTTTGTAGGAACACCTTCTCCATCAATTTCTGCTTTAAGTAGCCTAGATATTATAGAAAGAAGTGATTTATCTCTTATGCCTATTGACCACATTTGTTTTAAAAGCTTACTATGATTAACATTATCAAAGAAGCCTTTAATATCTACATCAACACAATGATGTAGCCCAGACTGGTTAATTAGGAACTCAAGTCTGGCTTTGGCATGATGAGTGCTGCGATTTGGTCTGAACCCATAACTGTGTTTATGGAATTTTGCTTCGCAAATTGGCTCTAAGATTTGTAAAATGCACTGCTGAAAGATTCTATCCCAAATCGTTGGAATTCCCAAAGGTCTAGTTTTCCCATTTCCTTTTGGTATGTAAACTCTTCTTACCGTTTGCGGTTCGTACCATTTAAACATGGATTGGACTGTTGCTATTACATCTTCTACTGCTAAATGCTGAATGTCATTAATCGATAACTTGTCAGTTCCAGCAGTTTTGCTACCTGTATTTCTCTTAATGTTTCGATAGGCAAGTCGTATATTATCTGGAGAACTCATTAATTCTGTTAAGTCATAGAAGTGATGACCACCGACACTTTGAGCGTATAGTGTGTCAAAACAATCTTGCATACTATAATATTCACTGTGTCTCAGTTTCTTCCGTTTCAATAAGTCGGTACTCCTTTCGGAGTTAAACCTCTTTTAGTCTCACGAGAACCTTATTAATCGATAAAGAACTGCCTTACTTGGTTGAATAAATCTTTATTAGTCTAGTGGCTATCCCTCCGTGTGAATTAGACACTTCATAGGTACTGTGCCACCACTTTCACTGATATGAAGATAAGTTATACAGTAACTAGTTTCATTATTGTTTTCCTTATCAACGTTTCAATAGAAGTAAGTCCTCCACGTTATCAGCTTACAACGTTGAATTATATCTATTATAGAATGAACTTAGGTGCTTCCTGTAAGCCTGTTAGCGTTCATACGCCTGTAACGTATCATGGATTTTCATATTAGCGAGTCTTACTCACCCACAGCTAACCTCACAATTTGGTGATATACACATTTCTATGTATAGCAGGTATAGACCCGTACATTCAGAAGTTTGTCAGCTTAACCATTTATTTTAGGTTTATTCGCATTCTCACCATATTCATTCAACTCAAGCACCATGAATTACACCACTCCATCGAGTAGGCTTTCGTCAGCCGAACTGATACGGTAATTTCTCACGCCTTTTCACCGAGCTTATAACACTATCATTCTTACTAAATCAAGTGCTATTCGACTAAGAGAGAACCCTTCCGAGCGTTACCTCATCATTTGATTCTTCGATATAACCCTTCAGTTCCGAAAGGAACTGCCTAACCTTTACCGGAGTAATGTAACCATCCTCCATTTAACTAGGAACATTTCGCACCACTAACCTGCCATGTTTGTGACACAAAAATATGGCCACTTTGTTGAATAAGAAAAAAGAGCCGTCTAATCTGCTCAAAGATTTTTATGTAAAGCACCGATTAACCCATTAGATTTAGTATGATTTTTGGTTTCCCAATATCATTCGTTTTAAAAAATCTATTTTTTTAATATCTTTATTATTATTGTTATCTGCTCGGTAACTATCCTTGGCTGAAGATTCGTAAACACTTAAGTATTGATCATGATTTAGTAAATAATATTTTATCTCTCCCATTTGGTGCATTTCTAACTCCTCTAATTGTATTCCTGCGAAACTTGGTAAAGTGTTAATAATACCAAATTCAACTGATAATCCCTCTTTAGAAAACTCATGTTCATGCAAATCAATTAGTCTATATTCCATTGAATTCATAATGTTGACTATACTATTCCAGTTATATATATTTAATTCGGGCGGGACTTCCCACCCTCTTTTATCACCTGGTACATGTATATCTAAGTCTTTTGCATCCCAACTCTTTCCCGTAACGACTTCTAAACCAACTGAACCCATTAACAAGGGAATAATTTCATTATCATTTAGCATTTTTGCAATTTTAATAAACTCATTAAACTTATAATTATCCATTTGACCCTCCGTTTTACCTTTAGTCACCATAAACCTTCTTCAGGAATACTACCACGATTCTTCCATATAAAAAACGAACCAAAAAAAGAGCATTACTCTCTTGATATGCTCCCTTTATATCAATTACATTTCTTCATATTTGTTTAACTTTGGAAGTTTATTAAAAAGAATTGGAGAAACTCCATTGATGCAGAAGATAACAACTAGAATATTAATTAAAAAAGCAATATCCGGTGCAAAAAGTCTAATTGACTTCCAAGGACTGTCCATCGCATAAATCACAATAGGTATTATTCCAATGGCCAAAATTATTAATAGGGATCCATAGGTATATGACCACTTTGAATTTTTTCTCTTTCTCTTTCTAAGCAAGAAAATATGGAATATAGTCAGAACCGTTAACAGTAAAATAAGTCCTAGAGCAATCCATTGGATAGTATTGCTTGATTCTTGCAGCTCAAGGGGTTCTGCCCCATTCATTATGGAACGAATTCCGTCCATTATATAAAAAACTTGAGCGTCCTCCATAATATGATATTTATTTGTTAAAAGGACTACTGCATAGTCTTTTTCATCCATATAAAACATTTCAGCCCGATAGTCTGGTGTAGCTCCACCATGAAAAGGAAATTTTTCTTCTTTGGAAAAATGCCAACCCAAACCATAAGTTCCTTCTTCTTCTGGAGGTGTTTTCAATATTTGTAGATTTTCATCAGATAGCAATTCTCCACCCTTTTGCATAAATGTCAGGAATTTAGCCAGATCATTGGTACTTGAAACCATGTATCCATAAGGTGCTCCTGCATTATCATATAACTCTTTACTTTTTATTGGCTTACCAAACCATGACTTAAAACCAGGAACATAACCCTTATCGACTGCACTTTCATAGTCTGCAGCAGAATGATTCATGCCTAAAGGAGCAAAAATATTTTTATTAATAAACTCTGAAAAGGTTTGATTTGTAACTTCCTCAATTATTGAACCTAATAATAAATAATTAACTGAATTATATTCATAAACAGTTCCGGGTTCGTTGGATAACTCCACACCATTAAGCTCGCCTACAGCTTTCGTAAGGGCATCCTTATCTTTTGTATCTATATCTGTAATTTTAAGGCTATCAAATTGGCTAATTCCGCTAGTTTGTTTTAATAAATGTAACACTTTTATTTCTTTTGGACTTATAGTTTTATATTTGAACGATGGAATATAAGTTGTTAGTGTTTCATCCAGCTTAATTTTGCCATCCTCAACTAACATGAGAATAGCTAATGATGTAATGGGTTTGCTCAATGAACCAATAAGAAAAGGTGTATCAGAAGTAACTCTAGTTTCATCACTCATTACTCCCCAATTACCTTGATAAAAGGTTTCTCCATTTTTAATAATCTTCAATGATGCCCCAGGGATATTATATGTACCTAAGGATTCACCTACATAACTTTCAAGTAATTGTTTTATATCTTCATTATTCGCTGAAACAGATAGAGGAGTTAAAAAAAGTAGCATTATCGCTAATACAATAATATTTTTTTTTCTCATTAACCATTCTCCTTTAACTACGAATTAATATATTTTTTATAATATTATAAATATTAACATTATTAATAATTGTCTATGAATATGTTCTTATGCTTCTTCCTTTATCCAACCAAGATTGTTCCATAAGACGGGTACTACACTTATTACAGGAATGCTACCATGTTAGTGGCAGAGCACCAGTAGAGTTTACTACTTATTGGATCATCGCTCCCTAAAACAGAAAACTTCTCTTTTTTGCATTTCTTTTATTACAGGAATGCTGTCATGATTGTTCCATAAAAATTTCTCACTCCATGGTCCAATATATTAACATAAGGAAATTTTCTTAAGAAAATGGAAATCTCCTAGAGCTTGTAATTTCCTATTGTTTTAAGGCATAAATGAAGCAGGATCTAATTTCTCAGATTCAATTACTATAGCTGTTAATCCTTCTTCGCTTTTTGTTTCGTGCCACTCATCCTTTCCCAGTATACAGCATCTCCAGATACTACTTTATAATAAATGGCAATTTCATTCCGAACATAACCTTCTCCGTTTAGTATTAAAAGTAGTTGAGGAACTATTGCTTGGTGGTAACCTACAATACCGTTCCTTTCCAAATGCATACAACCAATGTTAGAAACCTGATTAGTTTGAATAATACGAGACATAATAAAATCTGATTTAAATTTTGAAACTTTTATTCCATTATCTTTGTCAAACTTATAAAATTTCATTAAAACCCTCCCAGAATAAGGAATCCCTCTATACTTCTAACTTCTACAGTTCAACTATAAAATCCTTTAACCACTAAACTGTCATGATTGTTCCATAAGAAAGGAATTCTATATATTACTGAAATGCTGCCTCGATATTCCAAATAGAATCAAGATAAAAAGCATTAATCCTTCTGATTAATGCCTTCCGAATTTACAAAGTTATATCTTATTGATACGCTTTAAGCAACAAAAATCAAAAAGAGAGTTTACTTTCTGTTCCTGAAACTAGCCTTTGTATATTTTTCCTATGTCTGAATATTACCATAACCGCCATTAGGCAAATAAATATATTAAAATAAAAAGTATGTCCCCAAAACGGAATAAATGAAATGATCGCAACAAGCATAGTAGCACATATTGATCCTAGAGATACATAACGAGTCAAAGTTACTAATATCACAAATAAACCAAGGCATAAAATGCCCATAACCCAGTCAACCATAAATAGCACAGACACTGCTGTAAGTGCTCCCTTACCTCCTTTAAACCTAAAATACACCGGCCAGTTATGACCTATAACCGCTCCTGCACCTGCAGCTAAAAGGCTTACGCAGTCTTTAGCCTCTCCCGAAATAGAGTAAACGTCTAGTAATAAGCCAATAAAACATGCAATGATCCCTTTTAAAATATCTCCCACAAGAACAAATACCGCAGCTAATTTCCCAAGAACTCTCAGAGTATTAGTAAGCCCAGCACTTTTACTCCCGTGGCTTCTTATGTCCTTTCCGTATATTTTCCCTACAATCACAGCGGTATTAAGACTCCCTAGAAGATAGCCAAAAACTAATGCCAAAAATATCTTAAAAATATCAATCATCACTCTACTCCCATAATTTAATTTATTATTTCTCCAGCAATACTATCTTTCAACAAATGTTAATATTCTCCTTTTATACTCAAAAACCTTCTTCAACAAACTTCCATTTTTCTTCCATAAGCAATTCTTATTTCATTAATTACAGGAATGCTACCATGTTAGTACCAAATTTCAATTCCAGTAACCCCTAAGATATGACACTCCTGAAAATGGAAAAAAGACTATAAATCTATATTCTTTTAATTCTTTATTTTCTTATAGACCAACTCCCCAACCGTCGATTTCTCCATCTAACGGATGAATTAAGTCTCTTAATTTATCCTGTATCTCAACAATACTCTCATAAGTCAGCATCATGTCTATGAAGCAGTAAACGGCCCACATTTCTTCTTCATCATCATAATCCATTTCACATCGGTAACCTTCCGTCTTCAACTCTTCAAGAACTTGTTTGCCAGAGTTCTCATTCGGTACATCGATAATAAATTCCACTGTTTGTTTTACACTAAAATCACATCCATTTTTATCTAGTGCATGTAATACATATCCATCTTCATCTTTTGGAAACTTTCGTTTTTTAAAAAACTTCATAAAATCCCCCACTTTTCTAATAATTCTAATCCATAATTACAAATACACACTGTTGAAATGTGTAAAAAGAATTTAGAGAAAAAACATTTACCCTACTAGTTTATTGCTTCCCTTATCATAAGTAACTTTCACTAATCTTTGAGCATTATTCTACTCGATTATTAATCGAATATTTTTACTGCGTTTATATTCATAGCAATTTTTCTAAAAAAAAAAGCAAATTTGTTTAATGACTATTACTATCTCCTGATATTAAACTAATAAAACAAAGCAAATATGTAATATTTGGTACATTAATATTACAGAAAGAAAAAGGTTTGCAAAGGAGGGATTGTTTTTCGCATTTAAATGTAAGCGTTTCATACAAAAAGTAGTTTCTTAGATATCCAGTTCTTAACTGCATTCTAATTTAGGAAAGTTTAACAGAGGGGGAGAACAGGAAATGGAAAATCAGCTAGAACATAAACAACCAAACAAAGCTATTAAAAAAATGGCATTTATTGCAACGTTTGGTGGTCTTTTATTCGGTTATGATACAGGAGTCATTAATGGAGCCTTACCTTTTATGTCTCAAAAGGATCAACTTAACCTCACTCCGTTTCTGGAAGGTTTAGTTGCAAGTTCCCTTCTTTTTGGTGCTGCTATAGGTGCCATGTTTGGTGGACGTTTATCTGATCGACACGGACGTCGTAAAAATATTATGCATCTCGCTTTATTATTCTTTATGGCCTCAATTGGATGTACACTTGCTCCAAACACTGAAATTATGATTATTTTCCGTTTCTTGCTCGGGCTTGCCGTAGGTGGAGCTTCTGTAACAGTTCCTACCTTTTTAGCGGAGATATCATCTCGAGAAAACCGTGGTGCGATAGTAACTAGGAATGAATTAATGATTGTGACAGGTCAATTATTAGCATTTACTTTTAATGCTATCCTGGGTACTGTATGGGATGATACTGCACACATTTGGCGCTGGATGCTAGTAATTTCTTCCCTACCAGCAGTTATGTTATGGTTTGGTATGTTAACTGTACCTGAAAGCCCTCGGTGGCTAATATCAAAAGGAAAAGCTGAAGAGGCTCTTAGCGTTCTTCAAAAAATTAGAACTGAGAGCGTTGCTCAAGTTGAAATTAAAGAGATTAGTGAATCGATTAAATCTGATTCCGACCATGAAAAGGCAACATTTAGTGACTTCTCTATACCATGGATTCGCAGAATACTTTTTCTAGGAATTGGAATAGCAGTTGTCAATCAAATTACTGGTGTTAATTCCATTATGTATTATGGCACACAGATTCTACAAGAATCTGGCTTTGGCACACAGGCTGCACTTATTGCGAATGTGGCAAATGGAATTATTTCAGTAATAGCTATGTTATTTGGAATATGGCTTCTTGGGAGGGTTAGACGCCGTCCGATGTTAATAATAGGATTATGCGGAACAGTTACTTCCTTATTGCTGATTGGCCTGTTCTCATTTACGCTTGAAGGCACATCGACACTCCCTTATCTTGTCCTTTCCATGACCGTCATGTTCCTTGGTTTTTTTCAAGGTGCGATTGGACCAGTTACATGGCTAACACTTTCTGAAATTTTCCCATTGAAACTTCGTGGCATCGGGATGGGAACAAGCGTATTTTTTCTTTGGGTCACAAATTTTGTTATTGGATTAACTTTCCCGGTTTTACTAGGATCAATTGGTCTATCTGCCACATTCTTTGTTTTTGCGGGGTTAGGGGTATTAGCGCTTATTTTTGTATCAAAATACTTGCCAGAAACGAAAGGATGTTCACTAGAGGAACTGGAACAGTACTTCCGCTCCTATGATGATAACAAGAAAAAAGTCTCCATTAGTTAAATAAGTAAGTGCAATTTTGCAATTAATAAGAACTCTTAAAATAGATTCTATTTTATAGAGTAAATATAAAGAAAGGGTATGTCTTTTATTATTAAAGAGGCATACCCTTTCTTATGTGTGCTAACGATTGCTGATTACTCTACTACTAGTATATAAATCATATTTTTCGGAGAAATTCCCTGTACTTTTTTGGTGTATAATCGGTATAGTTTTTAAAGGCAGTAACAAAATAAGAAACACTATTAAATCCACATAAAAATCCGATTTCATTAATTGGTAGGTTAGAATTGTATAAAAGTTTTTTTGCATTATTAATACGATAACTTATTAAATATTGGTGTGGAGTAGAATTTGTGTGTTTTTTAAATAACCTAGAAAAATGAAAAGAGCTTAATTTTACATGCTTGGCAATATCATTTAAAGTAATATCTTTACTATAATTTTCTTCAATATATGATATTGCCTGTTTAATAGTTTCCTCAATTGTAATATCTGCTTGATTAGAAATTCTCTCCAATTCATATAAGATTTGATGAATAATAATGGAAGCTAGATGCTCGTCTACTTGTTCATTTTCCATCATATCTAGAACCTGATTAAAGTAATCAGCTGCTTTCCAGTTATTAGCCATTGTAAAAACACACCCATGTTTATGAAAAAGAAACTCGAAATACTCTTTGCTAGCACTGCCTTTAAAATGAAACCAATCAAAATTAGTTTCCTCTAGGGTTTTATATAAATGTGGACTATGACAATCAAGAAAAATACAAGTATTATCATTGGCAATAAACTCATAATCTTCATATTGAACTTTCATCTTTCCTTTTTTTACGTAGAGGAATAAATATTGTTCATAATGATTTCTTTTTGTTTCATAAAAATGGTTACAAAAGTATCTTCCCCCATTAGCAAGATGGAAATGTGCTTGTTTTGAAAAGACACTTGATGTATGAAAATATATTTTTGACGCTGGCAATATCCCCTTTTCTTCCAAGTTTTGTTCCCCCACTTCATTAAATATAGCAATATTTCTAAAAAATTAAGCATGTTTCTTTAATGACCTAATAATAAGAGCATATTAAAATAAATCTATGTTAGCAATAAATTTATAAAAATTGTAAAGGGGAGATAAATATGGACGTAAGAATTGGATTAGTTGGTGCAGGATGGATGGGAAAATCACATACAAGCTCTTTTGTAAACGCTTTAATGTTATTCGGTCCTGAATCTGGCAAACCTGTTTTTGAAATTGTTTCAGATGTTAGTGACGAGGCAGCTAGAGCAGCTGTTGAAAAATTGGGTTATGCTCGTTACACAACAGATTGGAATGAAGTCGTGACTGATCCTAATGTTGATGTAGTTGATATTGCAACTCCAAACTATTTACACTATGAAATTGCTAAAGCAGCATTAGAAAATGGTAAACATGTATATAGTGAAAAACCATTAACATTGTCTTATGAAGAATCAGCTGAACTCGCTAAGCTAGCAAAGGAAAAAGGTGTAGTAAATTACGTCGGATTTAACAATGTCATGAATCCTGCTACACATTATATTAAAGAGCTAATTAGCTCAGGACAACTCGGAACAATTATGAGATTTTCTGGTACTTATGATCAGGATATGCTATTAGATGAAGAACTCCCTATTACATGGCGTCATATCAACAAATTTTCAGGCAGCGGTTCCCTAGGTGATTTAGGTTCACATCTTATAAGCGTGTCACAGTATCTCCTTGGTGATATTGAAAATGTAAACGCTTTGTCTAAAACATTTATCACAAAAAGACCAATTGCTCCAGGCTCACCTGAACTTGCTCAAGTTGAAAATGATGATACAATTTCAGTTCTAGCAACATATGAAAATGGTGCAATTGGCACATTGTCCTCAAGCCGAGTTGCAACAGGTAGAAAAAACTATCTTGCTTATGAAATTCAAGGAACAAAAGGTGCAGTCCACTATTCTTTAGAAAAATTGAATGAAGTAAATGTATATTTCACGTCAGATGAAGAAGTAAACAGAGGTTATAGAACAGTATTCTTAGGCCCTAATCACAAAGGATTCAAAGCACTAAACCCTGCGACAGGTATTGCTATTGGTTTTAATGATATTAAGATTTTAGAAGTTCACGAGTTGCTTTCAGCCGTTGCTAACGGAACAGAATATATTTGTGATTTTGAATTTGGTTCTCGTGTTGACCAAACCATTAATGCTATTTTAAAATCTGTATCTGTACAAAAATGGATTAAAGTTAAGGATAAAGAAGAGGTACCACTATGAATCTAAAACTTGGTACTGCACCTTGTTCATGGGGAATCTGGTTTCCTGTAAATGAAAAGCAAACCCCTTGGGAACGATGCCTGGATGAAATTCAAGAAGTAGGGTTTAAAGGAATTGAACTCGGACCATGGGGGTACTTGCCAAATCAATATGAACAATTAGAGAAAGAGCTATTTAAAAGAAATATTGAGCTCGTTGCAACAACACTGATGGATGATTTAACTTCAAATAGTAATATGAAAAAAATATTATCAACTCTTGATGAAATGGCAGCTTTACAGCTTAAATTCTTAAGCGCAAAATATATTGTACTAATTGATGACACATATACCGATCTTTTCACAGGAGAATTAGTTCGTCCTAAAGAGTTAAATACCAAAGAATGGGATAATTTTGTAAACAATATCAATAAGATTAAAGACTATGCTAAATCAAATTATGGCCTTGAAACCGTTTTTCACCCGCATGCCCAAACTCATGTTGAAACAGAGGAACAAATTGAACAATTATTAAGGGATTCTGATATTCAGTTATGCTTAGATACAGGCCATCATGCCTATGCAGGTGGCGATCCTGTTAAATTTATGCTTAAACATCATAATCGAGTATCATATCTTCATATTAAAAATTGTGATATAAATGTCAGAAGTAAAATGTTACAAGAAAATTGGTCTCTAGCGAAAGCAGTAGGCGAAGGGATAATGGTTGAACCAAATCTTGGTGCTGTAAACATGGAAGAGTTTCTAAAAGTGTTGATCAAAGTTAACTTTAATGGCTGGGCTATTGTTGAGCAAGATATGTATCCAGCACCATTTGATAAGCCACTTCTTGTAGCAAAAAGAACATATGAATATTTAGAGAGTATTGGAATGGTTAAACAGACAGGCTTGGCATAAAGTAAGTATTATAATAAGAATAAACTGGAGTACACGTTGAGAAATAAACATTAGTTTAGATAATCAAAAATAGTTGACGATTAGTCCTTCCTCCATCCTAATGTTCAAGTTAAAAAAATGAAGATGGTCCAATATCTCTTGTTTAGAAAATTAAACTCCTTTAATTAACCACCAGTATACTTAATTAAAAGAGTTTAAAAGGGACAGCCTAGAAACTTCTAGTCTGTCCTTTTTTTATTCTGGGTTTACTTATGTTTATTTATTAATGAAGTCTGCCATTACTTCAATGATAATATCTCTACAACTTTTTACCTCTGTGATTAAATCTATAGCTGTATTAACAGAAATTATGCCTTTATCTAAGTTTCCTTCTAGCATTCCTGTACGAAGACCTCCATTTTGAGAAGCTTTTTTATCAAGTTCTGCAGAAGGGACACCGTCTTTATAAAACTCAGCAAGTTCCTTTGAGAATTTATGAGCTGTAGAACGTTGAGACGCTGATATAAATAATAAATCGCTCCCTTTAGAATTTATGATATCTTTTTTTGTAAGTTCTGAAACAGGACTTTCATCCGAAACTATAAAACGAGTTCCCATGTAAACTCCCTCTGCTCCAAGAGAAAAAGCAGCTCTTACACCTCGAATATCATTTATACCACCTGTAGCCATAACAGGGATATTAACAGCATCCACAATGGTAGGTACAATTGAAAAAGTTCCTATCTGATTTTGAGGAAGTATTCCTCCCTCGTCATAGCCAGTAGCTATAATGATGTCAGCGCCAGCTTCTTCGGCTTGTTTAGCAGCCTCAGGAGAAGGCGTAAGTTCTCGGTGAAGAACAATACCCCCATTTTCTTTAACCAAATTAAAAATATCTCGGTTAACATTTCCAACACTAGCATAATGTTTAACGCCTTCTTCAAAGCCAACTTGAAGAGTAATTTGAGTAAATTGATCTTCTACTCCTTCTGGGGGCGATAAAATATTTAACGCAAACGGCTTGTCTGTTAAGTTTCTTACTTTTCGTATCTGGTTTCGAAGCATTTCTTCCATATTAAGGTCTTTTGAGTCAATATCTTTTGCTCCTGCGTTAGGGCCTAGAACTCCCATCCCCCCCGCATTAGATACAGCAGCTACCATAGTTGCATTTGTAATCCAGCTCATAGGTGCTTGGATAATAGGCAATTCAATGCCAAGTATATTTGTTACTCTATTATTTTGCATAGTGAATTTCACCTTTCTTTTTTTAAGATATTTCACATGTTAAACCCTATTGTTACTATAGAGTCAACATCTTTTTATCAGAAAATCATTCCTAAATTATCAGAATTTCTTAAAATAGAGATTGCAATTTTAATTTCAAATTTTGATTCTTAAATGAGTAAATCATTAATCATTTATCTACAATTTTCTCTGAACTTATTATTTCATCTAATTATTCTTGCTCTATCTGCACTAACAAAATTCCATTAATTAACTGAATGGGCTTAACTTATAATATAAGCGGGGTAAAAAGTAACTACCTGTGCTATCCCCGTAAAACCTTTACATCTAATTGTAAAATAAATAACTATATATATTTCATCTCTACTAGTTACCTCAATTAAGAAAATTATCTTTTAAATAAGCTAAGCAGTTTCACGCAAATAATGAGCGTTAAATCTTGGAACAAGCGTTAATCCTTCTTAGAAAAATTAATTCTCCAAGAAAAATTCCGTCTAATCCCATATATACCAGTGATTTCGATGGTCTCATTACTAATTTTATTAAGTGTTAAAAAGAATTTAACGCAGACTTTTAGATTTATATATTCATTGTCTTTCTTATTTTATTAATGGTTAATATAACAATTTAATTTTTTTATATTTCCCTGCCGTGACATAATCATACATTTATAGCGCAACCGCATGCCAATCCTAAACATCATTGTTTAATAAAGAAGCAGCTGCCTGCTGGCAACTGCTTCTTTATTACAAGTCAGTTTTTATATTAGTTTTCATTTTTACCTTCCATAAGAATTCTCCCTTAGCAAAAACGTTGCAATCATGTACAATCCCTACATATTCATTTCCTAGTGTATCAATCAAAATAATTTAAAATTTAACTTTAAATCAGTATGACCAAATTCATCCATTTCTAAGCGAATACAATCACTGGATTCAAAACCAAATTTAAAATTCTCAGTAACTGCAGTTTTAGGTGGAATCTCTAATCGGTAATCAGCTCCTGGTATGTAACGAGAATGCACAAAAAGCCTATGATTGGAACGTAGTTTTTGTGAATCCCATATTTCTAATATTCCTTTATATATGGTTATTGGATATTCAGTGCAATTTCTGAATGAACATTCTAAGGTTGCACAGCCACTTTCTGCATCAGTTGCTCCTAAAAAACCATCTAGAATATGAATTTCAAATTGGCCTTGTTTATAAAAATAGTCATAATCAGAACGCAAAGCAAAATCATTTTTACTCCCTCTTCGAATGTAACAAAAGCCTTTATGTAATTTCCCGTGATCTTTTTTAAGTATATAAGGTTGGCTTTTTGGCTCTATAATTTCAAGTACAGCTAATAGCCGATTCTTATATGTAAGATATTGTAGCTCACAGTTTAGCTGCGGCTCAATATTTTCGAAAATTAATTCTTGGTAAGTAGCTGCATCAATTGGCTCTGTAATACTAAAAAGTTCTTTTTCTTGATGCGCTGATTCTTTGACTCCAGTTATAATGTAACGAGAACCATTAATTTTTGCATTTGCCATAGCCATTACATCTTTCAATAAACTGTCGTGATTTATTTTTACATATAAACCCTTCTTAAAATTTAAACGTTCGCTTTCTGTTTGTGCAAGTAATTGTTCGAGTAGTGTCAGGTCCATATTATCCTCCATCTAAAATCTCATCTTCTTATACGCTTAGAATAGAAATTAGTTTCATTAGTTAAAGAATTATTTGGCACATGTTTTATACCTACATAAGTATCATTATTCCTTAGAATTTCTTGCTGTTGCATAAACCCGATTGGGTAGCAAGAACGAACAAACAAATAATTCCGATCGTATTTCCTCTTGCCACATCAAAAACATATATGAGAAAAATATTAACTCAATGTTTGCTAATAATAGTTAAAACGTAATGATACTGTTGTTAAACTATTGCCCCCGTTCGTAATATATGGTTAGCCAGATTTTTCTGGTTGACCATTTTTTTTTTAGTTTTATGATTACGGTAGTCGGGGTAGAACGGCGCCCCCGTGGGAATAAATCCCGTCAGCTAAACTGTTCACCCCCTACTTGTATAAACATGTTTCAGGCTGGTTGGGACAATGAACCCGTTTAACAAGCGAACCTATGATATTACAAGGAGTTTAGGGGTTACCGACTAATATGCTTTTTAAGGAGGAGAAATTAGTATGAATCCAGTGATTGGTCTGGATGTTTCAAAAGGAGAAAGCCATGTTCAAGCATTTTTAGATAAAGGTAAACCATATCGGAAGAGTTTTAGTATTACACATAATCTAGAGGGTTTAGGTAGGTTATTAGATTTTCTTCAAGATGTTGAAAAAGCAGCTTTGGGTACTCAACCTTCGGTTGTATTAGAGTCAACTGGGCATTATCACACCCCAGTTATTCAGTTTTTAGAGGAACAAAAATATGTATATATTCTCGTCAATCCTCTTATTTCACATAGAGCCAAGAGTTCAAGCCTACGCAAAGTTAAAACAGATGCAATCGATGCTTATCATCTTTGTGAACTGTATTATAAGGAAGAACTACAGCCTTACAAGAAGCGAGGAATTCAACTCTTAAACCTTCGAAATCTAACAAGGCAACAAGAGAGTATTGCAGAAATTTCAGCGAAAACAAAAATACAGTTACATTCCTTAATTGATCAGGTATTCCCTGAGTATCGAGGAGTTTTCGGAAGTTTATACTCAAAAGTATCTTTGCTTACTTTACTAGAATTCCCTACTTCTAAGGCGGTATTAAGTGTCAGTGAAAAAGAATTAACTGATAAAATAGCTTCATTATGTAAGAATCGTTCGGTGTCCTGGGCAGAGGAAAAGGCACAAATGTTAATAGAGGCTGCCCTACGTAATCCATTTCAAAACAATCTCTATGAGAGTCATATTTTCAATCTAGAAATTTTAATTAAGATAGTTCTTCAATACCAAGAGCATCTATCCAAGATTGCAGATGAAATAAATGCTCTCGCTAAAGAAATTGAAGAGTATTATATTCTTCAATCTATCCCTGGAATCGGAGAAAAAATCGCTGCCACGATTATATCCGAAATTGGAGAAATAGATCGATTTAATGATGCCAAGAAACTTGTTGCATTCGCTGGGATAGATCCTAGTGTGTACTCATCTGGGAGGTTTACCGCATCGGTGAATCGAATAACGAAACGTGGCTCATGTAGACTTCGCCACGCCTTATATATGGCTGTTCAAAGTGGTATAAGGGATAGTCGTAAAAAGAAGACAACCGACGAGATTATTCCACGCAATCGAAAACTAAGAGAGTTTTATGATAAGAAACGAGAAGAAGGAAAACCCTTTAGGGTAGCCGTTATTGCATGTGTAAACAAGCTCTTACACTGGATCTTTGCCTTATTAAAAAAACGAACAACTTTCCAAGATATAGATTAATAACTATATCTAACTAAATACAACAAAACCTTCCAATTAAAATATAGCGGTAGGTTATTTGGCATGTGCATTTTTAGTATACCACGAGATTATTTATCTTTTTATTGAAAAATGTTGACAAACTATTAGCTGGTTTACTTTAAGTACATTTATTCACAATATCTCGATATTTTGCATTCTGTCTCTTTGCTTAAAATCCAATTTTACTCTTAATTTCTTTTAAAAATGGGACACTAATTGCTCTTGCTTTTTCTGCCCCTTCTTTTAAAATTTTATCTATTTTCTCTGGTGAGGACATTAGTTCATTATATTTCTCACGTGGTTCTTCAATGAATCTATTCATAACGTTAAACAATTCCTTTTTTGCTTCTCCCCACCCAATGCCTTTTATATATTGCTCTTTCATCTTTTCAACTTCAACAAAAGTAGCAAATTCCTTATATAACATAAAGAGAACAGATATATCAGGATTTTTCGGTGCCTCTGGTGGCAATGAATCAGTTTTAATTTTATTTATTAGTTTTTGTAGTTTTTTTGGATCTTCAAAAAGTGGAATTGTATTTTTATAACTTTTACTCATTTTTCTACCATCTAATCCAGGTAATACGGCAGTATCATCTTGTATTTTGTACTCAGGTAACAAGAATGTCTCTCCGTAGCTGTTGTTAAAACTTTCAGCAATATCCCTAGCGATTTCTACATGCTGAACTTGGTCTTTTCCAACAGGGACAACCTCCGTTTTAAACATCAAAATATCAGCTGCCATTAGGATTGGATAATTAAATAATCCCATATTAACACCGAAATCTATATCTTTGTCCAACCTTTTATTGCTATCGACAATCGCTTTATAAGCATGTGCTCTATTCATTAAACCTTTAGATGTAAAACAACTAAGTATCCAATTCAATTCAAAAATCTCTGGAACATCCGATTGTCTATAAAAGATTACCTTATTAGGATCAAGTCCCAATGCTAACCATGTTGCTGCTATTCCATATGATAAATGCCTAAATTCCTCTGGATTATTGATTTTCGTAAGACCATGATAATCTGCAACAAAGTATGCTGCTTTATAATCAGCTGCCTTAGCTAGTTCCAATGCCGGCTTAATCGCTCCAATATAGTTACCTAAATGAACTTGTCCTGTGGGTTTTATTCCAGTTAATATAGTTTTTCTCATAAGAAACCTCCAATTATGGTTTGAAAACACAAAAAGGGCTACCCGTCCCATAAAACAAGGACGAGTAACCCGTGGTGCCACCTTTTTTCGTTTACAAATGTAAACGCACTTATCCGTACTCAAACAGTAGAATTGTTTTCAATACTTAGTCTCTTTTAACGGTAAGACAGTCCGCTAAACCTACTACATGTTTCAGTTTAGAAGCTCAGAAGCCCATTCAACATTAATCCCGCACTGATTTTCACCAACCATCAGCTCTCTAAAGCGTTTTTAAAGCTTACTCCTCTTCATCATTGCTCACTTATTATTAAATTTATTCTAAAATATGGATAATAAAAGGTCAAGGTATAAGTTAACAAATGTAGTTTCCTTCTAAACTATTCATAAAGTGAATAGAAGTTCATCTGCTTCTTGCACTAACCTGCCATGTTTCTACCATAAGCAAGTTTTCATTTATTACAGGAATGCTGCCACGTTTCTTCCATAAGCTATGTTTTCATTTTTCACAGGAATGCTTCCCTGTTTGTGGTACAAGAAAAAATATTTATAACAAGAATGATAAACTTTTAAAATAAAAAAACAAGTTGGCTATATTCAACTTGTTTTTAGGAATAGGGTACAACTATTAAATCAAATGTTATTATTATTCTTTATCATTTGATTTGCTTATTTAGGATATACTTTTTTAAATCGTTCACACACAACTAACATATTGGGTGTAAATGCTATATCATATTCTTTTAATAATTCTGTAAAGAACTTCCGGTGAGCATCCCACCAAAATTGATAATCACCTTCACCCTCGGCTAAAGCAAATTCCTCGGTTACCTCATTCATTGGAACAATTTGAACAGATTCAATTTCAATAACAGCAACTGGATTTTCCTTACCATTTAAAACAATATAATGTTCACCAACTTTAGGAATATCTTCTTTTTCCTTTTCATAAAACACGAAACCGGAAGTTGTAGCTGTCTTTTTTCCATTAACAACTAATTCTGCTAACCAATCAGCAGAAGCACCAAAACGGAAAGCATCTATATATTGAACCCCTTCTTTTTGGGTGTCTATACAAAATTGATTCCAAAATTCTTTAACCCTGTTATTCATTTGACTACTTCCTTTATTAATATTTTAAATCCTTCAATCTAAATACTTATTCTAGGTTACTTTGAATTATCCTTCTTGCACTATCCTCCCTCGTTAGTGCCAAAACAAAAAAGGAACATTAGTCCTTCTTGGATTAATGCCCCGGTTAATTTAAGAAGAAATTGCGACTTTATTACTGAGTTTCTCTTCTATCCGCCGTGTATTCCAATATGAAATAAAGGATGTACATTGAAATAAAGTAAACCACCGCCGAATAGATTATATTCCATTCACCATAATGTAAAACTTTAATATAAACTGCATACAACTCAAGCAGTACAAGAATGCATGTCCATCCCAAGATATATATAAATTTCTTAATGGCATTTGATTTCAGGGGAAAATAATTAAAAAAAATTACTAATACAGCAAGCTCACCTAGGGCTACAGCTAGGTACGACCACTCTATTTGTTCTTTATCAAAATACCAATACAATTTGTACTTTAAATCAAGATATAAATCAGTTACAAAATTCATTAATAATGCAAACTGTATTGTAGCTAGTAATTCGTGCCTAGTTCTTCTTCTGGGCATTTTTAGGGCAACTAAAAGCACTAATATAACTGTCACTATAAATAGCTTCACCAAGAGGAACACCTCATTTCTTTAAACAACAATATCAGATATATTATCATTATTTATTCGATGAATTATTCTTCTTTAGCTAACCTGCCACGTTTCTACCATAAGCTAGTTTTCATTAATTACAAGAATGCTTCCACTATAGTTACATAAAAAAACTATCCATTCGGCAGTTAGTGTAAACTTGTAAATTCCATCTTTGGTTCTGCTTAATACATTAGATATCTATGTTTCAATAATTTTATTTTTAAATAACAAGTCTCGAATTGGAGATTCCGCTTAACATATAGTACTATTAAATTAATATTGTTTTTCAAAAATTTATAATGTTGCTACTAAATAGCTCTTTTGCTGGTAAAAACCCATCATACATATTTGTGAAATATCAATTAGAGTAAGAATTAAGAGTAATTCAAAATTATTACCATGGAACTATCAGAAGGAGGATATTATGAGCGAAAAAATTAAAACTTATGATACTGAAGGTATCAAAATATATTGGAAACCCAGTAATTGCAAACATGCAGCAGAATGTGTAAAGGGATTGCCAAGTGTATTCAATACCCAGAACAGACCTTGGGTATCACCACAGAATGCAACAGCTGAAAAAATCATGGAAGTGATTGATCTTTGTCCAAGCAGAGCACTTACTTATGAACAAAAATAAACAGGACTAAAAAGTTAGGAGAATGAGGAAATGACTGAAATTAAAATGGACAAGAATGAATTCTATATTGAGGAATCTAATGAAATTATTGCAAGAATTCAATTTATCCCAAGTGGAAAAGATGTAAATGGACAAAATTTAATTATTGTAAACCATACAGTTGTATACGAGGGACATAATGGCCGTGGATTAGGCAAAGAATTAGTAAACAAGATAGTTGAATATGCAAGAGATGAAAACTTATATATTATTCCTGTATGTCCTTACGCAAAAAGTGTTCTTGAAAGTAAAGAAGAATATCAAGATGTACTAGCAAAATAATTCCATTTTATTACATGTGTTGAATGAGCTACACATAACTGGACAAAAAATAAGGTCCAGTCGACTAATCACCAAATCAGGGCATACTGCTAATTAGTATAAGAGATTCATACTAGCAACAATACTAGGAGAGGCGGTTATGCTAGCCTAGCTAGCAAGCCAGATATCTTTTCCATCTGGTTTTCTGGCTGGCAAAAGTATGGACTTGGAGGCACCTTGTCAAGTTGCGATGGTTACCACTAAATTCGGAAGTCGATTATATCTTATTCGGAATGCTAGTATGACCAGGACTAGAAGAACATTTACCACTTAAAGCCCTAATGGTTAAATAAAACTCTTTGTTATTCATCTTTATTAAAAAGGGATTTAACAATAATTTTTTCATTTTCTTTCTTCTCCCAACCCCTCCCAAAAATCATTTTTTCTTAAAGCACCATAATACTTTCGGAATGCTTGTTAAACTAACCTGCCGAGTTAGCACCAGAACAAGGCAGAACCATAATCTAACTGGATCAAAGCTCCCCCTAATTTAAGTAAAACACTACACAAACCTAACAACTTACTAATTTTTAAACAAAACTAAACGCTCCGATTTTATTCCGAGCGTTTTGGTGATGTGTAATTTAAAATCCAATTTAATGCACCTATTTTTTTGTTTATGCAACTTATTCAATTACAACGTTCCCTACATATTGAGCACTACCCGCTGAATTAATAAATTCAACTTTTAAAACATATTTCCCTTTGTCACTAGGAAATGTAAATTCCCCAGAGTCATCCAATGCAAGTTCCGTATCTTTTTTATCTTTTAATAGAGCAACTGTTATATCTGGGTCAGTCCAAATATCTCCACCATTTTTATCGTTCTCTTTAAACTCCAAAGACACTTTTTGATCTGAAAAAACCTTGATTTCATCCAGTGATGATGCGTATTTTTCAATATCTTCTACTTTTTTTTGCACATCTTCACTTGCTGTATCCCAACTAATATTTGCTTCTTTTAATTGAACAGATGAAATATCAAAATTCAAGTGGGCAGTTGGAACTCCAACATCATAATCTTCTGCAAAACACCCTGTTAGTGTACAAGTAAAAATCAATCCTATAAATAGTTTAATAACTACTTTCATATCACACCTCATTTGTTTAAGTTAGTTGCCCGTTTACCCCAATATATCTGCAGTGTAGAGCTTAAACTGACCCTTCTGTGTTCTAGAAACGGAGTTCCAATCAAATTACCTGTTTCCTTTAGTTCAATCCCCTTATTTAAACCATTAATAAAATATAATTATTCGGAAGAGGTTCAAAATTTGGCTGTTAGTGTTTTCATGCCCCTTTACAATAATTAAACTGGAAACTTGATCTCCTTTTTTGTTTTTAGTTCTGTGAAGCGTTAATTAATGTATGAATTCTGAAGAAGATTCTGGTATAATATTCTAAATAATTCTTAATAAAGAACGAAATAAAGGGGGGTCAATATGAAAAACAACCAATTTGCTGGGGAGCTTGTAAATCGTCTTAAAGAACTCCGGCTTAAAAGGGACTGGACTATCAAACATACAGCTGAAAAAATCGGAATAGGAGCATCTATGTATTCTGGTTATGAGTCTCAACTTCGTCTGCCACCAATGGAATTATTGTCAAAGATTGCGGAGGTTTTTGATACTACAACTGATTATCTATTAGGAAGCCCCGAAAAAGTAGAACAAACAAAATCTCCAACAGATATAGATTGGATTCTATCACACGAAAACATTAACTATAGGGGCATTGAATTAACATATAAGGATAAAGAAAACGTGAAAGTATTATTAGAGATGTTGTTAGAGAATAGAATGGAACCAATGAATGATGTAGGCTGCTCCATAGAAGAAGGTCGACAATAGCAAGTCATAATGGTTAGACGGATGACTGAAATTACTTGAGGGAGTCCGGCTAGCTATTCACCAAATATATGTCATATCCCTTGTCTATATGGATACAGCACTTTTCCAATTTCTTATGTTTCATTCATTTGCAAACAATTAACTTTCGTTAACCTGCCATGATTTCTGCATAAAAGTACTAATTTTCTTTGTCTCAGAAATGGTGCCTCGTTTTAACATAATAAATGCATCTCCCTATATTTAAGGAAAGCCGCCGAAATATAGGATTGAAACTAAAAAATTGCACTCCAAAAAGTATGCTTTTTGTTTTTATTAATTAAGAATGTTGAGAGTATCTATAGAATAATCATAACCATTTTTTTCATTTTCATCGATCCATTTCCAAGTAGTTAAATCGAATGCGACTACTGCATCATGGAAAACAA
This sequence comes from Niallia sp. Man26, assembly GCF_022049065.2. Lineage (NCBI taxonomy): Bacteria > Bacillati > Bacillota > Bacilli > Caryophanales > Bacillaceae > Niallia > Niallia sp. Man26. The sequence goes on from NZ_CP095744.1 coordinate 558,886, forward strand.
AATAAGAAGGTAATACTAATGCATCTGCATCTGCCATCCTCCAGCAATTCTGAAACCATTCTGCTATTGCTCCTTCTTCCTTTGGGACTAACTCTTCTTCATTTGCCTCATAAAAGCTGTAAAATTCATCAAGCTGTTCATCTGATAGGTGTCTAAATTCCACGTCTGAGAGTATTCCTTTGCTACCAGCAAATAGCAATGAATCCTCCGTTTCTTTGAAAACTTCATTATTATCTCTATCCATTGAAAACATTCTAATGTCAATTGTTGATTGATCCATAAAAACTACAAAGTCTAATAAATCAATATCAGGCGAAAAATTATATTTCTGTATTTCTTTTAATTTTTCTATCAGAGTATCCGTATATTTATTTAGGCTTTCTAAAAGTGTTTCCATAGTCTTGTTAACTAAAAACATAAAAACCTCCAAAACTTCTGTATATTAATATCCATTATATACCAAATGCAACGTTGAATATAAGTATGAATGTTATTTTTTGATTAGCTTTTAAAAAAATTATTGTACACAAAACCTTCTAATTAAAAATATTTAAACTGGGAGTATCCCTTCTTTCTCTATACTGCCCCGTTAATACCACGAATTTGCATTACTTAAAATTCCTCTTCTTATAGATATTAAAACTATTCAAGAATACAAACTATAAATAAATAGGAACTATTTAACAAATTAGTAATTTAAAGTATAATTTCATAGTAAATTATTATTTTTGGAGAGAGTTAAATGAAAAAACTATTAGTAGGTTTTATTCTAAGTATCATTCTAATTTTGTCTGCAGTTGGGATACATCCAACTAACACAAACGCAGCCACTGACCATAATCCAGTTGTTTTAGTTCATGGCATTAGTGGCAATAGCTATAACTTTTATGCTATAAAGAATTATTTAGTGAGTCAAGGTTGGAATCGAGACAGTCTCTATGCAATTGATTTCTTAGACAAAACTGGTAGAAATTCAAACAATGGACCACAACTTTCTAGATATATAGAGGGTGTGTTAGCAGAGACTGGAGCAGATAAAATAGACATTGTTGCTCATAGTATGGGGGGAGCAAATACTCTCTATTACATTAAGTATCTAGGTGGAGGAGATAAGATTAGAAATGTGGTAACACTTGGTGGTGCTAACGGTCTTGTTTCCTCTACTGCACTACCAGGAACAGATCCAAACCAAAAAATTCTCTATACATCTATCTATAGTACAGGTGATAGAATTGTATATCCATACTTATCTAGATTAGAAGGTGCTAGAAATATTCAACTGTATGGAATTGGTCATATCGGGTTATTGTCTAACAGCCAAGTAAATGGTTATATCAAAGAAGGGTTAAATGGTGGAGGCCTTAATACAAATTAAGAGACAATTCCTTGGAACCGTACTATTACGGTTCTTTTTATAGTTCATCAGTATATCCGTTCATAATTATGAAAGAGTTTTGATTTAATTATCTAGTAAGTGGTACTACCCCTTTATCATATTTGAGCAAGCATAATCTTCATTAATATAGATTATCTTTATAGCGTAGCTTGAAAATTTAATTCTGTTCGGACTCACTACCTCTATACTCACTATTCCCCGCATTTAATTTAGAGCAAGACCGATAAAACCTCATTTATTTATAGTACTAATACGTACCATATATAAATGAGGTTTTATCAAGTAAAATATAGCCGTGATGATTCCCTAATTATCTTTTTTCCATCTGCATATTTATTTCTGCATCTTCATCATGTCGCTGCCGAAGCAGCCGCTGCTTCATCAGCCTTCACACAATCAATTGCTACAACTAACGCGATAATAATAGCCTCCATCTCTTCATTCTCTATCTGAACCTTATAGCTGTCTCCCCAAGTAAACCATTCCTTGCTCACGGTACCAATCACATTGCCATGCTGTTTGACTTGAAAATCCATGTCCCACCAGTTACCCTGTACCTCAATATCTGCTGCATCTATCGTATACCGTGGTTTAAAGAATGAAAACTCTTTTCTTATCGTTAACGCCTCATGGCCATTTACCTCTACAAAAAACTTAGGTAAAAAGCTGAATACCTTTTTAGTAATAAGGGCAACTTCTTGTCTATTTGTATTCATTATGGAGAAGGTCTTTGGGACTTGCATAAAGCTTCCTTCCACATAATAAATATCCTGCTCTGTTTGATCTTTCACTGTAAACTTTCCACTTAAACTGAATACCTTTTGCTTTATATAAAGTTGTTTCATAAGGCACCTCCTGTAAAATTGGGCAATCCAAAAGTGCTGATTTTTAAGTTTTCCTATTTGTTAACAATACGTATTAGCCATACCAAAAGATTCGTCCATTGCAAAAAAAGCAAAAGCCTCCCTAACGGAAGGCTTTTGCAACGGTTAATATTTCAAGTGTGTTTTTTTTAGCAATTGGCATCTTTATTTCAGCACCTGCACCAGGTCTTTTACCTGCCTCTATCATCTCTTCCAATTTCTCCATTAATAGAGGAAGCTCTCCCATCGTTTGGATAACAAAATCTGCACCATTTTCAATAAAACGCTGTCTTGTTGTGTAGATGCTTTGCTCCTTTTCTTCCTCTGTAAGTGCTGTGAATTCTTCTTGCGTTAGTCCCATTTCCGAGCTTCCAATTACAACTCCTACAGACCAGACTCCTGCATTAATGCCTTCCTTTATGTCGGATACTGTATCGCCAACTTTTATAACGTTCCAAGAGGCTGTCAGCTTTAATTCCTCCATATTACGGTAGATCATATATGGATATGGTCTGCCATATGAATCTGTTTCGTCTGGAGTAACGAGAAAGTCTGGACTGTAGCCTTTCTGTTTAGCGTTTGGTACGACGATGTCCATCATTTTTTTTGTGTAGCCTGTTGTGGAGCCGATTTTGATGCCGCGCTCGCGTAAAACTTGGACTGTTTCAAGCACTTCTGGAATTGGATTGGTATATTCGCTTAAACTTGCGAGCAGGGCTGGCTCGAATTCAGCATATAGCCGCTCTACGTCTGCTTCTGTAAACTCACGTCCGTATTGCTCTTTCCATAGGCTTGAGATTCTTGGCATGGAAAGCATTGCTCGGATATGGTCGATTTTCAGCATCCCCATCGGTTCTCTTGCTTCTGCCATTGTTACATCGATTCTGGCATTGTGGAAAATATCAATAAACACATTTACTGGTGCAAAGCACCCAAAATCTACTGCTGTTCCTGCCCAATCTAGAATAATGCCTTCTACTCTGTTCATATTAAAGTCCTCCCATATATTCTTTAATAACATCACATAGTTCTTGTATGTCTGTTTCATAGATCTCGCCGATATTGCCAATACGGAATGTGTCTATATCAGTTAGTTTACCTGGGTATAGAACAAAACCTTTTTCTTTAACATACGAGTAGAAATCAATGAAGCTAAAAGTTTCACTTGGATACAGAAAGGTTGTTATAATTGGTGATTGCTTTTCTTCTGTAATATAAGCAGTAAAGCCGATCTCTGCTAGCCTGCTTCTTAGTACTGAATTATTGTTGTGATATCTTTTAAATCTAGCAGAAACACCGCCTTCTTCTAGCAGTTCATCGATTGCTTTTGAGAATGCTGCTACTACATGTGTTGGGGATGTAAAGCGCCATTTTCCGTCCTTGTCCATTTCCTTCCATTGATCAAACAGATCTAACGATAAGCTGCGGGCATTGCCTTCACATGCAATCAGTTCAAGCTTGTTGGCTAATACAAAACCGAAGCCAGGTACTCCTTGGATGCATTTGTTTGAGCTGCTTATTAAGAAATCTATTCCCAGCTCTGCTATGTTCATTTCCACACCGCCAAAGCTGCTCATTGCATCGATTATCAGCTTTTTATCATAATCCTTTGCTAACTGAGCTGCTAGAGTTAGAGGGTTTAAGATTCCTGTTGTTGTTTCACAATGAACCATCGCAATATGGGTAATCGTCTCATCTGCCTCAAGAATGTCTCTCACTTTTGCTTCGTTTGGATGTTCATTATACGCTGTACGGTATTCTACAAAGTTAAGACGCAAATATTTCGCCATTTTCACAATCCGCTCGCCATAGGCCCCGTTAGTAATAATAAGCAGTTTATCTTGCTCCGAAAGAGCTGTATGCAACACAGATTCTACTACAAAGCTGCCGCTCCCTTGCATTAATACTGCTGTATAGTCGCTTTCCGGTGCACCCGCCAGTTTTAGTAGCTGTGCTCTAATTTTTTGGGTAATTTGCTTGTAATCATCATCCCATGTACAGCGGTCAAACAGCATTTCTTCTTTTACTGCTTTGCTTGTTGTTAATGGTCCAGGTGTTAGTAATTTATAGTTTCTCATTGTTGTCTTCCTCCTTATTGTTTCGCTTCCGTAAATAATTGCTGATGCTTTTCTAATAGTTCTACAGTTAATTGCTCTGCATACTGTTTGGCATGAGCAGGTTTGTTAATGTCATCTACTGTTTCGCCTTCATAAATGGCTACTGGATAATTCGTGATTAATTCCTGTCTGGCATCATTGATAATTGTTTCCGCCATTTCCATGGCAAGCTTTGTTTTTTCCTTATCATCTTTGTTTACGACTGCAACTGATTCTGTCAAAGAGAAATTCCCTTCTGTCGGATCAACATAGCTGATCGGTGCTCCTTCCTCTTGCGCTTTAACTGCTTGGTGGCGAAGACCAAATCCTGCAGCTACTTCTCCAGCTTGAACTTTTTTGATAGGACCTGACCCTGAGCTTTCCAAATGGGGACCAACATTAGCAATCAGCTTTTCCAACACTTCTTTCCCTTCTTCTTCTCCGTATTCTGTTAGAATGGCTTGTACTAACAGCCACCCTGTTGATGAATCTGCAATATTTGGAATTGAGACTAAATCTTTATACTCAGGTTCTGTTAAATCTATAATAGACGTTGGCGCTTCTAAACCATTTTCCTTCAGTACCTCTGTGTTGACAAAAATCGCACCAGTAATTGCAAGGATTGGAGAATAAAAGGCTGGATGTTCATCAACTGCTTTTGTTTCAAACGTTAAATCTGTAAACATATCATTTTGTTGTTGTGCACTTTCAAGGAAATAGGAGCTCATTGTGACCAGATCTGCTTCTATGTCTTTTCCTTCGGCAATAAGTTTCCCGCCAAGTTCAGAAGTTCCTAAAGACTGTAATTGATATTTGCCTTCATAACCTGCTGCATTTAATGCATTTTCCATTGCTGTTATTGCCTCTTCATCACCATTTGTGGTAATCACTACTTTCTCTGACGCTGCACTGCTGTTACTGCAGGCAACCGTCACAAAAAACAGACTGACGGTTATCAATAACAAAGCCACTTGTTTCATCGCTTTTTGCATGTTAATCCCCTCACTTTTTTTGGATTTTGGAACAAAGCCTGCTGCTTTATGTTTTTGGACATAATCACAGATAAGCTTTACTGCTAAGTTTGTAACAAATATTAGAATCGACAGAACAAATATTTCATTGAATTTAGCAAAATGCTGCAGCTCCTTAATTTTGCTCGCAAGCACAACTGTCTGTGTCGATACTAAAAAGATAATCCCGCTGATGGTAACCATCGAATTGATAAAATAATAACTGAACATTTCGATAATTGTTGTTATAGAGTTAGGTAAGATAACTCTCCAAATTGTTTTGAACCAGCTATCTCCGAATAAACCTCCTGCTGTTTCCCAATTTGGATTCATTTTTGCTAACGTGTTTTTTGCCATCAAATATGGTGTTGTAAAATAATGAACGATATTACATAAGATGATAATTAAAAATGTTCCTTTTAGAGTGCTACCATTGATAAGCAGTAAATAAGATAATCCTAATACCATGCCAGGAACTGTATTACAGATGATAGAGATAACATCCAGTACCTTCGTTTTCATACTTGTTCGCGCTGCTAGTAATGCCGCGAAATAAGCTACTACTGTGCCAAAAACAGCTGTACTTGCTGCTATTAAAATCGAATTCTTGTAAACGAAAATTAATTCACTGGATTCAAGTACTGATTGAAAATGCCCCCAAGTAAATGACATATCATACGGATAACTGTTTACGAATGGTGCGATAAATATAACCGCAAATACAGACAGCATAGCTGTGATAATCAGTGCAGACAGAATACCGAAAGCACTGTCTCTTTTCTTATTCTCCAGCAGCTCCATATCAGAGACATTGTCATTATGAAAATTGAATTTTTCCAAATAGCTTAACAGGAAAATGCCAATTACACTTGGCAAAAGCATCATTACAGCGATTACTGCCCCATGGTTAAAATTAGGAATAGATCCAAGCATTACTTGATAAAGCTGTGTTGCGACAACATTGTACGTCCCGCCGATAGAGGCCGGAATACCAAAGTCTGTGAAGCTTAGGATAAACGAAAGCACAAACGCTCCACCTAATGTTCCAATTAACGGGCGAAGCACCGTGGTATTAAAACTGCGGAACACCCCATCTCCCATTAGTTTCGACACAATCATATATTTCTTGTCTACCTGCATAAAGGAGTTGTGAATTAACAAAAATGCTGGTGGAATGGTATAAATGACATAGCCAAGCAATAAGCCATTAAAGCCATAAATATTGAATAATTTCCCGCCAAATATGTTTGTCAGCAAGCCTTGCTTTCCGAATGAATAAATAATCGCAAAGCCATATGTTATTGTCGGGAGCAGCATTGGAACAAGAATGCCAATTCTAACCGCTTTTTTCAGTGGCTGAAACATCCTAGTACATTGAATACTGTATGCCAGCACAAACGCGATAACGGTTGTTAATACAGCAGTAAGCCCTGACACTTTCACACTGTTCCAAACTGCTTCACCAAAAGCTTTATCTGTTATTACTGTCTGAAAATGAAGCAACGATAAACCTTCATCTCCCTGCACCGACCGAATAAACAGCAGAATGAGCGGAACAAGCATAAATAACGAGAACAGAAGAACAACGAGCCAATAAATAAGGCGCATCTCTTTTTTGACACTATACATGGGCGCCACCATATAAGGACAGAATGCTTTGTCTTTTCGTCTCCAGCTGTTTCAAAATAAAGCTGCGTACAAATTCATTTTGTGGACGCTGCATGATATCTTCTGGTGTTCCAAACTGGGAAACTTTACCGTCGTTGATGATGAGAATTTTATCAGACATCGTCATCGCCTCTTCCGGATCATGTGTAACCAGAATTGTCGTTAGCTTAAACTCCTTAGCGATTGTTTTAATTCTTTCCTTAATCGATTCTTTAATAACCCCATCTAAAGCACTCAAAGGCTCATCCAATAATAGAATTTTCGGTTTTGTCACCAGTGTCCTCGCTAGTGCGACTCGCTGCTTTTGCCCTCCTGATAATTCATGAATTCGTTTAGTCAAATGAGGCTGCAGTTCAAGGAAATCAATGTACTCTTGAATTTCTTGTTCTGTAATGCTGCCTTTTTTATTTTTTAATCCGTAACGGATATTGTCATATGCATTCAAATGAGGAAATAGTGCATAGTCTTGGAATACAATATTAAATCCTCGTTTTTCCATTGGAACTTTTGAAACATTATCCTCATTGAAGTGTATTTTGCCATTATCCATTTTTACTAATCCTAATATGATTTTTAATAGAGTTGTTTTTCCACTTCCACTTTTACCTAAAAGGGAGACGATTTCCCCTGTTTGGATGGATAAGCTAATATCTGACAGAACCTCTTTATCCCCGAATTGTTTGCTGACATTTTGTAGTTGAAGCAAACTTTCCACCTCCTCTTGCACAACTTCAGTATAAATACTATATGTAAATGACAAACCTGTTTTTTGTTAAGCGAATGTAAAATATGCATATTTTAAGCATAAGTTATACATTAATTTTGCATATATTCATTTTAATTAATTAGTGTTTCTTGCTTTTTTTCTACGTATAAAGTATAAATAGAGGCAAGTTCACTATTAAAATGAATAAGGGGAAAAAGCATGTTTCCACTAGAAAGACAAAAAAGAATTATAGAATTGTTGATGGTCAAAAAAGTCCTTAAAATGACAGAATTAACTTCAGAGCTTGGCATCTCTGTTGATACTTTACGCAGAGATATTCAAACGCTAACGAATGAGGGGAAAATTGAGAAAATATATGGTGGTGTGAAGCTAGTTGAATCATTCTTAGGTGAATCGACTATGGGAGAGCGGATGGTCAGCCACTTGACTGAAAAAGAAAGCATTGCCCTTACATGCAGCAATCTCATCAATGATGGCGATTGTATCTTTCTCGACAGCGGCTCTACAACCTATCAAATCGCCAAATATATTAAAAACAAGAAAAACTTGACGGTCGTAACCAACTCCATTCCAATCATAACCGAGCTAATGACTAGCGATGTGGAATTGATTGTGATTGGCGGCAAAATCCGTAAAGAAGAAAATTCAGTAGTAACATTTGATTATCTATTTAACTTTCAAGAGCTCAATATCTATAAAGCGTTTATCTGTACAAGCGGGATTACGCTAGAAAAGGGAATTTCTGATTATAATTTAGAGGAAGTCTTAACAAGGAAGAAAATGATTGAAATATCCAAGGAAATTTATGTAGCTGCTGATAGTTCGAAGTTTGGTAAAGACGTGACCGTTAGCATTTCCCCGCTAGAGAGTATTGATTACATCATTACAGATGCCAATTTATCTGATAGTATTGTCGAGCAGTTCCGCGAAACAAATTGCACTTTAATACTCGCAGAAAATACGGAAAAATAAGAAAGGGGAGTCACACAACGGTGACTCCCCTTTCTTATTTCATCCCCCAGACAACAGCAATATTCCGGGCTGTTCTTTCCACGTATTCCTCTGCATTCTGAAATGCTTCCTGTAAGGATATAACACCTGGAATGATGCTGAAGACTGCGTCAATGCCGTGTTCATGAACAACATCACTGTCACTTGCAGCATTACCAGCTATGGCTATTACAGGGACACCATGTTTTTTGGCAGTCTTAGCGACGCCGATTGGGGTTTTCCCAAAAATCGTCTGACTGTCTATTTTTCCTTCTCCTGTAAGGACTAAATCAGCATCAGCAACAAGCTCAGAAAGCCGGGTTGCTTCAATCACAATGTCGACGCCGCGCTTCAAATCAGCTTGCATAAATGCCAGCAAACCGCCGCCCAGTCCGCCTGCTGCTCCTGCCCCAGGTACTTCAGCTATTTTTATGCCTAATTCTCGTTCAATGACTGCTGCATAATGAGCTAGGTTTTCATCTAGTTGGTGCACGATTTCAGGAGTGGCACCTTTCTGCGGACCAAAGATGGCAGAAGCTCCTTTTGGACCAATCAAGGGGTTATCCACATCGCAAGCCACTTCGATTTTGACACCAGCTAACCTTGAGTCCAAATGCGATAAATCGATGGCAGCAAGACTGCTGAGGAAACCGCCGCCATCTTCTAATTTTTGACCGTTCTTATCAAGGAAACGGGCACCAAGCGCGCTTGCCATCCCAGCACCCCCGTCATTAGTCGCACTGCCGCCAATACCGATAATAATATGGTCGACATTATGCTCAAGTGCAGCGGCAATTAATTCACCAGTGCCTCTTGTTGTCGTAACAAGGGGATTTCTTTTTTCTGATGGTACTAAATAAAGCCCAGAGGCTGCCGCCATTTCGATTATTGCAGTTGTTTCATTACCAAGTATTCCGAAAAACGCCTCTACTTTCTCGCCTAACGGGCCAGTCACTGTTTTTGTGATAATTCTTCCGCCTGTTGCATCCACTAATGACTGCGTAGTACCCTCTCCTCCATCAGCCATAGGCACTTTCACATACTCAGCATCAGGAAATACTTGCTTAAAGCCGTTTTCAAGCGATTCTGCTACCTGTAATGCTGATAAGCTTTCTTTAAAGGAATCTGGTGCAAGGACAATCTTCATCTTTATTGCTCCTTTCTATATTTTTTAGCCAAATAGTTTAAACACCCCATAAATAAGGGTTGATATGATTGCTAATGTTAAGCCCACTAGTGTTTCATATGGCAATAGCTTTAGGCGTTCCTTCATGTCCATGTTGACACTGCCGCCTGTAGAATGGAAGAAACTTCCGTGTGGAAGATGATCTAGAACAGTAGCACCAGCATGAATCATTGCAGCACCGGCAATGGCTGACACACCCATGTCAAGGATGGTAGAACTGAACACTTGGCTTGCCACTGCTGTTCCTGCAGTAGTAGAAGCAGTTGCTGCCGACATAAAAATTCCCGATACAGGTGCAAGCACATAACCTGGAAGTCCAAGGACATTTAACCCATCAATTAGCACATCCTTTAAACCAGAATTAGCAATAATGCCTGCTAATGTGCCTGTTCCAAGCAGCATGATCGCAACACCGGACATCTTTCCTAAGCCAGATACAGCATAATCATTAATCTTTTTCCCTCTCCCCATCACAATTGCACCGACTATTCCGCCAACCGGCAAGGCAATCATTGGATCGATGCTAATATTAAATAGCGGCCGTAATGCTAATAACAAAATCGTTACAATCGGCGCCACAATCGCTGTTAAAAAGGATGGAAGCTCCATGCTGTTAGGAGAGTCAATTTCCGCTAACTGGACGACTGACCCTTTTTTGACAAGTCTTTTTGCAAGCAAATAGGTAATGGCGAGTCCGAAAACAGCTGGAATGATACCTGCAGCCATAATGGATGTTAACGGAACATTAAAGGCATCCGAAGCAGCAATCGCGTTCGGGTTTGGTGACATGATATTCCCTGCCTTACCTCCGCCAATCATTGCCAGCAAAATAGCGGTTTTAGAAATGCCGGCCTTTTTAGCAATTGCCAAAGCAATCGGTGCTACTGTAATAACGGCAACATCAACAAACACACCGACTGTGGTCAAAATCATCGTCGCTAATGATAAAGCGAGGAGCGCTCTTGTTTCTCCCAGCTTTTTTACAATCGTTTCTGCGATAACAGCGGCCGCACCAGATTCAATCAAGACACCAGCAAGCACCCCAGCTGCCAGAATTCTTAGCACTGCAGGAATAATCCCCTCCGCACCTTCTATCATTAACAAAACTGTATTAGCTATATCTACTCCTCCGACTAGTCCACCGACTAAGGCGCCGGCAATCATGCCATAAGCAGGAGAAACTTTCTTCAGTATTAATACAATTGCTACAACAAGTGCTACAATTGCTCCTAAAGCACTTACTTGAATGTCCAAAATAGCTCCTCCTCATTTGTTTGTAATTATTAATAATTGTAAGCGTTTCCTAAATGTTTTTCTTCGTTCATTCCATAAAAAAAAGCTTGGCAGCTCCAAGCTTTTTTGTGCATTTGCACAAGTCTATGAAAGTTGATTTTGAAGAACAGAAAGATAAAGCTCTACTAACTCCTTTATTTTCCGCGGGTCCTTACCTGTCAGCTCATTAATTCGCTCTAAACGGTAGCGAAGTGTATTGCGATGAATAAACAGCCTTGCTGCCACTTTGTTCACGTCTCCATTTTCCTCTACATACATAAGCAAGGTTTCAAGCAATTCCCCTTTTTTATCCTGTTGCTTCAGCCTCTCGATATAGGTACCAAACTTAACATCTAGCCCCTGTTCTTTTGCTTGCGACAGAAAAATCGGCAGCTTTCTGTCCTCTGAGGAATAGATGTTCTTATCTGGATCTAGCTTTTTACCAACCTTTAAAGAATGTACAGCTTCCTGATAAGAAATACGTATCCCTTCCAAGCCGCTGTAGTATGTTCCAAGAGAAAATTTGACTGCCAGCTCTTCCTGTTTTTCGAGATAAGACATCCATCTCTCCAGCTCTGCTCTTGTGGCTGCTTGATTCCAGACGCCATTTTTTAACACAATCCTTTTTAATAGAATAATATAATGTTGGTGGACAACATATAAATCATCCTTTGACAGCTTTGCACGAATGGTTTTAAAAACTTTAGCATTATCATCTGCTGCCATAATTATTACCGTTCTTGGAATAGTTAAGTCCATGCCGAGCCGCCTAGCTCGGTCAAAATAGAGTGAATCAAAGTCTTCCTGTCCATTAAGCAGCATCGTCACAAGCTCTTCTTTTAACCGCTCATCCCATTGCATTTCCTCCATTAAAAAGGCTTGCTGGATGATCATTTCGGCAGCCATTCTGACAAGCTCTCCATAATTACGGATTTCCTCAGGTGCTCCCGTTATCCCAATGACACCAACAACTTTTTCATGAAAAGTAATCGGCAAGTTTATACCTGCTTTCACCCCATGAAACTTATCTGCTTCAGTAACACCAATTTCAAAACCAGTCTGCGTTTCGATTACCTTTACTGCACCTTCATGGATAGAATCAACTCTATCCTCATCCCCTGAAGCAATAATAACCCCTTTTTCATTCATAACATTAATATTCCAATTTATAATTGTCATCGTGCGATTGACGATTTCCTGTGCTAGCTCCTTGTTTAAGTATTTCATCTGAACCCTCTTTTCTGGTACAAAAGGATATCCTTCTTTATTAAGATTATATTTATCTTAACATAGCAGTCTATTCTGACTTCACTTAATTTTTTTAAGTTATTCTTTCTATTAAATATCTTATTAAAAATATAATGCAACCTTTTCTTTATAATCACGTAGGTCCTCTTACTAGCAACAAACGATATCCATAAAAAAGCACCCTAATCTTAATGTAGTCTAAAAATTAGGGCACCCACCATATTATTTGAAATAAAAAAACTATATTTCACTTAGGAATAACTATTCTGAATACAAAAGTGTTTATTATTGATGTAATTATTTTTTGTGGGAAGAAATTTTAGGACGGGCAACAAGAAAGAAAATCGTATGCAAAACAAAGAAGATTACCGCAAATATAAGAAAATCTACTATCAAAATAAATTCAACATTATTTTGTATGGAGTCATGAAGAAAGAAAGTTATAATCAATACAATGAAGCAGCTTAAAGTACTTTGTTTCCAAAAAGAACTGTATGCTATTTTTGAAATGAAAAACACCTCCTCTATTCACCATTCTAATCACATCTTAATTTAAATCTTCAGCTGGTACAACCTGAATATCAACCCACTATCCTATCGCTTCAAAATATAATATAAATGCCCTATAAAAAAGATATATAACTATAGATATACTTACAAAAACTATATTATTTATCTCTTATCAAATTTACTTCTCTCCATTTAAAATAAATTATAGACTTAAATTTTCTCTTTCCTTATAAAAAAAGACTTGGATTATATCCAAGTCTCAGAATTATTCAATACCGCAATTCTCTAGCAATTACTGCAATATCCCGCGGTGATGTTCGGCAACAGCCGCCGATAATGCTCGCTCCTGTTTTAAACCATTCTTTATGGCTTAAACTTGCGCATGCTTCCTCGCCATGCCAAGTTTTTGTGGTCGGGTCGTATGTTTCGCCTGAATTTGGGTAGACAATTATTGGTTTATTTGTACTTTCTTTTATATTTTTGATTGCTTCTGTGATGATTTGTGCTGATGCACAATTAAAGCCGATGGCGGCAATTTGGTCGTGTCCTGTGAATTGTCTGCCACAATCCTTTAATGGTGTGCCGTCACTGATTTGTGTTTCATCTTTTAATGAGAAAGAAAGCCAGGCGTATGTATTCGGAAATTCCTTTAGTATTTCAGTCAGTACGGTTGCTTCCTGCAAAGAGGGAATTGTTTCAAATGCAAGAATATCAGCTCCTGCTTCCATTAATGCTATCATTCTTTTCCGATGAAAGTCTGTAAGTACTTTGTTTGTTACATCATAGTTCCCGACATATTCAGATCCATCTGCCAAGTATGCGCCATATGGTCCGACTGATGCAGCGACTAACGGCTTGGGTCTGTTTGACTGTTCGTGCTCTTTCCAGAAGTCATCTCTAGCCTTTCTGGCAAGAGCAACGGATTTTTTTATCAACTCTATTGCTTTTGTTTCATTTATATCTCTTTCTGCAAAGCCTGCAATCGAGGCCTGATAGCTTGCGGTGATGGCGCAATCTGCTCCTGCGCGAAAATATTCTGTATGCACTTGATAAATAAGCTCTGGCTTTTCTAAAAGCACTCTTGCTGACCAAAGCGGGTCATCTAAATTACAGCCATGTGCTTCTAATTCTGTCGCTAATGCTCCGTCTAAAATCATCAGCGGATAATCTGATAAAATATTGTTAATTGGATTGCTGCTGATCGACATACTTTACTTCTCCTTTTTTTAATTTCTTCATTACATAAAAGCTAACATAGCAAAATAGGATAAATGGAATTCCGCAATACAGGGCAATCCGTTGTGTTGGGTCAAAGGCAATACCAATACATGATGCAAGACATAATAAGAAAGAAGCAATCGGTACAAATGGATACAACGGTGTGCGATAGACTAAGCTGTCGACAGAGTTTCCTTCTTTAATAAAGCGTCTGCGGAACAAAAACTGTGAAGCACTAATGCTCATCCAAACAGCGACAACAGCTAGTCCAGAAATAGACACGAGCACGATATAAACTGTATCTGGAGCTACTATGCTTGATAAAAGCGCTAATCCTCCGCCCAACATGCTGAAAATCACGGCATAGACTGGAACCCCTTTTTTCGACAGCTTTTTAAACTTCGGTGAAATTGTATTTTTATCTGCAAGTGACCAGAGCATTCTCGAAGCTGCATAAAGGCCTGAATTAGCAGCAGACAAAATGGCGGTCAAGATTACAAAGTTCATGATATCTGCCGCATATGGAATTCCAATCCGCTCAAACACTGTTACAAATGGGCTTTCTAACACCCCGGCTTCGGATGCTGGCAATAGGGCAGACAATACAAAAATAGTACCAACAAAGAAAATGATTAAACGCCATAATGTTGTATGAATTGCTTTTGGGACGTTTTTTTGCGGATCTGCCGTTTCACCTGCGGCAATTCCAATTAACTCTGTTCCTGAAAAAGCAAAATTAACAGCAAGCATCGTCATAAACAACGTGACAGCACCGTTCGGGAAAAGACTGCCACTTGTAAAATTACTCAGCAGAGGTGCAGACTGTGAATGAGTCATTGGAATAAGCCCGAACACTGCTCCTAATCCTAAAATAATAAAAAGGGCAATGGCAATTACTTTAATAGAGGAAAACCAAAATTCAGATTCAGCAAACAATCTGACTGTAAGTATATTAAGTATGAAAATTAAAATTGCAAATACTAAGCTCCAAATCCACACATTAACAGCTGGAAACCAGCGCTGCATGAGAAGTCCTGCAGCTGTAAATTCTGATCCTAATGCAACAGTCCACGTTAGCCAGTACAACCAGGCAACTGTATAACCAGTAGCTGGATTAATGTATTTAGCGGCATAGCTGTGGAAGGCTCCTGTTTCTGGCATATGCACAGCCAGCTCCCCTAAGCACAGCATCACTAGATACACAACAAGCGCACCAATGAGGTAGGCCAGTATTGTACCGATAGGACCTGCCTGCTGTATAGTGTAGCCTGAACTTAAAAAGAGTCCTGTTCCAATTACTCCTCCAAGTGACAGCATCACTAAATGTCTTGTTTGCATTTTCCGCTGAAATTGTTGTTTGTTCTTTTCCATCTTAACTCTCCTTAAAATATCCAGAAAAAAACACACCCTAAAATAGAGTGCGCTGCTGACTAATAAATAACATAAGCTCTTATCTATCAGGAGTCACCCGACTGGAATTAGCACAGTGTCAAAAAGACCTGTTGCTGAGGCTTCATAGGGCCAGTCCCTCCGCCTCTCTGGATAAGAAATATTTTTATTACATTAACAATCTATGAAATTATTGTCAATAGGGGCAATTTTGACTAAGTTACGAGAGAGTTATTCTTACATTTCTTTTTTAAGAGTAATTATGCTTATTATCTAAATGGAGGATTGTATAAGCAGTATTTTGAAATAACAAAAATCAGCAAAATTTTTTCTTTTAAAAGTAGCTATATCATTCTATTAGTTCTTACATCCTGTGAATTCCTTCTCAAAAAAACTTGCTTTCTTATGTTATACTGTATAAGGTTTGCAACATTTGAGAGGAGTTACCTAGTATGGACTTATCAAAATCATCTGATTACAACAAATCTATTTCTATTTATTTACTTATTGCAGGCATCGTGCTTGTCGCTTTCAACCTTCGACCGGCAATTACGTCATTAGGACCGCTTGTCGGCTTCATACAAGAAGATGTTGGACTAGCCCATTGGAGCTCTGGCTTGCTGATGAGCTTGCCCTTGATCACGTTTTCTGTCATGTCACCCCTCGTCCCTAAAATATCCAGCAGATTATCAAATGAAAAGACATTGCTTCTCGGTTTAATCATTTTATTGACTGGCATATGCTCTAGGTCAATTCCTTATACGTTCTTTCTTTTCGCCGGTACTCTGCTCGTCGGTATAGGGATTGCAATTGGCAATGTTTTGCTCCCTGCCATTGTTAAAGATAAATTCCCAGAAAAGTTCGGGTTAATGACAAGCGTTTACTCCACATCAATGGGTGTGTTCGCGTCTTTAGCTTCCGGATTAAGTGTCCCATTAGCTGACGGACAAGGCTTGGGCTGGCAAGGTGCTCAAATGGTTTGGGGAATTCCTGCAGTTGCTGCGATTATTGTATGGTTCTATTTATTGAAATACAATAGAGAAGATAAAGAGGTCATTACTGGTGCAAAGCCAGTCTCAACAAAAGTTTGGTCATCACCGATTGCATGGCAAATTGCCGTGTTCATGGGATTTCAGTCGTTTTTATTTTATGTGACCATCTCTTGGCTGCCAGAAATCCTGCATAGTTATGGAATGAGTCTTGAAACTGCAGGCTGGATGCTGTCCTTTACGCAGCTGGTAGGTTTACCTGCAAGCTTTTTCATCCCGTTTATAGCAAGCCGTCTTCGTTCCCAGTCGTTGATTGCCTGCGGTTTAGGCATTTGTGCTATTTTAGGATACAGCGGTCTTCTGTTTAGTGCAGATCACTATCCAATCCTAGTTATCAGTATCATCCTAATCGGTTTGGCACTTGGCGGAATTTTCCCATTAGCTCTCAGCTTAATCGGCTTCCGTTCTCAAAATGCTAAACAGGCAGCAGAACTGTCTGGGATGGCCCAATCAACAGGTTATATCTTAGCTGCTGTTGGCCCACTATTTATCGGTTCCTTGTTTGATTGGACACATGTTTGGTCAATCCCAATCGTGCTATTAATCATTATTGCAGGGATTGTGACAATATTTGGGATTTTGTCAGGTCGGGATAGACATATATAATTTTTATAAAAAACGGTGCACATTATTGTGTACCGTTTTTTTAGTATTTTATAGTAAATAATTGTAATTCATACGGACAAACTAAGAAAAAACCAAAGGAGAAAGCAATGTCTAAACGAAATGAACTTATTTTTTTACGAATTTTATTTGTTGTCAGTATTGGCTTTTTCTTAAACCTGATTAGAAAACCACTTTTAAAGGACTGGCTGATTATCTTTTTGTTTAAAAGCTATATTGCATCAATCTTAGATTACCTCGTTGTCAAAAAAGGCTATATTACATACCCTGTCAGGATTTTCAAATCTTTTGATATTAGTGTGCTTTTCAGCTACCTGATCTTTCCTGTCACTTGTGTTTATTACAATCAAGCAACAAAAAATTCAAGATTGCCGGGAATATTGTTTAAATGTCTGCTTTTTAGTCTTCCTTCTGCAGTTGCAGAACATTTTATCGAGAAGCATACAAAGCTGGTCCAATATAAAAAAGGCTGGAATTCTTCTTTCAGTTTCCTTTCGATTGCGTTTACCTTCTTATTTGTTCGAACCTTTATATCGATTGTTCGTAAAGTTGAAAAAGCATAAGCTAGTAATTAGTCAAGTGTATTATTCTCTTTCGGTGAAGCAGAAATATATGCCTCTGTAAATAAAGTAGTTATACTGTCAACAAGAATATCCTTTAATATATCAAAGGCATAATCAATATCTAATCGTTCTGTCCACTGATGGGCATCAAATCCGACCGGCCCGATATTCAATACAGGTACATTTAGCAGCTCTAATTCTCTAAGAGGGACTGTGTAACCTCTCTCCCAAATTGGCATATTGGCTGTAAGTGATATCATCGATTCTGCTGGATATTGCAAACCAGCATAACTTAGGTCGGATATACCGTTAAAGTAATTTCGTTTTTCAAAATCTATGCCGTGAGCAGCTGTTCCGTATGTCTGTATTTGCTGAACAACTGTAGTTATTAATGGATGTTTATAGGAACTAATAGCAGGATAAAAGGGTGGCGCAAAAAACACGATGATCATAGGGGCAAGTTCTTTGCATAGTATCGCTAGTTTATCGACCATCTCAATGGTTGCTTCTCTGTCATCCATTTCTCCCCTGTTTTGCAAAATCGAGGTATGGATGCTTTCTACACTTTCTTTTCCATACTTCGTTACTGCATATTGACTAAGCTCATCATATGTTAATACAGAAACATTCATTCTAGGCGGCGAAAAGGGAGTATATTTAGCAAACTCGGCGGCTTGCAATGAATAGGATTTTGTTATTTTAGCAGCTGCATTGCCGGCTTTCTCCATGAGTAACTGCACCACATCATCCATTTTCTTTTCTAATAAAAACAGATTAAATAACGTAACAGCGCGATGCGGTATTTGCACAGAATAATCTTTTTTGATGCCATACTGAATTAAGTTAGTTGGCGGCGGTGTCGTTTCACCTTCTACTATTTCACATAAATCGGTATTCAGTTCGATTTCTTCTGTTAATAGAGATACCATATAGTTTGCATTCAACCCGGCAAAAGGTTCGCCGACATGTGTTTCTTTGCCGTAGCAAAGGAAACCTGGCAACAGCTTGCCGATGGATCCTGTATAAATATACTTATTATTGTCACCAGGATATCTCATAAACATCGGCTCACCGTTCAAAACAGTCACATATTCCAAGTCATATTCTTCAGCAAGTTCCAGCAATATTGGAACTGCTGCTCTCATTCCAATTGAATTTACTTCTTCATCAGGAACTGTCACTAACAAGATATTGCCTTCAAACTCTCCATTACATGCTTTTTCAATCATCGACATATGAAGGGCCAATCCACATTTCATATCCATCGTTCCCCTGCCGAATAACCAATTTCCTGTTTCCATATCATTCTTGACTTGTTGTGGAAGTTCTTCCTTATGCAACTGAAAAATTTCTGTTAGTTTCTTCGGATCAAAAGCATGTTCCTTCCATCTGCCGTAGTCCTGCACATCAACAACGTCAAAATGGCTGATCAGAATTACTGTCTTTTTTGTTGGAAGTTGATTTTTCACAAGGCCTGTAACAAAATTTCTGCCATCTCCTGTTGGATTTTTTTGAAGATGATCTGGATGTTTCTGAAAATAATCTAAGCTTCTTAGCTCATTTACGACAAAGTCAGGAAGAATTTTTTCTGCGTCAGAGCCTGTAATACTAGGTATATTGACAAGCTTGCATAAAAGGTCGACTAATTGCTCTTTTGTGTTCCATTTTTCCATGTTAGCCCTCTTTTCCATATGATGAAATTTGTTTCCATTAACTATATAAAAATGGACAGAACCCGCTGACTTCAGGTTCTGCCTAATGCTGTAGAAATTTCTTTTGCCGCTTTCTTTATACAATGAATTAAGTAGGATAAACGTTCTTCGCTAACACGATATTGGACGACTCCGATGCTGATTGCCCCTACCAGCTGGTGATTAAAATCTAAAACGGGAGCTGCAACAGATATTGTGCCATCTGTTCTTTCACTATAGCTTACCGCATACCCTTGTTCTTTTATTAAAGACAATTGATCAAATAATTGACTCTGTTTTGCTTTAGAAGATGGAAGCAATTCCTTAACGATTCTTTGCGTTTCTTCTTCTGGCATATTTGCCAGAATCGTTTTATTTGGCGCCCCAATTGAGAGCGGAATCCGCAAGCCGATTTTGTCAATAATTCTAACATTAGTAGGACTGTCGACTCGTTCAATAATAATGGATTCCATTCCGTCACGGATATTAAAATAAATACTTTCCTCCACTTGCTGTGCTAATTCTGCCATTACTTCGCGCGCCTTCGTTCGGTAGTCTGCCTTCTCGAGCTGGCGCAAACCAATCTCCATCCATAAACTGCCGAGTTTATAATGCTTTGTATCGGCATTTTGCAGTACTAGCTGATGCTGGATAAGCGTATTTAAGAGGCGGTGAACTGTACTTACAGGCAGACTAAGACTGTAGGCAATTTCTGAAATCGACCACCATTCTCCATTATCAGAAGCAAGCAGCTTTATAATACTCATTGCTCTATCAATAGACTGTACCATAATAACCTTCATTCTTTTTTGACATATAAAATATTTTTACACCATCAATGTAGCAGACTGAAATACATTCTGCAATATAATTTTTACAAAAGTATGAATAATAAGAAATTTAACCAGAAGACCCATTGACATAATCTCATAATTATTTGACAATAAAATTAAGTTTCCAAATTATAGATGAAGTTTCCATAATGCGGAAAGTGATAACTTATTTTATGTACGTACCATACACGATATGATATAAACTTTCGTTTCGAAAACCACCTAATGATTGGAGGAATCCTTATGTCTATGTCAGAAAAATTTATTAGACAAAGTGAAGAATTCGGAGCAAATAATTATCATCCCCTGCCGATTGTCATCGAAAAAGGAGAAGGAGTGTGGGTGGAGGACCCTGAGAAAAACAAGTATATGGATATGCTTAGTGCTTATTCAGCTGTAAACCAAGGACATTGCCATCCGAAAATCATTGCTGCTTTAAAGAATCAAGCAGATAAAGTTACCTTGACTTCCAGGGCTTTTCATCATACTCAGCTTGGCCCGTGGTATGAAAAGCTGTGCAAACTGACAAAAAAAGATATGGCTCTGCCGATGAATACCGGTGCAGAGGCTGTCGAAACGGCTATTAAAGCTGCACGGCGCTGGGCATATGATGTTAAAGGTGTAGATGAAAATTCAGCGGAAATAATTGCATGCTCTGGGAATTTTCACGGGCGCACAATGGCAGCTGTGTCTCTATCTTCCGAAGCAGAGTACAGGCGCGGGTTCGGTCCTTTGCTGCCTGGTATCAAGCTCATTTCATACGGTGATTTAAATAGTTTAAAAGAAGCGATTACACCTAATACAGCAGCATTCTTAATTGAACCAATACAAGGTGAAGCAGGAATTATCCTTCCCCCTCCCGGCTTTATGAAAGCTGCCTTTGAATTATGTAAGCAGCATAATGTTCTCTTTATCGCAGATGAAATTCAAGTCGGACTCGGCAGAACAGGAAAGCTGTTTGCTTATGAGTGGGAGGATATCGAGCCAGACATGCTCATATTAGGAAAAGCTCTAGGAGGCGGGGTATTTCCTATCTCCTGTGTTGTTGCCAATAAGGACATTCTTGGCGTCTTTAATCCTGGTTCACACGGATCAACATTTGGCGGAAATCCGCTTGCTTGTGCCGTATCGATTGCATCATTAGAAGTTATAGAGGACGAACAGCTCGCAGACCGATCTCAACAACTCGGTACTTATTTTCTTGCCAAACTTCAAGGGTTAAATTGTTCTGTCATTAAAGAAGTAAGAGGCAGAGGACTATTTATCGGCATGGAATTACATGAAGAAGCTAGACCTTTTTGTGAGAAGTTGAAGGAGCTAGGATTGCTTTGCAAAGAAACACATCATACCGTCATCCGGTTTGCTCCGCCCCTTGTTATTACGAAGGAGGAGCTTGATTGGGCAATGGAGAGAATTACTAAAGTATTTGCTGCAGAATAATAGAATAGATTAAGTCACGAAACTGATTAGGACATTCCTAATCAGTTTCTCTTCCTCCACACATTCCCGCTCTCCTCCGAAAGCCATTGTATCACTTCTCTCCGTCTAATAATTCCGATAAAAACACCAGAATCATCGACTACTGGAACGAAGTTTTGTTCTAGTAACGTGCTGACGATTGCTTCTATCTCACTGTTCACAGCTATCGCTTCATTACTAGCGTGAAGAGGTACGTCTTGAAGTTTCACCTCATTAGTATGTTGGAAGTCAAGATTTCCAGTATTTTTCATTTTCCATAACAGATCACCTTCTGTTACAGTGCCCAAGTAGCGGCCAGCTTTATCAAGGATTGGAACGGCACTGTAGCGGTGATACTCCATCTTCTCCATAACCTGCCTCATTGTCCAATGCTGGAATACGAATGCAACTTCGTGTTTTGGTATGAGAAAAAAGGCAACATTCATTGGCTTTTGTCCTTTCTGATTGGTTTGCTGTCTGCAACTATATGAATATCAATATTTGTTGTTTGTCTCATTATTTCATTGACGATGGAACCTTTTTTGATTTCTTCCCATCTTGTTCGTGCAGATTGTCCCAGCAATATTTGTGTAATAAAATGTTCATTCGCCGCTTCTACGATAATATGAGCAGGCTTTTGCATTCTTTTGTTTTTCAACAGAAATTCGGCACCGAATTGCAGGGCTAATTCCCTCCATGCTGTGATTTTTTCTTGTTTCCACTGTGGCATATCCTGCTCTTTGCTGTCTGTTACATGCAGTACATACAGCTTCGCCTTTAGGCGGTTTGCCATTCTCCAGCCTCTTCTAATAAGCTTTTCTGCAGTTTGGCTATACTGTACGCAAACTAGGATTTTTTCTTGGAGACCGATTGGCCCTTGATATAGATGGCCATTATTCTCTTCGATTTTTCCATCTACGTCATCAGCCACCTCTCTTAACGCAAGCTCTCTTAACGCATAAAGATTTTCCTCTGTAAAGAAGTTTTGTAGGCTTTGCTGAATTTTAGGACTATCATATACCTTGCCATCCTGGAGCCTTTTTCTTAATTCTGGTGGAGAAATATCGATTAGCTGAATTTCATTTGCTTTATTGATAAAAAGGTCAGGCAGCCTTTCGTTTACCTTTACTCCTGTAATATTGGCGACAATATCATGGACACTTTCCAAATGCTGAATATTGACGGCAGAATAGACATCAATGCCTGCTGCCAATATTTCTTCTACATCCATATATCTTTTCCGATTTTTTGATCCAGCTATATTCGAGTGGGCGAGTTCATCAATGATGACGATGTCTGGAGCTCTTTTCAGAATTCCAGGAATATTCACTTCATAAAATACCTTGCCTTTATAGTTCAATTCAAGGAGCGGAACCGTTTCAAGCACGCCAATCTGTTTTTTTGTTTCTGCTCTGTTATGTGTTTCTATCAGGCCAATAACAATATCCTTACCTTCTTTACGCAGTTCGTTTGCGTCCTGCAGCATTCTGTAGCTTTTTCCAACACCAGGCGCTGCTCCTATATACAGCTTTAGCTTACCCCTTCCTTCCTTATCCATTTCTGCTAAAATTTCTTCCGCTGTCTTTCTTCTGAAATATGGATGATTTTCCTTCACATTTATTCCTAGCTCCTTTCTTTAAGCAAGCTCCCTGCCCTTTTAGCAGCAGGAAGCTTGGAAAATATTAAGAGGTCAATTCCATTAATGATATATTAAGTTTAAGCACATTTACTCTTTCCTCTCCGAACAATCCCCATTCCTTTTCTTCTGTGTGACGTTCAATCAAGCTTTTCAGCTCTGACTTCGGTACATTAGTATGTTCAGCAACTCTATTAATTTGTGCTAATGCCGCTTTTGGAGTAATATGCGGATCAAGTCCCGATCCAGAATTTGTTATTAAGTCGATGGGCAAGCTTTTTAATGATACATCTGGATTCTCAGACTGCCATTCTGTAATAGACGCTTTTGTTCGTTCAAGCATTTCCTCATTTGTTGGAGCATAGTTATTTGTCCCAGAACTAGAAGCATCATAATCAATACTTGAAACTCTTGAATGAAAGAAGCCCTCATCAGCAAAAGACTGTCCAATTAACTCAGAGCCAATCACTTTCCCTTCGTTATTGTAGACGAGACTGCCATTTGCCTGTTCTGGCAGCAAAACAGCAGCAATACCAGTAACTGCTAATGGGTAAATCACTCCGCAAATAAGCATAAATAATAAGCTTGTTCTTGCAACGGTTGCAAACATGGTTTCATCCCTTTCCTTCCGTAACTGTTATATTACGAACGAAATTAATATATCTATTACCTTTATTCCAATGAATGGAACAATCACACCTCCTGCTCCGTAAATAAACAGGTTCTTTCTTAATAGTGCATCTGAACTCATTGGTTTATATTCTATCCCCTTCATTGCCAGTGGAATGAGGAGCGGAATAATGATTGCATTGAAGATCAATGCTGACAGAATAGCTGTAACTGGCGAGTGAAGTCCCATAATATTTAACGCACTGACCTCAGGGATTGCCAGCATAAACATCGCAGGCACTATCGCAAAGTACTTCGCAATATCATTGGCGATGCTGAAAGTAGTCAAGGCACCTCTTGTCATTAATAGCTGTTTGCCAATGCTAACTACTTCAATCAATTTAGTAGGATTAGAGTCTAAATCAACCATATTAGCAGCTTCTTTTGCTGCAGTTGTGCCACTGTTCATCGCCAAACCAACATCCGCTTGTGCCAGTGCAGGCGCATCATTCGTGCCATCTCCAGTCATAGCTACTAATTTCCCTTTTGCTTGTTCATGCTTTATTACTGCGATTTTATCTTCAGGCTTACATTCAGCAATAAACTCATCCACACCTGCTTCTTTGGCAATCGTTGCTGCAGTTAATGGATTGTCGCCAGTACACATAATTGATTTGATGCCCATCCGCCGCAGTTCGTCAAATCTTTCTCTCATCCCTGGTTTAACGGTATCTTTTAAATAAATAAGCCCAATAATTTGGTTGTCGATTGCCACTGCTAATGGAGTGCCTCCTGCTTGGGCTATTTTATTTGCTTTTCTGTCCAAATCTTCTGGCACATTGCCGCCGTTTGAAACAGCCCATTGTTTTATTGCGTCGACTGCCCCTTTGCGAACAAGTCTGCCATCAGGCAGATTTAACCCGCTCATTCTTGTATCAGCTTTAAATTCAACTATATCTGCTCCGGCTGCCAAGGATAAATCAATTGCATAGCCTTCCTTTTCCAACAATTCCAGAACCGAGCGCCCTTCTGGGGTTTCATCCTTAACAGAGCTTGCGGCAATCCACTTATAAAGCGTATTCTTATTCGTATTGCCAGTTGGCACAAATTCACTTGCCATCCTGTTCCCAAAGGTGATGGTGCCTGTTTTATCTAAAATGATAGTGTTAATATCTCCAGCTGCCTCGACTGCCTTACCCGACATTGCCAGAACATTAAATTTGGTCACCCTGTCCATCCCTGCGATTCCAATTGCAGAAAGAAGCCCACCAATTGTTGTGGGAATTAAGCAAACAAGCAAGGCAATAAGAACAGGCACTTGCAGCTGAAAGCCTAAGTAGTTTGTAAAGAATGGCAATGTCATGACAACGAATAGGAAGATAAGTGTTAAGCTGATTAACACCGTGTTTAAAGCAATTTCATTCGGTGTTTTTTGCCGTTCTGCACCTTCGACTAATGAGATCATTTTATCTAAAAAGGACTCGCCAGGATTGCTTGTTATTTTCACTTTTATTTCATCACTGACGACAAGTGTTCCACCTGTTACCGAATTAAAATCTCCTCCAGCTTCTTTCAGCACAGGTGCTGATTCACCTGTAATTGCCGATTCATCAACAGATGCCAACCCTTGAATCACTTCCCCGTCACCAGGTATCATTTCTCCTTGTTTAACTAGAACGATATCCCCTTTTTTTAAGCTGGAAGACGGAACTTGCATGATGCTGCCGTTAATAAGCAGGTTAGCAAACACATCTGTCTTGGAAGTCTTAAGCGCATTGGCCTGTGCCTTTCCTCTTCCCTCTGCAATGGACTCTGCAAAATTTGCAAACAAGACGGTGAATAACAGAATGATAGAAACAGTGATAGTAAACCAGCGATCACTTTCATGTGCTCCTAATATATTAGGAAAAAAGGAAAGAATGAAAGTGATAAAGAATCCTAATTCCACAATAAACATTATTGGATTTTTCACCATAAGCTTAGGATGTAGCTTTAGGAAGGAATCCTTCATAGCATGTTTGATAATATCATTATTCATTAAGGCTGTTTCTTTCTGAATTTGTACTTCCTCTTGTAAATTCATTATTTAACCCTCCATCACCATGTCAAAAATTCAGCAATCGGACCTAAGACAAGGACTGGAAAAAACGTCAAAGCTCCGACGATAAAAACCGTACCAATAAACAATCCACCGAATAAAGAAGTATCTGTTTTGAATGTTCCGGCAGTTTCTGGCACAATATTTTTGGATGCCAGACTTCCTGCGACTGCTAGCATCGTAAGAAGCGGAAAAAATCGTCCGATGAACATAGCAACACCTGTTGATATATTCCAGAAAGGAGTCGCATCACCAAGCCCTTCAAAGCCTGAGCCATTATTATTAACAGATGAAGTAAATTCATAGAGCACCTGTGTCAATCCGTGGAATCCTGGATTAGAAATTCCTTCATTGCCTAATGGGGTGAATAAAGCTAAAGCAGTTCCTGTCAGTATTAGACATGGCGAAATCAACAAGGTAACGGCAATCAGCTTCATTTCCTTCCCTTCAATTTTTTTCCCTAAAAACTCAGGTGTTCTTCCAACCATGAGCCCTGAAAGAAAAACAGCAATCAGCACATACATCATAATGTTGATAAAACCAGAGCCAACACCGCCGTAAACGGTATTTAAGAGCATATTCGACAATGTTAGCATCCCGGAAATAGGTGTCAGCGTATCATGCATCGTATTAACAGCACCTGTTTCTGTTGCAGTTGTTGTTATCGCAAACAAGACTGACTGAACAATGCCAAACCGAACTTCCTTGCCTTCCATACTGCCGTTTTCAGCTGATAATCCCATCTTAGTAAAAGCAGGATTTCCTTGATATTCTTGATAAAGGGAGGTGCTGAGAAACACAAGGAAAATCATAGCCATCGAAATAAACAATACTTTACCTTGTTTTTTATTTCCGATTATTTTTCCGTAAGTAATCGGAATAGAAGCTGGCAATAAGAACATTAAGATAATTTGCAGTGTATTTGAAAGTGCATTAGGATTTTCAAAAGGATGCGCTGAGTTCACTCCTACATATCCTCCGCCATTATTACCAAGCTCCTTAATCGATAAGAAGGAACCAATTGGACCTGTTGCTATAGTCTGTACATCTCCCTCGAGCGTCTCGGCCTCCATTGTTGTGTTCATTGTTTGTGGAACTCCGAGAGCAATAAATATAAAGCTAGTGACAAATGCAATCGGCAACAGTACCCTTGTTATGCTTCTGGTTAAGTCGATAAAAAAGCTGCCAAGCCTTTTCCCCGCTAATCCCCTTATAAATGCAATGGCAACTGCAAGAGCAGATGCTGGGGCGACAAACATCATGTAGATGATCGCAATCAATTGTGATAGCAGCGATAACCCTGATTCTCCGCTGTAATGCTGCAAATTCGTATTTGTCATAAAGCTTATTGCTGTATTAAAAGCTAAATCAGGACTCATGCCAGCAATATGGTTCGGATTTAAAGGAAGAAACCCTTGAAATCGGAAAATCAAATAGACTAATAGAATCATAAAACTGTTTGCTGCAAGCATAGACAAAGCATATTGTTTCCAAGTTTGTGTGTTATTTTTTATTCCGCCGAGTTTATATATCCACTTTTCAACAGGATTAAATATCTTATCCAGCTTTGTAGGATGCTCATTAAATGCGACCGCCATATAATTTCCCATAGGAATTACTAATAGCACTATGAGCAGAAGTGTAAGAATGATTGATAATATGGTGAAAACCAATTGTTTCCCCTCCGTTTATATTAAAATTTCTCAGGGTTCAGTAACGCATACAGCAAGTAGATGACAACACCTAGTGCCAGGACAAAAATAAACGTAATCATTTCTTTTCCTCCTGTTCGCCTACAGCTGTTTTTTGTTCACACCAAGTAATTAATCCAAACATAGCGGCTGTTGATATCCC
Source organism: Niallia sp. Man26 (assembly GCF_022049065.2). Lineage (NCBI taxonomy): Bacteria > Bacillati > Bacillota > Bacilli > Caryophanales > Bacillaceae > Niallia > Niallia sp. Man26. The sequence goes on from NZ_CP095744.1 coordinate 586,874, forward strand.
AATAATCGCAAGCATAAGCAAGTCTTCCATATACTGCCCCTTTTCATTTTTGTTAATATTTACCATTAAAATTTTGCACAAAAAACCCCCTGTATTACACAAGGGGTTTAAATCCAAGGTAATACCTTCTGTCTTAACGCTTACGAGGTTAGCTGCCGGATTCGGGCCAAGATAGTAGCCCTACCTTCTCATAAAGGATTCACCCCGGTGAGTTTTGCTCACGTATTGAATGGGTCCCCCGCTCCAAATGGATTTCAGCGATACAAGATATTTTTATTTAATTACAGAAAAAAGACCGCGGAGGATTACCCCGTGGTCGAGTTGATTTTTTCGATCACCAGTTACACATCCTCTCTCTTTACGCTTACGAGGTTAGCTGTCGGATTCGGGCCAAAAGAGTAGCCCTACCTTCTACAGAAGGATTCACCCCATGTGATTGTTCATCACAGATTGGGTCCCCCGCTCTTAAAAAGACTCAGCGAATAAGAATTAATATTATGTTAGCAATCATACTCCTCCAATATTTTCTTGTAAAGACAGCTAATTGTTCAAATTTGTATAAATTACTCTTTATTTACTCGTTTAACCGAGATTTCATGTCCAAATATAACTCCAGCTCGAAATTTCTTTAAATATCTTAATATATTGTCAGTTTACAAAAAAATACTTGTGGCAAGACCTGAGATAAAACTTTCAAAGTCTTGCCACTACCTGTATGTTTTATTTATGATGCCTTTTTTTGACCCTTCGTCTTATTGATCCAAAAATTATCCATGTATTCAAGTGTTTTTCCCTTTGTTTCAGGGACCCATTTCCAGATAAATACTGCTGATAGAATGCTCATTACGCCATAAAAACCGTATGTTAACCCACCGCTGTATTCCATCATCATCGGATAGGTAGAGGAAATAAAATAGTTTGCTGCCCATTGTGCAGCAACAGCAACTGCTACTGCCTGCCCTCTGATTTTATTAGGAAATATTTCTGCAATAAGCACCCAGCAGATTGGTCCCCATGACATCATAAAAGATGCTGTATAAACAATAATAAAAATTAATGTGCTGATTCCAATGATATTGGCAAAAGCAAGGCCGGCTACACCAAACATTCCTATTGCCATCCCGATAGAGCCAGTTATTAATAACGGTTTCCTACCCCACTTATCTACGGTAAATATAGCAATAACAGTGAAAACGACATTAACAAGCCCCATAACGATTGTTTGCAGCATCGAAGCATCTTTTGCCGCACCCATGCTTTCAAAGATTCGAGGAGCATAATATAAAGCAACATTTATTCCTACAAACTGCTGAAAAACAGACAGCATTATCCCAATAACAATGACAAGCTTTCCAAAAGATAAAAGTTTAGCAGACTTTGTTGGTTCTTGTGTTACATTCAATGTCTGTTTAATTTCTTGTAGAATCGTTTTTGCTTGTTCTGCACCGTTTATCTTGGCTAACACATGCATTGCTTTAGTATCTTCTCTCTTAAACGCTAAGTAGCGTGGAGTTTCCGGAACTAAAAAGAGCAGCAGACCAAACAGCACTGCAGGTATTGCTTCCGAAGCAAACATATAACGCCAGCCAATTTCATTAACCCATTCTACCGTTTGTCCGTTTGCTATCCCCCAGTTAACAAAATAAACGACCAGCATTCCAAATATAATCATAAATTGGTTAAAAGAGACCATTTTACCGCGAATATCCGCTGGGGCAATTTCCCCAATATACATTGGAGTAATTGCAGATGCAAGCCCTACGCCAACTCCGCCAATGATTCGATACAAGTTAAACACAAACAACAATGCAATGCTTGGCTCCCCTTGCTGAAAGAAGAGAAATTCAGGGTATCCTGACCCTAATGCCGAAATAAAGAAAAGGACTGCTGCAATGATAAGCGACTTCTTGCGACCAAATGCAGACGCAAAATAACCTGATATTAATCCTCCGATAATACAGCCGATAAGTGCACTCGAAATAGTTGCACCATGCGCTAATGTTCCTAAATCTAAGCTTGTAATTAAATATGCTTGTACGGATTTTTCAGCCCCAGAAATGACTGCTGTATCATATCCAAATAAAAGGCCGCCAATTGCTGCTACGAGTGTTAATGAGAAGATATAGAGTGAATTTCGTTTCTGCTTCATAGTCTGCTAGACAGAGTATTAATTTGCTTTCTGCAAACTGCTCTGCCTATACCTCCTTCTATTTTATGTGTTTGAAAAACTAGGCAAACTTTCATTTAGCGGTGAATTTAGCTTAAAATGCTACCTGCAGCTAATTCTTGTCATCATTCCATCTCCTCTCCTATGTAAAGAAAGCGTTTTAATACGGTTTAATTATATCTCGAACACTTAGTTTGTGCAATCAACAAACTAAGTGTTTTTGTAATTATAATTAGACTAATACCTATCCGCTTAATAAAACTAATACTGTATCCTATTAAAAAGATGTCGTAATGACGAAAAATTTTTATTGCTGCTTACTTTTACATTTGGTCATGTGAAGGTTCACTACTTTAACTTGAGAAAAGCAAAAAGCGTTGTATAAACAACGCTCTAATCATAAACAACTTGATTACGTCCCAGCTTTTTCGCTTGATACAATGCTTTATCCGCTTTATTTATAAATAAGTTAATATCATTTACACCTTTATCAAAAGCTGCCACCCCTATGGAAACAGTGATGTTAATCGTTTCTCCATTACTTAACATAAATACGTGATCTTCTACCGATTTTCTAATCCGTTCACTAATTTCAGATGACAATTCGGTTGAACAGTCTACTAAAATAACGGTAAATTCCTCCCCGCCGTTCCGGCTAATGATATCGGTTGGTCTTGTGGAATTTTTGAGAATGCTACCAACCTCTTTTAACACCATATCTCCTTCTAAATGCCCGTAAGTATCATTAATTTTTTTAAAAAAGTCGATATCGATATATAGAAGTGTTAAAGCTTCATTCCTTGTTGCAGCCATTTTCATCAGTTTCTTACAAATATAATCAAATTTTCTAACATTATTTAGGCCTGTTAAGCTGTCTATCGTTGATTCTAACTTGTATTTATTAAATAACTCCTGGCTTGCTCTAATGTACTCGATTACGTTAAAAGATGCATAACCAGCTACATAGGTGAATATAACATGCAAAAACATCGAGAAAATATAATGTTTTATATCGTCTAATACAAAAAAATAAAGTATCGTCGTTAGTATAATATTTGTCGTAGTTAAAGTAGCAAATACCTTATGCTTACCTGAAATATTTCTATTAGCAATAAAGATAGAAACAAAGGCTATTAAAAACAAGACGATTATCACTACAAAAGAGAAGTCTCTGTTAATAAAAAAATCACCGAAAATGATTAACGCCGCACAAAGATAAGCAGGAATTCCCCTACCGTAATATGCAAGCAAGATAATTGGTAAATGGCGCAGATCGATTAAAAAGCTGCCATGAATGCTAAATATCATTAAAAGTATGCCAATAATTCCCCCTGCAAAACCCATAAGTAGTTTTATATGAAGTGGAGAATCTTGATGAAGCTGTGAATCCTTCATGACTCTGGAATAGAAAAAAAGGACAGAAATCAATATTGTTAAATTTACAAAAAAGTCCTTGATAATAATGATTGTCATTATTTTTATCACCTTAATTATTATTAATGGCTTAACTGCCCAATTACTGTTTATATCGGTAGCATTATATAGGTTTACAGCGATTTTACTTTTGTGTAAACAATATATTTTTTACAAAAAAATCTTATTAATTGGGAATAATCAGAAAATCTATAATATCTTTTTGGGACTATTTTTTAAACGAACAAGCAAATTTTTGCAAAATAAAAACACCTCCCGATATGCAATGAAACTGGTTCATTACGTATCGAAAGGCATTCCGTGCAGTAAGTCCAACTGCATTTGGTACGCGCCTTAGAGGATTCGAACCTCTGACCGTACGCTTAGAAGGCGTATGCTCTATCCAGCTGAGCTAAAGGCGCATGTTTTGTTTTCGTTATGTATATATTAATTTATATGGCTCCGCAGGTAGGATTCGAACCTACGACCGCTCGGTTAACAGCCGAGTGCTCTACCACTGAGCTACTGCGGAACAATAATATGGTGGGCCTAAATGGACTCGAACCATCGACCTCACGCTTATCAGGCGTGCGCTCTAACCAGCTGAGCTATAGGCCCATATTATTTTGGAGCGGGTGATGAGAATCGAACTCACGACATCAGCTTGGAAGGCTGAGGTTTTACCATTAAACTACACCCGCAAGGATAAAAAGGGAATAAATCATTCCCTTATGACTGGGCTAGCTGGATTCGAACCAACGAGTGACGGAGTCAAAGTCCGTTGCCTTACCGCTTGGCTATAGCCCAATGAATATGAAGAAAATATGGGGCGACTGATGGGAATCGAACCCACGAATGTCGGAGCCACAATCCGATGCGTTAACCACTTCGCCACAACCGCCAAGGTTATAAATGGTGGAGGGGGACGGATTCGAACCGCCGAACCCGAAGGAGCGGATTTACAGTCCGCCGCGTTTAGCCACTTCGCTACCCCTCCGATATTATATTACAAACATATTTAAAAATGGCGGTCCGGACGGGACTCGAACCCGCGACCTCCTGCGTGACAGGCAGGCATTCTAACCAACTGAACTACCGGACCAGATTGCGGGGACAGGATTTGAACCTGCGACCTTCGGGTTATGAGCCCGACGAGCTACCAGACTGCTCCACCCCGCGATAATATTATTTATTTAACTAATGGAGGAGGAAAGGGGATTCGAACCCCTGCGCGGTTTGACCCGCCTGTCGGTTTTCAAGACCGATCCCTTCAGCCGGACTTGGGTATTCCTCCTTGATAAAAGCATTCCGATGGTGGACCTTGTAGGACTCGAACCTACGACCGGACGGTTATGAGCCGTCTGCTCTAACCAACTGAGCTAAAGGTCCGAAATATGGTAGCGGCGGAGGGGATCGAACCCCCGACCTCACGGGTATGAACCGTACGCTCTAGCCAGCTGAGCTACACCGCCATATTATCATCCATACATTTTTATAAAATTGGTGGAGCCTAGCGGGATCGAACCGCTGACCTCCTGCGTGCAAGGCAGGCGCTCTCCCAGCTGAGCTAAGGCCCCGTTATTATTTTAGAATATTAATGGTCGGGAAGACAGGATTCGAACCTGCGACCCCTTGGTCCCAAACCAAGTGCTCTACCAAGCTGAGCTACTTCCCGATATGGCGCGCCCGAAAGGAGTCGAACCCATAACCTTCTGATCCGTAGTCAGACGCTCTATCCAATTGAGCTACGGGCGCATTTTTTTGGAGCGGAAGACGAGGTTCGAACTCGCGACCCCCACCTTGGCAAGGTGGTGTTCTACCACTGAACTACTTCCGCTTAGAGTATGAAATTAAATGGTGCGGGTGAAGGGAGTCGAACCCCCACGCCTTGCGGCGCTAGATCCTAAGTCTAGTGCGTCTGCCAATTCCGCCACACCCGCGTAAATGGTGAGTCATGCAGGATTCGAACCTGCGACCCTCTGATTAAAAGTCAGATGCTCTACCAACTGAGCTAATGACTCATCTCATTTTAAAAGATGGTGCCGACGAGAGGACTTGAACCCCCAACCTACTGATTACAAGTCAGTTGCTCTACCAATTGAGCTACATCGGCATTTATATGGTGGAGGATGACGGGATCGAACCGCCGACCCTCTGCTTGTAAGGCAGATGCTCTCCCAGCTGAGCTAATCCTCCGAATATTGGTGACCCATACGGGATTCGAACCCGTGTTACCGCCGTGAAAGGGCGGTGTCTTAACCGCTTGACCAATGGGCCAGTTTTTATATTTCTTCCTTGCTGATTCAGCGTTTATTTCGTTTGTTGTATCAGCGACAAGTAGTATTATATAACTCTATGCAAGTTAACGTCAACACTTTTTTAAAACTTTTTTTAAAAAAATAGGCTCATTTTTGCAAAATGCCGTCATATCAAGGAAAACCGCCCTGTTTTTAAGACGGTTTTTTTATTTTAAACGAAATATGTTTTAAAAAAAAGCACCCTTTGCACCAAAAAAACTAATGAAAACGAAGATTGATTTTTAGAATAGATGAAAAAGAAGCGGACATTTGCCCGCTCCTCCCTATTCAACTATTCCAAATTGCTTGCTGGACCAAAAAATTCAAAATGAATATTCTCCGCTGGCACATGCAATTCTTTTAAATGAGCGTTTATTAGTTTCATAAATGCAGTTGGTCCGCAGAAATAGAAATCCGCATCCTTACTTGGAACAATTGACTGCAGCCATTCAAGATCCATATAGCCTTCTTTATCAAATACCTTAGCTTCTATATCTTTTTCTGTTGGTGAAGAGTAAGCAACATAACTTCTTATATTAGTATGCTTGTCAGTTAGCTGTTGCAATTCTTGTTTCATTGCATGAACAGAGCTGTTCAATGCACCGTGAACAAACACTACTTCTCGCTCTGGCTGCTCTTTGACAATTGTGTTAAGCATGCTGATCATTGGGGTAATGCCGACACCGCCACTGATTAGTACAACTGGAGTTTCCTTTTGGTCAAGAACAAATTCCCCAGCTGGTGCACTTATTTCTAAGACAGAACCTGCTTGGATCTCATTATGAAGGTAATTGGAAACTACCCCATGTTCTTCTCGCTTCACACTTATACGATAGTAAGACTTGCCTGACGCATCAGATAAGCTGTAGTGGCGAATATGTGAATATTCTTCTCCTTCTGGATGCACTCTTACTGTTAAGTATTGACCTGGTAGGAATGATGCAATTTCCTGTCCGTCTTCTGCTTCTAAATAGAAGGATGTTATTACATCACTTTCTGCTACTTTCTTTGTAACGACAAAGTTTCGGAAGCCTTCCCAGCCGCCTGTTTGTTTTTTTGCTTCTCTGTACATATCTTGTTCAATACCGATAAAGGCATCTGCAATAACACCATAAGCCTCTGCCCATGCACCGATAATCTCATCTGTTGCGGCATCGCCCAATACATCCTTGATAGCTTGTAATAACGTTTCCCCAACAATTGGATAATGTTCTGGCAATACACCTAGCGCTCTATGTTTTTGCGCAATTTGTTTAACAACCGGAATAATCGCACCTAACTTATCAATATGAACCGCTGCTGCATAAACAGCATTAGCGAGAGCCGTTTGCTGCTTACCCTCTCTTTGATTAGCATGATTAAAGATATTCAATAATTCTGAATGATTAGTAAATAGTGTTTTGTAAAAGCGAGTTGTTATCTCTGTTCCATGCAATTCTAATACAGGCACAGTACTCTTAATAATTTCAATTGTTTTTTCATTTAACATGATTACTTCCCCCATCATTTAAACATGTATTCGTTCTACATGTTTCCATTATACTTAACTTAATTACAAAAGATATATTTTGAATACATCTTTCATAAATTTGTCACAATTACACATTAAGCGGTTAGGTGCTATAATAAAGAGAGCTTCAATGGAGGTTTTCTAATGAGATTAACAAATTATACGGATTATTCTTTACGCGTGTTAGTATATTTAGGATTAAAAAAGGACGGTCAATTAAGTACTATTCAAGAAATTGCCGATACATATAATATTTCTAAGAACCATCTAATGAAAATCATTCATCACTTAGGAAAACTTGGCTATATTGAAACAATCAGAGGGCGAAACGGCGGATTAAAACTCGCTATGAAACCTAACGAGATCAATATCGGGAAAGTAGTAACAGCAACAGAAGAAGATTTCCATATTGTCAACTGCTTCACTGAAGGAAGAAATCACTGCATCCTAACCCCTTCCTGTAAGCTAAAGCATGCTCTAAATGAGGCGCTTCAGGCATTCTTGTCCGTTCTTAACAGCTATACGCTAGAAGATTTCCTTCATAATGATGACGAACTTAATGCCTTAATTGGAGATCCATTTTCTAATAAATAAATGAGTACAAAAAAACCTCAAACTACTGCGTTTGAGGTTTACCTCTTTATCCTTACGTCTTCATTGTTTATACTGCTTAAATTGAAGACACTGCATGCTTTTATTAAATCTTTTCATTGTCTCTTACATCACAACTCTCAAACTGTTCCTTCCATCTTTCTATTAAGCTGACTCTTTTACATGTTATAAGTGATAACAATTGCATACATAAGTAAAAGCCTTGCTTGAATCATCATTATTCATGATTATTTTTTCCAATAGAAACATACCCCTCAATCGTTGGTTAATTATATACATATATCTCCATATAAATCATTTTAGCACTTTAAATGGGACATCGAACCAAAGAATAAGAAAAACGATAACGATTATAGATATTATATATGCTCGACCTGGTTTTTGCTGATGCAATGCAATGACAGAGAACATAATAAGATCAAACAAAAAGGAATATCCAAATTGCCAGCTGTTTTGGTACGATATTCTTCCTGTCAAAAATAGTATCCACTCTATCACTATATAGATTACAGACCAGACTACTATGTAAATTATGCGCTTTAACCACCCTTCAGGGAAATGGGACAAGAAGAGAAAGATACTAATCGGCATGGTTATAAGTGCATAAATAACGACAATCATCTCGTGGCTGTATAAAAAATCGGGATGAAACTTCCAAAGTGTATTTTCATTCACGATATACTCATAAAGCAGACCACCTGTAGATATAAAAAACATACTGGCATGATATTTTCGCCAGTTTTTCCAATCTCCCCATTTAAGAGAGGCTATAATAGTCAGAAGTGTGATGGCGACGTGCATCATACACAGCCCTTTCAGGTAATAATATAAACAGCAAATCCCTTTAGTACAAATGACCGAGGTCCTTTGAATCTATTCTTTCCATAGTAAGAAAAGATGATGTAAAAAATGCTTGGAATTTGTCTTAATAACCTTCCTTTTGTGAAAAAAGGCGGAATTTATGGTAGTATTAATTGTGCTAAATAAAAAAGTGTAGAAAGAAACGAGGAAAAAGAAATGAGTGTGATCACGAAAAAAAAGCCCAATAATGTTAAGTTTTTATCGCGGATTTTATTAGTAATTATTGGCGGGTTCATTACAGCTTATGGACTTGAAGCAGTATTAATTCCAAACAATGTTTCCGACGGTGGAGTTACCGGGATCAGCATTGTTATATCCCAACTGACAGATTTACCGCTAGGCATTTTGATTGCTATCTTAAATTTACCGTTTATATTTTTAGGATATAAGCAAATTGGTAAGAGTTTTGCGATATTTTCCATAATCGGCATCGCCTCACTGGCTGCAGGTACAGTACTTATGCACCATATCAATACGATTATTCATGGAGATACATTGCTTGTTACTGTAGTCGGCGGAATCATCATCGGTTTTGGTATGGGTCTTGCTTTGCGTAACGGTGGAGCACTTGATGGAATTGATATGCTTGCAGTATTACTGTCACGAAAATTGCCTTTTGGTACGAGCGACCTTATTTTATTTCTTAATGTTTTTGTATTTGCTATTGTATCAATCGTATTCGGTCTACAAGGAGCAATCCTCTCTGGTATCGCCTACTTTATCGCCTCTAAAGTAATCCATATCGTTGAAGAAGGTTTAAGCGGATCTAAAACCTTTAAAATCATTACAAATGAACCAGAATTGATGGTAGAGACTATCCGTGACAGACTAGGCAGAAGTGCTACATACAGTCTAGTACAGGGAGCCTATTCTAGTGAAAGATTTAAAGAAATCACTTGTGTCATCAACAGACTGGAAGAAAGCAAAATGAAAGAAATCATCTATGAAATTGACAGCGGCGCCTTCGTTACAGTTTATGATGTAGCAGAAGTTAAAGGCGGTAATTTCAAAAAGAAAGATATCCATTAAACAACATAGGCGAGAAAGAAAAATATTCTTTCTCGCCTTTTTTCTATTTACTAATGAAAGGACAAGCCTCACTCACGAAGAGTGAGGCTTGTCCTTTTACTTAAGACAGACAGTAATAAACCTAGTATTTGCCTAGACCAGAATCTGGCGTTTGAATAATTACAGGGTTTTTGTCTGGATTCAGCCATTTTAACACTGTCGTTACATTAGCTTTAGAAGTGGCTGTGCAGCCGGCTGTATAGCCATACTTGCCTGCAACATGGAAGAAAATCGCGCTTCCTTTTCCTGCAACAGGGTTTTTCGTATTATAATTGATAACAAATCCTAAATCATATTCAGGAATATTCATCTTTTCGGCACTTTTCCAGCGTCCATTGTTTTTAGAAGCCTTTTGCCAAGTATTGTATAAGGAGGAGGCTGGATCATCTACCCAAACATCATCACTTGTAATTTTGCGATACGGCAATTTCGTACCTGGATTAGCTCCTCTCCCAAAGGCTGTCCCAATTGTATATTTCCCTGTCGGTGAAGCTTGAGAGCCTTCTGACATTTTGTCAGTCATTCCATTTTTGCCAAGCACGCCTGTCATCGATTGAACTTGTTTCCATTTGCCATTAGTCTTCTCAAATGTACGTATTGTCGCTGTTTTAGAAGAAGCATTCGATGATGTCACTAATATCAACTGTTGGGCCTTACCAAGTGTCTTCATATTATTTACAGTATCCTCAATGGAAGACTTTGATGAAACACTAGATGATGTTGCTGCTTTTACATATGTACCGCTGACATAGCCTGTTTTCCCTTTAAAGTCAATTTTATACCAGCCATTTGATTCCTTCTTCTGAACTGTAAGCTTTGTTCCCTTTTTTACAGAGCCAATCACTTTATACTTCGTGCTCGAGCCGCTTCTTACATTCAAAGTGTCTGCGGTTACCGTATAAGTTGTAGTACTTGATGAAGCCACTTTCACATATGTGCCGCTCACATAACCTGTTTTTCCTTTAAAGGTTATCTTATACCAGCCGTTCGATTCCTTCTTTTGTACAGACAGCTTACTACCTTTTTTTACTGAACCAATCACTTTATGCTTTGTACTCGAACCACTTCTTACATTCAGTGTATCAGCTGTTACTGTATATGTTACAGAACTGGCAGCTTTTGCAGAGGGCGTTCCTAAAATCCCTTGACCTGCAACAAGACTTGCACTTAGCACAAAGCAGGTTACTACCATATAAATATACTTTTTCATCCTATCACTCCCTTTCTTCACAACCATATTGTAGCAGTTTTTTGCTGATTACTAGTTTCCATCACATAAAAATCACCAAAATGTAATGGTTGACATACATTTAACAGGGTTCAGCTATAGAACCCTGTTACTACTAAAATATATACCCCTATAACCGTTACACTCAATCCTGTTAAAAAGGCAATGCCAGTACTTTTCTTTTTTCTTGTATTAAACCACACAGTTGCTGCGGCAATCACAGTGAAGAGAATTCCGAAAATAATCGATGCAGACGGTGTTGTAGGCTGTATCCAATCATACCAATGCAAAAAATTCATGTCATCACTCCTTGAATAGAGATAATTTAACCAATCCGTTTAAAATTCACCATTAAAGTAACTGATTCTCCTTCTGGTCTTACTCTAATTTATACCGTATGTAGTGATGGCTAATTAATGTTATTTATATTATCTATTTTTGTAGGAAAATTAGGAAGGAATCAGTTTGCCAATTGATATTCGACGTGTCTTATTAGTTTATGACCAGTTTTGTTTTCATTTTACTTAAATTTAAGGTTCTTGAAATCCATACAAACCAACAAAGGTTAGGCTTAGACTTATCAAGAGCATAATGGTGCTAAAAGTGAACAATATGAATCTGTATTTGTTCCTCTCTGCAGGAAATGCAAACAATACTCCTAGAAAATTATAAAGGTTTAGTATGTACATAAATGACATTCCCTTTGTTCCAAAAGATAATGTTTCAGCAATTTCTCCATCCTTAGAAAATGATACAATCATAAGAAATCCTAACAGTGTGGATATTATTGATAAGATTGAAAAGAAGATTCTCATATCTCTCCTCCAAAGTTACAATTACTGTCTGCTTTAATTCATTTTATTACAGAACATTCCATTTTAAATAAAATTAATTGGAGATAAAAGGTGCTTTTTGTATATATTTCGAATCTTCAATTTGGTTAATTATAAAAGTACCGATATCTCCATTTGTTATTTTTATTCCTGGTAAATCTGTTAGATTTTCTTTTATGTATCCTATATCCTCCTGATCAGTGACGAATGGCAGCCTAATTAGAGTCCATTTTTTAATCTGTTCATTACTGTTAAGAAAATCCCATTCTTTTTTCTTATCTATCATCATATCAGAGTAAAAATTTTCAAACAGCTTTGCACCAAGTCTATTTATAAGACTTTTTTTATCGTTAGAAATAGTTAAGGAACCTCCAGTAACACCTATATAACGTTCAATTTGTAATTCTGCCATTATCTCAATAATTGTCTTCGTAACACTGCTATAAATCGGTTTCTCTTTGAGGGGTTGCCCAAAAGTATTAATTACTATTTGACAATCCTTTAGCAGCTTTTGAATATCTTCTCTATTCTGGACAGCCCCTTCTACTATTTCTATCCTATCGTCATTTAAAGATAACTTTTTGGGAGTTCTAACAAGCATTCGAACTTGATAGCCGTTTTCTAACGCTTTAACAGCAATTCGACGTCCAACCTTTCCTGTTCCTCCAATAATAGCAATCTTATTTAGATTATCCATCATCCACCTCAAGTAAAATAGTCACTATACCATTTATTCAGAGTTTGCCACGCCCTCATTTTTTTACTACCACTGATTTCCTTCCATTCCCAAGGTCAAATAGGGTCATAACAATACTAATTATTCCAACAATGGTTCCTAAACCACCAATAATGCTTATTAAAATACTGGGAATCACTAAACCTACGATAACTACCCCTAAAAAGGTCAGTACTATAAACGCTTGATAAACTGCAGAAATAATATTTAAAGCAACATGATTAAAACAAGCTAAAATCAATGGTGGTAATAACAGAACTATAAGTGTACCAAGGGACGTTAAAAAATTTTGCGGTTCATCAAATGAAACAGTATTAGGGCCTGTCGGATTTTTAGCAGCTAGGAATAAAGTAATGACTGCCAATATCATAATCACTAACATCATAGAAAGTCTTTTTACCATAATTGATACTCCTTTTTGGTTAATCAGGATACTCTTTTATTAAACCGTTACAAAAGCGATCTATTCTCTATACGAACGGAAAATAAAAAAGTTCCATAATTATACATAAAAAGAAACTTTTCCAATTTATCATCGTCTAATGTTTCAAGATTGACACAATGTATTAGCTATTTTAATAACATAAGACCCCCCACTAAACATAAAGGAGAGAAATTGTTGAAGAAAAAGAGATTTTTGATTGGATTTTTAAGTCTCCTCATTATTTTTTCTGGTATATATGCATACATTTCAAGCATTTCTATTTCTGGTAAATCTGACAACGGTATGTGGAAATATACATACAAGAAAAACCTTGATGAAAGTGCGCCAAGCGGTTGGCAAGGTAAAATAAAGCAATTAAATAACGAAAAAGTTAATGTGTCCAAATTAGAATATATGGATAATGGTGAAATAATAGCTGAGCAGGATGAGTTTAGTTATGGAAGAGCTGAAGATGGTTCTGTAACAACCGCAAATCCATTCTTTACTGACTTTCTATTAGGAGATGAACTAGTTGAGGGACATGTATACAAATTAATTATTACTTATAAGAAAGATGGAAAATCTCATAAAGATACTATCGAAATTAAATAATATAAATGCAATTATTAATAGCAAGAGAAAGATAAAATGGGTTGCCTGATATTCAGACAACCCATTTTATTACTGATTCAATTCAACTGTTTCATTAACATCTGTAGATTTAGAGCTTTGCCCTGTCATCCGTTTATAGAAAAAGGCCATCTTCTTCGTGAAATTACCTGTTTCCCAATATTCAGCCGCTTCTGCTTTCACCTTTATTAAGACAACGCTAGGATCATCATAAGAAGTTTGCATAATTTGCTCGTATGCTTTGCTCCATAATTCCTTTTTCTTATTTAAATCCTCTACGATTTCCGCTCTTCCGCGAACAGAAACATAGGATTTACCTGCATAAGCAACATTAACGTCTTGATCATGTAAGATTTCTTCATATTTATCCGTCTCTTTTTTCGTGAAGAACCACAAATCACCATCAAACTCTACTTCTTGTGTTTTCATAGGACGAGACACAAGCCCTTCTTCTGTTACCGTCGTTAGCATGGCTGTGTCTATGTCTTTAATTAACTCTCTTAATGTTTCCAACTCTTCTTGTTTTATCATGTTAGACATCTCCATCACCTCATTTAAGTTTATAGAGGTATATTACCCTTTTCCAAAACTTTTAATCAGGGAGGACTGCTTAATAATGATTAGTTGAATTATTTAATAATATCTCTGCGAAATGCTTCCTTAAATCAAGCATTATACAATGTTTTTTAATACGAAAATCTAAACCTTATTTTATATGTGACGAACTATTTCCTCACAATAATCCAAATAGACTTTACTTATCAGTGTATCCTTTGGAGCTAAGATGGCACTTACATAGATTAAAAATTCTGAATCATGCAAGTATGGATTTAACATAGAATGCTTGACTCCTAATATCGTTTTTACTGTTAATTGCGTTTCCGGTAACCATTCTTTGTATGTCTTCACTGTATCCTTAGAATCCACATTCTCATCATTTTCAGCTAATATCAAATATACTGGGGAGTTAATTTTCTTAATATCTTCTGTCCCATCTGCTGAAATATTCTTTTGCACAAATGTGTATCTATCTTCGGATAAGCTGTTGTCATTCGTTTTTTGCATGTATTCTTTATAGGAAGCGCCTGATTCAATAAGATTAGACGCTTGTTCATCCTTGTCTAGTTCACTCTGTATTTCTTCATCCGTTTTGCCAGCTCTTTTCATTTCCATGGTCGTAAAATACTCTCCTTGTCTAAGCCAATTGATGGCAGGACCCACTAAAATAGCTGCTGTAATATCGGTGCGATTTTGCTGTACTTTTGGAACTACCCAGCCAGCTTGGCTAGCTCCCCAGAGGATGATTTTCTCTGTATTCATAGATTTCTGCTGCTTTGCCCATTCGATTACTTCTTCTACTTCCTTCGCTCGATCGTCCATTGTTTGATCTAACCAATTCCCTGCTGAATCTCCTATTTCTGGTTTATTCCAAGATACAGATGCATAGCCTTGTTTTGCAAACCGTTCCATTAAAGGCTTATAACCTCCATCCTGTGTTGCGTTTTGCGGTCCATCTCCATGAACAAATATAACAATTCCTTCATTCTTCTCTTTAGGCATGGCAAGAAAGCCTTCTAAATTTCCTTGCTTGGTTTTAATGTTCACCTCTTTCTCCAGCATAGCGTAGTCATTTTCATAAAGGAAACCAGCGATTGTCATTATTATCAATACAATGCTAATAAGTAATTTAAACCTCGTTTTCATTATTTTTTATCCCTTTCCACTCCATGAAATACCACCTCTCTATTCCATACTGCCTTCCTATTAAACTTGTTCCTTTTTTCTTTATCTGGAATCCTAGTCTTTCATAAAGTCTACTAGCAGCAGCGTTAGTTGCAGAAACATATAATGTTACATACTGATCACCCTTCACCAAGTTTTTAACCAATTTAATAAGCTGTGTACCAATTCCTTTTCCTCGGTTACATTTAGTTACGGCTATAAAGTCTATGTGAATTTCTTTAGCTTTGCTTCTATGATCGAACGCTACAAGGAAAATACATGTTTTAAAAAGTGCTTGTAAATTTAACTGTATAAACAACCGACCCAATAATTTTAGTCCCTTCCACTTTTTTGGTTTAATAAATAAAATTCATTCTATTTTCTTATCTCTTACTATGAGCAAATTATCTCGGTGATTCTGTAAAATATGCTCTGCTAGACAACGCAAAACAAAACTCCGCTCGACTTCTGGCAAGTTTAGTGCTTGAAATTCTTCCTGAAATCCTTCCAATAATAGAACCGCTATCTCTTCTATATCCTTTCTAGAACTAGCAATTCCTCGCTTCATTTCGCCTTAACCTCTAAACTATATACCATCTCTTTGATATAAAATGCTGATAAATTCGCTTCCTCTAGTATCAATAAATCATGTTCAAATTTGGCATTTATCAGATCGAGATTCTTGTAAAAACACTCTATCTCTTCTAAAAGTTGGTCTTCTAGTTCTACACATATTTTCTTACAATAGTAGGTTCCTGCACGAAAAGCATAATCTGCTTCTTCCAAACTCGTTCTATACATTACTTTGACATTACTTCCATTCTCTAATATTGCATAAGAGACATCTTCTACAATATTTCTATTGCCATTTTTCCATTTAGCTAGCTTTTTCAAATTTAGGTTGTATGCTTCATCTACAAATACATCCTCAAAGCAGGCAAAATATCTGTCTTCTTTATTCTCTTCGACCAGCTTGTATGTTTCAGTTTGTTGAAGCTCGAGAATGGTTTGTACATTCCCCTTTAACTTAGTAAGACGTGTAATTTCATTCTCGAAATGTACTAGTACACTAGATAATGCTTCAGTATAATCTGTTTTCTTCTCCACAATGTTTTTTATTTCTTTTAACGAAAAACCTAATTGCTTTAGCAGCAAAATATGTGACATCGCATACACTTCCGCTTCTCCATACATATGATAGCCATTTACATCAATAAATGCGGGCTGTATTATTTGTTGTTCCTCATAATGCCTTACCACGTATTTCGTTATATTCAGTAATTTAGCTAATTCTCCACTTGTTAAGTGCTGCATGCTTATTCCTCCAATCATATTTACAGCATAAACCGTGTGGTTACCACACAGTCAATCATTTTCCATTTACTTTTTACAAGCCATAAAGAAATATCAGCCTAATGATTGCTTTATAACACCATTGGCTAACATAAAAAAAGACACACCCATAATTTCTATGGGTAAGCGCCCGATTTTAGTTCATTCTATTAAGTGACGAAGAAGTAAGCATCTTAAAATACCCAACCAGCGTTGTGACAAGACCAATTCCAAAAAGTATACTGCCAGCAGTCAAAAAATTATTTATGTAGCCTTTCATTACTAGATGGTATGTAGGAGTGTCTGCCCCTCCTTGTTTAATAAGCCAATTTTCAGCAGTGAATGTACCAAATTTAATACTGAAAAATAGTAGAATAAATCCAATAGCAGTTAGTAAAATACCTAAAGCAACGAAACCTTTCCATTTATCTTTTGCCATATTATCTTCACTTCTTTCTCTATACTTCCATTTATAGTATTAATTAATATTATCTGGTAATTATATATACGTTTTGCTATCTTAAAAGTTTCAAATTAACCAGTAAATAGAAATTACAATGCTTCCATGCTCACTTTCTGACAAATAAGCGACCGTTACCTTATATCGTGTATTTCCCCCTCGTCTAACTTATTAATATTGTCCTCATTTATTAGACTAAATAAAGAAAAAATGATAATGCAGAGTGAAAATGCAAACAGACCGTTTTTTTTCTTGGTTCTGTCGATTCTTTTACAGCTAATTCAGAATAACTTTGTTAAAGAGTCTTTTTTTACTACCAAATATATTACACAGAAGAAAGTATTAATTTTGATATTCTCCAAGAATAATATTTAATGGATAAACAATCTAAAGAAAAATTTCCTTATTACATACAGTTATCTGTAAAAAATAACTCAGACCTTGATGAGGATAATAAAAATAAATATGCCCACGAAATGGTTTAATCCATCCAACAAACAAAGAATAACATAGTGAAGCAGCCTATAGATGTTGTCATATTTATTCAAGTAATAAAGAAGAGATATTTCATGAAATAAAATAACAGTCCTTTATGAATGGACTGTTATTTTGGCAATTATTCTTCAAAGATTACACGCAAGCTGTCTTCTTTTTGATAAGAAGGCTGGTTTGTAATAAAAATCAACTCTTGTGCATCGTGTCCAGTGATTAAAATGATAGGTTCTTGGCTTATATTTGTAGAAGCAAACTTACTTTTATAATGAACACATGAGCCTTGTGTTATCATCCACATATTATTATCTTGAGCCAATTGAAACCATTCTGAAAATGCTGTTTGTAATGCTTCATAGTTCGGAATGGTCACAGAGTATGCTGGTATCTCCACATGGTAGGATTTACCATTGGACATTGTATGCACTTTTCTTCCTGTATTTTGATAATATATTTCTAATTTATCTCTCTTTGCTAATACCGATGTTATTCCATCATCATACCCTTCAAAGTGAATATAAAAAGGATACTTAAAGCAGGTAATTGCTGCCTTCTGCATCAGATTTATCGTATCTTCCACATAGTCAATATTATCTCCTGATATATGAAATTGCTCAAATTCCCCATCCACGATTACCCAATCTTGTTCCTTTTCAATACTCTGGATAATTTCTATTTCCATAGGTTATCTCCCCTTGGTGTAGATTTGAAAAACAATAAATGAACAGGCAGGTTTCTCTCGTTAATAAAACCGTTTAAAGTCTTTATCTAAACACGCCCTCTTCAACTTTTTAGTCCTCCATAAATAATTTATATCCGAGATGTTATCATAGGAAAGTTGAATATAATAATAGTTAATATACTCTAAGACTGCAAAGAGATATATGAACAGCGCAATACTTACCCCCCCAACAGGTAAGTTCGATTTCCACAAATACAAATCAGTTACGAACGCTATAAAAGGAGCAAAAATTAGAAAACCATTAAGCTTCTTTAAAAACTTAAACTTTTGGATACTATTAATAGTTGTATTAGGAGTATATTGTTTTTTTAATTGCTTTAGTTTAAGATGCCAATATATTGTTCCCTGTAATAATAAAAACTCTAGCAGGAAAAATGAAATCCAAAATGACCCTAACGAATATAAGTGTAAATTAGGATATACGTAATTTAATAGGTAACTTAAAAAAAGGAAAACTATAAGGGAAGTTAATTCCCCAGAAAATAAATATTTCAATCTTTTTTCTAAAGTTTTCTTCATAATATCTCCCTATAAAATTTTTTACCAATCGTAATTGTTGATATTTTCTTAGTAACGCCTCCCTTTCCACTGACTTATTTATTCAATACTACGGAAAAAGAGCTAAAAGGTTTCAGTTTCCTCCTTTTAGCCCTATTAGCTACTACAGAACTTTCGTCATTTGTTTCTAATTTATATATCTCATTGTAGGCATACAATTAGCGAGAAGTTTTTTTACTTAAATTTCTACTTGTACCCAAATAATTTGTACCAACAACACCAAGAATGATCATAATGGAACCTGCTATGTGATATAAATGAAACTCCTCTTTTAAAAAAATAACTCCTGCTACAATAGTAATGAGTGTAGCAAAGTTACTGAAAACACTCATTTTTGATGCATCTATTTTAGATAATGCATAGTTAGATAGATAGGAGGTTCCTAAAGACGATAAGATACCTAAATACAAAATCGCAAGAACAAAATCCCAATGTCCAAAAGGTTGCATATATTGACGGAGTGTACCATTTATAACATGAGTTGTCAGTGCGACTCCATTAAAAGCGATTAATCCAAACAAGGTCATTATATATGTGATCGTGAATAATGAATATCGCTGTGTTAATTGTCTAGCAAATACGTTGTATAAGGAGGAGGTAAGTGCTGAAAGCAAGATTAACCCCGTTCCAACAAGACTTGCCTTTGTACCTCCTGCCCCGTTCATGTACATAATAGATATGACACCAAATACTGATAAACTAACTGCTATTTTTTGACTACTGGTAGTTGTTTCCTTTAAGATGATACTTGCAAGAATTAACGTAAAAATTGGTATTGTTGCTTGAATAATACCAGCTTCTGAAGAAGAAGTATGCACTAGCCCAAATACTTGAAAGCTAAAAAAGAGTGTCGGATATAAGATGGCTAACAAGGCAATTCGCAGTACATCTTTTTTTGTTACATTGACTTTATCTAATCCTTTTTTTAACAACAACACAGTGGCAGCAATCCATGCAATAGTAAACCGATGTGCAAGTGTATCTAACGGTGTTGCAACAGATAATGTCACTTTAACAAACATAAATGACAAACCGATAATGAATGCATAGATGATTGCAGCGATATATGCATTTCTTTTTTCATTCATCTTCATTACCCCCTTTATGATGATCCGGCCGGTACCATTATCGTAAGAGATTACGCTAACCTTTACGATATAAAAAATACCGATCTGTACCGATACAGATGCAATGGAGGCTTATGATGCTTAAATATGAATCAATCTATCAATCTCTTCTTATGCAAATTCAGTCTAATAAATTTTCAACCGGTGCAAAATTACCATCCATTCGAGATTTAACACAACAATATTCTTGTAGTAAAAGCACGGTCTTGACCGCTTTAAAAAAATTGGAGGCACAACATATTATTTATGCACTACCGAAAAGTGGATATTATGTTGTAGATAATCATGTCTTCAAAACCCCATCGGCCACGGACATAATAGACTTTGCAAGCTCTGCTCCTACTTGGCATGCTTTTCCTTACAAGGAATTTCAACACTGTATAAATAAAGCTATTGATACGTATCAAGAAGAATTATTTCGCTACGGAACACCCAACGGTTGGCCTCCGCTTATAGCAGCATCAAAAAAACTGTTAGAATCATACCAAGTTTTTACGCATGAAGAGCAAATTTTCATCACTTCTGGTATTCAGCAGGCTCTTTCTATATTAAGTTTGATGCCTTTTCCAAATAATCGTTCCACTATACTAGTAGAGCAACCTAGCTACCATTTATACATGGATTTACTAAAAACGTTACAACTACCGGTCATAGGAATTCAACGCACCGCAAAAGGAATTGATTTAGGACGACTTGAACAATTATTTCATAAAAAAGAAATTAAATTCTTTTATACGATGCCACGCTTTCATAATCCTTTAGGCTCGTCATACAGTAAAAAAGAAAAAGCAGCTATATTACAATTAGCAGAGAAATATAATGTTTTTATTTTAGAAGATGATTATTTAGCAGATTTTGATTTCAACCCGAAGAATGACCCTCTTTTTGCAGATAATTTACATGATAAAGTGATTTATTTAAAAAGTTTTTCTAAAATTATGTTTCCAGGATTAAGAGTTGGATTGGCAGTTCTACCTCCCTCAATCCTTAATATCTTTCAAAAATACAAAATGACAACAGATATCGACAGCTCTATGATTTCACAAGCCGCATTATATCTCTATTTAAAAAATGGAATTTATGAACACAATAAAACGAAAGTCAGTACCATCTATCATACACGTGCTAAAATTCTGCATCAGTCTATACAAGATTATTTACCTGCTTACGAATCATCATCAGAAATTGTTATGCATAATCATATTCATTTAGACAAGCGTATGAATTTAAAATCATTAGTTTACCAGTTGCAAAACCAAGGCATACAACTAGATTCAGTTAAAAGAAATTATTTAGATGGCTTTTACCAAGAACGGATTTTGAAGCTGAATGTTTCCAATGTAGAAGACAATCGAATTCAAGAGGGAATTCTCAAAATAGCAAGAGCATTAAAAAATCCTCAAAACTATTTTTAATGAATGCCTTGCTTCGCAAGCAAAAAGGGATTGAGTGTGATTTGTCTTATAATATCCCTCTCCCTTTTAACTCTTCAAAAATAAACTCATTGAAAAAGTTCAATGTAACACTATAGCTATCCTTTAATATGCTGCAAAAATTAGTCTACCAGAAAAACAAGGTAGTGCGATTGTAACTGTTATTACTGGATTTACGGTTTCATTAGTATTAGGGGTGCCGATTGGAACATTAATTGCCAACTTTTTTAATTGGCGGTATATCTTTTTATTACACTGATAAGCCTGCTACTATTATCTAAATTAATTCCTCCTTTAGCTGGTAACAATTCTATGTCTTTCAAGCAGCAATTCTCTATTATTAAAGATACGAAAGTATTTACTGGCCTATTAACAACCGTATTTTGGATTCTTGGGAAAACTATGGTAATTGCCTATATTGCGCCATTACAAAACAACTTATTAAATATCCCATCAGCAAGAATTAGCTTCTATTTATTCTAGGTGTGTTTCTTCGTTTATCGGTTCTCGCGTTGGAGGATTTGCTGTTAATAAACGGGGGCCGATGCGGACAATTATCATTAGCTTAACCATTCACTCATTTATCTTAATTACATTTACATCCAATTCAACTTCAACAATCGGTATTATTATTGTCCTTATGGAATTGGGCACATCTGCTTGGATAACTAATCCAGCTAATCAATATTATTTAATAACTTTAAAACCAGAATCATCTGAAATAGTTCTAAGTTTTAATACAGCACTAATGAATATTGGAATGACGTTAGGAGCAGGATTAGGAGGCTTGGTTGTTGAGTATACTTCTATTCATAATCTAGGTTGGATTGGGGGAATAACCGTATTAGCAGCATTAATTACTACAGTATTTTCATTTAAAGTAAAAAGATTAAATGAGCATTCCATTTACATGTAAAATGAACACAAAAAAGCATTAACTCTTTCTGATTAATGCTTTTTTATTAACCACTTCACCAAATGTTATCTATTAAGCGACCTATTAAGCGGATTATCATTTTAGGTATAAACATTAAGATATTCCAAATCACTTCACCTACTACCTCGAAAAAGCTCTCTTTTAAAAATTCTCTTATTCTGCTTTTATTTTTCATTTTATATCTTTTCACTTTATATCTTTTCATTTTATATCTTCCCATTATTCATTTTAAGTTGAGCTATTTTACTCGATTTTATCAAAATAAGGATATAAAAACAGCAAGAAAGTTATTACATATTATTCCTTTTTAATGTGGTATAATCATGATACATTTAAATAATAATTTATTTTCGCCTCTGTAGCTATAGAAGGGAAGAGCGCCGGAAAACATTGTTAGTACCGGGTCGCAAGGCAAGGGTTTCAGAAGCACCGAAAAGCAGAAATAGCTGAGGCAGGTGAAATTCCTAGCCGGTGAAAGTCCGTAGGGAAGCGTGTTCCCCCTAGCCTATGCTTACGAAAGGAGTGCGGGTTCGAATCCCGTCAGAGGCATTCCTGTTAATTCATCAGATTATGCGAATAAAAAAGGAATTGCTTATGAAAAAGCAATTCCTTTTTTGAATAATTATTTAATACTTAACTGTAAAGCTTTCAAGTTTTCACGCATCGCTGCTACGTAGCCTAATTTCTTATCTTGTAATTCTTTAGATAAAACCTCTAAATCATACAGACTAGCTGTCTTTGTTCCTGTTTCAGCTGCTACTGTTTCTGCAATTGCTGAGTTAGCACCTTGTTGATAATAGATAACTGGTACATCATTTTCTTTCACTAAGTCTCTAATTTCTGCAATACGTGATGCGCTCGGTTCCACTTCTGTAGATAAACCGCCAATTGCGATTTGCTTTAGATTATATCGCTCCGCAATGTATCCAAAAGCTTGGTGTTGTACGACAAAAACACGGTTCTCTGCATTTTCGAACGCAGCCTGGTATTCTTCATGTACTGCTTGAAGTTCCTTATTAAAAGCTGCTGCATTTTTTTCGTAATCGTCCTTTCCATCTGGATCTGCTTCAATGAGTGCATCACGAATAATATTTACTTGCTCTTGTGCCAATAATGGATCTAACCAAATATGTGGATCAAGGCTTTCATGGTCATCAATTAAAACCGATACTGGCTCTGATTCTGCATATGTATTATGAGAATCATCAAAAAGTACTGCTTTTACTTCAAAGCTTTCACCAGTTGTTTTGTACTCAAAATGATCAGTTCCTTGTCCTGACACTGCTTCCCATTCTTCATCAGCACTTCCACGAGTATACCAATGCCAATGCTCATAGTCAGTTTCTTCTTGCAGCTCAGCAACAAGTGTAACGACATCGCCTGTATGATAGTGATCTGCCAAGCCAATAATCTCTATTGGTCCAGCACTTTCTTCACTTCCATGGTTATCGTGATGATCAGCTTCTTCACCGTCTCCATGAGCTTGTCCATGATCATTAATAACAATCTCTACTGGTTGGGACTCGGCAAATTCATTGTGAGCATCATCATACAATACTGCTCGAACTTCAAAACTCTTCCCTGCAGCTTCATAATTAAATTCAGGTCCGCCTTGATTCGGGACAGTAACCCATTCTTTATCAGCACTTTCTCTTGTGTACCAGTGCCAATGTTCATAACCTGAATCATCCTCTAATTCTGCTGTTAATTCAATCTTATCACCAGTGTGATAATGATCTGCAACACCTTGAATTTTTATACCTTCTGCATCTTCATCAGATGCTTCATGTTCATCTTCATGATGGTGCTCTGATTCAACACCATCTGCCGTTCTTGCTATCACTAATTTATCGTTCTCAATCGTCTTTAATAAGCTTCCTACCCAAAACTCCATTTCTTCACTGCTATATACAAAAACGTCTGCATCATTGACACGAGCGACATCTTTTGCACTTGGCTCATAGTGATGGGGATCTTCTCCATTTGATAGCATTAAACTTATATCCGCTCGATCTCCTGCAACTTGACGAGCAAATTCATACATAGGGTAAAATGATGTTACAACAGAAAGCTTCTCATCATTCGTACTGCTTTCTTCTGCATTTTGACACCCAAAAAGAAAAGTGGACATCATCAAAATGAAAATTAACCAACTTTTTTTCATTTGCGTTATAAACCTCCAAACAACCAAATAAAGCGTAATAATTACGATTTAAAAGCTAGATTTTAGAATTTAATTCAAACTTAGTATATTAATAACTTAATAATTTCAATATTTATTAATGAGCTAACATATCACGCACTATACCAGCTGCATCTAGATTAGAAGGATAATATGTTGGCCAATGAGTGACTTCTTTTAGCAATGTCTCACTGTCATCTCCCCAATATAGATGGAAATGATGGGAATCAGCTGGAAAGATACCATGATCACTAAATTGAATGTATTTAGGCATGTCCTCTGTTCCGTCTGCTAATTTAAAAATGAAACGCACTCCTCTATTCCCTTTTTCATAGGTAAGAATTTCGTATCCGTCTGACTCATACTTTCCTGAATACTCCTTGTCACCTTCAAAAAAAGTTACAACATTGTCTTTAATGAGGATGCGGTCAACATCCGTTTTATAGCCTACTGTATAATATTCTTTATATTCTTCTTTTGTCATATCTCCGTTTTCTGCTTTATGTTCCAATACCTCGTCTAAATCTCCAGATAAAAGATATGGATAAACAGATTGCCAGTCACCTTCCCAGTCAGACAATTCACGGTTCTTTACTTGACTATCTTCAAAATATCCTTGATATATTTTTTTACTTTCTTCGTCAGTTCCATGATGATCATCAATGACAATTTTAGCTGGTGCTGATTGGGCACTTGGTTTGTTGTCATTGTCAAACAGAGCAGCTTTTACTTCTAATCCATTAACCGTTGCTTCAGCTGTAAAGATTTCGCTCTCTTGCCCTTCAACTACTTTCCATTCTTCCTTGGCATTTTCTCTACTATACCAGTGCCAATGTCCAGATTCTGTTTCTTTATCTAAAACTGCAGTTAACTCAATCTTATCACCGGTATGATAATGATCTCCAATTCCTTCAATTTTTATATCTTCTGGAGCATCATCTATATTTTTCACTTCATCTTCCTGTACTTCTGATTCTTTCGCCCCTGCTCCATCTACTTCCTCACTTTTTGTTCCTGAACATGCTACTAAAAGAACACTAATTAATAACATGCTAAATAAGCTAAGATATAACTTTTTCATTTTTTCCCCTCCTATTTTTATGTAAAATTAAATCGTAATTATTACGTTTTATAAACTAACACTTACTTAGCCTTCTGTCAAGCATTGCTAATAATTATTTAATAAAAAATAGAAAGTGACAAGAACAATAACGTTTTTTAAATATAATATTACCCTTTAATACGCTGTCCTATTTCATTGATATCTAAATACCTTATACTTGGTTTTTATGTGCTCTAATTAAAAAACTCTCCTTTAAACCAAAGAGAGCTAACGATATCTTAATATAATAAACACCCAAAAAATCATCTTTGTACGGAATGAAAACTTTTTTCAACTACAACTTACAGTCGTCGGTTTTTCTAAGCTTTTTAGCTTCTGTTTGATTAGAAAAAACCCGTTATACTCATTAGGTGTAGTCAATTTTGATAACATTGCTCAAATTCGTCTTTCATGAGCCAACTAGTACAAGCCAAACCATTTTCATGATAAATTTCTTTATCAACTTCTAATTCAATGCTTCTATTTGAATTTGGATATTCAGGATCGTTGTTTACAATATACAAAGTATCTTCATCCTTCCAATGCATAGAAAAAGTAGATTTTGCATCACTATAATATATAGTTTTCACTTTATTTTCCTCATTATTAGTGACTTCAATCCATACATTAACTCCTCCGGCAGCGCCTCCATATAGTTCATAAAAAGCATTAGCTGTATACTTTTCTGTGGGTGACGATAACGGTCCAGGTCCTTTTTGGGTATAATCTTTATTAATATTATCAAACGAAAAAAAATAAATCCCATATAGTAGTACTCCTATAAATAGAAGTGAACTTGTCAAAGTGACAAGTAGTAGCTTTTTGGGAAAATGTTTCTTATTCAAAAAGTAGATTATTAAATAAATAAAAGAAACAATTAGCAAGAGTATTGTCAATATGGATAGTAAAAAACCGATTATATTCAACAAATATATAGATCCTCCTGTTACTTTATAGCTAATATTGTTTATTATACATTGTACATTTTATAAAAATGCAGCGTTAAATTTACTGACATTTATGTAAAAGGGTCAACCTAAGAAGGTTGACAAAAATTGTATTAGTGGAGCAAAGAAAAAAGTTTAATTACTGGCTGACAATATATCTTATTATTTTTAATTATTAAGGTATAGGTATTTACCTACAATAAATAAGATGTACCGTATAGTACGGCAGTACATCTTCAAAAACGTTACCAATTTTCAATAACTTAAGTAAAAAAGTGCCTGAGGACTCTGCTTAAATATAGTATATGTTTTACGAAGCTCTTTCTACAAATTTTACAAAATGTAAGTGTTAAAACTTATAGGATATTTTACCATTTTTTACTCTCCTCTTTTCATCCTATTTACTAAATAAAAATACTTTTGCAATAGTTCTTAGAAGTATGCAATTCTATTAGTAATGATGAAGAAAAAAAGGAGTGATCATATGTACAAAGTAGGCGAAAAGGTTCTACATTGTTCAGAAAAATACGAGATTTTATACATTTATGAGAGCGGTTTCGTAGAGATTAAAAAACATCCTTTTTCGATAAAATTAGTTCATATTACAGAAATTACTCGCAATGGAACTTGTTAGATACATCTACATGAGCTGGTTCTCAAAATATATCCATCTTCTGTGAATTGGATTAAGCTAAATAGCCTTTTTGTGGTTCTTTAGCCATTAACCCTTTTCTATACGCGAAGATTTACATTCCTTTCTACATATATAAGCATCTAGGATGCTAATAGCTTCTTTTACAAAATAAGCTAACAAGAAATTTAACATTATAATTAGCTAGGTATTATTGGATATGCTATACTTCTCGCTAGTTAATACCTATTTAATATAATGAAAGAAGGTTGCTTTATGAAGATTGCAGCACCTAAAATCTCACTAGAATTACCTGCGAAGAATTTTAGTGATATTTATTATGAGGAAGATCCCATATTGGAAATGTGTACAATAACAAACTCAGATTTTACATATGAGTCCTTAAACAGGGTTCGGCTAGACAAGGCTTTAATAAAGAATTGTAAGTTCACTAACACTGATTTTAGTAATATCTCTATTACGGATGTTGTGTTTGAGAATTGTGATTTCTCCAATGCTAATTTAAGTGGATCCTCTATCCATAGAGTTGAATTTACTAACTGCAAATTATTAGGAACCACGTTTCCAGAGTCTAGTCTTGGTAATGTGAAATTTAATAATAGCATATTAAATTTGGCTGCATTTGGGCATTCGAAACTTGAGAAAGTAGTATTTCAAGAAGCCGCTCTAAAGAATAGTGATTTTTATGAATGTAAACTTAAAAAGGTAGAGTTTGAATTATGTGACCTTGATGGTGCGAATTTTGAACAAACACCTCTTAAAGGGATAGACATTAGTTCGTCTAGTTTTGAATCGCTTATCGTCTCCATTGATAATTTAAATGGTTGTACCGTTTCTACTCATCAAGCTATTCAATTTTCTGCCTTAATGGGACTAGTTGTAAAAGATTAATGATTTTAACTCTAGCATAGATAGGGATAATTAAACTATTACTCTAAGTCTCGAAATGTGAACGCTAATTTTTGCGATTTACAAAGTAGCAGGTAAAAAAGAAGTATATCTTTTACTGGGTAATTATGTTTATATAACATAGAAGGAAACCTCCATAAAAAGTTTTCCTTCTAAGGCCCCATTAACCGATCAACCTTAATCGTTTTTGTTTACTAGCTTTGCTCTACCATATTATACGAAAGTTGGTTTTAGTCCCCGAATAAATGCGTTACAGATGATTCTGATAAAAAAAACAGTTGCCATTGGCAACTGTAATGAAAAGCTATTCCTCATCTCAAAAGGAATATATCATTCATCTTAATTTTTATAAATTAATGCTTTGTCTTTAGCTAAAGCAAATGGTCGATAATAGCCTACCGTGTTTGATAAAGGCAAAACTTCAGGATGTAAATTTATATTTAGTACATTTTTTATATATTCTCTTCGTTTTTCAAACCGATCCCATAATTGCGGATAGTTCTCCTGTATTTCTTTTCTTAACTCTTCGTCTGCCAGCGCAATTCCTGTTTCCGCACTAGCACCACCATAGCCTTGAACAGACGGAATAATATCTACTTGAAACAGCATACCACTTCGTATTTTCGCTGTTGATTCTGGGTATATTGGGGAGCTCATCCATTCCTCATCCGCTACTAAATGGCCTGGGTTTAATGACCAATTAAATTGTTCCTTAGGCAGGACATTTTGAATGCAGTTATACATATCTTCCCCGCTTAAACCAATTTTGATATTTTCTAACCAAGCTACAACAGCTGTATAATAGGGTTTTGCCACTTTCTCTAAATAGTCTCCTACAGTTTCCGGTAGTTCTGCTTGATCAGCTACAATATAACCTGCTCTACTTGTTAGACCACCCTTATATCCTGTAGTAATGGAAAACTTATCTCCTAGGTGAACTTTTTTATTTTGCGGATAAAGAACAGCATTTGTGAATCGTTCTCCTGTTGCAAAAATATTCGTTACATTATGCGGTTGGCCATAAACAGATAAATAACTAGCAAGCTCCATATCTGTTTTACCCAGCTCTATTTCATCCATTGCTTTTAATACACAATCTGATGATAAACTGGCACCATATTCATAATAAGATATTTCATCAGCATTATTTACTATTCGAACTCCCTCTTGCCCAATAAAAAGTTCTGCACAGTTAATAATATTGTCACTATCGCCAACAATTTGTTTTAACGAATCCACAATATAATAAGGAATATCAAATAACTGTTTATTATCATCATACTTGCTAGTAAACAGTTTCCAGCCTACAAGCCCAATCGTTGATTGCTCGTTTATATTGGCAGTTTTAAGAATATCTGCAAAATTCATGCTGTTTTCCATCGGTTGATTTGGAAGGGAGAAGTGAGGAACATGAATTGCTTCTGCCTTTAATCGTGAAAATTTTGCCATCTTAAGATTTTCGTTCCCTAATAATAAGTAAGCTTCTCCATCTTGACTTATAACTAGCAAGGCTTCTTCAAATCTCGGTATAAAACCTGTGAGATATTCAAAATTCGCACCATGTTCACGGTCAGCATATATAATCGCCGTATCAATATTATGTTCTTTCATTTTATTTAAAAGCCTATTTTTACGTTGATTTATCGTTTCATCTGAAAGAACAACAGTATTATTATTAAAATCACTTAACGGTCTTTCTATCTCTTTTAAAGTAACATTTTCATACTTATAGCCAAACTTCATAAAAGCTTCACTCCACTTCTCTAATTGTTATTTATCGGAAAACTCATTTGTCGATAAATTGATATGTAACAGCTAATTTTTAATACACCATTTTAAAACTTGAATTTATTTTAGAAAGTAAATTTTCTTGCTTAACCATTATCATATCATAATGAATACAGAAATATTAGCAGCTCAAATATTGCCTCTTCTTTTAAGGATTTCCCTTTCATAATCGATAGTTCTACGCTAAATTTTCAATATAATCCTCATAAAAAATCGTCCCTATAACTATTTACTCATTATAAGTACTTTTACTATTAAATTCCTTATACCAATGTTATTTTAGTAAGTAAGTATAAACAGAATAATCATTGGCTTTGTCCTGTTGAAAGTAATAACCAGGCCGTTACTTTACCTCTGTTTAACAACTTAATCCATTAAAGGCGGTTATAAATTTGGAGAAGCGGGATGTCAAAGTTATCAATCAACTCAATGACCTTACAGAAGGTCATGTATTATATTTCTTCGAAGATATAAATGCTTATATAAATAATATTATTGATTTTGTTATCTCTGGATTGGATCATAACCAATATTCCTTAATCATTGAGAATGATCGGATTGTTCCATCGATAGAAAAAAAACTTGCTGTGCTATTGAATGAAAGTCAAATTAGCAAAGTTAAATTCATCAATAATTATGACTTCTACTTTGCAAACGGAGATTTTGCATGCAATTCTATTTTTGATTATCTTCCTAGACTTTATAAGGGTTATAATGAACAAGAATTTCGTGTACGTAGCTGGGCCCATATAGAATGGGGAGATATTAGTTATATACATAACAAATTAACAGAGTCTGAAAAGGAAGCTGAAATAATAGTCAGTAGAAAGGGAATTCTGTCTGTTTGTGCCTATGATTCAGATAGAATGAGCGAGGAGCTTAAAACAAACCTTCAATGTCACCATAACTTTCTTATAAGGAATTAGAAAATTATACAGTGCCCCACTCTTTTTTCGGAATGAAGCTGTTTTTTTACCTTCTTATAATATCCTGCCAAAAGTAATCCCATAAAAAAAGTTGCTGTGAGGCAGCAACTTTGCAGAAATGAGATTACTAACACTTATGGTTATTCTTCTTCATCTTCATCAATATCCATTTCTATATCTATCTCTTTAGAAAATAGCTTAACAAAGTCATTTGTATTTAAATAATGGTTAGAAAAAAAAGAAATTAAACATATATCATACCCTTTTACTCCAAAGGTAGATGTATCATCCATATGAAAAGTAATGCTATCCTCTTTATAAAAGCAGGGTCCAAATCTTATGTTATCTTGGTTTGAAACAATAAAATGATGGTAAGGGATGAGATATTCATTAACTAGATGTTTAAACTGCTTTGAATCTGTAACCTTAACAGTAAAAAATAATATATCAAAATAAACCTCTGTAAAATCCTTGAGGCCTTCATCATAAGTCATCCTACGAGCACGTTGTTGAGGGATAAATATATGGGAATATTCTAAACCCAATCTGTCTAACTCCTCTTTTGCACTAGAATAATCATCATCGTAATATTCAAATGTTACGTACAAAGGAAATTGGTTAAGCTGAGTGAAAACTAAAATGAATAACTCTTTTATATCCTCGTTTGAGTATGAAAGCTGCCATACATTTTTAGGTTTTGGGTTTACAATAAATTCTTCTATGCACACATAATAAGGTTTGATTCCAAAATACATTTGTTTGTTCATATTAACTCTCCCAGAAACAAATTAACGTCATACTCCTGCTTATCTTTAAAGTATAAACTAAGTCTCTATATAAAAAACGTTCATCTGATAGGATGAACGTTTTCAGGTTTGAATATTATCTACCACACTAACAATTATCTTTCCCTTTGCATGTCCTTCACCAAGGTAGCGTATAGCTTCTTTCACTTGATTTAGATTATACCGTCTATCAATTACAGGTAGTAAATTACCTTCCATATAAAGTTTTGTTAAAGCATCTTGATCCTTCTTATTTGGTTTATGTACAAGAACTTTCAGCGTCTTATTTTCTGTTTTTGCAAACAAAGGCCCTAGACATAATAATTGCATGATTAGTGATAACGACCCTCCAACCATAACATATGTACCATTAGGATTTAATACTCGCTTGCAATTAAATATGGACCGCGTACCAACAACATCGAGAATTAAATCATACGACTTATCCAATTGGGTAAAGTCTTCTTTCTTATAATCAATGACATAATTTGCCCCTAATGACTTTAGCATATTAAGCTTTTGGGTGCTATCCACACAGGTTACCTCAGGACCATGTAATTTTGCCAGCTGCAAGGCGAACGTGCCCACCACTCCCCCACCGGCACCATTAATTAAAACAGTTTGCCTTTTTGTATTCTGGCGGCCAATACGTAATCCTTGCAAGGCGAGCACAGCTGCTTGCGGAATGGCGGCCGCTTGATCAAATGTCATACTAGCTGGTTTTATGGACATTGCATCTTCATGTACACACACATACTCTGCGAAACCGCCCCAGCCACACCAAGATATGTCCCCAAATACTTCATCTCCTGCTACAAGGTGCTTTACATGACTGCCAACCGCTTCGACCCTGCCAGATATGTCCGCTCCCAGTATCCTGTGTTTCGGTTTTATCATTCCCCCCAAACGGGTTAAAAACGGTTTACCTCTTAATAGATCCCAGTCCCACGAATTTACGGATACAGCAAGAACTTTAACCAGTACTTCATTATTCTGAGGATACGGAATGTCTATTTCATTGAGTTCAAGTTCATCTGTCGTTCCATATTTTTCATATATTATCGCCTTCATGAAGAAATCTCCTTTTAAGAATTTATTCGTACAAAACAATTCTTTATATGCCATTAGAGAGTTTATGAACATGAAGTATAAAATATATGTCTTGGTATAATAAAAGGGATTTCAACATCTATTGCATTAACACAAGAAAAAATTTTCTTGATTTAATACCCGAATGCTACCACTATAGTACCTTAATAAAATGGCGCTGTTTCAGTTAATTGTTTATAAAACGATGAACAGTGGCAGGGGGGGAACTTGTTTTTTCTTTTTCTGTTCTAATAACAGTAACAGGTATTAGTTATGACCAATGTATATGAACTTTTTCAAACTACACATGCTATGAAATGTACTCAGGCCATACTTTAACTTTCCCCTCATTTTCGCCAATACATGAAGGATTTTAATTGATTTTGTATTTTTTGTTGGAGTGGTTAAATATACAAGGCTTACCTCCTACGATTTTCTTTTAGTATCCTTCTTCCTTAAACTACCGAGTTAGCATAATAGTTAGTTTCACGCTAATCTTTTGTTTCAAATACCAAACCACATCACCTGCTTCCTTTTTACTTTTTTGATACTTAATATTGATTTCCCTTGCAATGGAAAAATTACTTCTTGCTCTTTCCAGATAGCTGGTGAGTTTAATTCGAAAATTATATTAAAAATCACTTGTTGCAAAAAATGCAATCAAGTGATTTTTTCCTTTCTATTTGTAATATTATAGGGTTTGGTACTATATGTTGATGCGGAAGTTTATCCTTATAAATCTAAAATTCTCATCACAATAGAGTGGTTTCAAGAGCATTACTTAACATAGTATCAAAACTTTCAAATGACTCCATTAAAGTTCCTGAAGGCTTATCAAGTTCAACATATAAACCTTCTTTTTGATCATAACAATACCATGCTGTATCAGAATCACCAAAAAATATATACTGTTTTTGCCAATCATTTTCATGCCAAAGCTCATTAGTTTCAATAAACCCATGGATGTCTTCTTTTACTTCTCTATCAAGTAAGTTTTCATCAACACCATATATTACTAAACCATTAAAATCTAATCCGTTTATGTTCTTTAGAAATTCAATATACGAGCTAGGTAATACAACATCGCCTAATTCATCCTTAATTTTATGATTCATTTTAATAATTTCAGCATCTGCTACTGGACTTCTAAGTGAAGAACCATACTTTTCTTCTATTTTTCTAATATCGTCCAAAAATTTCGTCCATTGGAACATATCTACTCTTCCCTTCTTTCAAAAGGTTTTGGCGGGTGTATCTCATCTTTATACATAGGTCAATTTATTGTAATACTTTGTTTTGGTGATAAGCCTTTATTCAAAGAGTTTTGTTCATTAGTAACCGATTTATGAAAAGTATCATTATTTATCAGTACTAAGTTAACAAAATCATTTGTTCCTCCATCATCTAAAGGTAAATTGTGATGTACTTGCCAATCCTTTATATAACAGTGCCTGTTACGTAGTTTTCTAACTAACATTCTGTCACTATCCAGTCCGACTGTTCCATAAGAAATGGTCTTGCATATATTACAGGAATGCTGCCATATTTGTGACATAAGAAAGTAATACAAAATAAGGAGTAGAAATACATCTACTCCTTTTGCTTGCTTTTTCAATATTTATTATTTTAAACGTTATATAAACCACCATCAATAGTATAAGAAGATGAAGTAACGTAAGAAGATTCATCTGATAGTAAAAATGCAATTACATTTGCCACTTCTTCAGGTTCACCATATCGTTTCATCGGAACAGCATCATTATATGCATGTTTTGCAGCTTCAGCATCTTCTGAAACATTGGATTCAATATTACGCATCATTTGAGTATTAATGACACCTGGGTTAACAGTATTCACACGGACATTATAGGTTGCTGCTTCTAGGGCTGCTACTTTATTAATACCCATTACAGCATGTTTGGATGAATTATATAATACCATACTTGGTGCTCCAGTAAACCCAGCTACAGATGATGTATTAACAATAGAGCCAGCATTCTGTTGTTTCATCACAGGCAAAACATGTTTAAGACCAAATAACACACCTTTAACATTAATACCATAGACAAAATCAAATTCTTTTTCTGTTATTTCTTCAATTAGTTTAGCTGGTCCTTCAACTCCTGCATTATTAACAAAACCATCAATTCGACCAAATTTAGCAATTGTTTGGTCTACATAATTTTTAACATTCTCTTCATTCGATACGTCAGTTTGTACAACTAAACTATTATTTTCCGTTAATTGAAGCTCTGCTTGTACCGATTCAATTGCTTCTTTGTTTAAATCAACTAGTACTACCTTTGCCCCACCATTCGCTACTTTTTTCACTACTTCTTTCCCTATACCGCCTGCTGCTCCTGTTACAATAATAACTTTGTCTTTAAAATTCATGTTTAAATCCCCTTTTTATATATTTTGAATTGCGATATCTCAAATTAATAATAACATAGGTTATTTTAAATAACCAATAATTCAACTCAGATATTTATCATTATCAAAATTCATAATGTTAATTATTGATGTTTGTGTTTTCTTTTTCGAGTTAATGTGTTGAATCTACATAAAGATTTTTTTACCTTTGAATATTAAAAGATCCAAGAAATAAAAAACTAGGATTGTTACATAAGAAAAGGAGCTGCCGCAGCAGCTCCTTTTAAATATCACCAATATTTCCTTTTTTCACAGGTCTTATAAAAACTCCTAATTTGACTATAAGTTTAAACATCCAATAAAAGATAAATAAAAGCCCAAACGAGATAACTGAAAACAGCATTCCACCATGATAAACTGGAATATCTGCAGGAAAACCAAAATAATAATCTCCAAAGCTCTTTTCAAATCGATGACCTACACTAGGAACTACAGCAAAAATTATAGTTGATATAAAACTTACTATTGATAATTTTACTTTTTTAGCATTAAATTTATTTAAAATTAAAAATGCTACTATTGCTAAACCGTTTATTAACAATCCAATAATCAAATCAATCACGCTAAAAGCTCCTCGTTTTTTGCCACCAATTTATACTTTCTAAATTATTATAGCAAAAATACCCATTATTAACATAATCTTATATTAAACTATATTCCTACCATTTTCTATTTAATACAAGTCTTCCCCCCCTCTTATTTCAGGTAAAATTTCTTGAATTAACCCACTAAATGCAGTCTTATTATATGGTTTCTAATACATATGTACTGGTCCTATTTTATTATTATTTCAAAAAATTGATTGACAGCATATAAAATTTAACAAAGAATGAAATGGTAGAGTAATCCATATAATAAATATTCATGCATAATGAACAAAGGGTGATTAAGCCATTGAGAAACATATTTACTATTTACAAAAATGATTGGATACGAATTTTCCAAGCTCCTGTTGCTTTATTTTTAATCATTGCATTAATGATATTGCCTTCCCTCTATGCTTGGTTTAACTTGAAGGCTTCTTGGGATCCATATTCCAACACAAGCGGAATTAAGATTGCTATAACCAATGAGGATGAAGGGGCTGTTATTCGTGATAAGGAAGTTCATATTGGGGATGAGATTGTTGCAACCTTAAAAGCGAATGATAAGCTTGGCTGGACATTTGTCAGCAAAAAAGAAGCTGATGAAGGGGTCAAAAAAGGTACTTATTACGCAAGTCTCTATATACCGGATGACTTTTCTGAGAAAATAGGTACGGTGTTAGAGGATAAACAAATAAAACCTGAAATTGAATATACGGTCAACGAGAAATTGAATGCCATTGCTCCAAAAATGACTTCCAGCGGTGCTTCCACTATTGTACAGTCTGTAAAGGAAAGCTTCGTGGAAACAGTCAGCGAATCTGTTCTGACTATCTTTAATGATGCGGGAATTAAATTAGAAGAAGAGCTACCTACTATTCGTAATATCGAAAGTAAAATCTTCACACTAGAGGGTGATATTCCTCAAATGGATGCTTTATCTGAGAAGATTTTAAATCTAGAGGAAAAAATTCCTGAAATAGATGAACAAGCGCAAAAACTTTTAGCGTTAGAATCAGCTATTCCACAATTAAATGAAGCATCTGAAAATATTTTGTTATTAGAAGAAAAACTACCAGAACTTGAAAAAGTAGGCGAAGGTATTCTTCTGCTTCAGGAAAAAGCTCCTGAAATCGAAAAAGTTGCAGGAAAAGTAACTGAATTAGAAACTCATTTTTCCGAAATTAGTGATACTGTTTCAAAAGCTGTCACTAATGTCGAAAAGATGCAAGAATTTATTACAACTGCAAGTGGCTCTTTAGAAGAAATAGAACAAGGCATTACTAATGGGCAACAAATAGCAGAAGCTCTTCCTGATTTTATGGAAGAAAATCAGGAAGCTTTTAATACAATAGGACCTGTGTATAAACAAAACCTGCTCTTATATCAAAAAACAGCGGATGCTGTACATCAGTATGCATCTTTAGTTAAAAGTGGTTCACTATCTGATCAAGAAATAACAGAAAAAGCGTCCCTATTAAAGGCACAAGTACAAACAAGTATAGACAGCCTAAATCGTTCCATTGTTTTATTTACGACATTAAACACTGCTACTACAAATGGGCAGTCAACACTACAACAAGAAATAACGGACTTGCAATCTTTGCAAACAAATTTTAATAAAGAAAAAGAATTACTTGGTACTATCCAAGAAAATAAAGAAGCAACAGAGTTGTTAACATTATCTCAAGAAGCTATTAATCTGAGCACTACAATGCTTAATCGTTATGATACGCAAACAGCACCTAGCATTAATAATGCCCTAGATGCACTGAAAGAAGCGACACAAAATGCTGGGGAAGATTTAAAAAGTGCTCAAGAGAACTTACCGAAACTTAAAGAAATTTTAGTTACTACAAAGGATTCTCTCACTCTTGCACAGGAAAATTTATCAAAACTTCAAAACAATCTACCTGCAATTGAAAAAGAGGTTAAAGAAGTTTCTAGCATCTTTCAAGATAATATTGATGATGTTTTAGAAGGAATAGATAAAGCCGCAGACTTCTATACAGACACATTTCCATCCTTAGAAGAGAAAGTGCATGTAGCAGCGGACTTTGTGCGTAATGACCTTCCTGAAGCAGAAAAACAACTTTCTAAGGTTGCGTCCATCATTAGAAATGATTTGCCGGGATTGGAAGATTCTGTTCATAAGGTTGCAAATCTAGTTCGAGAGGAATTACCAGGCCTAAAGGACACCCTTACTAATACAGCAGATTCTATTCGGGATTTTGAAGATAATTATGATCTTGGTGAAATTATCTCTCTGTTAAAAAATGATATTAATGAAGAAAGTGATTTTATGGCAAACCCAGTTGTTTTAGATGAACATTCTCTATTTCCAATACCTAACTACGGGTCTGCCAATTCACCATTCTACACAACACTAAGTTTATGGGTTGGAGGATTATTACTGATTTCCTTGCTGCGTGTGGATGTCAGAGATCCAGAAGGAATTTATACTTCTAATCAAATCTATTTTGGTAGAGGTTTAACTTTTCTAACGATTGGATTATTTCAAAGTCTGATTGTTACATTAGGAGATATATTCATCTTAAAAGCCTATGTAGCCAATCCAACCGCTTTTGTATTGTCCAGTATTCTTATCAGCATGGTTTTCATGACTATTGTGTATACATTAGTTTCGGTTTTCGGTAATATCGGAAAAGGAATCGCCATCATCTTCCTTGTATTACAACTATCAGGTGCAGGTGGAACATTCCCGATTCAAGTTGCTCCACCATTCTTCCAAGCCATAAATCCTTTCTTGCCATTTACGTATGCAATTAACTTATTACGTGAAACAGTTGGTGGAATGGTAAATGAAACAGTTTTTCATACTGTAAGCATGTTGCTCCTGTTTGGTGTGGTTGCAATAATAATTGCCGTTTTCCTGAAAAAACCACTTGCTAATGCTACGAAAAAAACGGCAGAAAAAGCTAGATCAAGCGAAATTATTCACTAATGGAAAAGTGATGTGTAGAAAAAATGAAGGCTGTATTTTAAACCTGTAGTCGAAACACTTTAAATTTGTGTTTCATCTGCAGGTTTTTTCAGCTTATATAGGATAATATACGCAGTTTTGCGCCCCTTATGGTATAGTTGGTTCGGGATACCTACCATCTTTGACTTTCCTGCAAATTACAAGTGTGGGAAATAGCCAAAAGTATAGCTCTCTTTTTTAAGTATTATGATTAAATAATTTCACTCTTTTTAGTTTCTATATACACTAATTCCTTAAATACACAGTTACACGCAAATAAATAAATGAGCTTACACTTAAGAACAAGCGTTAATCACTCTTAGAATGAATTTAAATATTATAAAAACAGACTAATCCCTCTTTCAATAAAAATTAAACCCACACCAAGTAACCTGGCATGAGTTTCAATAAACTACTATCATATATATTCAATTTCTTAACAGTCACCCTAGAATCCTCTTAATCCTTATCTCAATAATTACTTGAAGTATTCGATAATAACTTATTCTGAGTATGAATTTACCGGCAGCCCTAATCCTAAATTCCCTCGTAATGTATTACTTTCATACGCCGTTCGATAGATTCCTCTAGCTTGCAGTTCAGGAATGACATAGGTAACAAAGTCTGTTAGTGAATCTGGCAAAAGCGCAGGCATGATATTGAATCCATCAGCAGCACCGTCTCTAACCCATTCTTCCATCTTATCAGCAATTTGAGTTGGGGTTCCAATGGCTATATGATGTCCCCGCGAACCTGCTACCCACTGATAAGTCTGACGTAATGTCCAGTTTTCTTCTTTTGCTTTCTTTAGTATCATTTCATGCTTGCTTTGGATAGCATTAACAGTCTCTGGAAGTTTGATATCTGTAAATGTTGTATCGAGCGAAATGCCTGCAAAGTCTATGTCGCCGAAGTATCTGCCTAAAATAGCAAGTCCAGCTTTAGGTATGATCAACTCTTGCAATGCTTCATATTTTTCTTGGGCTTCTGCTTCCGTCGCTCCTACTATAGGCATTAATCCTGGCATAATACTTACATCGCTTTTCTTTCGGTTGAAAATCTCCATTTGACCTTTTAGGTCATTGTAAAAGGTAATTGCATCCTCTTTATTTGCTTGAGCAGTAAAGACAATCTCCGCATATTTAGCTGCGAATCGCTGACCATCACCTGATGACCCTGCTTGTACAATGACTGGATGACCTTGAGGCGATCTTG
The DNA here is from genome assembly GCF_022049065.2 of Niallia sp. Man26. Taxonomy (NCBI): domain Bacteria; kingdom Bacillati; phylum Bacillota; class Bacilli; order Caryophanales; family Bacillaceae; genus Niallia; species Niallia sp. Man26. The sequence continues at coordinate 627,051 of NZ_CP095744.1, forward strand.
ATACATTTAGCGGCCCTCTAACAGAGAAGAATTCACCTTGATGGTTGATTTGATGAAACTTGCTTGTATCAATAAACTGTCCTGACTCTTTATCAATCACTAATGTGTCTTCTTCCCACGAATCCCATAGCTTCTTGGATACTTCCATAAACTCTGTTGCTCTTCTATAGCGGGCACTGTGTTCTAAATGCTCTGTCTTATTGAAGTTTTCTGCAGTGGAAGCTAGTGATGTCGTAACAACATTCCAACCTGCACGTCCTGCGCTTATATGATCCAATGATGCAAACTTTCGAGCAACATGAAAAGGTTCTTCATATGTAGTGGATGCTGTTGCAACTAAGCCTATACGGCTAGTTACAGACGCTAAATAGGCTAACAACGTCATTGGCTCAAATCTAGTTAGAATGTTTGGATGTGAATTTTCATCAACAGACAAGCTATCTGCTAAAAATAATAGGTCAAATAACCCTTTTTCTGCAGTCTGTGCGATATCTTTAAAATATGTTAGATTCATAGATGCATTCGGTACAGCATGTGGATGTCTCCATGAAGCAACATGGTGACCTGTTCCAGCTAGAAACAAACCTAATTTCACCTTTTTTGGTTGTTCGTTCATGTTGATTTTCCTCCTTTGCTTTTTAACCCTTTTGACAAAAATAAAATCCTTCTTCTATCTGCAGAAGAAAGATCATAACTAGAAGAACAGTACTTCGCAAACATAAATTCGTCGTTTACGCTTGCGAAGCATTTACTTTTATTCAAAAACCGTCCTGTTCAAAACAGTTAGCCGACATCATTATTTCTTATTCAATACATTTACTGCTAGATTAGCAAAATACTCAGACGCAACTTTAATCGCGTCTTCCTTTAAATCAAATTGTGGATGATGCCATTCCTGCGGTCCATCTACACCCATCCAAACAAAAAAGCCTGGAATGTATGTTTGATAAAACGCAAAGTCCTCTCCACCGGCACTAGGCACAGCATCGACAACATTATAGCCAGCTTCGACAGCAGTAGCGCGAACAATTTCCTCCAAGTTGGCATCATTATTAACTACTGGTAAATAATCATCCCAAATAAACTCAACAGAACCGCCATTTCCTTGAGCAATCGATTCTGCTAAGTTTTTCATTAGACCAGGAATCGCTGCTCGTGCTTCAGGCTGGAATGTCCGAACTGTCCCTTCAAGCATTACAACGTCAGGAATGACATTCCATGTGTTTCCTCCATGGATACTTGTAATACTAATGACCGCATTATCAAACAAATTCAGTCTTCTAGCAATAATAGTTTGGACAGAGGTTACATATTGACTAGCAATAACAATAGGATCAATCGCGTTATGAGGAATACCCGCATGCCCGCCTACACCATGGAAATTAATCTTAAATTTATCGACACTTGCCATTAATCCCCCTGATTTTACACCAATAGTACCTACTGGCAAATCCGGTTTATTATGCATTCCGAAAATAGAAGAAACTCCTTCTAATGCTCCTTTTTCGACAGCAAGCTTCGCGCCTTGGGCAACTTCCTCTGCTGCTTGGAAAATAAATCTCACTGTTCCGTGCAGGTTATCCTTCTGCTCATTTAAAAGAATCGCCGCTCCTAATATGGAAACAGTATGGAAATCATGACCACATGCATGCATTTTTCCGTCTGTTTTCGATTTAAACGGTACCTTTGTTTCTTCTTTAATTGGCAAGGCATCAATGTCTGAGCGGATTGCAATAGTCGGTCCAGCAAACGCACCCTTAACTTCCGCCACAACACCTGTTTCTAAATCAAGAGGTAGAATGGATATATTGTGTTCTTGTAACCACTTTTTAATATGAGCAGTTGTATTAAATTCTTCAAAAGCAAGCTCTGGATTTTCATGTAAATATCTTCTTTTTCCAATTAAGTCTTCTAATAGTTCATGAGACATTTTCATGATTATTATTCATCTCTTTCCAGTGTTTTTAAAAATTGTTTCGTTCGTGGATTTTTTGGATTATGGAATAATTCCTTTGGATCATTTTCCTCGACAATATTTCCGTCTGCCATGAAGATGACACGGTTTGCTACTTCTTCAGCAAATTTCATTTCATGTGTAACGATAATCATTGTCGTGTTTTGCTTAGCAATATTTTTAATAACTTGAAGTACTTCAGAAACCCATTCAGGGTCAAGGGCAGATGTTGGTTCATCAAACAGAATGGCATTCGGGTTTACAGCAAGCGCACGGGCAATCCCGACACGCTGCTGCTGACCGCCAGATAATGTAGACGGATATTGATGGAATTTATCCTCAAGCCCTACCTTTATTAACAGCTCTTTACCAATTTTCTCTGCCTCTTGCTTATCCATTTTCTTGGCAACAATTAGTGCTTCCGTTACATTTTGCAAAGCTGTTTTATTTTTAAACAAATTATAGTTTTGGAAAACCATCGCTGTTTCCTGTCGCAAATTATGGACGTCTTTTCGTCCCATTTTAGCTACATCTACATTTGTTTCTCCAATATGGATAGTGCCTTCATCTGGTACTTCTAATAAATTTAAGCAGCGTAGTAATGTTGATTTCCCTGATCCAGACGGTCCAATAATGGCCAATACATCGCCACGATCGACGTGTAAATCAACACCATTTAAAACGGTATTTTTACCGAAACTCTTTTTCAAGTTTTTTACAGATATCATAGTAAGACTCCTTTAACTGATATACGGTTTTTCCATTCGCTTTTCGATTACTTGTTGGATTAAAGTAACTATTATAATTAGAATCCAATAAAGCAATGCCAATGCTAAGTATGTTTCAAAGAATTTTAAGGAGCTTGCTGCTAATATCTTTCCTTGTGCAAATAATTCAACGATACCTAATGTAAAAGCTAGGGAAGTCTCTTTAATTAGACCAATAAAAACGTTGCTGCTCGCTGGAATCGCATTACGAGTTGCTTGTGGTAATACGACCCTGCGCAAAGCTTGTGCCCTCGTCATTCCAACAGATAAACAAGCCTCTACTTGCCCTTTATCGACAGAGTTTAATGCTGCTCGGAAAATTTCCGCTAAAAACGCCGATTGCTTTAAGCTGAGTCCCAAAATAGCTGCTGTAACTGCGGTCATTCCAGTTAGAGCTGGGAAGATTTGCGGCAATCCGTAATAGATTAAAAACAGCTGTACTAATGTTGGAATTGCACGGAAAAAAGAAATATAAATGGTTGCAAGCTGCTTTAAAACAGGTATATTCGACCTAGTAATCAAAGCAAGTATTAAGCCGCCAATAACAGAAAAGAACATGGATATGACAGCAAGAAATAAGGTGAATGGTATTAATTTCAATAGCGCCGGAAAAATTTCTATAAAGTAACCAAAATCGAGTTCAAGATTCATTTTGTTCCTCCAAATTATTCCTTAACTGTGATGTCTTCACCGGCAAAGTATTTTTTAGATAGTTCTGCTAATGTTCCATCCTCACGTAATTTCTTAATTTCTGCATTAAATGCTTCTGCTAATTTCTCACCATCTTCTGTTTTTGCGAATGGGAAAGAAACATCTTCGTACACAAATGGGTCACCAACAAACTTCAATGGTAGATCGCCTTTATCAATCTCAGCAATTAAAGATGATTTTGAGTTAACATAGCCATCGACACGATTGTTGATTGCGTCATTCATTGCGCCATCGCGTGTTTCATAAGTTTTTGCGATAATTTCAGGATCAAAATTTTCTAGATTTACAACATTATTAGAGCCTAAAACGCCAGAAACTGTTTTACCTTTTAAATCATCTAAACTATCAAAATCATTGTCCTTGTTTGTAACAATTGTAGCCCCAGCATAAGCATATGGCTCAGAGAAATTATATTTTGCTTTTCTTTCTTCCGTTACAGCAACGAAGTTTGCAACAGTATCAATTTTCCCTGTTTCTAATTGTCCCATTAAACCTGCGAAGTCCGTTTTAACCCACTCCACATCATAGCCTAAGTTTGCAGCAATCTTTTCAAATACTTCTACGTCAAATCCAATTAATTTACCATCTTCTTCATAGCCGTTCGGATAACTTTGTGCCGTTGATCCTGCACGAAGAACTTTCTTTTTGCTATCCCCTGATTCTTCATTTCCACTTCCGCAAGCTGCTAATAACAACATAACTGCCATAGTAATAACTACAAGTAATTTCTTTTTCATGATGTCTCCTACCTTTTCTTATATGTTTTTGCTAATAATAGTTTTTCTAAATAGATTGTTACATGTCCTTTACCTAAATCGGACTCTCCAACCTTTTCATAGCCACGCTTTAGATACATGTCTGCAAGCCAAGGATGCTCCTTTGCTGTGCCTAATGAAACAGAAGGACAATGAAGCGTGTCTCGCAAGTAATCATTTTCAATGAAATCTAAGAGTTTTGATGCATAACCCTTGCGTTTAAACTCAGGAGCAACAGCAACCCACCAAATATGCGGTATTTCATATGGCCCATGATGGCTGCTCCATGGCATACGGATAGAAGCAGTCGCTACCATCTCGTCGCCATCCTTCATATAAAAACATATATTTTCATTGACATTTTTTTCTACTAGCTGCTCATCAGCAGTGGCTGCTGCAAAATTAATGCCAAGCTCACGGATGGAAGCATAACCGCGTAGTGATAAATCTAGTAATGCTTTGATATCCTTATTAGTAGCTTGATGAAAGGTCAAATTACTCAACTAATAACCCTCCATTCTTAATAGAATGAATAACCTCATCTACCTTTTGGCTTGCAAGACCAGTATACTGACTTGGATCTAGCAGCTGATTAATCTGTTCTTTCGACAGCACCGAGCCTACTTTCTCATTTGCTGACAGAAGTTCTTTAAATGGGACTTTTTGTTCGACTGACTCCATAGAGATTTGATACACAAGGTGATGAGCAGTTTGCTTCCCAACCTTTTCAGATAATGCAAACATGACACGTTCTGACAGGACAAGACCACCTTGCATTTCCAAGTTTCTCATCATATTTTCAGGTTTTACTACTAATCCTTCAAGAACAGTGATTGTGCTTTTCAACTGAGAAGAAAGATATAAGCAAATTTCAGGTAAAGCAATCCATTCACTTCTCCAGCTCATTGCATCTCGCTCATGCTCCATCACTAATGATTCATGGAGCAATGCAACACTATGCAAAATAGGTTTCGTTAAGCTTGCGATACCTTCAAAAATAGCCGGGTTGCGTTTATGAGGCATTGTAGTTGAGCCAACATTTCCTGTTTTAAATGGCTCCTCTACCTCATCAATTTCTGTACGCATTAAATTATAAAATTCATTCCCTAACTTCCCTAGAGATCCACTTATCAAACCAAGTACAGAACCATATTCAGAAACTCTATCACGAGAGGAATGCCAACAAATATCTGGGGTATCCAATTCTAGAATTTCTAATGCTCTTGCTTCTACTTTAGGACCAATACTGCCTAATGCTGCGTAGGTTCCGACCCCTCCTGCTAGCACACCAGTAAAGACTCTCGTTTCAACAGCCTGTAATCTTTCTAAATGACGTTCAAACTCACTTAATACTACTGCCATCTTAAAGCCGAACGTTGTTGGTAATCCTTGCATTCCGTGTGTTCTTCCAGGCATTGGCGTATCTTTATAGGTAGAAGCTAATCCAATTAAAAGCTCCGCTACTTTCTTAATATCTCGTTTAAGTATGTGATTTGCTTCTTTCAACTGAAGAATCATACCTGTGTCCGTTACATCCTGAGTAGTTACTCCATAATGAACAAATTCACCATACTCACCAGAAAGTGATTGCAAGTGATTAACAGTTGCCATTAATGAATGTTTTAGCTTCGCAGCCTCTGCTGCTATTTTGTCAATTTCGAAGTTTTCTATTTTTGCAGCATCTTTTATTACACTTCCCGCTTTTTCGGGAATAACTCCTAGTTCACTTTCCGCCAACGCTAATCCAGCTTCAACATCAAGAATTTTCTGTAATCTATTTTCATCATTCCATACAGCACGCATTTCCTCTGTACTAAAGTTATTTTGCAACATTTTTAAGTCTAAAACATGTGAACCCATTTTTGTTAACACTCCCATGTTGAAATCCAGAATATACTAGTTAGTCCTTTAACTCATAAAATATATAATTCCTATGTTTATAGTGTGAATTATAACATAGTGTTTTTAACTTGCAACAATTTATTTAAAATTGAAAATGTACATATAAATTGGAAACGATTTAAAATGGAAACAGTTTCTAATTAACTACTAGAAACTGCCAATCTGTTAGTTTATAACCTAAAACAAGCAAGTTGCTAAAGCCGTTACCAACCCAAGCATAGTTGCCTATTAGTTAATTCTATAGGTTATAATATCTTGCTTTATCAAATAATCTATTAAAATCTTTTTATATTTTTCCAAGCTTCTATTATAAAAGGAAAAATTCATTATTTATCTTCTACAACTTAGCCTATCATGAAAATAATTATGTTACAATTTAAACATCTGATAATTCAGATACTTTTGATAAAAAAATGTAGGAGGTAGGTATTATGACTAATAAAAAAAATATTTACGTAAAAATCTATCGAGGGATTACGATTAAGTAATCTAACTACTTAGCGTTTTCCCAAATTCTGAAAGGGGAAAATAATTTGAACCAAACATTGCTAATCATCGATGCCCAGCAAGAAATAATTGATGGCAATCAAGAAGAAGAAGTAGTTTTTAATAAAGAACAACTGATTAAAAATATAAATTTATTAATCAAAAAGGCGGCAGAAGCAAATGTCTCCGTATTATTTGTAAGAGATTCAGAAGTTGCAGAAGGTGTAGGGAGCGGATTTCAAGTTCACAATGAAATTAATGTGCCTTCTGATCCAATCTTCTTTGATAAGACTGCAACGAATCCCTTTCATGGGACAAATCTTTTGAAGCATCTGAAATCACAAAACATAAAACATATCGTTATTGCTGGTTGTAAAACACAGCATTGCATAGATACAGCCGTTAGAACAGCCACTGTCAATGGCTTTGACGTTACATTAGTAGGCGACGCCCATTCAACAACAGACAATGATTTTTTACGTGCAGAACAAATTATAAATCACCATAATGATACTCTTCATGGCCATTACAATGTTGATCACTTTTCAATTGTCAGGAATTCAGTGGAAGACTTGTATACACCATCACATGATTCTTACAGAGAATAGTAAAACGAGTTTAAGTGCAGAAGCATGTTTATCTAAAACAATTGAAAAGCGAGGAATATAATAATGGCTTTGGAAATGAGAAAAGAATGTGAACGCTGTACTTCTTTATTAGCGGAAAGCTCAATTGCTTATATTTGTGTTCACGAATGTACATTTTGCGAACCTTGTACAGAAAATATGAAACAAATTTGCCCAAACTGTGGCGGAGAACTAGTTAGAAGACCTAGAAAACAATTAAATAGATAATCATCTTTCCTGGATAAGCAGAGATTTTTCTCTGCTTATTTTTTTGAACATAAACTGATTCTTATTTTTTATTAGTCGTGTATATGGAGCCTTTCTAGCTTTTGGTACATTGTACTACTCTCCCCTCTTTGAACCATGTTGCACTAATAACATACACGGCTACACCTTTTTAGATTACCCTCGCTTGATTAAGTTCATTTCTATCCTCCTTTTCAATAACTAAAACTTTCAAGTTCTTAAAATTCTAAATTATTCCAGCATGTGGTATCTTTATTTTAAATAATTAGAGAAAGGAAAAAACAATGGAAATCAAATCATTAACTTTACACTCAAATAATTTAGTAGAAACAAAGATGTTCTATACTAAAACGCTCGGTTTTACTTTAGTTGATGAGGATGACAATAATTTTCAAATAATGGTAGGCTCAAGCAAATTAACGTTTACTAATCAGAGTGCTTCGAATAACCCATTTTATCATTTTGCATTTAATATTCCCGCTAATAAATTTAGCGAAGCGAAACAATGGACTAAGGAGAGATTAAATTTATTAACTGAAAATGGAGAAGATGAAGTTGATTTCTCTCATCTACCTGCCCATGCATTTTATTTCTATGATCCTTCTGGTAATATAGTTGAATTTATTGCAAGATATGGGATAAACTCCAATAGTAACCTTCCATTTACTTCAGAAAGTATCCTTAATATTTCTGAAATTGGTCTTGTCGTTGAAGATGTAATGCAAACTGGCCAAAAAATGATTAATAACGGGATTTTTGAACGAGATAATAATTCAATTAGTGATAAATATTTAAACTTTATGGGGAAAAAACATAAAGGGATATTTGTTATATTAGCTCAACCAGATAGAAAATGGCTTTTTTCAGAAAAATATTCGGCTATTTTCCCACTGGAAATAGTATTAGATAATAATAAAATATTAATAGTTAATACAAAGAATGAATTTCTAATAAAAGAATAACGCTTCATTTTAATACGACATTAAGGAAGTAGTTTGTTGCATCAAAATGGTCTTCTAAATCTAACTTGAGTTAGCTAAAAACCCCCATAATTATTAGAGATTAAATTGTTAATAATACACGGGAGGGACAGAATGAAAAAACCACCTCTTTTTATTGCAGCTACTATCGTATTGTTTTTAATTGGCTGCAGTAAAACTAATCATTCCAATGCTGATTTTCAAGGAGTCATTCTTGCAGTAGGTGATCAAAGTATCATTGTAGGAGAAGAAGATGTTAATCCTGAAGCTTCCTATGAATCGTATGAGGTTTTAATCGATGATAGTACAGTATTTAATGGTGATATTTCTAGTATGAAGCAGTTAAAGGATGAATTTGTAGAAGATAAAAAATTTGATGTTTGTTTATGGGTAAAAGAAAAAGTCGAAAATAATCATATCAATAATAAAGTAGTAACCAAATTAAGGATAAATAAATAATGCACAAATAAATTGGAAACAATCAGCGCAAACAGCCTGATTGTCTTCTCTGCTTAAATATATCTTCTTGACGTGCGTTTCTATTATCCAATTCTTTCATCATGCCTTAGCCATTTTTTTTATTCTCAAAGGAATTTTGGAACAGCGATTTAAGGATAGCAGTTAATAGCCACCCTCTTTTAATTTAAGAAAATATACTTTCACTAATCATATAGGAACCGATTCCTATATAAAAATTTGTACTAACAAAAACCAAAACACAGCTCCTTTAACAAGGTAATATATTTCGGAAAAATAAATAATGACAAAATTCGACACCCTTTGTATACTCACATTAAACGGGGCAAACCTAATGAAAATTAGGGGCGCAAAGCTATAGGGACTAAGGTGATGCCAAGCTATGTCAGCCAGCTGCCGTTCACAATAAATAAGGAGTGAATGAGAAATGAAAAAGTTAGCAATTGGTGTTTTGGCAACGTCCTTGATTTTTTCTCAAGGGTTACAAACTGAGGCAAAGAAAAGTACAGTTGTCGATAAAGATAAAAACGGGATAGCAGATGACTGGCAAAAGAAATACAAGCTTGGGAATGGAAAAGCAGCAGCTAAAAAAGATCCTGATAAAGATGGATTATCTAACGTGCTCGAATACCAGCTTAACTCAAATCCAATTAAAAAGGATACTGATGGGGATAAGATTTCTGACAGCAACGAAGATAAGGATAAAGATGGACTTATAAACGGTCTAGAAGTTAGATGGAAGCTCAATCCGTTAAAAGCAGATACAGATAATGATGGAATCATTGATTCACAAGAAGATGAAGATGGTGACAATCTCACAAACAAAGAGGAAATCTACGTGGGTACTAGCTTAACATTAGTAGATACAGACAAAGATGGACTTAATGACGGAAATGAAGATACAGATAAGGATAAATTAACTAATAGCATTGAATTTGACCTTGGATATAATCCTAAAGATAAAGACAGTGACAATGACGGAATCAAAGATGCTGATGAAGACTTAGATAAAGATGGTATACGCAACAGTTATGAATTGGACGAGCTAAAAGTTGTGTTATTGAATGAAAACGACAAAGAGTTTAAGATTCAATTCAAGCTTGGAAAAAAATCTAAGTTAATGGTAAAGGATAATATCGGCATTCCAAATGCAAATACTTTCTTCTCACAATTTACGACTGGTTTGACACATACTGCAACTGATGAAGAACTTATTAATAAAATTAAAGAAATTACAGGATTACAATCCTTTATTAAAATCAGTATTAAAGCAGAATTTGCAAACGGACAAGAACTGAAGGTAGAGCAAGAATATGCAGCGGTTGACACTAGCGGTGATGCTTCTACAGACAGCTCAATCGATGAGACAGAGGATTTAGATTAATAATAAAAAAGGCATATGCTGATATTCCAGTATATGCCTTTTTGTTTATAGCAAGTGAGTATCCTGTAATACTAGTCTAAGGCTGATAAATTATATTCAAAAGTTAAGATATTGTTAATTTACTGTGTATACTATTGTATAAAATTCCTAAACTGTTACACTTGCTTATAAATTCAGATTGAAAAGAGAGAGCAAATGAAGAATAGCAAACATTATAAGGGATTTAAATCTCTTTTAGAAATCCTATTGGTTTCTAGTAAACTTGGATTTACTTCTTTTGGGGGACCTATTGCTCACCTTGGCTACTTTCATAATGAATATATCCGTAAAAGAAAATGGATGGATGAAAAAAGTTATGCTGACTTAGTAGCTTTATGTCAGTTCTTACCCGGACCAGCTAGCAGTCAAGTTGGAATTGGCATTGGTGTTTTACGGGGAGGCATTCTTGGAGGTATTGTTTCGTTTATTGGTTTTACACTTCCCTCTGTTTTAGCATTAATAATTTTTGCTTTACTTCTCCGAGGAAGGTTTGTGGGTGAAGCTGACTGGATACATGGTCTAAAAATTGTCGCAGTCGCAGTTGTTGCTCAAGCTATATTAGGAATGGCAAAAAGTTTAACCCCAGATTTAAAGAGAAAAACAATTGCTTTACTTTCATTAGTTGGAACTCAAATCTGGCAATCTGTATTTACTCAAATAGGCGTTATACTCCTATCAGCGATTATCGGCTTTCTTTTATATAGAAGCCAACCAGATAACGACTATAAAACAAAACAACAGTTTTCCATTTCTAAATGGCTCTCTATTTGTTGTTTGATTGTTTTTTTTAGTTTACTGTTTCTTTTACCTTTGTTAAGAGAAATAACCTCATCGAATTGGATAGCCATATTTGATAGTTTTTACCGTTCAGGATCATTAGTCTTTGGTGGTGGACATGTTGTTTTGCCATTACTTCAAAATGAACTTATCCCTGCTGGTTGGTTAAATAAAGGTGAATTTTTAGCAGGATATGGTGCTGCCCAAGCTGTTCCTGGTCCATTATTTACTTTTGCTGCATATCTCGGGACTGTTATATATGGATGGCAAGGTGGTTTATTCGCTACATTTGCAATTTTCCTGCCGGGTTTCTTGCTCATAGTGGGGTTCTTACCATTTTGGGATTTATTACGGCGTAATCCAAAAATAAACGGCGCCCTAATGGGTGTAAATGCCGCAGTTGTGGGGATTTTAATTGCAGCCTTTTATGATCCAATATGGACTAGCTCCATACTTTCTCCCCCTGATTTTGCTTTGGCAGCAATATTGTTTAGTCTGCTAGTATATTGGAAAGTTCCTCCATGGGTAATAGTTATTACTGGGGCAATCGGCGGCTCTCTTATTGTATAACTATTGCTCAATAAGTGCTGCTATAAAAAGCTAATCCTTCACTGTTGTAAGGATTAGCTCTAACATTTATTGAGTTGTTACATTGTCTAGATAAAGCGATGTTTGACCACTACTGTTAGCTGAACTTGTAAACTGGACACCCACCTCTTTAATGTCATTGATATTAGAGATAGTAGTTAAATCAAGTGTTAGAGACGTATCAGAAGATATTTTTGCTGCTCCACTATCAAACCATTTCCAGTCTCCACCCGTTTTAACATATAGTTTTGCACTTATTCCATTGCCGACATTTCCCCAGTTTGCATGTTTAACAGTAGCTTTCAACTTAGATTTCCCACTAAAGTTCAAACTTTGAGATAGGGATAAATAATGGATGGAATTTGACGATAGTTGGACATCAGCTTTTAATGACTGTTTGCCTCCTGCTGCCCATTCTGTTGTAGGCCAAGGTCCACCCGCGATATTTGATCCAGTCCAGTTTTGATTACCGCTTTCAAAATCATACAATATATTATTTGTTCCTGCTGAGCTACCGAATACTCCGCTTAGTTTTGAAGTGGCTTTTAACCCATTTGCCCCATTAACAACCGTATTACCCCAATCAGTTAAACTGTTACCAGACCAATCGTTGCTTAAATCCAGATAGCTCCAATCAGTGCTATTTCCTTTCCAAGACCATGCAAGCCAACCGACATTTTTTTGCTGTGAATAACTCATGATGGTTGCTTCATCTACATCTCCATTTGTATGTTTTTGTCCGAACTCTCCTATTATTAAAGCTAATCCTTGGTTTAAGACACCATCAATATTTGACTTAACAGTTGCTGCATCCCCACCAGCGTACTCATACATATGTATGGAGAACATTGTATTTTTCAATGGATCCGCATTAAATACCTCTTTTCCATAATTATGAATGGAAGCTGGGTATTGTCCCCATCCAGCAGAATCAATTATTAGAGTATGATTTAAGCCTGCATTCCGTAACTTTGGAATAGCTTGTTTATAACCAGCTGCCCATGCCGCACCATCCCAAGTACCATACCATTCATTCGCAATGTTTATTATCACTTTATCTTCTTTGCCTATCAATGTGTCTTTTAAGCTGATCCAATAATCGACTGCACGATTTAAAGATTCCACATCGTCTTTTCCTGTTGCGTCATGAACTTCCAGAATTGCAATCAGTTTATTTTTTTCTGCCAATGACAAAAGGCTTTTAACAGTATTAATATCATCTTTGGTGTATTGTCCACCATCAGATAAAACAATTCTTACTGTGTTTGCTCCAGTTGCTGCTATTGCTGGAATAGCAGCTGCTGAATCTTCTTTAAACCAAGAATGAGCATGATTTACACCTCTCATAATAAACGGTTTACCCGTAGCATCATATAAATTGGTACCGCTTACATAAAATCCCGAAGCAGCACTTGCTTTTGAATCAGTAATAAACAAAGCAGAAGTAACTAACAGTAAAATTAGAATAAAACTTGATAATTTTTTCACAACCAATCCCCCAATATTTTAAAATTTTTATTTTAACTCTTTCTTTTTTTACATATACCTCCTTTCTATAAAAAAGTAAGAGTTAAAAGCATAAGAGTAAAGTAATTTAATCTAATTATTAATTTATCGATTAAGTAATTATAAAGTAATAATAACATTAATTCATAATTAAACAATATATTTCCATCAATTTTTCCCAAATGAATAATAAGACCTAAAGAGTCTGAAGGCTATCCATTTAGGCGTTTAGATCTGTGTAATATAAAAATTATATGAATCTTATAACTGGTGTTTTTCTTACTATGCAGCTAATCAACTAAATTACTTACTTTGTTAATTAATTTACTTAAACCAGCCTGTCATTTTATCTCATAAAAAAATCATTCCCCATCATTAAAGGAATGCTCTACTTTTTTTATCCGATATTACAAGAATGCTGCCATTTTCCTGATAAAAAGAACTGCAAATAAATGCAGCTCTTTTAAAGATTCAGAATGAGGTTAATTTATTTGAGCCGCTTCCCTTCAACAGCTAACATATACATCATTAATGATTCAGCATCCCTAACCATCCATTCTCGATATTCATTTTCTGCCCTTAGGTATTCTTTTTCCGTTATGAAACCGTCTCTTACCATTTGAACTCCTCTACTTGCAGCAGTATCTGCCCAAATTCCAATGCGAGTTTGGAATTCAGGATGAGGTTTCGTTGTTAGCTCGTGTTGGGGAGTTATGGTAATTTCTCCAATTCCTATTTTCTGAAACATATTGGGGAGATTATCGGCAATCGAATTGTCCATACCTGCTTCCGAACGCCATTTCAAATAGGCAGAGTAGAAGGCAAGCATACTTGAGGGCGGCTGTGGCTGCCAATTAATTTTCTCATGATTGTAATCCACAATGATTAGACGACCTCCTATTTTAGTAGCAGAAGTCAGTTTTTTTAATGCTTTTAATGGTTCCGATAACCAAATTAAAACCCTTGATGCAGTAACGATGTCAAATTCTTGATCATAGGGGAGATTATAGATATCACCTGTTTCAAAGAACAATCCTGGTGTTTCGCCATAAGCTTGACGGGCTTTTTTTATTAGATTCGGATTGCTATCGATCCCTACCACGCGACCATTAGGACCCACTTCTTCTGCAATTCCATATGTTATTGATCCTGTGCCACAGCCCACATCGAGAATTGTCATACCTTCAGTCAGTATTTCCTTAAGCCTTTCGTGAGAGTTTGCTAACGTTCTAGAATCTAGAACATTAGTTAACTTTCCTGATAACACAGCCCTATTTCGCGCCATCTTTGTATCCATATAACTTCCCCTTCCCACCAACTAAATGTTAATTCCACTGCTTTTATTTTATCAATTATTATTAAGTACTCTAATAAATTATAAGTGCCAATTTAATTCCAGAATGGAATGGATGAGGTTTCACAAGAAATTTAAGCTTATTCTTTTAAGTAAAACAGCAGTGCATTTTTTCACAAGTGTCTGTTTTTTACTTTCATCATTAAAGGAATAATCCCTAATTACATAAAAAACAGCCACATAATAGTAGCTGTCTCCATGTAAAATTCATATTGGTTTTAAATTTACTTTTGATAACAACAATGATAAATGAAAATAAATATTTGATGCAATGATTCCTATTATTGAAAATATAATGGCATCTTTAATAAGGAAAGAGTGAGACCCTATAATTAAAAATAGAACACCAGCAAGAATACCAGCTACTGAATACATTCCCAAAACGAGAAAATATCTTACCTTTTTTGATTCTATTACTATGTTTTCCATACCAACATCTATAAGTAGTGATACCGGTATTCCTATAAAGTAATAAAATGGACCAAAAGAAACCAAAATCAGGTGCATAGAAAATACAAGAATATAATACTGCAAATAAAACAACAGATAGTGTGGCTGTTAAGAACCTTTTCATTACTACACTCTCCATGAATCAAAACTATTACAATAAAACAGTTGGTAAAATAAGCACCACTATTGTACCAGACTTATCAATCTATTGTAAGTGGTTGTTATGTTCCTTGTTCTACTATTTTAGATGGCCCTCTTCACTTATTACAGCCAGATAGTTCTATAATAAGGGCAACACCAACACCTTAAGAGATGACAATATGTATATGAATGCACCTTAGCAATACATAAATTACCCCCACCACATTGCACAAACAAATAATGACCACATTGATACAAAGGTTCCTACTGTTCCAAAAACAAAAATGTATAAAAGACTGTATTTTTTTTCAACTTTTTTTAATTTTATCATCCAAAATCCTATTACGGGAGTAACTAAGCATATACTTATGCTAATTACAGTAATTATAGTTAAGTAATAAATGCTATCTGTCGTATTAATTATCCCCTCAAGAAAATAGGCTAGTGATTGTCCATATACTCCTAATGCTGTTGCAGTAATTATTAACAGCCATAAAACTAAGTGACTCTTTTGCATTAAACTTTTCTCCTTGTGTAATTTTTATATAAAAGTATAATATTACACCAATGATAACATAAGTATTAGCGATTAGGGATGTTTTATATATATTTTTTACTCAATCTCATTTATAACATGAAAAAACCACCAAATAAGGTGGTTAGTGAATTTTTTTACTTAACTAAAAAACGAAAATAAAGTGCTAATACGTAATTACCTAAAATAAATATCGCATATATTTTAAACGTAAATGCAAAGAACCCTTTTTTCTTAAAATTTAATAACAGATAAAGAATTGATATTATTAATACAAGTATGTATGTAGGTGCTAAAACTAACTTTGAATATAGATCCGGAGTAGTCATTTTTTTCTCTTCATCCTAATATTTGAGTAAATTCCCTTTTGTTTGTATGTGTGTTTATTATATCTCTAAACTGCTTCGTTTAGATACTTAAATTTATTGACATTCTTATTGC
Source organism: Niallia sp. Man26 (assembly GCF_022049065.2). Lineage (NCBI taxonomy): Bacteria > Bacillati > Bacillota > Bacilli > Caryophanales > Bacillaceae > Niallia > Niallia sp. Man26. Next base: position 643,170 of record NZ_CP095744.1, read on the forward strand.
ACTAATCTCCCTCAATTATAAACACCTTAACTCTTAAAACTTAGGCCTCATGGGAAATCCTCTTCTTCTTCACAAAAATAAAATAGGTGTACCAGGATCATGGAACACCTTTAAGAAGGTCTGTTAATGAAGGCTTCACCTAATATAGGATATTATCCCTTTTTCATTATGGATACGCCACTTATCCAATTCTTGCTGATTTTTTGTTGTGAAGAATTACGCTTACGCTAACCATTCATTTGCAGCTTCAGAAAAGACATAAAAAAACAAGGCATTAATCCTTCTTGGATTAGTGCCCCGCTACCTTAAAAAATCAACTTTTATTTTATAGGCATAGTGTATGACACAGAAATATCATTGCTTTCTTGTATTTTCGTAAATATCTCATGAAGAATTTCTAATGCTCTTTCATTAGATTCATACTTCCCTAAAGCTTTATTCCATTCATTTGAACTGCCTACTATTTTTTTTCCTTCTACAGTAACCTCTTTTACACTTATCAAACTTTGTTTATCCTGAGAAAAAATCCATAACATAGTAAAACCATCCCTTTCATTTACACAGCATTTGCTGTATTTTTAAATACGTATGAGAATTTTTAAAGTTTCACTATTAAACTATCCTACACAGATTGTTTCACAAGGACAGGCCCCTGCCTTTTCAAAAGCATAGTCACTCTTTTATAATCTTCTCTAATCATTATAGGGTTTAGCAATAATCACCTCAGCCTCCTTTTATACCAATTTTTAACATTTAGAATACACCGTTTTATTGGTAAAAATTACAATAATTTGATAAAATTACTCATAGGTGATTAAATGACTGTTCTAAGGAAGGAAAAACAAAATAATTTTGTATGCATTATAATTAGTGCATGCATTTATTGCTGTAATTGTAGTGTTGTATATTTCTAGACATCATCCTAATACATTTAGTTTAGATAAAGTGGTAATTTGCTATTTAATAGTTATTGCCGGAAGCATTGTAGCCTTTATTTTATCTTTTAAAAACAGGATAAACTCTGCCCTGTTTGTTGTTAGCATATTATCAAGTCCTGTTTTAATTGTGATAATGTCAATCATTACATTTCTTTTAGCATTGGCAAATGGAATTTCAGAACCGTAATAGTATTAAAAAGGTGATTAGACTGTACTGTAACCCATTTTTTAGGTATCTAAGGAGGTGTAAAAAAATATGAGTGAACAGACTCAGGAAATTAGAAAAGGTTTTAACCCAATTGCACTTACTGTTATTTTACTTGTTTTAGCATTTATAGTGTTCTCTGTTTTTCGATACTTTCCCAATATACATATGCTGGTTAGTATAACCCTATATTTTATAATCGACATTGGGTTTATAGTAGCAATGATATTAGGAATAAAAACGAAAGATAAGCCAATCATGGTTTTCAGTATTATTTCTAATTCCATCTTTTTTGTACTGTTATCTTTGTTTACTTTTTTGCTGTTAGTAGCATATGGGATAGGAGGACCATAAAAGTCTCTACTTGGAGGCTTTTTTGTGCTTATTTATGGGTAAATCCTTACAAACAATTTCACTTATAAGTAAGCTCCTTTACCAACAAGAATATAATCCAGCTTATTATAAAAAAATCCAGCTATTCACAGCTGGATTTATTGGAATTGGTATTATTTAAGTACATTTCTTCACAAGGTTCTCTGTATTAATATTAACTTTTATACTTTTTTATAGTAAACTTTCTTCTAATGTTTTCATTTCATAGAAGTATCCTTGTTTGTTCATAAGCTCTTGATAGGAACCGGATTCTATAATATTTCCTTGGTCCATTACAATAATTAGATCCATTCTGTCTAATCCTTGCAGCCTATGACTGATTAGTATTAAAGTATCCTCTTTTGCATATTCGAAAAGTCGCTGATAAATACTTTGTTCTGTCAGTGCATCTAATGATGAAGTGGGCTCATCTAATAACCACAGATGTCCTTTCTTTAGGAAAGCTCTAGCAATGGCTAATCGCTGTTTTTCTCCTCCTGAAAGATTTTCACCGTTTTCTAATACTTGCTGATCTAATGAAAATTGTTCAAGATTTACGTTAGTTAAGGCAGCTTTCAACTGATCATCTGTAAGTTCAGCTCCAGCTAATTTTAGATTTTCTCGGATGGTACCATAAAAGAAATGATTTTCCTGCAACACTACCTTTGCTTGTTCCCAGATTGCTTCGCCTGCAATACTTGCTGTATCTTGTTTATCCCAGAATACTTTACCGTTTTGAACTTGTAGTAACTTTAAGGCAATTTGCAGTAATGTGGATTTTCCAGAACCACTTGCACCTACAATTGCTACTTTCGATTTAGATGGTATCGTTAATGAAAGATTAGGGATTGTTGTCCGCCAATCGCCTTGGTGTGTAAACTGGATTTCTTTAAAGTGTAGTGATGGGGCATTATCCGGTAATTTAAATATAGTCGCCTTAGTCTCATTAACCTGTACGTCTGGGTCTTCTACTACATCATATAAACGCTTGGAAGCATCACTGCTTTCTTGCATATAGATTGGAAAGACGGCCATTGGTGCTGCAGGCTCAAAGACAGTAAGGGAAACCATGACTAGCATTGCCAAAAATATCCCTTCTAATGTACCATTCGTAACTAAATATGCTCCAAAGGCTAAGACAAACCAGCTGACTACAAAGGTAATAAATCCATTAAACGATTGACTGGATATTTTATTTATATTTTTAGCTTTTTGTTGAGCAATATAGGCTTCTGATTGACTTATTAAATGATTTTGTTTTGTTTGTAATTGTTGAAATAACTTTAAATCACGAAAGCCAAACATCATTTCTGTAATATATGTGGATAATTCACCACGTTCATTTCTAACTTTGCCATTAATCTTCACTTGTCTTAAGGTAAATAGCGCTGGAATAAGGACGGTGGTCAATAAAAATCCAATTAAAAGGATTACAGCAATCTCCATTGAATAGAAGCTAGCAAAGAAAATGGTACTAATAAAAACAAGTAATAACACCATTGGTGGGTAAAAAACTCTCAGAAAGAAATTTTGTAAACTTTCTACGTCTCCAACTACACGTGCTAGTAAATCTCCACTTCTATACTTTTGAAAAACATTTGGAACAAGTGGGGTTAATTTTTCAAAAAAAGCCACTCGCAAATTACTTAAAATGGTAAATGTTGCTCTGTGGGAATAAAGACGCTCTCCGTATTTTGCCCCTGCTTTAACTAGACCTAATAATTTTACAGTTGATGTTAATACAATTAATGTATAAAAGGGAGGGGTTAAGGCCGATTTAGAAATAAGATAACCACTTGCTGCAAATAAACCTACACTACTAATTCCAGCAATAAAGCCACAGATAACCGCAATAACGATATCTTTTTTCTCTATTAAAACTAGTTTAATTACTTTTAGCAAAGCGCTCATTGTTTAGCCCCCCCTTTTTGAATGGTAACAATTTTTTTATATGCTGGGATATTCTCAACCAAGTATTCATGCGAACCAGTTGCTTGTAACTGCCCATTCTCTAGATAGAGAATCTGATCTGCATTTTTAATGGTATGCAATCGATGTGCTACCGTTATAACAGTCGCCTTTTCACTTAGCATTTCAATCGATTGCTGCAAGATACTTTCCGTAGCAAGATCAAGTCCTCGTGTTGGCTCATCAAGTAAAACTATATTCGGTTTTTTCAGAAAGGCTCTGGCAATGGATACCCTTTGTTTCTCGCCGCTAGATAATCCCCTGCCTGCTTCCCCTATTTCTGTTTGAAACCCTTTTTCTAAAGATTTTATAAGTGGTAAAAGCCCAGCCAATCTTGCAGCCTCTTCTATAGCTGTTTCTTCTACCTTATCTGTAATCCCCATTGATATATTTTCGGCTATCGTACCAGAAAAAATATAAGGGTGCTGTGAAATGTAAGAGATCTGATTTAACCAGGAAGCTTCTGTATAGCTAGTCAGCTCTCTACTATTAATTTTAACTGACCCATGATCTGGAGTTATCATTCCTGCCAATATGTTAAGTAAAGTAGATTTCCCTGTTCCACTTGCACCAACTATGGCAATCTTTTGTTTTGGCAAGAACGTAGCAGTGACCGGCTTTAATTGAAAGTCCCCAACAGGATAGGTATATCCTACTTGATCAAGTAATATAGTTGGAGGAACATCCTGCTTTGGCAGCTCTTCTTTTCCCCATAACAACAAGTTTTCTTGTTCCTCAAATTCTTCTAATACTTTTTTCGTCGCTCCCATACTTGCTCTGCCATTATGGAATGTTGTTCCTAGTTCTTTTAATGAAGTAAAAAACTCAGGAACTAATATAAGAATTAAAAAGGCCGTAAAGAATGACATGTTTTCATAAATAATCATCTGTATAGCCAATTCCAGTGCAACAATTCCTATACTTAACATGGAGATAAGTTCAAGTGCAAAGGATTGTGTAAAAGCAATCTTTAGTATATCAAGAGTTGTGTCACGAAAACTCAAACTACTTTTTTCTAATTCATCCTTTTGACGTTTCGTTTGGTCAAATAACTTTAACGTAACGAGTCCTTTTAATGCATCTAAAAAGTTACCAGAAAAAGAAGCTAGTTTTTCTAACTTCTCTTCTGATTTTTTTTGCGTTTTAATTCCGATGATAATCATATAGATCGGAATAAAAGGAGCGGAAACTAATAGTATTAAACCTGAATTGATATGTTGTGTAAAAATGATTATTAGCACTAAAATCGGTACAAAGGTGCTCTGCATCACTTGCGGAATAAATTGACTATAAAAGCTATCCATCTCATCCACACCATCAAGCAGCATACTAACCTTTTTACCTGTTTGCCCTTTTTCTGCTAACTGAATAGAGCTACCAGCATATTTCGTTAATAATTCTTTACGCGTAGCATTCTTTACATCGCTCGCAATGGAAACACCGATACGTTTACTTAGATAATCAGAACTAGATCTAATCAATAGTATGAATAATAATAGGATTAACCATGGTATAACTGCTGAAAAGGTTTGATGATTCAAGAAGACACCATCCACTATATTCGTCATTGCGAAAGCCTGTGTAATAACGGCTATACCAAGTATTAATGTTAATCCCATTAAAAGAAAAATTCTTTTTTTATATAACCAGATGGTCTGCTTTAATTTTTGCATAATCAATTCAGCCCTTTGTTCAATCTCATTATTTTTTACCCTTCGCGTAATCTGCATCAAATAAGAACAGACGCATTAACAAAATCAGGGAAGGAACTAATAATAGCAGTCCAGCTATAAATGCAACAATAAGTGCAATTCCCATCGAAGGATTTGTAACACTATTTTCTATACTGATTTGCGGATATAGTAAATATGGAAACTTGGCCATGCCGTATCCAAAAAAGGCAAAAAGAAATTGCAGCATAATCGCTATAAAAGCAACACCATAATACTTGCCAATATACAATAGACTAATCGCAATTAAGAAAAATGCCATCGATAGACCAAAAACCCACCATAAATCAATCATATTTTCGTAATTTTGCTGATTGCGCTGACTTAAAGCTATCATGGTTGTAAGTGCCATAATAATGGTTGGTGTTGCCCAAAAAAGTGCCCATTTTCTTACTAAATGAAGTGCCGGTATATCATTTGCTCTTGATGCATAGTACGTTATAAAGCTCGCACTAATAAACAGGACAGAGACAATAGCCAAACCAACAATGCTCCAAGCTAATGGACTAGTAAATAACTCAAAGTATTTTAATGATACGTGTCCATTTTGTTCTGTAATGAATCCGCCCTCAGAAATCGTTAAGGCAACCGATAGAGAGGCTGGGATAAATAGCCCTGTTGCACCATATAGAAACATATAAATATTACTTTGTTTTGACCCATAATTTTCAAAAGCATAAAAGGAACCGCGAATAGCTATCAAAATGATGGCAAAACTTGCGGGTACAAGTAATGCTGATCCATAGTAATAGGCTGTTGATGGAAAGAATCCAACAATACCAACAAAAAAGAATACTAAAAATACATTTGTTACCTCCCAAACTGGAGATAAATAACGTGAAATAATTTTATTGATAATGTGATCTTGTTTCGTAACTTTTGCATAGTAAGCGAAAAAGCCTGCACCGAAATCTATGGATGCCACTATTAGATATCCATATAAAAATATCCATAATACACTAATCCCAATTACTTCATAGCTCATTTTTTATCCCCCTTATTAAGTTCAGGGTAGTATTTCTCTAATTCGAGTTCCACAGGCTTATCTTTAAATAATTTCCTTAAAGTAAGGACAAATAGGGTTCCAAGCACTAAGTATAGTGCTAAAAATAAGAAAAACATGTGAACAATATAGGGAGATTTAGTTGCTGCCTCTTCCACTGTCATATATCCTCTTAAAATCCATGGCTGTCTGCCCAGCTCTGCAAATACCCAGCCAAATTCGACTGCTAACATCGCAAGTGGGCCTCCTAAAGCGAGTAACCATAATACAAACTTGTTATGGACATCCCATCGTTTAAATCTACTTAACACTAGATATAGGAATGAAATTCCTAATAAGAAAAAGCCAATCATAACCATCAAATCAAACAAATAGTGAATGATTAATGGTGGTCGCTCACCTTCTGGGGTTTCCTCAAGTCCTAGTACCTCACTCGTAAAATCACCATGAGCTAAAAAGCTTAGAAAACCTGGGACTCGAATAGCTCCAACGACTTCATTGTCTTCATTTAACCATCCAAACAGAACTAGATCGGCATTTCCCTCTGTTTCAAAGTGCCACTCTGCAGCTGCTAATTTTTCTGACTGGTGCTTAGCTAGATACTTTGCTGATAAATCTCCACCTAATGCAGTTAGCATAGAGAACACAAACATAGAAATAACAGTCATTTTTAATGCTTTCTTATGATATTCTGCAGCACCTTTCTTTTTTAATAGTGCAAACGCAGCAATGGTAGCTAAAATTGCAGCAACTGTTAAATATGAACCTCCTAAGACGTGAAAAACTCTTGTTGGAGTTGACGGGTTTAACATTGCTTGCAATGGATTTACAGCAGTAAACTCACCATTCACCATTGTAAATCCGTCTGGTGAATTCATAAATGAATTCACTGTACTAATGAATACTGCGGACATACCTGCACCGATGATGACAGGTAAAGATAATAACCAGTGTGTATATTTCCCTTTAAATCGGTCCCAAGTATATAAATAAATCCCCAGGAAAATTGCTTCAAAGAAAAATGCAAAGACTTCCATAAACAGCGGCAATGCAATTACATTACCTGCAAGCTCCATAAAGTTAGGCCATACTAAAGATAGCTGTAAGGCTATAGCCGTCCCTGTAACCACACCTATAGCTACAGATATTACAAAACCACGGGACCAGCGTTTAGCTAATAATTCATAATGTTTGTCTTTCTTTTTAATTCCAATAAATTCAGCTAAAGAAATAAATAATGGTACTCCTACACCTAATGTAGCAAAAACAATATGAAAAATTAGAGTCATAGCAGTAATTAATCTGCTTACCGTAACTGTATCAAACTCCATTTTCACCCTCCTCAAAATGTAATTTTATGTGAAATAATGAACAAGTTATTGCATACTTTGTTACTCTTTGCACAATAAAATGTATCATTCCTTCATTTTCATTTAAAAAACCACATATCCACCTTTTTAATTCATCGTAGTATATGTATTTCTTTTTCTATTTCCACTATATTTATAATGTTAACATGGATTTCTATAAAAATTTATGTCCATTTTTCGAAGGATTTTTTTCCCAAATGACAATATTTAAATAACATATTATTTCGAATTATTAATTTAAAGTTCTGATAGAGAATAATGTTGATTTTCCTTTTTTAACTATCGGGGTAGTTAGTGGAAGAAGGGTTAATTAATTTCTATAATGAATTAGAGATAAAAAAGCAAGAAAATAGTGATGTAATCAATAGAGGATTATGTTAATAGAAAGGTGCTAGGAGATGAAAAAATCAATACAAAGTAGATTCATTGGAGTGTTTACATATAATGACGATTTAAAAGTATATGAGGCAAATGAAGGGAAAATACATTGGAAATTAGATATAAGAAATGAATTTGTTGATGTAGATGAGATGTTGAAAAAAGCAGAAAAACTTTTTTCATGTATAGAAGAATTTGATAAAAATGCAAAAGTATCCATAGCAGAGAAATTGATTGATTATAAAAATGATTTTTGGCCCGAGTATGATGAGGATGATGAAAATTTAAATTGGGATGCTGTAGATGCAGGGGAATATGATATAACAAAAGAAAATTTTCAGGAAGCAATTACCCTTTATGACATCGAAATTAGAGCAAATGAAATTTACTGTGAATATGATGATGGAGATTTATTTGTTGGGCATAGAATACATGCTTACTTTGATAATAATTATGTGTTATTAAGGGCTGATGTATAGAAATAATTTTATTTTTTAAATTTTTTTGTGACAAACACTAAAGTCTTGGTCTTTTCTATTAAAATAAACATCAAAAATGACCTTTATCAGAGCCAATTTAATAGATTTTACCAATAATCCTTTTAAACAAACAAAAAGCATGAGAACAAGTCTCATGCTTCCTTAATTTTATAGCTCTTCCCCATTTGTTGCAATTACATTTTTGTACCAGTCAAATGATTTTTTCTTGCTGCGTTCTAATGTTCCGCTGCCGTCGTCATGCTTGTCAACGTAAATAAAACCGTAGCGTTTAGACATTTCGCCTGTTGATGCACTTACTAGGTCGATACAGCCCCATGGTGTATAACCCATTAGCTCTACTCCATCTTGAACTGCCTCTCCCATTGCTTTTATATGTTCACGCAAGTAGTCAATGCGGTAATCATCGTTAATCGTTCCGTCTGCTTCTACTTTATCATAAGCACCTAAACCATTTTCGACAACGAATAGAGGTTTTTCATAACGATCATATAGTTGGTTTAGAGAAATTCTTAATCCAGTTGGATCAATTTCCCAGCCCCAATCACTTGCTTTCAAGAAGGAATTTTTTATTCCGCCTAGTATGTTACCTTGGCCCACTTCTTCTGGTTTCTTGTCTTTCTTTTCTGTACGAGACATATAGTAGCTGAGTGCAACATAGTCAACTGTATGCTCCTTAATTAGCTCTAAGTCGCCTTCTTTAATATCTAGTTCAATTCCATGTTCTTTAAAATAGCGCTTAATGAATGCTGGATAATGACCACGCACTTGCACATCTCCACAGAAGTAGTTGAAGATTTGTTCTTCTTGCAATGCGAATAGAACGTTCTCTGGGTTTGAATCTACAGAGTAAGTTGGCAGGTAAACAAGCATGCAGCCAATTTGTGCACCTGGAATGATTTCATGACAAAGCTGAACCGCTCTTGCACTTGCTACAAATTGATGGTGATATGCTTGGAATGTTGGCTGGTAGCGGTCTTCTTCACTTTGAATCGCAAATCCTAAACCAAGGATTGGCATATGTAGACTGCTGTTAATTTCATTGAATGTCATCCAGTATTTTACTTTATCTTTGTAACGGTTGAATAGTACTGTTACATATCTCTCAAAGAATGTTACTAACTCACGGCTTCTCCAACCACCGTATTCTTTTACTAGATGAATTGGCAATTCATAGTGAGAAATTGTCACAACTGGCTCAATATTGTATTTTAATAGCTCATCAAACACTCGATCATAGAATGCTAAGCCTTCTTCGTTTGGCGTAAGTTCATTGCCATTAGGAAAGATTCTGGACCAAGCGATGGACATACGGAAAGTTTTGAATCCCATTTCAGCGAAAAGGGCAATATCCTCTTTGTAACGGTGGTAAAAGTCAATTGCTTCATGGTTTGGGTACGTATATTTCTCTGTGTCTAGTTCAAAATCAAAGCCTGGATCTGAAAGCACTTTTAATCGAACTTTCCCGCCTGGAAGCACGTCTGGTGTGTTTAAACCTTTTCCACCTTCATTTGAGGCACCTTCTAATTGGTTTGCTGCAGTTGCTCCTCCCCAAAGAAATCCTTCTGGGAACTTAAATGTTGATGTCATGTTTGTTTCCTCCTTTATATGAAGGAGAGAATAGTGTATCACTCTCTCCTTATTCACATTGCTTTAAACGATAACCGTTAATAGTTTTTCGGATTGGACAATATTTTCTTCACTTGTTCCAACGACTTCTACATACTCACTTGTATTAGTGACAATCACTGGCGTTGTTACTGGATAACCAGCTTCTTTAATTTTCTCAATATCAAACTCTACTAACAGATCGCCTTGCTTTACTACATCATCTTGCTTAACATGCGGTGTATAGTATTGACCATTCAATTGAACAGTATTGATGCCTATATGAATTAATATTTCTGCTCCATCTGTTGAAGTAATACCTATCGCATGACCTGTCGGGAAAACGGTCGTAATCGTTCCATTTACTGGTGAAATAGCTTTTCCAACTGTTGGCTCAATCGCTATTCCTTTCCCCATTGCTTCTGAAGCAAATACAACATCGTCTACTTCTGATAATGGCAGTACCGTTCCTGTTAATGGGCTAGAAATTACTTCTTGTTTTATAAGTGGTTGTGGTTTTTCTTCTATTTTTTCTGCTTCTTTTTCAACTGGTTCATTCGATGCTTCTTCGTTCTTCTTTTTATCTTCAAAACCAAGCAATAGTACTAATACTAAAGCAATCACAAATGCAATGATCATTGGAATAATAAATGACACAATTGGTGTGTAAGCTGGAATTGTTAAGAAAGCTGGAAACGCAAAGGACATAGCTTTATTACCAAGAGCGCCACTTATTCCTCCTCCGATTGCACCAGCAATGGCAACGAAAGGAATTGTTCGTTTATTACGCAGCAGCAGTCCATAGATAATTGGCTCTGTTACACCTGCTAATGCTGCTGGTAAAAAAGTAGAACCAGCAACAGTTTTTACCTTCTTGTCTTTTGACTTTAAGAATATCCCCACTGCTAATCCCATTTGGGCAAACACAGCGGCGGAAAGCATAGCCATTAATGGATCATATCCTTCTGCTAAATTCTGCAGGATAAGCGGCACAAGGCCCCAGTGTAGTCCAAGTATTGTTAAGAAAGTCCAGCCTGCACCCATAACGGCACCTGCTAACCAACCACTCTTCGAACTTAAGAAGCTGATACCATCACCAATCCAGTTTCCTACATACACCCCAAATGGACCGAATGCCAGCACAGTTAATGGCACAATAATCATTAATGAAAGCATCGGCACCAAGAATAGCTGCAAGTCTTTATGAATAATTTTCTTTAAGAATTTATCTAGTAGTGCATAAATACATATAGCAATAAACACAGGGAATACAGTAGACGAATAATCCATTAGTACAACTGGAATTCCAAGGAAACTAGAAACATTACTTGTCTCTGTCATTAACCCCGTAAAGTTAGGCTCAAGTAATGCAGCCCCAATTGTTCCACCAACATAAGGATTTGCGCCAAGCTTAGTAGAAATTGTAATCCCTAAAAGAATCGGAAGGAAATAGAATACTGCATTTCCAGCCGCAGACAGAATAAAGTATGTCCCGCTTGTCTCTGATAATAACCCAGTCATTGTTAAGACTGTTAAGATTGCTTTTAACATACCTGCACCGGCAAGCGCTCCGATTAATGGGGAGAAACTTCGTGATATTACTTCAAAAATTTGCGCCCCAATGCCTTGTTTCGGTGCATTTTCAGATGTTTGCTCCGAACTGCCAATATTAGCGATCTTGTTTATTTCTTTATATACTTCCGGAACATGACTTCCAACAACCACTTGAAACTGTCCGCCACTTTCTACAACACTAAGCACCCCGTCTAAGTTTTGCAGTGCTTCTTTATTCGCCTTGCTGCTATCGTTTAATTTAAAACGTAAGCGTGTTGCACAGTGAACAAGGCTTGAGATATTTTCTTCTTTTCCGACTAAATCAACTATGTCGTTAGCAAGTTTATTGTAGCTCATTTTCTTTTCTCCTTTTTATTTAATACACTTATATTCATTTCCCTGTTGACGTGAAATTTTCCAACAAAAAAAACCTAAATCAAAACATCTCTGTTTGATTTAGGTTTTGCCCGCAAGGTTACAACCCTATTTGTCATTATTGCTTTTGACAACTCGTTCTATATGGATCGTTAAATAGATCATTTCTTCATCTGTTAACACATAAGTATACATGCTTTCGATAAATTTCTTTATTTTCAGCGCACATTTATGTGCTTCCGGGTATTTCATCTGAATTACTTGATATAAATCATCATCTGTAGAGCTGTTATAGTGATTTCCTTTCACTAAACGCTGCGCAAAAAACTTGAGATGGGTAATAAATCGATAGAAATGCAGGGAATTCTCATTGAAATCAATTTTAAAGTGATACCTGACAAGTGTTAAAATTTCCTGCATAATCTTTGTCATATCGTGAACAACTGGCATCTCTTCATTCAATTCAGCGTTGATGAAGTGAAGTGCCAAGAAGCCTGCTTCATCTTCTGGCAATATTACACCAAATTGATCACAAATCATATTCAATGCTTCTAATCCTACCTCATACTCATCTCTATACAGCTGTCTGATTTCCCATAGTAATCCGTTTTTTATAGGAAGGTGGTTCTTAAATCGATCCACTGCATAATAAATATGGTCCGTTAAATGAATATAAATGCTTTCGTTTAATTTCTTACCAAGCTTCATCTTCGCATATGCAATAATCTTCTCCGATAATTGCATATATTCAATCGGCATATCAGCAATCAAGGTTTTGAATTTCGTCATTATATCTTCGTTTTCTAAAGTGAAAATCTTATCGATTTGTTCTTCATCTATAAGATCACCAGCCCGCTTTTGAAAAGCTATTCCACGACCAATGATGATAATTTCTTGATTATCTTTTACAGAGATAACTGCATTATTGTTTAATATTTTCTCGATGTTCACTTTATTACCCTCCGATATATAGAGAAAAAGGCAAAACCCACCCTTTAAAAATAAGGTAATCGGTTTTGCCTGATTTAACAGTTACAATCCGTTCTGTATACGCTTCCTACATCTTATCAAATAATAATAAAAATAGCAAGTTAATTTTTATCAAGGGTACTTTAGCTCATTATTTTCCATATTAAAGAATGACTTTCCTAGCCTGTAAGAAGGCTTGGTTATTCTGAATCGTAACGTCTACATCGTAGTAACCACTTTCAAAAGAAGAGCATTTATAATCACCTGAACATCCTGTTACAAAGAATGGAGTATTAGGAAAATTGGAATGGATATTGGTTAGCTTGGAATAAAAAACATGGGCGTGATGTGTAAAGATCCCGAGGATTCTATTTCTAACATTGGCAGGAATGGCATTAAAAAAACGGTCCGTTTCTTGTCGGCTCACCACATGATCTGAGCTGACAGTATTATAAATTCCTGGTACATAAAGCGGCCAATGAGTATCGATAATATAGTAATGATTGTTATCCAGATTATTTAGGAGGTCAATGCTGTCTTGGCTGAATGTTCCCGTACCATTATCGAGCCAAACATGCTGCACTAACCCTTGAGTCCTTGGAATACTCACTCTGCCTGTTAACGGATTAAAATATTGCAGAAATAAACTTCTGCTGTCATTCCTGCTAGTATCTTCCCAGTTTCCTATCGACGTTCGGTAATATATATTTTTAGGTCCCAGATTATGGTCAACAATATTTTTAAACTGCTGATAATAACTTCGCGCTTCTGCTGTTGTAAAAGCTCCTAAAGCATGGGCGTTGTCTCCACCAAAAATGACATATCTTTTGTTCCCAGTGCTTAAAACGCGGGGGAGGAAGTTATTAAAAATACTTTGGCTATTTAAATAGCCTACATGACTATCGCCAATAACTGCTATGTTGACATTATATCCGGATGAAGCCTGTAAATTAGACTGTGTTAATGTACTAGGGTTAGAGACAGAATTACCCCTTCTTTTCTTATTCATTTTCATCACACTCTTTTTCATTATCTTCCTATATGATATTCAGTAATTTATAGTGTGCTTGTACACTTTTAAATACCTTCCCACAGCAAAATATATTCTGTGTGATATAAAGAAATATTTTTCAATATAGTTGATAATTTTGAAAGATTACTAATACTTTCATCCTTTGTAAAAGTGTTATCAAAATGATGGAGTGTATATTCGTCTAAATTACGAGCTATAGCTATTAACTGATTCGTTATGTCTGCTAATGTTTTAAAAGAAGAAGCAGTTATTATACAGATTCCTGCTAAAGCAATTCCTTTTTCTGTTGCTATCTTATTATGGAATTTATTTAAAAAATTTAAGTCATTTACAGCTAATTGCTCGAATTCTTTACTATCCGGATAAAATACTGGGATAGTACTGATTAGTTCCGTTTGACGAGGATGAGCCTCTCCTACATAACACAAAAAATCATCGTGAATATAAATAATGTCTATTATTTTATTTTTTGGTGTATGTAAAACTTTGATTTCATGAAAGTCAGTCATAAGCGTAAGCTCCTGTCTTTATTTAATCTTAACAGCATAACAAGGATGAACTATTTTAATGCTAGTCTATAAATCCTTTGCAAAGCTTTCCATGATTATGCCACTAATAACACTTGTTATAAAGTTCTAGAAACAATTCTCCCATTCAAAAAAGCACGGGTTTCCCCGTGCTTAAAAGTGTATTAAGTTTAAAGTACTCCTGCAGCGGAAATCAATATCCCAGGCTACACTCTCACATGAACGGGTGTAGTCCCATTTTCCACACCTAACTGATTCAGCCATCTGCGATAAGCTATCGTTAGGGCATCTGATTTAAGATGCAGTTCTGCTTGTAAATCCAACGGAAGCAGTTCTGGCTTTTGGCTTTGTACAATATCTAAATCTTGATAAAAGATAGTGTCTTGGAACTCAACAAATGGTTCGTCAGGCATATCTAAATCATAGTTTCTTGTTAACAGCATATATGCTTGTGATTGTTCATTATCTACTTGATTAACAATCAGTAAAATAGTTAATGCATCGTCTGAGCCTTCTGATGTCTTCGTAAAACGAGCTGTTGTTGGATTTAAGATTTCGTATACATAATCTGCATAGCCACCCTTTGAACGTCCGTCAGGATTTGGCTGATAAACAGGAATTTTGCTTGTAATATAGCGATTATCGATAAATTCTACTTTATAATCTACTACTTCCGCATGTTCCTCGTCTCCTAGTAAACCTTCATGTACGAACATAAGATGTGAAACATCAAGAAAGTTCTCAATAATTCTTGGTGCATTTGCTCCTACATCATAAGGACCACAGATGACAGTACGATGATTCTCCATGTTGAATTCTGGATAAGAAATAAGCGGAGCTGGATTGTCACCTAAATTAACCCAGATTAGACCAAGATATTCTTCACAATGATATACAGTTGCTTTTGCCTTCTTTGGAATAGCTCTTCCATTTGGAAGGGCTGGAATCTTTACACAGGCTCCAACACAATCATATTCCCACGCATGGTAAGCGCACACTAAATTTCCGTTTTTCACCTTTCCAAGCGAAAGGGCAGCGCCGCGGTGGATACATAAATCCTTAAAGGCATGAACTCCCTTTTCATTGCGGAAAATAGCGACTCTTTCTCCAAGTACAAATACTTGTTTTGGATCTTCTAATAATTCCTCTGCTTTACATACTGGATGCCATTCATTCCATAATCTATCTTGTTGCATTGTGTAAGACTCTCCTCTTTTTCTAGTTTACGTTCATGGAAACATCATTAACTTTTACTTTATCGTCTTTTTTCTGTGGAAGCACTAGGTTCAGAACTAATGCAGCAATCGCTCCGATAGCTGTTCCAGATGATACAAAATAAGTAACGATTTCTGGCAATCCAGCTAACACATCTGCAGGCATTAATACAGCGAATAATGCAAGCATAATCGGCACACCGATAACAAGCATATTTCTTTCTGTAAATGCTTCATCTTTAATAACTTTAAAACCATTCATCATGATAACAACACATAAAATCGCAAACACACCATTAATTACTACACTTGGGATACAGGCAATTAAGCTTGTAAGCTTTGGCATCATGCCAAGCAGCACTAAGATTACTCCACCAACAATAATTGGTTTACGGCTTTTCACCCCAGTTATCGCGATAATACCTGCATTAGAAGAATAACCTGTTACAGGTGTCCCCCCAAAGAAGGAACCAACGAAACAGCCTAACCCTTCCCCAAGAGCGCCGCCATTTAATCGCTTTTCATCTAGCTCTTCTCCAGTTACTTTACTGACAGTAAACCATGTTCCAGTAGTTTCAATAGTGACAATAAAGTAAACAACGACCATTACTAGAATGGCATGCAGATTAAACTCTGGCATACCGAAAGAAAATAGACCTGGCATTTGGAACCATGCTGCTTGCTTTAACGAATCAAAATGAACTAATCCAAAGAATGACGCAACAATAGAGCCAATAATAAGTGCTAAAACAACTGATACAATTTTAATATATCTCCATTTGGATTTAGCTTTTTCTCCGACATACATACAGAAGATAAGAACAGCCGCAGTAATGGTAGCTACTAGAATATTCTCTCCAAAGCTGCCTTCTGCTGTATAAATGGAGTTGATGGCACTCGGCATTAACGAAAGGCCAACAACCACTATAACCGTTCCTGCAACGATTGGCGGTATGATTTTTCTGACAACCTTGCTATAAACCTTGAGCGGATAACCTAATAAAGCAACAATTAATGCACCAGGAATTAAACTGCCAATCATGGCACCGATACCTGACGTTGTGCCAATCGCTGCTAATGCACTTAATGGGACAAAAGACGGCCCTTGCATAACTGGAAGCCTCATGGCAAATCCTGCTTGAATAATCGTGGCAATTCCGCATGCGATAAACGTCATTTGAATCAATAAGGCACTATCTGATACGGAAAAAGAAAGTAACCCGGCCAAAATAATTGGCGGAATAAATAAATCCATTGCTAATACTTGCTGTAAACCTAGAAAAATCGACTTGCCAACGGAAATTTTTTCTTTTTGTTCCGTGATAGTCTCCTTCATCTCTTTTTCCATTTCCCCATTCCCCCTATAGGTTATTAGACATTCATATAATCAAAAGTTTCTACCAGCAAAAAAGCTCGAAATACATACTTTTCCAGACAACAGAAAAGCATGTACTTCGAGCTTCATAGTTCAAAGTATCAAAAGAATAGACCTATATTCATAAGCCATTCTTTTAGCTTTTCATAGTCAGTTTATTTACGGTAAACAGGTAGAAACTTGTAGGCCATATCCCCACGATTATATGAAAAACACTATTTAATTTTGGTTTGTTACTACAATACCACGAAATTTATTAAGTTCAAGATATTTTTCAAAAATAATTTTTCTTGTTTCTTTAAATCTAGCAAAGCGATATGATTTTCTGTAGACTAGCTACTAATCATCCATTACAATGTTTATATTAACATAAAACACGAACAATAGGAAGGTGTTTATTATTAATTATACGTATATTTTTCACGGCACTGCATTCACTAGTTATTCTCCTGAAAAAGTAAATATCTTGAAAAACCATCTCTTCTTTGTAAATGCTGAAGGCTTAATCGAAAAGATTGTTAGCCCTGAAGAAGTGGATTATGCTTCCCTTTTAACTGCACACAAAGAAGATGCCAACTTTCGGCAATTAGATGAAGGCCAATATTTTTTACCTGGTTTTGTCGACTTACATGTTCACGCTCCGCAGTGGGCACAATCAGGGACTGCCCTTGATCTCCCGCTATATGATTGGCTGCATACGTATACTTTCCCCCTTGAAGCAAAATATGCAGATTTATCATTTGCTGAGACAGTATATGAAGATTTAGTTAGCACCTTACTCGCCAATGGAACTACAACTGTGCTTTATTTCGCGACAGTTCACAAAGAAGCAAGCTTATTATTAGCAGAGATTTGTGCAAAAAAAGGACAACGAGGCCTTGTAGGAAAAGTAGTGATGGATGATCCAGAACAAAATCCTCTCTATTACCGTGATGCTGATACAGAAACAGCTCTTAAAGATACAGAGGAGTTTATCCTTGCCGTACAGGAATTAGCCAAAGATGTGAAGCAAGGTGTCTACCCTGTTGTTACACCTCGCTTTATACCAAGCTGTTCAGACGAAGCGTTGAAAGGACTAGGTGATTTGGCTGCTAAATATGACACTCATATACAGTCCCATTGCAGTGAAAGTGATTGGGCACACCAATATGTAAAAGATAGATTGCAAAAAAATGACGCTTTTGCACTTAATGATTTTGGATTGCTAGGCGAAAAATCAGTTATGGCTCACTGCAATTTCCTTGATGACAACGATGCTGCATTGTTTGCAAGCACCGGCACTGCCATTAGTCATTGTCCATTATCGAACGCATATTTCGCCAACAGTGTCTTACCTTTAAAACGATTTCAAGCAATGGGAATTGATATTGGCCTTGGAACCGATATTTCAGCAGGCGCAACGCCAAGTATTTATGACAATGCAAAGCAAGCAGTCGTCTCGTCTCGCATGCTAGAAGATGGTGTCAGCACTGCACTTTCTGCAGAAGAGCGCGGTGTGCCAGATTCTCGCATTTCCATTCATGAAGCCTTTTATTTAGCTACGGCTGGCGGTGGTGAAAGCTTAAGTCTGCCTATTGGAAAAATAGCAGAAAACTATTCGTGGGACGTTCAAATTATTGATACAAAAGCGCCCGCAGCTAAGCTTCCTATTTTTAATTCAGAGGAAGAATTAGATGATATTTTCCAAAAAATACTATACCTTGTTCGTCCAGAAAACATTAAAGAAGTGTGGGTCCAAGGAGAGAAGGTTCATTCACGTTAGTAATAGAATTAGCAAAACACGAACATTCATTATCACTTGCCTGTGTTATGGGATGAGACTTCACCCCGTAAAAATAAAAAAAGAAGACAACTCTTTAATAATAGAGAGTTTGTCTTCCGTTTGAAAGGACTCTTCATAGGGTCCTTTTAAGCTTATAATCTACTTCCATCAGCTAGATTTTTTTGCAAAATTTTCTGCATAAATCTTATTTAACGCCTGTTCTGCAAGATCTGCAAAGTAATAAGCCGCCGGCAATATCGCTTCTTCATTCAGTGTATATTTTGGATGATGGAGACCATATTCACCAGATACGCCGATATTAACAAAAGCACCACGAATTAATTGCTGGTAAAAGGAAAAATCCTCTCCTCCTGATGTTGGTTCAACTTCGACTACTTTATAGCCATTTGTTTTTGCAATATGGCTCGCAAAGTTGGTCCATTCTGGGTCATTATTAACAGATGGCGGGCCAGCATGCCAGATTAGTTCCCCTTTTGCGCCATATGTTTCTGTTATTCCTTTAATGACTCGCTCGATTTTTTTTCGTATCGTTTCGCGAATATCTTCCTTAAATGTCCTTACAGTGCCTTCTAAGTAAACTGTCTCAGGAATTACATTCCAAGTGTTGCCGCCGCGGATTTGTGTGACGCTGATAACGGCTGTTTCACTCGGCTTCGTTTCTCTGCTTATAACTGCTTGTAATCTTGAAATAATTTCAGCGGCAATTACGATAGGATCAATACCTTCATGTGGTCTTGCAGCATGACTGCCTTTTCCCTTTATGTTAATTTCGAACCGGTCAACTCCAGCTGTTAACACGCCTTCCTTTACACCAAGGACACCGACCTCACTAAGCGGGTCATTGTGTAGGCCAAATATTGCCTCCACTGCGTTCAAACCGCCTGAATTTATAATAGATTTGGCACCATGGCCAGTTTCTTCAGCCGGCTGGAAGATAATTCTGACTGTTCCCCGCAATCTGTCCTGCCTGTTTTTCAGCAAATAAGCGGCTCCAATTATAACAGCTGTATGGAAATCATGGCCGCATGCATGCATTACACCAGGAATAGTAGATTGGAATGAGCTGACAGCTTCCTCATTAATTGGCAAAGCATCAATATCAGCCCTGATAGCAACAACCGGCCCATCAGACTGTCCTTTAACTTCGCCAATGATACCTGTTTGCAATGGTACATCCAGCACGGAAATCCCTGCGTTTTCCAGCCATTTCTTTATCTTCTTGGAAGTTTCTATTTCTTGGTTAGAAAGTTCAGGTTCAGCATGAAGATTCCTGCGAACATCAATTAAATGACTTTCCAGTTCATTCTTATTATCGCTCACTATATTTAATCCCAATTTTCATCCTCCCTTTCCGATAAGCTGCTTTTAAGATTCCTCCAGAAATTGCTTAAGTGATTTAACTAACCCGCCGCTCCCAAATTTGACATACTTGCTGTCTGTTTGGAATTGCTCTTGTTCCCACAAATATTCTAAGTAAGCAATAACATGAATCCGTCTGCTGATGATATTATGAATTCCGTGTGAATAAAACCATTCATCAATTGTATGGTAAATCCCTTTATTTATTTTGTATTTTTCATTGCACCATTGAAAGAACCGAACTTCGGGAAAATGAAGATATTCACAATGAGCAAATGCTTCCCTTTTCTTGATTCGAAATACTTTTTTTGAGACGACAAGCCCATAATCCAGCAGCATGTGAATTCCTTCCTCCCCTGTAAGTTTATTTTTGATTAATTGGCTGTTTTTCGTATTGGCTATGCTTGTATGCTAAACCTAAATTCTCGCGGAGCGTTGTACCAGTATACTCCTTATTGTAATAGCCCTTGCTTTCCAAAATTGGCAGGATGTGTTCAATCCAATCAGACAAACCGCTGCCAAGCACTGGGGCACCGTATATGAAGCCATCTGCAGCACCACCGTCAATCCAAGCAATCAGCTGGTCTGCCACTTGCTCATATGTTCCAAAAAAAGCGCTTTTCGGGGTTGTTACTTGCAGGGCAACCTCTCTTAATGATAGGCCATTTTCCTTCGCCAGTTTTTTGATGCCGTCTGTTGTAGAACGGAAGCTGTTTGCACCGACATCCCCAATTTCAGGAAAAGGCTCATCAAGAGGAAAGGCAATGAAATCGAAATGGTCAAAGAATCTTCCTAAGTAATTTAATGCTTCTTCTATGGATACAAGATTTTGAATAGCTGCATATTTTTCTTCCGCCTCTTCAATAGTTCTGCCTGCAATCGGGTGGATGCCAGGGAAGATTTTGATGTCATCCTTGCTTCTGCCAAGCTGCTCTGCCCGATTTTTGACGTCATCATAAAAAGCCTTAGCTTGTTCAAATGAATTCGAATTAGTAAAAACAGCATCAGCGTCCTTTGCAGCAAGGTATTTCCCTGCTTCAGATGAGCCAGCTTGAAAAATAACCGGCTGACCTTGCTTTGAACGTTCGATATTTAATGGACCTTTGACAGAGAAATGCTTGCCGGTATGATTTAAGGTATGCAATTTTTCTGGATCGAAAAACTGTCCCGTTGAGCGGTCTCTTACAAATGCGTCATCGTCCCACGAATCCCACAATCCTTTGGCCACTTGCAAGTACTCTTCGGCAATTTCGTATCTTAACGCATGGTGAGGATGATCTGCTTTACTGTAATTTTCTGCTGATCCTTCTAATGGAGAAGTAACAACATTCCAGCCTGCTCTGCCGCCGCTCAGCTTATCTAACGAAGCATACTGGCGAGCAATCGTGAATGGTTCACTATAAGAAGTAGATACTGTCCCGACTAAACCGATATTTTTAGTAATGGTGGCAAGCGCAGATAAAATCGTCAACGGCTCAAATCGGTTCAAGAAATGAGGAATCGATTTTTCATTAATATAAAGACCATCAGCAACAAAAGCGAACGTGAACCCAGCTTCTTCTGCCTGCTTAATGATAGATTGATAATATTCGATATTTACACTAGCGTCTGCAGGAACAGATTCATCTTTCCATGCGTTCATATGTCCTCCAGGGCCGTGCAGCATAACACCAAATTGAATTTGTTTTTTCTTTGTCATCATTCTCATCCTCCATTAGCTTTTTTAAAATACCAACAAATCTTGTAGGAATAGTTTTGATTATCATAAACCAAAAATTTGAAAATGTATAATTAGTATTTTTAAAGTCATGCTTTAATTTTATTAATACAGGTAACTAGACGGTTCTCAATTCCAAAAATTAGTATTTTTAAAGTCATTTATTAGTTTTTTTAATTTAACAAATCTTCTGTCAGATGTTAGCATAAGCACTAATCCTACAATACAAAGTTAAATAGTAGGAATTAAACTACACGCTACAGGGGGTATTACTTTGAAAAAAACAAAGTACAAATGGCTGTCATTATTACTTGTTGTATTCGTAATGGCTGGTTGCAGCAACAATACTGGCACAACAAGCAGTTCTGACAAAACGGACAATGAAGTTCAAGATGGAGGAACGTTGAATATCGCTTTTCAAAGTGAGCCTACCACACTTGATCCGCAAATCACCGGTAACTCTTCCGTAAAGGATGCAACAAGGAGTATCTATGAAAAGCTCGTTATTCTTGATGACAGCGGCAATGTTGTACCAGATTTAGCCGAAAAAATTGATGTAAGTGAAAATAAGAAAGTATATACATTCCAGTTGCGTAAAGGCGTAAAGTTTCATAATGACCAAGAAATGTCGGCAGATGATGTAGAAGCGTCTATTAATAGATGGATTAAGCTTTCTTCTCTCGGCAAAACAAACTTTATTGGAGCAATCGTTAAAAAAACAGGCGATTATACAGTGGAGCTCCATTTAAAAACACCTAATGTAAATACGCTTGCACTGCTCGCCGATCCAATTCCCGCAGCCGTTATTATGCCTAAAGAAATTATTGAAAATGCGCCAGATGAAGGGGCAACAGAATATATAGGAACAGGACCATACAAAGTGAAGGAATGGAAACAAAATCAATATTTAGTTTTAGAAAAATTTGCTGACTACTCTTCAGATGGCAGAGAACTAAAAAAAGAACCACATCTAGATGAAATTAAAATCAGTTTTATTACCGATGAATCTACAAGAATCTCTGGATTGACGACTGGACAATTTGATATTGCATTAGGAATATCCAGTGATAATGCACAGCAAGTCGAAGGGGCACAGACTGCTACCCTTGAATCAGCGCCTGGCGGTTTCTTAGGTCTTTTTTATAATTCACAAGAAGGATTTTTCAAAGACTTAAACGCAAGAAAAGCAGTCAATGCGGTCATAAATGCTGAAGACATCCTGTCCAGCTCTTATGGAAGTTCTGATTTCTATGAGTTAACTTCTTCTATTGTTAATAAGCAATTCCCGAACTATTACAGTGAAGCTGGCAGTTCAGAATATAATCAGCATGATCAAGATAAAGCAAAGCAATATTTGAAAGAAGCTGGCTATAAAGGCGAAGAAATCAAGATTTTGACTTCCCGTGACTATCAGGACCAATATAATACCGCTGTGGTTGTCCAACAGGAATTAGAGGATATTGGTGTCAATGTAAAACTGGAAGTATATGATTGGGCAACATTCGGTGAAAAATTAACGGATACAAGTAGCTGGGATCTTTACCCTGTTGATTGGGCTGCACGCTCCACGATTTTCCAAGGCTTTTGGACTTCATATGGTGCGCCTGTTGAAGAATCAACTAAATATTTAGAAGCTATTAAGGCTGCTGACAATGTGGAGGACGCCAGACCTGCGATTGATGCTGCCCAAAAGTATGTGTGGGATACACTGCCATTTACTTTAATTGGACATAAAGTTGCCTTAAATGCTGTTACCAATAAAGTAGACGGCTATGAGTTCAATCTTGGACCTGTCTTTTATAATATCAGTCTAAAAAACAATTAATACAACTTAAGAAGCAAGACTTGTGCTTACTTACTCCTGTCTTGCTTCTTCTATTTTAATTATCAATTTTGAAAGGAAGATTTCATGGGCGGATATATTATAAGACGGCTTTTGTCACTCATTCCCGTACTGTTAGTCGTTGCTGTCGTTGTTTTTCTAATCATCCATATAACGCCAGGTAACCCTGCCATGATTATTTTAGGAGAAGGTGCAACTCCTGAGCAAATAGCAGAACTTAATCAAAAACTCGGTCTTGATAAACCGTTGTTGGCTCAATTTTTCATTTGGCTCACTAATATCGCACAAGGTGATCTTGGCACTTCTTATTTTCTCGGAAAGCCAGTTCTTACAGCATTTTTGGAAAATGCCGGTCCGACGCTTTCTCTCGCTGTTCTTTCCCAACTTATCGGTGTCAGCATCGCCCTTTTATTTGGGATAACTGCAGCTAAAAACCAAGGACGGGTTAAAGATGATTTGATTTCCGGAACTAGTTTAATCGGAATTTCGATACCTAGCTTTCTATTAGGCTCATTTCTGATTATGATTTTTGCGGTTCAGCTGAAAATCCTGCCAGTATCAGGCTATGCTCCTTTAAGTCAAGGAATCTGGGAGCATCTAAAGTATCTTATTTTGCCTTCGATAACTCTTGGAACGATTCAAGCCGCACTTATTACGAGAATGACAAGGTCCTCCCTTCTTGATACTTTATCGGAAAATTTCATCAAGACAGCAAAGGCGAAAGGTGTCAGTGAAAAGGCCATTTTGTTAAAGCATACTCTGAGGGTCGCCTTTCTCCCGATTTTAACTGTGATTGGCGAATCCTTCGCAGGGCTTGTCACTGGAGCTGCTGTTACCGAATCACTATTTAATATTCCCGGTCTTGGCCAGCTGATTGTCTCGTCCATTAATCGCCGTGATTATGCAGTCATACAAGGAGCTGTGTTGATGATAACAGTTGTCTATGTACTGATGAACCTGCTCGTTGATTTGTTATATGCCGTAATTGATCCACGGGTTCGGAATTCTTATCAAGTCTAAGAAAGGAGAAAAACATGTCAGAAACCACGAAAGTACTAGTTAATAAGCCATTAACCAGCAGAAAAACAGTCAAAAAAAAGAGCCGGTTTTTTTCCAACAGATTGCTGCTTACGGGAAGTATTCTGCTAACTATAACTACTCTAATAGGAGTGTTCGCC
Source organism: Niallia sp. Man26 (assembly GCF_022049065.2). Taxonomy (NCBI): domain Bacteria; kingdom Bacillati; phylum Bacillota; class Bacilli; order Caryophanales; family Bacillaceae; genus Niallia; species Niallia sp. Man26. Next base: position 668,166 of record NZ_CP095744.1, read on the forward strand.
TCTTTTGTTTCTCCGTACGAGATTTTAGAAATCGACCCAAAAAACCGCTTAGCTGCACCGTCTAATGCCCATTGGTTTGGGACCGATAATTTTGGAAGAGATGTGTTCAGCAGGACGATGTACGGTGTTCGAATCTCCTTAATGATTGGAGTAACTGTAACCTTAATCGCTTCTGGTATTGGTCTGACTGTCGGGCTGCTAGCTTCCTATTACAAGCTGCTCGATCATATTTTTATGCGGATATGTGACGGGTTGTTTGCTTTTCCGTCTATTCTGCTGGCGATTGCGATTATGTCTGCCCTTGGACCCAAATCAATTAATGTTATCATCGCCCTTGTTCTTGTCTTCATCCCTTCTATAGCAAGGATTGTCAGGGCTGCTGCCTTAGTTGTGAAGGAAAAGGTTTTTATTGAGGCATTACAAGCACAAGGAGCGAGTTCATTGCGAATTCTCTTTTTGCATATTGCTCCAAATATCCTTGCTCCGCTCATTGTACAAGTGACATTTGTCTTTGCTGTCACTATTTTAACGGAAGCATCACTCAGCTTTCTTGGTGCTGGTATTCCTGCTCCCCTGCCAAGCCTCGGCAATATGCTTTATGATGGGAAGCTTGCTATATACAATGCTTGGTGGATGACCGTATTTCCCGGCCTGTTCATCATACTAATCGTGCTTGGACTCAACCTGTTCGGTGATGGCTTACGAGATCATCTTGATCCAAAAAGCAAACAAACTGTGAGGAGGAGGAAAAGAAAATGAGCCAGGTGCTGCCATTGCTTAAAATCGAGGACTTGCAAGTGGACTTTGCCACACATCAAGGAGAGGTCTCGGCTATTGACGGTGTTTCATTCGAACTGGAGGAAGGTGAAATATTAGGTGTTGTCGGGGAATCCGGCTGCGGAAAAAGCGTGACAGCAGAAGCCATACTCCAGCTGCTCGATGAAGACAGCACCTTTTATAATGGAAAGATTATGTTTAACGGGGAAAACCTTTTGGAGTATGACAAGAAAAAGATGGAGAAGCTGCGCGGCAATGATATTGCGATGATATTTCAAGATCCCATGTCCTCACTGAATCCTGTAATGCCTATCGGCAAGCAAATCGCAGAATCAATTCGGATTCATCAATCTGCCACAAAAAAAGAGGCATACCAAAAAGCTGTCGAACTGCTGAAGCTCACTGGAATCCCTTCCCCTGAACAAAGGGCAAAGGAATACCCTCATGAACTTTCCGGCGGGATGCGGCAGCGGGTTATGATTGCCATGGCGTTATCATGCCAGCCTAAGCTGTTGATTGCTGATGAGCCGACAACTGCATTGGATGTAACTATTCAGGCACAAATTCTTGAATTAATTACTTCTTTTCAGAAACAGCTGAATATGGGGATTATCCTCATAACCCACGACTTTGGTGTGATTGCCAATATGTGTACAAAAGTCGCTGTGATGTATTTAGGGCAGGTAATTGAAGAAACAGATGTGCAGACTCTTTTCAAACAGCCCTTTCATCCTTATACAATTGGTTTAATGAAGTCTGTGCCTCAAATTGAGGGTGAACGAGTTGATTATTTACACAGCATTGCGGGCACTGTTCCTTCCCTGTTTCAAATTCCAAAAGGCTGCCGGTTCGCACCGCGATGCAAGTATGCAACAAGCAGATGCGAAAGTAAAATGCCTCTTTTAGAAACAGTCGCAAAAAACCACCGTGTCCGCTGCTGGCATTATGATGAGGTAAAGAAAGGAGACACACTGTATGCAGACTGAGCAAACCTTAAACAGAGGAAAACCGATCCTTCAAGTGAAAAATTTGCAGAAATATTATCCTGTGAGAACTTCGTTAGGAAAAACAAAAGCCTTTATTAAAGCAGTCGAAGACCTTTCTTTTGACATTTACGAGGGTGAAACGTTCGGATTAGTAGGTGAGTCAGGCTGTGGAAAAAGCACTGCAGGAAGAACGCTCTTAAAGCTTGTCGAGCCGACAAATGGCGAGGTGCTTTATCGGAATAAAGATATTTTCAAGCTGAAAAAATCCGCTTTAAAATATGTGCGCAAAGAGCTGCAAATGATTTTTCAGGATCCTCATACCTCATTGGATCCACGAAAAAAAGTCGGCTATTCTATTGAGGAATCACTGGCGATTTATAAGATAGGAGCAAAGCAGGAACGAAAGAACCTAGCATTAGAGATATTAAAAAAGGTGGGATTTAATGAAGAACATTACAGTCGGTATCCACATGAATTCTCCGGCGGCCAAAGACAGCGTATTGGTATTGCCCGGTCGCTAGTCCTTGAGCCAAAGTTAATCATTTGTGATGAGCCAGTTTCCGCCTTAGATGTTTCTATCCAGGCACAAATTGTTAATCTGTTAAAAAGCCTGCAAAAAGAGCTGAACTTGTCCTATTTATTTATCTCTCATGATCTTAGTGTTGTCAGACATATCGCAGATAAAGTTGGAGTTATGTACTTAGGCAACCTTGTCGAACAAGCTCCTACAGAGGAATTATTTACAGACCCATTGCACCCATATACTAAATCATTAATTTCAGCAGTCCCACTGTTAAATCCAGAGAGCAAACGAGAAAAAATGGTGATAAAGGGAGAGATCCCCTCCCCTCTTAATCCGCCGTCAGGCTGTGTATTTCACACTAGATGCCCAGTCGCCTTCGATCGCTGCAAAACAGAAGTACCGAAAAATATACAGGTACAAACGGAACGGACTGTGAAATGTCATTTGTACGAAGGATAAATAATGAAGTTAATATGGATATTAATATATTAAATATAAGTTGACAGGTAGGAATTGTGTGTTTTATAATCATCTTAATTTAGAAAATTAAAAAATCGGCAAGCTGATCGGAACACCGAAGGCGTAACCTTTATTGCAATTACTGCATATATAGGATTACGCCCTTTTTTTATACTTTCAATAATATTAAGGGGTATTGAACATGAAAAAATTGATTATTTTTGCATTTATCGGCCTGTTGGCACAATTGATTGATGGATCATTAGGAATGGCTTACGGAGTTACATCGTCGTCGCTCTTGCTTACTTTCGGAATCGCACCTGCTGTTGCTTCTGCATCTGTTCACTTAGCGGAAGTCGTCACTACAGCTGCTTCTGGGGCATCGCATATTAAGTTTGGCAATGTCGATAAGCAAACAGTCTATCGTTTGATTATTCCAGGCTCAATCGGGGCTTTCTTAGGGGCAACTTTTTTAAGCAATCTGCCAGGTGACTTAGCAAAACCTTATATCTCCTTGTTCCTATTATTACTAGGACTATATGTGTTAGTACGTTTCTTATTTAACTTCCGTCCCTCTGAAGAAAAAAAGAGCTTATCACTAAGCCGCAAGCAATCCATTCCGCTAGGACTAATCGCTGGGTTTGCAGATGCGACAGGCGGCGGCGGCTGGGGTCCGATAGCAACACCAGTTTTGCTATCCAAGAAGGGGATCAGCCCGCGTAAAGTGGTTGGAACTGTTGATACAAGTGAGTTCGCCATTGCAGTATCTGCAACATTAGGATTTTTCATTTCCTTAGGCTGGGAACAGGTTAACTGGCTGTGGGTAGGTGCCTTGATGATCGGCGGCATAATCGCCGCACCAATCGCAGCATGGCTTGTCCGCAAGCTGCATGCCCAGCTGATGGGTGTTCTGGTTGGTGGATTTATCATATTGGTGAATGCTCGCACACTCTTGACTTCATGGATTACTAATGAAGCTGCCTATCCATATATATATGCTGCCATTATTGTAGTGTGGGTAATATCTATCATTTATGCTGTAAACAAAGTTAAAGCTTATAAGAAACAAAGCAATACTAATATTTCTGCATAAAAAGGAAACAGCCATCCCTTGTATCGTCATATGATTCAAGGGATGTTATTTTATTATCATGCGCTATTCAAAAAATGATAAATCAACCTATTCGTTTAGCACTTCACTCCTTATAAAGCAGAATTATGTTAACGTTAACATTTTCTGCATGAAAAATAGTCTTAGTTTCTTTTTAAAATATCTGCTGCATTGGACTGTGAAAGAAATCCAAGCTGTTTCCATGCGTTTTCTGTTGACCATGGTTTATGAGGATTTTCTGAAACACCATAGTAGGTACCATATCTTACTGTTGACTCAAGGGCCAAGTCAAAAAGCTGGACCGCATCTTCATGGGTTAGCAAGGTTCTGTGCAAACGATCATTTTCTTCTACAGCTTGAATTTCGTCTGGATGTACACTTCCAATTCGTAAATTAATTACCGAAAGATTATTTTCAGGCTGATGTGTAAGAATATGGCCAATATTTTCGGAAGCAAGCTTTAGAACGCCGTATAGTCCATTCGAGTAAGGATAATCCGCTGTTGTAATTTCCCTTCCTAACCTTGAAAAACCATCTTTCTCATAATAATCTGTCGTATGATTGCTGCTCGCATAGACTACCTTAGGAATTCCTAACGTAATTGCAGCCTGCATAACATAAAACGAAGCCATAAAGTGAATTTTCGTCATATCATTAAACTCATCTACATTCTTTAAGTCATTATGAGATTTAATCGTTAGTAAATTAATCAATGCATCTGAATCTTTGGGAATGCTGTGAAGGAGCGATTCGTAATCTGTTGCATTTACCTCTACGAAATCAACTGCATGTTCAGGTGCCTTTTTATCAAGTATGACAATCTTGTATTTGCTGCGCAGACCTTGATATAAAATCGACCCAATTGTCCCAGCACCGCCAATAATGGTAACTTTCTTTTTCATTATTCTCCTCCATTAAATTAAGCCTAGTAATATTTACTACTTCTATATAAAAAGATATCCATCAGGCAGAATAATAAACATTGTGAATACAAAAAAGAGAAGTAATTTGCTAGTGCAATCACTTCTCTCTTACTCCTCTAAAACTATTAGCTATCCAATACAACATACTCAAAGTAAGCAAAATCTGCATAAGAGCTCGCTTTTCGGTCCATATCATGGACAGCAATCCCGACAAAGTTCCCGGTAAATCCTCCAGATAGGAACATCACATCTTGGGCTGCTCCGATTTCCTGCCAAGCAGAGATATGTTCCATACGATAATAAAAATTAGCAACAGGTCCATTCACTTCCACCTTAAGCTCTACCTCTCCTTGTTCAAGCTTTACAATCACTGGATTTAAAGTAAATTCGCCATCTGCGCATTTCATTAAGCGAATGACGAGGCCGTGTGTTTCATCAAATGTTAAGTAGGCATACAAATAATTAGTATCGTTGAGATACAAGAGTAAACCTGCCATTTGGTTATATGTTTTTGGAGTGTAGTCTAACTTTGTTTCAGCGCTAAAATGAAAATCCTTTTGGCGGACGGCGAGTATATGATGCTCAAATAAGGATTGAATCGAGTCACCAGAGGACATTCGTAAATACCCATTACGGCTCTTTACATCGCACCATGTTTCATCTGCCAAAATCCGCAGTGTATTCCATTCTTTATCGAGATTACCGTTAAAATCATCTTTAAAATCGGTATTTTTTCTTTGTTCTACTTCATTTAGAGTAACGATTTCTGTTTCTAACAACGGACCATTGCCGCCATCTGCTAATCGCAGCCAGCCGTCTTTTGTCCAATAAACCTCCTGGATGGCAGTTTCGCGTCCCAATATAGCGGCATTTCCTTGCAGGGGCCGCGTACATAAATAGATCATATACCATTCTCCTGTTGGCGTTTGAACGATGCTGCCATGACCTGAACACTGCAAGGGGGAGTCTGGTTTATCCCTTGCTGTCAGCATCGGATAATGAGGATCCACCTCATATGGACCTGTAATTTCCTTCGATCTGCATACTGTCACAGCATGGCCTGACCCTGTACCCCCTTCTGCGGTAATTAAATAGTAATAATCACCATGATGGTAAAGATGAGGCGCTTCTGTTTTAGCCAATTCTGTGCCATCAAAAATTTTATAAACAGGTCCTATTAATGCTTGATTCTCACTATCATATTCTTGCATCACAATTCCTGCTGATTTATTTCCGGTTGTCATGCGATAATCCCAAATTTCATTTAACAACCACTTCCGTCCATCTGCATCATGGTATAAGGATGGATCAAAACCGCTGCTGTTTAAATATACTGGCTTCGACCAAGGCCCTTCAATACTTGGGGCAGTAATTAAATAATTGTGAGAATCTTTAAATGGCCGCTTCGTACTTTTCACATCTGTATAGAGGAGATAAAATAATCCCTTATCATAACTAATTTGCGGAGCCCAGATACTTCCGTTTTGGGGGTTTCCCCGTAAATCGACTTGATAGGTTAAAATATCTGTCTTATGCTCCCAATTGACTAAATCCTTTGATTGATAGATACGTACTCCCGGCAGCCATTCAAATGAAGAAACAGCAATATAATAAGTATCCTCGACCTTCAGGACATTAGGGTCTGGATTAAACCCGGGCAATATTGGATTTTTGACTTTTGATCGATACATAATCTGCTCCTTCTCCATTCTTTATTTTTCTAAATAAACATAAGCTTGCAGCTATAAAAAAGAGAAAAGCTAATGGGAAAGCAATAAATTGGGTTCCAATTAAAGTTGTCAGACCGGCTGCCAAATAAAGAAAAGCTGCCCACTTAGGATACCTGTTTTTCCAGATGCATACTGTCGCTGGTAAAGTTAAACTAAGCACAATCAATACGGTAACGCCAAACCATACAGCCAGTGCTTTCACTGCTGTGAAACTCTCAGACAGATAGTTCGTTGAAACATCCTCCTGCAGAATTGGAAAGACTGTGTCTGCAAAAGTTTTTTCCTCCATGGTCGTAATGGTTAAGGAAAAACCGCCCAAAAGAATGACACAAAGAATAACACCTGCCAAGCCAATGATTACTTCCCATTTTCGCTTCATTCTTCAAACCCTTTCTATTCCATAAAATTAATCCAATCCAACATGACTAACTCTTTTTTAGAGTAATAGATATTTTTATATTCTTTAAACATAACCGTTTTTCGGTTGTGATGATTATCCCAATCATCCCATCTCGTTGGATGAATATGTGCGCCGATACGACAATTGGCAAAAGTAGTTTTTGCAAACGAACGCCATGGTCTTCCTAAAAACACATTTGCAACGTCTTCTTCCCCTGTTAAATAACAGTGTTCAAAATGGAACCCCTTCTTGCCTTCAGGAGTGGAGGCTGCCGTTATAAAGCCTTCGGCGTTATTCGGCCTTCTTAATGATTTAATTTCACAGCTTTGAAATACCGCTGCACCACCGCCAAAGATAAAATCGACTGTACCCTCGATATAACAATCGCTAAAATGACAGCTGTGCTCATCTAAAGATGTTTTGATTTCAGGAGTGGAGAATAATTGTCCGTTCTTTTGCAGGGGCGGCAATGGCCCGAGACAAATCGTGTCCTGATAACCTCTAAAAGAACAACTCTTGAACATAACATTAGTTCCTTCATTATAGAGAGCTACCGCCTGCCCCACCTTCTCTCCTGGTCCTGCATTATTAATCATGTCAATATTTTCGATTGCTATATTAGATCCATTGATAAAAAAAGTGGCTGTTTGAAAGGTTCCTATTTCCTGCTGCTGCTCATTTTTTTGTAAGGCAAACCGATTGCCAATAATTCTTACCGTTCCAACACCAATTATGGAAATGTCTGATTGATACAGAAGGATGTTTTCATAATAGTCTCCACTCAAAACCGTTAGCTCAAATGGTCCTTGTTCATCCTGCCAATAATCTAATGCAGATTGAATACAGGAAAAATCACAAAATTCATTTCTGCCAACAATTAACCTCTTTAAAGATGTTTCTTTAAGAACTTTTTCCATAATGCCCTCATCTCCCTTGTTTCTTGATGCCCTCCTGTAAGCATAAAGCCTTCAAAGTTTTGAGGAACGTGTTGGTTTGTATATGTTTTCTGCAGTTGTTCGTTTAAATATTTGGCACCTTCTATTGGACACATTCTGTCATCCCTGCCTGCCAGGCTTAAGCGCGGCCTTGGCGCTATCAGCTCTTGAACTCCTAAAGTGGAAAAATACTTTAAAAACCGAGGCACATAATAGTAGAAACCGTGATGATCCAAACCGCGTTTTTGAATCAGTGTCTCGATATGAACCTGACCAGCTATGTCAACAGACACTTTAATACGGTCATCAAGTGCAGCTAACCACCAGCTCATCAAACCGCCCATAGACATACCGATGGTTGCTAGTCTGCTAGAATCTACATCCGGCCGGGTTTCTAAATAATCAAGCAGTGTCAAGTTATCGTATAAACGCATCCCCCACAATGTCTGGCCATTTAAGAGCATCTCTTTAACAAGTTCACTTTCCTGTCTCCCTTTTCGCTCATTAAATCCCCACATATCAATGCAGCAAACAGCAAAGCCAAGCCCTGTAATCTCTTCTACAAAGGAGGGATTTTGTAAATACGTACTGCTAGTTAGGAGTTCTTCTTTCCCTTGATCAAAATTCCCGCCATGGGAGTGATTAAAGATAATTGTTGGTAGTGCGCCGTCTGCGTTCTGCGGTTTGGCAAAATAGGCTGGCACCTTTTCGAAGCCATTTAATCCCAGCATTAAACTTTCCAATATATATCCGTTTCGTTCCTCCAGCCTAACTATCTCTGCAGATAAGGCTTCTGGTTTTGAGCGTTCTCCTAAAAGTTCAAATAATTTCCTTAGCTGTTTGTCTTTCACTTGACCTCCACTTCTTTAAGAAGTTCTTCTTCCGCTTTAGTATTCTTGGACTTACAATGAGTTACCTCAATATCCTCTGAATATTCAATATGGAAGGCTGGGCCTTCATGGTTCTCAACTGACACGCGATTAAACAAGACATCTTTGGCATAGCCAACATAAAAACCGCGATTATTCATATCCTCCATTCCAGCCATCATTGCCGGTTTCCCTGGAATAGCATTTTCAGCCATGGAGATATCGATATGATTAAAGCTGAGTTCTGACACATACTGTTCCGCTAACCCATAAATAAAGCCTGCTGCTGCATGGACATTGCGAGCTGTAATATGGGAGAAATGGATCCGTCTAAACATCGGAGTCTCCTCTGTTATTGGGTAAGGATTTTTATCCCATACATATTTATCTTTTCCGCGGGGACCACAGAAATAATACAAGTTTAATATAAATGGACACATTACTCTGTCCATCACAATATTATCAACGCGAATGTCCTCTACTACACCGCCGCGTCCCCGGCGTGATTTTAGGCGAATCCCTCGATCTGTATCTTGAAAAACACAGTTACTAATGGTCACATTGCGGATATCACCGCTCATTTCACTGCCCAATACAACAGCTCCATGCCCATGAATCATCGTACAGTTTGAAATCGTGATATTCTCGCAAGGAACACGTTCTGCTGTATCTTCTGTTCCGGATTTAATGGCGATACAGTCATCTCCTACATCAATGTGGCAATTGCTGATTCTTACATTGGAGCAAGATTCCGGATCAATTCCATCTGTATTCGGTGAGTCTGACGGATTAAAGATCGACACATTATCAATGGTCACATTGTTGCAACGGATTGGATTAACCGTCCAGCTTGGTGAGTTAATTAGTGTCACATCTTTAATGGTGATATTTTCACATCCATCAAAACTAATTAGCTTGGGACGTGGATAGGCGAGCTTCTCCCGTTGATTTCGGAATATGTCCCACCACTCCATTCCATTTCCATCAATCGTTCCAAATCCAGTTACAGAAATGTTTTTTGCATTTTCAGCATACAAACAAGATGCATAAACCTCTCTTTTGACACCTTCCCAGCGAGATGTTACCACAGGGTAATGATGCTGCTTGTTGGAAAATTTCAATACAGCACCTCTCGACAAGTTCAATTCAATATTGTCTTTTAAAAATAACGCTCCGGTTAAGTATTCACCTGCAGGAATATTTATCGTACCACCGCCATTTTCATAGGCTTCATCAATCGCTGTTTGGATAGATGTGGTACATAATTCACCATCCTTTAGTACTTCAATCCCTTTTATCGTATAAGTTGTCATGGCTACACCTCTTTTATTACTTCTTCAAATTCAGCTAAAGCCTGCAAAAAAGCTCCCAACCCTTTTTGGTCGTTACAAATAATCGGTTCACTAATATAATAGGCATACGAGCCATCCCTTTTATCAGCACCGCCTAGTCCTGCAACTTGGCAAGTTTTATTTAGATTCACCCAGCCTTCCTTCGTTAACAGAACAAATTCCTCTAATAAGCCTTGATGAGATTTCTTTAATTGTGCTTCCCATGCTTTTCGATTCAAAACTCCTAAACGGATACCTTTTGCTATCGCACACACATACATACTGCTGCATGACGCTTCTAAGTAATTTCCTTTTTCATTTCCTTTATCTGTTACCTGATACCAAACACCGCTCTTCTCATCTTGGTAGTTTACTAGTGCTTGCAGTGTGTTCTCTAAAATTCGGACAAGATAATCACGGCCTAACGTTTTTTCCGGAAGTATTTCCAGCGTATCGACTACTGCTAACAAATACCACCCTATCGAACGGCCCCAGAAATTTGCTGACAATCCTGTTCTTTGATCGGCCCATGGCTGCACTTTTTGTTCATCCCATGCATGATACAAAAGCCCTGTCTCTCGATCTAGTAAATGCTCATAGCTTAGCTTAAACTGCCGAATGATATCCTCTAAACCTTCCCCATTAGCGAAAGTTGTCTGATACTCTGCATAGAAAGGAGAGCCCATATACAATCCGTCCAGCCAAATTTGGTATGGATAAATTTGTTTATGCCAGAATACACCTTCAGATGTGCGCGGATGTTCTTCTAACTGTCTCCGCAATAGTTCACAAGCTTTTTTATACTTCTCTTCCCCGGTTTCCCTATATAGCACAAATAGAAGCTTTCCATTGTTAATGTGATCAATATTATATTCCTCTAAGTGATAGCCTCTTATGGAACCATCTTCCTGTACAAAATAATCTATATTGTCCTTAATAAAGTTGAAATACTTCTGTTCTCCCGTTTGCCTCCACACTTTTTCAAAGCCTTTTAATATAACTCCATAATCATAGGACCATTTTCCATTGTTGCCTCTGTCTTCATATAAGCGGGGCAGTCTTTCCATAATGGAGTTCGCTGTTTTAACAGACCAGTTCATTTTCATGTTCTACTCCTTTTCTTTCAGAAGTTAACTTTTTAATTCACCATTCAATGGAGAAAACCATTAATTTGTAGCTTTATATGCTTCCTTATATTCTTCTTTGATTGTTTTTCCTCCTTGTTCATTCCAATTCTTAACTGCTTGCTTAAAGTCAGCTAGGGAGATTTCACCTAAGATATATTGATAGGTAGCGTCCGTAATAATCTTTTGTAATTCAGAACCTTGAGTTGTAAAAGTTGGAGATTCTAATGGAACTGCAGGATTCATCAGGGCGTATTCTGCGTTTTCAGCTATTTTTTCATCAGCTTCGGCCTTGATTGGGTTAGGATCCTTCAAGTTGTAACCGGTTTCATTAGGTCGCGAAGATGCAAATGGCTGAACTTCCTGCTGCCATAAATCCTGATTAATAATTTCATAGGCACCATCATCGTTAAGCTTATAATGGGTACCTTCAATTCCATATGTCATTAATGTATAGTTATCTTCTTCTATTAAATCATTAACAAATTTTAATAGCTTTTTCAATTCCTTTTCATCCTTAACTTCTGAACGTGGAAATGCTAATAATCCGCCAATCCCATTACCTCCAGACCAAATCGCTCTATCAGAATTAGACGCTGATGTCATATCGTTAACTAGAGCAAGTTCCATATTATCCTGGATTCCTGCTGCCATTGTTTCGAGATTTTTCGCGTCAAATAAGGCACCAACATAAATACCTCCTTTTCCTTGAGCAAAGTTTTGCTGCTGGTCAGTCTTCGCTGTTACAGCAAAATCTTTATTTATCCAGCCATTTTCATATAACTTTTTCATATAATCCATTGTTTCAATGTATCCGTCTGTTTCAAACTCTGCTACAAAGTCGCCTTTGGAGTCCACTTCCCAAGTGTTTGGTGTTCCAAAATAAGAACTTACTGTTTTGAATACGCCATACACTAAATCACTGCGGTCCATGAAACCAGTTGTATCATCTTTACCGTTGCCATCTGGGTCGTTCTCTGTAAATGCTTTTGCAACCTCCATTAATTCTTCTGTTGTTTTAGGAACCTCAAGACCTAAGTTATCTAACCAATCTTTACGAAGAACCACACCATTTCTTGCTAAGTCTTTTTGGAATGGTACACCATAAAGCTTCCCCTCTGTAGAAGCTGATTTTAGCATATCTTCGGGAATGGCTTTTAAGTTAGGGAATTCATCTAGATACTCTTCAATATTCCAGAACATACCAGATTTCAGTGCGTTTCTGACTGAAGAATTTTCTAAAATCGTTAACGTAACAATATCTGCCAAAGAGTCTGAAGCTAATGCAGTATTTATACGTTCCTCTTTTGAAGCATCGGGAATCCACGAGAATTTAATTTCTGTATCCGTTTTCTTTTCAAGTTCATTTAATATAGTATCTGTTGGAGGTGAAGCGGTATGGAGAATATTCAGCCAGGTGATCTCTGCTTTGCCATTATCCTTTTCACCATCTGCTGAATTATTGCTAGTTTTTGCCCCACTGCATCCTGCAAGCAGCAGCATGCTTGCAAGACTAACGCTAGCTAACTTTGATACCATTGGTTTTTTCATTACAATTCTCCTTTTCATTTATATTTGCTTCTTTAGCATCTTCGATTTCCATTCTGGTAAACACTTGATTGGCAGTCCAAGTAATTAGGAAGAAGAGGAAACTTACTCCAAAAAAGGTTAAAACGCCTGGAAAAAAAGTGATCGCTGCCCAATAAAGTACACCTGCCACTAGAAAAAAGATCAGCGAATATTGCAGACAGGCTATGCCAAATAGAAAGGACATCTTTATTTTCAAGAATATTCCATTCCAATTATAATGGGCCATAATTGGAAAGATATATACGAGAGATAACAAATAGATGCAGCCTACAATCAATAATGCCACTCTTAAGTACCAATTGGTCACGGTCAATAAGTCGACAACTAAAACAAAGCCAACAAAAAGATAAATCCAACTAATGATAACCGATTCCTTAAAGTTTTCTTTATAATACTGCCAATAGGTCTTAAAAACAGGGACGCTGTTTCCGCGAATCCATTGCCGGCATATACTAACTAAGGCGTAAGTAGAAGGGCCGATCCCAAACACACCTAATCCTAATAAAGTAAATAAAACCCACAATATATTTACATATACTAAATTTAGGATGCTGGTAAAAATGGAATTTATTTTTTCTACCGATTTGAGCATCGTAGTCCCCTCTTTCTGGAATTATTAGTACACGCCATCTTCTCCAAATTTTTTAGCTAGTTTGTTAGCTAAAATAACTAATATCAATCCAACAATACCTTTAAATAAACCTACTGCTGTACTAAAGCTTAGCTGCCCATTCTTCAGCCCAGCTGTATAAATATAGGTGTCGAATATTTCAGCAACACTTCTGTTTAATGAATTAAGTAAGAGATACATATGCTCAAAGCCTAAATCTAAGGTACTTCCGATTTTTAAGATTAGGAGCGTAATTATAACAGGACGAATCGCTGGTAGGGTAACATGCCAGGTTTTTCTTAAAACACCAGCACCGTCCATTTCAGCAGCTTCATATAATTGTGTATCAACAGCAGTAATAGCAGCTAGATAAATAATCGTTGACCATCCTAATTCCTTCCATATTATTTGACTAATATAAACCGTTCGTGTCCAATCGGGGGACGTTAAAAAGCTGATTTTCTCAAATCCCATGGTTGCTAATAATTCATTAATAACCCCACCATCTACATTTAAGAAAACATAAGTGATGGATACAATGATTACCCAAGACATAAAGTGCGGAATATAAATCAAGGTTTGGATTCCTGATTTGAAATATTTGTTTTTCACTTCATTTAGCATGAGTGACAGGATAATCGGTAATGGAAAGAAGATTACAATATTTAAGGCAAACAAAATTAACGTATTATTCAATAACATGAAGAAAGTAGGTTCCGTAAATAATCGGATAAAATGTTTAAGACCCACCCACGGACTTTCCAGAATTCCTAAGTATGGTTGATAATCCTGAAATGCGATGATAAGTCCCGCCATCGGTAAGTATTTAAATATTAAAAAATAAAGCACTCCAGGGAAAATCATCAAATATAGGAGCTTATTCGTTTTTATCCCTGCCAGGATCTTTTGCCTCCGCATTACTTTTTCCTGCTTAACAGACACGGTTGGCAAAGTATGATTTGGGTTCACAGCACCTCCCATTTTACTCCTCCTTTAATTGTGAAATATCTTTCTGGTTTAAGCTTACTGAATCTAAATAATTACGTACATAATCATTTTATGATTACGCTTACAAACCTTGTTTTATCAACGTTTGTAACGATAATATTTGATTTTGATTATCCTTCTTTCCCTGAAATGATTATCCTGTTTTTTCTCTTCACGAACACATAGAAAGCGTTTTCTTCATTCTTTTTTATCAATGTAGGATAGTGATTATATACGTAATATTATTTTGAATGATAAGGTAGGCTTATCTTTAAACTGTAAATGAAGGAGGATTTATATGATGAAAACAAAAAAGAAAAAAATGACTAAAGGAGGCCGGGCTTTTTCCATAATTAATGGAACGATATTAATTATTATCGCACTCATTTGTTTCCTCCCATTTGTCAATGTGATCGCCAGTTCGTTTGCATCCACACAGGAAGTGGTAGCGAGAAAGTTTATCTTATTTCCTCGTACCTTCTCTCTCGATGCTTATCGGTATATTTTATCAACTCCAACTCTATTTAAATCTTTAGCCGTTTCGATTGGGGTTACTGGTATTGGAACCTTGGTGAGTATGGTTCTTACTGCTTTAATGGCATATGGTCTATCCCGGAAATATTTATTCGGAAGAAATTTCGTTAATTTCATTGTTGTGTTCTCGATGCTGTTCAGCGGAGGAATGATACCAACCTTCTTAGTTGTTAAATCAGTCGGATTGATTGATTCTTATTGGTCTTTAATTCTGCCAGTCGCCATTAATGCTTTTAACCTTATTATAATGAGGAATTTCTTCCAAGCCCTGCCCGATAGTTTGGAAGAATCTGCGAAAATGGATGGCTGCACCGATTTTGGTGTATTCTTAAAAATCATGCTGCCTCTTGCATTGCCATCCATTGCAACTATTTCCCTCTTTTATGCAGTGACCTATTGGAATACGTATATGACAGCAATCTTATACATCAATGATTCCTCTAAATGGCCGATTCAAGTATTATTACGCCAGATAGTTATTGTATCTAGCGGTATGCAAGCCGAGGGTTCCTCTGTAGATGTGGTTCCTCCTGCTCAAACGATTAAAATGGCTGTCATTGTAATTGCAACGGTTCCAATGCTTATTGCTTATCCATTTGTACAGAAGTACTTAGTAAAAGGTGCCTTGGTTGGATCTGTGAAAGGGTAATGTCTAACAAGAAAAAGCTTCTGGAAGCGCAGCAGAAGCTTTTTCTATTGTATTCTTTAGGAATGCCGATATTCTTTTCGGTAGTCCCCTGGCGTTATGCCCAATTTCTTTTTAAAAAAACGGATAAAATTTTGCGGGTTCCGATATTTCAAACGCTCTGCGATATCTTTTATCGCTAAATCTGTGTCTTTTAACCAGGTTTGAGCCATTTGTAAACGATAATTCATTAAATAATCCACGAAGGTCTGCCCATATTCTTTTTTAAAGACATTGCTTAAATAGTTAGGATTATAATGCAAGCGGTCAGCAATTATATCAAGAGATATTTCCTCATCAAATTCCGTTTGGATAATATAGACCATTTTTTCTGACAGAGATTTAAAGCCACGCTCTGTTTTATCTTGCGTGCTAATGATTACTGGCTTTATTAAATCAATGATTAGCATTTGCTTAATTTTTTCCGGATGATAGACTGTTATCGCTGCTTGATACATCTTTTTTATATTTTCAAAGATTTTTGATTCTGCACCTAACAGCTGGCCTAACTGGACTAACTCATTTATGACTCTTATTAAGGTAACTCCTAAGCTTATCGGGTTTTTATTTAAGCGAAAAATTTCGTCCACTAATACTCCAACCATCGCAATGACAACTTCTTCGTCCCCCGACCGGATCGCATTCATTAACTCATTCTGTAACTCGACAGGAAATTTTGAAATGGACGCATCATTTAGAATCGAAGCGATATCATAATAGAAAATAATCGATTCTGAACCA
Organism: Niallia sp. Man26; assembly: GCF_022049065.2. NCBI lineage: Bacteria > Bacillati > Bacillota > Bacilli > Caryophanales > Bacillaceae > Niallia > Niallia sp. Man26. The sequence continues at coordinate 684,481 of NZ_CP095744.1, forward strand.
ACATTCACGCGATAATGAAGTGATTCTTTAGCTAAGTCCACTGCCTTTTTACTTTCTATTAAAGTATCATAAACAGGGCTTATACCTGCGCTTATCACAATATTCAAGTATTTTTTTACAGCTATTTGAATTTCTTCATAATACTTCATAATCCGCCGCTCAGCTTCTTGGTCCTCTTTATCAAGGACAAAGATGACTGCTTGCATCTCATCATTTAAAACAATCGGAATTAATCGTTCCGTCTTTGGAATCATTTCTTCCACAATATTATTAATAGCCAATAAAAATATGTTTCTATCGTCCATTAGCTGTTCTTCTATGCTGTCTATTTGAATTAACCCAGTATAAAATACCTTATTTTCATCGAAATGGTAACCAAACTGCTCCAGACGGTGAATGACCTCGTTTTCTGTTATGCGTTTTCTAAATAAACTCAAAACAAATAAGGTTTCTAACTGTGGTTTTTGCATGGTAAGACTTGCTGTCAGAACCTCTTTTTGTCCAACTACTCTTTCTACAGATTCTGCTAACAAGGAAAGTTCATTTTGCTTAAGATTTACCCTTTGAATGTCTAGCTTGTCTTGGATTCTTTTTATCGGACGTGAAAAGGACTCAGCTAACAGAAAAGAAATGAAGCCAACAAGCAGAACTAAAATTGCTGATGCAATCAAAAGCCCTATTCGCGTATTATGGATGATACTTCCTATTTCCCCCTCATTAATCTCTACTATGTAAAGCCAATGATTATAATCTGAGCGGGTAAAAACGTATTTTTTGCCGTCTTCAGTATCTATTACACTCGAACTTTGTCCATTTTCCATTGCAGCTGCTGTTAGTTTTTTAGAGCTTTCCTCCGACAACTTCCTATCATTTCCTGTACGTGAATAAATCAACTCTTCCTTTTGATTATATATTTGCACCAGTTGTTTATTATCACCAACGATCTTATCAATGCTTAACTTGGGAATATTGGCTATTCCTAACGCAAATTTTTCACTTTGATAAATAGGTAAAGTCATAACCATTTGAATACCATTCTTGATTGGTTTCCAAAAAAGACTTCTGCTTGAATCAGATACATAATCTTTTTGATAAGTTGTTACTTCATCCTTCGGCAGAGTTTTTAAAGAACCTTCGATAATTCCCCAATGCTCTGTTAAGCTAATCAAACTATAGTGACTTCCTTCAATCCCCATCATTTCGATATAGCTCATTTCTTTTTTGATATCACGATAAACAGAGAAATCTTTTCCGGATAATGGATTATTAAAAATATTTTCAAAATTGGAAGTGGAACTGTATGCCGTAAATCCATATTCGATTGTTCTTACCTTCTGTTCCACGTTCTGAAGGATTTGGTTTGTATAATTTTTCTTATCTGTTAAAAAACTTTCCTCAACAGATTCGTAGGTAGAGTTATAAATAAAAATACTAAACCCTGCAACAAGTCCGACTCCTACTAAGAAAAACGGAATAAAAAGACTGTAAAACACTCGCGTTTTTTTAAACAATACCATCACTCCTTCATTAAAATCCCTCGCAACTTGTAAGCGTTATCATTTTATAATACCTTAATTTCCATCATATTAGGAGGTCTAATTAGCTTTCTTCATATGCCACTAGTCTATAGTAATCCAGTTTTCTAATTGTAATTGACATTTAAACCTTTAAATTATAATATGTAAGCGTTAACTCATAATTCATAATTATCAAAAACAATCGTACTAATATGATTATACATAATAGTGTTAACGTGTGCATATACCTAATTTGAAAAAATTGGATAAATAATAAGAAGAGGTGGTATAAATGCGAAAAAAAGCAACTATTTTCATAGCTGGAGATTCGACAGCTGCGATTAAAGTACCGGAAAAGCGACCAGAAACAGGCTGGGGTGAAGCCTTCCAAGCTTATGTTAAGGAGAATGTCAGACTTGATAATCGTGCGATTAATGGCAAAAGTACGAAATCATTCATTAAGGAAGGTCATTTAGAAGCAATTGAAAAGAGCATTAAACCAGGAGATCACCTGATTATTCAATTTGGCCATAATGATCAAAAACTTGAAGATCCTGAAAGAGGTACACATCCTTATGAAGATTATCAACAAAACCTACTTAAATATGTTCAGGTTGCACAAAGTGTAAATGCCCATCCCTTATTATTGACATCTGTTACTAGACGCAATTTTGTTGGAAATAAGATTGCCGAGAACTCAGTTGGCGATTATCCAAAGGCAATGATTGAATTTGCCAAACAAAACAAGGTGCCAGTACTGGATATTCATAAAATAACTCGCGAGTTTTTGAATGCTGCCGGTGAAGAAAAATCAAAGGATTATTTTTTACATCTACCTCCTGGCCAATCTGAAAACTATCCAGAAGGTATTATAGACAATACCCACTTTAATGAAGCAGGAGCTGCAATGACAGCTCAATTAATTGTCGCGGCAATGCAGGAAAGTAATCTACCGATAAAAGAATTATTAAACGGCTTAGATACTTCGGACAAGGAAAAGCTCAGCGGTTTTCTCCACAACTAGGAACTTACTTTAAGTTTTTCACCTATCATTTTACCCCTCTTCTCAAAATATTTGATAAAATATCTTTAAGGAACAAAAGCTAATCTTAAAAAATATTTAAGGTGACAAACATGAATATAACCCAGCTTCAATATTTAGTGGACGTCGGAGAACTAGGCTCCTTTACTGATGCCGCTAAAAAGAATTTAATGACAGTCCCAGCAATCAGCCTCTCGATTACGCAATTAGAGGCAGAATTAGACGTATTGCTGTTTACACGTTCACGAAAAGGTGTAACCCCAACAGCGGAAGGCAAAAAAGTTATCCAGCATGCTGTTACCGTTTTGAAAACAATCGACAGGCTCAAATATGATATTGCTGTTTCAAAAAACAATCAGTACGGAAATATTGTTATTGCCACGATTCCCGGGCTAGTCTCACAAATCATTAATAATACCCTCGAATTCCGTGAAAACTATCCTTATATTAATGTCCAGGTGATGGAGGAAGATACAGCTGCAGTGCTCGAACAGGTTAAAAACGGCCATGCAGATATGGGATTTGTTTCACTTGGATCAAACAATCATGATGTGGCTTTAGATTGGGAACCGATTAAAAGGGTCGAAGTGGTGCTTGCCGTGAATAAAAGCTCTATCTTGAGATTCAACAATAAAATCTCTCTTGACCAAATCATTAACGAAATGAATGAATCAATTGTCCTGTACAATGATCCTTATTTGAAGAAAATTGCCGACGATTTGTTTCCAGATAACTTGAGGAACAGGATTGCATTGACAACAAATAATGGGGACGTGCTTTTACAAATGGTGCTGCAACGGAATGCGATCACGATTACAAATGACTATATTATTCGAGCATTGCCGCCACATCTAAAAGATGAGGTGGTGACGATTTCTATCAATGAGTATCTTACCCTTTCTAATTATTTATGGCGTGTGACACGAAAAAATGAAAAATGCCCAGAAATGATTGATCAGTTTACAGAGCATCTGTTGCAGGATTTAATATAGCAAAAAAGCCTTCCGAATTCGGAAGGCTTTCTATTATATTAATTTCCCAAGAAATCAGGGTCCATAAAGCGAGGATTTGGGTACTTATAGAAGCCTTCTCCTGTTGCAACCCCAAGTTTACCTTTGTCAACATACTCTGTTTTCAAGAGCTCTGCCAACTTTTTGAATTCTGGATTTCCTGTTGCTTCTGCTTTGGCTTTCACAATATTGTAAGATGTAGTGATGCCGACAACGTCAAGGATTGCAAAAGGTCCTTTTGGAGCGCCAGTAGCAATCATCCATGTTTTATCGATAGTTTCAACGTCAGCAACCTCTCTTGACAAAAGCAGCTCAGCAGCGTCTAAAAGTGGCACAAGCAAGGAATTCAAAATATATCCTGGCTGCTCCTTATGTAGAGGCAGCGCCACCATTCCAATTGCTTTTGCAAAATCGACTACTTGATCAAACACTTTCATGTCTGTACCTGGATGCTTCATAATCTCCGCTGTATTGTTAATCCAAATCTCATTAGCAAAGTGAAGTGCCAAAAACTTCTCTGGACGCCCAGTTGCTTCAGCAAACTGGCTCGGCAATAATGTCGATGAGTTTGTGGCAAAAACAGTTTTTTCTGGTGCTACTTTGCTAAGATTTTGATAAAACTCTGTTTTTATTGGCACAATTTCTGGTATTGCTTCAATTAGTAAATCTGCATCAGCAGCTGCTTTTGCCAGGTCACTGTAATAAGAAATACGGCCAAAGGCTGCATCTACCTGCTCTTGGCTGGCATTTAGATCCTTTTGATAACGACCCTTTAATATGTTGATTTTTTCCTTCGCTGATTGCAGTGCTTCATCATTAATATCATAAATTGTTACATTGAAACCGTGGAAAGCTGATTGGAAAGCGATTTGGCTTCCTAAAACCCCGCTGCCTGCAACTGTGATTTGTTTGAATTCCATGATTTATACCATCCCTTTGTACAATTAATAAACTATTTAGTACTACAATACTATTTTAAAATAGATTATATATAAAATAAAGTTAATAAAACTTAATTTACTTTAAGTTTTATTTAAGATAAGTGCTGTCTTATTTCTTTACGGACACTGTTGGTGTAGAAAACCTTAATATATGTATAAGCTGTTTTCCCATATAATCGGGCTGTTCCTGAAAATCACTATCGATCCACTGCAGCAGAATGCCGATTATCCCATGAATTCTATAAGTAGAAAAAAGATTGATATCAATATCAGAATCTACATCATCTGTGAAGAACTCAAATTCGGACCTGAAAAGCTGATCTAGCCTGTTAATCATTTTTTCCTTAAAGGAATAATTTGTTTCAGGAGACAGCATCAGCTTGTAAAACTCCTTATGCTCCAAAAAATGATCAAATAATACAATAGCGTTGGCAGACAGCTTGTGAAAATCAATGATAGATAAATGCTCATATGGCTTTTTATATGCTTCATCCATCAACTCAAACATGTCCTCTATAATCTCATCTAATAGCTCTTCTTTACATTTATAGTGTGCATAAAAGGTGCCTCTATTATAATCTGCAGCATGAACAATTTCAGTGATGGTAATATCTTGAAAACTCTTCTTTTTCATTAATTCCAACAACGCTGCCTTGAAATTTTCAACTGTTCTTTTAACCCGTTTATCTGGATAAATAGTAGACAATGGAAGGACTCCTTTAATAATTTTACTAGACAAATGATTATCATTTGTATGTTTTCGTACATATTCATTATTATTGCATATTGAAGCCCTTTCATAAATAATCTAAGCTTTAAATGCAGATAAATATAATCTAAAACTCGAAAGGATTGATATAGTATGACATTTCCTGTACTAGACGGAAAAGTTGCCATAGTAACCGGTGCTGCAATGGGCATGGGTCTTGCAACGGCAAAACTATTTGCAGAAGCAAAGGCAAAAGTGGTAGTAGCTGATTTTAATGAAGAAAAAGGACAAGCAGCAGTAGCTGAAATCGAAGCTGCTGGCGGTACAGCTTACTTTGTAAAGGTTGATATTTCTAAATCAGAGCAAGTCCAAAACCTTGTTGCAAAGACAGTAGAAAAATTCGGCCGTCTTGATGTTGCAGTAAATAACGCAGCATTAACTCCAGACAATGCTCCAGCGGCTGAATTTGATGAGGCATATTGGGACAGATTAATCTCTGTTGATTTGACTGGAACAGCTCTTTGCATGAAATATGAATTACAGCAAATGATTAAACAAGGTGAAGGCGGCAGCATCATCAACATTTCTTCTGTGAGCGGATTCCGTCCTCAGCCGAACAATATTGCATACGTGGCTGCAAAGCATGGCGTTGTTGGAATGACAAAGGTTGCTGCATTAGAAAATGGCGACAAAAATATCCGTGTCAACACAGTTGCACCAGGTGCAATCGATACACCAATGCTGCGCGGCTCCTTGGAAGAAACAGGGCAGACAGAAGAAGAATTCGCTCCTCAGCTCAGCTTGTTAGGAAGATTTGGCCAACCGGCTGAAATCGCACAAGCAAGCCTATGGTTAGCTTCCGACCAATCATCTTATGTAACAGGAACAACTATCCATGCTGATGCTGGTTATACAAGCAGATAATCATACGAAAGCAGCAGCTCCATCATCGAGCTGCTGCTTTTTTTCCTTCATCAAAGGACATTTTTAACCTGCTTTGTGTAAAAAAAGCGGACAATCGCAAAGTAAATTATTTGGATTAATGTAAATACACCTAGTACTGCTGTGGATATTTTTGTTAAATCATAATAAAATAAATGTGATAACGCTGTTAGTGCAACTGCCCCATGAATCAGTGCCACCAAAATCTGCGTAAAGAATAGAATTGCCGTTTGTCTTGTAAGAACGTTCTTCAATTCTTTCTCTGTTAATCCCATTTTGGCAATAGACCGAAACTTCTGTTTGTCTTCCTCTAAATCTGCGTACAGTCGGAAATATAGAAAGCTTCCCGCTGAAACAAAAAAGACTATTCCAATAAACAAGCCTACAAATAATACTAAGCCATATTGCTTATTGAGCTGATAGATACTATAATCCTTAGCAGAAAATTCATAAGGAGGAACTACTTCTTCTATCTTTTTGGAAGCTGCTATAATATTGTCTTGCCCTTCTGTGACTTGCCATGCATGATAGCTCTCCTCACTTAAAGGAGCTGGCAGTTCCTCAAAGTCCTGGTCAGAAACTACATAATAAGAATCCGTTGCTGGAAGGGCTCTGGAATAAATCACTTCTTTTGGAACCAAGGATGTACCTGAATTCAATTTTAACGGTTGTTTAAGTAATTCTTCCGTTTGGCCAAATTCATTGCCGGTAAATTCAACTACCTTAACCTCACCTTTGCCAATATTAATTGTGTTTTCTCCCAATAAAACAGCAAATCGATTAAATTCTGTTTCACTAGTTATAACGATATGATCTTGTCCTACCTCATAATAGCGGAGCTGGGTTTGCTCATGATTTGCTTCCATCTTTTCTTCCTTGATTGTTTCATTTATAAAAGCAACATCTTCCTTGTCTTGATCTCCCGTTATATAGTCAAACGTATAAGGATTGTTATTTTTCAGCCCTGCCGTTAGGAAGGTTTGAAACCCAAACAATGTTCCGATTGCACTAAAGGCTACTGTAGATATAATGGCAACCATAAAAAAAGTACGGGCATTATCCTTTATCCGGAAGGATAAATCAGAAAAAAGAATCATATTTGTTTTTCGCCAGAATATGTTGTTGTTATGTTTCAATCTGCGGATGATATATACACTCAGCTGTGTAAACAACAGATAAGTACCGATAATTACGACTATTACTACTGGCAGCATCGCGACAATCACGACAGCACCTTCTACTATTAGAGCAGCTGCATAGCCAACTCCAATCAGCAATACTGCAGAAATCGTTAAAAAGATATTAGCTTTTGGTTCACCTTTTGACTTCTTATTTCCTTTGATTAAATCGATGAGCTTGCGACTGCGTAGTATATAGGAAACAAATAACGAAATAAACAAAAACAACAATATAAACGAAAGAAATGTGATGATAATGGCTTGTGTAGGAAAATAAAAGTTTAGCGCGTCATCCAAAACAAGCACATTTTCTGCGATTAATAATAACACTTTAGAAAAAATCAATCCTAATAAAATACCGCCTAAGGTTGCAAAAAAACCGATTACCATGTTCTCCATGAATATCATGAGACGAACTTGCCTAACGGACATCCCTTGCATCATCAATAACCCTAACTCTTTCTTCCGGGTGCTCAAGAATGAACTCATAGAATATAGTATGAAGAAGAAGGAAAAGACATAGATGATTCCTCCTGCAATATTCATCCCTTGTTGTACGGAGGAATTCATGTCACTTCCAGATATAACGTGATGGTAGGCGAAAATCGCAAATGTGAAGAATACCATCACCGTAAACATACTGCTTAGGAAGTAGGCTGCATACAGTCGTTTGTTGCGGATAACATTATTAAACGCGAATCTGCGAAAGGTCATGCCCATCTCCTCCTAGTAAAGAAAGTGTATCAATTATTCTTTGGAAGAAGGCTTGGCGATTATCGCCGCGATGAATTTCCGAATAAAAATTGCCGTCCCGAATAAAAATTACCCGATTACAATAACTGGCTGCTTGCGGATCATGAGTCACAAGTAGCATCGTTGTGCGCTCCTGTTTATTTATCGTTTCCAGCATTTCCATGACATCTTTGGACGACTTCGAATCTAAATTTCCGGTTGGTTCATCAGCAAGCAGCAATTTAGGGACATGAATCATCGCCCTTGCCACTGCTGCCCTTTGCGCCTGACCTCCAGAAATCTCATAGGTGCGCTTATTCATAATAGCGGTAATCCCCAATTTTCCCGCGATTTCCTGTGCCTTTTGTTTCATCTCTTTTACTTTTTTGCCATCGAGTGTCAACGGAAGAACAATATTTTCTTCTACCGTTAAGGTATGCAGCAAATTAAAATCCTGAAATACAAAGCCCAGCTCCCGTCTGCGGAATTTTGCCAGCTCCTCTCTTTTGAGCTGATGCGGATTATTACCATTGATCAATATCTCGCCAGTCGTTGGCTCATCAATTGTTGCTATCATATTTAAAAGAGTCGTTTTCCCACTGCCAGAGGGTCCCATAATTCCTACAAATTCGCCGTTTTCAACAGATAAATTTATATTGTTTAATGCTTTATAAGCAATTTTGCCTTCATATATTTTACTGACCTGGTTCACTTCTAACATCACAAGATCTCCTTTTCTGCTTTTGACCTGTGATTAGTATACCTTGCAAAAGTAGTGCTTAACTATCGATTCTTCTTACACTTTCCTTACAAGCTTGTAAGGTTTTGCGTGTCCGAGAAAACGATGCGAAAAGTTGTACCTTTACCTGATGCTGACTCCATTTCAATCTGGTGACCGAGATATTTCAGCGTCTCCTTCGTTAAATACAGTCCCATCCCTGTTGATTCCCGAAACTTTCTGCCATTTTCTCCGGTAAAAAAGGGATCGAAAATCCGCTTTTTATCGCTTTCTGGTATGCCAATTCCAAAATCCTTTACTTCCAGAATGGCTTGTTTCTCTCTTTCATAAATGGAAATAACAATCCGATTACTAATCCCAGAAGAATATTTAACTGCATTACTAATAAGCTGGGTGAGAATAAAAAACAGCCACTTCTCATCAGTCTCGACTGTCATTCCTGGCTTTTGCACCTCTAGCTTAGGATAAACCTTGTTCCTGATATAAAAGCGTTTATTCTCACCGTTCACTTCATCTATCAATTTTGCTAGATTTACCGGCTTGATATGAAAATCCTGCTCTATTGTTTTTAACCTGGCTATATACAAAACTGTGTTCAGACCAGTCTTCATTACTTCCGTCTCTTCGCGGATGCTGGATGACTCAGGTTCATCTAAATTTTGGGCAGTGAGTTCAATTACTGATAATGGGGTTTTCATCTGATGCACCCATTGGTCCATAAACTTACGATGCTCTTCCTGCTCTTTTTCAACTAGTTTCAATTGATTTTGAAAAAGTTTGTATTGAGTTCGCATCAACTCATCGAAGGCTTTAGAAATCGGGGCATCATCTGTTTTTTGATAGCTGTCATCAAGCGTTTCCAGCGGCTGATTTAAACGCTTGTACATTTTCTGCCGTGATAAATAATAATATAGGAAATAACTAACAAGGATGAAAAAGCTGAGAAAAACAGCGTAAGCAAACAGCTTAATATCTCGATAGCCATCAAACCAAAAAATCGAAAGAAAAAGGAGCATTTGCACAGCCTGCACAAAAATCAACAACGTATGCTCTTTTAAGAATAATCTCATTTCTTTTCCGCCGACCATGATACATGTAACCGATATCCTGCTCCTCTTACAGTTTCCACTGCATCGTGTAAGCCAATTTCCTGAAACTTTTTACGGACTCTTGTAATATTAACATTCAATGTATTTTCATCTACATAGCTTTGGTCATCCCACAGCTTTTCCAGTAAATCCTCTCGTCCAGCCACACGAGGATATCGTTCCATCAAGCTTTCAATAATATCTGCTTCTTTCTTTGATAAAGAAATACTCTTGCTTCTATAGGTAAGCTCGAGTCTCTCTGGAAAGAATCTTAGACCAGCGTTTTCTAAGATTCGGCTCTCTGGAATGCTGGCATACTCCCCGTAAGCACGGCGCAGCTGGCTGCGGATTTTTGCGATTACAATTTCTGCACTAAACGGCTTTGTTATATAGTCATCTCCGCCATTCTCTAATGCCATCACTTGATCCATCTCCCCTATCCTTGCAGAAAGAAAAATCACAGGACAAACCGATTCCTTGCGAATTTGCCTGCACCAATAATAACCATCAAAGCTTGGCAAATTAATATCTAACAGCACTAGATTTGGATTTATTTCATAAAATGTATTCATTACATGTTCAAAATCAATGACACACGTCACATCATAACCATATTTTTCAATATGCGTCTTTAAATGGGTTGCAATTTTAGGATCATCCTCAACAATCATTATTTTTTGCATGTTTGATCACTCCTTATTTCAGTTTCCATTATGGCATAGAATGGGAGCAGCGACAAAAAATTCATAAAATCGTAAAACGCTCTCTGCACAAGCAGCATCTTTAAAGGCGATGTATAGGCGATGTATACATCTATAATGGGTACTTATAATTGATAAAACGGATTAGGCGCTTGCGCTAATTTAGGCCATTTAAAAATTATAATAATAGAGTTAAACGTATGCGATAACCATATTTCCAATTTCCGGAGCGAGAAAATCAACACTTTTTTAGCTGAAACGTATGAAGCAAAAAACCGGCCATCCTTTCGGATGCCCGGTTTATCTATATTAAATCTTTACTTTCTTATTGTTTTTAAAGCGCCGCTCCAAGCATTTACTTGGTCAAGCATTGCATTTACATTTGTAAGATGCAGATCAGCTGGCTTAAATACAGAGCCATTTTCGAAATCTGTGAATAAGGATAAAGTTGGATGAACACGCACGTCGGCAATCAAAAGTTCCCCTAAAATCCCTCTTAAATGTTCTGCAGCTCGAGCTCCGCCTGTTGAACCATAGCTTACTATCCCAGCTGCTTTATTGTTCCAGGCTTCGCGAGCTGAATCAAGGGCATTTTTTAATGCTCCTGTGATACTGTGGTTGTATTCTTGAACGATAAAGACAAATCCATCTAGGCTGTTGAGCTTTTGATTCCATGCCGTTATACTTGGCTCACTGCCATCTGTAGTGCCAAGAAACGGCAGATTAAATTCAGCAATATCAACGACTTCGTAATTAGCATCACCGCGTTTGTCAGCAATTTCTTTCACCCATGCCCCTACTTGCGGACTTACTCTACCTTCTCTAGTGCTTCCTAAAATAATCCCGATATTTAGCTTTTCAACTGCCATTGTCTCATCCTCCTCTGTTTGTTTCCCAAAAATCTTTTTGAAAAAACTCATTTTATCAACCACCTGTCACAAGAGAAAGATCTCTTATTTAGTGTTTTCTTTGACTATTTGCTCTAATCCTTTACGAATAGATGTTACTGGACGTCCAAGCACCTTTTCAAAGTCATTGCTTTCAATTTCTAATGTTCCTTCACGGATGTCTTTTTGAATATTAACAAGCATTGGCAGGAGAAACTCTGGAACACCTGCGCCCTTCATAATCTCTGTGTAAGCAGCATCATCCACATGCTGTACAGCAACATTTGCCCCAATAACAGCACCAAGCTCTGCGGCCATTTCATCCGTTGTTAGCAATGGGCCAGAAAGTTCATAAATTGTATTTTCGTGACCAGTTCCAGAAAGCACTATCGCTGCTGCCTCTGCATAATCCTGCTGCAACGCCCAGCCGACTTTGCCGTTTCCTGCTGATGTTATCCATGGTGCTCCTGCTAGAACTCCTTGGATGCTGGAGCTTTCATTTTCTAAGTACCAGTTGTTGCGCAAGAAAGAATATGGTAAACCAGACTCTTGAATTCTTGTTTCTGTTGCTTTATGTGTTGGAGCAAGGAAATTGCTGCTTGCCTGTGCATTGCCGATACTTGTGTATGCGATGAATTTCACTCCAGCACGCTCGGCTTCGGCTACTGCATCTGTATGCTGGCGGATTCTTGTTTCGTTATCTCCATCTGCTGAAATGATAAGCAAACGGTCAATCCCTGCAAAAGCTGCAGCCAAAGTTTCAGGCTGATTAAAATCGCCTTGGCGAACTTCCACTCCAAGCGCAGAAATCCATTCTGCTTTCTCTGGATTGCGGACACTCACTGCCAGTTGTTCTGCAGGCACTTTTTTAAGTAATTCCTTCACCACCTTGCTTCCTAATTTGCCAGTTGCTCCAGTTACTAATAGTTTCATTGCAATTCCTCCAAGTAAATTTATTCATGTAATGATGTTATCATGCATAATAACGCTGTAATTATTTTGAATACCTGTATCCATAATAGATACCTCTATAACTTTTGTCAACGAGAATGTTTTTTTATTTTTTGGGGAATATCATGTATAATACTTTTTATTCTTATTCTAAGATCTTCATAATCGTATAAGCAGGTGAGTTTTGTGCAAATAAGCAGCAGGTTTACTGTTGGTGTTCATATATTAGCTCTATTGGAAATTAATAAAAAAGGAGTCAGCTCTTCTGAATTTTTGGCAGGAAGTGTTAATACAAACCCCACTTTGATCAGAAAAATTATGGGAATGCTGAAAAAAAACGGGCTGATTGAAGTTCAGCCAGGAATTGCTGGGGCTAAGCTTGCTAAGCCTCCCTCCGCTATCCGCTTAATAGATGTATATAAAGCTGTTGCTGTTGTAAAAGAGCAGGAATTATTCAGTGTACATGAAAATCCGCTGCGTGACTGCCCTGTCGGCAGAAACATTCAGGATTCGATTACGCCAGTTTTATCATCAGCCCAAACAGCCTTAGAAAAAGAGCTGGAAAATGTGACAATTGAGGATATCATTAAAGATATTGAGCAAAAAGAGAAAGATATGACAAGTAGCTCATAAATAAAAAAACTAACCCACTAGCATTGCATAGCTGCACGGAATGTTTGTGGGTTAGTTTTTATTAATTCAAGGTTTAAGGACAACTTTAATACAGTTGTCTGTTCGTGTATCAAAATATTCATAGCCCTTTTCTGCCTCACTAAGGGGCATGACATGTGTGATTACATCACCGAAATCCATCTTGCCTTGTGATACAAGATTATATAGGTAAGGCATATAATGGATGACAGGAGCTTGTCCTGAACGGATATTAACATTTCTTTGAAAGATGTCGCCTAAAGGAAAAGCGTTATATCTTCCGCCATATACGCCGGTTACTTGAATGGTGCCGCCTTTGCGAACAGCCTGACTGGCAATAACTAATGCACTCAATGTTCCGCCATGGAGCTTTAAGCCAGTAGCGAGATATTCCATCGGTGTCATTTTCCCGTCCATACCAACTGCATCGATGACAACATCCGCTCCGCCCTTTGTTATCTCCTTTAAGTATTCACCTGTATTGGGATGATGCTCAAAATTAACTGTCTCGACTTTATTTGTTTTTTTTGCATGCTGCAGGCGATATTCGAGATTATCCACAGCGATAACTCTTTTTGCGCCTTTAAACCATGCAAACTTTTGGGCCAGCAAACCTACCGGACCGCAGCCGAGGATTACCACTGTGTCTCCATCCTTTACACCTGCATTATCAACGGACCAAAAAGCAGTAGAAGCTGCGTCTGACAGCAGTACCAATTGTTCATCCTCAACTTCACAATTTTCGGGTATTTTGAATGGGGTAAAATTGGCATATGGCACACGCAAATATTCAGCCTGACCGCCAGGATAGCCTCCCGTTAAATCGGAGTAACCAAAAAAACCACCAATTTCACCATTGTCATTAGAATTATCACATTGGCTTTCTAGATTATTTTTGCAAAAGAAGCATTCCCCGCAGGCCACGTTAAACGGAATGATAACTCTGTCCCCTTTTTGGAGATTTTTCACGTCAGGTCCCACTTCTTCGACAATCCCCATTGGCTCATGTCCGATAATATAATCTTCTGGAAAGTTCGGAATCATTCCATGTATTAAGTGAAGATCAGATCCGCATATTGCTGAAGTGGTGACTTTTATCACAATATCATCACTCTTTTCAATCTTTGGACTCGGCACTTCTTTAACCTTTACATCTTTAATGCCTTGGAAAGTAACAGCCTTCATTCTTTACATCCTTTCTTATTCATCGTCATCTATTTGCGCCATCATGCCAAGGCGGGAAGTATCTCCAGGAAATAAATCCATCTTTCCAATCATTAAAGCACCTTCAATAGACTTTAAATCCATCTTGTATTGATCTTCTAAATTATATGGATGCAGCCACCCTTTTTTCATCATGAAGCTCGACACTTCTTCATGTAAAGCCAACCCTGCCTCAAGCTGAATCCGAAAAGCTTCCCGTAAATCTGGTGTTACCGTTTCAGACAAGGCAGTCGCAGCATTTCGAACACCGGTCTTAATGCTCAGCAAAAACTCCAGCGCTAATGCAGAATCAGCCATTTCCGGCATGCCTTCCGCATTTTCCACCTCTAAGTAATCTTTAATCATTGTAGTTCTCCTCCGAAACTGGGTTAGGCATTTTATAAAAGTTTTGCAAATATTCCAGTGCCTGAATGGATTGCTCCACATCCTTCTCCATTAACGCCTTTAATTCCTGATCAAAGACGACACCGGACATCATCTTGGATTTAATTACACAAGTTGTTTTGAAATTCAGCATTTCATGCAGCTCTAATGTCTCATGGTTTGCTAAGCCATTAGTCTCCATACACTCACCTCCATAGGTTTACTAAAGTATTTTTCGTTTACAATCTTTCCTTTATGCGGATTGCAAAAATTCCAGATTAATACAAAATACTTCAACAAGACTATACCTGTTGAAGTATTTCTATTTTATTTATTTTTTTGGTTTTGACTGTTCGAACTTTTCTTTACTCGGTCTTTCTTGCACTTTTCGGTTAGAATCAAATGATTCTATATTTGCAAACCCATGTGTACCTCTGCCATTTGGCATATTTCCACCTCATCTCTCCTGTTTATTTTGTATAAATCAGCCGAGAAAATGAACGGAATTGGAAGGAAAATTCAGGAACTCAGGATGAGTGTAAGACAGTGCATAAACTCTTTTATTAGTGAAATTATAACAAGGACTATGTATGCAAGTGTTATGAAGGAGGATTAACATATGCCAAGAAATTTAGGGTTGCATGAAAGCTTAGAACTTCATGAACTTCTTACATTTAAAAATACATGCTTGACTAAATCAACAACGATGGGTACTTTAGCAAAAGATGCCGCACTTCAAGATATTCTTAATCTAGATGCGGCACAATCTCGTGAGGCTGTCGAAGCACTTAGGAGCTTGCTGGCTCAGCAAGGAGGCAATGTATTATGAATGGAATTATGCAAAACCTTATCGGCTTAGGAGATATTACGGATCAGGTTATTGCCACAGATTTATTAATTTCCGCCAAATCTGGCATAAGAAACTATGCTTTTGCGATTACGGAGGCTGCTACCCCGGAGGTCCGTTGCGTGTTGAACAAACAATTGCATGATGCGATAGACTTACATGGCAAAATCAGTGATTATATGGTAGCAAACGGCTACTATCATCCCAGCAATGTGAATGAACAGCTGAATGTAGACTTGCAAACAACAGACACAGCCTTAAGCCTTCCAAATAAGCAGGATAAGTAACACTGTTATAGAAACAACAAAAGCTAAATTGTTTAGCTTTTGTTGTTCAGATTTGCCTTCCTTAGCTCTTTATGATGATTCGTTCATTTAAAGATTGAACGGGACGATGGTCGTCAGGGAAAATTCGTCGAAATGTCTCAATTTGTTCTTTCGACATTTCAATTGGTGTTTCAAACACAGTCCAGTTTACTTGTTCTGTACACGGCGGTGTTGTTAAAGATCCATCATAATGAAAGGCAGTTTGCTCTTTTGGAAGCAATGCACTTAAATCAACTGGTTTAGTTAAGGAGATATCTGCCTTTGTTTCTTCTTGTGGAAGTTGATTCCATAAATCAGCTAATATTTTATTTTCTTTCCCTTCCTGAATCATTACACCAATAACTGCAATCTTCCCATCTTCATCTTTATGAACTAAATGAAGCTCCATCTCATAATTTTTTCCGTTAAATTGATGTTCGCTCGGGGTATGGAAATGAAACTGTGCAAGGTTGTATTCCTTCCCGTTAATTACAGCCGTATTGCTTTTGTCTACTGCATTTGCTTGAATTGTATGCCCATTGTTTTGAAGAGTAAAGAACGAAGACTTATACTTAATTTCCGTCTCCCCTTCAGATGTCTCTGCTTCTACTTGAGAGAAATCAATATTAATGGGTGACTGTTCCGTTCCATCAACACAAGCTAAGTTTGCTTGACCTAATTCTCCCCAGTGAACAGGACTAGTGTCTCCTTCATAAGACCAATGCGCAGCATCGATTTCTCTTTCTTTTTCTGCTTTTAATCCTGCACCAGTTTCTGTCGAACAGGCTCCCATCCCAAATACACTGACAACAGCTAACAATGGATATACAAGTATCTTTTTCATCGTTAATGTCTCCCCATTCTTTTATTAAAACTTATATTAATAAGATACTAAATTTCCATAATAATACATACATAGTTATTTTTTGTTAATCGCTTACATATGAAAAATAGATTTATTTTACCATTTTTAACTTTATTCGAAAAACTAGACTCTCTTAACTATTCATGAATATAGATGTATGATTAATAACAAACCTATAAAAATACAGATATTGAGTACTTTGGAGTTTGCAACAAGGAGTGCTCACCCAATTTTACACAAGCATTCTAAGCAGGATGTCTATTAACCTCTTTCATATATGAAAGTATATTGCGTTAAACAAAGTAAATATTTGTAATAAAAGTGATAATTAATATAAAGTCGAATGACTAAATTAAATATCTGAAACATTATTAATCTATTGTGCTATGTCATACTTGTTATTTTGTTTATTCGAGTTATTGATAACGATAAAAGGATTATTGCTTTAGGTATTATCATTTTTTCACTCCGAGCTATATATGACATTGTAAAATATCGTAAAAGCAAAACTAAAGAGTCTTCATAAGCCTTCTTTTCTATTATGATTGCAACTCTAAAATTGTTACTTACCAATTCCAGCTGGAATTAATATAGTATAGGAGGTTTATATAGTGGCGAATAAAATTAACTTTATCTTCACTGTCCTTTTCATTGTTGTTCCGTTCGTATTTCTAATTAGTTTTTTTTTTTGGAGATTATTAATGAATACAGGTGGTTTAATAGTTATAGCCGCCGATTGTTTACCTATTCTAGGTATTTATTATTTTCTTACTAGTATTGTGTTCTTCATTATGTATATAAAAAAAATTGATTAAAAAAATTTGTAATCGCTCACAACCTTTCCCTCTTCCTAAACTCCACATCATCTTCCGAAAAACCTCTTCAAATTCACTCAAACGGACCGATATAACATCTAGAAATATATGTTAAGATGAGTGAGGTTGGAGAATGAAAATTAAAACACAATTAATTATCATACTGACTGTTTTGCTTTTTTCTTTAGTTGGTATTGGTATTTACAGCAATAACAGCCTTCATAATGCAGAGGATTATTCTAAAAAATTAAATGAAGCAAAAGAGATGCAGCGTCTCGTTACACATGTTCAGTATCGTCTTGCAGGAATGTCCAATGATGAGAGAGGGTTCTTACTGACAGGTGACAGCCAGTATACAGATGGAATTAAAGAAAAGGCTGTAAACATTGAAGATACGCTAACTTCTATGGAGAAGTTATCAATTTATCAAACGTATAAAGACAGTATTGAGCAACTAGAAACCAGCTTCCAATCTTATACGTCTATGAGTGACAAAGTTGTCAACACATTCAATAATAGTCCTTCTGATTCGGAGGCATTGCATTTTGGTGACTTAAGAAATGTAAGAAAAGAAGTCCTTGATCCTGCTGTTGACAAGCTGGTAGAACAAATAAATGAGAATGTTAGTCAAATTGAAGCAGATAATGAAAAAAACAGTGATATGGCAAAAACTACATTAATTTCTATCATTATATTAGCAGCAGGTTTAAGTATTGGATTAGGTTTTATACTGCTGCGTTCGATTTTACGCCCATTAAACATCATGAATAAGCAAATGGTTGAAATTGCATCAGGTGACGGAGACTTGACTAAAAGTGTGAAGGTAAGTGGTAAGAATGAATTTGCTCATTTGGCAACTTCCTTCAATGAATTTGTTGCTTCTCTAAGATCCATGATTTCACAAGTTGGACAAACTTCTAAGTCTGTTGCCCAATCCTCAGATGAGCTTGCTGCAAGCATGGAGCAATCACGAGTAACAGCAGAGCAAGTCGCTGACTCGATACAGATGATTTCAGAAAACAGTAATGAGCAAAACAATTCTGCACAGCAAAGTCTGAACAGAGTTAATAATTCCTTACAAAATGTCTTAAATGTATCAACTAAAGCAAACCATGTAGCAAAAGAATCAGACCGTATTAAAGGAAAAGCAAACGATGGTGAACAGGCAATGGCCAAAATGCAAGGACAGATGGGCACTATCCACCATTCGGTTGGATTAGCAGAAAATGGCCTGCACTCCTTAGTCTCAAGCATCAATGAAATAAAAGATACTTTGAACAATATTCAGGAAATTTCCGGACAAACGAACTTGCTTGCCCTAAATGCGGCTATCGAGGCGGCAAGAGCTGGTGAACATGGTAAAGGCTTTGCCATCGTTGCTGATGAAGTGAGAAAATTGGCAGATATGACAAGTACTTCTGCCAACCATATTGATACATTAATCAACACTATTCAGAATCATTCATTAGAAACAGTGGAGAATATGACCCTTGTAAAGGAAAATGTGAATTCTGGAATGGAACTGGCGGATCGAACTAATTCACATATTAAAGAAATACTGAACAGCATCGAGGTTGTTGCTGGTCATATTAAAGAAGTTGCTTCTACAACAGACCAAATTACAACAGAGGTGCAAGGCGTTCAGCAGTCAATGGAAGAAATCGCACACAGCTCTAACAAAACATTAGCAAACACAGAAGAAGTCGCTGCTGCAACAGAAGAGCAAACTGCTTCCTTCCAGGAAGTGTCTGCATCAGCGACTGCTTTATCTAAGCTGTCTGAAGAACTGGAAAAATTAGTTCACCGCTTTAAGATTGCAGATGGAGAAATAAATGATTGAATCAAACTGCTCAAGGTAAATGAACCTTGGGCATTTTTTATGATTTTCTGGAGAGAAATTACATAAGATTAACCTTTTTGGCAACATTATTCAGTATATGAGGTGAGCTGAATGAAGTATAAAAAGGAAAAAATCATCGAAGGTTTTGTATTGGCCTTAAGCTTAATCATTCTCTTCAAACTTATCCCAAAGAAAAAGTCACGAACAGCAGTCTTGGCTTTCTTATTCAAACTAGTGATTACCTGGCTTTTTGGTTTATTAGTGGTAGAGAAGGATGCCATCAACTATCCTGTACGGCTTTTTTTCAAAAAAACATATAAGGGCAGCTTTACCTTTGAATATATTGGATACCCAGCACTATGCGCCTTATTTAATTCCTATTATCCTGAAAAAAAAGGACCCTTAGTTAAAATAGGATACTACTTTCTCCATACCGGTTTTATCATTATTGGTGAATTATTAGCACTTAAATACACGAAGCTGATTCAATATGAAAACTGGAAATGGTATTGGAGCTTTACGACTGTTTGGCTTACTTATTACTGCTCGCGTCTGTTCCATGTCTGGTTCTTTGGAAAAAGTCACTGGAAAAAGAAGTCATTGGGGAATGTTTTTAGAAATTTGTGGATGTAGAAAAAGATAGCAGCAACTTAGGCAGCTATCTTTTTCTATATACGATTTTATTTTATCCAGAGACTAAACAATCCATCTGTTATCCCGATTGAGTACATATAATAAAGACCAAATGCAAAGCTTATCGACCCAGCACATCTTACTAGCAGCTTATTTGTCCGAACACTTTTCGTGCTATACACAAATGGTATGCCAATAATTGTGGTAAAAACGAGCATTCCAATAATTGTTCCTATTCCAAAAACGAGTATGTACAAGGCACACTGCCAAACAGAAGAGACGGTTGACATCGTTAATATTACCATAGCTGCACTTCCTGCAAGACCGTGAATAATTCCTATAAAAGTAACTTTAATAAGTGAAGTCCGTTCAGCTTGCTTATTAATATTCTTGATTTTATCAAAAAAAATATTTTTGCTGCCTAAATATACGAGCATTATACCAACTATAAATTCGAGGGTCATTACCCATTTATCAGCAAGTTCCCCTTTTAGCAATACAATCAATATTCCAAAAACAAATAATGTTGCTGTATGGCCAACTCCCCAAAAGGCGCCTGCTAAAGTTGATCTGGAGAGTCGTTTACCCTTACTGACAATAGTAGATACAGCTATAATATGATCTGGTTCTAATGAATGCTTTATGCCAAGTATTAATCCTAAAAATAACACAGATATGAATTGAAAAATCATCACAGGCTCCCCCCTTTATTCCCTGACTTCCCCATTTCGCCACACTTGTTCATATACTCTTTTCAGTGGAACTTGATGGTGCACTGCTATTTTTTTACACTCTTCATACTCTGGCGCCCGCTGCACAATCTGTCCTTGCAAGATGCCCTCTTTTACTTTTACTGTCCCCCACTCTGTCTCGACATATCTAAATCTTCTTTCAAGCCGATGGACAGTAACTGGATAATAACGTACACCGAGTGTGGTGGTTTCTATAAAAAGAACCTTTTCTATTTCTGCTAGTTTTTCCAGTGAACACAACAATTGCAGCAGTATTCCCGGTCTATTTTTCTTCATGTAAATAGGAGTATAAAAAACATCGTTGGCTCCAGCATCGAACAATAAATCCATTACATAACCGAGCACTTCCCCAGAAATATCATCTAAGTTCACTTCCACTTTAATCATATTTCTATCGATATGCTCCTCATTAGAAGGATGAACTAGATTATCCATCATTGCTCCCCAATAATTACACGCAGAACATTTGGATGTTCAGCAAAATTTTTTGTGCCAGCACCATAACCGATAGATTGCACCATTATAGATGGAAATGCACAAAATTCGTCTGCCAATGCGGCAGCAATAGCGGCACCTGTCGGAGTAGTCAGCTCGCCCCGAATTTTAGTATGTTCAATTGGAATTTCTTTCAGAATTTCCAGGGTTGCAGGAGCAGGTACAGGATATATCCCGTGATCAATCTTAATTCTGCCAGTGCCAACAGGGAGAGCGGAAGCCTTAATGACAGAAACCTCCAGATGATGAATTAAGATAGCAGTCCCAACAATATCAATAATGGAATCTACTGCACCAACCTCATGAAAATGCACTTGTTCTAAGGGCATACCATGTATATGTCCTTCAGCTCGGCCAATTTTCTCAAATATTTTCAATGCTGTATTTTTAATATCATCAGAAAAGTCAGCGCTCTGTATAAGCTCCACAATGTGCTTATAAGAGCGGTGTTGATGACTATGATTATGATTGTGATGATGTGAATGCTCATGGCTATGATCATCGTCGTGGCTGTGTGAATGCTCCTGGTTATGATTATCGTCGTGGCTGTGTGAATGCTCCTGGTTATGATCATCGTCGTGGCTGTGTGTGTGTTTATGGCTATGGTCCCCACTGTCGCCAGCAATACTATGTTCTGTTAAATTATCCACCAAAATTACGTCGAATTTCGTGCTGCTGATTCCATTTTTGACAACCTTCTTCCATACAAGCTTGTATTCATCTTCCATCTTAAGTTTTGACAGTTCTTGAACTAAGAATTCTGGGTCAGCTCCCGCATCGATTAATGCGCCAATTACCATATCACCGCTTATTCCAGAAAAACAATCAAAGTAGAGCGTTTTCATTTTTTCTTACTCCTTTCTGTGCGAGTTTATTGATTAGGACAGCGTTATAGCCGCCGCCAAAGCCATTATCTATATTTACTACACTTATTCCTGATGCACAGGAATTCAACATTGTTAATAATGCGGATAAGCCGTTGAAATTGGCACCATAGCCTACGCTTGTCGGCACAGCGATTACCGGGTGTGACACAAGACCGCCAACAACACTTGGCAGTGCTCCTTCCATTCCAGCTATAACTACAGAAACAGTTGCATTCTGGATTTCCTCCAGATGATTGAACAGGCGATGTATTCCTGCAACTCCTACATCATAAATGCGACGCACCTCACTTCCGAGCACTTCTGCTGTGACTGCCGCTTCTTCTGCCACTTTTAAATCCGATGTGCCCGCACAAATGACTGCAATATAGCCATTATCGGTAGCTTTAGCTTCCCTCTCAATCGGTTCTTTCCAATAGAGAACACGAGCTGTTTTATTATAGATAAACTCTGGACATACGCTTTGAATCGTTTCTGCTTTTTCTTTAGAAACTCTCGTCACGAGAACCTGATTGTTCCGCTTTTTTAAGGATTGGATGATGGAAATAATATGCTTTGCTTCCTTCCCTTCCCCGTAGACGATTTCTGCGAAGCCTTGACGTTTATTGCGGTGATGGTCTACTTTCGCAAATCCTAAGTTCTCAAATGTTGCTAACTTCTTTTTAGCTTCATTTATGCTTAACATACCACTTTGAACTTGAGACAAAATTTCCTCCAGCATGTTGGTCCCCCTCAGAGATGGTTTTTCGATTTAAATTAGAGATGCATACCTTACACATATTGTGCTATCTTTTCTAAATAGAAAAGTTTGAGTTATCCTTTACTGCTAGTGTCTTGTTCATGCTGCCACTCTGGTAGCCTATTAAATCTAAAGTAATATATTTGTAGCCGAATTCCTGCAATGCACTCACGATAAACTTGTTTTTTTCCAGTACGTTCCTCATATCATCTGGCTCTACCTCAATTCTGGCGATATCCTGATGGGTGCGGACTCGCACTTGACGGATTTGAAGTGTTTTTAGAAATGCTTCTGCTTTTTCTACCTTTGTAAGATTTTCCTTTGTGATCCTATCGCCATAGGCAATTCTTGAGGAAAGACATGCAAAGGATGGTTTATTCCAAGTCGGCAGTCCTTGCTCATACGAAAGCTCGCGGATTTCCGCTTTAAACAAATTTGCTTCTTGAAGCGGTCCCCGAATCCCTTTTTCTTTTGCTGCCTTCATGCCTGGTCTAAATTCATTCCTATCATCAGCGATGACCCCATAGATGACATTGTTAAATCCTGCCTCTTCCATAACTGGAATAAGATGATCAAACAAACTGCTTTTACAAAAATAACATCTGTTTTTTGTATTTTCCGAGTAACCGGGAATCGCTAATTCAGAGGTTTCTATAATGATATGTTTAACACCAATATGTACCGCAAGTGACTTCGCCTCTTCCAACTCGCTTGTCGGGTATGTTTCGGAGTCTGCGGTTACTGCAAGAACATTTTCTGTTCCTAGAGCATCTACCGCTGCTTTTAATAGAAAGGTACTGTCCACACCTCCTGAAAATGCAACAACAACCGTTTTCATTTCCTGAAGTATAGACATTAGAAGTTCATATTTTTTTGCAGGCATGTCTTTAGCACCCTTCCTAATCTAGATTTTTTTACAAAAGCATTGATACGCTCTTTCATTAGATTGTCATACTTCCAAATCCGCCATCTACCCTAATCAAAGCGCCTGTCACAAAACTGGACGCCTTATCAGAGGCAAGCCAAACCGCTGTACCTTGAAGCTCTTCTGCTTCCCCGAATCGTTTCATCGGCGTATGCTTCATTATGTCTTCTATCCTTTCTTGATCAAGAATCTTTTTGTTTTGCTCTGCCGGGAAAAAACCTGGAATAATAGCATTGACACGAATTTCATACGGAGCAAATTCACGAGCTAAAAATTGGGTGACACTATTGAGCCCTGCCTTTGAAACCGAGTATGTGAATACTCTTGAGAGGGGTGTTGTGGAAGAAACAGAAGAGATATTGATAATGCTGCCCTTTTTGCCATGTTTTATCATCTTCTCAGCAAAAATCTGACAAGTTAACACAATCCCTTTTAGGTTAACATCCATGATTCGATCCCATTCATCCATGTCAATCTCAAAAAAAGGTGTTGCACTATTAGTGCCAGGTGCATTAAGAAGAATATCCCAACAGCCAGCCCATTGTTCTATTTCGTCTGCTGCTTTTAAGAGTGAGTCCTTTGTTAAAACATCTGCAAAAAATGCTTTTGCCTCGCCGCCGTTTTGGATTATTTCGTGGACTATTTCTTCTGCTTTAGCTAAATTGCGGCCAACAATCGCTACCTTTGCACCATGTTCTGCCAAGCCCTTTGCCATCGAGGATCCTAACACACCGTTTCCTCCTACTGCAACCGCCACTTTACCGCTTAAATCAAATAGTGTTGACATCAATTTCTCTCCTCATCGTCTAAAATAAATTGCCTTGCTCATTAAAAGGAACTTCATAAAGGCCAGTAATTTGCTCCATATTAGGATGATTGTTCACATATTCAAGTAAGCTTTCAGATACTTCAATCTCACTTAATACTAAGGTGTTTTTAATGCGAACAAGTTTAACATCGTGAAAGTTTAAGATATTGCATGTTTTCACTGCTGCTTGAAGAGCCATTTTATCGTTTGGCAATGTTGTGGCAATTTTTGTTGGTGCTACAACAGTGGAGGTCAGGCCATTAGCATACGTCCCTTCTCTGTCCATCTTGTTGAGCAAACGTTGTGTGGTGAAATCTGCCGTTCCAACACCATTCGCGTTTCCTTCTGATTGTGGAGTGACATCTAGCACAACCATCTTGTTTACATCTGGGCCGCCTGATGCATATGACGTAGGATAGCGGCCAGTAATATTGGGATCCATTCCGTCACCGCTAATATTCTTGCCGATTTCATCAATCACAAGGACATCAAGCTGGTCAAAAAAAAGTTTAGGCAATAATGACTTTGCTTTTATCTGCAAGGCAGGCTCCGTTTCAATCACTTCTTCTGGTGTCAGCACTTCCACCGTGGCTATTTTATCGAATGCATTTTCCACTGTCGCTACACCGAACAGAAAGGGGGTTTTCTTCATAATGACCTTTGCCATGGCAGGAACGTTTTCTGCCATATATTTAAATCCCATTTGATGACAGGCCTCAGCACCTTTTTGTTTGCCCAGACCAATGCTTATCATCTTCATAATGCCGCTCTCAACAGGTCCACGAAAGGCTGTGTGTGGCTTGATGCGGTTAATCACCACGATGCCGTCTGCTTGCAAGGCATATTTATCTACATATACTGGTAAACTATTTGCTAATTTGCCGACCTGCTCTACTTCCATGGAGGAACGAATCTCTGCTCCTACTGATTCTTTCGAAATACCAAGATGCTCGAGAACGGCTCTCTGGCCCTCTGCCGTTGCTCCACCATGGCTGCCCATGCTTGGGACTATAAAAGGTTTTGCACCTAAACCTTTGAGAAATTTCACTGTTACAGCAGTAAGCTCGGTGATTCGATCTAGCCCCCTGCTTCCGACAGCAACGGCTATTTCCATGCCTGGTTTAATATTTTTTACTATTTGCTCACTTTGTAACTTCTTCATTAAGACGGAACCGAGATCATCTATTTTGCTATCATCAAATGAAACCTTCACTTTTGCCATTTTTGGGACTGGTATGTCTTTTAATAATTCTTCAAGAATACCCATCTACATCACTCCTTAGCCCACTGCGTTGTAAACCCTTCCATTTCTACTTAAAAATATATTAATTTTAGAATCTATTGGTACGTAAATATTAATTTGTTTAGCAAACTAATTAATTAAATGTATATTATCATTATCGGAAATTTGCGTCAATCATTTATTAGATGCTAAATCCGATGTCTAACTAAAACCAAGAAGAAAGAAGTCCCAAGATTTAGGACCTCTAACTATTAATTAAGCATGAGGTTCCGATTATCAGAACAAATCTGCATACCCTAATTGTCTTAAATAGTCTCCTGAATCTTTAAGGCAATCAAATGGATCTCTGCCATAAGTGTCGTCTTGTTCAATCAAAAAATATTGAACTCCTGCTTTCATTCCAGCTTCCATAATCCCTTTAATGTCCAGATTGCCTGTGCCAAGCTCAGCAAATTCAATATTACCTGTAAATTTGCTCATGAAATCGGACATATCCCTTAAATCTCCTAAATCAATTGGTCCGATGCGATAATCCTTTAAATGAATGAGTGAGACACGCCCGGCAAAACGATTGATGACATCTATCGGGTTTGCTCCTCCTCTTTGGGCCCAGTGAACATCGAGTTCAAAGCCGAGATTGGACGTTTGCTCTCTCATAATATCCAGCAGGCACTTCCCGTCATATTTCTCAAACTCAATATGATGGTTATGGTAATACAGCTCTATTCCATGCTGTTTGAGCCGTTCGGCCATCTTTTCAGCTTCGGTAATATACTCCATCGCCTTGATTTTATCTCCCATTAAATTAACAGGCATCATACCAATTCTAATAAAATTACAATCTAATGTTATACAATCACTGACAATCTTATCAAAATCTGCTGTTAAAGATTCACCTTGGCTCCCTGGCATTGAATCAAGGGGAGCGCTGATCGCTGCGACTTTGATATTAAAGTCTAAGCTTGCTCTTCTCAATTCAGACACATTTTCCTCTGTCATTTGAACTTGTGTGACTTCTACATAGCGGTAGCCCAGCTCATGAATTTTTTTCATTGTTTCATAGACGCCCAATTCTTCTATTTTATTTTTTAAATTGAACATTTGAACACCTATTTTTCCGCTTTTCATCAATTTAGCTCCTCCATTCTGACACGTCTTTTTTCTTCTGATGATTGCCTGATTGCATCAATCATTTTCATGGACATAAAGGCGTCCTTCACATGGGTATACTTGTCGCTGTCTGATGCAATACATTGATAGAACCGATTAATCAGCTTAGCGTGGCTCGCTCCATAATAGAACTTCGTCCCAGTAAGTCTGTCATCTGTTGCTAATTCTATCTTTTTATTCTCTTCATCAGCTCTTGTTAAAATACTGTCCTTTATCGTAAATTTTTCTTCCTTAAATGTGACTTGCAGCTCTACACTGGAGTTTCGTTCATTTGAAATCGTCGCAAAGAACAACCCTGTGGCACCGTTGGCAAATTGAATATGAGCACTTGCTGTATCCTCCACCTCTATTTCATAATCAAGTAATTGATCGATTGATCCTCTGATTGAATCTATGTCTCCCCCGAGGAGCTGCATTAAATCTAAAGTATGAATCGATTGGTTAATCATCACGCCACCGCCGGCATACTTCATCTTGCCTCGCCATGGTTTTACGTCATAATAAGCCTTTGGCCTATTCCATGTAACCAGCCCCTTTATTCCCAGAACTGGACCATAATGGCCGCTTTCAACCATTTCATTCAGCACTTCAACTGTTTTATTGTACCGATTCTGTAAGCACACACAGATTTTCACATGCTTATGTTTTTTTTCTAGTTCCACTAAGGAATAACCCTCTTTATGAGTCAATGCGATAGGCTTTTCGAGAAAGACATTAATGCCCGCTTCCACACAAGCTACTGTTGCAGGATAGTGAAGATAGTGCGGCAAGCAAATATGTACACAGTCCAGCACTTCCTCTGCCAGCATTGCTTCATAATCTTCGTAAAAATTCACATGAGGCACTATTGCTTTACACTTCGGGTCTACATCACATACTGCCGTTAATTCCACATCTGGGTTTGCCTGTATGGCGGCAAGATGAATTTTTGAGATATCACCAAGTCCAATTACCGCTGCTTTCAGCATTCCAATCTCCCCTCCTGCAACCCATGTCAGCTTTTAATTGGGTTTAGTTTTTCCGCTTCTATCTTTTTGTTTAACTCAGCTAGATATACCTCTTCATCAATTGGCAGCTCTACTTCTTTGTCTAACCAGCTCGACAGATGAATGGCATTTGCCAGTGCAACCCCATTGATTCCATCAGAGCCAGGGGCAAGGAGCGGCGTGCCGTCTATAATATTAGCTGCAAAGTTTTCCAAAACAGCGATATGCTGCTCTCCCCAAACACTCTCGAATTCTAGCACCTCTTCTGAATAGAGCTCTTGTGTATTGCCGCCCATAAATATTTTTGTCACCTCATGCATGCTCATAGTAGCACTCATTTCTGACTCTGGTTTAACAAGGCGTTTAATCGTTATTTTCTGACTGTCATCAACAACGATTTTCCCCTTGTCTCCCAATATTTCAAAACGGTCCGTCCCTATTACATCATGTGTACAAGTAATGAACACACCTGTCGCACCATTTCCGTAATCAAGCAATGCAGTTACTTCATCTTCCACAGCAATATTGCGCTGAAATCCATATTTCACATTAGAATAAACTTTCTTTGGCATCCCGCAAATCCATTGCAGCAAATCAATTTGATGGGGCGCCTGATTGACAAGGACACCGCCGCCTTCACCATTCCAAGTGGCTCTCCATGCTCCTTGGTCATAATATCCTTGCGGCCTCCACCATGTTGTTATCATCCAGTTTGTGCGGCGGATGTTGCCAATTTCCCCTGTATCTATTAAACTCTTTAAAGTTTGGTAAAGTGGATTTGTCCGTTGATTAAACATAATCCCAAAGGTTAATTCCGGTTTTGTTGCTGCAAAATCATTCATTTCTTTGACTTGTTTTGTATAAACACCTGCTGGTTTTTCAACAAGTGCATGAATATCTCTTTTTAATGCTTCAATCGCCATTTCAGGATGAAGATAATGAGGAACGCATGTGACGATTGCGTCTATCTCACTTCCTTTAAGCATGTCAATATAGTTATCATAAAAAGGAATACCAGGAAACTTCTCAGCTGCTGCTGTCTTTTTCGCTGGATCAATATCACAAATCGCCCCTAGCACCATATTTGCGACTCGCCCCTCTGCCAAAAAGTCAGCATATGCTCCTCCTTGAGCTCCTAACCCAATAACACCTAATCTCACTTTGCTGCCCATTATACTTCCTCCTTATTTGTAATTTGGTTAAGAATGTCTAGCAATGACTCATATTGCAGCTTGTAGGCACTCGCTCCTGTAAGTGCTTCATTGTTTTCGATAAAGTGAAGCGATTCTTCCAGCTCCAAGTCCTTTAGCGAATCAAATAACACAAGATGCGGTTCCAGTGTCAAAAATCCCTGATAGCCTTCGTCCATTGCCAGTTCCAATATTTCTGGAATTCTGCCTTGCCCAGTACCGCATACTACATTCTGTCCAGTTTCTGATACTGCATCTTTTATATGAATATAGACGATGTCATCCTTCAAAAGGTCATAGCATTCTTTTGGTTCCTCACCACACTGTACAAAATTAGCAAAATCAAAAATTGCTTTAAAAGAAGCTGAGCCTACTTCATGCAAAATCTCTTTACAGCGCCGGCCAATATCCCCATAAATATCCTTCTCATTTTCATGGAGCAAAATAATATCATATGATTTAGCAATTGCAGCAAATTCCTTTAATTTACTAATAACATTCTCTCGATATTTGTCTGCTTCTTCCCCTTTCGGAATATAGAAGCTGAAAATTCGGATATACTTACAATCAAGCAAGCTGCAAATCTTGCATATTGTGTGGAGCATTTGCTTTTGCTCTTCAAAGCCGCTGTCGTCATCAATTAGGATCTTGCCTATTGGAGATCCTATAGACGAAACACCGATTTCTGCTTTTTGCAAACGGGGTAAAACATCATCCCTTATTTCGTCTACCGAAAAATCACCAATATTTCTTCCGTCAATTCCACGCAAGGATATATAATGCATGCCAAGCTTTTTAACTACCTCAAGCTGTGTATTAAAGTCAGCTGAAATCTCATCTGAAAACCCTGAAATCAATAGGTTATTCATCTTTATAAAGCCTCCTTAACTATTTTTGGCCAGTCTTTAGTGCTCGATAATTTCTTGCCGTGTTTCCTACCTTTTCTTTGAAGTACCTGCTAAAATGAGAAATACTTTCAAAGCCTGATTTCTGCGCAATTTGAGATAATGGAAGATGTGGCTCCACTTCTAATAAATATTTGGCATGATTAAGACGACAGCCCATTAAGTACTCCATCACCGTAAACCCCGTAATTTCCTTGAAGACATGAGATGTATAATATTTGCTTAAATTTCGTTCTTTAGCTAATCTGTCTAAACTGACTTTTTCCGTAAAATGCTCATCAATCCACGATGCTATCATCTCGGCATGAATTTCCTTTTCTGGTCTTTTTGCCGGAAACATCTGTAAATCTTTTTTGCTCATTTTGTAAATCTCTACAAGCAGCTGTACAAGTTCTAATTTCACTTCTGCCTCTAATATGTCTGGTTGATTATTTTCCTGTTTATGATGGATTGCAAATAGGCTACTGATTTGACTCATTTTCTCTTCCACCAGCTTTGCTGACTTATCATAGCCTGTTCGAAGGAGGCAGTTGTTCAGTTTTCGAAAGGGGTCCAGCAAAGCTTCCATTCCAAGCACATGCAAAATTTCCTGTAAATAAGCTGGTGAAAAATGAATGACACTTCTAATATAGGGGGTTTCTAATGATGGATTCGGTTTATGCAATGTTAATCCGTCCATCAATAAAATATCTCCCGGCTGCAGTTCATAAATCCGGTTATTTATTAGATATTTGCAGTCTCCCGAGTGAAAAAAATATATCTCGTATTCGTGATGTGAATGAAACTCAAAGCCTGCCGTCTCCATTCCTCGCATCCTGTAATAGGCCATTATCCATTGCTCCAGCTAAAACCACCCCGTTTGGTAA
Source organism: Niallia sp. Man26 (assembly GCF_022049065.2). Lineage (NCBI taxonomy): Bacteria > Bacillati > Bacillota > Bacilli > Caryophanales > Bacillaceae > Niallia > Niallia sp. Man26. Next base: position 715,424 of record NZ_CP095744.1, read on the forward strand.
GCGTTATCATTTTTTTATTAAAGTAAGAACCTGTTTCTATTGTATTGCTTTCTGGAAAATAATACATTCTCTAAAAATGCTGAAATCTGCTGTTTTTTTTACTGAAATTGCTTTTTTAAAAGCAGCTTCAGTAAAATTTCTAGAAACACCCTGCATGCTAACAATTACCTTACTAAAAAGTATCGCTCTGCGTTTTGAAATCCAATGTTTCTAATTGTTTCCTCAAGCAGGTCCATATCGTACGGTACCAAACCGGATTCTGCCCAATTACCGAAAAGATTACATACAATCCTGCGAAAATAATCATGGCGGGCATATGAGAGAAAACTCCGTGAGTCTGTCAGCATTCCAATAAAATGGCTCAACATCCCTACATTCGCAAGATCCTTCATTTGCCTTTCCATACCATCGATATGATCATTGAACCACCAGCCTGAACCAAATTGAATTTTTCCTGACACACCCTTTTCTGAATAATTTCCAACCATGCCGGCAAGTACGGGATTGTCTTTTGGATTAAGATTGTATAAAACGGTTCTCGGCAAAGCATCCTCCTGGTCAAGTTCATCAAGAAATGCAGCCAGCGCTTGCGCATGATTAGCTTCTCCGACTGAATCAAAACCAGTATCTGGTCCAATAAGCTTCTTCATTTTTGTGTTATTGTTGCGCATCGCCCCTATATGTAATTGCATGACCCATTGTTTTTCCGCATACATTTTCCCTAGCTCTTTTAACAAAAAGGAACGATAGCATCCTGTTTCCTCTTCTGTCAGCTCGATACCTTTCATACCTTTTTGAAAGATGCTGTCAATTTCTTCCTTTTTCGCATCTATATATTCCATCTTAGGGATATCATGATCAGATGCACAGCAGCGATTTTGATGAAAAAAATCAACTCTCTCTTTCAATGCAGCTAATAAGCCGTCTAAATTATCAATCTGAATTCCAGAAGCGTCTGCTAATTTTTTTAACCATTCACTAAATGCTGGTCTTTCTATAAATAGTGCCCCATCAGGCCGGAAAGTAGGAGCAATGATCGTTTTAAATGTCTCATCATTATTCAATAATTGATGGTATGTTAACGGGGAAATGGGGTCATCTGTTGTTCCGATAAATGTAACATTTGATCTTCTTATCAATGCTCTTGCAGTGAATTGCGATGTCTTAAGCAATTGGCTGCACTGTTCATATATCTCAGAGGCTGTTTGTGGACTAAGCAGTTGATCAATACCAAAATACATTTTTAGTTCCATATGTGTCCAGTGATATAAAGGATTGCCAATCAGGTATGGCACTGTTTCAGCCCAAGCCTTAAACTTCTCCCAATCACTGGCATCTCCAGTAATAAAATGTTCATCCACACCATGAATACGCATGACTCTCCATTTATAATGGTCTCCACTAAGCCATAGCTCTGTCAGATTCTCGTATGTTTTATCTTCCCAAACCTCTTGCGGATTTAAATGGCAATGAAAATCAAAAATTGGTAAACTGGTAGCCGCATTTTTATATAACTGTTTTGCCGTATTCGTATCTAATAAGAAATCATTATCTAGAAATTTCTTCATATGCTCCCCTCTCCCATTCATATGTTTTCTCAAGTTATTGTAAGCATTTACATTTTATTTTATATTAATTTGTTCACTAAACAAATTAATTCCACACATAATGTAACATGTTTAAATTTGTTAGTCAATGCAGATTACAGATTTAACAGAGGTTTTGTTAAATGTTGCTGGTATAATAAGGGTAGTCTAATATTAAATATATCAATATATAAAACCAATGGAGGATCACATGATTACTGGTGATGCAGCATACATAAAAAGAATTAATCGCTCCTCAATTATAAGAAATATTATTAAAGAAGGTATGATCTCACGAGCAGATTTGTCTAAGGTTACAGATTTAACGAGAGCGACCATTTCTGTTCAAGTGGCTGATCTTTTAGAGGAAGGTTTAATTGTCGAGACACAGCTTGAGCATAATTCAGTTGGCCGAAAACCAATTATGCTTTCCTTAAATGGAAGTGCAGGTTTTGCTCTTGGTATTGATTTGGATAGCGGCAAAATCTCCTTCATTCTTTCAGACCTTCTCGGCCAGCCAGTTTCCACTAAATCTGTTGAATTGAAAACCAATGATTACGCTAAGATTTTACATATCCTCATAGAGGAGATAAAGAATTTCCAAGAAAATACGCCTGTAAGCGAATATGGAATTGTCGGTATTGTGATTGCTATTCACGGATTAGTATCAAAGGATGAAATTATACATTTCGTCCCTCGGCTTAACTGGAGCAACATCCATCTGAAAGAAGATTTAAAAAAGGAAATAGACATTCCTTTATATATAGAGAACAATGCTAATCTCTGTTCTTTTGCAGAAAGGGTCTATCAGCACCATGAAACTGACTATTTATTGTGTACAACTCTATACTCTGGTATTGGCATCGGTATGATGATGAATGATGAGTTTTTCCGTGGGTATGATGGCTTCGCTGGGGAAGCCGGCCATATGATTATCGTTCCTGGCGGAAAGCCCTGTAATTGTGGAAACATGGGCTGCTGGGAGAAGTATGCTTCTGAAGCAAGTATATTTGAACAGCTTTCTTCAGCCAGAAATCTGGAGGATTTAACGTATGACCAAATCCAAGCTTGGATTGAAAGCGGCGACCAAGAGGTAATTGACTTAATGGAACAGCTTCTTTACTACCTTTCCATCGGTCTGAATAATTTAATTAACATGTACAATCCTGATACACTTGTGCTGGAAAGTGAATTGCTGCATATCTATCCTGATTCGCTCGAAAAAATTAAAGCGAATCTGACCTCTTCCACCAGCCATTATCAAGGGCTGTTAATCTCCCCATTAGGAAAAGGTGCTGTAGTTTTAGGTGCGTGTGCATTAGCAATAAAAAACTTTCTCGATGTGCCAATGCTCAATTTTTCTCTTGAAAGCAATGCTTAAGACTAAACGAAGCCTCACCTAAGTTGGGGCTTCGTTTGCTTTTGGCAAAAAAAAGATAGCTGCAATCCAGCTATCCTTCCCATATTTATTTAGCAGCATTCCTTCTATCAGCAAGATCTTGTGCAAGCTGTAGCGTTTTCTTTTTGCTGAGCGGGTATAAGAATACAAGCAGCAAGAAAACTAGAAATAAAGAGCTTGCTGTCAACAATGTCGCAAGGGTATGAATGCCCTGCAACGTGCTTTCTGATTGCACGTCTAATGACGCACTATAACCAACTGCAGCAAGTGCCGTTCCACCTAATCCACCTGCAACTGCTTGCCCTACCTTTCGAGCAAATGAATAAATAGAGTAAATCGTCCCATCTTCCTTCATGCCTGTTATGAATTCATGATAATCAATTACATCTGTGACAAATGCCCAAACAACAATCCCAAAGAACGAAAAACCAAACATTCCAACTGCAGAGATTGCAAGGAATTGACTAGCGCTAATATCTGATAAGAAATAGAGCAGCAAATAATCTATTACGGAAAGCAGCAAGCCTGCTGCTGCCACTTCTTTTTTCCCAAATCTTGCAACTAGCGGTTTTGCAATTACTATCGCAATAAACATGGCAGCTGTCGCAATAAGCCCTGAAATACTTAATGCTTTTGCATTATCAAAATAATTTTTGAACAAATATACATCAACAGCTCCCTTTAACATAGAGCTCATAATAAAAACGAGTGAAGCAATAAGGATAATCAGAAGCGGCTTGTTTTTCCCTACCCCTTGTAATGTCCGTTTCAGCGAGGTTTTGCCTTCCTTTCTTGTCTCTGTAATACGTTCCGTTGACATCTTGTAACATGCCATATAACAGGATAGTGAAAGAACTGCAAAAATGATGGCTGCCATAAAAAAACGGCTAGGATCTGCTTTATTATCGACAAATACAATTAACGGTCCTATCACGTTTACAATTAACCCAGCTAAAGTTGCCCCCATTGTTCGGAAACTTGACAGAGACGTACGCTCGACAGGATCACTTGTAATGACAGAAGCCATTGATCCGTAAGGAATGTTTACCGTACTATACAATGTTCCCCATAAAATATATGTCACAAAGGCATATGCTTCATAAAAGCCTGTTGACATGCCGGGAATATGTATAAACATCAACACTCCTGAAAACACGAGAGGAAAAGACATTCTGAAAATCCATGGTTTGAACTTTCCATTTTTACTTGGCTTTCTCGTGTCAATAAAACGGCCCCATGTTACGTCTGCAACTGCATCCCAAAGACGCGCAATAAGGAAAATCGTTCCTACCATTGCAGGACTTAGACCAAAGACATCTGTGTAATACACCATTAAAAACGAACCTACTAGTATAAAAAAGAAATCATTGCCAAAATCACCAAATAAATAACCTAACTGATCTTTAACTCCAAATTTTTGTACTTTCCTGTCTACATCTGGTATTACTAGCTCTCTGTTTGTTTGAGCCATCATTATCCCTCCAACAGAATTGTAATTATAAGACGGAAATTTCAAATAAATCAGTCGGTGCTTATGCAATTATCTTTAGATGTGCTGTAAGCTATGAACATTCAATCCGTTGTTAGCATAGAAAAACATTATTCCTCCCCTCTGCTTCACTATTTGTAACCCCTTACATTTCATAAAACACACTAGACCAAACTAACTGATGATGCCATAATTAATTTGTTTAATGAACTAATTAATTGGTCGTTATTAGATTAACACCCTCTAACTCGTTCGTCAAACACTTTTTGAAAGCGCTTTTTTAAATTTTTATACAAAAAAGAACGATGCTTTTAAAAAGCATCGGTTCATTTCTTATATAGCCAGCGCAATGCCACCATAAATTGCTCAATAAAGTATTCCCGCTGGTGATTAGCAGCTTGCCTTACTTCAAAAAGCAGCTGCTGCTGAGAAAATCCCTTTCGTTCAAGGATGCCATTCGCATTTTGCACAGACTGAACCATTTCCTGCTGTATATTCGTTTTTCCTTTTCCTTCTTCACTGCCAACATATAAATACAGCTTCTTTTTCTCAGGAGAGCACTCTTCATTCTCTAAAAATTCGAGCATATTTGGAAACCATAAGGATGGGGATAGTAGACCGTACTTCCCGATTACCTCACTGGTAGAAAACAAGGCAAACAGCGTAATTAGTCCTCCTAAAGAAGCTCCGAGCATACCCGTTTCCTTCATATCAGGTATTGTGCGGAATTGACTATCTATATATGCTTTAATAGACTCTTCCCAAGTATGCAAATATTCTTTTCCTTCCCCCTTAAAATCTGGGAAGGCTGGTACTAAACTCTCCGCAGGCCATGGAGTATATTCACGAAGTCTATCAACAGGCTCCATTCCAATAAGAATCACTTCTTTGATTTCATTTACTTGATAAGACTCTTTTAACTTAGCCAAATTACTGGAGAATAAATAGTGTCCATCATGCACATAAACGGCAGGATAATGCTGATCTGTTTGATAGTAGCTTGGAGGCAAGCAGATGTACAGCTTCCTGCCGCCAACTGTTTTTTCAATTAACTCTTCCATTCTTGCCTCCTAAACTTTTGCTTTTACTAATAAAAAGATGAAATATGGTGCTCCGATAATGCTTAGTATAATACCTACAGATATTTCTGCCGGTGCGACAACGCTTCTGCCGATATAATCAGCTACTGTCAAAAGCAGCATGCCGACAAGCCCGCAAACTATCAAGGAATGACGGTTCTTCAATCCAACTAGAAGCCTAGCGATATGAGGACAGATTAGTCCAATAAATCCAATGCTTCCGGAAACTGCCACACATGAACTTACTAATATAACGGCACCTGCCATCAACAGCCACTTCTCCTTCTCCACTTGTATGCCAAGACCTTTCATGACATTTTCTTGGAGGCGGAATAAATCGAGCTTGTAAGCTTTAAAGAGGATGAAGGGTACGACAAGTAAAAACCATGGAAGTATGGAAATGACATATGTCCATGTAGCATTATAGATGGTCCCATTAAGCCAAACAGTTGCCATTTCAAAGTCCTGTGCTTTCATCTTTAGAGACAGAAACATGGACAGTGATCCAAACCCTGTGCTGATTGCAATTCCTGTTAAGAGCAGCCTTTGGGAATCAAGGCCGCTAATTCTGTTCCATGCTAACAGGAATATAATCGTAGCAGCAAACAATCCGCCGATTAAACCAATCAGTGGCATTAACAGCTTCATCAGGAGCTGATCGCCAGAGAAATTTCCTTGAAAAAGGAGCATATATGCAACAATAAAAGCTCCCGCTCCACTGTTTATACCAAGAATGGCCGGATCTGCAAGTCCATTTTTTGTAATGCCTTGAAGGACCGCACCGCCAACACCAAGGCCAAAGCCAATCAGCAAGGCAAGCACAAGTCTTGGCAGCCTTAATTCAAATAGTACTAAATCAATATCCTCCTGCGGACGTATGCGGAACAAACTTTCATAAAACTGCGAGAAGGTGATAGGATACACGCCATTTGTGATGCTGTAATAACCGGCTGCTAGGATAAGGACAAGCAGAACAAATACGGTTATGTAAAATCTTTTGTTAAACACGCTGATCGCCTCCTCCCTTTCGCTTAATTAAATAGAGAAAGAAAGGAACACCGATGAAGGATGTAATGATGCCAATCGGTGTTTCAAATGGATAATTGACAAACCTGCTGATCACATCACAGAAAACTAAAAATACTCCGCCTAATATGCCGGCACACGGGATAACGGCCCGATAGTCACTTCCGACAAGATATCTTGTGATATGGGGAATAATCAGTCCGATAAAGCCAATTTTCCCGACTAATGCCACTGATATTCCTGTCATTAAGCCGACAGCTGCCATAGATAACAGCTGAATCCATCTTGTCTTTTGTCCCAAGCCTGTTGCGAGATCCTTGCCTAAAGACAGGATTGTCACTGATTTTGATAAAAACATCGATATAATAATTCCAACTAAGGCAAATGGAATAACAAACGTTAATAAAGGTGAATCGATTTGATGAAGCCTCGCATTATACCAAAAGCTCATTGTTTGGGAAACTTGGAAATAGGAGGCGAGACTGGAGGATACACCGCTTAAAAAAGTTCCGATAATCGTCCCGATTATCGCAAGCTTGACTGGCGAATAGCCGTTTTTCACGAATGCTGCCAAGCCCATTACAAGTGCGACACCAAACAGTGATCCAAAAAATGAAAGACATAATAGCTGAAAGGAAGATAAATTAGGCAAAAAGATAAATGAAATGGTAATAAAAAAAGCAGAGCCGTCTGTCACTCCCATTATGGATGGAGATGCTAAATAATTTCTTGTGATGCCTTGCATTAATGCTCCCGAAACAGCTAATAGTATCCCAATCAGTAAGGCACCAACTGCTCTTGGTATTCTTGAACTCCTCACGATTGTCTGCTGCATATTATCTGGATCATAATGGAAAACAGCTGCAAAAATATCCTTAAAGGATGTGTCTGTTGCACCATATCGGATGGAAAGAAGCGTAACGAGCGCAAACAAGATTGGAGATAATATAATAATTAAATGGGTTGCCAGTTTTTTTTGATACATACATATTCACCTTATATACAATTAGTACTTGTCCAGGAGTTCTGGACAAGTACTGTTATTTTACAGCCCTAATTCTTTCTTAAATGCTGCTAGGAAGTTTGTTTTACTCCAAGCAGTACCGCCTGCTGCCATTGGGTCAATTGCATTTACATATACATGTCCGTCTTTAACTGCATTCAAGTTTGTCCAAATAGCATTGCTTTCGAAATCCTTCAAAGCGTCTTTATTCTCTTGATTTTCAGATTCCTCAAATTGCACAAACAAGTAATCAGGATTCATTTCAGCCAGCTTTTCCAATGAGATTTGTTCTTGGGCTTTAGCTGCTTTTACTTCTTCTGGTACTGTAAGTCCTAAATCAGTGTAAAGTACTGGATTGAAATACACACTCTCTGGGTATACAAAAATGCTACCGCTGCGAATTCTGACCATTACAACTTCTTTATCAGCAATTTTTTCCGCAACTGCTGTCTTTGTTTCCTTTACACTTGCTTCGTAATCAGAAATGTACTTTTCAGCTTCCGCTGTTTTACCCGTAATCTCTGCCAAAACAAGCAGATTATCCTTCCAATGAGTAGAAATATGGGAAATCGGAATCATTGGTGCGACTTTATTTAAGCTTTCCACGACATCTGCTTGAAACTTGCTTGTTCCAAGAATGACATCCGGTTTTAATTGCAAGAGCTTCTCTGTGCTCGGCTGGAATTTGTCACCAATTTCTTGAGCCTCAGACATGGAATCTCCTAAAAATGCAGGAAACTCGCCACCAGTTGCTACTGCTCCTACTGGTTTAACTCCTAACACAGCTGCATCTTCCATTGCTTCCTGACTTGCTGTAACAATTTTAGTACTATTGCTTGGAATTTCATATTCTTTATCTAAAAATGCAATTGTTTTTGTCGTATCAGCACTTGCTTCCTCTGCAGGTTTTTCACTGCTACCTGCAGACTCTTCTTTTCCGCAGGCAGCTGCAATTACAAGCAGGATACCTAACATTATAATAAATGCATATTTTTTCACGAAGATCTTCCCCTTTTATATAGTCTAATTGATATTGATAACCACTTTCAATTAGGATTATACAAAACTATCTTTTATTGGAACATGGATTATTTCCTCTCATTTACTTGTACTTTTTCCGTAATCAATTCTAATAGATTATGAATAACACGAAGATGAGAGCTTGCAGAGCATTCATTCCAAGGATCTGATTGGATGTAATAAACTTGCTGGCGTTTCACAGCTTCAATATTGTTCCAATGCACCGATGTCCTGACAGTCTCCCAATGTTTTAGCGTTTCCTCATCCTGGCGTATATTCATTAAAAGGAAATCTGGCTGCATTTCCATAACAGTATCTATTGATATTTGTTCATTATGCTTCCATTTGTCTTTCTCTTGTGCAGAGCCTATCTGCAGCTCTTCATAGATTACTTCTATAATGGTTCTAGAGCGGTTTAAATAGTAATTATCCTTGAAAAGACTGATGACTAGTCCTTTTTTTCCGCTTAAATATGGAGCTAGCTGCGCAGATGCACTTAATGCCTGATTTTCATAGAAATCCATCCAATCCTTTGCTTCTTTTGTGCAGTTCAAATATTCTGCTATCTGAAAAAACTGATCTTTCCAATTGTCCTGCTCTGAATAATAAAAGACAGGAGCAATTTTAGCTAATTCTGCTTTTTCGTCAGCAGTTATTTCCTGTTTCGCTATAATTAGATGGGGCTTTGCCCTCTTTAGCTTCACAATGTTTTTGCGCCATTCTGTATGCTTTCGATAAGACTCGAGATGGAAGATAATATCATCTTTGTACTGCTCATAATAATCAAGCGTCCATTTCGGATGAATGGGGGCTGCATATGGAAGTATTTGCAACGCCAGCAGATGTCCTGTTGTTGCGAAATCATAGGAAGCTATTTTTCTATGTCTTTTCTCCCGATATGCCGATGGAGAAATGCCGACAGCTTGTTTAAACTTTCTGCTTAAGTAGAATTCATCCGCATAGCCGACAGAACTGGCAATAGAACGAATGCTGTCTTTTGTCATCAGCAATAGTTGTTTAGCTTTATTTACACGTAATCTCGTAATATAATCGCTTATCGTAATACCGTATTGTTTTTTAAACATTTCTGAGTAATATTTAGGACTAAGCTCTGCCTGCTGTGCCAGCATATCAATCTTTAAGCGTTCATGAAAATGAGCTTCCATATACCTTTTTGTTTCCTCGATTGCTAAGAGAGTATCATTAGGTGTGTCGTGCTTTTTATAGGACAATAAATGAAAGAATACTTCATCAAGCCTGGCTCTCTGCAGAAAATGGAGGTAAGGGGTGTCCTCCCCTTCAAGGCGATACATTTCCTCTATTAGTACTGCCGCCTCTTGATGATAAGGTATTACCTGCTGCTGCATACATGCCAAGCTGTCTAAGTAGGGCTGAATCTCTTCCTCCTTGTCTTTCAGAAAAACTTGAAAGGAAATAAGATAATAATCTACATCACTAGCAAATGTAAGTTTATATGTACTGCTTGGCGGGATGACGAGGAGCTGGTGGCTGGCAAATTGCTTCACTTCTTTATTGATCGTAATGGTTCCTCTGCCAGTCTGAATATATATTAAATCGAAATAAGACGTAATTTTATTTTCCTTGCTTTGCTTGTGAATGCGCTTGATGCTCTTCAAGTCTAAATAGAAATTTTTCCAAATATTATTATTTTTTATGATTGCCACTTGTTTTCCTCACCAGTTCCCTTTAAAATATTTGATGATATTGATAATCATTTTCATTAATAATACCAAAATTTAACCAATTAATAAAGATAGCCTGCACTTAAATGAAACGGAGGAAAGTATGAAGACAGAACCATATACCTTGCCGCATACAGAATGCTGGTCTATCTTGTCACAAGGAAATCAGCAATTATATAAAATATTCGTATCTGTTCCTGATTCACCTGCGCCTGAAGATGGTTTTCCACTTATATATGTACTAGATGGAAACTCTATCTTTGCCAGTTTCACAGAAAGTATGAATCTGCAGACTAGACGGGGAGAGATTACAGGAAAAAAACCGCATATTATTGTGGGCATCGGTTATGAAACAACAGAACCATTTAATGACAGTAGATATTTTGACTATACCTTCTCACCTGAGATAGATTTCTTATCCTACCATCCCATAGACAGGGACTTTCCACCAGGGGGCGGCGGAAGCTTGTTTCTTTCTTTTATTGAAAAACAACTTAAGCCCCAAATTGAACAAAAATATGAGGTTAATACCGAAAAACAGACGATTGTCGGTCATTCTCTTGGCGGTTTATTCGTACTTTCTGCATTATTTACTTCGTCTTCTTCCTTTCAGTATTATGTGGCAAGCAGCCCCTCCATCCATTGGAATGAAGACTTTTTAAATACGGCAAAGCAAAAGTTTATGGAAACTGAGCCGAAAGCGAAGCTCCTTATCACAAGCGGAGAATTGGAAAGAGATCATTTTTCACAAATGAATGAAAAAGCGAAGAAACTTAATGATGAACTTCAAACACATGTTTCTGCTAAGTTTGATAGTGAATTTCTCGAATTTCCAGGAGAGGATCACACGACAGTTCTCCTGCCGCTCATTAACAAAACGATTTTGTTCATGAATGATATTAAACAGCAAATTAAATAAACTATACTGTTTTGCTTGAATTAATAGTAGCTTGGGTATAATATGTAACTATAAGCATAAACTAGAAAAAGCCAAGGAGCGGGTAACTCCTTGGCCCTGAACTACTGCCATATCGGGCGGTGCGGTCAGGCTAATATATTAGATTAGCGAGAAGAACCACCCTTACGTTTGTGGCGCGGGGTGGTTCTTCTTTGCTCTTTTTTCCTTTTGCCCGCTAAGCGCTGTGCGTAAGCTGCAGCAAAAGCAGTGAAAAATACTGTGACAGTATTCTCCAGCAGAGTCTTTAGAAAATCCATTGGCGTGTTCACCTCCTTCACCATAAGGGAAAGAGTGACCAGCACCACCCGCATCAAATATATGTAGTTCACTTCTATTATACACTTTTTTGGTAGGTTTTTCTTTACATTCCAAATAGTTTCATAATTTAGGATAAATCACCTAACAACAATAAATAAAGCCAGGCTTATTATAAAGCCTGACTTTATAAAGGAAACTGCCATACCTAAGTTCGATAAAACTTAAGAGTTTAAGAAGGAAGGTATAACATAGCCTTTATATTAATTGGGAAAGCAATCCATCTAACGATTTACAAGATATAAGAGTTAGAAGGAAGATAGATAATAGCCCAATATGTATTCATACTATAGATATTCTGAAACAATGAGATCAAGATCAAAAGGAGTAATCCCTTTATCAACAGAGAAAATTAAATCTGCTTCCTCTATTGTAGCACAAAACTCTCCTCGTGCCTCAATATGAAGTTTAAATAAATCATATAAATTCGGTTTGACAAGTGAAGTTAATGCCTTTCCCATCAACACCATTCCCATTTGATTTTCTTCTACATTATTAGCAAAATATGGATCCGTTCGAAGTGCAACATCTGTCCAAATAATTTTATTATCCTGTAAATCAAGTATCATTGGAATACATATCTTAGAATCAGATGTAATATCCATTCTATTCTCGACTGTTTTTGGCTCATATATTTCCCCGGAATTAGGATTTTCTCTGCTCATCCAGCCCATAAAGCATTCTGGAAGCTCATTAAATGCCTCACCGCTAAAAGAATGGATAGAAAAGACAATATACCTTCCGCCGAAATTACGGACCGACTGTATATCCAAATCAATGAACTCACTAGCGCCTGCTGGTGCTGAAGTAATATCACCACTATGACTCGATTTATACTTAGCTGATTTTAAGTTCGTATACGAAACATGTTCCAAATATCCCCAGGCTTCATCATACATAACGGCGGATAAATCGACATCTGTGCCCCAATCTTTCGAGCCGTCTTTCCAATAAAGAAAAGTTCTAATTGTCTTCATGGACTCTGCCACATCCAGCTTAGATCCTCTCACAACAGCTTTAACCGACTTATTAGCGGAGCGCTGGGAAAATGGCACAAGATAATTTTTTAGTGCTTCGTCCAAATAAACCTTTCCAATCGAACCCTTTTGCTTATAAATACTGATTAAACTGTTGTCACAAATGCACACAATTTCCTCACAAACTTCCTCTGCAATATCAGGGAGATTATTGTCTATCACAAACATCTTCGCTACATTTCCTTTAGGAAAAAATGATCTTTTTTCATTTCCTGCATTCCTGTTTTTAAAATGTTCTCTTACTTGCAACAGCACCGTCGTTTCTACTTTTTCAGCAATTGCCTTAAAATTCTCGATCACAATCTCAGGCTGGTGATGAAGTCTTAATAGGTGATCAAGCTTGCGCGCAAATTCACCTGGTCTTTCAGACAAAAAAGTCATAGCATCATCCATTCGCTTTGTGCACAGTGCCTCTGCAACAAGACCATTAAATGTAGGAATATGCTCATTATTTCTCAGCTTGAAAAAAGCTTCGTTCGCCTTTTTAAATTGCTTATATTCTCCTGGATGGAGCCGCTCTCCTAACCTAATCCATCTGTTCTTATACCTTTTCATATCCTCTTCGATATTGCCGCAGTTTTCAAGAAGCGTTAGAAGTAAACGTCTCTCCTTTCTTTTAAAGCTCTTAAATCGTGTACTTGCAGCTAAGCTGACATCCCCATCCGAAAGAGACACAGCAATCCGCAGGACATCTGTAGCTGTTTTAACATATTGAAACAGAATCTTATGATCTAAGTTGTTCTCCAATAATAACTTTCCAAGTAAAGCAATATTCTCCTTCAAAGGCACTTCTCGCGGTATAAGCTGCCCGGCCATTTCAGGAAAGCTTGAGAAGGCATACTCCAAGTCTGCCTTGTCAGTTGCTGAAAGGGACGTTTTTGAAGAAAGCAAGTTTCGGAAAATCATCAAAAAATCGTCAGTCGAACCAAGGGCTATCACTTTTTGCTCTGTTCTGTCATACAACGGCAGTCTTGTCTGTTGCTCATATTCAGGCAATATTGTCCCCTCTGACAAATAATGTATAAGCGCGTTTACAAATAGTTCTGCATCGCTCGCTTCCATCACCTGCTGCGGAAAGTTCGGATACATTGGCTTATAGGTCTTATTTGCACCCAATAATTCTTTCAAATTATCGATGGTGGATAAATAGAATTCATTAAGCTGGTTTGCGGAATATGTATATAGTGTATCAATGATAGATTTAGAAAATGTGTAGCCTAGTGATTCAAAATTGGCTAAGATGGTGGCTATGTAATGGAGATTAGGCGTATGTTCATTGCCTTTGGTTAGGATGAGTTTGTTTTTTCTTCGTAAGTAGATTTGATTAATCATTATTCACCTCTTATAAATAAATACCTTTCTAGTTATATCATCATTTAGTAAAAAAATAAAATAATAACTTACATAATTAATATAATATGGAAACTCAGTTTAATAATAAAGAGAGGCAAACCTTTGAAAGGTTTGCCTTTGTATATGGTAATCTACTACTAAAATTCTTCTTCTTCCTCAACAGCAGTTATATCAAAGAGATAATCAGTTGTTGCTGTACCTTCCCATCCCTCTTGAGTAATATTACCTTGCTCATCTGTCTCTTCACTCATTTTTTTCAGAGCATATGTTGAGATAGAAAAACCTTCAACTGGTAACTGCTTTTCATCTAATTTCTTTATTTCTCCATTTGAAATAACATGAGGTTCATTTTCAGCAAAACCATATTGCGTTCTTTCGCCAAAGCTGTGTATCGCAAAAGTAGACAAACTTCCTTTAGCATTTGTAATGTCTGCAATATTAAGCGCGTTCATATTTACAAAGAAATACTTGGCATCTACTAAAGAAATAAGATTATCCAAGGCTTCAAAATGACTTTTAGAAATTTCATACCTATTCTTATCCACTACATAATTAATACTATAATATACTATGTCAAAGTGATCTTGCTGAATTAAATCCCAGCTTAATTCTGTCGGCTTGCCTGATTTAGTATATTGCAAGTTAAAATTTGTGAGCTTAATTTCACCATCTTTAAGTTTCAATTTCTTCATAACCAAATCGTTCTCTTTATCAAAATTAAGCTTATATACCGAACCAATTTCATGTTCAAGATTTATCGTGCGGCTCTCCCATTTATCTACAGCAATTGGTGTGATCCATTGTACGATTATAAATATAATGAAACCAAAGATGGCTGCTTGACGTTTAATAGGCGTATTTAACTTAGGTCGGAAAAACAGTAAATAAATGATAAAGCCAAGCGGTAAGGCAATTCCATTAAATTTAAATGCAAATACACCTAATATATAATAGCCAATTATTTTTAAAGAAAAATAGGCTTCTGAATCACTCTTTTTCTTGATTAAATACAATAATCCCCCAACTACTAACACTATGTAAACAATAGATGAAATCATCAAGTCCCCCTGTCTGGAATGCTGTCTCACTCCAGATATATGTATTATAATTCCAATACAAGTATAACATGGCAATTATAATTCATTTATAGAAAGTTATTTTGCTAATGAAAAAAGACCTTCATTCTAATGAAGGTCTCACTTATTTTAGCGGTAAAATGCTTCGATTTCACTAACAATCTTATTAGAACTAATTTCTGGACTAGTTAAAATCGGAATGGCAACATGCTTTAGAGCAGTCTTTGCTCTTGCCATTGAAAGTTGAGCCAGTATGATTAGATCTACTTGATTATTGAGAAGCTTTTCTACACTGCTTGCAATAAGGCTGTCATGCAATTCAAATTCTTTGTTATTTAGAGCAGCAAATGCTTCTGTATTAACTTCCACTAAAACCTCTACCTCTTTTCCCAAGATATCAGCCTTGTCTTTTACTGCTTTTTCCGTAGTCGGACCAGCAGTAGCTACTGTTGCAACGACACCTATTTTACTCCCCAGCTTAACGGCTTGTTCAATCATGGCATCATCTACATTTTCAATTGGAAGCTGCGGAAACCTTTTGCGCATTTCGGTAATTGTCGGACTGTAAGCAGAGCAGGATAGAAGGATTCCATCTACTTCTGTATCCACCGCTCGTTCTAGCAAACTCGCAGAACGTTCTACTAATGCTGCTGTAATTTCTCCTTCTTTATCTAGCGCTCTGAGCAGTCCCTCATCCATGAAATTAATCGTTTCTATATCAGGAAAATTCTTCGCAAAAGCTTCCAGTATTGGGTTAACAGAATTTAGTGTAGCATGGATTAAACCGACTTTATATTTGTTCATGTTCTACACTCCATCACTTTAAAATTTAATTTTGTTTAGATATCATATCTTGGAAGTTTATTTCGTCCATAAACTCAATGAAGGTTCTTACTAATTTCAAATTATAGTCATCTTGATTGTAGAACATCCAAGTGTGTCTAGTTATTGGATTATTATCTTTATCATTTAAGGGCAGCTGATATAAATTCCCTGTGTTTTTAATAACTAAGCTGGGCATTATCGCATACCCTAAATCATGTGCTACCATTTCCCTGCAAGTGTCTGTTTTATCTACTTTAATTCCAACTTTCGGGGGAACGGAAAAGTTCTCTGACCACCATGTATCTATCATATCTTGAAGTTTAACATCACATATATAATCAATTCGGGGTAATGTTGGAAGTTCTGCCAAATCGATTTTACTATAAGATACTAATGATAAGTTCTCTTCTAGTAATAATCTTTTTCCTCCAATCCACTTGTAATCTCCTCTTACAAATCCAATATGAATTTATGCTTTTACAATTTCAGGACCAATTCCATCTTTTCAATTCCTTCCCACCCCATTGGAAGCTCTATCCAATCAAACTTTACATCTAACTCTTGTGCAGCTGCTTTAAAAACCTTTACTGTAGCGCTTACAATTTCTGGCCCAATGCCATCACCTTGTAATACTCCTAACTTATATGCCTTCATCATCTCATCTCCCTATTTCGTTTGTGCTTATAGATTTTCAATATTGAATTTCTACTATCACTGTAATATAAAGCTAACGATAAATGAAATATCGCTTTTTTATGTTTATCCATAACTATTTTTTATTTTCCTATCCACCGGTGTGATCATATTAACCATTACTTTTTTTTATCGATAACAATAACTTATATTGATTTCTATAATATAGTGGTTTTTTTGTATAATGGTAGAAAATATAATAACAGGGAGAGGCTTATGGAGAACATAATAGAGCAATTTAAAGGCATTCCTACTACATCGATTTCCGATTCTATGAATGGATTAAATAATCTGGACCCTTCTATAAAGCCAATTAAGGAAGAATATTCTTTTGCTGGCAGAGCACTTACTGTTAAAATTCCAGTTGGTGATAATTTGGCCGTTCTAAAAGCCATCAGAGAGTCAAAACCTAATGATGTTATTATTGTCGATGCTAAGGGAGATACATACAGAGCTGCTGCCGGGGACTTTGTAATTGGTATGGCAAAAACGCTTGGGGCTGGTGCATTTGTTGTAGATGGTGCAATCCGAGATATAAATGGCATTAGAGATCTCGATTTCCCTGTTTTTTGTAAAGGGACAACTGTAGCAGCTGGAGGAAAAGCTGGCATGGGAGAGATTAATATCCCGATTTCTTGCGGAGGTGTTACGGTAAAACCAGGTGATATCATTGTCGGCGATATTGACGGTGTTGTCGTAATTCCACAGGAACAGGAAGAAGAAATATTGGCAAACTCACTTGATAGAGTGGAAAAAGATAAAGCAAGAGAAGAACAAATCTCAGGCAATAAAGAAGAAATTATTATATATCTTGATCAAATGATTCATTCTGCAAAATAAGTATTCATGAAAGGAAGACATCTGCTCTTCCTTTTTATTATGGGGAGATAAATATGATGTTGAGAATAATAATATTTTCTGTTTTTGCTTTTCAATTAATTATTAATATTACTCGTCCAATTATTACGTTATATGCATCTGACTTAGGATCAAATACATTTGAAATAGGTATATTAACCGCTGCGTTCTCCTTCTTCCCACTTCTTTTTGCTTTACATGCTGGCAGAATAGCTGATAAGTATGGAGATCGTTATCCGGTTATTTTTGGGATGATTGGATTAGCTGTAGGTATGTTTTTCCCATACTTTTTCACCTCTATTTCGGCTTTGTATATTAGTCAGTTAATTGTAGGGATATCGAATATTTTTATCGCTGTTTCTCTGCAAAATGTTATAGGTACTATAGCTACCGAATCGAATCGAGATCAATATTTCAGTATGTTTGGCATGGCAGTTGCTGCTGCTTCTGTATTAGGTCCGATGCTTGGGGGATATATCTCTGAACACTATAATTATAATAGTGTGTTTCTCATTTCCCTGCTATTATCTATCCTGCCTATTATCATAAGCTTAAAAATACCTGCCATTAAAAAGGATGTGGGTGAGAAGAAAAGCATTATCGAATCAATTGGGTTATTAAAAATACCATTATTGAAGAAGGCTTTATTTTCAAGTGCCTTAGTTTTGTATTCTAGAGATATTTTCGTTGCCTATTTTCCTATTCTTGCAAAGGAGTCACATTTATCCAATTCACAAATTGGGCTCGTTATTTCATTACAAGGATTAGCGATGATTATAATTCGCTTTATTTTACCGAGACTGCTTTTAATTATGGGCAGAGACTATATTTTATTTATCTCTGTTCTCCTGGCCGGTGCATCTTTTCTGCTTATTCCATTTACCGGAAGTCTGACTTTTTATTGTGTCTTTAGCTGCTTGATGGGCTTTGGTCTTGGCTGTGGCCAGCCGTTATCTCTGACTACTACTTATAACGCTTCACCGTTAAACAGAACTGGGGAAGTGCTAGGGTTAAGACTTTCTACCAATAGACTATCCCAATTAATTGCACCAATATTTTTCGGAATAGTAGGCACGTGGATGGGAATTTTATCTGTTTTTCTTTTTAGCGGCTTTTTCTTAATTGGTGGTTCTTGGTTTATTAAAGAAAACAAGACTAATGGTGGAGGTTCAGTTGAAATAAACAAATAATAAAAAGATAAGCTGGTGGCAGCTTATCTTTTTCGTGTTCATTTCTTCTCCAAAAGCACCATCCATTCATCGAGTTTAAAGGAGAGCACCTCACTTTGCTCCAATTGAAACCCAAAGTAATCTAGTACATTTACTTCAGTATTATCGATGTACTTTGCAACTTTCTTAATCTGCTCTAGAGAAGATGTTGTTCGTTCTACCCAGCTTTTATATTCCATCTGTTTCTTTCTAACTTTGGATTTCACAAGGACAAGACCAGTCTCGTCAATCCAGCTTTCCCACTCATTCCGCGTATAACAGCGAACATGACTGCTGTCGCGTAATCGTTCTAATGTATTAATAAACTCATCAAAGTTACTCTCATCTGGTGCTATATTATCAATTAATAGCAGCTTTCCTCCCGGTTTAAGAACCCGATGTGATTCTTTTAAAAATTCCTTGGCATCCGGAAAATGGTGTGCCGCAATTCTGCATGTCACTAAATCAAAGCTTTCGTCTAAAAACGGCAGATTTTCAGCATCTGCCACAATGAAGTGTATATTGGATGCATATACATCTAAGAACTGTTTTGCTTCCTTTAACATTTCAACTGTTAAATCTGTTGCATACACTTCTTTAACTTGAGGAGCTAAGAGCTTTGTAACATGACCGCCCCCAGCAGCTATATCTAAGACAGTCCAACTCTCTTTCGGCGCAGTCCATTCTAGCAAAAGTTGTAAGTCTTCTCCTTTTGAATGGCTTTTGCTTTCTACATATTTTTTAGCGTTCTTTCCAAATTGTAGCTTTACCTCCGCCTTTACATCATTGAAGTTTTTATCATTCATTCTCATCACCTCTACCTATACTATACAATCATATTAATGAAGATTATCATCGGAAATACTAATGGTTCTCCATAACATTTAATTATTACGCTGCATTTTCTTCTTAAAAACAATAATAAAAAATCCGCATACCCGCACAAAAGATGCGTTATACCTAATACTATAGCCATTACCACAAATGACAGGCTATTCCAAATTCATCCCTCTTACTATTACTTATCAATGGAAGAATGAGAACGTCTACCAATACATGATGACATCCTTGTTAGTATTCGTAGCATTTTAGACTACATAAAATGCAGGCTTTCATTTCATACTTATTATAGGGGGTTTTTGGATATGTATTTTAGTTGGATGCTTGCACTAATCATGTATACTCAACAAATGACGATGACAGATGATTTAATAATTACTAACAAAGGCGAGGAAATGTTTGTAGTTAATCGTTCTAACTTTTCCATGCAATACCCTGTATTGCCTTTTTTAGATACAGATAAGCTGGAGAGTTTTATGGATGAAATAGATCAGCAAATAAGTAAAAAACCTAAAAATGCGATTATTGATACAAACGGCAGTATTATCTCAGAACAGGTTGGCTACCGATTAAACAGGGCCGTTTTTACAGATAAGGTGTATGACTATTTTTTCTCTAACGGTTCAGCTGCGCTGGATATTCCTATAAGAGCCAATTATCCTCGAGTAGATAGTGAATTGCTCGGCAATATTAGAGGAGAAAAAATTGGACAGTATATTACTTTCTTTAATCCATATAACAAAGAACGTAATAACAATATTAATCTTGCTGCAAAAGCAATCAATAATTATGTCCTATTTCCAGGGGAAAGCTTTTCGTTTAATAAAGTGGTCGGTGAAAGAACAATGGAACGAGGTTATTTACCATCTACAGCCATTGTAAACGGGGAATACTCTGAACAATTTGGGGGAGGAATTTGCCAAGTTTCCTCTACTCTATTTAATGCAGTCGATAACGCAGGCTTAAATATTGTCCAGCGATTTACACATAGCAGAGGTGTTTCTTACGTTCCCGTTAAGCGAGATGCCACTGTAAGCTGGGATGGACCTGATTTGGTTTTTAAAAATGATTATAATCAGCCAATACTCATACTTGCTCGATCCATCAATAACCATATTAAAGTGGATATTTATTCTTCTGATGTAATTACATACACACCTAAGCAGGTGCCATATCTTCCTTAGAAAAACAAAAATACTCCCAAGTTAACTAACTTGGGAGTATTTTTTATGAATCAAAGTAACCCATCAAAGATAGATATCAAGTAGACTCTATTGCAGGTGCAAGCGCGCAAGTATAAAGCTCATCATTATTTAACATTAATAAGAGCTAAAACATGCATTATTATCCACGCCTGCCTCCTCGTCCACCTCTTTTACCTTCTGTATTATGTTTAAGAGATGATAAGCTCTCTTCACTGCTCTTTAGGAATTTTGCCATTTTATCTTCAAATGTTTCTTTTGGTTTAAAATTCCCTTTAGAACGGTCATTGTTTCCACGTCCTTGTGCTGGGCGAGTTCGTGGTTTATAAGAAGACTGACCTTCCGGCTTTTCTATCGTTTGCTTAATAGATAAAGCAATCTTTCCTTCTTTTTCACTTAAAACCTTTACTTGTACCATATCACCAATTTTCAGATGATCATTTACATCTTTTACATAGCTGTCTGCCACTTCACTAATATGCACAAGTCCTGTTTTTCCCTCAGGTAACTCAATGAATGCTCCAAAATTAGTAATACCAGTTACTTTACCTTGCAATTTACTTCCTATTTCAATAGACAATATCTTTTGCCTCCTTATCTTATACAAAACAACTAATTATAACAAAAATTCGATTTGTTGACAAGACGCTTTCCCAATGTATCATTTCCTGCTCTGTCATGTCGGCTGCATTTAATATTAATTCAAGTTTAACGATAGAACTGCCATAATATCAGTATCAACACTCTGACTGAAAGTATCGTTAATAAAATAAAAACACTTCTGTCATTTTGTTGATTTTCCCTTTTTAATGTCCTAAAAAACCCAATAAAATAGCCGCCAATTGGCAGCTTAAGATTATCCCTTGTCATTTTTAATAAAATTTTTACCATCAGTTGTTTTTTTGCCAATAATTACAGAGAGAACAACGATTACAGCAATCACAATTGTTACAACAGAAATAGTCTCTCCTAAGAAAACAGCTGAAAACAATATCATAAAAAACGGTTGCAAATATTGAATTTGACTAACTCTGGCGATCCCGCCGATTGCCATTCCGCTATACCAGGCGACATAAGCTAGAAATTGACTTACAACTGCGAGATAACTTAAACTGAGCCACGCGGTGAATGGTGCGTGAAGCATATCAGCTGTTAAATGCATGGCAACTGGGATAATAAAAAAGGGAGCGCCAATTATAATTGCCCAGGCAATCACTTGCCAGCTTCCTAGTTCTTTTGCGAGCTTTCCGCCTTCTGCATAACTAAATCCGAGCAGTATTACTGCGGCAAGCAGGGCAATGTCAGCTAATTGTAATTGGCCGAACCCTAAATTCAGCGCATAGATAACAACAGCAGCAGAACCTATGAAGCTTGAAAGCCAGAATTTAAGAGAAGGCCTTTCGCCTGCTCTGTATATGGCAAACCCAGCTGTTGCTAATGGCAGCAGAGCTACTTCAACAGCTCCATGAGAAACTGGCAAAGACTCCATTGCCCAGGACGTTAGGAGCGGAAACCCTAACACTGCTCCTAGTGCAACAATAATAAGACTTTTGAATTGGTGAAAGGAAGGGAGCTTTTCCTTGCAGACAATCAATACGATTACAACTAAAATAGCGGCGAAAACTGTTCTTCCTAACCCGACAACTGTCGTTCCAAAGTAATCAACTGCAACACTAGTAGCAGGGAGTGTTAAACTAAAGCAAATGACACCAACTAATCCAAGCAGCATACCCATTTTTTCTCTAGCCAACTATGTTTGCCTGCCTTTCTTTATTACATAGTAGTAATTCTTTGTAGTATTCCCTATTTAATGTTGGAGATCGGTAAACTTATGCATCATGCATGCATTTTCCTTTCCTTAATGGAAGACTCGATGATTAAATCAAGGAGCTTACTGTAGGAAATTCCTGCAGACTCTGCACTTTTTGGCAGCAAGCTGTTCTTCGTCATACCTGGCAATGAATTAACTTCAAGGACATATGGAATCCCACTTTCTAGCATCATATCTACTCGTGCATAAACGCTGCATTTTAAAGACTGATAACAGCTCATCGCAGCAGAAAAAACGCGTGCTTCCATTTCTGGCAACAGCTGGACTACTTCTTCCACAGTAGCTGTGTCATCATATTTCGAGTTATAATCAAAAAACTCTCCTTTATGGCGAATTGATATGACAGGTAAAAGCTCTCCGTTTAGGATGGAACAAGTAATCTCTTCACCCTTGATATGTTTTTCAACAATTGCTTCCGTGTCCCATTTAAATACTTCATTAATGGCGGCTAGTAAGTTTTTTCGGTCATAGACAATTTTCACTCCTACACTTGACCCGCCAGAATTAGGTTTTACAATCACCGGATAACCCATCTGTTCTATTTTCTCTATCTTAAGTTCTGCCTTAGTAAGATGAATCCAGTCTGGCGTTAACACGCCTTCATAGCGGATGATTTTTTTCGAGATATTTTTATCCATGCATAAACTGCTGGAAAGCACACCGCTGCCTGTATAAGGAACACCCATCGTTTCCAGAGTGCCTTGAATAACACCATCCTCTCCAAATTTGCCATGAAGCGCCAGAAGTGCGACATCCAGATTTTTTGCCTTAGCGATTATTTCTTCTTTATGCTCAAGACAAATTGGGATTATCTCATATTTATTTTTGTCTAAATGCGCAATCATTTCTTCCCCTGTCATCAAAGAAACTTGTTTTTCGGATGAAATTCCACCCATTATTACGCCAACTCTCATTCTTCTAACCTCCATAATGTTTTTTTAAGGTTTCTCCTATCAGTTTAATCCCAGTAATAATGTCTTCTTCCTTTAGTCTCGAAAATCCTAACCGCATTGTATGATTTCCGCTGTTGTCTGTATAAAAATCATTTCCAAGGGCAAAAACCACGCCTTTTTGAGAACATTTCTTTAAGAGCTCTTGTGAATCGATCGACTTATCCAATTCAATGAATAGATGGAGACCGCCATCGCCGGTTATTCTTCGCAATGGAATATATTTATTACAATACTGAACTGCCAATTCATACTTTTTCTTATAAACAGATCTTGCTTTTTTTATATATTTTTCAAAGTAGCCATCATTTAAATACTGATACAATATTGCCTGATCTAGAGTAGATGTATGAATGGTACGAGCTCTTTTCATGCTCTCCAAATAATAAATTAACTCTTTGTCTGCTAAAATCCAGCCGACTCTTAAACCTGGGAACAGTATTTTAGAGAAGCTGCTTGTATAAATGACATTATTGCCGTTCCCCGCGAATGCTGCCAATGGCGCTAAATGTGCGCCAGAGTAACGCAATTCTTCATTAAAACCGTCTTCCACAATTGGAATTTGATATGCTGAGTACAGCTCCATTATTTTCTTTCTTTTTTCAGAAGATGTAACAATTCCGGTTGGGTTATGATAGGACGGTATTAAATAAGCAAAGTCATAATTATTTTTTGCCAAGAGGTCCTCAAGCATATCAATATTGATGCCGTCATCTTCCATGTCAATGCCGTCAATTTCATAGCCATGCATTCTGAATAATTTAAGTGCAGAGTGATGGGTTGGATTTTCACAAATAATCCGGCGCTGCTTCCTGTTTAGAGATGAAAGCAGAATATCGAGACCTTCTGTAAATCCATTTGTAATTAATATATCTTTATCTTTAATATCAACGCCTTTTACTTCCATATAATGAAGCAAGTAGTCGATTAGCGGTTTATACCCTTTGGCATAGCCATAATTCAGGACAACGTCTCCTTCTATAGCCATTCGATTCAGAAAAGCCCGTTTAAAATTTTCGACATCAAACAGCTTTTCGTCAGGTGCGATACTATTAAAGGAAATCACATCTTTGTTACGGCGCACTCCATGCTTCATCAAATCGTGTTTTTCTGCGAGCAGTGTTTGCTCACTCAGTTTTTCTGCCCAATTTACTTGTATAGACGGAGACTTAAAGGTTT
The DNA here is from genome assembly GCF_022049065.2 of Niallia sp. Man26. Lineage (NCBI taxonomy): Bacteria > Bacillati > Bacillota > Bacilli > Caryophanales > Bacillaceae > Niallia > Niallia sp. Man26. Next base: position 740,054 of record NZ_CP095744.1, read on the forward strand.
CAACACGGCTAACAAAATTACCCTTTCCCTTTACCGCATAAATAAGTCCTTCCTGTTCTAAATCTGCATATGCCGTTAAAACGGTATTGCGGCTAATGAATAATTCTGAGCTGAGCTCCCGCGTCGACGGCAGCTTTTGATGTTCAACCAAATGCCCGTTAGTTATCATTCTTTTTAAATATTCTTTAAGCTGAATATAGACAGGTCGCCCCTCGACGAGCTTAAAATCATTAAACACTTTATTCATCTCCTTAAGTTACATTTTTACATGCTCACAGCATTTTCAAAAGGTCCACCTAAAGTGTATTTTTAACATTTAGTGGTTCGGAAGATTTATGTGGCTAAGTAAAATATAAAAAGCCGCCAGAAGGCAGCTATGCTCTACAAAAAATTCAGTATTAGATGTTTTTAATGACTTTAGCTGGATTTCCAGCAACAACTGTATTAGGCGGAACATCTTTTATCACAACAGAACCTGCCGCTACTATAGAATTATCTCCGATATTGACCCCAGCCAAAATTACACAGCTGCCGCCAATCCACACATCGTTGCCTATCGTAATAGGAATTCCATACCCGCTTTTATTCCGATCCTTAGGTTCAATTGCATGACCAGCAGTATATATTCCAACATTGGGGCCAATCATACAGTTATCCCCGACTCTAACTTCTGCCATATCTAAAATAGTGCAATTATAGCCGGCGTAAAAGTTATCACCAACATGAATATTGTAGCCTAAATCACAGTGGAAATTATGTTCAATCGAAGGATTTTCGCCAACACTGCCAAATAACTCCTTTATAACTTTCTCTCGTTTTGCTGAATCTTCCACTGCACTTTCATTAAATTCCCGAACAAGCTTGTGTGCTCGAATAGTCTTTCTTTTTAAATCAGCTGTACCCCGTTCATAGAAGATCTTCTCTTTCATATATATGTCCTCCTATATGGTTTTACTTATTTTAACATAGTATTTAATCGTATTCTCTGCTGAAACTAATATCTATCTAGATTATATGTAGATGTTTTTATTTCTATAGACGAAATATATTAATTTGAGATTCTTTAATTGACAAGTTTCGACAATAGGAGTACTATAAAAGTGTAGATAAGAGATAATAAAAAAACGTAGAAATAAATAGGAGGAATTCTTCATGACAAACTTACGAGACAAAGTGGCAATTGTTACAGGCGGTGCTTCTGGTATTGGACTAGCAACTGTAAAGGCTTTCCTAGATAAAGGAGCAAAAGTTGTTTTAGCTGATTATAATGCAGAAGCAGGAGCAGAAGTTGAAAAAGAACTCAAAGAAAAATATGAGGACGTTTTATTTGTAAAAGCAAATGTAGCTGAAGAAAGTGAAGTTGAAAATTTAGTTGCTGAAACGGTTAAACATTTCGGCAAACTAGATATCATCTTTAATAATGCTGGTGTAGGAGTACAAAAACCAACACATGAGCTAACAGCTGAGGAATATAAACGCGTAATTGCGATTAACCAAGACGGCGTATTCTATGGTGCAAAATATGCAATTCGTGAAATGCTAAAAACTGGCGGAGGTTCTATTATCAGCACTTCTTCTATCTTAGGATCTGTTGGCGAACCAACTTCCATTCCATATGCTGCAAGTAAAGGAGCAGTAAACCAAATTACAAAATCATTAGCTTTAGAATATGCAGATCGCAATATTCGTGTAAATGCAGTAGCTCCAGGATTCATCGAGTCTGGCATGGTTAGTAAAGAAGCTTTAGGTGATTTCTACGATGGTTTAGTTGCAAAACACCCAATTGGCCGTTTAGGCAACCCAGAGGAAATCGCACATGCTGTTGTATTCTTAGCAGAAAACGACTTTGTTACAGGTACAACAGTGTTTGTTGATGGTGGTTATACTGCAATATAATAAAAATTCACCCTCGATTGTTAGCAATCGAGGGTTATTTATTATCGTAGTTTATAGAAGCTATCTCTAAACCAGCTCTAACTTCCCCAAAGCCCTTCACCATTATTTCTCCGTCCTTATCTTCTAAATTAGGAAAAACAAGCACCGAAATAATTTCCTTCCCTCTTTCTTCAAGAATGGATAGATTAAATATCCCAATATGGTCTCTAGCATGGATCTTCTCCCCAGGCTTAACCAAAATGTGAAAGCCTTCTCCGTTTAACTCTTCTGTTTCTAACCCTAACTGCAGCAATACTTCAAGTCCCTCTTCTGTCATTATGGCAATAGAATGCTTTGCTTCGGAAATTTGGAGCACTGTGCCTGTTATTGGTGCATGAATATCGCCGTTAACAGGAATGATTGCAAGACCCTCTCCGAATACTTTTCTTGAGAATACAGGATCTGGCACACTGTCTAACGGAATGATTTCGCCGCTGATAGGACTATGTATGCAAACCTGTGCTTTTTTCCTTTTCATCATTCAGTCTCCCCTTCCTGCCCCTTACTATTTATATAATCGATATAGCCAAATGCTAACGCTTCTACCACAATGAAAAAAGCCGACGCTGATTGTATCCACCAATTTTTAGGGTTAGGGTTCTTTGAACTTGATGCATATAAATTCAAATCCGAATGCCCTGATAGCCAATTACTCTTAAAATTGGTAAGCGAGATAATTTTTGCTCCTTTTACTGCTGGTATATCCAGTAAGCCTTGCAGATTTGGATTTTCTCCGGACAATGACAGCAATATAATTAAATCATCGCTTGTCAGCTTTTCAATAATACGCTTATATTCATTCGTATGCGACATTCCCGGAATTAGCTGCACTGGTTTGCCAATCAATAAGAACAAACGCTGCAGCTCTGCAGCTTGATTTGTCTGTGCAAAGCCTGTAGAAATAACATAGATATTTTTACTTGCTTCAATCGCTTTATAAATGGGTAAAAGATCGACATTATTTAAATATTGCATCGTTTTTTGAACATCTTGGAGAATTTGATCAAAAAGCTCGTTCTGCTCTGGAGTATCTTCAGAATCATTTATTTCCCATTTTACAAAATTTTTAAATTCACTATAGCCGCTAAACCCTAACTTTTGGGAAAATCTTAAAATGGATGATTTAGAGGCTAAACTATTTTTAGCTAATTCATTAATTCCTAGCTTGCCGATTTTTTCTTTATTTGCAAGCACATATTTAGCAATCGTTAAATCTGTATCACTTAAATAGTCATAGTTATTATTAATTAATTCCTCCAGACTCATCGGAATCTCCTTCCATTGTAAAAAAGTAACAGGGTATGAACTTCTTACCCTGTTACTTCATTTTAGCAATACATCTATTCTTAATGAAGCTCTGTCCAAAAATCCTTGTTTGCTTCAATTAAATCATCCAATATATCTTTTGCAACACTTGCACTTGGCACTGTTCGTGAAAGTGTCAGTGCTTGCCAAAGCTTTTGATATGATTTTTCTAAATATGCTTGTACAACTAATTTTTCAACAGATACTTGCTGCTCAATTAACCCTTTTTGGAACTGAGGAATGGTGCCGATTGATAATGGCTCAACGCCTGCTTTGCTTACTAAACAAGGAATCTCAACCATTGCAGTCGGATCGACATTGGCAATCGCTCCATTATTTGGAACAATTAACAACATTCTTTCGTACGTATTGTACGCAAGGGCACCGGCAAGCTGAACAATAAATTCTGCATGCTCTCCTGCTTCAATGCTTGTCCCTTCTGCTGTACCAGCTTCGGCGATACGTTTGCATTCTGCAAATACATTCTTCTCACGATGATTCATTACTTCATTTGCTCTCGTAAAGGATGGATTAGAATGCTCGACAACATAATCTGGGTATAAATAATATTTTAAATAGGTGTTGGGTAAAGTGTCTGGATCTACAGCATATATATCTTTTGCTTTTGTGAATGTATCCATCCAGCTGGATTCAGCTAACAGCGGATTGTTAATGCCGTCATTTTTAGCTCCATAGCCCCATTTTTTAACATGCTCTGTCAGCTGTGGCATTAAGTCATTGCCCGCTTTATCATAAAGCTCTGTCCACCAGCCGAAGTGGTTTAAACCATAGTAACGTTCGATTATATCATTTTCAGATTCTAACCCTAATATGTCTGCCATGGACTTTTTAATAGCTACAGGCATATCGCAAATATTGATAATTTTTGAGTCAGGTCGCAAAATCCGGGTAGCTTCCGCTACAATGGAAGCAGGATTTGAATAATTTAACATCCATGCATTCGGTGAATACTGTTCCATATAGTCGATTAATTCCACTACTTTTGGGATAGACCTCATTCCATATGCAATGCCACCAGGACCGCATGTCTCTTGGCCCACAACTCCATATTTTAAAGGAATCTTCTCATCCTGTTCACGCATTTTCAGACCGCCGGCACGAATATGTGCCATCACAAAATCAACATCAGAAAACGCTGTTTCTGGGTCTGTTGTTGCAACAAACTCCATTTCAGGAGCACGTTCCTTAATGATAATTTCACAAGCATTCGCAATTGTTTCTTGACGTTCTTTATCGTTATCATAAAACTTCAGCTTTCTTAAAGGAAATTTATCCTGGTTTTCTATTAGCATCATCACAATTCCCGCAGTATAAGTACTTCCTCCGCCAGCAATAACAACTGAGTTCTTTTTCATAAAAAATCCCTCACCTCTAGTTTGATTGATTAGTATGAACTAATCCTTAAGGCGAGTATACTCGATTTTTTATTGTAAATAAGTGTTTCGAAGGACATTGGGAAAAGTCCCAGCGGTTGGTTCGTTTTGCTGCTATTTAAAGCTTTGAAGATTTGCCAGTATAAAGTTTTATTTGAATACTTGTACATATAATGATAATTTTTGTTTGCGAAAACAAATCGATTTCATGTGATAACAGCTTATCATCAATAGCGGTAATTTCGTCATAGCCCCACTCATCAATACCTCGCATCCCATCAAAGGCAATGCTATCACTGTTAGCATACACATTTCGTGTAATATCAAAGTCAAAGAAAAACCTTCTAACTTGGCTCCATATTACTTCATACAGTAAGTCATCATAATGCTTAATAATCATTATGATAGTTGTTGGGTCTTCCATATCCTCCTTGCTGTTGTTGTCAAAATGATTAACCAGTTTCATATCCTTGATGCTGGCATCATGAAAGGAATGATTAAGAACGAATTCAGCTGTGTCTGAATCAAAGCGATGGCTAATACTTTGCAAGTTTTGTTGATATCCTGCTAGATCCCAGTGATCTTCTGATATAAAGAACTTCAAATTATATAACTCCCTTTTACTTTTTAGACATGCTTAAACAGATACGCACTTTGATAGGAAAAGGTTTCAGATAACATGCTAGAAAATAGTAAAAAAAGCTGCTTCACGCAGCTTTTTTTAATTGATTACATTAACTGAATTAAACCATGGATACCCGTCAGGATAATCCCAATAATAAACCCGCAAATAGCTCCGTTAACACGAATCCATTGCAAGTCTTTTCCAATATTGTTTTCAATCATGTCAATCATTGTTTCGTTATCAAGCTTATCTAAGTTTTCTTGCACAAGATCACCAATTTTTGCATGATTCTTTTCAATCAGGATTGTAATTTGCGTTTGTAACCATGCATCAATAGTCTTGCTGTTGCTCTGAACCATGCCAAGAAAGTGTAAGCACATTGGAATCAAATAAGCATCAATAAACTCTTCATCGTCCAATTGAAGCAGGATATTTTGCTGTATTTTTTGTAGGCTTTCCATTATAGTGCTGTCTAAATCCCATTCAGAAATCAACTGATTTTTCCACTTGTCGATTCCCTCTATCAGCTGTTCATTCTCGTTCATTGCTTCCATTTCTTTGCGAATATACTGGACTAAAGCTTCACGGTTTGGCTGTCCTTTATGCTGCAAGCTTCTTACACCGCTCAACAGTAAATTTTGCACGATGTTGCCAAGTTTCTCCTCGCTGAGCAAGCTTTCAATGGACCTTAACGCAAATTTAAGCATTCCATCTGCTTCAATCCGGTTAATTACATTCATGGAAACACTGCCAAGCTTGCTTTTTGTTTCTTCTTGCCTTAACCAGTTATCGGCTTTTTTTAGCACATGGTCTAATACTTTTTCATCGAAATTTTCATTAACTAATTTTGAGCTTATCGCTTCAATAATTTTTTTCACTTCAACAGTAGATAGTGTCAGAGTTATTTGTGATTTAATAAACGGGACCATTTTTTCAAGCTCTATATTGCTAACAAGCTTCTTAATCCCTTTAATGATTCCAACTCTTAAAGAACCTTTCGTTATAAGATCTGTAATGGTTGGAAGGAGCTTATCTGTAAAAGAGATATCCTTTATCTTATCTTGGATGCTTTCTTTAGAAAGCCAATCGTTTTTCAAGACTGTAACCAATCCATTTGTAACCCTTTTTCGATTATTAGGCAATAATGCAGTATGGGGTATCGGCAGTCCAAGGGGGTGACGGAACAATGCGGTAACTGCGAACCAATCTGCTAACCCACCAACAAGACCGGCTTCAAATCCGCCTTGCAGCAATCTGATCCAAATAGAATCATCAAACGGTGCTGTTGCAATATAACCAATCCCCATAATAATCAAGGAATATACAGCTAATTTTTTTGATTTTGTTTTCATAGACATCTTTTTCCTCATCCTTAAATAATATTAAAATTTATCTATTCTTTTCTTATTATAACCGCCAATCACAGAAAATATCGTATTTAAGAGCAGCACTAAGCAAAAAAGCCGAATTTTTCATCCGGCTCTCTATACAATCTATAAAAAATTCTATTATTTGTCCAGTCGATTGAGTTTTGCAGAGATTTCTCTAAGAATACTGTTTTTTTCTTTTTGTATTTTCAATAGCTTCCAAGCATACCAAACTGCAAATATAAAAATCCCTATTTTCCCTAACCATATAATAGGAATAAATAATAAATTAACATCTACCCAACTCACGTAAAAAACCCCACTTTTCTTGTACAAACCTTTTGGTTAATTATATCTATATTTACTGCTTTTAACAAACAGAAAGAACAAGTATGATTCTATTATTGTTTCGTTTTTAATAGTTCCGTTAATTGTTCTTCTGCATAAAAGAAACCGTATATTTTTTTCCTTTTTTTTGTTTCCTTCAAAACTTCTGCTATTTTTTGATGCGCTTGTTGTTCATCACCTTTTAACTTTGCTAAAATAGCTTCACTTCTTTTATAACTGACAGGCTCTAGCGGACTCAAGTATTCATGAAGTTTTTTCATCTCTTCAAGATTTTTATTGCCACTGAAAATAGAATCTAACTGTCGGATATGGCTGATAAATTGCAGAGATAATTTATTCTTCTTCGTTACTGGTATTTGCTTATACGGTTCAATTAAAGCACTGGCACAGTCATAGCCATCCTTCAATAACGTGTAGTAAAAAATCATATACGCAATCATAATATTGTCAGAAGAAGGCTTCATTGTTTTTACCCGGTCTATTAATTCTTCGGACCACTCGGAGGGATGTAAGGGAGAATTCATTTCTTTCAGCAACAAAAGCGATACCAGAAATTCTTTCGTTTGTTCTCCCCCTCTTGATAGCTCGAGTAAAACACTTCCATCTGATTTTAACGCCCCATTGGTTGGATATAACGTTACAATGAAAATAGCCAAATTAAACAATCCGATATATATAGCTAGATCTAAGTCCATTGATATTCCGATACTTAAACTGATTAAAGCAGCAGCCGCTGAAAAGACTGGTCCCCCTGCTGCAAACAGCTTATGCTGCTTGGCAATTGCAGTCAGGTCGTCTGTTAAAGGGGAACAGCTTGCTGCACCACCAAACAAGAACCAGCTGTCATTCGCTTTAATATGCATTCTGTCACTGTTTTCAATTGTTAGTGGTCCTACCGTTAAAAAGTTGAACCGATACCCTGCCCAAACTCCGAACAACACATGACCTAGTTCATGAATCAATAACGTCAGCAGTAAAAAGCCAAAGGATATCCCTGTAAAATTAGCAAAGATGCGACATTCGTAAATTGAAATGCCAATACAAGTATTCCTAAAACGATTGATACCGGCAATGGTTTTGTTAGTCTGCTCATTCCATTTACTCCCTCCAACACACTAATACGAATCAGTATGAAATAAGTTCCAAGTTTTAGAATTAACTTTAAGTTCCATTATTGTATAATGATAGATATTAGTAAAGGAGGTTTTTAGATGAATTCAATTGACTTAATTCTATTAAACTTTGCAGAAGTCAGAAGAAGAAGTATAAAAGTGTGGACATCTATCCCGTCAGAAAAATTATTCTGGAAGCCGGACAATGAAGCAATGAGCTGTATTGAAATGATTAGACATGTACTTGAAAGCGAGCATTATTATCATTTGGCCATTAAAAACAGGGCAAGTTTAGCTGTATTTGATTCCCCCTTTGAAGGCAGACCATATTCAACTGTTGATGCAGAATTAGAAATTGCTGAGCCTTATCGTAATAGTTTTCTAGATACGATAAAATCCTTTACAGAAGAAGATTTAATTAAAATAAAAATTGACCGCTCTGAATCTGGTTACATAAGAGAGCTAGGAGATATGCTGTTGCGCGTCGCCTATCATGAGTCTGTTCACACCGGTCAGCTCCTGGACTATTTAAGAACAGCCGATATCCCAAGAGTTCGTATCTGGGACTGAGTTTAGGTGGTGCATAAGTATTATGCACCACCAGTTCTGCTCTATTCCAATTCCTCCACAAGTTTATCATTAATTTGTGTAAGCTCTGTTTCCGCTGGTAGATTTCCCATCACCATATTAATGCTTGAATATCTTTTTTCATTAGAAAACAAATAAAAACCATGCCCGTCATGACCAATCGAAATGTAAAAAGAATTTGGTTTTAAAGGAACGACTGCTGTTCTCTTCTTATAATGGAACTGCACATTATTGATGGACGAAATGGCATAAAAATCATTCATGACCGCTTGTATATAGGTATCATTAATAATTTGCGAAAGAGTATCTATATCCATAAACTTCACAGTTATATACGCTGGATGATAGAAACTTGTTATTCTTCCAGAACTATGGTAGATTCTTTTTTCTAATGAATATTGGACATTGTATTCTAAACTTAGTGCGTCAAAGTCAGTTAAGTATTCTTCGACGTTATTAGTTTCCAAATAAAGTGATAGATATAAAGGAAAGGTATTAGCAGCAAATAAGAATTTCTTTAAATAATCTCGCTCACTGTTATCATGTTTTTCATCCACGCTGAGATAGTAAACTTTAGGCGAAGTCTGCAAAAATTCAGTTTTAACAGGCAAAAAATGCTCCTTTAACACCTCCTGCAAATCCTCTTCCTTTAACCATAATTGATCCATTGATTTCACCCTTTACATTCCGCTATTAGTCTATAATCGTTCCGCTCGGCAGATGATCGATTAGCTCATCCAATGATGCATAACGAAAATCATTCGTATAGATAGTAAACCCTTGCCCATCATGCCAAATTACAATAACCGTTGCTGCTTCTTTCATATTAAAGCACGGAACTAGAGATTGCTTTTGTCTGCCAAATAAACCTTTAGTAAGTTTATGCTTAAAGGTGATATTATCTGAAAAAGAAACAGCATAAAACTGATTAGATCCTGCAAACCAAAAGCTTTCCTCTAAAACAAGGTTCAGCGCAGAAGAGTTATTTATTGTAATTCTAAAGACCGGATATCCCTTTTGTTTTGGTTCTACATAGCCTAATGAATATGGAATGCTTTTCTGTCTTAATTTAGATTCCAGTTCTTCTGTACAGTCTTTATATGCTTCAAATACAACAAAAAGGGAGAATTCATTTTGTTTACATAGAAAGTCATATAAAAATTGCTTCGTTTCCTCATCATAATTCTCATATTCCGAAGGACCAATATATATTTTAGACAATACTCGAGCTTCTTCAAATAGTAAATAATCCTCCTCTGAATTAAATGGCTCTGCTGTTATATGAATCTTGGTCAAGAACAAGCCACCTCTTCCTATGTAGTTCTTTGTGTAAGTTTTTTTATAATAGAGGTAATTCCGTTTAAACAAAGCAAAATGATTAGTTGTAGAAAGGAAAATAAAATAATAGCCAAAAATAAATCGAAATACTCCTCGCCTGGCGGTGAATCGGTTGAAATATCCACATTTAATATATTAAAAAAATAGGAAAAACCAATTGAACAGAATAAGCCTAAGTAAATGCTTATCCAGTGACGATAATATCTTATATTCATTAAACCGAAAAAAATAAACATGTGCTTAACCCTATACATATTGTATTAATCAAAATAATTATTAGTAGATGCTATGCTATGTTTCAATCTGCATAGAGTTGCTACCTCCAGGGGAAAAATGAGAGTGATATTCTTTGATATAATAAATTCTTCAAAAATAAAAGCCGTCCAACTAGGACGACCTCTTCTATAATATTTCGCTGCAGGCACTCATTTACCTTCTTCTTCCAGATTTCTCACAATTAACTTTACTACCTCTTTATGTGACAATTCATTAGTCAATTTTCTTTCACCAGCCACTCCTAAGTAATCGTTAGGAGTCCACCAGGAGCGCATGGCATCTTCTCCAAACTCCAACTTCTTATCACGGGTATTATGGCGTTTGACTGTTTCTTCGAATGTTAGATCAAAGTAATAGGTAAATGCCTTTCCATCATAGAAATCAATTAGGTTATGGAGCATGTTACCGTAGCGGATTTTATTCAGTATCCCTTCGACAATAACATATTTACATTTGCTCTTTCCATATTCAGCAACTTGACGAATCAGATCAATAGATAGGTTCCCTTCTCTATCGTGAACCTTTAGCATATCTCGGCGGATTGTATCCTGGGAAACTAACAGTGTGGCAGTACCATAATGGTCTTGAATACTCTTTGCTACAGTAGTTTTACCGCTGCCTGAATTTCCACGCAAAATTATTAACTTAGATTCCATTATTAATGGTCCCCTTTAGATAATATTTATCCTTTATTTTTCTGGGTGAACTCCATTACTGCGTTTCGCGAGTTTACAATTTTTTCAATACTATCATCATAATACTTAGATACGTAGGCATAAAAGATAATATCGATTGTTAGGAATTGGGCGAATATCGAGCTTGTAGCAGCACTGCGGAACTGTGCTTCTGGTGCGCGCACATATTGTAAGGATAATCCAACCTTTTGTGATAAGGTATTATGACCAAAACGGGTTAGTCCAATGGTTTGACAGCCAGACTCCTTTGCGATATCAACAAGGCGAAGTACTTCCGTTGTCTCACCTGTATTCGACACACAGAAGAAGATGCAATTTTTTGAAGCTCCTGAAAGGATGGAAGCATAAATATGGGCATCTTGGATTGCTACAACGACTTTTCCTAAGCGGGACCATTTTTGCATAATATCATTTGCTACAAGAGATGAAGCTCCTAAACCATACACATATACAACATCTGCATGCTTTATACTTTCAATTGCTTTATCAATCATTTCATCATCTAATTCTAAAGCAGTTTCTTTAATAACCTGTACTGAATTCGAGACAATCTTTTCCTTAATGGACTGGGTTGTTTCGTTTTTTTCAATATCAGAAAAGCTGCTTTTCAAAGAATGGGAAAATTGGGATGAAAGAGACAGCTTTAAATCTGAATAGCCTTCCACTCCAATGGAACGGCATAAGCGGATGACCGCAGCACTGCTGGCATTTGCATGCATAGCCAATTCATGAACAGACATTCGTACAATATCATTGGCATTTTCTAATATGTATTGTGCGACCTTTCTTTCTGACTTGGGCAGCTCTTCAATAATACTTTCAATTCTCACTAATATATTAACGGAAGTCATAGTTTCCCCCTTTTCAATCTCTCTGTTGTAAAAAATAATCCACTTAGTGTTATAGTACTGAATATATTTTATCAAGAAAAGCTACCTGACTAATAGGTTTTTGATTAAAACTCTAAAAACTAGCGAAAAGCAAGCCTCAAAGATACAAGATGCTTGAGGCTTGCCACTCTAAACTATTCTAATGTAAATTGAAATTTCCCCCATGGCTGCAGAAAATCTAATAAAAATACTTCCTCAGGAACAATACGGCCAACCACATTTGTCTTTCCCGAGTTTTCCATATCTTGCAGAGCGATTTGCAGCTCTCCTTTGTACTGCCCGTATCGCTCATTTTCTATAAGAATATCTCCGCGGCGAATGTTAGGAGTGTTTGTTGCTTTAAAGTCTTCCTGTTTATATTTCACTCGTGATTGCGTAGACCTGATTAAATAATCGGAAACATCACCCCTGTAAAAATGAAATTCATCTAGCACAATTTTTTTCTCAAGCTCTGTGATCGTGTTATATAATTCTGTTTTGAAGGTCAGTATGTTGCTGTTAAGCTGACTTAGCACCTTCATTTCGGCTTCTGAAGCATAGGCATTAGCAATGACCACTTCGTCTATCAGACCTGTCGCAAATAAGTGTTTAGCCTGTGTTCCTATTGGAAGGTTACGATGCATTTCTAGTGTGCACAACCCTTCAGTAACTGGCCACGGTCCAAATGTTGCTGCTTGTGAATTAATAAAAGCAGCTGTGCTTATATTATGCTTTTTAAACAGATCACAGCATTTGTTGAAATGGGAATAACTTAAACCTGCATAACGATGCGGATAAAAATTGTGGGAACCTACTAAATTATCTCGATTAGGCTGATAAGCGATAATATTATCTAAATAATTAGTAGCATTGCTCATATTAATTTCAATCTTTAGCCCAAAGGGATTATGTGTCATGATTGCTTCTTCATTTCCAGAAAAACCTGCATCTAGGCGAATGCCATAAGCACCCATGTCTGCAAAGAATGACAGGTTATTATAGGAAATTCCTAAAGCAGTTAAAACTCTCGGTGCTATATCGACCATTACTTTCATCTCTAAATCATTTGCAAAAGAACAAATTTCTTTAAAATTTTTCATAATGTCCTTCTGTTGACCATTAACGGACAACAGACATGTAAACACCTTTTCAAAGCCGTAATTATGGGCCAGTTGAAGATATTGTTTATCTTTTTCCATTGTGGAATGCTCAGGATATAGGGATATTCCTAACTTTTTCATGAAAGTTTCCTCTCTATTTTAAAATGGAACTGGTGTAATGTTACCAAGGATAAGCGCCTGCTTAGCTCCTGTTGCTTTAGGAACATTGCTTGGTAAATTATTCATCGTTTCGTTTGCTAAGATAGCAAACGCTATTGCTTCTTTTGCTTCAGATGAAAAACCTAAATCCTCCTGCCTTATTACCTGACAAAACTCTGAAAGCTCTTGTTGTAGCATCACAAGCAGCATTTTATTGTAAGACCCGCCTCCGCCAATAACAACTTCGTCTATTTTAGTTGTGGGAAAGATAAACTTTTTATAGTTTTCAGCTATGGACTTTGCGGTAAACATGGTCATTGTTGTCACAAAATCATGTTCGGAAACTTGCGGATAGGCATTTACTAGGGAGTCTACTAATGCTGTGCCAAATAATTCTCTCCCTGTTGATTTTGGTGGTGAAGCAAGGATAAACGGAATTTCCATACAGTGTTCCAGCAATTCTTTATTAACATTGCCGGTTTTTGCAATTTCTCCTTTATTATCAAAAGGAACCCCGTAAAACTTTTCGCAAAGATAATCTATTATCATGTTTCCCGGACCGGTATCAAACGCCTGCACATCTTCTATGGCAGCAGCCTTCGGCAAAACGGTGGCATTTCCAATACCGCCTATATTCTGAAGAATTATCGATTTTTCCCTGCTGCCATATAAAAGAAGCTCTGTATATGGAACTAGTGGTGCACCTTGTCCTCCTGCCGCCATATCCATTGTACGGAAATTAGATACTACAGCTGTTTTTGTTTGATAGGCAATAACAGCTGGCTCGCCAATTTGTAAGGTAGACGGGCTCAAGCCTTCTGTTTGATAGGGCTGATGATAAATGGTTTGTCCATGTGATCCGATGACATCAAGGTCTTCCAAGGCAAGCTTTGCCTTTTTACAAACATCGGTAACAGCAGCTGCAAAAATTTCACCGAGCTTAAAATTTAAAGAACAGATTAGTGCGCTGTTTGAAGTTTCAATTGAAAATGAATCATGGATTTCCTTTTTTATGTCTTTGGAATAAGGAAACGACATAAATTCAATCAGTTCAACCTTTGTTTTCATACCGCAGCCGTCTATTTTGACTAATGCCACATCAACTCCATCTAATGATGTTCCAGACATAAGGCCTACAACATATGCCAAATAAGTACACCTCCATTTATTCAAATACTAATAAGAAACAACCTAATGAGCAGCCTACTAATAATGCTAGAAATAATGTAATTACATGCTTTTTATTGTTTAATTTACGTTCAATCCAGACAATCACAAATGTTAAAGCACTGCTGATTCCAATACTATTGACAATACTTAATGCAGCTTGCTGATTTACTCCAGTAGCACTTAAAAGAGGAACAAAGACAAGATTAAAAATGAGTATTAAGCTAAAGAAAATCGCGGCACTTTTATAGCTAAAAAAGAGCAGATTTTGTGTCTTTCTCATTTGCTTCCCCCCTGTAATAAACACATTACCTTACGCTGCGGATTTTTCTTCGCTTTCTTGGGTGACGAGCTTATTATCATATATTTTAAAGAATGGTAAATAGATAAGCACAGAAAGAACCAGATTAATAAGAACTATTACAATAGCTCTCCAGTCCCCGCCTGTTGCTAAATAGGCACCAATTGGAGCTGGCAAGGTCCATGGCACCATTACATAGGTTGGGCTGACCATTCCGATTGCTGTTGCTATATAGGCAATAGTTGCTCCCACTAATGGCGTAATAATGAATGGAATAATTAATAGTGGATTTAATACAATCGGGACACCAAAGATTACCGGCTCGTTAATATTAAATAAGCTTGGAATAATCGTAGTCTTTGCCATTGCTTTACTATATTTTGATTTTGCTGTTAATAACATCGCAATGACTAATCCTAATGTTGCACCAGATCCGCCAATCCAAATAAACCATTGAAAAAATGTTTCAGGAGCAATATGCGGAATATTGTTTCCAGCCGCAACTGCTGCGGAGTTATTAGCTAAATACACTTCCCAAACGGGGCGGGCAACTGCTCCAACAACGGAGACACCGTGAATTCCAAAGGACCAAAAGAAAGTAATTAAAAATGTTGGCAGAATGACTCCAAGATACGTATCACCGGCTTTAATGAGTGGTGCAACTGCTTTGCCTACAATCGAATGGGTATCTATCCCAAAAACGACAGTAATAAGCGCCATAACGGTTAATACGAGGGTCACAGGTATTAACGCTTCAAACGACCTTGCGACAGAAGGCGGCACAGAACTTGGCATTTTTATCATAATTTTCTTCGATTTGCATAAACGGAGAATTTCTACAGAAAAAATCGAAACGATCATACCAACAAACAGACCATGTCCTCCAAGATTAGCCATCGGCAGGACAAAGCCGACCTCCTCTACCGTTTGGACACCAATCGTAAATAAGAATGCAGCAGTAGAAAGCAGCGCACCAGAAAGAGGATCAATCTTATAGCTTTGAGATAAACTATAGCCTATTCCAAACGTGATATATAAAGTCATGATAAACATTGTTAACCGGTACGGAATTAAGATTTCTGCTGCATGTTTACTCGCCCAAGCTGCAATAGCAGAATCAGCACTCACTGGTGGAAAAGCAATAATCAGAAAGATACTGCCAAAGATTATAAACGGCAATGCGGAAACCACCCCGTCGCGGATAGCCCGTAAATGTTTTTGCTCAGATAGCTTTGCCATGGGAGTAGAAAGATTTCTTTCTAAAAAGTCTACAAACTTATCCATTTATATTCCCTCCTAATTGTTCACTAGCTCACCTGTTATTTCTTGGTTAATTCGTGCAGTAGCTTTAATAAAGCTGGTCCGCCAAGGGGGCTGTAGGCTTGTGAAGGGATAACCCCACAAGGAACACCTGCTTCATCAGCAGATTCTTTAAAACTGTCATAACGGTGTCTGACTTGAGGAGCAACCATTGCCACATCCCAACCGTTGCGGATTTCCGAAGCAAAGTCAGTCGCGCCAACTGCTAATACATCCAATATTAAGCCATCATTTTTGGCTTCTTTTTTTAGTGTGTTCACCAAAATGGAACTAGACATTCCACCAGAACATACAAACAAAACTTTCATATTAACCTCTCCTTTACATATCCAAATTTTGATAGCGCTTTCTAAAAATAAGTATAACGTTTTTGTAATAATGTTTCAACTTATATTTAAATAATATGTTATAAAATTTCAAATATAACTATCTTTATAAAGTGTTGCTAATAGCTGCCGAGAATCCACTAAGAGATGTTTTTGTTGGCTCACAAGCTAATTTTTTAAATGTTCTCGGCAATCTGGACAGAGTAATGGAAATATGGATACCGCCCAGCCAATATGTAAATAGACCCTCAAATCCCCGGGAAGAAAGCAACTTATACCATGCAGGTTACATGTTACATGAAAGAGGCACAAACAAAGGCTGGATTCGTTCTCAAAACATGTATGTAAAGGCAACAAAACATCCGGCTGCCTTCTCTAATCTCATTAGGTATTGGTACATTTGCATTAGAAGCACTCGTAAATTTTAATCGCGGTAAGCATCCTAAACATGAATGACAAAAAGGGTGCAGATATTATCTGCACCCTTATCGTGATAAACATTAACTATTAATCCGTTGAGGCATCACCAGAAAACTATTGGCTTTCCGGGATTTAAGAATCTTAATCATCTGCTCCTGCAGAGATTTATTACAAGTTACCTGTAATAGTACCTCGCTTTTACGATTAGAGAAAAATTTAATTTTCTTTTTCTTCTTAAGTGCTATTTCAATAAACAAACCTATTAAAAAACCACCAATTAGACCAAGCAAACCCCAAATAATTGGTCCTAAATACAAGACGAATCCATAGATAGAGCCTAAAACCATAAAGATAGAACCGCCAAGCATCGCTCCATCAAGAATACTTCTGCCGTCAACGGAATGGATAGAGTCTACTATATGTAATTGATCATCAAGATTTTCCATCGGTAAAGCCACAATATTCTGCGGCTTTACTCCCTGCTTTTCCATTTCATGAATGACCATTTCAACAAAGGGAGAATGTTCAAATGTAGCGATAATTTGGACTGTATTATTATCTAATGTGTTGTGTTCTGACAAGTTTTCATCCCTCACTCTAAGGAAACGAATTTGCTCAATATCATATAATGTATTTGTTTCTATTACTGCTGTATATGCTTGATATATGGCAAAGGCATACATTGACGGTAGAAAAAGAAACCATTGCGAATCAAGAGCAGCTGTTGCACTCGGAAAATCACCGAGAAACGAATGAAGCCAAGCACTAACTGCACTTGCTTGATAAGCAACATATATCCACCAAGCTAAAACTAAGGTGCCAACGATTGTACTGCCGGCATATAGTTGACCTAAGCCAGGCGATAATAACGACCAGAAAAATCCTACCCAGGGATTTTTCTTATCAAGTATGACAACATCGAAAAAGGTTACAGCAGATGGAGAGATAGGAGCGTCTTCCACTTCTGCAAGTACATGGCTTTTTGCAATTTCTACGGCACAGCGGTAACTGTCCCATATACTATATACATACACTGCCATATAAAGCAGGAACCAATTTTCGTTAATTTCTGCCTTTGCTTCCTCGAATCTTCCTAGCATGGATAAGATAATCCCCATGTTTACATTGGCCTGACTGTTTACAACGAGCTCCCAAATAATCAGCATAAAACCATGGAGGTACTTACCGAGAAACATATGCCCAAACCCTGGAAAGGCAGCAGACCACCAAGCAGCAACCCATGGAGTGCGAGGATATGCAGAATTTACTCCCCATGCTGATATTGTGCCTTTTGCATAACGAGGTCTTATGTTAGCTGACTGGAATTTTTGATGCGGCATATGTTAGTCCCCCTCGACTCGGTGTCTTTATTAATATTACCAGCAATTGCCTGTATCATTCGGAAACTTCTTTTTTACTGTTTCTTTCTTATCATAGGATTACAAACTCATTACTTTATATTTACTTTTAATGGTCCTCTCTAGATTTCCGCCTTTTATCGGATATAATGAAGTTCTGATAAAAAAAGTTTTAGCAAAAAAATACCCAAAAAAACAAAAGGTCTTCTATCTGTTGGTGCATAGAAGACCTTTTGTCTATTTAGCAATCATTTTTTAGACTAATAAATATTGTGGAGCAGGACCTGTATATGCTGCCCCATTTATTGTTATACCGTTTGTTTAACCTGCTCACGTAATTTCTGTGTTGCCGCTACCATGTTTTTAAGGGATTGTACTGTTTCTTCCTCGCGTCGTGTTTTCAAGCCGCAGTCAGGATTCACCCAGAACTGTTCTTTTGCAATAACTTCTAGGCTGTCGTTTAAGATTGTTTCAATTTCTTGAATACTTGGAACACGCGGACTGTGAATATCATACACACCTAATCCAATGCCTAGCTCATATGCGTTTTGCTTAAGTGAATGAATCAGCTCTCCGTGACTTCTCGACGTTTCAATTGAAATGACGTCTGCATCTAAGGCGCGAATAGTGTCTAAAAAGTCATTGAACTCACAATAGCACATATGTGTATGAATTTGTGTTTCATTCTTTACACTTGATGTGGCAAGCTTAAATGCATTCACTGCCCACTCTAAATATTCCCCCCATTTTTCCTTACGTAACGGCAGGCCTTCACGCAGTGCCGGTTCATCTACTTGAATAATCGCAATGCCCGCTTCCTCTAACACGCTAATTTCCTCTCTCAATGCTAACGCTATTTGATTTGCTACTTGTTCTCGGGATATATCATCACGGACGAAAGACCAGTTTAGAATGGTAATTGGCCCTGTTAACATGCCTTTCACATATTTTTCCGTTAACTCTTGTGCTTCTATGACTTCTTTCACTGTCATCGGAGCGATCCATTCTACATCGCCATATATAATTGGCGGCTTCACACACCGTGAACCATATGAAACGACCCATGCTTGCTTTGTAAAGGCGATTCCTCTAAGCTTTTCACCAAAGTATTCGACCATATCTGTCCGCTCGAATTCTCCAGTTACTAACACATCAAGTCCGATGTCTTCCTGGATTTCTATCCAGCGTGCTGTTTCATTTTTGACAAACTGTGCATATTCAGCATCGGTAATTTCCTTTTTACGCCATGCTGTTCGTGTCCGCTTCACCTGATCAGACTGCGGGAAGCTGCCGATTGTTGTTGTTGGAAAATCCGGTAATTGCAGTTCTTCTTGCTGTAATGCTTGTCGTTCCTTAAAGACAGCAGGTCGTGAAAAATGCTGAGGCTGCACGCTAGAAACCAGCTGACCAACATTGTGATTATTTCTTGCTTCATGCCTTGCCAGTGCATCAATTTTCAGTTTACTCTGTGTAAGGGCAATTTCATTTGTCAACGTTTCGTTTCGTACATAAGACGTTACTTGAATCAACTCTGCTATTTTCTCATCTGCGAACGACAGAGCATCCTGTAAAGCAGCATCTAGTGCTTTTTCAGAAACAGTTGTAACAGGTACATGCTGCAGACTGCAGGATGATTGAATCCAAGCCTCCTTAACACCGCTTAATGCTAAACAAGACTGTGTTGTTGCCGCTTTTTCTACTAAATCTGCCTTCCAAATATCTCGTCCATTTACTAGTCCAATCCCTAATACTTTCTCTTCAGGGAAACCATATTTTTGGATAGAGCGGATATTTCCCTCTCCTCCATGAACAAAATCAAGACCAATCCCAGCAACAGGCAGTTGTGTCAGCTCCTGATATGCGGAAAGTGCCTCAAAGTACGTTTGCAGCATGATTTTTGCGGCTGGCACTTCTATTGATAATTGCTTGTAAATTTCTTTAACAAGCTTAATATCTTCTTCGCTTAGTGTCAGTACTAATGCAGGCTCCTCGACCTGAATCCACTCTGCTCCTGCATCAATAAGCTGTTGAAACACTTGTGTATACAGCGGTAAAAGCTTTAATACAAACGATTCTTTTGCTTTTTTATCATAACCTTTCGCTAGCTGTACGAACGTAAACGGTCCAATAATTGTAGGCTTCGTTAAAAGTCCTAATTCTTCCTTTGCCTCTATAAAATAATCTAAAATATAGTTATTTGTCAGCGACAATTGCTTATTTTCATATTCAGGAACAATATAGTGATAGTTTGTGTTAAACCATTTTGTCATTTCACAAGCTACAGCATCTTTCCCGCCGCGTGCCATTGTGTAGTATGTTGTCAAATCTACTTCTTTTCCAGACCACTCATAACGGCTTGGCACTAAACCGAACATTGCAGCTAAATCAAGCATACGGTCATAAAAAGTAAAGTCTCCGACAGTGAGTAAATCCAGGCCAAATGCTTGCTGGCGTTTCAAGTTATTCAGTCTAATTGCTTTCATATCAGCAATAAATTGCTCTTTTGAAATTTTCTGATTCCAAAAAGATTCGACACAACGCTTCCATTCCCGATTTTCACCAATGTAAGGGTAGCCAATAACAGTACTAATTAATTTCATTATTATATTCCTCCTGCATCTTAATATTAGGTTTTCTTATAGAATTAATTGGTATTAAAACAGTAAAAACATGATCCTATGTCATTACTCAGGTAGCAGTCACTTCAACAAAGCGCTCACTGTCCAGTTCTCTAATATACTTTGTTAGCTCCTCCGTCATTTCAAATCGTAAGAAAGGCGTGATTAAATAAATTCCTTTAAATTTTTCTGCAGCGGCAGCTACTAGTTCCTTAGCAATTGCAATTCCCTCAAGCCTGGCCTTTAATGGGTCATTGCCGCATGAGGCCATCGCCTGCCTGACATCATCGGGCAGCTTTATGCCTGGCACTTCGTTATGGATAAATTCAGCATTTCGAGCGCTTGTTAGCGGCATAATACCAGTAAAAATAGGTGTTTCAAGATGTTTAGTAGCTTCATATACCTCTTCCAACTGGTTTACAGAAAAAATTGGCTGGGTCAAAAAAGATTGAGCGCCGCATGCTATTTTCTTCTCTAGTCGTTGGACTGCTTTATCCAGATGGCGGACATTCGGATTAAAGGCTGCTGCTATTTTGAAATTGGTGCGCTGCCCTAGACTTTGTCCCGAATACGACAACCCTTCGTTAAACTGTTTGACAAGACTAATTAAATCAAATGATGACAAATCATAAACACTTGTTGCCCCTGGAAAATCACCAAGCTTGGAAGGGTCGCCAGTCACAATTAATAGTTCACTTAGTCCAAGAGTTTGCAAGCCCATCAGGTGGGACTGCAAGCCGATCATATTTCTGTCACGGCAAGTAATATGAATAAGAGGCTCTGAGCCAATCTCGTTCTTCAGCTTTGTTCCGAGAGCGACATTGCTTATGCGCGGGCTGGCTAAAGAATTATCTGCTAGTGTGATGGAGTCGACACCTGCTTGATGCAGTGTTTTCGCACCTCTCATAAATTCTTTAATCCCCAGTTTTTTGGGCGGGTCCAGTTCAACAAGAATCGTTCGTTCGGACTTCGCTTTTTCATGCAGCCCTTTTTTACTTTCACTTTTAGCAACTTCTATTACTTCAATTTTACGCACTTTAATCTGTTTTTTCGTAATTGGTGTAAGATTTCCAAGTGCTTTTTTTACTGCTGCAATATGTTTTGGTGTTGTTCCGCAACAGCCCCCAATAATCCGTGCTCCTTGTTCACGCAAACTTACGGCACTTGAGCCGAAATAGTCAGGGACCGCTTCGTAAACGAAACGTCCGTCTATATATTCTGGAAGGCTGGCATTCGGATAGACGGAAAGAAAGGCGCTGTTAGGGAGCGGCACTTCTTCGAGAGAGC
The DNA here is from genome assembly GCF_022049065.2 of Niallia sp. Man26. NCBI lineage: Bacteria > Bacillati > Bacillota > Bacilli > Caryophanales > Bacillaceae > Niallia > Niallia sp. Man26. The sequence goes on from NZ_CP095744.1 coordinate 761,962, forward strand.
GAATCATATGATGTGGTCCTAAATGACAATTGATTCCAACAGCGTCTGCGCCTAATGCCTCTAATTTGAGAAAGGCATCATTTAAATGGACACCATCCTGTAAATAGCTGTTTTCATGTAAAGAAACATTAGCAATAATTGGAAGTTCTGTTTCATTGCGAGCAATCTTTAATACTGTCTCTAATTCTTCTAAGTCATAATACGTTTCTAAAAGCAGGCCATCAGGATTCTCCATCAGCTGGCTGTATAATTGCTCACGAAAGCTTCTTTTAATTTCATCCAACTCGAGATCAGACTTACGAAAGCTTCTTGACGCACCGATAGTTCCAAATACAAATGCTTTTCCTTTGGCTGCTTTTCTGGCAATGGATATGCCTTTTCTGTTGATGCTGCTAACATCTTCCTCCAAGCCATATCGTTTTAATTTAAAGTAGTTCGCACCATATGTATTGGATTGGAGTATATCTGCTCCTGCTTCCAAGTAAGCAGTATGAATAGTTTCAATCCGATCAGGATGGGTAATATTGAGCTCTTCATAGCAATTATCAATTCCGTTTGAATAGAGAAGGGTACCCATGGCTCCATCACCAATCAAAATTCGCTTTTTCAACTCATCCCGAAAATTCATTCTATCCCTCCTCCTTTAGTCAGCCTATTACTTTAGTAAGCAAACTCTAAAACTAATATATAATTGAATATTCAAAATATTCTCAATGCACTTTCGAATTCCTAATTGTTATTCTAGAAATCGGTAGGGAATGCCACCTCCTTTTCTGTGTCTCTCTAACGTTGTATGTAGCTTATCATGATTAAATGGCTATAGTGTAACGGATAAAAGTAATCAGCTGTTATAATTAAGAGCTATACCCTTTTTTTGTCAAAGTCACTATATAATGAGGGGATGGCAGTCATATTTATTGCCCGTAAAAAGTTAAAAAGGCATGAGTTTCACGCTTGAACTCATGCCTTTAACAATGCTTTATATTTTAAATTGTGAAATTTGTTTCTGTAATTTCTGTGACATGCTTTGTAAATGGCTGCTTGCATTCTTTAAGTCTGTCATTGTTGCAAGCTGTTCCTCTGTACTAGCAACAACATTTTGGGTATTGTCAGATGCATTCTGTGCAATATCTGACAATTGTTCTACAGAAGCTGTAATTTCCTCAGATGCTGCTGACATCTGTTGAGACGATGAGGAAACTTCCTGGATTAGATTGTCAACGGATTGAATAGATTCTAAGATTGTTAAAAATGCAGCATTAGCCTCATGAACTACGTCCATCCCTGCTTGCACTTCCTTCGTTCCGTTTTCCATCACATCGACTGCAAGCGTTGTATCCTTCTGGATGGTAGAAATAATTTCTACTATTTCCTTACCAGATGCGTCAGATTCTTCTGCTAGCTTACGAACCTCTTCAGCTACTACAGCAAATCCCTTGCCAGCCTCCCCTGCGCGTGCTGCTTCAATTGCGGCATTAAGTGCCAAAAGATTCGTTTGATTAGCTATATCTGATATTACCTTCACTATATCTCCTATTCTTTGCGAATGTTCTCCTAATCTCTTCACAACCTCAGCAGATTGCGACACACTTGCATGAATAGATTGCATTTGTGTCGACGTCTTTTCTAGTGAATGACGGCCATCTTTTGCTTTTTCTATGACGTCAGACGAATTCTCCAACATATCGACTGAAGAAGAGGCAATTCTTTGAATACCTGAACTCATTTCTTCCATTGCTGCAACTATTTGTTGCGAGCTGTCTGTTTGGACCTTGGAACCTTCCGCAACCTCTTGTATTGCTGCTGCAATATGTTCTGTTGCCTTCGTCGTTTCAGATGCCCCTTCGCTTAATTCATAAGAAGTTTTAGAAACTGATTCAGAATTCCCGGCAACTTCTCTAATCATGTTTCGAAGGTTTCCGATCATTTTGTTAAAATTAGCAGCCATTACACCAAATTCGTCAGAGCTGTTAATATGGAGTTCATTCGTTAAGTCACCATTTGACATATCTACAGAAAGATCATTCACTTTCTTAACATTTCGTGACAAATAAGAAGAGTAGAAAATTATACCTGCTGCAATAATAAGGACACCAACAATTCCAATAGCCAGCGAATAATACAATATTGATTGAGATGCTTCTGTTAATTCTGCTTTCGGTATTACCATTCCTAATACCCAATTTGTACCGTTTATCGGAGTATATTGCACAAAGTACTCTTCCCCGTCTTCCGTGAAGTAGCTTTCCCCTTCTTTACCGGAAAGCATGGAAGCAGACAGTGCTGCTAAATCTTTATTTTGTTCATTTTTAATGTTTAACTTCATAACCTTATCTTCGTCTTTTGCTGCGATATATTCGCCTTCATTATCTAGAAGAAATGCCCAACCCTGTTCTCCAACTTGTGTTTCAGAAATAAGTGTTTGAATCTCTCCTAAATTAATATCACTAGTTACAATTGCCTGCAATTCATCTTTGCCGTTGTATATTGGCATTGCTGCAGTGATTAGTGTCGCATTCGTACTTTCATCAAACAGCGGTTTTGTATAAGCTATCCCTGCTTCCTTCCCAAGTTCGCTACCAACCTTGTACCAAATCTGATTAGGATAATCATAATCAGGATTATTATAGATTTCCGTCGAGGTAGTCTTGTCCCCTTCTCTGTAGCTGTACGTACTGAAATACTTGGTGCCTTCTTTATATTGGTACGGTTCAAAATAAATTCCCATTCCGTAAACATCTTGATTTCCCGCTAGTTGTCCTTCAAAAATAGCGTGCAGATCTTGAAGCGTGTAGCTAGTTGCATTCTGCTCTAAGACATCAGCAACTCCTATTGAAAAGGCAGTATGCCTGTCTATCGTTCCTTGAATGTCACCCGTCACAGACTCTAACTGATAATGTAATTTCTGATCAATTTCATTAGATATATAATCGTGAGAGGTATTGTAAGAAACAACAGTCATCACTAACAGTGTTAAAAATACTAATGGCATTAAGAACACCAATGTTTTAGCTTTTATGGACATTCGTTTCACCTGTTTTCCTGCCTTCCTATCAAAATTTAATGTTGCGGGCAAAAAACCTTCCTACAGAATATATCGGTGTATTATTATTAGAATCAATGAGTAAGAACAATTTAGCAGGAACATGGGAAACATTACCGAAGTCTTATTCTGTTTTAAAAAAGACTGTCCTAAAAAAAGGCAGTCTTTTATATTTACTATTATTTTCTTAATATATTAATCTTCCTTATTAAAGGTCTTTAAAACTTGCTCTTGAATAAAGGTAATAGTATCTTTTGCTATTCTCTTTTTATTTAAGACAATTCCTGAGTGGCCGCAATTATATACATGTCTTGCTGGTTTGCCCCAGCTTTGCCACAAGTGATCAGCGTCTTCTAGTGAGATATATTGATCGTGTTTTCCTGAAATTAATAAGATGTTCTCTTTCTTTATTTTAGGAAGCGACCCGCTTGGATCGGTAATTCCCCAGTGCTCAATCAGTTCTTTAAAGCCTATTCCATTGTTCAGGAAATCAGCCTTAATGTATTTCCCAGGAATTGTATTCCAGATAGAATGAGATAGTCTATTGGCATAAAAGACGGAAATAACTCCATCAATTTCAGCCTCCTGTGTTGCTGTAAGATTCGCTATCCATCCTCCTAAGCTAACACCAACTAACACAATCGGCCCCTCTTGTGTTTGTTTAATCCAGTGAATCAATGTTCTTAAATCAACAATCGATTGTTTAGTTGCATGCACCGTTCTGTCCAAGTTTGCACTTATCATAAATTCCCCGCTATACAGAGATGGAGGAGGAGTTCTTTCCATGTGATAGGCTAATGGAAAATAGTACAGGTTCCAACCTAAGCTTGACATCTTATCATGGTAAATACTTTTTAATTTACTGTATGAGTTCATTCTCCAGCCATGAATCAAGATTATATTTGGTGTTACCCCCTTATTATTTTGCAAAAACATTTCCCCTTTAATAAAATCATTATTAGGGTATTCTGTGGCAATGAAGGAGGTAAAGCTATATGTATTAGATTGATAATCTGCAGTTACTTCTGTCTGAAAACTAGGATTGTCTGGTTGGTAGAAATCCTGTCTGTTTATTTCAGTTGGTAAGACTGGTATGGCAAATTGTGTGGTTGAGCTTTTCTTTTTATGTAATGCAGATAATGCATAATGATCAATAAACTTTGAAAACACGGAACAATCCCCTTCTATTAGCAGCTTTTATCTTCCTATCCCTTTCATTATAATTAACTTAACACCATTAATGAATATCGCTTCTATTTTTTATGAAAACATGCTATCGTTAATTTTTGTTAGGAAAGAATTTTTCTCTCCTTTATTAGTTTAAGCAAAAGGGTGAGTTTATGTTTATCTTAGAACTATTCGAGAAATTTCCAGTTAGACTGACAGCAGTAGCACTGCTCATTATACTTACAGTTTTTTTAATTAGAAAGTTCATAAAAATATTTTTTGACAAAACAAGCTTTTTAGATGAAAAGCGGGAAGAAACTTTGATGCATTTCACCAATCAGGTGACAAAGGTTATAGGACTGGTATTCTTCCTTATTTACTTGCTCAGCCATTTCTTTGAACTGGATAGACTGATAACCGGGTCAGTTGTATTAGCGAGTGCCTTGGCATTGATTCTACAGCATATTATTCGCGATTATATTATGGGACTGACATATTTATTTGAACGTCAGCTGCATCACGGGGACTATGTTATTATCAATGGAGATAAACAAGGGAAAATTGAAGAAATTAGCATTCGCCACCTGAAAATCCGCCAGTATGACGGTTACCTCTATACCGTTTCCTACAGCAACATTACCGAGCTGCAGAATGGAACGAGGGGAAGGCGGAGGGTTAACGAAAGCCTCATCCTCAACTATAGACAAAACCCAGATGCTGCCTTTAAAGTGATGGAGGATTTAGCAAAAACCTGCAATGATAAATATCGTCACTATTTATTGAAGGATGAATTCGGCATTCCTGTCGAACCATTTCAATTCAATGAAATTACGGAGCTGAATGTTGGTTTCATGGGGCATAAATATTCTATATCTGGCCTTGTAAATGAAACAGATTTCGTGGAAGCCAGCAAAAAAATCAGATATGAATTGGCTCTAACTGCCTATCAAAACGATTTAGCGATGGCAGAGAGCCCTAATACAAGCCATTAAACAGTAAAAAGCAAGAGTTCGAATGGAACTCTTGCTTTTTACTGTTTAGAATCCTTATTGCTTAATATATACACCTTCCCATTAGAACCTATTACTGCATAATCAACTTCATTCAAGAGCAGTTTCTGTTTGTCCAGCTCGAGTTGCAGCAAGGAAAGATTGTGTTGCATAAGATTTGCTTCCAACACTGCTCCTCCGACAATTAACTCAACTGGGCGATTTGTCTGCTCTGCTTCAGCAATCTTTATATCCTGTTTTGTAACTTCCCTATATAGAGGCTTTTTTAAGACAGACAATTTTCCACTTGCCTCTACTATTGCATCCTGAACTTCCTCGATATTGAAAATGTCTTTCTCTCGCAGCAGCTGATTTACATAGTCTATTGTAAAATGGAGGTTTATCATGTTCTCTTCTAAAACTTGCCCATCCTTTATAACAGGTGTGGGACACCCGCCAAAAAACTTCCGTGCCTCTTTGCTTCTTGCAGACATTGTAACCCCTGCTAAAGCAATCATAACGATAATAACAAATGCCAGAATAAAATTAGCGACTTTAATAGGAGTATTGAACGTTAAATTTGCTGCAATCGTACCCATGGAGATAGAAGCAATAAAATGGATATTTGTCATTTGTGAAATCAGCTGTTTCCCTAAGATCCTTGTGCCTATATACAATAGAAAAAAACAGCCTATTGTTCTAGCTGTTACCTCCAAATACTCAGACATGTATTCTTCCACCATTCTGCTCTATTTCCAGTTAGTTTTTCCCTTTTTCATGAAATCATTCTACTAATTATTCTGATTTGAGACTGCATTTTATGCATATTGCGTAGAGACTTAGCGTTCGCACTTCTCACACTATCATCCTCAAACAACGAAAAAATTATTTTGACATAGCGACAAATATGGTGTATTGTAGTGCATGTTCGCTTTAACGCTTAAAAGCGTTTAAATAAGAAAGTTACTATTTTACTAGATAGCTGACTTTAATAAATCATAAGCAGCAAGTTTTAAAGAGTTTTGGAGGAATAGGTATGGATTTTGAGAAAAATACACTGTTGATCCGTCCGTTGGAGGCAGTGTTTATTACGATATTACTAATGGGGGCCCTTGGTTACCTGATAATTGGGGTAGAGGTTGTCCCACATATTGCTATCATGACAGGTATCGCTTTATTGTTAGTTTATGGAGCGATTAAAAAAGTTAGCTTTCGCGATTTGGAACAGGCAATGGTAGAAGGTGTTAAACCTGGTCTCGGTGCAATTATGATTTTCTTCTTTATAGGAATGCTAATCAGCAGCTGGATGGCAAGCGGAACAATTCCGACATTTATTTTTCTAGCAGTTGAATTAGTTTCAGGTAAATTCTATTTTGCGATTGTTTTCGTTGTTACAGCTATTATCGGTATTTGTATCGGCAGTTCCCTTACTACAGCGGCTACAATTGGAGTAGGCTTTATCGGAGCAAGCACGGCTTTAGATATATCGCCTGCCATCACTGCTGGCGCTGTAATTTCCGGAGCGTTTTTCGGTGATAAGATGTCACCTTTATCTGATACAACAACACTTGCAGCAAGCGTTGCAGATACAGACTTATTTGAACATATTAAAGATATGGCATGGACAACAGTTCCTGCATTTATCATTTCGTTCCTTGTATATTTATTGATTTCACCAGGTAAAACTGGAGACAGCATTCAAAAGATAGATGAAATTAAAGATACTTTATTGAATCTAAACCTTGTGCATTGGTACTCACTTATTCCGCTAATTTTACTAGCTATTCTGGCACTCAAAAAAGTATCTGTAATTGCCACATTGTTCGCTGGAACAATTTCTGCGTTAATTATTTCTTTTTGGGTCAATAATGGCTTAGGTTTTCATGCAATACTTGATTTACTATACTCTGGCTACAAGTCAACAAGCGGCATTGCAGAAGTAGATTCTATGCTGTCAAGAGGCGGAATTGAAAGTATGATGTTCAGCATATCCATCATTTTGCTTGCTTTAAGTATGGGCGGATTGTTATTCAGACTTGGAATTGTACCTGCCTTATTATCTGTAGTCCAAAATATGCTGCACCGTGTTTCCTTACTAGTATGCTCTGCAGCAGGAACAGCAATTGCCGTTAACTTTATTCTTGGAGAGCAATACTTATCTATCCTGCTGCCTGGTAATGCCTTTAAAGAAAACTTCAAAAAAGCCGGCTTGCAGCCTAAGCATCTTTCAAGGGTGCTTGAGGATGCGGGAACAGTCGTTAATCCCCTCGTTCCATGGGGTGTCTGTGGCGTATTTTTGTCTTCTGTACTTGGCGTTTCTGTTGCAGACTATGCTCTATTTGCACTGTTTTGTCTATTATGTCCGCTCATTACGATTTTTTATGGATTCACAGGGATTTCATTATCAAATTCTAAAAAACAATAAAAAAGCAGCACAGTTATCAATTGATAACTGTGCTTTTCCTTTTCCATAAAAATTGTATATTCCTAAAACCATCTGCAGAAAATAAAGGCAAATCTTAAGGGTGGTTACAGCATGCATGAAATTATTGATAATCTAGATTTAAGTTCAAAGGGCTTATGGTTCCCAGTTACTGTAAGCATCGTATTGGTTCTTTCTGTACTTATTATACCTAAGAAGATTTCATGGAGAGATATTTATATTACATTCGGGGTAGTTGGATTTGCTACTTGGCTCAGTGACGGGATTCTCGCAAGGGCATTCGACTTATTTGATATAGGCAATCCTAAAAAAGCAGGTCTCGGTGATATTTTGAGCTATACGTTAATTCCAACCTCCCTTTCGATTCTTTTTTTGAATTTCCTCCATTCGAAAAACAAATGGATGTTAACTTCCTGGTTTACTCTGGCAGCCTTTTTAATTCAATTTGGAATGGTTCAGCTTGGCTATATGACATTTAAAGGCTGGAACGGATATATCTCCATTATTGTCTATGTATTTGCATTCGGTTTTCTATTGCCTTGGCACTTGAAATTTATTACAAACGAATAAGTTTTTGCCCCAACTGAAAGAAGGTGCTGTCTATAAAACCTGCTCCTATTAAAGAGTGAGTTTAATTGACAACACCGTTTATTGTTAGTCTTTCATAAGTTGATCCAATGCAAGACTTTGGAGCCCATATAAATAATCTTTTTTCCAATCACTAACTATAAGTTCCGGCAGATGTTCGGAAGGAACATATTTTGCGCTGCATGTTGCTATGTGTTCTAAGCTCTCTTTATCCACTTCATCATTATAAAATATAATTGTATGCGGATTAAGAATTGATACAAACGAGGCAATTAGTCTGCTTGTTGCATCGATTTGATGGTCCTCCACTATCATTACCTTGCTTCTAGCTTCACTTTCTATCGCCTGCTGAAAATTCTTATCATTATATTGGGGAACAAACGAAATTTCACCTGAAAAAAAGGTGTTTCCTCTAACTACATCGCCATTTATCATAATACCTGCTCCTGGTCCGTTTTGACCAAAATACAAATATACTAAGGAATGCTTGTCTGTCATCCCCATATTTGCGTGATAACCAAGAACAGCAGCATTCATATCATTTTCCACTACAACAGGAATGTCAAACCGTTCTTCATAATAACCTTTTAAATCAAAGTTTTGAAAGGATTCATAGCCTGGTATATAAAAAATCCGTCCATTATCAACAGAACCTGGCACCCCGACAGCAAGCGATCTTATTTTCGGATGCTTCTCCATCATGCTTTCAATATATATATTTAGAGAGGTGAGTCCATCCTCTTTTAGCACACTTGGAGTAGTTCCGTTTTCCTTTATTTCTCCAATACAATTAAAAATCGTGTAATTGGTTTCTGATCCTTCTAGAAAGATCGCCAAGCCTAACATATATTCTGGGTTATACGAATAGCGTTTAGCTCTTCTTCCCCCACTTGAATCATCTAATCCGACTAAGTTTATTTCCCCGTCCTTTTCCATTTGCGCTAGGAATTTACTGATAGTCGGAAAACTGATACCTAATGTATTACTAAGTTCCACTTTCGTTGCACTTCCTGCTTCAAGAAGGGCTTTGCGAATTCCAGTTAGGATCATTTTTTTCATCGATTTTGGAGTTGCTGATAATTCATTCATTCCATTCACCACCATAAACCTTTTTAAAGCAGTTAAAAAAGCATGGTGATACTATAGCATAAATAAATATCTATCACAATACAAGCATCACTCTACATCTTACTTAAAGGTCTTTAATCTTAATTCAATGCTTATCTAAAAAACTGGTCTTAATCAGCACAGTTTGCTGAATTTCAATACTTTAAAATAATACAGCTGTATGAAAAGCAGGAATATCACATTCCTTCTTGAATAAAAATAAAGTGGAAAACAAAAATTAGGAGGTTTACATGGAAATATTCCTTTGGATAATGATTGTTTTTTTGTTTGTGTATGAGCCTATTTTTGGATATTTTGATTTTCAGAAATTCAAGGTAAATGTCACAACCATTGCACATGCCAGAGAGAAGTATTATATTCATACTATTGTTGGCTTGTGGGTCCCTACTCTTTATATTATCCTCTTAGTCCTTTTCACCGAAGTTACCTTTAATCAAATCGGATTTACCTTACCTTCTATTAACACAGATGTATTTGGTCCTGTTATTACCTATATCGTCTTTGCCTTAACTGGCGTCTATATTATGGCTATTCTCTATTATATGATTGGATACCATGTCAGTAGTAATATTCGGACAAATCTAACCGAAGCAAAAAACAAACAAAAGGAGAAGTCCGAGTTTCTTGCAATAATGCCTGTAAGTAAGAAGGAGAAAAAGCTTTGGAATTACGTTTCTTTTACGGCAGGTGTTACCGAAGAGATAATATACCGCGGCTTTTTACTCTTTGCTTTTTCTTACTTATTTCCAAGCCTGTCCATTTGGTTTGTTGCCATTTTTGCATCTCTTTTATTCGGACTTGCTCATACGTATCAGGGGCTATTGTCAGGTGTATTGCGGACAGCAATTGTTGGCTTAGTTTTTTCGATCTTATATGCTGGCCTTGGCTCGATTATTCCCCTTATTATCCTCCATTTCTTAATAGATTACATGGCTAAGCTGGGCGAAGATAAGCAAACCATACAGGATTCGCGCATAACAAAAATCCCATAACTATTTAAGGGATTTTTGTTAACTATTCCATTCACTCAAAATCTCCTCTGTCGTAAGAATTGTCGCAAATTCGTTCTGGAGCATGGCAAGCTCATAATTATGGATAGAGTCTGCATCATAATAATTACCTTTTTGATCGGTCGTTTCGAATGCTGCTGTGGCATCAGACACTAGGAAAGTTTGATATCCTAAATTTCCACTCATTCGTGTTGTCGTAGAAATACAATGCTGTGTGGACAGTCCAGTGATAACTACAGATTTTATTTGCTGATCTTTAAGATATGTTTCTAAACCTGTACCGATAAAGGCACTGTTTACATTTTTTTGAAAGATAGTTTCCAGTTGCAGTGGCTGTATACTGTCTTTAAACTGTGTTCCCACCTTATTTTTATAATGAAGGGGAGAATCCGGTTGCACAGACATATGCTGCGAATAAATAATATGCCCTTTTCTGTTTCTCCATTCAGTTAGAAGGCGTGCTATATTTTTTTCAGCTTGCTGATTGTTCCGCTTTCCCCAGTACGGGTCGTCAAAGCCTTTCTGTACATCCAAAATCATAAGTGCTGGCAATTCTTCTCTTAAGTTCGCCAATAGTATCCTCCTAATATTTAAAATCATTAGAAGTTATTATTCCAATGAACCCTCTATTTATGTAAAATTGGCTGCAAAAATAAGGCTGGTTCTTTACCAGCCTCTCATTCATGGATTAATATATATCAGAGTTTTTTTCTGCAGAATAATAATGATGTAAGCTGCGCGTTAAACTGGAGTTTACAGCGGGGAACTTATAGCTACTATTAAATGACTTCCAAAAATACTTCTGTAATGTCTGGATCAAATTGCTTCCCTTTTTGTTCATATATATATTGTAGTGTCTTTTCCTTTGACCAAGCTTTCTTATAGGATCTTTCATTCGTTAATGCATCATAGCTATCTGCAATAGCTACTATCCTAGCCTCCAACGGTATTTCATAACCCTTCAAATTATATGGGTACCCTGTGCCATCCCATCTTTCATGATGATATAGTATGATGTTCTCCGCTACCTTTAATACTAGATTGTCACAATACAGCACTCTAAAGGTCTTTTCTTTAAACATGGCTGCGCCAATTATCGGATGCATATTCATCATATTTCTTTCCGAATGATCTAATTCACCTGTTTTATACAGTATTTCCACCGGAATTCGCGCCTTTCCTATGTCATGTAGGATGCTTGAGTCAGCAATGCTATTATAATAATCCTTATTAAGTACTTCTCTGTTTCTGTTATAAGCCTTTATGAGCATCTTAGTCAATTCCTGCACTCTGCTTAGATGGCCCATAATTTTTTGATCACGAATATCACATGCTGATGCCACATGGCTAATTAATTCTCTGGAAGATTTCCGCCTGTAATGGAAGGTCTCTTCATCATGGTACGTTATAGCAGTATTTCTATTTCCCAATTTAACCATCCCTCCTCTTAGGTATATTAGCCTATCTACCAAGAATTATAATAAGGATTATGGAGGATTTATATAGGAATAGAATCCTAATTAGACAGCTTTTGCTAATAGGACCTGTATTTTGCAACAAAAAAAACTGCAATTTAGAAATTCCTAAATTGCAGCTCTATCAATTTATAAGCTTATCAACTTTTAAATAGTAGAAACACGTTAACTAATAAACATGTTGATAATTAACACACCTGCAAGCCCAACTAAGGATGCAATGGTAACCATAACAGACCATGTACGGATGGTTTTTCCGATTGAAAGGTTGAAATACTCCTTATAAATCCAAAAGCCTGCATCGTTCACATGGGAGAATGTCATACTACCAGCTCCAGTCGCCAGTACCATTAGCTCTGGACTAACATGGGCAGCACCAACTAAAGGTGCGGCAATACCTGCAGCTGTTAGTCCTGCAACTGTTGCTGAACCAAGGACAACACGAAGAATCGCAGCAATCAGCCAAGCTAAAATTAACGGAGACATCGTTGAGCCTTCCATCAGGTTTGCCACATACTGATCGACATGTGTGTCAATCAGCACTTGTTTAAATGCTCCGCCCCCTGCGATTACCAATAGAATCATAGCAATGCTGCTTACTGATTCAGAAATCGAGTTCATGATTTCCGGCATCTTTTTTCCACGGTTTAAGCCAAAAGTAAAGATAGCCACAATAACTGCAATTAATAAGGCAAAACCAGGATCTCCTAAAAACTGGGCGACTGGCAGTAAGGAGGAATTCGGCATAGCAATTTCCACCACTGCTTGGAAAGCAATAAGTATTACTGGAATTAATGCTGTAAACACACTGATACCGAAGCTCGGCAGTTCACTTTCTTTATAATGCTTCGGAGTAAATAATCCTTTTGGGATTTCTACTTCTAAATCTGCTTTCTTAAATGTCTTCACATAAAGTGGACCACTTAAATAAATCGCTGGTATTGCAATTAGCACACCATATAATAATGTCTTTCCGATATTTGCATCATATACTGCTGCAACAGCTGTTGGCCCAGGGTGTGGCGGTACAAAGCCGTGCATCGTAATCAGTGCAGATATGACCGGCATTCCGATATAAAGAATTGGGACACCTGCTTGTGCAGCAATCGTAAACACTAGCGGAATTAACACCACTACACCTGTTTCAAAGAACAGTGCGATACCGACTATACCTGCAGTTAAAACTGCTGCGAGCTGAACCCGCTTTTTCCCAAACGAATTTATCAAGGTTGTGGCAATTCGCTGAGCACCGCCTGAATCAGCCATCAGTTTACCTAGCATACCTCCGAAACAGATAACTAAAACAAGATGCCCTAAGGTGCTTCCAAGACCATTTGTAATAGATTCCATTGCTTCGATTGGCGCCATGCCTTCCATAACCCCTACAAGCAGCGAAACAATCACCAGCGATATGAAAGCGTTTAACTTAAAGACAACCATTAATAAGAGCAAAAGCGCTACCCCTATACATATATATACGATCGGCATATTTCTCCCTCGATTCCCTCTGTAATTTGGAATGCCGTAATCGGCATTCCATGATTATATGTGATTTATGCTTGTGTGCCTAATATTTGGACAACAGTCTTTAGATCATCCACTGTACCGACATTCCCTGGGAATATTACATAAGACATCCTCGGATATTTACTTTCTTCTCCAGTAATCCATACTGGAATTCCCGGTCTGATTTGTCCGGCAACTGTTGCTCTTTTCACCCCGAGACCCTTTGTTCCTACATCACTGGAGGTAATGCCGCCTTTGGCAACAAGGAAATTAGGTCTTACCTTCAGCTTTGTGACAATGGACGTCACTGCATCTGAAATAGACACAGAAAGCTTCAATTCTTCTTCTTTTTTGTTTTCCCCAAGGTCCAGCCTTTTCCTGCTCGTATAAACTGCTACCGTTTTACCTGCAGTAATCAAGCTTTCGACTGTTTCAATCACACGCTCACACTCTGCTTGAAACTTATCTGGCTCAAGCACTAAGTTTGTTTGAAATTCAATAAATTCAATCGATGTTAGCTCTTTTAATTTATCCAATTGCTCTGTCGTTTTCTTTACATGAGAGCCGACTATTATTAAACCGCCATTAGTTGTTTCTTCCTTGACTAGTTCGCCTCTTGTCAAAAGGCCCCTGTCTTGCACACCGCCGATTACTTTAGGCAGAGCAGCTGCACTTCTAAACAGAAAATTCTTTCCTGCCTGAATTGCTTTAACGAGTGCTGCAGTAAATATCTTTACATCTGCTTCGTCAGCTGCATTGACAACTATCTTGTTGAAATCAGTCACAGTAGTTAACTGTTCCGCAATATTATCAACTTCCTGTGCGCGAAGCTGCTCAATGGAAATATATAATGTGTTCTTTGCTGGAAACTCCCCATTTGACTTTTCCTCTACCCATTCTCCAAGATGAGAACTGGAATAGCCAAATGTACGGTCTTTAGCGAATTCCGTTTCACCAGCAGGAATCAGCTCTGTTCCTGTTTGCACATAATGAATATTATTTATCGTAAAGCGTCCGCCTTCTTTAAAATAGGGAAGGATTACTTCTCCGTCTATCTTTAAGCTGGAGCCCGCTTCAAGTGTCTTGCGGATAACAGCTGTTTCAAGGGGATAATGACCGCGTAATGTCGAATCCCCTCTGCTGATAATTATAAATTCCTTATTCAGTTTGGATGCAACCGAAAGGATATTTTCAGCAATTTCACGATGAACTTCTTCTGTTTCTTTTACTGTCAATCCGCGTGAGTTTGTTAGAATAAAAAACATGGATGAATCTTCTTGAAACCCTGCCTCTATCGCTTCTTTAGACCAATCAGTAAAAACAGAAATATTATTTACTGTTTGGACACCTGTCGGATCATCATCGAGAACAATGATTTTTTTGTTTAGTTCCTTTAATGCCGCTGCTGCTAATTGGTCTGCCGCCTTTTTGTCTACTGCTGGAAGTTGGTTAAGGTATTCTGCATTCAAGCGCAAGCTCTCCATTATTTCTCAACCTTCTTTACTTCAGTATTAGCTAGCTTTTCATAATAGCGGACAATGCTGGCATGGTCATCATTCACTTTTCCGTCTGTTTTTAATGCATGGAATATTTCCAGCAATTGACTAGAAAGAGGCAGTGGCACACCAATTTCATGGGCTGTATCCATAACATTTGTAATATCTTTCATATTGATTGCAATGCTGCCGCCTGGTGCAAAATTCCTTTCAAGAATCATAGGCACCTTAGCATCAAGAACCGTACTTCCTGCAAGTCCTCCGCGAATTGCTTCATACATCTTTTCAATATCAATACCTGCTTTTGCAGCCAGTACTAAAGCCTCGGACATTGCTGCAATGTTAAGGTTTACAATTATTTGATTAGCAAGCTTGGCTGTTACACCACAGCCATTGTCTCCCACTAAGACAATATCCTTTCCCATACCATTCAAGATAGGTTTAACGCTTTCAAATACATCTGACTTACCGCCAACCATAATGGACAATGTTCCATCAATCGCCTTTGGTTCACCGCCGCTAACAGGCGCATCCAGCATTTCCACCCCAAGTTTGGCAGCTTCTGCTGCAAGTTCACGTGAGACATTTGGTGTGATAGAGCTCATATCAACGATGACAGAACCGGGTTTTGCACCTTCCAAAATACCATTTTCTCCAAGTATTACTTCTTTTACATGTTTAGACGCAGGAAGCATTGTAATAATAACATCTGACTTTTCAGCAACCTCTTTAGCGGTAGTTGCGGCATATGCACCGGCTGCTTGCAATTGTGCAACAGCATCCTGATTAAGATCAAAAACCGTAAGCGTATGACCTTTCTCTATAAGGTTCAACGACATTGGTTTCCCCATTATTCCTAATCCAATAAAACCAACTTTTCGTTCCATATTTATTCCTCCTCTATACTGTAAGCATTTGCATTTTTTATTATGAATGCAGTGTGAATTTTACAACTACTGCAATCGTTTTCAGTTATTTACAACCCTATTGTACACGATTACATAAAAAATGTATACAATTTTTATATTTTTGTATACAAAAATATTATCTAAGTATTAATTTTTTCTATTGTTTGGTAAGATACTTGTAAATAGTAGTTGTTCTTGGAGGGTGAAGCTATGTTTGGAAATAACCGTTCACGGCCTGCTTATCATCAATCATATGAGATACTGCGGGACAAGATATTAAACGGTGAATTATCTGGTGGCACAAAAATTGTGGAAGAAAAGATTGCCGCCGAATTAGGAGTTAGCAGAACACCAATCAGGGAGTCTATCCGTAAATTAGAGCATGAAGGATTAATCGTCAATAAACGTGTCGTGAAGCCGACTGAAAAGGACCTGCGCAACATGTTTCAAGTCCGCATTTTGCTTGAAGGCTATTCTGCCCAGTGTGCTGCATCGTACATAAAAGAAAAAGAGCTGGAAGAATTATTAGAATGTGTCGAGATTGGAAGAAACGGAACAGTGGACGAAATCATGAAAGCAAATGAGCGTTTTCATGAAATCATCGTTCAATCAAGCAATAATCCTGTCATGATTGATATTATCGATCGTATGCAGTCTACCATCTATCTTTTTAGAAAAACGGTTGTGTTTTATAACCGGCCTCATCTCATCGATGAGCATGAACAGATATTTGAAGCAATAAAGCTTAGAGATGGGCAAAAAGCAGAACAACTGATGAAAGATCATTTGCAGGCTGACTTGGAGTTTTGCCTTCACTTGATAGGGTAACAAAAAAAGCAAGGGTGCACTCATAAGAGTACATCCTTGCTTTTTGCATATATTATTCTTCTTCTTCTTCTTCTACTTCTGGAGCACCAGCAAAGTTCATTGCTAGTTGATCAGCAACAGATAATTCTTCTGTTCCATTGAAATAAGGATAGTATGGCAATTCTACTACTCCATTAATTTCACAAAGTGAAATAGTTACAGGATAATAGAAAGGAGCAGGACCTAAAATCAATTTATCACAGTCTACATTGCCAACTAAACCTATGAAATATCCACCATCTACTATTACTTTAACAAGGCGGCCTCGAAGTCTTTTCAATTCTTCTTTAATACCTTCTGCACATTTGTTGTCACATTTGTGATCATGCTTATGCTTGCATTTACAATCATCATGATGATGATGTTTTTTCTCTCCGTCCTTTTTTTTCTTATGCTTTTCAAATAAAACAAAATCTAAATGAAGATGCATAATGTTATCCCCTTCCATCAAAATATTATTTACTTCCCTAATAATATATTGCCGCTTGTCCCCTTCTGTTACCGCTCATTTACCTATTTATAAGACCTGACAAGAAAATGATGAAAATGCATGAAGGACATTAATACAGCTGTTTGCAAGAATATTTAAAACAAGAAAAAGAGGTGCACTTATAAAATAGTGCACCTTTCAAAGTAAGTGAAAAGGGAGGTTTTAATGGTATGCTAGGGGAATTATACTAAGAATCTCTTAAAGATTTTTGAGTACAAATGTTTTGTCAGAAGAATAATTACTTAATAAGAAACGAGCATTAGTCTTTGAAGACACTGCACATTATGAGAGTTTACATCATTTATTTGGGCAGCTTATTTCTATACAGCCTGATACTTAACTTAGTAAAACTGTGCAATACCTAAGGAAACAAAAGGTTTATTTCTTTATTTTTTTCATCGTCCTGCTTATAACATACTTAATGAACCACAAAATTCTTTACTTAGCTACATCATCATATTTTTATTTCTATTGAACATTCATAATGCTCTGCCAAAGACTAATTCCACCATCTATGTTCCCGAATACTTAGTGTATAGTGCTTTTTCCTCCCAAGTAATATTACTTCCAAAAAAATGCTTGTCCCTCACTTCCTTAAGAAATTTCTTAATACCATATAATATATTAATGCGAGCTGTTGTCAGAAACCGCTTCTCCCCAATGGTCATACCTATTTTTAAGAAAATAAGAAAATAACATAGTGAAGCGTTAAAGGGTGATAATTACATGTAATAAACTTCGCAAAAGTGAACTTTTACGAAGTTATAAAATGGACTTGGTTTTTAAAAATGGTTAGTTTGGCTTTTTCATAAATAGTGACAGTACAAAATTAACGACTGCCAACACTAAACTAATCGTAAAGACAAAGGATGAACCAGATGCTGCTGCCTCTGCAGGAGCATTAGCAACGCCTTCAAGATAGCTTGTCTGATTCGCTGATAATAAGGATACCATCACTGCAATTCCTATGGCGCCAGATACTTGCTGAATCGTTTGCGTCAAAGCAATACCGTCTGGATAGTACTGTTTTGGCAAGGAATTCAGTGTATTTGTTTGGACAGATGCAAGCACCGCTCCAATTCCAAGCATCATAATAATATGCGTTAAGGCAATCATCCATAGTGCTGTATCAGTGCCAAATTGTGAATAAATAATATACCCGATAGCTACAAGTAAAGTACCTGGTGTTATGACCGCTCTAGGTCCATATTTATCAAACAGCTTGCCAATAATCGGTGCTAACACACAGTTTAGCAAGCTTCCTGGCAGCAAAATAAGTCCTGATGTAAAGGCAGCAAGCATAAGTGCCATCTGCATATACATCGGCAGGATGATAAGCATAGAAAGCATGTTAAAGAAAGTAATAAAGCTCATGAATACGCCAAGAACAAACAGCGGATACGAAAATGCTTTTAAATTCAGCATAGGATGTTCCATCTTCGTTTGCCGGACTGCAAACAGCACAAGTGCGATTAAACCGATGATGATTGATATAATGACAGTCGGACTCGTCCAGCCATCATGCTCACCGCCCACACTTACTCCGTAAACAATCCCACCGAAGCCAATTGTCGACAGGGTGACAGACAGTGCGTCTATTGAAACTTTACGCAGCTCATTGACATTCGGCAAATAAATAAATCCGAAAATCAGGGAGAACAATAAGAACGGTATTGTAACCCAAAATATCCAATTCCATGATAACGTGTCCAAAATCAGACCAGCTATCGTCGGACCAAGCGCTGGTCCTGCAAGCATCACAAGCCCCATAATCCCCATGGCACCACCTCGTTTATTAGGAGGAAAAATCGTAAAGATGACATTTTGTGTTAAAGGCAAATTAATCGCAAGCCCTGCGGCTTGAATAACACGCCCTGCCAGCAAGACTCCAAATACAGGCGCGGAGGCTGCTAAAATCGTTCCAGCCAATGTCAAAAAGATAGATGTTAGAAACATTTGCCTTGTTGTAAACTTTTGCATCATTATCCCTGTAACAGGAACTAATATTCCTAATGTTAGAAAATAACCTGTTGCCAGCCATTGAATCGTTGTCGCATTTGTTTGGAAAAGGCTGCTTAATTCTCCTAAAGCAATATTTAACGCTGTTTCACTAAAAAGCCCGACAAAGCCTGCGACTAAAAGCGCAGCCATTATCGGTCCGGTTTTGATCTGTTGCTCTGCTGCAGAGCCTACATTAGGCCCTGCATTTATTTGTTGATCCATTACTAAGTCTCCTTTAATATATTCGGCAACACACTTGAGATTGTTTTTAGTGGTTCGCTTGCCTTTTCTGTTAGGCAAAGCATCATCGCACCTTCAATTGATGCCGTCATCATTAGTGCAATCGACTTAGCCTTTACGTCTGAAAAGCCATCATCTATCAGCTTGGCTGCGTAAATGCCTTGAATCTTTGTATATAAAGAAGAACAAGCATTGCGGACAGGCTCACTTAATGATGCCATTTCACTGACAATACTGTTAAACGTATAGCCGGCAATCGTGCCCTCTTGATCAAATACAGCAATCAATTTACTAATCATTGCTTGTGTTGCTTCAATTGTTGTTGGATATTGATTAAATATTACTTCAATATCCTCTGTTATCGCCTTGTTCATCGATTGCAGACAAGCAATAAGCAGCTCTTCCTTTCCGCCAGGGAAATGGTGATAAAG
Organism: Niallia sp. Man26; assembly: GCF_022049065.2. NCBI lineage: Bacteria > Bacillati > Bacillota > Bacilli > Caryophanales > Bacillaceae > Niallia > Niallia sp. Man26. The sequence goes on from NZ_CP095744.1 coordinate 781,744, forward strand.
ACCACCCTTTGTAAGATTGCATTCCTTCAGTATTTCGTTAACTCCTACCCCCTTATAGCCTTTCTGTTGAAAAAGATTAGTCGCGATCTCGATTATCAGCGATTTAGTATCCATTTCCGTAGCACACCTCCACATACCAACCGGTCTGTTTTTAACTATATCAAAAATTTTTTCAGAATTTCAAGCATTTTTTTTATAATTTTTTTGATGAGAATAAACTATTATATAGATTTTTAGTTGATATTTTTCATAGTTTAAAATAGAAATGGGTTATAGTTAGAAGTAGAAAAAAAAGAGAAGCACCAAATTGGTGCCTCCCTCACTTTTTTGACTAGCGAGCTGCAAGAAATACCTACAACACATCATTTTTTCTGACATTTTACCATGAGAAAATTTATAGATGATTTATTTTCACTATGTTTATTTGGTTCATCCACTTCTATCGCCTCTACCAATCCAAAGTTTTTAAAGTCTTCATCTATTGAAGCAGAATCATAAAAAAACATTTTCACACCTTCCATAATTTCGAAATAGTCTTCCGCTAACTGTTTACCCTTACCAAACATTGGGGCTTTTTTGGAAACAGTGGTAAAGACCATGTACCCATTCGGTTTTAACTGGTTGTAGCAATCACTAATAAACTTCTTTCTCTCTTCCCTATTAAACAAGTGAAGCAGAGCATGAGAAAATATACCGTCGTATTGCTTATTATCATAAGGCATGTCACTAACAGATCCATGAAAAATTTTGCAATTAACTCCATTTTGCTTCGCCAAGTCAATGGCTGTTTGGGAAATCTCAATACCTGTAACATTGATTTCATTTTCAAGGAAAACCTTCGCATTCCTACCATAGCCAATCCCTGGTATAAGTACATCCTTTACATTCTTTTCAAGGAAAAAATCCTTTGTTAAAATCGCTGAATCTGTCGGTTCGTATCCCCACATCATTTGTTTTTCAATAAAGCTGGATTCCCAGAATTCCATTATATTTCGCGCTCCTTTTTCATATACTATGCTCATAATTATTAATTAAAGACATAAAGACTCTTTAATAACTATAATAGTTATTAGCATTTTTGTAAAATAAAAAATCTCTACTGTCTAGGGAGTAAAGCATGAGGTTGTTACTTTACATTTTCTAACACCTCTAGAAAATCTCACACCATAGAATAAACTTGCTAAAAAAGAGCTAACAATTTCAATATAATGTAAAAACCACACCCTATTATTATGATGAATGTTGGTGTGGTTTTATTTGCTTCTATTTTATTTTGTTTTCATATTTATCCCAATAATCGCTAAATACTCGCGAATGTAATGGTTTACTGTAAAAATACCCTTGAATCTCATCACAATCCCAATCTTGCAAGACTTGTAATTGTTGCTTTGTTTCTACACCTTCTGCTGTTACTTTGATATCAAGATTTTTAGCAACCGACACTAAAGATTGAACAATGGCAGCATGGTTCTTATTGCTGGGAATATCCTTAATAAAGGATTGATCTATCTTAATTCTATCTAAAGGAAATTTAGATAGATAAGTTAATGACGTATATCCAGTACCAAAATCATCCATGGTAATTTTAAAGCCAATGCCTTTTAGTAGATTAATTTTTTCTCTCGTTAATTCTGTATTTTCTATCGCTAAGCTCTCCGTAATTTCTAAATCTATTTGTTCTGGAGGCACTGAAAACTCTTCTATACTATCCAATAAGACTGGGATAAAATTCTCAGCAATGAACTGCTTTGGTGAAATATTTATTGATAATTGAAAGTCCATCGGAAACCTTATCCCCCATTCTCTAAATTGCGATAATGCTCTTCTAATAATCCAATTCCCTAGCGGAATAATTAAATTTGTTTCCTCTGCTATCGGAATAAAGTCTCCAGGGCTGACAAAGCCTTGCTGAGGGTGATGCCAGCGTATAAGCGCTTCGACACCTACTATTTTTTCATCTTTAATACTATGTTTAGGTTGGTAATAGAGTTCAAATTGTTGTTCCTCAATAGCATTTTTTAATTCTTCATACATCGTAATTTTAGAAAGCATGTCTTTTTCCAAGCTTGCTTCATATTCGGAATAATTATTACGTCCAGCTTTTTTGGCAGCATACATTGCCATATCCGCATGTTTGATTAATGCATCACAATTATTCCCATCATTTGGATAGTAGGAGATACCGATACTCAACGTAATGTCTTTTTGTCCACCTTCTATTTCAAAAGGCTGCTTCATTTCTGTTTGAATGTCTTTTATTAATCTTTTAACTTCTGCTGAGTTCTTAATTTCAGTTAAGCAGATAAGAAATTCATCTCCACCAAGTCTGCCAATTACCCCTTTCCCTTTGATGGTTTTCTGCAATCTCAATGTAATAAGCTTAAGTAATGAGTCTCCAGCTGCATGACCGAGATGATCATTAATATCCTTGAACATATCCACATCAATTAAAATAGTCGCAAAACTAGTGCCCTGATTAATTTGCTCATCTACTTGTTTATAAATACCGCGCCGATTCAGCAGTCCAGTAAGCTCATCATGATAAGCTAAGAAGTTTACCTTTTCTTGGACTTGATTTTGCTCTGTTATATCCTGGGCAATAACATAAATACCTGTTAAAGAATTATCTATTTTGATTTGAGATGCTGTTATATTCAGATTTACTACTTGCTTATTTTTAGTAAGAATAAAGGTTTCAACGCTAATACTGTTCCCTTTAATTACCTCATTAAAAAATGCTTTTAATCTCTCAGTTTCTTCTTTCAACACTAGGTCGGTTATTTTCGACTGAAGAATTTCACTTAATGTGTACCCCGTTAATGGTAAAACGGACGGATTAACTTCTTTAAAATTCCCTTTTAAATCTAATATAAAAATTGCATTTGGATTATATTGAAATAAAGATCTATATTGCTGTTCATTTATTTTAAGTTTCATATTCTGATTCTCTACCATTCCATTCTGGTAGATCAATTGATTTTCAATATAATTAATCGTGATGATAAATAAGATAAGCACGCTGAGAATAGAAATCATAACGATAGAAAAATCTGCAACTTGGAAGAGACTTTGGATAAAGATATAAATGATTGAACCAAAGGAAATACTAAATACCGTATAAAAGGTAGTACTCTTCGTATAAGTTATACTTCTGTTAATCATTAATTGGTCAATATGAAGATGCTCAATAATTCTCGCAATATTATAAATAGATGTAGTTAATAGTGCAGCTGTATAAAGAACATTTACATTATTTAAGTACAAAGGAATGGAATAAACTCTTTCTAATAAATAAACTATGTAAATTACGATAAAAGCAGCAACTACAACACTTAATACTAGATAAGGAATGACTCCTTTCTTTTTATTTGTGTTAAATCTAGATGGTTTAATGGCAATTTTTCCGATTAAACTCATGAGCCAAAAACTCACAAAACAGAATAAAAAGGTATATAAAGTATTTTTCAATGTTAGCTTTAAACTTTCAGGTGATAATTCAATCACGCTTATACTTAACAGACATATGTATGGAATAATAGAAATAATAAAGCCGCATAAAATGGCTAAAAACAAAGTATATATTGCTTCATGCATTTTCTTTCCGGTAACTGTTGTTGTTACATACATATTTAAAGTCAACAAAGTAACACAAATAATACAGCATACGATTAAATACAATATTAAATTAACCATCACCACACTCCTACTATAGTCCTAAAAACATTACTTTAGACTCATTATAAATGGTAACAAAGGAAGATAGAAAGATATTTGCATCTGTTAATGTTTGCCAATTAAATCTCAAAGTCACTGAAACATAATCGGGAGTCTCCCATTTAAGGAAGACTCCCGATTAAATATTTCTATTTATCGATGCTGTTTATTTCACCAACTACTGTTTAGAACAGGGCTAAGTAAATGGCAGTTACTTCTCTATTATCTGAATAAGGTTACCGCATGTATCATTAAAAACAGCTATTGTGAATTCTCCCATTACTGTTGGTTCCATAGTAAATTCTATGCCACCGCCAAGTAATCGCAGATACTCTTTATGTATATCCGGAACGCCGAACATTGTGGCAGGAATGCCTTCTGCGTATATTTTCTGTTGATACTCTTTTGCCGCTGGATGGTTATTGGGTTCGAGTAACAACTCTGTACCATCTTGGTCTTCAGGTGACACAAGGGTGATCCACCTGAACTCTCCGACCGGCACATCCTCCTTTTTTACAAAACCAAGCTTTTCTGTATAAAACGTTAATGCCTTGTCTTGATCCTGGACAAAGATACTATTTACAATAATTCTCATCATGTATTCCTCCTTGATTAAAGTTTCTGATTTGTTTAGATTCTGCAAAGCCAGTATATTTCCTTCACACTGACGGTAATGTTTTTGAAAAACTTCATCCTAACTGTGAGTCTGCCTCAGTCTTTTTCTCTTTCTCCAAAGTAATTTTATTACTAAAAGGAATAAACATAAAATTGGCATAAACAGCTGAAAAAAAAGATGAATATATAACGGAACAATCTTTAAGCCAATAAAAAGATGAATACTGAAGTTTTTCATAAATACAACACTAATGATATAAACAGTCAGTAAGAATGGAATAATCATCTTCTGGTCTTTTTTTATTTTAAATATCCCTGCAAGCCCCTGTATTCCCGCAAATGAAAAAATACTGATTTTTATAAGGCCGCCGATTGTAAAAATTAACACAGCTAATAATTCCAAATGCCTAATAAAATTCAAAAATTAATATGCTCTATTGTTTTCATAAAAGGAAAGATAAAGAATTTAGCTAATTCTGCCGTTAAGAAGCCGATATTTAAAATAGATATGACCATAAGAATGAATCCAGAAATAAGGACCGCCAGCCAGCCGTGCTTTTGGAAGGAAGGAAAGGACTTTACATACTGATAATAACAAAGGAAAACGATTACTTCACCAAATGGAAAAGTGATTAAGGTCGGAAATACAGCTTTTATGATTGGGCTATAACCATTTTCTAAGATGGGCCTTAAATTGTTTAAGTCGAATTCTTCAAGGAAAAACATGGAGACGATAACCAACAGTAGAAAAGAAATCATCATTAAAGTTAAAGCTTCCGAAGATCTCCCCAATGTCTCTATTCCTAAATAGCAAACATATGCCACTAACAAAAGGATGGATAATTTAATAACCCAAGCTCTAACACTCCACAAAAGCACTTCATTAATAAAAAAAGCAAAATCAGCTGTCACCCTAGCAGCTAAATATAAAAAATACAGATAGTATAATCCAGCTAAAAAAATGCCCAACGGACGACTAAAAGCTTCCTGTAAAATATTTGTGAAGGTTTTGCTTGCACCGCCTGCTCTATATAAAGCTATATAACAGAAATGGATGGCTATCCCAATCAGCGTGCTTATCCCGATTGCAATCCAGGCATCTTTCCCCGCTTCCATTCCCATGCCTAATACTATAGAACTTCCCAACTGAAACAAAATAATCATGGATGCTAATTCTAATGATCCTATTCTTTTGATCTCCATATCATCCACCTCTTTTGCCCTTTAGTTAATTAGCTATATTAAGATCTCCAAAGTTCCGGACGATTACCTTTGTCTCAATAGCAAATGTTGAAGTGGCATATATTTCACTTTGCCAACTATCTTCAATTTCCTTCCAACTATCCTTATCGTCAATACGAAGTACATCCCCAAAACCGATAAAGTCGGCATTCATGGCTTGTGATTGAACAAGTAAGTCCTTTAAACCTTCTTCTATTTGTTTTTCCATCAGATCTTCCACTTTTTTTATTCCTGCTGGTTTTGAAATGTCCAGATCGCAATTTAATTCGTCTAAATCCCCTGTTACCTCTACTTTAATCGTAAATTTCGGTTTTCCCTTCGTTATCTTTCCATGGATAGCTGTTTTGGAGTGAATAATGGTTAACCCAAACTCCTCCTTATTGTCATCATTAGGACAATAAGAGCTGAAATAACTATGTTTTAACCTATCTTTTATTAAATAATACGCTCTACTTTGGTTATCATTTAACCAGCCAACCTTTTTGTCTTCATTTAAAAGCGTTAATCCTGAAAATTCTAGATATGATTTTGGTGCCGTTGATTCTAAGAGGGCTTTTTCTTCGGCTAAATGTTCCTTCCCATATAAAGAAATGGTAGGAATAATGGCCTCCTTTCCTCTTGAAAGAATGTCTGCCTTTACTTGGGTTGGATATACTCTTTGATGTGAGCCCCAGTTTTCCTCCGTATTTCTAAGAGCTTTTACAATTTCATTTCCAGGGATATCTTCCATAAATGAAACCACTTTCAATACATCATAGGCACTTATGTCTTTTGTAATTAGAATATCTAATATGGAAGATAATCCAGGCTCACGTAATATATAATTGAGCACATTATTTATACCTTTCGTTTCAGCTAATTCTTCCCCGATTACAATTAACTGGACTTGTGCAGGACTTAACTGTCTGGAAATTTTTTTTGAAACCATTTCAATTGCTTTTCCTATGCTTTTCGCTTTAGCTTCGTATACAATGACCGGCATTTTATCTGTTTGACTAATAGGAGGCTGCGGATTGATTACTTGCAAGGAAACAGCATAATTATCTGATTCCATGTCTATTCCTACTGCATAGACGAGCGCTATTTCATTTAACTCATTACGATTTATGTTGCCAAGAGAAAGTACCGCAAACAACGAAAGGAATATAATAATACCTAATGTTTTCATCATGCTTCCTGTCCTTTATTAGTCTCTTTTTTTTTCTAACAAATTCCTCATGCTGAAATTGATGCTTGTTAGAAAGTTTATCTAATGGAAAACGATAAATCGCATCCTTCTGATCCTTTAAGTTAAAAGGAAACAGTGGAGCAAAATAAGGTACACCAAATGAACGCAAATGATTTAAATGAAAAGTTAATGCTAAAGTAGCAAGAATGATTCCATATAAACCTAAAAAAGCAGCTATGATGATAAATCCGTACCTTAATGTCCGCACTGCAGTAGCCAATGTAATTATTGGAGCTACAAAACTAAATATATAGGACATGCTGACAACCAGTAATGTAGCTGGCTGTACTAAGCCAGCTTCAACAGCAGATTGACCAATTATTATGGTTCCAACAATTGATACAACCGAAACTAAGCCTTTCGGTAAACGCAATGCTCCTTCAATAATAATTTGAAACAGAAACATGAACAGCAGTAATTCCACCACTAAGGGCAATGGCTTACCTTCCCTTTGAGAAGCTAGACTCAATACTAAATCAAATGGCAGCAGGCCAGGATGATATGTAACAAATGCCAAGTAGTATGCTGGCAGATATATAGCCATTGCCAAGGCGAGTATTCGAAGCAGTCTTGTGACACCACCATTAACAAAATAATAATCATCAGGCGACTGCAGAAATTGCAGAAATAATGCCGGTACTACTAACGCATACGGTGACCCCTCAATCAGAATGCCAATTTTCCCATCGGTAATTTCACCTGTTACTACATCAGGCCGGTCCGTTGTCAACACTAGCGGAAACGGCGTGAGAAACTGGTCCCGTATATATTCTTCTATATAATTCGCATCCAATATCTTACTCGTTTCTATTTTTGCCAATCTATTATTTAATTCGGCCAATATCTCTTTATCGACGATATTGTCTAAATAGATAACACAGATATCAGTATTCGTTTCGCTGCCAAATGTATAATTTTCTAATCGCAGCTGTTCGTTTTTAAGAGCTTTTCTCATGATTGCTATATTTGTTGCTAAGTTTTCATTAAAGCCAATTAAAGGCCCTTTCGCAACACGTTGTCCCTCTGCTTCCGTTAAAGAACGTTCCTTCCAGCTAGAAGTGTCAACAACAAGCACATCCTCTATGTCTTCCAATAAAATCAAAGTCTTTCCATTCAGTAAGTCTTTTAGCGCGTCTTTATATAACTGGATAACCGCTACCGACTTTACCTGAATCATTTCTTTTTCCATAACTGCCATTAAGTTAATTACTTGTGTAGTTGGAGAAACCCGCTGTAAAGGTCTGATAATGAAATTTTCTATATCACTTTCATTTACAATACCTGCAATAAATACAAGAGAACAATTCAGCTTTTTATCGTTTAGATTTAATGTAATGGAGCGTATTATTAAGTCAGCTGGATCTCCTAAAGATTTCTTTATATTATTAACATTTATTTTCTTTAAGGTTTCCGCCATCCAAATATTCCTCCAAATAGTGATATATAAAGTAATTTTTACTAAATTGCTGCTTATTATGTAGAGTGTTTATTTGAAAACACAGACTTCATAGAAAAAGCGAACATGACTCATGAATGTCAAATTCGCTTTTTCAGTATTTATTCAGGTATAGCTTTTATGTACGTATCCCAGATTTAATGGAAATCGCCTCAGAGGTATTTATATCCTTTATTTCCCACTAGGTTATACCTTTGTTAAAATAGTTGGAATAATTATAGGTGTTGGGAATTGTTCTTCTGAAGAAAAGTTTTGTATTTCTCCTATTATATCTTCAACAGAATCAACATGCGCTGCAGTAATTCTATACTTCTAGCTATTCCATTTTACTGCAGGAAAGACAAATGACTTTTCCGTTTGTTCCATTATTCCTGTTCTAATGATTATAGTATTTTCATCTTGAGAACAGCGGCTGACTTTGCTCCATAAAAGTAAGACTGAAACAAGTGTATTTAAGGTTATTGACATTTTTAAACCTAAATAGTACTTATCCAACCATTTAATTTATCATATAATCATAGAGAGAATATTTTAGAGTGGTGAGGTAATTTTGGCTAAAATAGATAGAAGAATACTGAAATCACAAGAAGCAATAAAAAAAGCTCTTATAGAGTTAATGTCTGAAAAGAAGTTTGATGATGTTACCATCCAAGATATTTCTGACAGAGCAAATGTAAGCAGGGGGACTATTTATCTTCATTACTTAGATAAATATGATTTGCTGGAAAAGCTTATTGAAGAACATATTAATAATCTTCGGGAATTATGTGAAGCCACGGCAGATTCGGAATACAGTGAAGCTAATCTACCTTGGTTTAAATACCTCGAGAGCCATTATTTGTTTATTTCTACTATGCTTAAAAGCAAAGGTGCTCCTTATTTTCGCAGTCAATTTCATGAATTTCTTATAGAAGAATTTAAGGATGAAGTTGATACAGCTATTGCTAAAAATAAGGAATTAAATGAAGATGTTCTGCTTCAATTTATTGTGACATCGTACGCGGGTTTAGTGGAGTGGTGGGTTATAAATGACATGCCAATATCACCAGAGGAAATGGCATTGCAAGTGGGGATCTTATTAGATAGAAATCTTTAAGAGCAAAAATGGGTAACCTGGTGGTTACCCATTTTTGCATTACTAGCATGACATGGAAGCTGCATGTAACTTAATAAAACATGTGTAAAATTGTATCAATTGTTAATTTCACTTAATTTGTTTATTATTAAACATTTTGACAGAAATTGTTCAGTAACTCGTATTGACGATTCACGGTAAAAAAATGATAATGAATTACCAAGTCATATTGGTCTATATAAATCAATATTTTAATGATAACGTTTTCTTTATTGCTATTACAATTTCACAACGCAGGGAGAGAATTATATGAAGCTTATTGCACTTGATTTGGACGGTACTACGTTGAATTCAAAAAAAGAAATTAGTAACGAAACGATACAAGCAATCAGAAAAGCACAGGAACAAGGCCATATCGTTATGGCTTTAACAGGCCGATCAGCTACACCGGTTATATCTGAACTTGCTAAATATGATTTAGATTTACATGTTGGTGGAAATAACGGCACGGAAATATATGCTAATGGCCAATTAATAGAACTAACCTCTCTTCCCCTTCTTCAATGTCAAAAAATTATGTTAGAACTAGAAAAAGAATCAATGCCATATAAAGTCTGTACAAATATTCGTACATTTGCCCATAAAGACTGGCTTGATCGATATGAAAAAGTTTTGGCATCTGGTCTTGTCCCAAATGAGTATCTTGATCACAAGGATTACAAAATGTTCACAACACCTCCACATGTTTACGGTCAGTCATTCTTTCATAACCCTGAAGAAATACTAAATAATGAATCTACGGTTATAAAGTTTCTTATCCTAGGACTTGATCCGATTCAAAAAGATCGGTTGAGATCCCAATTAGAGTTAATTGAAGAAATTTATGTAGCCTCTTCTTCGCCATTCAATCTTGAAGTTACACATATTAACGGAAATAAAGGAAATGGCTTAAAAGCAATGGCACGCTTTTTTAATATTCCAATCGAAAATACAGTAGCTATCGGAGATGAAATAAATGATATACCTATGTTTCAGGCAGCTGGGCTGGCGATTGCCATGGGAAATGCCGAAGAAGAAGTAAAAAAGCATAGTGATATTACCACACTATCAAATGATGAAAATGGGGTGGCTTATGCTTTTGAAAAGTATATTTTAAATGATTAAGTGCTGCTAATTTTTCTGTAGTTATGTAAAGGTGGGGAAAAGAAATGCTGATACGTATAAAAAAACTATTCACAATCAAAGGGTATTGTCTTTTCATGGTTTGTATGCTGCTTGTCGGTACAGGAATTTCCATTACGATGCCGTACTTATCTCTGTATTCTACTGAGGAACTAGGAATGAGCGCAGGGGCATTTGGGGTCTTTATGGCTGTAAGCTCGCTGAGTGGTGTATTAATAAACTCTTTCATTGCAAAACGGTCAGATAGCGGGCTCAACCGAAAATTGGTGATAATCATAGCTATGCTTTCATCCGCTTTAGGTTATGTGTCTTACCTTCTATTTCATAACTATTTTCTGCTGTTATTAGTGGTTACTGTATTTAACGGATTAGGTGCTGCTGCGATGCCGCAAATCTTTGCTTTCGCACAGGAGTCGGCAAATGCAAGCAAGAGTGATGATAAAACATTTGCACTGTCTACTTTGCGTTCCCTTGTTTCATTAGGTTTTCTTATTGGGCCCCTAGGCGGGACGATTATTTTAGGATTGGCTGGTTATGAAGGGTTATTTCTTGGAACCTCTGTTATCTTTCTAATTATTGCATCTCTAGTATTCTTTTTTCTGAGCAATCAAAGGAACACTGTTTATACGAAAAGACATAATAAATTGCCAGTTCCCGCATCTTCTCTAAAAAACAAACAAATAAGATACCCCTTTATCGCCTTCATCCTTCTTTTTGCAGTAAATGCTATAAACGTAATTAACACACCACTGTTCATTGTGAACGAGCTGCACGGAAGTCACGCAGTTGTCGGAATTGTGGTCAGTGTTTGTGCAGGTTTAGAAATTCCTATTATGATTGGCCTCGGTGCTTTAGGAAAAAAAATATCCAATCATTCGTTAATGATTATTAGCTGTTTCATAGCCGGTGTTTACTACATTATTTTAGCAACTGCGTCTCATTCGTGGATTTTAATAGCAGCACAGCTCCTCCAAGCTGTTTTTGTAGCAATTGTTATGGGAAATGGGCTAAGTTATTTCACAGAATTGCTGCCCTCTTCTCCTGGAATATCAGCAACTATTTATTCTAATGGCTCTACCATTGGGAGATTAGTCGGAAATTTAGGTGGAGGATTTATTGCTACTTATATAGGATTTCGCTTTGTTAATCTAGTTTGTCTGCTGTTAGTGTTGCTATCCTTCTTCATCTTATGGAAAGCACGATTCCATAAGCAATCGGAAGTTACATTAGAGGAAAGTAATTCTGTATCATAATCTAGCAAACTTCCCTTCTAAGACAGGTTATCGCCTGTCTTTTTCCTTTTCACCAAGTTTTCACCATTTCTATATATAGTGGTGTTTGTGAAAAACAGATAAAGGAGAGAAAACATGAATTTTTTAAAACGAGCATTTTTAAGTGTTAAAGCTAGAAAGGGGAAAAGCCTGCTGCAGATTTTTGTATTTTCGGTTATTTGTGTACTCGTACTGGCAGGTTTATCTATTCAAACGGCGGCAAAAAAATCAAGTGATCTCGCGAGAAAGCAGCTCGGTGCCGATGTAACTTTACAGGTGGACATGGAGAAATTGCGTGAGCAGATGCAGTCACAATCTTCTGAGGATGGTGAACGAGTTAGATTCCAGTCTACGCCAATTGAAGTCAAAGCAGCAGAAGAACTAACAACATATAACCAAATTAAAGGCTATAATTTCTATTCATCAACTACTGGTTTAGCTTCTAGCTTTGATCCGATTGAAAATAGTACAAGTACTGAAACGGAGGAAGAAACAGAAACAGGAGAAGGTGTTGTCAGAATGGGCGGCGGTATGCAGGGAGATGTCAGTCTGCAAGGTGTAACCTTTACTGATTCCTATACTGATTTTATGGACAGCACGTCTGAAATTATAGATGGAGAGCATCTTACAGATGAAGATGTCGGCAAAAATGTAGCCGTAATCGAGCAGACTCTTGCGGAAGAAAATGATCTGCAGGTCGGTGATACGCTAACTGTCACAAACCCGCAAGATGATTCCATTTCTATTGAGCTAGAAATCAAAGGTATTTACGCTACCACTTCCACTGGCTCTGACCAAGCAATGGACTTTACTGCCATGATTCCTTATAACAAAATTTATGTTCCATATACAGCTGCATCTGACCTGAAAGGCGCGGATTATGAAGGTACGATTGATAATGCTGTTTATTATATTGATGATCCAGCTGACATGGAAGCATTCGTTGCTCAAGCTAAATCGGAAAGCAGCATTGATTTTGATTCATTCAAACTGGATGCAAACGATGACCTTTATCAACAAATGGTAGGTCCAATTGAAAATGTTGCAAGTTTCTCGAAAAATATTGTTTATCTAGTTTCCATTGCCGGCGCCATCATCTTAGGGTTGATTGTAATGATGTCCATTAGGGAGAGAAAATACGAAATGGGTGTGCTGCTTGCACTAGGTGAACAGCGCTGGAAGCTAGCAGGTCAATTTATCGTCGAAATTCTTTTAGTGGCCGTTCTGTCACTTGGCATTGCAACAGTAAGCGGGAATGCCGTTGCTGGCAAAGTTAGTGATCAACTGCTGAGCCAAGAAATTGCTTCAAGTGAGACAAGTACCACACCAGAATCCTTCAGAGGCGGCGGCGGTTTCGGCAAAGTCATGACATCGACTGCAGCTTCAACAGCTGGCGTTGAAACGATTGATGAGCTGGATGTCAGCGCAACAGGTCAGGACCTAGGATTATTAGCGATGATTGGTGCATTAATTGCCGTTATTTCAGCCTTGCTGCCATCCTTGTCCGTACTGAGGCTGCAGCCTAAAACTATCTTAAGCAAACAGGATTAACATTGATTGATGGGAGATGGAGTAATGAGTTCATTATTAGAATTACAGAATATCAGTTACTGGTATAAACATGAAAACAAGAAAGTCGATATTTTAAAGAATATAAATGTAGCATTTGACAGAGGGATTTTCTATACGATTATTGGCCCTTCAGGCTCAGGAAAGACTACTTTCCTTGCCCTTGCAAGCGCCCTTGATGTGCCTAAGGAAGGTGCAGTTCTGTATGAAGGAAAAGACATAAAAAAAATCGGACTCACCAAGTTTCGCAATAAGTATGTCTCAATTGTTTTCCAATCGTATAATCTTTTGCCTTATATGACAGCCTTGCAAAATGTGACAACAGCTATGGAAATTACAGGATCAAGTCATAAAAACAAAAAAGTATATGCCCTAGAAATGCTTACAAAAATGGGTATTACTGCTGAACAAGCCGGTCAAAAGGTTCTAACATTAAGCGGCGGTCAGCAGCAGCGTGTCTCTATTGCCAGAGCGCTTTGCTGCGATGCAGACCTTATTGTGGCAGACGAGCCTACAGGGAATCTGGATGAAACAACCGCTCAAGAAATTGTTGGAATCCTGAAGGATCTTGCCCATAATGAAGGAAAATGTGTGGTTGTCGTCACACATGATCAGAATATTGCCCAAAAATCAGATGTTGTTGTAAAGCTGTCTAAAGGAAGCTTCACTGTAACTTCTAACAAGGAAGCAGTCCACATTTAACCGTAAAAAAGTACATCCTGTTGTAATGGATGTACTTTTTTGCTATTTAAAGGTATTCACTTAAAACTAACCCTATCCAGGATTTTTGCTTTTTGATAATGAAAGATAGATTTAGACAACTCAAATATATTGCCGTTCGTAAGCGATACGGTATTTTCTATAATTAACCCAGGGTCTCCCGCGTTCAGGTTAAGCAAAAAGGCGGTTTCCTCATCCATTAATTCACAATTGATAACTTTGTCGGCAAACCCGATGTTCAGTCTTAAGTCATCAATTAAATAGGTGTAGATAGATTGGATGGCAATATCCTTATTTAAATAAGGAACGATGTCTTTTTTAAAGTAGCTGAGTTCAATCGAGAAAGGTTCTTCATTTACTATTCGGATGCGTTTTGTATAATACAATTTTGTGCCAGGTTCGCATTGCATCCTATTTGCAACCTCTTCTTCTGCTTCTATAACACGAAGCTCCAGTATTTTCGTTTCGATTGTTTTCGCTGACAAATCCTTTGTCAGTCCCCGCAGACTGCCTAGATTAATATAATCTGTTTCCGACTTTTTCCTTAAAAACATGCCGCTCCCCTGCACCTGATAAATATATCCCCGATTGACTAGCTGGGTAACAGCTTTCCTGACCGTGCTTCTGCTTACCTCAAATTGTTTTGCCAACTCTTCCTCAGTCGGCAGCTTATTAGATGCATCAAATATGCCTTCTCTAATATCCTTTTCTAAAGAATCTGCTATCTCTCTATATTTGACTGCCATATTATCTCCTTTAAAAAATATGTAATAATTGGTTATGGTTCTATTGTAAACAATAACCTCCTTGATTAAAATGAAAATGTAATAAATTGGAGTTTAAGCATGTAGAAAAAAACCTCCTAACATAATTAGGAGGTTTCGTTCGTCCTATTTCTTACAGCTCTTCTCCCCTCGTTTCAATAATATGCTTGTACCAATGAAACGAGAGCTTTTTCTTTCTGTTCAGATTGTCAGAATGGTCCACATAAATAAAGCCATACTGCTTCTTGTATCCGTTTAGCCAGCTTAATAAATCAATGACTGACCATGCATAATAGCCTTTTAAGTTAATGCCTTCGCTTATTGCAAGTTTGACAACCTTTAAATGCTCTTCGATATATTTTATTCTTGGAACATCCACTATTTCCCCATCAATAATTGGATCCTCATCACCAAGGCCATTTTCTGTGACATACATTTTTATATCGCCATAACGCCCTTTTAACATATGCAGCCCATCAAGAAAGCCTTGCGGCGAGATTTCCCAGCCCCATTTTGTATATGTTTTATCGTCCATTTTCACTGTGCGGTAATATCCGTCAAAGGAAGGATTTCCTGGTGCAAGAGTAGATGATTCCCGTGAATGTTCTACTGTTAGAGAACCTTCGGCGATTTTTTCAACACGAATTGGCTGGTAATAATTTAAGCCGATAAAGTCATTGTTTTCAGCATTACTTTTCAATGTGTTCAGCTCTTCTTCTGTCCAGGTTGGAGTCCAGCCTTTTTCCTCTAGTTGCTTAACGACATACGCAGGATATTCTCCTTTTAAAATCGGATCATAATACCAAAAAGTTTCATATTCATTCGCATGCTGAGCAGCTGCAATATTTTCTGGCTTTTCATCTACACTGTAGGCAGGTAAAAATACGTGAGTAATACCAATTTCGCCATATTGCTTTAAGCTTTTATACACTTCTACTGCTTTTGCATGGGCATAAAACACATAGTGTGTTGCTTGGAAGTATTTCTTTTCATCATTTGTAACGCCTGGCGGATGTGCACCTTTTAAGTAGCCTAATCCGGTAAACATAACTGTTTCGTTGAAGGTAATCCAGTGCTTTACACGATCACCAAATTCACGGAAGCAGATTTCAGCATATTTAACGAATGCATCCGCAGTGCGTCTGTTCGTCCAGCCGCCATCCTCTTCTAAAGTAATTGGCAAATCCCAATGATATAGTGTCACAAATGGTACAATTCCGTGTTTTAAACATTCATCAATCAGATTATTATAGAATTCCAAGCCTTTAGGATTTACCTCTCCGTCCCCGGTAGGCAATATTCTTGCCCATGATACAGAGAAACGGTATGATTCTAGCCCCATTTCGGCCATTAATTTAATATCTTCTTTGTAGCGGTGATAATGGTCAATAGCGACGTCTCCATTTGTTCCCTCGAAAGTCTTGCCTGGTATCTTCGAGAATACATCCCAGTTTGTCTTTCCTTTGCCATCTTCATTCCATGCTCCTTCCACCTGGTAAGAAGCAGATGCTGCACCAAATAAAAAATCATGTGGAAACTTCATTGTCGACCTCCATTTTATGCATACCTATTAAATTGTAAGATATATATTAAATTTGTACATACAAATTTAATATATCTATTATACCATGCTTTCTTCGTTTAGCAATCAGGGAAAAGAAGTCAGCTACTTACCTATTAATTTGGTTCAAGACATGTGCGAATATCCGTTTTTTCAGGTAAGAAGACAATTTATATCAGTCATATAGACGCTTTAAATGGAATAACTTGTATCGATATCATCGATAAACGGGTAATTATCTTCACGAACAACAGGGGGGATTATATTGAAAGATAATAATCATTTGAACAAAAGAAGTACCTCAAACAAAAAAGGCCGCAGCCCTGCAGATTGGCAAGGCGATTTACCTGGGGCGCTGCATTCAGAAACAGTCGGAGACAGAGGCCCTGTTCTTGAGCAGGATAATATTCTTCACGAAACTTTGGAAAACTTTATCCATGAAAAAATATTGGAGAGACCTGTACATGTGAAAGGTTACGGGGCTTTCGGCTATTTTCAAACCATCTATTCTATGAGTGAATATACAAAGCTTTGCTTTTTACAGGAGCCGGGGCAACAGGTCCCTGTTACTGTTCGGTTTTCCCTTGCAGTCAGCACAAAAGGCACACCAGACACATCTCGGAATGTGCGAGGATTTTCGACCAAATTTTATACAGATGAAGGGGTTTTTGATCTAATTTGCAACCATATTCCTGTCTTCTCTGTCCGAGATGCCATCCGCTTCCCTGAATCAATAAAAGCCTTTCTTCCCTCTCCTGTAAATAATTTGATTGATCCGGAACGGTTTTGGAGCTTTGTTGCACGGGCGCCTGAATCCATCCATTTCGTAGTAAGGTTATATTCAGATGCAGGGACAGTTAAAAGTTTGCGCCATATTCCCGGCCACAGTGTAAGTACATATGTGTGGAAAAATGCCCAAGGTGTGCGCCGCTATGTGAAATATCATTGGCTTCCGTCTTCCGGGATAAAGTTTATCGATAACAAAGAGGCAGCACATTGGAACGGTGCAGATCCTGATATTG
This sequence comes from Niallia sp. Man26, assembly GCF_022049065.2. Lineage (NCBI taxonomy): Bacteria > Bacillati > Bacillota > Bacilli > Caryophanales > Bacillaceae > Niallia > Niallia sp. Man26. Next base: position 799,163 of record NZ_CP095744.1, read on the forward strand.
CCGGTAAGGATTTGTTTTCTGCTATATCAAAAGGTAAGAAGGTAGAATATATCCTTTATGTACAGCTGATGAATACAAACGATGAGCAAAGTCTTCCATATGACCCGCTTGATGATACGAAGGTTTGGGATGAACAGCAGTATCCCCTTATCCCCGTCGGCCGCATGATATTAAACCGCAATCCAGACAACTATATGGAACAAGTGGAGAAAGTGGCTTTTTCTCCTTCGAATTTATTAGAAGGAGCCGAATTGTCTGATGATAAAATGCTGCAGGGCCGTTCCAATATATACTGGGACTCACAGCGGCGCCGGCTCGGTCCAGGATTCCGCGATTTACCGATAAATCAACAAAGTGAATGGGATACTTCCTCTCTTATTACAAGCGGCAAAGGAAGACAGGTAAGCGGCAGGCTTCAACGGAGCGATATCAAAAAGCAAGATGATTTCACACAGGCTGGACACTATTTTCATACCCTTCCACCTATCCAGCAAGACCATCTAGTCCAAAATCTTGCAAATGATCTTGCAGGAGTTTCGGATGAAACTAGAAGCACTGTTCTGCAATATTTATATAATGCCTCATCAACATTAGGTGGAAGGGTGCTAAAGCAAATTGAAAGCAATCAATAAACTGACACGACTAGGGTGCAGCCAGTCTAGCACCCTTTATTTGAAAATATGCAGCTGTTTCGACTTGGCTGCAGGTTTCGTGAATCCAGTGATTTTGAGAAGGGCTGCTGCGAGCACAATGCCGATAAAAGTAAACGCAATAACCATGATAACGATACCGCTCCAGCCAAGGTGAGACCATAAAACTCCGCCAAGTGTTCCACCCACGCTTGAACCTGTATAGTACAGAAACAAATACAAAGAAGAAGCTTGGGCTTTGTTAGCAGCTGCTCTCTGGCTGACCCAGCCACTCGCTATCGAATGGCCACCGAAAAAACCAAAAGTAGTCAGTGCTAAGCCCATTATCTTCCAGACCAAAAAGCCCACATGCAGTGTCAACAAAGCTCCTATTATAATTAGAAAGAGATTCGCAATTAAGATATAATGTCGTCCGTAGCGGTCCACAAGCCTGCCAATCCATATCGAACTGAACATGCCAATAATAAATAATAGAAAAATCCAGCTGACTACACCTTGCTGCAAAGAATATGGCTTACTTGTGAGCACATAGGCAATATAGTTAAACAGCGCTACATTGCTTCCAAGCAATAAAAAACCAAGACCATATAAACAAAGCAGTCCTGGATCCTTTAAGTGGTTTATTAGAGACCTGCCTAAAACGTTCATGTTAAGCTTACGCGCTTGAAAATTTCGAGAAGGCTGCAGAGTTAAGGCAAAAGAAAGAGTAGCAGCAATGCTTATTACCCCTATGCCGCCGATTGCAGCATGCCAGCTGAAAAATTCACTTAGAATACCTGAAATAATTCTTCCTCCCATTGCACCAACGGCGTTACCGCTAATATACAATCCCATCGCTTTTCCTAGACTTTTGGATTCCATTTCCTCACCAAGATATGCCATCGCCACTGAAGGCACTCCAGCCAAAACAATTCCCGTTAATGCCCGTAAGAAAAGCAAATAGTAATAATTGGCGCTGAACGCAGTCAGCAAACATAAAATGGAGGCAACCAGCATGGAGGCAACCATAACCGGTTTTCGCCCCCATACTTCTGATAATGATCCAAATAGGAGCATGCTTACGGCTAAGCAAATAGTTGCTACAGACAGAGCCAAACTTGCCATAGTAGCAGACAACTTAAATTCTGATGAAAATTCCTGCATTAATGGCTGTACACAATACAGAATGGCAAATGTGTTGAATCCTGCAGCAAAAAACGCAATGCTAGTTTTACGAAATAAAGGTGTTCCATAATTTATGTAAGCCATCTCTTTTGTACAACTCCCTCTATACTTTTTCCTCTTCATGTTAACACCTGCTAATAATGATGTATAATTCATAATAATCATATTTTCGATGCATATATGTAATAAGAGAAGGAGTTGTAATAATGGAATGGCAACAATTTGAATACTTCCGAACCCTCGCCCAAATGGAGCATGTCACAAAAGCTGCTGAAGCACTCTCTATTACACAGCCGGCATTAAGTCGCTCCATCGCACGATTTGAAGAAGAAATAGGGGCACCGCTATTTGAACGGCAAGGCCGTTCCATCAAGCTTAACAAATACGGCAGGCTGTTCTTAAAGCACGTTGACTCCATGATGCTGGAGTTTGAACTCGGAAAAAGAGAGATACACGAATTACTTGAACCTGGCAGAGGAACTGTTTCCTTTGGCTTTCTGCACACATTAAGCACTAATTTAATTCCTGATTTAATCGCTGCTTTTCGCAGTGAGTTTCCTGCTATTAATATAGCTTTAAAGCAAAACCCTTCGCACTCCTTATTAGAAGATATGCAAAAAGGAGAACTAGATTTTTGTCTAATAAGTCCTGTTGAAATACACACTCCTATTGCATGGTCCAAGCTTTTTAGTGAGCAGCTATTCGTTTACGTACCAAAGGCACATAACCTTGCACAGTCTAACAGTATAAGATTAGTTCAGCTAATAAATGAACCATTCATCCTGCTAAAAAAGGGGTACGCTATGCGAATCTTGACAGAGGCAATGTTTAAGGAAGCGGGAATTCAACCATTAATAGCTTTTGAGGGAGATGAACCAGACACGATTGCCGGCTTAGTCGCAGCAGGACTGGGGATATCCATCCTTCCTGATATGAAAGACACCAGCCTGAATCACTTGGTGAAAATACCGATTGATCCTCCTGATTACGAACGAATTATTGCTTTAGCCTGGGTAGATGGGCGATATCTTTCCCCTGCTTCCATCCAATTTAAAAATTTTATTTTCGATTTCTTTTCAACATAATATTTATAAAATATACAAAAAGGGTGCTCCAAAATAGGGAGCACCTAAAGAAATAATAATATGATGATGGATCCAAGCGCTATTGAAAGCTTCTTGAAACGAGAATGGACGATATCCTCAATATGATTATATGAATAATAGATTTTTAAGAAACGGCAAATGCCCAGAGCTTTTGTCTTTCCTAACAAGATTACATATTGATGTTATTAATTTTTCGCTTGTTTTGCTGTGTTAAAAGCTTTATTGACTTGATGAAGCAGCACAGAGTCCTTCAGCAAACGATAACCTGTTGCAGCAAGTGCCTTTGCTCCTTTAGTAATGGCTTCATTGCCAATACTAGAACGAGCCGCTTCTCTGAATTCATTTGTGTGTGCAATCAAATCATCTGGCCCTATTTTAATATGTCCGTGAGCAGTCGGAACTTCATAACTGATGTTTCCAGCATCGGTTGAACCTTTGCCTGTTGATTTTTCCACAGAAACAACTTCGCCAACCGCTTCTAGCTCCGTTTTAAGAATATCATCTAATACAGAATTAATGACAAAATCCTTTACCTCATTTTGGAATCTTTCCACTTTTACAGTCGCACCTGTTGCTAATGCAGCGCCATCTGCAATGGCACGAACTTTCACGGCAACCTCTTCCGTTTTTTTCCACGATTCAGCGCGGATAAAGAAGCGTGCAGATGCATATTCAGGAATAATATTAGGAGCATCGCCGCCATGTGTAATAATTCCATGTATCCGCACATCAGAAGTTAGCTGCTGCCTTAATGCGTTAATGCCGGTGAATAACTGGATGACAGCATCAAGCGCATTAATGCCTTTTTCAGGTGAGCCTGCAGCATGTGCGGCTTTTCCGTAAAAATGAAAATCTAGAGGATCAACAGCAAGTGTTTCACTCGTCAAGGAAGTTTTCCCAGCAGGATGGAGCATTAAGGCAACATCGACATCCTTTAAATAGCCATGTTTCACAAAGCTGCCTTTAGCACTTCCATTTGGTCCGCCTTCTTCTGCCGGTGTTCCGAGAACAAGGACACGGCCGCCTGTTTCTGACAGTGTTTCGGCAAGTGCAATTCCTGCGGCAACACTAGTTGTTCCAATAATGTTATGACCGCAAGCATGGCCAAGACCTGGTAGTGCATCATATTCTGCAAGGAAAGCAACTGTCGGACCAGACACCCCACTGTCCTTTACTGCGTAAAAGGAAGTTTCATGGCCAGCCACTCCTGTGTCTACTGCAAAACCCGCCTCTTCCAATAAATTTACTAAGGTTTTACTTGCAAAAAACTCTTGATTGCCGATTTCCGGTCTTGAATGAATCGCTTGACTGGTTTCTACATAAAGATCCTTATTGCTGTCAACAGAATGATTAATCACGTCTAAGCCATTGTACACTTTGCCCATTTTATCTCCTCCTACAATCCTTTAAATTGTTTCACTAAGTCTTCTTTCGGTGTGTCGACTACAATGGAGCCGCCGTTTGTATCTGCTTCGACCGCTTTTATCACGTCTTCTTCATGATAAATCTCGACTATGCGCTGGAATGTTTCATTATCAGCATCTTCTGCACGTGCTGCAAACACATTTACATATGGAAGAACACTTTCGTCATCCGCATTTTCTAAATAAATTGGATCCTTGACCGGATCGAATCCAGCCTGGCCAGCTACACCGTTATTAATTACAGATGCTGCCACATCTGGTAAGACACGTGGAGTCTGTTGTGCCACAACTGGGTAAATATCAAGGTCTTTCGGATTTTCCACAATTTTAGTTGGATCACCAAACAGTCCAAAGTCATCTGAAAGTTTGATTAATCCTGCAGATTCAAGCAGCTTTAATGCACGAGCCTGATTTGATGGATCATCAGGGATCGCAATCTTATCACCTTTTTTTAGTTCACTAACATCTTTAATTTTTTCAGAGTAAATTCCCATTGGAGCGATGACTGTAGCACCAATCGGTACTAAATCAGCATTATTTTCTTTTGCGAACTGGCTTAAGAAAGCAATATGCTGAAATGAGTTGATATCAATTTCCTTGTTAGCAAGCGCCTGGTTCGGAAGCGTATAATCTGAGAACTCAACTAGTTCTATTTCTATCCCTTCTTTTTCCGCCTTTTCTTTAACTAACGGCCATACCTCACCATCTGTGCCTGTTACCCCGATTTTTACTTTTACTGTTTTCGAATCTCCTGAAGCTGACTCATTTCCGCATGCTGCAAGTGCCCACACAGCAAGTAATACAACAAAAAGTTTCACTAATTTTTTCATGTTCTTTTCCCCTCTTCTTTTTTATTTATCTGCGCATAATTTTTCTAGATAATGTATTTCCAATCCATTGTGCAACCTGAACGAGCAAAATCAGGATGATAACTGTTACCAGCATGACACTGCCATCAAATCTCTGATAGCCGTACGTCATGGCAACATATCCTAATCCCCCGCCGCCAACAGTTCCTGCCATAGCGGAAAAATCTATTAAACTGATGGTCACAAAGGTTAAACCGAGAATCAGCGGTCCTAACGCTTCTGGTATTAACACAGTGAAGATGATTTGCAGCGGGCTTGCACCCATTGCCTTCGCTGCCTCAATGACACCAGGATCAATGCTGATAAGATTGTTTTCAACTACCCTAGCTATACCGAATGCAGCGGCAATCGTCATCGGGAAAATTGCTGCCCATGTACCGATTGTTGTTCCTACTATTGTCCGAGTGAGCGGGCTTATTGCTACTAGGAAAATAATGAAAGGTATCGGTCTGATAATGTTAATGAGTATATTCAGCAACTGAAATACAAGCTTATTTTCAAGAATATTTCCTTTTCTTGTTACAAATAAAAGTAAACCTATCAAAATACCCAGAATTGAACCAAAAATCAAAGTCATAATGACCATTAGAATGGTTTCGCCTGTCGAATCTACAATTCGTGGCCAAAACGTCGTCCAATCGACCTTCATTCTATAATCACCTCCTCAATTGTGACAGTCTTCTCTAATTCGGAAACGACTGTATGTATAGCTGTTGCTTCCCCTTCGAAGGAAACTAGTAAATTGCCGAAAAACTTCTCTTGCAGTTCTTGAACAGAGCCATAAACAATATTGACATCCACATTGTTCTTACGTGATATTTGTGAAAGCAATGGTGTATTCGCTAGTTCTCCTTTGAAAATAACTCGATAAAGATTATTTCCGCCACTCTGTTTCCATTGCTGAAGCAGCGAATCAGACGGACGATCTTGTTGAACGGATTGGATAAACCGTTTTGTTGTCGGATGCTGTGGATTTGTAAACGTATCAAACACATTGCCAGTTTCGATGACCTCACCGTTTTCCATAACAGCAACCTTGTCACATATAGTTTGGATGACATTCATCTCATGTGTTATAAGTAAAATGGTGATTCCAAACTCTTTATTTACCTTTTTTAAAAGCCGTAGAATGTCTGCCGTCGTGTCAGGATCCAATGCCGAAGTAGCTTCATCACAGATTAAGATATCCGGCGAATTAGCAAGTGCCCTCGCAATGCCGACCCGCTGCTTCTGTCCACCTGAAAGCTGTTCCGGATAGTCATTCGCTTTATCTGTCAGCCCAACAAATCTTAACAGCTCATCGACTCTTTCCTTTATTTCCGCCTTTGGCTTGCCTGCCAACTTTAAAGGATAAGCAATGTTACCAGCTACTGTTCTAGAGGTAAACAAGTTAAAGTTTTGAAAAATCATGCCGATTCGTCTTCTTAGTTTGCGTATTTCTTTTGCACTGAAGCTTGATAAATCTTCCCCTTGAATTTTAATTGATCCATTAGACGGGCTTTCCAACTGATTTACAAGTCTCAGCAATGTGCTTTTGCCCGCACCGCTAAAACCAATGATTCCGAAAATTTCTCCTTTCTGAATAGTTAAGGAAACATCTTTAACAGCTTCCACTTTCCTTTTGCCTAATACAAATGTTTTCGCCACTTGACTGAATTCAATCAATCTATTCACTCTCCTTTGCATTAATCAACAACAAAAAGCCCTCTTTTTTCCTATATCCAGAAGAAAAAAGAGGGCTTTAATTATAAATCCTCATTCTCATCTTTCAAATGTGTTGTCACACATTTGCAGGAGTTAGCACGGTGTTTATTAAACCCGTTGCCGAAACGTCATAGGGCCTGATCCCTCGGTTTCTCTGGATAAGAAGTGGTATATTCGGTTTTTGTTAGTTAAGATGTGTTTTACTATATTGCTAATTTTAAATAATGTCAACCGGATTTTTATAAAAAGTTAGAGTGAACAGGCAAAACATATGTTGAGTTCTCTCCTAAATATCATTCAATAAATTTGTAAATTATCTATATTTAGCAGGTATCTTCGTCTATTAGACAGTTGTCAGAACTCCCTTGTTACCAAGGTAAAAAAGTTTTCAAAAATATTTTTTTGGGTATATAATTAGCAGCCGAGTCTTAAAAAATACCTCATACTGAAGTCTCTTTATTTGAATTAGTAAGGAGGCATTTGTGGGAGGTGATTTTTTGAGAAAGGCAGTTGGAATACAAAATCTAATTGCTTACCTGCAATCGGTGAGCTATCCCCTTTCTGAGGAAGATGTCAACGGATTAATCAAGGCCAGAACCATTCCCCATCAACGGCTTATCGGGGATACGATGCTATTTAATCTGGACCATATTGATGCTTGGATCAAACAACAAGAAGCAGACAATTAAACTATTTTTCTATATGTAATTTGTGAAGAATCCCTGCTTTAGCAGGGATTCTTTATATTAACTAAATTCCTTGCTTTTAAAATTATCTTCAATTTCCTCCAAGGAAAGTCCCCTTGTCTCAGGCACAGCTTTAGCTACAAAAATCACACCTATAATGGCAAACAAGGCAAATAAGAAGAAGGTCGCAGAAAGTCCAATACCTGCAAGCAGTACAGGAAAGAACAATCCTACTAGAAAATTACAAAGCCATAAGAACAGCACTGCCAGCCCCATCCCTATTCCACGGAGCCGCATTGGGAAAATTTCCGCAAGGATAAGCCATACTAATGGAGCAATTGCACCTTGGAAAAACGCTAAATATAAGACTGTCATTGATAAAACGATGTATGGGAGCATTGCTGAACCCTCCAGGAAGTGTGCAGAAGTTCCAATGGAAATGAGAGCAACAGTAACGCCTATCAAGCCCGTAAGCAGCATGGGTCTTCTATTCACTTTGTTCAACAGCGACATGCCAACGATAACCGCAATCACAGCGATCAAGCCATTTGCGACATTGGCGATTAAAGCTGTTTTAGTGCCAAACCCAGCATTTTCAAGAATTTGGGTTCCGTAATACATGATAGAGTTGATGCCGACTAGCTGGGAAACTGATCCAAGCACAATTCTTATCCATACAATCCTTCGAATCCATGGAGTTCCTAAATCACGAAAACCCAGCTTTTTGTGCTTCTGTTCAGCAGAAAGATTTGCTTTTATCTCCTTCATTTCCTGCTCGGCAATGCTTTCTGTCCGAATTCTGTTAAGGATTTTTAGCGCTTCTGCCCATCTGCCCCTTGAAGCCAGCCACCTAGGACTTTCAGGCAGGATGAGCACACCAATCCACAAGGCAACTGCCGGTAATGTCGCAATAACTAGCATATATCGCCATACATGCCCTGTATCTCCAAATATATTTCCAATTAGAGCATTAAATATATATGCTAAAAATTGACCTGTAACGATCATTAATTCATTTTGGGTAACGAGCATTCCACGTCTGTCAGAGGGAGCCATCTCAGCCAAGTAAGAGGGAATTACAACAGAAGACCCGCCGACTGCTAGCCCGAGCAGAAAACGGAAACCAACCATAACAGCTGTGTTTGGTGCGATAACACAGCCAGCTGCAGAAAAGAAAAACAGCACAGCAAGATATAAGATAACCCTGCGACGGCCCTTCGTATCTGCCAGGCGGCCGCCAAAAATGGACCCAAAGGCTGCTCCTAATACTAATGAGCTTGCTACAAGCCCTTCTGTAAAAGGAGATAAATTTAATTGATCCTTGTCTGCCATAAAGGGGAGTGCCCCGTTTATGACCCCTGTATCATATCCAAATAAAAGTCCTCCAAATGTAGACACAATTGTTATGCGCTTCAGAAATTTTTTCGGATCTTTTTGCTGGTGAGGCTTTGCTTGAACGATTTGTTCAGACATCTTTATATTTGTCATACGGATTACTCCTTTATACAATATTGGAATTACGGTTGAGAGGTTTATCTCCAAACTATATAAAGCGCTTACATTTATAACCTGCTGCTGTTGATAGGGATTGTTGGGAAGCAGTCTGACTAACTGCTCCCCCCTGCCTAAGAATCCAATTAATGTGTGGACGAAAGCTTTTGTTGATTTTCATATTCTACCCAAACGGCACCGTTATCTGCAGAACGAACACAATTTTCAATCCAGCGAATGCCTGCAATTCCAGCATCAATATCCGGATACACTAGACTATTTAATGTTTCTTCATCATTGCGGTTTTTCGCATCTATGGCAATTGCGAACTTCAAGTAAATATTTGCCCAGGATTCTGATAACCCTTCCTGATGGAGTGCACCTAATCTCTCATCAGCATTGCAAGCGTCATCCAAGTAAGGCATTGCTCGAATTAAAGTCTGAATAGGTTCTCCTTGAACTTCATATCTCAATTCATTTGGTTTGCTGTCCCACCATTCTAAGCTTGCCTTCGTCCCTACTATCCGGATTCTGTGACCATCCATACAGCCGGCATTAATGGAGGATGTCCACAGCCTGCCAACTGCTCCGTTTTCGTACTGCATGAGTACAAAAGCATTATCCTCAAGTGGAGCACGGCTTTCAATAAAGCTTTGACGATCACAAAGCAGCCTTTTTATTTTCATGTCGGGCATAATCAACTGGGACATATAATACGTATGTGTGGATAAATCTCCTAAAACGAAGCTTGGTCCTGCTACCTTAGGATCAATACGCCATTTTTGAGCAGCACTCGTTTTATCTGATTTATCATTTGAATTAAAACCATGTGTATACTGCAAATCAACAACTCGAATATCACCGATTTTTCCTTGTTCAATCATTGCTCGCATCTGCAGCAGCATTTGATTTCCAGAGAAGCCATATGTCACCCCGATAATTTTGCCTGTTTTCTCTGCAAGTCTCTTAATCTCTTCACCCTCTGCTGATGAAAAAAACAACGGCTTTTCACAAATAACATGCAACCCGGCTTCGAGTGCAGCACGGCATATTTCATAATGTGTTCCATTTGGGGTGGCAATGGAAACAGCCTCAATTCCATCCTCTCGCATGGCTTCCTCTTCAAACATAGTTTTATAATCAGGATAGCAGCGATTTCCCGCCACCCCTAAATTTATGCCGAACTCCTTCCCTCTTGCTGGCTCAATATCAAAGGCGCCAGCAACCAATTCAAATGCCGTATTGTCCCTCAATGCACCTATTCTATGCTTATAACCAACCTGTCCAAGTCGGCCTCCTCCTACCATTGCCCAACGTATCGGTCTTGCTATTTTTTTCTCCCCATTTAACATTTTTAACCACTCCTTTATTTTGAATATTCAGATATAAATTGGTATGATTATTAAAAACTCAGCGTTTGCTGGAGAGCATCAATTGATGTTTTTATTCCAGCCTCTACGGACATCGTCAAATCTTCCATTTCTAAAGAAACTTCATCGTCATATCCCATCATCTTCACAACAGAGAAAAACTCTTTCCACCACTGCAAGTCTTGCCCGCAGCCGACAGCTACATAATTCCAAGCCCGATTGGCTACATCTGTTATTTCCTTTGTTTCCAAAATGCCATTAACAGCAGATAGATGTCTTTCGATTCGCACATCTTTGCCGTGAACATGATGTATCGCCACTCCTAGTTCTCGGGCAGCTAGAATTGGGTCTGCACCCATCCAGATAAGATGGCTAGGATCAAGATTTAAACCAACAATTGGACCAACTTCATTGCGGAGTTTAAATAATGTTTCAGGATTATAGACTAATTGTGAGCTGAAATTTTCAAGTGCAATTTTTTCAACACCACATGATTCTGCTTTTTTCACAAGTTCCTTCCAATAAGGAATCGCAACTTCATTCCACTGGTAATCTAGTATTTCTTTTAATACCGGCGGCCAGCTGACTGTATAGGTAATCCAATTAGGAACTTTATCTTCCGGACCTCCAGCAGGCAGGCCGCTCATCATAATGACCTTTTTAACTCCTAATAGCTCTGCCAATTCCATCGTTTTATCGGTGATTTCTCGATGCTGCTTTCCTAATTCGCCTGGATCCAAAGGGTTGCCAGAACAATTCAAGGCACATAGTTTTATATTGCGTTTCTCAAGATTATTCAAGAAGTGGTTTCTTTTTTGCTCACTTTCCAATAGTTCATTAAGATTTAAATGTGGTGCAGGAGACCAGCCCCCTGTCGTCATTTCAATAGTATCAATTCCAAGCTCAGCTACTTCATCAAGCATTGCCTCAAAGGATAAATGTGCCATACTGTCCGTTACATAAGATAATTTCATTGAATGCCTTCCTCCCTTTTTAAATCCATCCAAATTGAATACGTTTTCACTATTGTTCGCATTCATACATTAACACTGTGTTTACGTATGTAATTATAGTAAAGATTTAATGAATAGTATTTAAATTTTGAAGACATGTTTTTATACTTTTAAGACATCTTTCCACTCAGAAAAAATAATGACCTCCCTTTTCATGGAGGTCAAGTATCAGAATATGTTGTTGTATGTATATTGATAAACATTGATCTAAACCGCCCTGGTGAGGTTTGCATCATCGAGGTGAAAACTCTCGTAAAATATTGGACATTCATAAATCCTGTCTCTTCAGCAATTTCCTTTAATGATAAATTTGTCTTTTTTAACAGCATGCTCGCTTTCTTAATCCTTTCATCTTGCACATACTTCGAGAAGCTCATACCTAATTCAGAAACAAAAACCCTAGACAAGTGTCTTCCAGATATATGCAGATGCCTTGCTACTTCTGTCAGCTTTAAGCAATTAGATAAATTATCATGAATATACAGGCGTGCCTGTGTAAGAAGATCAGAATGCTGATCTGGCTCTTCTTTCTGACTGCTTTTATTCAAATCAGGAACAAAATCCTGAAGAATCGAAATGATAAGCGAACCGGCAATAGTAACTAGCATCTCTTCAAAGAATTCATGCTTATGCTTTGTAGCCTGAATAAGCAGAGATTTCCACAAATAGCCGGTCTCTGTATCACTATTATGTAAAAGCACCGGTGCGCATTTTTTAGCTGAATTCATTATATTAACCCAGCTTTCTGTCGACTCTGATTCCATTAGTTCAAAGGCTACATACAAGAGCGATAGTCCTTGCTCGCTTTTTATTTGATGTGGCACTTCTGGTCTTGATAAAAAGATGGTGTTACCTTGGAGCGGATAACTGCACTGTTCATCGATATAAAAGCCTTCTCCCTCTACAACAAAGCATACTTCGAAAAAAGAATGCTTATGCAGCTGATTATCATAATGCTTAGGCATAACTCCCCAATAATGAACATGAAAAGCAGCTCCACCCTGGTTTATACGATGAACATAATCATTTAGAGAAATTTTTCCGGATATATACTTATTTAAATCCACTAAATCACTCCTAAAAATAACCAAGTTAGTTTTTTCTAACATCTTTTCCTGATTATAAAAGAACACGCTTACAATAACAAGTTTGCTAGTTTAAGATTTCAGGATTTTTTACCTATTTTTGTTAATTTTCATCGTAATCGCTACTTTTTACTACTCAAATTAGAGTATAGTAGAAATAGACGCACATGCTTTTCTCGCACAACAACGTGAATGACATGCTGTTAGCAGTTACAGATGCTAAACGGACATGATTATATAAAAACATTTGATCTATTTAAAGGAGGAGAAACTGCAAAATGATAAAAGAAGTAATCCCCATTAAAGAAATCACCAATTTCCAATCACGTACAGACGAATTTTTTCCGATTGCCTGGTACCAAAAAATGCTAAAGGAGCATCCTATTTTTTTTCATAAGGAAACCAATACATGGAATGTGTTTCAATATGAGCATGTCAAAGAAGTGTTAAGCAACCATGAGTATTTTTCCAGCGCCGGTACTAGAACAACGATTTTTGTTGGAGCCAAGAACGAAAGTAATTCCGATAAACCATCACCAATAAACATCACCAATCTTGATCCTCCGCAGCATAGAAAAAGCAGGTCGCTGTTAGCCTCTGCTTTTAGTCCTCGGAGCTTAAAAGAATGGGAACCTAGAATCAGGCAGATTGCCGCAGAACTGGTTGATGATATAAAAGCGAACGATGTTGTTAATATTGTTGAAGCTCTAGCTGCCCCTTTCCCTAGTCTTGTTATCGCTGATTTATTTGGTGTGCCAGTTAACAATCGTCATCAGTTCAAAAAATGGGTGGATATTCTCTTCCAGCCGTACGACAGACAGCGGCTAGCGGATATTGAACTCGAGAAGCAACAGGCTGCCAAGGAATACTTTCAATTTCTCTATCCGATTGTTGTTCAAAAACGGACAAATTTAACAAATGATATTATCTCCGACCTCATCCGTGCCGAAGTGGATGGAGACAGGTTTACTGATGAAGAAATTGTCCAAGCTACAATGGTGCTGTTAGGTGCAGGCGTTGAAACTACGAGTCATGCCATTGCTAATACCTTTTATTCATTGCTGTATGATGATGAAGCCTTATACGAAGAGCTGCGGAGCAATCTCGAGCTCGTCCCAAATGCAGTCGAGGAAATGCTCCGTTATCGGTTTCACTTGTCAAGAAGAGACAGGACTGTTAAACAGAATAACAATCTATTAGGTGTAGAGCTGAAAAAAGGGGATGTCGTGATTGCCTGGATGAGTGCATGCAATATGGATGAAAATATGTTCGAAAATCCCTTCACGCTAAATATTCACCGGTCAAACAACAAAAAACACCTTACCTTTGGCAATGGACCTCATTTCTGTTTAGGAGCACCGCTTGCCCGCCTGGAAATGAGAATTGTGCTAGAGACTTTTTTGCGTAAGTTTTCCCGCATAGAACCGGTTGAAGGCTTTGACTTAGAAGCAAACTTAACCGCTTCTGCAACAGGTCAATCTTTGACTAATTTGCATATGAGAATTTTAGAATAATGAAAACATGAACAGCAGAAACATTTCTGCTGTTCATTTAGTTTTATGAGAGGATTAGGCAAACACTTGATAGTATTGGGCTAAAGACCTCACCTGCTTTATGCGATAATAATCCTATATCACATAAAGACAGGGAGGAAGAAGCAAATGGAGTATGTAAAGCTTGGTAATACAGGATTAGATGTATCTAGATTATGTCTTGGATGTATGGGGTTTGGTGATGCCAGCAAGTGGCTGCATCAATGGGTCTTAAATGAGGAGAACTCCCGTCCTGTTATTAAGAAGGCCCTTGATTTAGGAATTAATTTTTTTGATACAGCCAATGTATATTCACTTGGTTCCAGTGAAGAAATTCTTGGGCGCGCTTTAAAGGATTATGCTAATCGTGATGAGGTTGTTATCGCGACGAAAGTACACGGTCAAATGCACCAAGGACCTAATGGTTCTGGGTTATCTCGAAAAGCAATTATGAGTGAATTGGATAAAAGTCTGCAAAGATTAGAAACAGATTATGTGGATCTGTATATCATTCATCGTTGGGATTATCATACCCCTATTGAAGAAACGATGGAAGCTTTGCATGATGTTGTAAAGGCAGGAAAAGCAAGATATATTGGCGCGTCTGCCATGTTTGCCTGGCAGTTCCAAAAAGCATTGCATACAGCGGAAAAACATGGCTGGACTAAATTTGTGTCCATGCAAAACCATCTAAATCTTATTTACCGTGAAGAAGAACGAGAAATGCTGCCACTATGCAAGGAAGAAAAAATAGCGATTACTCCATACAGCCCGCTCGCCTCTGGAAGATTAACCCGTGACTTGTCTGTTACAACACATCGCTCAGAGACAGACCAGATACAGAAGTCTAAATACGATGCTACATCGAGTGCAGACCGCTTAGTTATTGAGCGTGTCGCATCGTTGGCAGAAAAATATAGTGTTCCTCGCACTCACATTGCACTTGCATGGATATTGCAAAAAGAACAAGTGGCAGCACCTATTATCGGTGCTACAAAGCTGTCCCATCTTGAGGATGCTGCTGGTGCCTTGAATGTTAAACTAACACCTGAAGACATCACCTTCCTTGAAGAGCCTTACGTTCCGCATGCAATAGTCGGCCACAGCTGATTTCTTCTCTGAAAAAATAAACAAGCCATTCTCTAATGCGGAGAATGGCTTGTTTCCATATTAAACTGTTTTTGCTAAAGGTTTAAGTTTACTTTCACTTCCTGCTCTTTTATGCAAGCTAAGCATCGCAATGAAGGAAATGCAGTAAAGCAGGGCCAAATATCCCATTGCCGCTGTAACGTTGGCATGCTGTAGTATATAACCTACTAGTATTGGAGATAATCCCCCTAAAGCTCTTCCGAAATTAAAAATTGTGTTTGTTGCTGTACTGCGTATTTCTACTGGATAATACTTGCTGATTAATGCGCCGTACCCTGCAAACATTCCATTCGAGAAGAAGCCTACAATCGCGCCGCCTACTAATAGACCGATACTGCCTGATGCAAAGGAGTAAAGAAATACCGCAATTGCCGAAGCGAATAAGAAGATTCCGTATGAGAGCTTCATGCCAAGACGATCAATAAATTGTCCAAATGTCAGCATCCCAGCAATCATTCCAGCTGCTGTGCTGATTGTCCAAAGGGCAGAGCTTGAAACAGAAAGTCCTTGAGATTGCTGCAGCATGGATGGCAGCCATATCATCAGACCGTTATATCCGGCAATTTGCACAGTTGCCATCACAGCTAATGCAATGGTTGTTGCAGTAATTCTAGGGCTAGCAAATAATTGCTTTAGTTTCCCTTCCTTTTTCACAGCTTGCTTTTTCTGTTGTGAAGCCAGCCATTCTGGTGATTCATCCAGCTTTTTGCGAACAATAAAGGCAAAGATTACTGGTGCCAAACCAACGAAGAACAACCCTCTCCATCCCCATGCAGGAAGAATCATCGCACTAAGCAAGGCTGCTAAAATAACACCGTACTGGGCACCTACACTTACATAAGAAGAAGCACGCCCTTGTTTATTCTTTGGCCAAGCTTCCGCCACAAGTGCCATGCCAATACCATATTCTCCGCCTGCACCAAGACCTGCAATAAACCTAAAGATATATACTTGTTCAATATTCTGCGCCAGACCTGTTAATGCTGTCCCGATTGCAAATAGAAGAATAGTGTACGTAAAGACCCTGACTCTCCCGAATTTATCAGCCAATATGCCGAAGATAACTCCTCCAGCAAGCATACCTATGTTAGTAATTGAGGAAATTAGTCCGCCTGCAGCCATATCAATATGAAAATCTGCGATAATCATTGACATTGCAAAGGAAATAAACATAATATCCATGCCCTCTAATGTCAATCCGGCTACTGATGCGACTACTGTTTTTTTGCGATAATCCAATTTTGTCGTTCTCCTTTCAAGCCTCACAGGACTTAATTAAAGTATAGTTATAAAAAATACCCTTTCATCCAAAGGACAAAAGGGTAGTCATAGACATCATGAAAGAATATGTATGAGTTCACTTTTCGCCTTTTTGGACTCTCTGGACCAGATTAAAGGGATTTAATTTCAACTAATAGTATCATGCTCTAAAAATCTTGACAATCATTTTTTATGATTTCTATTATTTAAAGACAGTTACTCCCACATATATACCTGCTAAAAATATCGTTGTGATGAATATAAAATGCAGTAAAATCCAAGCCCATGCACCATATCGCAAGGACTCAGCATTCAATGGTTTTCTTTTTTCTGGTGGTACGATCTTTCCGCCTAATAACTCAAATAACAAATAATTTATCCACCAAAGCGTATAACTGTCCCACAAATCCCATTCCGCTTCAAATTTAAAGATAACAGAGTTTTTTAAGATAACTTCCCCAACTAATCCTAAGTGGATAATTCCCCAATAAAAAGGTATTTTCCAAATCCATAGTTTTGGACTATACCTTATTGCAAATAAAGCAATCAATGGAAAAAGTGTGGAAACGAGCAGCACTGGAGTTATCGAATAATCTTCAAGCAAATAGTTAAAAAAAGTATAAAATCCTATATACGTTAAAGAAAAGCATAACAAGTTCCCTGTAACTGCACTAATTAAATAAATAAGACCGTATCGCTTCCAGTCAAATCGGATAATTGCCAAACACCCTGCAGCGGATAATAAAATAACAGCTAACAATATATATTTCTGGAAATTCATTATGAACACCATCACATTCTGACCAAGACTCTTTATATTTATATAGTGTTATTATTTCCGTTTTACTAAGATTTCATAAAGCGATAATGGAATTTTTCCAAATAATGAAATTTAATTCCACAGCCTTCAACTGAAGGTAGTTTATGTATAATATAAAAAGAATGCTGATAAAAGAAGACTGCAATCGCTGCAGTCTAATAGGAGGAAGTTCCATGATAAAAAAATATGGGGAACATACAATAAAACAAAGGGAAAATACAGTTGAAATATATACAGACCCACGAATGGTACTGAGAGTTAAAAAGGCTAATAAAGATTCAAGGCAAATTACCATTGAACTTCATAGCAGTCTTAATGGACGATTAAGTTATGACTTACCGCCAGCATTACTAAAAAAAGTACTTTCTGAAATAGAATAAAATAGACTGCACTTAATCTTGATAATTGTCTTCAGCCTATTAGGCAGTAGATATCTCCTGTCCTGTTACAACAAGATGATTAGTTTTTTGATGCAGTGGTTAATGCGCCGAGCCGCTTTTTCTCTGTTCACGCACAGTCTCCCCCCTACCGCTCCAACCAATCTCATAACTTTAGCGACAAGCTGAAGGCAGCAAAATATGCTGCCTTTTCCACTTTTATTCTGTACTCTTCCCTTTAACCTGCTTGAGTGTTGCAACAATTAAAAAGCTTACTATCACTAATAACAGCCATGAGCTTACCTTGCCAAGATGAACAAGGCTCCATGCTTCTCTTTGATTTGGATATTGCCAAGCTCCAAAGAAAGTGGCAATATTTTCGGCTATCCATATAAAAAAACCAATCAGTACAAAGGACAGTGATAGTGGCATGCGGTAACGAATTCCATCCACCACGTAGACTACCCATGATTTCCAAAAAACAATTAAAACTAATCCAGATAACCACCAACGCAGATCGATCCAATAATGATGGGTGAAAAAATTTAAGTAAATCGCAAATGCGAGTGGAACCACTGCCCAAAATGGCGGCCATTTAATAAGCTCCACCTTAAGCCTTCTCCAGGCCTGACACAGAAAACTCGCTACACTTGCATACATAAAGCCGCTGTATAACGGAACTCCAAAAATCTTAGAATATCCTTCTTCAGGATAAGACCACGAGCCCATATGCACCTTAAACAGTTCAAGGGCAAGACCGATAATATGGAATAAGGTTATAACCTTTAGCTCATCCTTTGTTTCCATTCCAGACCGTACCATCATCCACTGCATAAACAGGCAGATTAACAGCAGCCAGTCATACCTTGGCAGAAAGGGAAGCGGAAAATATTGTGTAACTGCCAAGGAGGCAAAGATAACGACTGGAAACAAGCATGACAGAGCCTGCTCCCAACAAAAAAGTAGCAATTGCTTCAACGCTGATCTTTGTCTCCATTTTTCAATTGTTACATTCATGAGCAGCCTCCTGCTAAAAATTATTATCTACTCTGTATCTTCATCACTTTTGTATTCTAAAATGTCTCCAGGCTGACAATCTAATGCCTTACAAATCCCCTCTAACGTTGACAATCGAATCGCTTTCGCTTTTCCATTTTTCAATATAGACAGGTTAGCCATCGTTATTCCAACCTTCTCTGAAAGTTCGGTAACACTCATTTTCCTTTTTGCTAGCATTACATCAATATTTATAATAATCGCCATTTTTTTCACCTCAGACCGTTAGATCATTTTCTGATTTTATCTCGATAGCTTCTTGAAGAAGCCTTTGCAGAACAGCGGCGAAGACCGCAATGATCAAAGAGGCAAATATAATAACTAAGCCAATAATTATTATTCCTGGTGCGTCGTCAGCATCTGCAACGAAATAAAAGAGCGGCAATCCTAGTACAAATAAGCCACTTATTGTAATGGCACAAAATTTAATTACCTTTAAGGATTTCACTGATATTTTTGAGAAGGCTTTGTTATTATCAATATAAGTTAATAATTTAAATGCCTCGTATAGAGCGATATAAAAAGGAATTGCCGAAACATAAAAAAAGGCGATAACAAGAAATTTTATAAAGGAAATATCCGGCAGCAGCTCTTCAGCAAATCTCCCGATAGCTGGAACCGCAAAGATACATAAAGCAAGAATTGGAAGTCCAATAAAAATTACAGCTATTTTTAAAAACAGCGTTGACACTTTGTTCACCAAAAAACACCTCACTAATTAATGTGTTTTTAATTTACCACAATATTTATCGTTTTACAATAAAATAATATTGTTTTTTATTTTATTATTATTGATAAACAACCATTTCATTTCAATAAAAAGAGCATTCCTCTTAAATAAGGAATGCTCTGTAGATTATCTCTTTAGTAATGGAACAATTTCTTTAAGACGAAAAAAATAGGAGTCTGTTAAACTTGAAAACTTTGTGCGATTCTTCATAGTTTCCAAGTTTGCTGTTTTAATTTTGGTCCTATATTGAATGGCTTCTTCACAAAAGATCCTCTGGCTGTTTATATGCCTTTCTCCATTGGTTCTTGGCACATATTTATACTTGCCATTGCGATCTTGCTCGCGAGCCTTGCAATTGTCTTGAAGCATAAGAAGCAGGCATTCATGGATTCTCTCTTTTAAATGATTCTCTAAAATTGGGAATAGTATCTCTACTCGGTTTTCCATATTGCGCGTCATCCAATCAGCTGATGACAAATATACCTTTTCATTCCCATTTTGATGGAAATAAAAAATTCTCGTATGTTCGAGAAATTCTCCTACGATACTTCGAACCTTAATATTTTCACTGACTCCTTCAATACCGGGACGCAGGCAGCATACTCCTCTTATGATGAGGTCAATTTTTACACCAGCAATCGATGCTTCATACAATTTCTTAATAATTATTTTATCTGTTAAAGAGTTCATTTTTGCAATAATTCTGCCATTTTGATATTCATTATGATAGGCAATTTCTCTGTCAATCAGCTCAATGAACGTATCCCGAATACCATAAGGTGAAACAGATAAATGATGATAAGATGGCTTTTCCATATATCCGCTTAAATAATTAAAGAAATTGATGGCATCAATGCCTATTTTATCATTGCTTGTCAGAAGCCCCATATCAGTATAGATTCTGGCTGTGGCATCATTATAATTTCCTGTTCCCAAATGAACATAACGTTGAATTTTACCTTTTTCCCTGCGGATAACAAGAGTTATCTTGCTGTGGGTTTTTAAATGCGTCATTCCATATATAACATGACAGCCGGCTTGTTCTAATTCCTTAGCCCACTGAACATTGTTTTCCTCATCAAAACGGGCCTTGAGCTCCACTAGGACAGTTACTTGTTTTCCATTTTCCGCTGCTCGTTTAAGACTATCAATAATCGGCGAATCTCCACTGACACGGTATAAGGTTTGCTTTATTGCCAATACATTCTTATCATCTGCTGCCTGTGACATAAACTCCACAACTGGTTCGAAAGACTCATAAGGATGATGCAGTAAAACATCATGGTCAGCAATCTTTTCAAACATGTCTCCTTCTCCTTCTAAATCAACAGAAGGCTGAGGAATAAAGGTTCTTGCTGTTAAATGTTCATGAGTGGCTGCGACTTTCTTATAAAATGAAAATAAGAACGTCAAGTCTAAAGGAGCTTGGACAACATAAACATCCTTTGAATGTATCTCAAGCACTTTTCTAAGATAATCTATAACCCCTTGATTGCTTTGAGACATTTGGTATTCTAGACGGACAGCAGCTCCCCGTTTTCGTTTTTTCAGCTCTTCTTCAATTTCCAGTAATAAATCTTCTGCTTCGTCCTCATGTATAGTTAAGTCTGCATTTCGGGTAATTCGAAAGGAAGTGACAGATTCCACTTTATAGCCTGTAAACAATTTATAAATAAAACGGGAAATCACTTCTTCCAAAAGGACAAACTTTCTTTGCTTTCCTTTTTGCGTTATTTCAACTAAGCGGTCCATAACAGCCGGAACTTGCACAATCACTAAGTTGCCGTTCAGCTCCTGTTCCTTCCGCTTTTCCAGCGACTTCTCTTCAATTATTACTGCTAGATTTAGAGATTTATTTAACAGCATTGGAAATGGACGATAAGCGTCAATCGCCATTGGCGTCAGAACAGGGTACACTTGTTCATCAAAAAAATCCTCCAGAATATCCAATTCCTGTGGTGCAGCATGATCAATTGTAATGATGCTCACCTGTTCATTGTCTAAAATTCTTGATAAATCTCGATATACTTCATCTTGTTTTTTTACTAGTAAATGGGCTTTTTGAGAAATAGCACATAGCTGTTCTTTTGGGGTAAGTCCCGCCTTATTTTCGGGTTTGTTAAACCCAGCCTTTACTTGATCGATCAGTCCTGCGACACGCACCATGAAAAACTCATCCAGATTTGAACTAAAAATCGATAAAAATTTATATCTTTCCAATAAAGCATTCTGGTCATCCACAGCTTCTTCCAGCACTCGGCTGTTAAAATCCAGCCAGCTCAACTCTCGATTATTGTAATAGGAAGGTTTATCTAAATTAGTGGTGCTCCATTGCTCATGATGAGTTTGCATTTTTACATCCCCTTAACAATTATTGCTAATATTCTATAATTAGAATACCACGAATATTCAGATGAATATCAGGTTACTTTGTAAAATTTTTGTAAATATTTGTAGATATATGCAAGATTTCCAGAATGTAAGATTATTATTGGATTCTTAGGGGTACAATGGATAGGCGTACTTTACAAAAGCTTAATATTTTTTCTTTACATTTTCTTATAAGATATACATATTAACAATTACAAAGGGAGGATTCGATAATTGAAAGATAACTCAATTGCCATCATTGATCTCGGCTCAAATTCCATTCAATTTGCTATCTATCAAATTGAAAACAACTTAGTAAAAACGGAAGAAGCAAAGCGCGTCAAAGTGGCTGCACGTCTCATCAGCTACGTAAATAGTCAAGGTAACATTACACGAGAAGGAATAGACTTTACCTTGCAAATTTTAAAAGAGTTTAAGAAACATGGCGAGGAAAGTGGAGTGAACCGAATTATTGGTTTTGCGACAGCTGTCATCCGCAATGCAGCCAACAAAGAGGATGTCTTAGCAGAGATTCAACAGGAAACAGGTATACCTTTTTCGATTCTAAGCGGCTATGAAGAGGCGTATTTTGGATTTCTTGGCATCATTCAAGCAACAGATTTGCAAGATGGCATTACCATTGATATTGGCGGCGGAAGCACCGAAATTACCCTGTTCCGAAACCGCCAAATGGTCGAATACCACAGCTTCCCTTTTGGCGCAGTCAACTTAAACGACCAATTCACAAAAGGTGAAAATGTGACAGCACAGCAAACGGAGCGGCTTCAATCGTATCTTGTCGAACAGCTTCAAACTCTCCCATGGTTGTCCAAAGCAGGACTTCCTGTTATCGGGATTGGCGGAAGTGCTAAAAATTTATCACGCATACATAAAGCTAAATGCAAGAAAAATTCATTAAATATGTCCATACAGGATATTCATCATGTATATGAAGAGTTATCCTCATTAAGTGTAACAGAGCGTGCCAATATTAAGGGACTATCCAAGAAGAGAAAAGATATAATCATACCAGCAGTGCAGATTATCTCTATCTTAATGGAGATGACACAATCTCCTTATTTCCTATACTGTACGCAATCTGTACGTGACGGATTTATTTATAACCTGCTTGAAAAAACTAATAATGCCTCTTAGAAAAAAACCACCGGACACTAGCCCGGTGGTTTTCTACTATTGTTTGTTCAATGGAAGGTCGAACAAGACATGCTGAAATTAGGAACTATATTCATTATAAACGGAAAAGACTACTGATTGTTTTAAGATTTTGTAAATTTTTGTAAACACTTCTCCATTAACATAGTTTATCAAACTATAAAAATAGCCGATATAAGCAAGAGATTGACCTTAATAACATTTGTATACTAGGAGGAAAAAGTGGAGTCTGAAACATCTGAACAACAATTGGAAGAAACAAACGGAAAACAAACAAAAGCATACCTCTATAAAACTGTATGGAGATGGCATTTTTATGCCGGCTTAATCTTTGCTCCCTTTTTAATTATATTGGCAGTAACTGGATCTGTTTACTTATTTAAACCTCAAATTGAACAAATACTGTATCAAGACTTAAATGAGGTAACCATTAAAACGAAGAGAATACCTGCTTCTGAACAGCTAAATATTGTAAAAAACCACTATACCGGAGCAGAGGTTACAAGCTATCGGCCTGGAGAAAAAAAAACGCGTTCCAGTGAAGTCAGCATAACTTATCAAAAAGAATCACTGACCATATTTGTTGATCCGTATACAGGTAAGATACTCGGAGAATTAAACAGTAATGATCGAGTTATGGACTTAATCGAAAAAATTCATGGAGAATTGATGGCTGGAACTCTAGGTGACAGAATTGTCGAACTAGCAGCATGCTGGACTATAGTGTTAATAGTAACTGGAATATACTTATGGTTCCCGCAAAAAAAATTAAGAATTGCTGGCACTTTTATACCTCGATTAACTAAAGGACGAAAGACTTTTAGAAGAGATTTACATGCCGTCCCTGCTGTCTGGATTACAGGCGGACTTGTTTTGTTGATTTTGACTGGATTGCCTTGGTCCGGATTTTGGGGAACTAATTTTCAAGCTTTAGTTACCAATACAGGAGAAGGTTATCCTCCCTCTGTGTGGATTGGCGATGCTCCTGCATCAAATATAAAGACAAAGGACATTGCAGAGGTTCCTTGGGCAGCTGAAAATTTAGAAGTACCAGAGTCAAATATGGAAGGCTTTATTCCCGTATCCATTGATGATATAGTAGCCACTGCAAATCGGGAAGGCATGCATCCAAGTTATTCTGTTATTTTCCCTGCTTCTAAGGAAGGTGTCTATACGCTGTCTGCTTTTCCACCGAAAGCAAAAGACGAAGCAACCATTCATATCGACCAATATTCTGGTGCAGTGTTAGCTGATTACCGCTATGATAACTACGGTATTCTTGGAAAGATAATAGCTGTTGGTATTACTTTGCACAAAGGAACAGAATTAGGTTTCATTAACCAGCTCATTAGTTTACTTATCTGCCTTGGCACTCTTTTTGTAGCCTTCTCCGGTGTCTATATGTGGTGGAAGCGTAAGCCAAACAAAGGCCTTGGAGCTCCAAAGGCACCAAGTATAAAGAATATGAAAATCCTGCTTATCATTCTTATCGTGTTAGGTATTTTATTTCCATTAGTCGGCCTATCACTTATCGTTGTTAGGCTTATTGACTGGTTGTTGATTCAAAGGATAGCTAGTGTGAAAAGGTTATTAAATGCATAGATAATAATTCTGAAAAAAGAGCTGCACAGCTCTTTTTTCTTTATACCTTTGTTCCAATAACAATACTAACTACCTAATTAATAAACTAAAAAAAGATTGATTTACAGAAATATTGTCCATATAATAGGAAAATACAATTGATAATGATTTTCATTATTACTAATTAAGTAAAGGCTGACTTACTATTATGTTCCTAAAAAATAAGATTACTAGGTTTCATCATTTGTGGAGATTAGTTCTTTTCCTTGCCTTTATAGCTGGGCTGCTCGGCACTTTAATAGCAGCCGTGTCATTCGGAGCAAAAGACATTACCTTCCATACGGTTTGGACAACACTCTTCCACTATGATGCTTCGCTGACTGAGCAGCAAATCATTTATGAACTGCGGCTGCCGAGAGTGATTGGAGCTGCAATTGTCGGTGCAGCCTTTGCTGTTGCCGGAGCACTGATGCAGGGTGTAACCCGCAACCCTCTTGCTGATGCAGGAATACTCGGCATCAATGCTGGAGCGATGTTTATTGTAACTCTATGCTTTGCCTTTTTTCCAACAATCTCTTACTCCTTATTGATGGTTTTTTCCTTTATTGGAGCTGCTCTTTGCACACTGTTAATTTTTATGATGGGTGCGTCTGTGCCTGGCGGCTTGACACCGATGCGATTAACCGTATCTGGAGCGGTAATTGCTGCACTATTGCACTCTTTAAGTGCAGGTATCGCCATTTATTACGACTTAAGCCAGGACCTTGCTTTTTGGTACGCTGGCGGAGTCGCTGGTGTTAAATGGGAGCATTTAAGGGTGCTTGTTCCAGTTATTCTGATTACAATTTTCTGGGCAATAAGCATGGGACGCTCTATTTCGCTTATTGCGATAGGAAAAGAAACAGCTGTGAATCTCGGCATTAAGGTGAATCGGATTAAAGTGTTTTCCATCATTGCTGCCGTCATTTTAGCTGGGGTATCCGTTTCTGCTGTAGGTTCCATCGGATTTATCGGACTTGTTATTCCCCATATTGCCCGCAAGCTTGTAGGCACGGATTATAGATTAATCATTCCGATGTCAGGTATTTTAGGGGCTATCCTGTTAATGCTCGCCGATTTAGGGACACGGACTGTAAATCCTCCCCGTGAATTGGCAATTGGGATTTTAGTAGCTGCAGTAGGTGTTCCTTTCTTTCTTTATACAGCACGTAAAGTTGGGAGGGATTTATAGATGAAAACAGATTTGCGCAGCACAAAAACCATTTCAGTTGCTCTAGTGTTAATCATCATAAATATCATTGTCATCATGATCAGTTTAAACACAGGCTCACTGCGAATTGCGCCAACAGAAGTTCTTCAAACTTTGTTTGGATTTGGGGATTACAAAAATACACTAGTACTGTTTGAATACCGCCTTCCTCGTATCATCATTACAATTCTTGCCGGCATCGGCCTTGGTGTTTCTGGAGCTATTCTGCAGGGTGTTTCAAGAAATCCACTTGCAGATCCCGGCATTTTAGGATTACATGCAGGTGCTTCATTCGGTCTTATTTTGTTTGTTACCTATTTTCATTCTTTAAATGATAAAGCGGCATTGCTCATTCCATTATTCACTTTTTCAGGAGGTTTACTGGCAGCTGTTATTATCATTTTGCTTACATATGACCGCTATAAAGGGATCTTGCCAATTCGTCTTATACTTGTCGGGATTGCTATTTCTGCCTGCTTTAATGCGATCACCTTGTTCCTGTCACTCCGTCTTGATGAAGATACATACACTTTCGCTTCAAGATGGCTAGTGGGTAATGTATGGGGAAGAGACTGGATACATGTTATTGCACTTTTACCATGGATAGTGACATTAACCCCTCTCGGTTGGCTGCAAGCACGAAAGCTAGATGCCTTGTCTTTAGGAGACAATACAGCTGTTGGGCTCGGTGTTTCTGTTTTACGCTCCCGTCTGTACATGCTAGCTATTGCTGTTGCTCTTTCAAGTGCCAGTGTTGCTATGGTTGGAGGAATTGGTTTTATCGGCCTTGTCGCGCCCCATCTCGCACGCCGGTTAGTAGGGCCAAGACATCAGCATTTCCTCCCAGTCGCAGGGCTGCTTGGAATGGTCATACTCGTCTTGTCAGATACGGTTGGGCGTTCCATTTTTCAACCTAATCCAATTCCAGCTGGAATTGTCGTCGCAGCGATAGGTGGACCTTATTTTCTTTATTTATTAACAAAAACAAAGTAAAACAAGAAAAAGGAGAACAAGATGAAAAAGAAACTAGCTATGTTATTTACAGCAATGCTTTTATTAATTCTCGCAGCATGTGGACAATCAGCTTCAAATGATAGTAGCGAAAAAAAAGAGACCGAGGAACCGAAAATCGCTTCCCTCTCTATCCATTTAACAAATGATTTGCTCGCATTAGGAATAACTCCAGTCGGCTCTGTTGTCGGCGGTGAGTTAAATGATTTCCTTCCACATGTTAAAAATCAATTGAAGGATACAAAAAAGCTTGGTCCAGCAAAAGACCCTGATATGGAAGCTTTAATTGCTTTAGATTCATCTGTCATCTATATCGATGAAGGAATTTCAGGTGAGGATATTTCGAAATATGAAGACATTGCTCCAACAGTAAGCTTTAACCTTGATGAAGGAACATGGCGCGATCATTTAAATAAAATTGGTAAACTCGTCGATCGAGAACAGGAAGCAGAAGATTTCATCGCAGACTATGAGAGCCTCACAAATGAAGTTAAAACGTTAGCTTCAGATGAACTTGGCGAAAACAGTAAAGTAATGGCTATCCGAGTAACAGCCAAGGAGCTTCGTGTATTTACGACAAAACGCCCACTTGGCCCAATGCTATTCGAAGATTTAGGATTTAAGCCAGCTGCTGGCATCGAAGAATTAGATTCTACACAGCCATATGAAGTTATATCCCAGGAAGTCTTGCCTGACTTTGATGCAGATGCGATTTTTGTAGTAGTAAACAGTGATGATGAAGCACAAACTGGCTTCAAGCAATTAGAAGAATCTGCAATCTATCAAGGTTTAAAAGCGGTTAAAAACAAACATGTCTATGTTGTTTCTGATCAGCCTTGGCTTGATTACTCCGCCCTTGGCAACAAGCTTGCGATGGAGGAAGCGAAAGAGTTGTTTTCAAAATAAACATTAAAAAGGCTCTCCACGGCGAATATCACACTGGAGAGCCTTTTTTGTATTTACTTATACATTTTCAAATCCACAGAACCTCTCGCCTCTTCCATCTCTCTTTCCAAAAGCTGTTTATCCAGCAATTTAAAGAATGGCATATAAATAAGGAATCCGACAAGAAGCAATACAATCTGCAGGACCATTCCACTAACGCCGGAAACTAAGTATCCGCTGATAAATAATGGTGTAGTCCATGGAATGATAACACCGCTTGTTGCAGATACAAGGCCTGTGCTCATGGCAGTAAATGAAATGACAGCAGAGATTGGAGTCATTATCAGCCAAGGAATAAACATTATTGGGTTTAACACGATCGACAATCCGAAGATGATCGGTTCATTGATATTAAAGATACTAGCAGGCAATGCAAGCAATCCGAGTGTCTTTAAATGCTTTGATTTCGAGAACAATGTCATGCAAAGTGCCAATGCAATCGTAGAACCAGAACCTCCCATTTGCAGATAGATTTCCTTGAACTGCTTTGTAATGATATGAGGCAAATCTTGCCCCTGCTGGAAAGCATTTAAGTTCTCTGCAGATAAGCCGAGCCAAATCGGGTCCATAATAGCGTTTACAATTGCATTGCCATGAAGACCGAAGAACCAAAGAAGCTGACCGATTATCTCAGCTATAATAATGGAAATTAGACTATCACCTAAACCTAACAATGGCATCTGTACAATATGGTAAATAAATTGGTGGATATCCTTATATGGCGTAAAGCTAAAGCCAATTTGAACAGCAAGAACGATTGCTGCAATCAATCCAACAGGAATTAATGAGGAGAATGACCTGATTACTCCAGGCGGCACTCCTTCCGGCATTTTTGGTCCGATACCAAATTCATAAAATTTCTTATATAATCTAGTCGACACTAGCGCAATTAGAATCGACACGAACATCCCTTTCGTTCCAAGCCACTCTAATCCAAAGCTTCCGTCTGTCACAGTTGTTAAAATAATAAATGACATAACAGAGGACATGATTGGGAAAATAGGTTCCATATCCAGCTGTTTTGCATATTGATAAGCAACATTTATAAGTGTAAAAAGGCCAATAATACCAAATGTAGCATCCGTTACTTTCGTTAATGTGGACTGAAACTTTTCGCCGAAAATGCCAATCATCCATTCACTGTATCCTGGAATAGGCAAATAGGCAACCAAGAGAAATAAGGAGCCGATAATTAAAAATGGCATGATTGTGATCATCGAATCCTTTATTGCATTTAAAGGCTTATTGCTGCTTATTCTCGTTGCTAATGGTACTAGTTTACTTTCTAGTTTAGATAGTAAATTATTCATCATAATCCCCCCTCGGTAAGTTTCTCTCCTGCAATGATGACCATAGTCTTTCAACCAGTTCGTGAATAAGAATCATTAATGGCAGCTGGTTTTCTCTATCTACCGTTTTAGATGCAGACTTAATATCAAGATTATGGAATAAACCATAATCAGCAATTCTTGCTAGCGAAGAATTCTTTTTCGTAATCGCAAAGATTGGAACCTTATTAGTGACCTTTAGCAAATGCTGTGTCAGCAGATGATTTTCACCTGTATTGCTTATGGCAATAATGATTGATCTATTAGGAATCGTTTCCGAAACTTGTTTAAATTCATATTCATCTTCCACAATTCTTGTAAAGTAGCCTAAATTAGTCAGCTGCCTCGACAGAAAACTTGCAGCAATTGTACTTGCTTGTGTTGCATACAATATCACTATTTTCGTCTGTTCAAAGATATCAATGTTTCCAGGTGTGAAATCATTGTCAAACTCTTTTAAAAGCTGTTCAACCATCTGCAAGGTAGGATTCAGCTCCTTCATTTTTTCTTGTTTACTCTTAATCAAAAAATGCTTATATTCTACGATTCCAGTAAAACCTAGTTTTTTGCACACCCTAAAAATAGTCGGTTTACTGACAAACATCTCTTTAGCTAACGTATCTGCCGAAAGCTTAATCACCTTGTCAGGATTCTTAAGCATAAATTCATAGGCTTGCTTTTCAATTTCACTAAACTCTGCTAAGTTCACTCTGATAGACAAAGTTAATCATTCCTTTAAGAAGGTCTTTTAAATTTTTTTAAGAGAAATCATTATTTTTAATTGCCTCTTTCATCCAGTAACCAGACTTTTTAATCGTTCTTTCCGTATTTTCCAAATTTAAGGACACAAGGCCATATCGGTTTTTATAAGCATTCGTCCAAGACCAGTTATCAACAAAAGTCCATAAATGATAACCGAAGCAATTAGAGCCTTCGTCGATGGCTTTTGCCAGCCAGCCTAAGTGCTCCTTAATAAAGTCAATTCGGTAATTATCTTCAATGAAGCCATCATCATTTTTAAATCTTTCTTCTCCTTGCACACCCATGCCGTTTTCAGAAACATACCACTTGATATTGCCATACTCATTTTTTACACGCATAGCAATATCGTATAAGGCTTTCGGATATATTTCCCAGCCTCTGTATTCATTCATTCTTCTGTTTGGCATTTCATATGGCTCATAATACCATTCTGGCGTGAAAGGTGAAAATGGGTTCGGCAAACCATCCCTTGCTTTTACGCGCATAGGCTGATAATAATTAATGCCGATAAAATCTACTGTATTTTCCTTTATTGCAACTAAGTCTTCTAAATGATGATGAAACATACAGTCATGTTTCTTTAAGATGTTCAAATAATCAGGATGATACTCTCCTCTTACACATGGATCCATAAAAATTAGGTTAATAAATAAATCGGCCACCCGGCCCGCTTCCACGTCAGCAGGATTTTCACTGCGAGGTATTGGCGGCAGCAGATCAACAACAATCCCAATCTCACCACTATATCCGCCTTTACGGTATGCGCTTACAATTAACGAGTGGGCTAGCAAAATATGATAGTTAGCCTGAACATATGATTGCATGCTCATTTCATTTGGGTAAATAAGATTATGCCAATATGCTCCCTTTGTATAAGCTACAGGCTCATTAAAAGAAATCCAATACTTCACTCGATCACCAAACAGTGCAAATGCAGCTTCTGCGAACTTCACATAAAGATCGACAACATGTCTGCTTTTAAAGCCACCATATTTCTGTTCAAGCTCATAAGGCATATCAAAATGGAACAGGTTCATCATCGGCTCAATCCCATTTGCAATCATTTCGTCGATATAATGGTTATAAAATTGAACAGCCTCCTGATCAACTTCACCTGTTTCGAAGTCCTTTATCAATCTCGACCATTGGATTGACGTTCGGAAGGAATTCAAGCTCAGCTCCTTCATTATGCTCACATCTTCCGCATATTGTTCATACACATTGGAAGTCGTTTCTGGTCCAATCTTTTCATAAAATCTTTCGGAATCTTTTTTATACCAATAATCCCATATAGAATCATTTGTCTTTTGTTTATATCCTTCACTTTGAGGCCCGCTTGAAGCAGTTCCCCATAAGAAATCTTTCGGAAATTGTATTTTTGTCATGTTGTTGCACCTCCTATCAACACTATATTTTTCTGAAGGGACTTTGTAAATGTTTATAGAGCTGACTGTACTATCGTATTCTTTTTTGTACTCTCCTTAAATAAGGCTCTAATCTTTATCAAGTAAAGGAAGGTAATGAGGGTTTGTTAGCAGGTGATTTTGCAAAGATTGAAAGAGAGGTGTTAAGTACATCCATTCACAAAGAAAAAAGTTGCCTGTCTTGTATATAGGCAACTGGTTTATTTTATGATTTTTACGTCCAATAACTTTAGACAGGGAAATATAATTATTATAAACACTTTTTAATGTCGTTTATCGCTTGCAAATGAATACCTTCATGAAAGATGGTTCTAATTAACACTTGTTCTATTGTTCGCATTCCCATCTCAGTAGGGGGATATACTTCTTCTAATCGGCTTCCATAGTTCTCCATCAATTTAACAGGTTGTTCTTTCAGCAATTTTTTCAGTTCTAGATAAGAAGGCGTTTCAGCTGAGAAATGAACCGGTGTTGTTCCATAACCAAACCAATTGCGAAAAACATCAGGAACATCTGTTTTTTCCTTTGTTAGGGTCTCAATCCATAAGTATTGATCCAAGTAAATATGCCCCATATTCCATCTAATATTATTATTAAAATTATGTGGTACTATCTCAGCTGCCTCTGCACTTACACCATTTAAACTATCTAAAACATCTTCTCGGTACGTTTCTAACTGTTTAAAAAGAATCATATGGCGTTCCTCCATTTTTTCTCTCCTTTCTAATAAAGATATATTTATTATTCGGGACCTTTTACTTTTTCCCTTGTTGAATTTTTGGTAACAGCATAACTTCAGCTAACTGCCAAAAGAGCATTAATCTCCCTGGATTAATGCTCCCATTAGTTACATATCTTCATACTTTATGTTTTGAACTTCCCCGTTTTCCACTTTAGCCCATTGTTCAATCTTATTTTCTTTATTCAAGTAAAGCATGTATTCCAGATTACTTTCATCGTCCACTGGTTTTACTAAATACGTTCTCGTAGCTGCCCACCATGCTTCATGTGATTGTCTATCTACCACTGTAATCTCAAAACCCAATTTCGACTCTATTTGTTGGACTTCCTTGTATCTGTCCACAGACTGCCATATGAATAATCCTACTACCACAAGAAGGACTATTCCTATGGCAATAAACAACTTATTGCGCTTTGAATTATCTCTCCTGATTTCCGCCATTACAATCCTCCATATGTAATCATTAAAATCTTTCACTGACTCTTTTTAGTAAACCTTGGTTTACTAATGCTGCAAGCAATAAAAAGAACATGGATAGTAAAATACCAGAGGCCCCTTTATTCAGAGAAGCACATAAAGGAAACGTAATCGCTGCAAGCATGAACATTAATTTCATCATTTTTATGACCTTCATATTACATACGTTTAATCGCTTAAAAGAGTTCCAAAAACGTATAATATTGTAATATCTCTCATATCCCTTTCTTGCTTAGTTGTTCCAAAACTAATCAATCTGCCAAGCCTTTTTTAATAATTGGATGCCAATATCTATCTGTTTTTCCGATAGACCTCCGAAACCTAATAGAACACTAGAATTAACATTACTTCCATTTTCATAGTAAACAGATAAAGGATATACTTTCACACCTTCTTGTAATGCTGTATCTATTAATTCCTTCTCGGTCCAGTTATTATTTACCTGTAGAATAAGATGTAGACCTGAGTTTTCTCCTATAACTCGCACCTGATTATGAAGATGTTTTTTTATGGTTTGCATGAAGAACGAATGTTTTTTTCGATACAGTGTTCTCATCTTATTTAAATGGCTTTGCCAATAACCTTCTTTCATAAATCGATATAAGGTATCTTGATGAAGGCGAGATACCGTTTGTTTATACAGCAATAAATTTCCTTTATATCTTTCTATTAAGATTGGAGGAAGAACCATATAACTAATTCGAATGGAAGGTATTAAAGATTTAGAGAAAGTCCCCATATAGACTACCTTTCCCAGTATATCAAGTCCTTGTAAAGAAGGAATCGGCTTTCCTTCATAACGATATTCACCATCATAATCATCTTCAATAACATAACCATGAATAGATTCGGCCCATTCTAACAATTCCAGCCTGCGTTTTATAGGCATAATTATCCCAACTGGGAACTGGTGCGAGGGTGTTACATAAACTACATTTGCTCCACTATGTTTTAATTGTTCTATGTTAATACCGTCTGTATCTAGAGGAATTGAGGTAGTTGCTCTTCCCAAATCTTGCAGGACTTTTCTCGTACGATGAAATCCAGGATTTTCTAGTGCATATACCATATTGTCTCCAATTAGTATGGAAAGTAATGTCATAAGCACCTGTGTACCAGCTCCAATTACAATTTGCTCGGGAGTACATTTAACACCCCTAGACATATATGTGTATTTTGCTATTTCTTCTCTTAATTGTAATTCTCCTTGAGGGTTACCCATATTAAACAGTTCACCTTGATCTTCATATAAAGATTGAACAGTAGTTTTTTTCCACAAGGAATAAGGGAAATTTTCCACATCAACTTTTCCTGAATTAAAATCAATCTCAACATTTACACTTTTTTCACACCTAGTTAACGGACGCTTCTCGGCTTCAAATAATTTATGAGTCAGTTCGTCTTCTAAGACTTTTATATATAATCCTTTTCGAAGTATACTTTCCACAAACCCTTCTGCAATTAATTGCTCATATGCGGTCTGTATTGTATTGATGCTTAGCCCTAAATGCTCAGCTAATTTTCTTTTAGATGGAAGTTTCTCACCTGGTTTTATCCTTCCAGAACTTATCTCCTCTTTTATATAGTTGGATAATTGAATGTAGAGTGGTGATTTATTTTCGCTTTCTAATAATGGTGTAATTTCAATCATTACTCTTCTCCTCCACACTAACTGGTTCCATTAACTTTCTTGAATCTGATACTTTTGATTATATCAAGATATGTTTTAATATTAGTAAAAATTAAAGGAGAATGAACAATGCCGCAACAATCTTTTGAAATAAGAGAATTAGATAAGGAACACGAATGGTTAGAAGCCTTTTCCGTAATGAAACAATTAAGAACTCACTTAGATGAGAAAAGTTACCTTGAATTAGTAAAAGCGGCAGCGAAAAAAGATAATTATAGAATGGCTGCACTATTTATTAATAAGAATATAATTGCTGTTGCAGGCTTTATGCCTATGATAACTCTTTATAATGGCAGGTTTACTTGGGTTTGTGATTTAATAACGGATAACAACTACCGTTCTAAAGGATATGGAGAAGCCCTTCTAGAGTATATACAAAATTGGTCAAAGAATAATGGTTACGATATTGTCTCACTTTCGTCCGGATTAAAACGCATAGATGCTCACCGCTTCTATGAGAAAAAAATGAAGTATAATAAGGTTAGTTATGTATTCTTGAAAGAAGTTTAACAATAATAAATAGGAATAGACTTCTTAATTGAAGTCTTTCTCCTATTTATTACCTAATCACTAAATTCTTTTATTAATATTTCTATTTCCTTAACATCATAAAAGTCTCCATCACTGATGAATTTTTCTATTTCTACAGTACCATCCTCCATAAACTCAACTTCCCAACGTTGACCTGGCACGGCAATTTCAACTAAAACAGCATCATTCCTAATTTTATCCAGTTTATAAAATATATCATTTTGTTCTAATCTATTAAGGAAACGAATGAATTCCTTAAGCTCCATGAAATCTTCCTCCTTAGGCATAGATTCTCCTTTTTAGAATACTCCCCATGATACTTACAAGTTTATTACCTTACACATATTATTGATTTTCTAATTCCTCGTAGTTTATTTCTTCCATAAACTCTTCACTTCCGTCTTCTTTAACCATCTTAACTTTTACATCCTTAATAGAACTGATTGCATACCAAAACCTTTTATCCTCTTCCACTTGAATGATCTTTGCAGATTGATTGCCTGCATATACTTCAGTGATTGAATTATCACTTATTGCACCAGAATATATATAAGGTGGTTGGTTCATGGAAGACCATTTTACTGGGCTATTCCATTTTGCTCCTCTTGTTCTCTTCCATTCCCATTGCTGTTCTTCCTTCTCTAGATAAGCTATATATATTTGATCTCCTTGATGGTTATTATGCTCTTCGAACACTACAATTCCATCATTTTCGTGAACAGCATTTAACTCTGTATGAACCAGTGAATAGGAAAAATTTTTTTCATCTTTATGCATTTGTTTCATTTTTTGATGAAAGTATTCCTCAAGTGTTTGTTCAATTGAGCACCCAACTAAAGTAACGATGCATAATAATACTCCAGTACATATATTTCTCATCAAGTTGATCCCCCATAATTACTGTCTTTTTATCATTTTCATAATTAAACACCATAACCTTCAATATAATGCAAATTTATCCATTTTATATTCTATATTCTTTGGAATTCTCCTTCATCACAAACTTCCCATATTTATACTTAAAAAAAGTAAAAAAAGCATTATTCCTTAAGGAACAATGCTTTCTTAAAATCCTTGTCTACCAGCCTCAGTAAAAGGATTATCATTTGTACTAACTGCCTGATGTATTGTATCGTAAATTCTATTTCAATGAAACCTTCTAACTATTAAAACGTAAATAACACAACAACAATTCGGAGGTAATATATATGCAAAAATGCAGCCATTGCAAGCGCGAATTTAACTGGATTGCTCTATACAACTCCTTTCTATTTAACTATAAGCCTATTACTTGTACATACTGTGAAACCTCTCATAATGTCCGGTTTTTTTCTCGGCTTATAGCTGTAGCTATTTCCGTTGTTCCATTCTTTCTAATTTATTGGTTACTATTAGAATTTCTACACTTTAATTTTGGTTTATCCTTATTATTAGCACTCATCTCTTCTGTTTCCATTTCATTCTCCTATCCTTTTCTTGCTAAATATAAATCCTCCACATCTTGAGGATTAATCTTTTTAAAAGTCATTTCCCTTTTGGTTAAATCTATCTGTCACATAAAAAACTAAAAATATTTGTATTTTCAAAAAAATAAGGTAACATTTACTTATCCATACTAATAAAGGGGATTTTAAAATGATTGTTAGAGAGATAGAACAACAAGATAATGAGATAGTAGCATCCATCATCCGTCATTCACTTGAATCTGTCGGTTTGAATATAAAAGGCACTGCTTATTTTGACCCTTCCTTAGACAAACTGTCAGAGTATTACAATTCGCTAGAATCAGCTGCTTATTGGGTTGCAGTGCTTGATGGTGAAGTGGTCGGGGGCATCGGTATCGCTCCCTTTGATGAGGAAAGAGGCATTTGCGAGTTACAGAAGCTGTATTTAAGCCCTAAAGCTCAAGGGAAGGGCTATGCTAACCTTTTGATGGAAACGGCCTTAGACTTTGCTGCAAAGCATTATATAGCGTGCTACTTGGAAACTCGTCAGCAATTAAAGGCTGCATGTGCTCTATATGAAAAGTTTGGGTTTGAACTGCTTTCTGCACCTTTAGCCGGGTCTGAGCATTCTGCTATGGATGCCTGGTACATAAAGAAGTTTACATAAGCATCATAATCACGGCAGCTGCAACTAGTGCAGCTGTCTTTTACTTTGTTTTTATTCCGAAGAAATCCGAATCAATATCTTCTATTACAAACTCCTAGCATCCTTATTCCCTATAGGTAGTCTTTTGTCCTTGTTAAGTACAAAAAAAGCAGCCAATGGCTGCTTTCGATATTAATTATTCAACTTACTGTGTTTTCTCGAGTATAGGAAATATATGCTCGTTCCAATTGCCAGCCAAATTACAAAGGAAATCCAAGTGATTCCTGGCAGGCTGACTGCCAGTCCTATGCAAAGAAGTGCGCTGATGATTGGCAATACTGGTACGAAAGGTACACGGAAGGAACCTTTTAATTCTGGGAATTTCTTGCGCAATACGATGATTGCAATAGAGATCAGCGTAAATGCTGCCAATGTCCCCATGTTTACTAGATGAGCCAATGTAGACAAATCAACAAAACCAGCGATACATGCTGCAACAATACCTGTCAGCCATGTATTTTTAAATGGTGTTTTTGTTTTACTGTTTACAGACGAAAGCATCTTCGGCAGAAGACCATCACGGCTCATTGCATAGCTTAGACGTACTTGTGCATAAACCAAGGCAAGAATAACAGTAGTAATCCCCATTACTGCCCCGATAGAAATAATCCCTGCAACTGCATTTTGACCAACTGATTCTAACGCAAGAGAAACTGGTGCTCCAACATTCAGCTGTGTGAAAGGAATCATTCCTGTTAAAACAGTGGAAACAGCAATGTATAATGCCGTACAAATAGCTAGAGACCCAATTATACCAATAGGCATTGTTCTGCCTGGGTTTTTTACTTCTTCTGAAGCAGTTGCAATAACATCAAATCCAATATAAGCAAAGAATACAGTAGCTGCACCTGTAATGACCCCATCGAATCCAAATGGCATGAATGGTGTCCAGTTATCCGGCTTCACATACCAAACACCAACAATAATGAACAACAAGATTACGCCAAGTTTAACGAAAACCATGATATTGTTGAATTTAATACTTTCTTTTACACCTTTAGAAACCAAAGCAGTAATACCTAAGATAATAAGCATTGCCGGTAAATCGACAATTCCACCTTTATCTAATCCAGGAGCAGATGAAATACTTGCTGGAAGCACAATATTAAACCCTGCAATTAAAGATTGGAAGTATGCAGACCACCCTGTTGCCACTGCGGCGATTGCTAGAACATATTCCAACATTAAATCCCAGCCGATTAAAAAGGCAAAAAACTCACCTAATGTAGCATATGTGTAAGTATATACACTTCCTGACAGCGGCACTGCAGAAGAAAATTCAGCATAACAAAACGCAGCAAGTGCACAAGCTATTCCAGCAAGAACAAAGGAAAGAAGAATTGCCGGACCTGCACTTTCTGCAGCAACAACACCTGTTATTACAAAAATACCTGTACCAATAACACAGCCGACTCCCAAGAAGATGAGATCCATAACTCCCATCGTCCGATTCAGCATTTTATTTTGAGATTGTGAAATCATAGTATTTACTGATTTCCTGCGAAAAAGTTGACTCAAAGCTGTAATCCTCCCAAATTGAATATTAAATAATGTTAAAATTTTCAAACAATTATATCTAAAAATGGATATAGTCTATTATTTGTTTAAAATTTCACTTCGCTGATTATAAAAGCTAAAAACGCCTACTGTCAATGGCAGATTTTTTGCAATTTTTAAATGTATCTAAATAATGTTTTAACGCAATAATATTTTTAATTTATCCTATTATTTAAGTCAGATAACTCTATTTAAAAGAACTATGCTACTATAAACAATTACCAGTCTTGTGAAACATTTCGCATTCTATTATTAATATACCTATTTTCCTGTTTTTCCTATTAATCAAATCCTTCCGTACAGTTTTAAAAATGTTATTCTTATATAATTAATCTAATGGACTTTTTTTATCTTAATGTTTTTCGTAAAAACTTGAAATTTAAGATGGAATTTTAATACAAATAAAAAAAGGTGTACCTATATAGGTACACCAAAACTCCTAATTTCTTGGGAAATCTCTTGGAATTGAAAAGCCTCTGCCGATAATATCAGATGCATTTAAGAAAATAACAAAGGAGTTATTATCACTTCTTTGAATTAATTCTTTTAAGTATACCGCTTCTGATTGTTCGACCACACTGAACAGCAATGCTTTTTTCTGATTGCTGTATCCTCCTTCTGACCAAACCTTCGTGAAGCCTCTGTCGATTTCATTGCGAATTAAATCTGTGATTTTCTGTTCGTTTTCCGTCACTATTAAGACAAGCTTAGAAGTAGATGAACGAAGCTGAACCACGTCAATAGACTTTCCTATAATAAACATGGCAATCATACCATATAGGGCTCTTTCAAAGTCAAAAACGAACATGGCAACAATTACGATACAGCCATCAATTAAAAATTGCGAATAACCGCTTGATAAACGTGTGTATTTCTTAATAAGCTGTCCGAAAATTGTTGTCCCTCCAGTAGACCCTTTACCACGAAATACAAGACCAATTCCGATCCCGCTGAGGATCCCACCGTAAATGGAAGCAAGCAATGGATCTTCCACTGAGAACGGCAAATAAGATGTCAGCCAAATGAATGTAGGCAGCAGAACTGTTCCAATAAAGGTGCGGATGCTGAAATCTTTACCTAGTAGGAAATAGCCTAAAACAAAAGTTGGGATATTTATTGCCCATTGCACAATTGCTGGGCTCCAGCCATTCAATTTGTTTAAAATAATACTAATCCCAGCCACTCCTCCTGCTGTAATGGATGCAGGCAATAGAAATATATTAAATGCTAAACCTACTAAAAATGTTCCAAGAATAATTAAACTATAAGAACGAAATTCTTGCTTACTTTGCATGATGTAAAAATCCTTTCTAATACTGAATATAAGAATTAATAATAACCGAACAATAGATTTCCTACAATAGAGAAAAACAATGTCAGAAAATATAACAAATTAATAGACAATTTAGAAAAGTTTCAAAATGAGAAAAATCCTCTGTTGACTGAATTCAAAATTAATTATAAAATGGAGAAAATTAAGAAAACGAAACGCTAGGATTGGGAGTATTAAGGGATATTTATTGCTTAGAGAGCTGTCGGCTGGTGAAAGACAGACAATAAACTCCCCCAACTCGCCCAGGAGTGGTAAGGCTGAAATGTAAGTCTTAACGGCTGACTCCCGTAATCAAGTCGTAAAGTGGGTCTGTCTTATTTCAGGCAGATCAAAAAGAGTGGTACCACGAAGGCAAAGCCTGTCGTCTCTTATTGAGATGATAGGCTTTTTTTATTTTCTTTCAAAATTTCATGAGTAAATTAATTCAAAAAGGTGGTTGGCAGTGATGAAAAATATCGAAAAATATTCCAGAGGTTATTTCACCCCTCCCGTAACAAGTTTGAAATGGACAGAGAAGGAGTATATTGACAAGGCTCCGACATGGTGCAGCGTGGATCTTCGTGACGGAAACCAGGCGCTTGTTGTGCCGATGAGCTTAGAAGAAAAACTGGAATATTTTCAATTGCTGTTAGAAGTAGGCTTTAAAGAAATAGAAGTAGGCTTTCCCGCAGCATCTGATACAGAATACGCCTTTTTGAGGACACTAATTGAACAAAACCTAATCCCAGAAGATGTCACAATCCAAGTGCTTACACAGTCAAGGGAGCATATCATTAAGAAAACCTTTGAATCATTAGAAGGTGTGAATAAAGCTGTTGTGCATCTGTATAATTCCACTTCCGTTGCACAGCGGGAACAAGTATTCCAAAAAACAGAGGAAGAGATCATTGATATTGCTGTGACAGGCGCTAAGCTTTTAAAAAAATATGCGGCTGAAACAGAAGGCAATTTCAAGTTCCAATACTCACCTGAAAGCTTTACTGGAACAGAAATAGAATTCGCCCTAAAGATTTGTAACAGTGTGCTGGATATTTGGCAGCCAACAGCTGAAAACAAAGTAATCATCAATCTGCCTGCAACGGTTTCTATGTCCATGCCTCATGTATACGCAAGTCAAATTGAGTACATGAGCGAAAATTTAAGCTTTAGGGACAATGTAATCCTGTCTCTTCATCCACATAATGACAGAGGAACAGGCGTTGCAGATGCTGAGCTTGGGATGCTTGCAGGTGCTCAAAGAGTGGAAGGCACATTGTTTGGAAACGGTGAAAGAACAGGTAATGTTGACATTGTTACACTAGCATTGAACATGTATTCCCATGGAATTGATCCACAGCTGAATTTCGATAACATTCCTAGCATTCTAGAAAAGTATGAGAAATTGACTAGAATGACGGTTCATGAAAGACATCCATACGGCGGTGAGCTAGTGTTCACAGCGTTCTCCGGTTCCCATCAGGATGCTATTGCTAAAGGGATGAAATGGCGTGAAGAAAAGGAACGCGACTATTGGACAGTCCCTTATCTTTTAATTGATCCAAAGGATATCGGCAGACAATATGAAGGAGATATTATCCGAATTAACAGCCAATCAGGCAAGGGCGGAATCGGTTATATACTTAAACAGAATTACGGCTTGGATCTGCCTGCAAAAATGCGTGAGAGCTTTGGATATGCTGTCAAAAAAGTTTCAGACAGCCTTCATAAGGAGCTTATGCCAGATGAAATTCATAACATATTTATAGAGGAATATGTCAATATCAGCTCGCCTATTGAGTATATCGAGTATAGATTTTCACAAAATGACAGCTATGACACAACCGTGTCAGTTAAACAGAATGGAGCTGTACAGGAATTCAGCGGTACAGGAAATGGCCGACTTGATGCCATCAGCAATGCCCTTCAATCTTCGTTAGGAATCCAATATAAAGACCTTGTTTATACAGAGCATGCCCTAGAAACAGGCTCTGAATCGAAAGCAGTTTCCTATGTAGGCTTTGCAACCGATAAAGGCGCTATTTATTGGGGATGCGGAATTGATGCTGACATCATGACTTCCTCCATTAAGGCATTATTCAGTGCCGTTAACAAAATGGTTAGCAGTGAACAGCCTGCAACAAAGCAAGGATATTCCTTGTCGAACAGCTAAGTGAAATAAAAAACCCTGCCTTTTGAACTGCGCCCCAATTGTTAGACACATCTAACAATGGGAGGCGCAGTTTTTTATGGCAAAATATACATCAGAGGAAAAATTACAAGCAGCACTACGGTACTTAGAAGGCAAAGAAAGCTCACATGAAATTGCTAAAACTATTGGAACAGACCATAAAGCAATTCTTAAATGGGCGAAACAATATGAGTATAACGGTGTAGAAGCTTTTATTAAACGGTATACAAATTATTCAGCACAGTTTAAACTAGACGTACTAAATTACATGATTGAACATGGTACGTCCTTTATCGAAACTGCGGCTATATTTAATATAGCTACTCCATCTACACTTCGAAGTTGGAACAAACAACTTGAAACAAAAGGATTCGATGCCCTTCAATCAAAGAAAAAGGGGCGTCCATCCATGAAAAAAGAAACGAATAAACAACCAAAACAAACACCAGTAGAAGGGTCAACAGAAGCACTTCAAGCACGTATTAAGCAACTTGAAATGGAAAACGAGTATTTAAAAAAGTTGAATGCCTTAGTTCAAGCCAAGGAAACATCACCAAAAAAGACAAAGTAAAGGTCATCTATGAATTAAGGCATAAATACTCGGTGAAGGCACTTGCCAAATTTGCACAGATTCCACGTAGTACGTACTATGACTTAGTGAAGAAATTAGATCGACCCGATCTAGATGCCGAGTTAAAAACCGAGATTCAAGCGATTTACAACGAACATGAGGGTCGTTATGGGTACCGACGAATTCGTGATGAACTCGCAAATCGTGGGCGAAAAGTGAATCATAAAAAAGTTCAACGCATCATGAAAACCCTTGGTTTAAAGTGCATAGTCAGAATGAAAAAGTATAAATCATATAAAGGGACAGTCGGTAAAATCGCATCTAATATTTTAGACCGTAAGTTTACAGTTGAAGTCCCTAATACGAAGTGGGTAACCGATATTTCAGAGCTTAAATTATTTGGTGAAAAGCTCTATTTATCACCTGTTTTAGACTTATTTAATGGGGAAATAATTACATACACAATTGGTCATAGACCCACGTATTCCCTTGTTTCAGAAATGTTGGAGAAAGCATTAGAAAAGTTACCAGAGGAACACCAATTACTGATGCATTCCGATAAAGGGTGGCATTATCAAATGAAACAATATCGTCACGCACTTGCATCAAGAGGCATTGTGCAAAGTATGTCTCGTAAAGGAAACTGTTACGACGACTCAGTTATGGAGAATTTCTTTGGAATTCTTAAATCGGAATTCCTCTACTTAAAGGAATTTGAAAGT
This sequence comes from Niallia sp. Man26, assembly GCF_022049065.2. NCBI lineage: Bacteria > Bacillati > Bacillota > Bacilli > Caryophanales > Bacillaceae > Niallia > Niallia sp. Man26. The sequence continues at coordinate 842,433 of NZ_CP095744.1, forward strand.
ATGGAACATTTTAAATTGGAACTTGAAAATTACATAACGTATTACAACACAAAACGCATGAAGGCAAAATTAAAAATGAGTCCGATACAATACCGAACTCATTTTATACAAGCTGCCTGACGAAATAACCGTGTCTAACTTTTAGGGGTCACTTCACTTTGTGTGGGGTTTTTTTATGTTTATTTAGATTATGTTAATATTATGAAGTGTAAGGGTACGTATTGAACCCCTACATACTCTCATGTTAATGTTAACAAAAGTGTATCTAAGGAGGAACATATGATAAAAGGTATCATCTTCGACTTTGACGGGCTTATTTTTGACACAGAAACACATCAGTATCATTTATTGCAAGAGCTGTTTGCAGAACACAGCTGTGAATTGCCATTAGAATTATGGCAAAAGGAAATAGGCACACACACCGATTTTTCCCCATACGTATACCTGGAAGAGCAAGCTAAGAAAAAACTGGACTTAGCGGTAATAGAAAGTACCTTCAAAGAGAACTTTTTGAAAAAGCTGGCATCAGAACAGGAGCGACCAGGAGTAAGAGATTATCTGGAAACAGCCAAATCAGCAGGCTTAAAAATCGGCCTTGCATCCAGCTCCAATTATGAGTGGGTTTCAAGTCATTTAAAAAGATTAGGTCTATTTGATTACTTTGACTGTATCAAAACCTCTGATGATGTAGAAAAAGTAAAACCAGATCCAGCACTTTACATAGAAGCAGCCCGCTGCCTGGGATTGGAGCCGAAAGAATGTATCGCATTTGAAGATTCAGCACACGGAGCGCAAGCTGCAAAAACAGCAGGCTTGAATATTGTCATATTCCCAAACGAAGTAACAAATGCCATGCAGTTCTGTGAAGTGGATTACCGCTTTGATTCCATGCTGGCAATGCCGCTTAGTGAATTGGTTAGTAAGTATAAGTAATAGAGAGCAAAAGAGGAATACCCCCATACAGGAGGCTATTCCTCTTTTTCCATACCAGTTAAATTTCTTTAATCACTATTTCCTTTTCTCTATTAACAAAAAAGTGATAAAGCGCACCATAAAGATTAGCATCGTTTTGAAACTTACAGACTGTAATGTTAGGATTTGCCATATGGAGCGGGTTCTGTTTTTTTATTTCCTCTAATGCCCATTTTGTTCTTTCAATAAGTATTGGCTGTGCGCTGATACCGCCGCCAATCGCAAAGATTTCCGGGTCTAATATATATTGCAAGTTTAATATTTGAGAAGCAAGATAAATACAAAATCCATCAAAAATAGCATTCGCTTCTTCATCTTGGTTGATGATGTATTCAAATACCGCTTCACCGTCCGTTGGATCGTCCAAATTCTTTGCTTCACCAATACGGCGCACCATTTGCACTGCCGAACAATCAGAGCCAAAATATTGGGCTTTTCTTGTTTCCATGTTGATTTTATCCATTACAAAGCTCATTTCACCTGCTGAGAGATTAACCCCTCGATGCAGCTTGCCGTCAATAACTATACCTCCGCCTACACCGCTGCCAAGCACTAAGACAACTGCATCCTTAGCACCATTAATGCTTCCAAGCCATAGTTCAGCTAATGCCGCACATTTACCATCATTTTCAATGGTAACATCCTTTCCATATCTATCCCCAATTCTTTTCGCTAGATTCACTTCATGAAGAAACGGGAAAGATCCACCATGATAAATCGTGCCAGTCTCTACATCCACTGTCCCTGGACAGCTGACAGCAATTCCTTTTACTGCAGATAAATCATGATTATCCAAGATACTGAACAACACCTCTTCAAAATCAGCCAAATTCGTACGAGGCATTGTTTTTTTCCCTTTAGAAGAAATATTTCCTGCAGTATCCATCAACGCATATTTAACAAATGTTCCACCGATATCTAGTACGAAATACATGTATAATTCTCCTAGTCTTTTTTAATAATTTTTAGTTTATCAGAATAGTTGAAGTACTATTATATTTCGCCATAGAAATGGATTTTTCCTTTTTTAATGAATAGGCATTTTACTATTACTCATTCCTTCCCTAAAGCTAGGACTCATACTAAAAGTGCGAACACTTATAACCTAATTCCCCTATTCAAAAGCTATATATTTATCATAAAAAACACCTTGTGTTGTGAAAAGATAAGGACTAAGCCAAAGAAAACTTATCCTAAAGTAAAGCAACTTATAATTTATTTTTGTTTTTTGAGGTAATTTTCCTATTCTCCCTTTATATAAAAAATGTTTTTGTCTAAATTAAGAACAAAATATACAAATATCCAAATTTTGATGTAAGTTTTTGATTTTTATAGTAAGTTATTTCGTTAATTCAGGAAATTTGCTCTAAAACCCTTTAAGAAAAACAACCCTTCAACAAATATTCAAACTTGTTCGTCCATATTGTGAACGATTACACAAGTTTATTTTAGACATGTTCAGATTAATATATGATTGTTTTGTAACATCAAAATATTTATAAAAGGAGTGTGGATTAAACAATGTCAAAGTTTGTAATTTCTTCTGCTCTCGCCCTTGGATTATTAGCAAGTTCAGTAAGTGCTACTGATGTATAAAATGAGGATGTTGAAGGACCAGCAATCACCTTAGAGGACGAGTCTAGTATTAGCAACAGTGCTTCAGCAAGAGCTGTTTCTTCAGGTAAGGGAACTTTAACTGGTTCCAATCCATTAGGACTTAAACCTCGTGCTTCTGCTTCAACAACTGTTAATAGCGGTACAGCTTATTTTTTAAAGGCTAAAGTTAATAGTAACAATAATGGTACTTCTACAAGTTCAACCGGATGGCATAGTTTAAATAATACTAGTAAGGTGAGTACTTCAAAACTAGTAGCCTCTACAGAAAAAGCTACTTTCCACGGATATCATGAATTAAAGAAAAAGAAAACATCATCGTTAGAAACAGCTAACACAACTTTAAAATTCTAAAATTAAAAGCTACAGACATTTCTGTAGCTTTATTTAACGGAAGGAGATGTCGTTGATTAATTTTCTATTTAGAAAAAAAACATTTTTTTTAGCTTTATTACTTTTAATTGTAGTGATTTTTTTAATTATACATTTAAATTTGTCTAAAAATTCAGAACGAAGAGAAGAAACAGGCAATATAAAGATTTCTAATGTACCTCAAGATAGCTTAGACCTAGGCGTAGGTTATTCACTAGAATTAAACAGTCTAGTCATAGAACAAGAAAGCCAAGTATATGGAACCATTGTAATGGATAGCCCGCAAGATAAATTAGAAGTTCACTTTGACAATCGAGGAAATACTGGTAACTATATTTTAAAAGTATTATATGATTACGAAGAAGTCGCTTTTAAAATTGATAATAAAAATTATCAGAGCTCATACCCCTTTCATTTGGAGACAGGTAAATCAATTAGGTTTCCAATTGAGCTAGCCTCAAATATAACTGCAGATAAGCATTTACATAAGCTATTAGTGGCTGTCTATGCATCTCCTGAAAAAAATGCAAGTACAATTGAAGCCATGACAAATGAATATGGAATGACCCTAGACTATGAGATTACTTTTAATAAAAGCAATCAATCGTTTAACTCTAATAAGGAGTATACTTCTCCTGAAAAAAAGATAAAAGCTGAATATCAAGGATTAATGGTAAATGAAAATTTTAATAATTTTAAAGAAATATTATATCCGCCATACAACCTAAAAGCCAAAAAGGGTGAAAAAATTAAACTAGCTTATAACGCTGGAAAATATCCAGAGGCAAAGGATTATTTAATTATCAGTATGCTGGATTGGAAACAAACAGAGATGAATGGTGCACCTTATTTATTTATAAAAAATGATCCTAATTCTATTGATTATGGCACATTTTTTATAAAAGCTCCGGAAAAAGAGGGCTTATATGAATATTCTGCAGTTATTGTGCCGGATCCCTATAAACATAAAAATGAGGTGATTTTTTCTACGATAGACACCGGTTATCGTTTTACGATAGAAGTTGAATAGTGTGAACATCCGTGATATTAAAAAAGAATTCACCCAAATAAGTGAATTCTTCTTTAACATCTAGTTATTTGTCTGTATCGATTTCTCAGCTAATTCTGCCAGCTCTTGAGCGGTTTTGCTCATTTCTTGCATGGTTGCAGAGAATTCTTGAATAGAACCAGCCTGCGTATCTGTTAATTTATTAATATTATTAAACGCATTTCCCAGGTCTTTAATTAAGTTCTGAATGGTTTTTGTAATATCGTTAATTTGACCAACATTATCTTTAGAATTAGTGGCCAGTTTCCTAATTTCATTTGCTACAACTGAGAAGCCTTTACCAGAGTCTCCGGCTCTGGCTGCTTCAATTGCAGCATTTAGGCCTAACAGGTTGCTCTGGTCTGATATTCCTTTTACTACAGTCGATATGTTTCCAATTTCCTCAGCACTGTTGCTTACTTGGCTTATTTGAGAGGAAACTTCTGTTACTTGTTCAGAAAGCTGGGAGACAGATGTACTGATTTCCTCGATGGATGCTGCTGTCTCTTCCACAATAGCCGAAAAACTTTCTGCCATTTCATAAAGCTGGTTTGCCTTCTCTAGACTTGTCCCTAAACCGACTCCCCCTATTACTCTTCCATTCTCGTCATGTAAAGGGATGGCTCTTGCTATCAATGGAAAACCAAATAATTCTTTCTGTACCATCGCCGCTTTGGCTTCATTACGTCTCACTGCCTCTGTAATGATGTCACCTTCCGCTAATGGATCGCCAGGAGTTACATTCAAAGAAAAACTCTTACCAGGCACATTCATTAATAATTTTTCCGTATCATAAATTCCGATAGTGATATCGTCTTGGACTAAATTATTTAAATAAGGTGCTACTTTAATAAAAGCCTCCAGCAATTCAGAAGTTACAGCACCTTTATTTTCCTCTTTTACATCTATCATTTCTCCACCTCTTTCTATCATTAATAAGGGAATAACCTTTGTCCGTAATTAACGGAAATCCATTTTAATGTCGTAAACTCCTCTAAACTCCACTCACCGTTTAAGCGGCCAAGCCCTGATTGTTTTTCACCGCCAAAGGCTACGATTGGTTCATCGTTAATCGTTACGTCATTTACATGAATCATACCAGTATGGATTTTCTTAGAAATTTCTACTCCTCTTTCCACATTAGCTGTGTGAATAGCACCGCTCAATCCGAAAGGTGTATTGTTAGCAATAGTGATGGCTTCTTCATCCGTGCTGAAAGGTATGACACAAACTAACGGGCCAAACAATTCTTCTTGAGTTAGTTTAGATTCTGGATCTTTTACTTCAAGTATAGTAGGCTCTACTAATCTCCCTTTAATTTTTCCTCTTAACAATGGATTTGCACCTTCTTTTATCGCAGTTTCAATAATGTCTGCTAATACTTGTGCCTGTCTGTCATTGATTACAGGTCCAATTACTGTCTCTGGGTCTCTAGGATCCCCTGTTTTCAATGACGCTGCCTTTTGAACATATTTGTCAATAAATGTGGAATAAATGGATTCAAGCACTAGAATACGATTTGCAGACATGCAAATTTGTCCTTGATGGGTAAATCGACTAAAAGTTGCAGCATTAACTGCATATTCTAAATCAGCATCTTCCATCACAATAAACGCGCTATTGCCGCCAAGTTCAAGTAATGGCTTTTTAAAGTTTTTCACAGCTAATTGGCCAATATAGCTTCCGACTTTAGTTGAACCAGTAAATGAAATGATCCGAGGAATTGGGTGTTCTACAAATGTATCTCCAATTTCTTTAATATCTGTGACTACTACATTTAATAGCCCTTTCGGAACTCCTGCTTCTTCAAAAATTTTGCCAATAAGTGTTCCGCCTGTTACTGGCGAATGTTCATGTGGCTTTAAGACAACACCATTTCCCGCTCCTAAAGCAGGTGCTACTGATTTAACTGATAAGAAGAAAGGAAAATTAAATGGACTAATTACCCCTACTACACCTGCTGGAATTCTATATAATCTGTTTTCTTTCCCATCCTCTACAGAAGGCAAGATTTTACCTTCCATACGCAATGGGAAAGTTGCAGCTTCCTTTATCATATTTTTTACTAAACCAATTTCAAACGCTGCTTTAAGTTTTGTGCCACCAAGTTCGTCGATGATTAGGTCTGTAATTTCTTCTTCATGTGCTTCTATGTAAGATACTGCTTTCTCGAGGATATCCCGCTTCTTATAAGGATTTACCTTATCCCATTCTTCCTTTGCCTTCTCTGCTGCACGGTATGCCAGATCCACATCGGATTTGTCTGCGATAATAAAGCTTGTTAAAATCTCATCATTATAAGGATTAATGTTTTCCATCGCTTTGCCGCTATTACCATCTCGCCACTCACCGTTTATAAACTGCTTTCCTAATGATTCAAAACTTAACATATTGAATATCCTCCTTTAATTGTGTAAAAGATTTGCTTGCAGATACATGCTCCTGCATTCCTCTAATAAAAAAACTAAGCACTAACTTTATTTATCAGTCGATAAGCAAAATGTATAAACAGTGCTAATTTGTTTCAAGAAGATACTGCATAAAAGAAAGTGCTACCATAATACTAGAAAATCGGTAAAAGCTTTTTCTAGCATACTGTTGTTATTGTATCCTCCTAAGCTATAATTTATCGTAAAAGCTGTAAAACACATTTACCATAATTACTAAATAACAACATTGTTGGTATATTATTCTTTAATAATTATTTCGTCATAAATAAATCGATCTTAATAGTTCTAAATACCTAATTGATAATGGTAATCATACTCATTAATACTGTTTTCCACACAAATAAGCCGATTAATGGATGATTAATCGGCTAAAATTTTATTTTTCATATATTAATTCTATGTTTAGGTGCTGGTTATTTTTCTTAATGCCTTAGCAAGCCTGTTTATACCGACCGGGATTTCTTGATCGTCTACTTTACCGTATGTTAACCGCATATAGCCAGATTTCGTGCCTAAGATAGAGCCGGGTGTGAATATCACCCCCTCTTCAATCGATTGTTCTAACAAGCGAATTTCGTCCATTCCGCCAGTTAATCTGCACCATAAATGGATACCTCCGTGGGGAAAATAGTAGTCAACTTGCTCTCCCAGAATTTCTGCGATACTATCTATCATAATATCCCGTTTTTGCTCCAATTTGCTTTTTAAAGCCTCAATATGCTCTGTAAAGTAATCAGAACGTAAGAATTCAGTGCCAATCCATTGGGAGAAGACAGAATGCCCGAAATCAAACTGCTGTTTTGCATCTGCAAGTCTCTCTATAACGGGAGTTGGTCCGATTACCCAGCCAATTCTGAAACCAGAAGCAGCAATTTTAGTTAAGGAGCTTATATACAGGACATTCCCATTTTCATCTAATGACTTTAATGTATTTGTATCTTCCTCTGTATAGTTAAGGAGACTATATGGATCATCCTCGACAATGGGGATGCCGAATTCTGAGGAAATATCTAATATTCTTTTCCGTTTAGCAGCAGGCAAAATCATCCCTGTAGGATTCTGGAAGATAGGATTCAAAAATATCATTTTTATTTGATGCTTTTTGTGCAAATCAATAAGCTCCTCTGGATTAATACCTTCTTTGCCTACATCCAAATGAAATACTTTTAGCCCTGCTGACTTAAAAATCGGCAAACTGTAGTGATAAGACGGATTTTCAATAACAACAGCATCCCCTGGTTTCAAAAGGCATTCAATAATTAGATGAATAGCCTGTTGGGCTCCTGAAGTAATCAGAATGGAATTGGGTGTAGTTTCTATCCCCTTATCTTGTTTCACATGATCACTAATCGTTTTACGAAGCTCAATATTCCCCTGTGGATGATCGTATCCTAAATGGCCAGTAAAGCTTTTGGAATTGATTATTTTTTTGACATAATCCTCCGGCATAAGTTCATTCGAAAGCTCTCCGCTGGCAAAATTTACGAGACTGGACTCCTCAGATATATGTCTTATCCGTTGAGCAACAGGCATATTAGCCTGAAAAGAACCCCTTTCAATATATTTATTCCAGCTTGGAATTCGCCTTTTTGTCAGCCCCCATATATCCTTGCTGACAATCGTTCCGCTTCCTCGTTTTCTTTCGACTAGGCCATTTGCTTCCAGCTCTGAATAGGCTGCAACAATAGTACTTCTGTTCACCTTGTATGCTTCTGCTAACTTTCGTTCGGAAGGCAACGGTTTATCAATCGGAAACAGTCCATTCTGTATCCCCTGTTCGATATGCTCTACAATTTGCTTATAAACGGCTTTCCCTTTACTTTTATCTGGTTTCCAATCCATTTTTTTTAAATCTCCAGTAATTAATTATTATTTCATTAACTATCATTATTCTTCTCTTAATTTGCCTATAAACAATATTATATACTATCCGTTTACTGCTCCTAAAAATATACCTAAATGTGTATATTCTTTGATAATTCTTGCTTCTACGTGTCCCATCTCGCCACTTGCTCGCTACTATGGTTAATATAACACTCCACAAGTGTAAATTCCCGACGTATTAGCCACCGGTACATATATACTGTCTCGTTAAGTGAGAATGGTATATTTTTTTGCCTGTTTTAAATTAATAGCTGCATTTTCATCTCTATCTAACGTATGACCACAAGCATTGCAGATAAAATTACGTTCTGATAGGGATAGTTTCAGTTTTTTGGTTTGACACTTAGAACATAACTTACTAGAAGGATAGAACTTATCCACTTCTCGTAATTCAACCCCTAATTTCCTACACGTATGTTTAAGATTTGTTTTAAACTGATAGAATTTTTGATTCGCTATGATTCGAGACAAGTGTTTATTTTTCATCATACTCTTTATATTTAAATTCTCTAATGTTATGAAAAGTGGCTTGGTTTTCATCACTTCACGTATAACATAGGCTTGATATGCATTTCGAATGTTTGTTAAGCGTAGATGTAATTTTTGTATTCTTTGAATATTTTTATTTAAATTTTTTCTTTGATTAGCTTTTGCTTCACCATCTGTTTTTGTTAGTTTCTTATAGTGTTCATATTTTCTGGAAAGAGAACGTTGTTCTCTCTTTAGCTTTCTTTCTAGCTTTTTAATTCGTATGGATTTGTTAATGTTTTTAAAGATTCTTTTATCGCTTAAAATAGCAAAATCCTTTAACCCTAAATCTATTCCTAACCCTTCCTCATTCAAGACTTCATGCACTAGCTCTACCTCTTCCTTAACTAAAACAGAAATAAAGAATCTGCCTGCTGTTTCTTCAACAGTACAACTCGTGACTAGACTATTGGTAGGAATATAACCTTTTTCTTTCAAACTAACCCACCCAAGGGTTGGCACCTTAATTCGATGACGTTCTACCTCTAAATCGGTTTTATTGTTTTTAGGAAAATAGACTTTCACATCTTGGCGGTTTTTCTTTTTAAAACGGGGAAATTTACTTTCTCCTTTGAAAAACTTTCTAAAAGCAGTGTCTGCGTTCATAATCGATTTCTTTCTAGCTTTCGAAGATACATCCTTAATCCAAGGTTTCTCAATAGAGAGTTCATTATTCACATATTTATCAAATTCCATACCACCAAAAAACCTGGCTTCTTTTGCATAAAGCTCTTTATTATAGGAAATAAAAGCATTGTAAAGAAAACGACAAACACCGATAGTGTTTGTTACTTTATATATCTGTTTGGCATTCAAGTATATCTCTGTTTTATAAGCTTTCATCCTTTTAAATCCTTATCTTCAATTATCTTTTTTTGTATTTTCTTCGCCCATAGATTCTGCAAGAAAAAACATGAATAATAGAAATTAAATCTTGTATCATTTCTTCATGAGGAGAGAATTTTTCATTCTTAACAACGATTAATATAACACCAAACTTAATTATAAATCTCTCAAACCAATCATAACCAAAACGAATAAATCTATCTTTGTGGGTTATGTATACTTCAGAGATATTTCCTTCCTGTATATCGTCCAGTAGTTTATTCCATTTTTCTCGGTTGTAGTTTAATCCACTACCAGTATCCTCAATAATTTGATCCACAATTATACCTTGGTATTAACATATTGTTTTAAAAATTACACTTGGTTATTTAAAACATCTTTCTTCTGCCTGGAATTGGCTACTCTTGCATATGCAACAACTTTTCCTTCCTTCTTATTTTCCGAAAAAGATAAGTTTCCTGTGTATTTTAGTAGTATAATATCTTCTATTACTAGTCGTTCGGTGGCTTTTAACATACCTTCTCCATCTTTGTAATGTTCTTACTGTAATGTTAAGTATACTTGCAAACTCATTTGGTTTATAATGTTTTTTCCATGGCACATTCTAACTCGTTTAAACACTTTTGTCCATTTATATCACTACTTTTAATAACTCCTTTTAAAATAATCCGTTTTAAAACTGTTGCACGTTATCATGGTTAATCACAAATAAAAAACCCTTTAGGGAGAAATGCAGCATCTCTCGTTAATGAGAGTTTATGCTGCTCTCTACCTAAAGGGTGTTCTTTACGTGTATATCAATTAATAAGGATCTGCATCATGCCCCTTATCAACCGCTTGCTCTGGTGCTTTATCACTTTCCTTGTTTCCTAATGGATGACTGCTAGGCTTATCGCTTGCAGCATTAGCCAATCCTTCTCGCAAACGGTGCCCGTATTCTTCGTCTGCCTCTTCAGCAAGTGCAATCATTGCATCTTGAATTCTTTGATCACATTGAGACAAGTCTCCGACAAGATTGGAGATTAATTCATCCTTTTCCCATTGTTCAAATTCCCTGTATGTTTGACCTGCTTGTTTTGTATTGTCGTTTCGGTCAATAGATTCGCGGACAAGATTACCCTCAACTCTTGGACTATAATCCTTGCCAGAAGGCTCTGCTTCCTTCAAGCCACCGAGAATAGAAGGTTCATAGTTAATATGCTTGTCCTTTCGGTCCACATGATACTGCATTTGACCGCCGCTTTGATTAGTAGCAACTCTCTTCTTCGGTGCATTGATTGGGAGCTGAAGATAATTTGCTCCTACACGGTGGCGCTGTGTATCAGAATAAGAGAATGTTCGTCCTTGAAGCATTTTATCATCTGAGAACTCTAAGCCGTCCACAAGGACACCTGTACCAAATGCTGCCTGCTCTACTTCTGCAAAATAGTCTTCTGGATTTTTGTTAAGAACCATCTTACCTACTGGAATCCAAGGGAACTCATCTTTCGGCCACAGCTTCGTATCATCAAGCGGGTCAAAGTCTAGCTCAGGATGTTCTTCATCGCTCATAAATTGAACAAACAGCTCCCACTCTGGGTAATCCCCTTGTTCGATGGCATTGTATAAGTCTTGAGTGGCATGATTGAAATTAGTAGCCTGAATTTCATTGGCTTCCTTTTGAGTAAGATTCTTAATTCCTTGCTTTGGTTCCCAATGGTATTTCACCAGAACCGATTCTCCTTCGCCGTTCACCCATTTATATGTATTGACACCTGATCCCTGCATCATGCGGTAGTTTGCGGGGATTCCCCAAGGAGAATAAACGAAAGTCACCATATGGAATGTTTCCGGTGAGCTTGCACAAAAATCGAAGAACCGCTCTGGACTTTGAATATTCGTGACTGGGTCTGGCTTAAAGGCATGTATCATATCAGGAAACTTCATTGCATCACGAATAAAGAATATCTTCAAGTTATTTCCGACAAGATCCCAGTTTCCGTCTTCTGTATAGAATTTCACAGCAAACCCTCTTGGATCACGAAGCGTTTCCGGTGAATGCCCTCCATGTATGACAGATGAAAAACGAACAAAGACAGGAGTACGCTTGCCTTTTTCTTGGAAAAGCTTAGCACGTGTATATTTGGAGATATGTTCATCCCCAGCTGTGCCATATGCCTCGAAATAACCGTGAGCACCTGCACCACGGGCATGTACAACACGCTCTGGAACACGCTCCCTGTCAAAATGACTAATTTTTTCAATGAAATTATAATTCTCTAACGTTGCGGGACCTCTGTTGCCGACAGTCCGAATATTCTGGTTATTCGTTACAGGATGTCCCTGTCTATTCGTTAATGTATCTTCGTTTTCTCGTTTATTTTCATTCTTTGACTGTTCGTTTCTCAACCTTCTTCATCCCTTTCTCATTACTATTTGGACAATATTGTCCAATTTTATCCTATGAAACTATTACCCCGTTTTTATTAAAATAATCCTTATTTAAGAATAAATACAAAAAAGCCTCAGGTATTTTCCTTTAACCTTAACATTTCTTACATTAGCTTGATTACATTCACCAATAACCACCCTTTTGCTATGAACTGGAAAATAAATCTAGTATAATTGTTTTATTATTGTTTTAAGGAGACATGCTTTTGAAAACACTCATCAAAAATAAATACATATGGATTTTTATTACATACTTATTGATGATGACAATTTTTCCGATAGGGATTAAATTACTTTTTTACTTAGTTGGAGTAGGAACAACGAAGGAGGTAGCTTTTGGGGATTATCAAATCAGCAGTCCAATGCTGAGCGTTGTTCTTAACCTTCTCATTCTATTTTTCATATTAGGATTTATCGTTTTTCTCTATGTAAAAACGTCATTATTCCAGTGGAAAAAACCAATTGTAAAAGGTAAAGATCTGTTATATGCTGTTTATGTTTTTTTCGGAGGAAAAATAGCAACTGCGATTGTAGTTGTCATTATCTCTTTGTTGTTCGGTCTGAATATGGAGGAAGCTCCGCAAAACCAGCAAGCGGTAGAGCAAATGATTCGTACAAGCTTCATTACTGTTATTCAAGTAACGATACTTGCGCCAATTATTGAGGAATTTTTCTTCCGCAAAGTTATCATTGGACATATTTTCACCAAGCATAAATATTTAGGATTATTGTTTAGCTCCATATTATTTGGCGGTATGCATATGCTTGCCGGTTTCTCTTTGCCTGGGATGATATTGTACAGCGGGTTAGGATTTTTCTTAGGCTTAGTCTATATAAAGACAAATCGTTTAGAAACTTCCATCATTGCGCATGGTTTTAATAACTTTATATCCTACTTATTAGTACTTATTGTTCGATAGCAATAAATAAAAAACATCCCAATTGATTAGCTGCTTACACAATTGGGATGTTTACTGTTATCTTTCATAGGAAAACCTAGCAAGGAATTGTTTTGTTCGTTCTTCCTTTGTTTGTTCAAAAACTTCCTTTGGGGTGCCTTGCTCAACAATGACACCATCTTCCATAAAAACGATTCTGTCGGCAATGTCATATGCAAAGCTCATTTCATGTGTGACAATAACCATTGTGACACCACTTTCGGCAACCTTTTTTATGACATCTAGTGTTTCTCCGACTAATTCTGGATCAAGGGCGGAGGTAGGTTCATCGAATAGAATGACCTCTGGATTCAAAGCAAGTGCCCTCGCAATACCGACACGCTGCTGCTGACCGCCTGACAGCTGGTGGGGATAAAAATCCTCCTTATCCTTTAAGCCGACCTTTTCCAGCAGTTCTAATCCAGTTTGATACGCTTTATCCTTTGACACTTTCCTAGCTATCACTAGTCCTTCCATAATGTTTTCTATCGCTGTTTTATGGAGGAATAAGTCATATTGCTGAAAGACCATCGCTGTCTTTCGTCTGAGCTCCAATATATCTTTAGAACTTGCCTTCTTGAAATGGACCCTTTTATCACTTATTGTCAGCTCGCCGGAATCTGCCCTTTCCAGAAAATTCAGGCATCTCAAGAAAGTTGTTTTACCTGAACCACTCGGGCCTAGTATGACGACAACCTCACCCTTTTTTATTTGCAGATCAATTCCTTTAAGAATTTCATTTTTCCCGAACTTTTTGGAGATTTTTTTAATTTCTATCATGCGAAGCCTCTCCTTTTGCTGCGGCTGAAATAACGTTCATAGCCGGATGATATTCCCTCTAGTGCGGCACAAACGGGCCAGTAAATTAAGGATGCAGCCACATAAGCTTCTAGGAAGCGATAATTGACGTTTGCCTCAATTAGCGCACCATTCAATATATCAACAACTGAAACCATCGATACTAAAGAGGATGCCTTGATCAAGGAAATTAGCGTACTGTTTATCATAGGAAAGGCAATCGGAAATACTTGCGGAATTACTACTCTCCTAATTACTTGTGTCCCAGATAGTCCTATTGAATATGCAGCATCAAACTGTCCTTTTGGGATGGCAGACAGTGATCCTCTAAAGATTTCAGACAAACCGCTAGTGGCGTATAATGTTAAAGCAAAAATTGCTACCCATTTTCTGTCAATATTTTTGAAGCTGATATCCCATGACCAAGACTTTGCCAGCTGATCCAACATATCGGAACTGATAATATAAGTAACTAATAAAATAAGAATGACAGGAATCGCTTTAAAGATGGTCACAAACCACTTAAAGAAAGTGGAAAGGACCGAGATTTCATAAAATCGTACAAGCGCAATGACAAGACCAAACACTGAACCTAATATCAAAGGCAAAAATCCTAGCAGCAAGGTTGTTGGCAAATATTGCAGTGCCGCAGCCAAAGCCTTAAACATAAATGGGAAATCAAAATCCATATCATTTCCCTCCTTTCTTACTTAGTAAAATCTCCTCCTAAAACTTCTTGTGAAATCTCAGAAAGTTTGCCTTCATCAATTAACTCTTGCAGAGCTCCATCTATATCTTCTTGCAGCTTTGTATCATCCTTGCTGTATAGATAATATGTTTTGGAAACATAGGCAGGCTCACCTGATGTTTTTAAATCGGCTTTAAATTGCTCATTTAATTTGTTTACATCAAACTTAGTCAGCAATGTTGCGTCAATTGTTCCAGTTTGTAGATCCTTTACAAGCACCTCATTAGCACCGCTGCCATATACTATATCTATTTTGTTGTCATGCTCTTCATTGTACTGCTCCAAAATATACGCGTGGTTGCTTCCTGTTGATGTATAAACTTTCTTACCTGCCAAATCATCTAATGTATTAAAATTGCTACCTGAATTAGCATCTACTACGATATAGCTTGTGTAATCCGTGTAACCTACTTTTCCATATAAGTATTTTGCTTGTCTTTCCTCATTCACTTCGTACTGATGTGCTGCCAAATCTACTTTATTTGCATCAAGTGCAGGCAGAATATTTTTAAATTCAAATGACTCGTATTTAAATTTATACTGCGTAAGTTTTTCATCGACTGCATCGAGCACTGCTTTTTCATATCCTGTCAGCTTCCCGTTCTCATCCAAATAAACAAATGGCTGATACGCATTGCCAGTTCCGACGATTATCTCTTTCGCATCAGAATCATTGTTGTCTGCGCTGGCACTTTCTGCATTATCTCCATTTCCGCACCCTGCCAGCACCAATCCTAATGCAGCTGTAATACCAATAACCTTCCACGATTTAAATTTCGGCAGTATTCTCATGACTTTTCCCACTTTCCCTTAATATTTAATTCACTTTGTTTTTTCCATTCGGCATCAAAAGCAGCTTTTTGCCATTAGTCAAAATAGGTGTTCTGATGCTTTTTTTGCTTCGTTTCGGGTAACGATATTTCTTCTCGAGAACACCAAATAATTGCTCTAATCCAATGCTCAATACGACAAAAATAACGGCAGCAATGAAATAACCTTCCATAACTCGGTAGTATAAAGCTCCTAAAGTCTGCACCTTGCCCATTACATCTAATATCCCTAAAGAAAAGGCAAGAGAAGTGTCCTGCAAAAGATTAATGATGGAGGCACCGAGACTTGGCATCGCAATCTTGCTCGCCTGCGGTATAAGCACTCTTCGATATGTCTGTCCTTTCGTCAATCCAATCGAGGCAGCTGCTTCATATTGTGATGCAGGCACACTCAATATGGCAGAACGGAAAATTTCAGAAAAGAATGCTGCCGTATTTAATCCGTAAGTTATATAAATAAAATAGATTTTATCCCATTGAGAAAGATCAATTCCCATGGCCCCAAGCAAGCTTGGTAGACCATAGAAAACGATAAACATTTGCACTAATATCGGTGTTCCTCTTACGAAGGAAATATATAGGATACAAAGTTGATTGAGTACAGGCACCTTTTCTATACGCAGATACGCAATTAGTAAGCCTACAGCAGCTCCAATCAGTGTGGCAATCAATACAATCAATAAGGTTGTCGGAAGAGCACTTAACACTTTAGGGAAGAGGGAAACTACGTATTCCCATTTAAAAAACTCTCCCATAGGTTGCCTCCTTTCTTGTTATACAGAAGTCTTTTCAGCTTTAGCGTCCACAAACGGCGGAGTTCCGAGAATACTCTTATCAAAGCGTTCTGGTATTAACACTTTATACATCAGTACTCCGATGTCTCCATCGTTTTCATGCTGGAAATATTCCTTGTAGCCTTTCCGTTTGTACATTTCCAATAGCCAAGGATGCTTTTTGCCGGATGTACCAAGGGTAAAGGCAGGAGCCTTAAATGTGTCACGCAGCAGAGTGTTTTCTACATAGTCCAATAATTTATTGCCTATTCCTTGTCCGCTTAAATCGGGTGCTGTCGCAAACCACCAAACAAACGGGTAGCCTGATACAGGAGTTTTACTTTCCCAAGGAAAGCGGATTGTAATTGTTGAGATAAGTCTGCCGTCCCGTTCCATGACGACAGCTGTGGAATTAACGATATTTTCCGTAACCATTTCAAGCGTGGCTCTTGTGGAAGGCCAGTTGATGCCTAATTCTCCAACCGACTTGAATGCACTGGACAATAATTCTAGAAATGCTGGGGCATCTTCTTTTGTTGCAATTCGAAAGATATCTTCACTCATACAAATTCTCCATTCTGTATATTTTTTCAATAAAGATGTTGATACTTTTTTCTAGTTATTGAAAGTCAAGTTGCATTTACCTACCTAAGCTCTCCGCTCCTTCCTTACTTGCTTTTATATCCATGTAATCTGATTGGATATGTATACTATAATATTTTTTTCACTCTTTGACTAATTAGTATTAGTAAAGCATCAATTCAATAAAACTAATAATTAATATAATCCCATAAGAATACTAGGTTTAAAGGTAGTTAGAAGCTGTTTTTTTCGGCTGATTCCAAATAAAATCGGGAATTTCCTTGCGCAAAACAGGCAGAATTTCTTCAGAAAATCGTTGAATTTGTTCTTTTTGTTCTGTTTCGCTAAGTCCATCCACACTTAACCCCTGCACTTGATGACCGAAAGCTTTGTGGTAAAGTAAAATCTTTTCAATGATAGATTCTGCTGATCCGACTAAAGACGGACCATTTTCAATATAATCCTCTAAATCATTAAAAGGTGAATTATTGTGCTTGGAAGCATCTGTATTCATAAAAGCATCATAATAAGGACGATATTTCTTTATAGCCTTCTCCTTCGTGTTGGCAATATATAAGCTGCCTGCTCCAGATCCGATTACTGCCTTATTAGAATCATGCCCGTAGAACTCCAGTCTTTCCTTATAATGATCAATCAGCTGCTTATATTTTTTCAGTGGATGAAAAACATTAGATGAGAAAATAGGATCACCATTTTTCGCTGCTAATTCAGTAGAAGCCGTGCTGGATGCACTTCCATGCCAGATGGGAATTCGCTTTTGGTATGGCCTTGGCTCAATTGTGACATTTTCTAAAGGCGCACGGTACTTTCCGTTCCATGTAACAGACTCCTCCGCCCATAGTCTTTTTAATAAATCATACCTTTCTGACAGTGATTCCCACTGTTCTTCCTCTGTTATTCCAAACAAAGGATAATGCCGCGGGTCATTGCCTTTTCCAATAATTAAATCAAGCCGTCCTTTTGATAATTGATCCAATGTAGCGAAATCCTCTGCAACCCGGACAGGGTCCAACACACTTAAAACCGTTACAGTAGTCAATAACCGTATTTTTGTAGTTTTTGCCGCAATCGTCGACAGTACAACTGCTGGAGAGGAGGAAAGGAATGGCGGACCATGCCTTTCCCCCACTCCAAAACCATCAAATCCTTGCTCTTCTGCCAGAACAGCTTGATTTATAACATTTTCCAGTTTCTGATAATCGGTAAATGTTTCACCGCTCACAGGATTCACGTGATTGCTGATAAGTGAAAATAAAATGAATTTCATGGCGATCCCTCATCTTTATAATTTTCTCTTTATTACTTATTAATGAAAACATCGTTGAACTGCGGATAGCCTTGTGAATCAAAGGTTAAACCTTTAACTTCATTAGATGTTGCTACAGTATATGGGAAGACATAAATAGGAATAAAGTATCCTTGCCCAATCAATTTTTGCTGCACCTTTTTGTATAAGTCGACCCTTTTAGCTGCATCTGTCTCCAACTCACCACTCTCCAGCCATTGATCAATTTCACTGTCATGAAGTCGAGCGAGGCTTGAACCGCCATTTTCAGGCAGATTATCAGAATGGAAGAATAGCCGGAGCACATCAGGATCACCAGCTACCCTGCTGTTGCCAATTACATCATAATCCTTGCCATTTTTAGTGATATTATAATAGTCTGCTGATGTAGTAAACTCAAGCTTTACCCCTATTTCCTTTAATTGCTGCTGAATGATTGTAGCAATATCGTGGCGCTTCTCTCTGTTAACATTGCTGTCTATTAAACGAAGCACCAGTTGATTACCGTTCTTTTCTCTTATCCCTCCACTATTCTTCGTCCAGCCAAGGCTTTCTAATCGTTTATTAGCTTTCTCTATATCAATTTTCGCTGTATTTTCGAGGGCCTTGTCATATCCAAGAATTGTTGGTGTTATGACAGACCATGCGCGCTTATATGTTCCTAGATAAAGCGTGTTAACAATATTATCTACGTCTATCGTTTCCTTCAGTGCTAATCGTGCTTCTAATTCATTCCATGGCTCATTTTCCGGATTTACAAACAGACCATATGGCATCCCTGCTGTTTGTGTTTCATAAATTTGCAAGTTTCCATTTGCTTTAATTGACTTAAGATCTTGTGGCGGCACTGTTTCAACCGCATTTAATTGATTGCTTTGGACACTGCCTATTCTCGTTGCCTCTTCAGGAATAATTTTGTACGTAAGCTTATTTAAATAAGCTTTTCCTTCATGGTCAGCATAGGGAGCTTTCCGATTATAATCATCGAATCTTTCCAAGACAATTTCATTGTTCTCATCAAGATTCACAAACTTAAATGGCCCAGAGCCGACTGGATTTGTTGCTAGAGACAAGCCATATTTTTCAGCAGCTTCTTTTGAAACAATTGCCAATTTAGGCTGACTTAAATTACTTAAGAAGGTTGCAGCAGGCTCTGAGAAATGAATGGTTATGGTATATTCGTCTATCACTTCGGAAGACTCATAATTCTCAATCAAAGCATATGCACTAGCAGCTTTCGTTTCAGGATTTACGATGCGGTCAAAGTTATACTTAACTACTTCTGCATTGAATTTGCTGCCATCATGAAAGGTAACATCGTCTCTTAATTTGAATGTAAAAGACTTTTGGTCGTCCGATACCTCCCAGCTAGTTGCAAGCCACGGTTTTATCTCATTATTTTCTGTTTGATAAACGAGCTTTTCATATATGCTGTTATTCACCCTCGTGGATACAGCCATCCCGCTCGTATGAGGGTCAAGACTGTCCGGCGCTGTTGCCAGGCCATAAACCAGTTCGCCTCCTTCTTTGGGCTCTGCATCTTCACTTGCAGAAGTATTTTCGTCAGCATTACCGCAAGCAGTCAGCACCAGCAAAACTGCCATTATATAAAATAGGAAAGGCTTTCGCAATCCAATTAATTGCAACATCTTTGTCTCCCCCTAATCTCTTTTTATCTACTTTAAATAAACGCTAAAGGATAATGGCATGCTGTAAATCTATCTTTCTGTATTTCCGTTAACACCGGCTCTTCCATGGCACATTTCCTATTCGCAAACGGACATCTCGTACGGAACCGGCATCCTGACGGCGGATTTGCCGGCGAGGGAATCTCTCCTTTTGCTTCAAGCTTTTTCTTGCCCTTCCTATTTGGAATAGAGTCAATCAATGTCCTTGTATAAGGGTGGGCTGGCTTTTCGAAAATCTCCTTACTTGGTGCAATCTCCACAAGCTTTCCTAAATACATAACACCAATTCTGTCAGAAATATGCTGGACAACACCTAAATCATGGCCAATAAACAAATACGTCAAGCCCATTTTCTTCTGAAGATCTTGGAGTAAATTAATAATTTGAGCCTGTACGGAAACATCTAAAGCAGAAAGTGCTTCATCTGCGAGAATAAAGGATGGATTTAAGGCAATCGCTCTAGCAATTCCAATTCTTTGCCTCTGTCCGCCTGAAAACTCATGAGGATATCTTGCAGTCCATTCGCGCTTTAATCCGACCTTTTCCAGCAGCTCTTCTACTGTTTCTTGTATTTCCTCCTTGGAAAGCTTTAAATGCCACTTTAATGGCTCTGCAATAATCTCTCCTATTTTTAGACGAGAATTGACAGAACTATTGGGGTCTTGGAAAATCATCTGCATTTCTTTCCGATATTTGCCCATTTTTCGGCTGTTAAGTCCTGATAATGGATTACCATTATAGAGCACTTCCCCGCCAGACAGTTTTTCCAGCTGCAAAATGGCCCTTCCTAACGTCGATTTCCCGCTTCCAGATTCTCCAACAAGTCCAAAAGTCTCGCCTTTTTTAATGGAGAATGACACATCATCTACTGCCTTGACTTGTTTTTTTGTAAATTTCAAACCACTTCCAAGCGGATAGTGCTTGCTGATTTGCTTAATATCCAACAAGATTTCCGGGTTATCGTTAGCCTTTTCCATAACGATGTCTTCTGCGAGCTTTTCCTCTTGTAGTTGATCACTTAAGCTCCATTCAGATTTTGTCACTAACTCCTCTGCATAGAAACAAGCAGAGTAACGGTCATTTACTATTTCAAGATTCGGTCTTACTCTTTTACATTTTTCCGTCGCAAATGGACAGCGGGGATGAAAAAGGCAGCCTTCTGGCAGGTCATTTAAACTCGGTATGCTACCTTCAATGGAATACAGCTTGCCAATACTTGCTGATATGCTCGGCATAGATTTCAGCAGCCCTCTAGTATAAGGATGATGCGGTGTTTGAAATAGCTGCGAAACAGTTGCATTCTCGACTATTTCTCCTGCATACATCACAACAATTCTGTCTGCGAGCTCGGCAGCAATCCCTAAATCATGAGTGATCAGCAGTAACCCCATATTAAATTCATCTTTTAATGATTTTAATAACTCGATAATTTGCTGTTGGATAGTGACATCCAATGCTGTAGTAGGCTCATCCGCTATAAGCAAATCAGGCTCACAAGATATCGCCATTGCAATCATAGCCCGCTGCAACATACCGCCTGAGAACTCATTTGGATACTGCTTCATTCGATACTCTGGCTCTGATATTCCCACTTTTTTCAGCAGTTCTATTCCTTTTTCCCAAGCTGCCTTCTGTGAAGTTTTTTGATGCTTTCTGATCATTTCCGTTATCTGATGGCCAATTGTGAAAACTGGATCAAAAGCAGACAAAGGTTCTTGAAAAATCATCGCGATTTTTTTCCCTCTAATAGACGTGAGCATCTTTTCATCACTGGTAGTAAGGTTGGTACCTTGAAAGGTTATATCTCCTTGTGAGATGATGCCATTCTCATACTCAATCAATCTCATAATGGCCTTTGATGTTATTGTTTTTCCGCTTCCTGATTCACCGACTAAACAGACAGACTCACCAGCCTTAATAGACAGGTTCAATTCAGACACAGCAGTAAGAAGCCCTGTTTTTGTTTTAAATTCTATATTTATCTTATTTATATCGAGCATCAGGCGTTTTCTCCTTTCTGCTGTTTCTTTGGATCAAGGAAATCACGGAGACTGTCACCAATAATATTTGCTGACAATACAAAAGAAGTGATTGCAATACCAGGAAATGTAGCAATCCACCAAGCGGCTGCTAAGTAGCCTCTGCCTTGTGACAGCAGTGTTCCCCAGTCGGGAACCTCTTGGACGATTCCTAATCCTAAAAAGCTTAGCCCTGCTCCCAAAAGAATGGAGGACCCTAGCCCATTAGTCGCCATAACTAACAGCGGGGAGTAAGCATTAGGCAAAATGTGGCGAAAAAAAATGACAAGATCGCTTACCCCGATTGATTTTGAAGCAATGACAAAATTCCTCCTTTTTAATGTGAGAATTTGTCCCCGCATCAATCTTGCATAGCCAGGCACTGCCGAGATCGATATGGCGAGAATAATATTCATCAAACTCGGTCCCAATGCTGCGGCAAAGGCAAGAGACAGCAGCATTCCTGGAATTGTCATTAAAATATCAATAATTCTCATGAAAATAAGGTCGATCATCCCTCCAGCATATCCAGCTACAGACCCGATGAGCATTCCGATAGTAGCTGCCACAATAACGGACAAAATACCGATAATGAGAGATGTCCTGCTTCCAAAGACAATCAAGCTGAAAACATCCCGGCCAAAGTAGTCTGTACCGAGAATATGAGTGGCCGAAGGTGCTTGCATAATTGCATCTGTAAACATTTTTGTGGGGGCATAAGGTGCTACCCACTGT
This sequence comes from Niallia sp. Man26, assembly GCF_022049065.2. Lineage (NCBI taxonomy): Bacteria > Bacillati > Bacillota > Bacilli > Caryophanales > Bacillaceae > Niallia > Niallia sp. Man26. Next base: position 864,993 of record NZ_CP095744.1, read on the forward strand.
GGAAATACTGCACAAACCAATAAGAAAAAAATAATACTTCCGGCCACATAGATAAAAACATGCTCGGGGTGGAAAATTCGTTTTTTCTTTTTAACTACAGTCGTTTTTTTGATTTGCCCAGCTAATACCGTTTCTTTCAAGTGAGTCACACCTCCTAAAATGATTTTCGGACACGAGGATCAATAACTGAATATAAGATGTCCACAATAAAATTTATTAATATATAAACAATCGCAGAAAAAAACACTACCCCTTGGACAACTGGCAAATCCTTTGCCGTAATGGCATCTGCCACAAGCCTTCCGATGCCTTGACGGGAAAATACCGTTTCAATCACTACCGCCCCGCCCAGCATATCACCGATCATCATTCCTATAATTGTAATCGATGGAATTAGAGCATTCCTTAAAGCGTGTTTATACATAACCACCTTTTCTGATAACCCCTTCGACCTTAATGTCAGGATGTATTGCTCAGTCATCACCTCAAGCATACTGTTCCTTACCATACGGACGATTGCACCAGAACCTACAAGTCCAAGTGCGATAGAAGGAAGTACTAATGTAATCCAACCGTCAGATCCTATGGAAGGAAACCAGCCTAAGGTCACGGAGAATATGAGAATTAGTAAGATGCCTGACCAGAAGGTTGGCATAGAAATGCCAAAAAGTCCGATTAACCTTGCAACATAATCAATCACGGTGTTATGGTGGATTGCTGAAAAAACACCTAAAGTAATGCCGAACACGATAGATAGAATCGCACTAACAACAGTTAAAGCAATGGTAGCGGGAAACTGTGTAATAATTTTGGATAACACGGGTGAATGATTAACAATGGAGTTCCCGAAATCTCCTCGCAAAATATTATTTAAATATTCAAAAAACTGAGTGTGGAAAGGTAAATCCAGACCTAGCTCTTTCCGTAAATTAGCTGCCATCTCAGGAGTGGCACCTGTCCCCTCAAGCATTTGATCGACTGCATCTCCTGGGAGGGAATAATTAATGATAAACACTAAAAACAAAGATCCTAACAAGACAAAAACAGCAGCAATCATTCTGTTAACGATAAATTTCCCCATAAACGCTACCTGTTTTATACTTCTAAAGCTTTATTGTTTTTTAGACTGTGCTGATTAATCGGCTTTTTTAGGCCTAAATGGTCTCTTAATGTGCTGCCTGAATATTCTTCCTCATAAATGCCTCTTGCTTGAAGAATTGGCACAACTTTTTCTACAAACACTTTAAATTGGCTTGGAATGTCAGAGTTGATGATAAAGCCGTCTGCACCGCCGCTTTCAAACCAGCTCTGAATCTTATCTGCCACAATTTCAGGAGTGCCGATAAAGGTGCTTCTTGGAACGGCAACCTGCTGAGCCACTTGGCGTAGTGTCAGCTTATTTTCCTTTGCCATTCTTTTTATTTTGTCTGTTGTGCTCTGAAAAGCTTCCTTGCCTATATCCCCTATATCCGGAAATGGTTCATCCAGCGGAAAAACACTGAAGTCAAATTGGTCAAAAAACCTTCCAAGATACGTAATCGCATTATCAATCGGCACTAAGCTGATAAAATCCTCATATATCTTATTTGCTTCCTCTACTGTGTCAGCTACAATAGGACTGATTCCAGGGAATATTAAAATATCATCATGACTGCGACCATTTTCAGCAGCCTTCGTTTTTACATCATGATAAAACGCAATAGCTTCTTCTAACGTTTCGTGACCTGTAAAAATCGCATCTGCTGACTCCGCCGCAAATTTTTTGCCCCTTTCAGATGATCCAGCCTGAAATATAACAGGATATCCTTGCGGTGATCTTTCCAAATTCAAAGGTCCTTTAACGGAAAAGAACTCTCCCTCATGATTTAACGCATGCATTTTTTCTTTATCAAAAAATTCTCCAGTGTCCTTATTTCTGACAAATGCACCGTCTTCCCAAGAATCCCATAGTCCTTTAACTACAGTGAGATGTTCAGATGCTTTTTTATAGCGCTCCTCATGGGAAGGAAGCTCTGTCTCATTGAAATTTTGAGCTGCTCCAGCTGATGGAGATGTTACAACATTCCAGCCTGCTCTTCCTGCACTTATATGGTCTAATGATAGAAACTGTCTGGCGACATTAAAAGGCTGGCTATAGGAAGTGGAAAGTGTCCCGACAATCCCTATCCTTTCTGTAGCACCTGCTATTGCAGTCAGTAAAGTAATCGGCTCAAACCTGTTTAAGAAATGAGGCAGTGACTTTTCATTGATAGACAGTCCGTCAGCCACAAAAATGAAGCTGAAATTTGCTTTTTCTGCAAGCCTTGCTCGTTCTTTATAGAACGGTAAACTAACACTTGCATCTGCAGGAACAGATGGGTGACGCCATCCATCTGTTGTCCCGCCAATTCCATGAATCATTGCACCAAACTTTATTTTCTTCACCATGTTTTAGCCACCTTCCACAAATTTTTATTATTCCAATGAAAATAGTCAACTTTAAATTAAAAAATTAAGCTAATGCTTCTTTTAATGCTTCCAGGTCAACTTTAAAAACGGCTTTATATTCTGCAGAATCCCCGTCACTTACCTCTACTACCGGTACATAGCGAATACCATATTTAACTTCAAGCACATCTCTTAAAGAATCATTTTCTGTCACATCAATTGTTGAATACTCAAAATTATTATCTGATAAGTAAGATTTGACTTGTTCACAATAACTACATCCAACTTTGCTCCACACTACCACTTTTTTATTTTGACTCATTATATTCCCACTCCTTCATTTTCTTTTTCTATGTGAATACTCTCTTCTGCAAATGCCTCACTTAATAGCTTATAAGAACTTAACCTGTCATTAATGTCCACAATTGGTGATAAGGAAATGATTTCATCGATTTCATGCTCTTTAGCCAGACTGCTAAGAGCATCCCTGACACTTTCCTTCGAACCTGCAACATAACCCGCTTTTTGAACAATAAGCTGATAATCTGTTTCTTCATACTGGCTGATTACCTTTTCCGCCTGCTCCAAAGAACCTACATTTAACTTCTTCCCATCTGCCAGTATTACCTTGACAGACTCTCTTTGCTTAATAAAGGAATCAGCTTTTTCATCAGTTTCAGCAACAGCTACTGTCAATGCCACTATAAATTGCCCTCCACCAGCCGGTGAAAACTGCTTAAACCGTTCTCTTGCTTCTTTTAGAACATTTTGCTCTCCATTTATAAAGTAAGCAAACACAAAGGATATTCCAAGTTTTGCAGCCAGTTCTGCACTTTCTGCACTTCCTCCAAGAAGTATAAGATCTGGTCTCACCCTTGGAGTAGGAGCAGCCACTAAATCTAAGTCACGCTCCTTATGGTAAATATATTGCTTTAAATCAGCCAGTTTTTCTTCAAAAGACTTTTGGGCTTCTACTTTGTCTTCCTGCAGTGCTTTTGTAGATAAGTTTAAGCCACCTGGTGCTTTGCCCACACCAAGATCGACTCTTCCTGGAGCGAGCGATGAGAGCACATGAAACACTTCGGCAACTTTATATGGGCTGTAATGCTGTAGCATTATGCCCCCAGAACCGACTCTAATATTTTTAGTAGTTGCCAGCAGAAAGCCGATTAAGCTTTCTGGTGCAGACCCAGCTAATTGACCGTTATTATGATGCTCTGAAACCCAAAAACGATGATAGCCCAACTGATCAGCTGCCTGTGCTAACCTCACCGTATTTTGGAGCCCCTGTTCTGCTGTTTCTCCTTCACCAACAGGACTCTGATCAAGAATGCTTAATTTAAATGCCATATTTTTCACCTCACGATTGATTTAACAAATTGGGATAATGATTCATTTAATCTTGATATTGTTTCATCTGCCAGCGTAAAAGTATTATCATCCTGCTTTGTCACTTGTGTATCCTGTATATAGACACCGCCATTTATATTTGTTGTTCCTAAGTTGATCAGCACCGGTTTAAGCACATAATCGATCACTAATAGATGACCGTATGTACCTCCTAAAGCTAGTGGGAGCACTGCCTTGTCTTTTAAAGCCTTCTGTGGCATAAGGTCAATATATGTTTTCAAAATACCAGAGTACGCTGCCTTATACACTGGGGTTAGAAAGATCACACCATCACTCTTTTCAATTAATTGATTTACCTCTTGAATTTTCTCATTTTTGAAATCGGCCTTGATTAATGCTTCACTTGGAAGCTGATGAACTTGAATAATTTCAACATCAATACTGTTGCTTTTCAAAAATTCCTCTGCATAATTCAATATGCCTGTTAAACGAGAGTGAATAGAATTCCCACCAGCTACGATTGTAATTGTCGGCATTTTACTTCCCCTTTCGAAATTCCCTCTAAACCACTTGGATTAGTTGATAATATAGATTATAATAAAGCAAATAATTCAGAAAGTATAATCAGTAAAATTAATGTTGGGATTCAGAATTACTAAATTTATAACTTAAAGAGGTGTTTAACATGGAGATTCGTGCAATCCGCACATTCACGACAATTGTAAAATATGGAAACTTTTTAAAGGCGGCAGAAGCATTAAATTATTCGCAGCCAACAATTACACTTCATATTAAACATCTGGAGGAAGAAGTCGGCGAAAAACTGCTAGAGCGAGGCAAAACATTAAAAATGACAGAAGCTGGCCGGCTGTTTTATGAACGCGCCAATGCTTTATTAAGAGAGTATGATCGCCTTGATAAAACATTGCAGGACTTGGAAGGCGGTTTGGCAGGTTTAATTCGCATTGGTGTTTCAGAGCCTACAGCAAGTCTTGAACTCCCAGCCATTATCGTTGATTTTGTTGAAAAGTTTCCAAAAGTAGAAATTTCTCTTCATGTTGCTGATGCCAATACATTAAGTACAATGCTTTATCAAGACGAGATTGATTTTGCCATTTGCGGAGCACCGGAAGTTTCGATGGAGAATGTATTTAAACCGTTATATTATGATGACATTGTTCTGCTAGTTTCTGAGTCGCATCCGCTTACTGAAAAGGGAATAGCAGAAGTGGAGGATTTACTGGAGGAGACCATTCTATTTACACCTCATAATTGCCCGATAAGAATAAAAATTGAACAAACAATTGTAGAGAAAATCGGTACAAATTATAAAAAGCTTGAGATTTCGAGCAGTATGGCACACAAGCATTATGTTCAGGCTGGCCTAGGGATATCTCTTTTTACCCGTACAGCTCATTCCTTCCCCTTTCCTGGCACAAAAGTATTAGAGATTAATGGGATAGACGCTGCACCTGTAATCGGGCTATTACGAAGAACAAACAATTTAAACGGCAAAGCCTCCACACATTTATTATCATTAATTGAAGAAGCCTTCTTGAAGAAGAATATATTGCAAAAAAATGTTTAAACTTATTTACAAAATAAAAAAGGGCTATCAAGCCCTTTTAACTTGCTTTCTTTAACACTCCAGAAACGTTACCTTTCTTGCTGTCGCCTAACTTAAACATTAAAATACCGCCAATAATAATCAATACCCCTAGCTGCTGTTTAAAGGTGAATGGAATAGGCTCTGTACCGAACCAGCCAAAAGTATCAGATAATACAGCAAAACCGAGTTGTGCAAACATCACTATTGCAATAGCGTATGTTGGCCCAAGCAGCTTTACTCCTTTCGTTACACAATAAACGACACCGACACCAATAAAGCCGCTAAATAAATACCATAGCTCCATATTAGAAAAGTCAAAAAGGCTTTTCCCTTCCACAGCTAAACCAATGAAGAACGATGCAGCAAATCCCATTCCAAGAACTAATGTCGTAGTTGTCCATGAGCCAGCTTTCACCATCACTTTGTTATTAAAAATATTTTGCACTCCAACAAGCGCTCCTGCCATAATAGCCAGTATCATTCCCAGCATAATATTCCTCCTTATTGTTCGTAAATATTATCCTTTGCCATCTTCATAAGTCCAGCACTGTCTTTAATCGTAATAACACCTTTCTTTTTCTCTATTAACCCGTCCAAACAGAATTGTTTTATTACCCGATTCACATGCCGATAGCTTGTGCCGATGAAGTTAGCTAAATCCTTTAAATCAAGCCAATCCAGTTTTTCAGCTACTGTATGTTCTTTCGTTGTTGAAACAGAAAGTAAATAGCTAGCCAGTCTGACTTCAACTGGGTACATTAAATTAAAACTCATCGTCGTGGACTTTCTGTAAAATTTATGAGATATAATATTGAGCAGAAACTGAAGAAATTCAGCATCGTTATAACCATATCTTTTAAGCCATTCAAAACTGATTCCAACCATCATTACACTATCCGACACAGCCTCTACAGTATTGAGTAGTTCTGCTCCATTTACGAACTCTACATCACCTATAATCTCTAGCGGCTGCTTGAAGGACAAAATAAGTATTTTACCATCCAAGGAAGTTGTATATACTTTAATCTTGCCGCTAACTAGCACGTAAAGGAAATGTGCTGATTCTCCTTGTGTACAAATTGTTTCCCCTTGCTCAAATTCACATAACAGAGCATGCTTTATTAAATGCTCATTAAAAACGGCTGTTAATCCATATTGCTCCAAAAAAGAATTTAGCTTTACATCATCTTTCCATTCCTTCATTCATACTCCCGCCAGTCACAGTTTTAATAACAATACTCCACCTATCATCATCGCAATTCCTATAAAATCAGCAGCTCTTAATTTACGCTTCTCCATTCCAAACCAGCCATTTATGTCTATTATATAGCTTTACATCATCTTTCCATTCCTTCATTCATACTCCCGCCAGTCACAGTTTTAATAACAATACTCCACCTATCATCATCGCAATTCCTATAAAATCAGCAGCTCTTAATTTACGCTTCTCCATTCCAAACCAGCCATTTATGTCTATTATAAATGTTAGCAAAAGCTGGGATATGAGAACAAATGATACAGTAAATGTAACACCAATATGCTTTATTGCTTCCATATTACTAAACAGGATTATCGCTGCAAATGCTCCCCCAAACCAATAGATAGGCTGAACATTTCCAACACTTTTCCAATTTATATCTTTAGAAAAATAAAGAATTATTAAAGCCAGCACAAATCCAGAGAACTGAGTTAAACTGGCTGTTTGCCAAATACCAATATCCTCCCGTATATTGGCATTTGCTATATTCTGAATTGTAATAAAAACACCGCCAAGTAACGCAAAAAGAATACCCTTCATCTTATCCTTCCACCCTTCTTCCTCTATTAAATAGAAAAACAAGTAAGTTAGAAAGGACATATGTCCCTTTTTAAAATATACGTTCGACTGCAGTCATATACAGTTATATCCACCCATATATATTTCAAAAGAACATAAAAAAACCCAGCATCGCATCAGGAGAGATATCCCTCTCTCCAAGCACAATGTCTGGGTAACTAATTTAACATTATTCAACCGTTTCAAGATCGGCAGCAGCCTCTATCATTCTGCCACTGTTGCTGTCAGAAAGCATATATTTTTGCTGTTCTGTAAGAACTAACAGTTTCTTTTCATCTTCAGTCAACTTCGTAACTAAAGATTCCCTTTTTTCACTGTATGCTTGTATATCTGATTTCAGCTGCGCTATTTGGTCTTTTATAGCATCCATCCGTTTTTCCTTTAGCTGCTTATCTACTTCATCTGTGATTAAGGGCTCATCATCACTTTCCTTTTTAAACAAGGAAAATATCGAGGTCTTTTGTTTTTTCCTTAATGAGGCAACCATAATATGATTCTGCCGATCTAGTAAATAATCCTGATAGGCAGATGATTCTAATTGCTTAATTTCCTGATTACTTTCACTCATTTCTCTTTCAAGCTGGGTAATTTCATATTTCAGCTGATTTACGGAACGATCCATCGAAAGGATTTCAAGCAGCAAGTTTTGATAGTTCATATTACTGTTATATAAATAATTTACTGCCTCTTTAAAGTTAGAAATTTGTTCAAGCAAAGCATCGTTTGAACTCTTTCTATTGGATTCAAATGTAGGCTCGGCACCTAATTCCACCAACAGCTGGTTTGTTGTCATCCCTACCTTTTCCATTAATAATGAAATAAGGTGAATCCTAAATATAGTTATGTAATTCAGGCGATAGTACCTACCGTGCTTTTGCGGTTTAATGTATATATCAGAAAGTTCACTCCGTAAATAATGCCTAATAGTGGCATCATCTCTGCCTATAAATTCGCTAGCCTTAATCGCTACATAATGAGTATCTGGATTAATGGATAAGATTGAATCTGTCCAAATATCCTCTTCAGAAGTATGGGATAATGCTAGATTATAAATTTGGTCAAATTGAAATTCTTCTAGTAATAATTCCTTTAATTCCTCACGTTGATGTTTATCTTCCACTTTGCTCACCTCCAGTTGCTCAAAAACCACTTTATTTGATTTTACACTTAGTTTCTAAAAAAATCAAAGCTTGTAAACGGTATTTTTACGGTTCGTTTACGAATTTTCTCTTTATAAATCTATATAATTGCAACGTTGTATTTACGTTGAAGAGAAGTTGTTTATCGATTTGGAAAACATAAACACCTCAATTCATTTCGTAAATAAACATAATATTTACGAAATTGACCAACTATACAAATCAAAAAACGTCGTAAACCCTCGTTTTACGAACCACTTACGAAAATAACTTAGTTATCAACGTATATTATTTACGTAATTCGTACGTAAAGTAAATCATTCAACGATACTTCAATCTCATCAACCACTATTCAATTTACGTAAATATAACTTAGTTTTTACATAAAGATACTTTTTACGAGATGTTTACGAATTATAAAATGACTTGCACTTTGTCAATTTACGTTAGCCGTACGATGGTATGTTTTTACATTTACATACTAGTTACGTAATTAAATTTTGGATTTATTATCATTTACGTAAACAAATACATTGGATTTACATAAAATACACTCTTACGAATCATCTACGATTTAAGTTATTGTAAATACATACGGTATTTATAGAATAATTACGTAAACGCAATATAGTTTCCAAATAAAGCTATATAAATATAATATTATTTTTACGTAGTTTTACATATATAGTTTTCTGCTTTTTATGTAAATTATAGATTTACCTATCATTTACGATGGATTTTATATATTAAGATCGTTAAAATCACATAAATATGAAGTTTTCTAATAGACAATTAAGCGAAGTTTTACGTATATGCACGAATGAAAAAACGGTATTTAAGTAGTCATTTATATAAAAATATATACATTTACATAAATGGATTCATTTATGAATCGTTTACATTACAAAAAATACACCTACTAATACTAAATTAGGGGCAATATTGGTGGAAAAACAGCGAAAAGGGGCCTTACCAAGAAGTTTTAATAGGATAAACCTAATTAAATTCCTGTAAAACAAAAAAACTTCAGGCTTTATACCTGAAGTTTTCTTAGAAAAGCCCAAATCCCAGTCTAAATGTACAATAGGAAAGGGGAATTCAATAGCTTTTACCTTTAAAATTAGTCATCTAGCAAGCTTAAATCGATATCATCTAAATCTATATCACTGTCAGTATCGTTTTTATCAGCCGGTTTTTCATTACTCATAAATTCTGCTAAGCCTAATTCTTCAAAATCAAGATCAAAATCCTCATCATCATTGGCAGCAGCGATTGAGCTGATTACTGACTGCTGGTAGCTTACTTCCTGCTGTCTTGCTTTAAAATCTTCATATTCCTTTACTAAACCTTTAGCTAAGCGTTCTGGAAGGGCATCAGCTTTAAAGAACGTATAAACACTCGTTGAAAAGTTGTTTTTTTCCTCCAAATATCCACTAAAAACTGTACCGTTTAACGGAAGTTTTTCAATAATTTCTTCTCTGGCATCATCAATAAAAGAACTGCCAATATCATTGGATTTATCGAGGATTGCAAGCAGTCCAATATGATGAATTCTTGCTGATGTATTCGTTTCTTTATCAAACAGCTGTATAGGCTGATGTAAATTACTGCTCTCGATCGCTTCTTTAAACATTGCAGTAACATCATGACCATTTCTCACCGAATTGCTCGGCTTAGAAAATCTGCTGATAACAAGTGATCCTGTATGCTCCAGTACAACCCGTCTAAAGTCAGCACTATCAAAAGTGACCGCTGTTCCGCCGCCAGTAGTAGCAGTGTTCAATTCATGGAAAATCTCTGCGATTTCATTGTTTGCATAGTCTCTGTAGTTATCAATACCATTTCTGCTGTTTTCAGGCAGCTGTTTAAACTCATCATAAAAATGCTGATTGTCTGCAAAAACTACAAAAGCAACGCCTTTATTAGGGTTTTTTGCGATATCCCAAATCTGTTGAGCAAAATTATTTACTTGTCGAAGGGCATCAGGACCATCCGCACGTGTAGGTATTGTCACAACAACACCAATCTTAATGAATTTTCTTCTTGCTCTAATAGAAGCTTCTTTTAAGTATTTCTTGGCATTTTCCTTTACTTCAGCATCACCGATTTCCTGACGAATTAGATTAAATTCTTCTATGATTTTCGGTTTGTTGTTGTAATCATAAAACTCCTCAATTGCTTTAACGATAGTAGAAGTGCCTGTTCCGCCGCCAAGACCAGCGAAGAACATAACTAGATCATCCTGCGGTCTGATTCTTTCTTGTATAAAGGACTTCAGCTTTTCCTTCGCTTTTTCATTTTTCTCTAATATATGTACAGCTTCTTCTGGGTTTTTGCCTAATCCGCCAAGCTCCAGGCTTACTCTGTTATTTGTAGATATGTTTTTTAAACCGGCTAAATCACCATCATTGCTGTTTAAAGCGATGCAATTGTAAACAGATGTATTATCCTCTCTTTTAAAAGCAGCAAAACGGTCTGCCATCCTTGTTCCGGCTTGTCCAAATCCCACCATAGTGATATTTATTGCCGGCTGGTTCTTAGTGAATGTTTTTGCCATTATTTACGCAGCTCCTTGTCCTTCGATTTATTCTCGACTAGTTTGGCTATAAGCTGTTTTCCTCGATTTGTAAGAAACAGAAACTTATAGGGCTTAATTGCTTCATGATATATAAGCGACATAAACATAAGCTTATCTACCATTTTTTCTACATTTTTACGTTCAATGTTCGTAAATACTTCCTCATATACGTACTTGTTTTTGCCAACAGTTTTCCTGACAAGACGTTCAACTTTTACATTTTCAATTATATGACTTATAGACACACCTCGTTCTTTATTTCTTTGCTCCTCAATAGCTATGTACTGGAACACTTTAAGTAAGCTGGGGTCTTGGCCAATAATATCAATGAACATTGCCAGTACCTCATCACTAAACTTAACATGCTTATGTAACTCATGAAGGTTATGATCCAAGAATCTTCCTCCTAACATATTACTTATAAACTCTATAATAACTAATTATAGTCTCTAATACAAGTGTCTATATAGCATATTTATAGGTGTATTTTTAACTATATATCTATAAAAGTCCTATAATATAGGCGTTTTTTTATAGTGTCTATATAAAGACACCATATAGTAATATTCGTTATTTTTATAGCTTTTTCGAATAGAAAAAACACCATAAATCTCTAAAATACCGATAATCATGCAAAAACAATTGATTTTTCATGTTTTTTTAATTGTTTTTTAGTTGTATTTTTTCATATTTAGTTATTATAGTCTCTTTATATAGTCACCATAATTAAATCCTTATATAACAAGTGATTAGATGTAATTATTTTTTTATAAATTAGTATAGACACTATATAAGCCCACTTTATATAGTGGGCTTATATAGTGTCTATAAATTCAAATTTATAGGAATATTTTTAGTTAAGTTCTTAGTCAAAACGTTCCCAGCTATTTAAAAACCAAGTTTTTTATTTACAAGGATCATTCGTTCAAATCCCCTTTTCTACGTAAAAACAAGATTGTTTTGACAAGACTACTTCATTACTGAAGATAGCATGTACGTAAATAGCATGTTATTAACTTAGTTTTTTACGTAAAACCAACTTTTACATTCTATTCACGACGATATTTTCAAGGTGTTTATATTAGGCTATGAAGGTTTGAATGATTATATTCCACCTTATTTGCTTCTTCTAATTGTTGGTATTTTTTAAGCTATTTAGTTATCGTAATGACGTAAATTGTACGCTGATTTATAGTAGTCATTACATCTATGTATTACCTTTGAACATAAATACTAAATTTATTTTACGATTCCTTTTTTTACTGTTTTAGATTTTTTTGCTAACTCAGCTAACTTTCTCAATTTATCATTTTCAATTCCTGTATTTTTTCCTTTTCCAGAAGCCATATTATTTACCTCCTAATCGATAGTAATATTCGTATGATCATAGTTTGTCCAAAAAACTTAAAGTTTATACGTTCTATATTCATAGACCTCTTCATAGTCTAGAACTATAACATTCTGACAATTTGACACTAAGATAAATGAAATAAAAGACAAAAGGGAGGAAGAGAGGGAGAAGATGGAACCAATCAATCCGATATTTACGAATAAAACAAGCAGATCTATATTAGAAACAAAAAAAGAAATAGTTCGGAAAAAACCGATTACGAAGATGGAAGGAAGAAAAGAGAGAAGCGATAAAAAAAAGGATGTGAAAATCCCTTTTAATCCGCAAGAACGGAGACTACTGAAAATATTAGCCAAAAAAATGGGACTTGATCCGACTCCTTATTGTTCCATATTAGTAAAGAAGGGACTCCAGGAATTTAAAGATTTCCCTATACGTCCTTATGATCCAAAAGGACAACCATATCCAGCTAAGTTAGAAAAGGTTTATCATGATCAACTTTTTGAAATGAAGGTAAGATGGGACTGCAGCTTGAAAGAGGCAGCATATCGAATACTTGCATTTATGCTCGAAGAAGAGGTGAAAAGGAACAGGTGAAAAAAAGCAGATTTCCTATTTACGATGATGAAATACGGGAGCTTTCCTATAGTCCCTATAATTTTTTTGATAAATGGTTCATGAAAGCTACGAGAAAGTTAACGACACCAACATTGTTGTCTTATACTTTTTACGTACCTGTTTCCGAATATTTACGTGGAGAGCTCTTCTGTGATGATGTTTCTGAAGCTGCCAATGAGAAATTCACTCATATTGATTTAGTAACATTACTGTTGGATGATTTTTTATACCAAGCAAAAAAGAGAAGCAATCCTGTCGAGCTTTATCATGAACTGACAGCGCGCTCTCAAAATGCCATAAAGGTTAACTCCTATCAAGAGGAAGAAAGTGAAATATTGGTTCCTGTAAATTCCCCAAAAAAGAAAATGATAAAATGCTTAATCAATCGAAAACAAGCTTTGAGGCTAGAGGTAATGCTAAGTGACATTGCAGAGTTGAATATGGAGTATAGCTTTGAGGTGAAAGATGTGCTTAGAATGTTATACAGTGATTTCATACTACAGTATAAAAACGGAAATTTATCCAATGTTGTAGACAATATTATTTTAAGACTGTCCCAATAATAGAAATGGCTATATGGCTTTTGAGGAGGCAGCCATATAGCCATTTTATCTATTAAGAAGTAAATGCTACTTGAACAGTTTCAGCAATACATTTTGTAATTTCCGCTCCATATCCGAACCCCAATTTCTTATATGTACTTCACAAGGCTTGTGACGGCACTACAAGCCTTGTTAGTTAATATGCTAAGTTAGACTCTCATTTGAGGTTTTTTAGTGATTAGAATAGAAACAGAAGGGACTTCATTTAAGAGAGACCTTAAGAGTTAGATAATTTCTTTCTAATTATCCTTCAAAGGACCAAAAAATCGTAATCCAGGAATATGCTTTTTTTGTTTCTTTGTTAATTTTTCTAAGTTTTTTATCGCTTCTTCAAATTCGAAACGGGTAATTTGCTTTGTGGCCAGTAATGAGGACAACAATGCATAAGCAATAGGTTTTGTATCTATCTCAATATTTACATATACATCTACATCTGAATTGCCGCTTTGGCCGATTTGTGCGTTGTTCGTATCAAGTTCAGCATTCCCGTTATTACGAAACTGATAGATATTGTTTTCCTTATCTATTTGTCTGCGATGGGGAGACATGAACAACTCTCCTTACATAAAAATGGGCGAGACATGGTTATACCGTGCTCGCCTTCGTTGTATTATTCTTGGTCTTGGTCATTATCTTGGTTGTTGTCTTGATCTTGTTCTGTGTCTGCATTTGCTCTGGAACGAGAGCGTACACGAGCATTTGAATCTGAATCTACGTCGATTTTCAAATCAATCTTCGCATTACCAGAGTCTTTTACCTTTGCAATATTAGTATTTTTATCAACATTCTTTAAATCATTGCGGTTATCAACATCAGTATCATTTCTTAAGTCATTATCAGATTCAAAATCTACATTAGCATCGGAGCGGCTATCACTGTCACCTGAACGTGAATTTGATTTATTTCTTTGATTATTATCACCATTTCTTCCACCTGGAAACCAAACATTACTCATTAAAATTCCTCCTTAACCTTATTTAATTTTATTTTATGCATAAATTAAAAAGTGTAATAGATTAATATAATAGGGAAAGAATGGATTTTTTAGATTTATTAGTATTCATAAAGTATATCCATGTATGTTGGAAACTTTTTTGTTTGAAATAGGAATAATTGAATGCTAGACGAATATACTATAAGTAGACGTTTTACTATAGTTAAATGCCAATTACAAAGAAATAGCGATTTTCATTATATATAGCAAAAAATGGGTGGTAAGTTTTATTTCCTTATTTTAGATAACTATTTAGAATAATATTTAGGACATTAATTAGAACAATAACTTAGAACCATTAACAAAAATCCTCAACAAACCTTCCTATTATCCAATTTTCTAAAACCAAAAAAAGCAGTAAAATGCCAGTCACAAGTAAAGTTTTTAGATAAACAGACAAAAAATCCTCGCTAACAGAAAAAATTATCTTTCCACAAGTTAACAATAACCAATAACAAATTAAATAAATTAAATCACATTGTAATAAAGCAAATAACAATAAATAAAAAACTAATAACAAATATTAAATTACAATTCACAGCCTTAAAAAAGGGCAAAAAAATAGAGTTTTTACAATATATGGTTTTTTTAGTAGTTGAATAGTTTAATGAAGGGGAATAAATGTTGGAATAAAAAGGATGCTGATAAATTAGTATTTTTGTGGGCAGCACAAGATCCACTCGCCTAATAGCCAGTGTTTGCCTGTGTCGTTATAGTGGTTTTAAAATTTTTTCGGTATGTATCGCAAAAAAGGAAGCTAAAGAATCTTTAGCAGTTGTTATGGATTTAATGCGTTCATCCTTTTCAATAGCTTTGTTTCCATATGTTATACATTGGTTTATTAGCTTGTTAATTTGCTCGTAAGACTGCTCCTTTAATGTTTGGATATGATTCTTCGCCGCTTCTGCATCACTCCAGCCACGTTTTTGCTTTATTTCCTGCTTTTTATCTTCATCTTTTGAAGATATCAGTACTTGTGAATCCTCTATAATTGATTTTGTACGGGCAATAACCCAGTTCTCAGACCAACTTTTTAGAACATCAAAGATATGATTTGCCTTTTCAAAGCGCTGTTTAATTGGTTTAATTTGATCTTCAATCCCAACATGCATAATATCTCTGCCGGTTTCTTTTTCTACAATTGTTTTATGTAAATAATGATTGTCTAGAAGGGATTTAATGCTCTCTGCCTGATGACCGTATTTACCCATCTCATTAATAAGCACATTGTATATAATCGTGCTGAAATAAGCTGAAGCCTGTTTTGGATCAGTCAAAAAATGAGTATTTGAAGGAAGTGCTGTTGCCAGCTGCTCAATTGCTGTATCGTAGATAAATCGAGCTAATGAAAGTATCTCATCTTTAGCATCAGTAATAACCCTCTGTTTAGCGATTATTTTTTCATTGCTAAATAGAGAGTTATATAAATATTTGCCTACACTTTCGATTTCCATGCAAAAACTGTCATTAAGGTAGCCATGATAGCCTGCTTGGAACATTTTTTTGCGCAAAAGCGTTCTTTCTGTGTAATTGCTGGCAAATTCATTTAAAGTTCCTTGTACAAATTCAAACGATACAGCAAGCTTTCGTGTGTAAATATTACCCACTAATTGAACTTTAACTGTATCGGCAATTTTAGAGTTGTTGATTTCACTAATCGCTTCGTAAAGACGGCCCTTTGTAAAGTAAGGATGACCATATGTATACTTAGAAGGCACAATATCATGATAATCGAACATCACGGATTCAGCTTTTTGCACAGACATGCGAAAAGCTGCCATCAAAAGCAATCTTTTAGAATTGATTGATAGATTCTGGAAGGACTCTTCATAAAAGAAGGAATATTTTTTACAATAACGATCAGTTTTGCTGTTAAATCCTAGATTCCTTGAAAGGCCGCGCTTAAATTTATATTTCACTCCTTCTGATGTTTCCACAGGAATATAAATATTGCCCCGTTTAAAGGAAGTGAATTTTTTAATAATCTGCTTTAAGTATTTCTTTTTTGTACCGGCTTTAGCTGCAATAACAGAAGCTGGTGCCTGGATTATTCCGTCCCAATCCGTATGAAGAAGGGAATATAGACAGACGTCAAATTCCTTTGATGAAACATTATGTAATAAATATTGATACGTTTCCTCGTATATCACTGGTTCTAACCTCCTTTCTGAAACGATAGAAAAAAATAAATCATTAAAAGACCGAAAATAGCCTAAGGCCTTTCGATTTTTGGTTTGCGCTTTTAGCCATAAAAAAAGTCTATAAACTAATATCTATATTTATCTATGTTTTATTATATACACCGAAAAAAAGGGGTGTAAATGGCACGAAAAAATGGTGAAAAAACGTGTAGAAGGCTATATTACAACAAATATTGCAGCACGAAGAAATGGTGAAAATTTATTGAGAAACGTATAATAGCAAGGTTTAGGGGAGGTTTTTTCTGTGTAAAAAAATTTTTGCACGAAAAAATGGTGAAAAGATTGCGCATTCTCTCCAATAAAGAGCAATAAAGTAAATTAGCACGAGAAATTTGTGAAAAAAAGTTGTAGACTACTATAGCGTTTGTCGAAATTTGTCGAAAAAAATCTTAAGAAGTCCACTATTATGCACGAAAAATAGGTGAAAATTTTATCCATTAAACAAGACTTAGAAAAAAGCACGATGAAATGATGAAAAAAACTTAAAAGCACGAAGAATTAGTGAAAAAAAGATGAGATTGATATAGAAAAAGAAGAACCAATAAGTACTTTCGTATTTAAACATTCCAGTAAAGAAAAAAGCACGATAAAACGGTGAAAAAAAACTCTGCTTTTTCCTATTTCTATGTAAAAACAACGAAAAGCACGAAGATTTGGTGCAAAAATATCGATTTATATAAAAAGCACGACAAAATGGTGAAAAAAAATTAAGGTTTCATTATATTACTTCAGTTAGCATTTGTGAATTGCCAATAAAAAGGGTGTTTAAAGGATGCAGTATTAAGCAATCTAAAGTAGAAACCGAGCTTATTGCCATCCTTAACGAGAGAATGTATATAAAAAGCACGAAGAAATGGTGAAAAAAATATAAGTTATATAAAAAGCACGATAAAATGGTGAAAAAATTTAATGGATTTAATTAATAGAAGCTTTTTGAAAAAAAAGCACGACAAAATGGTGAAAAAAAATTGCTGTTTTGTTTGAGAAAGCTCTTTGCCCAAAAAAGCACGAAGAAATGGTGAAAAAAATTAGGGATATTAGCTTTAAGAAAAAAAGCACGATAAAATGGTGAAAAAAATTGGGGCTATTTTTGTATCTGCTCCAAATTAAAAATGCTTTTTCATGATAAATGGTACTATTATAAAGCAAAAACACCCCAATTATTCACTAATTGGGGTGTTCATTATGTTTCAAGGAATAAAACTTTCTGATGTTTAGCGTCAATTAAATCCTCTGCTTCATGTTCGGTGATAGGCAGGAATTCAATGTGAAATACATCGTTAACACGGCGAAAGCTTCTTATTGTCACTTGGTTGTCCACAAGCTCATGCAGAGAGTTTTCAACTTTAGCTAAAGCGTCTTTTTTTCTCGTCGGTAATCTAAGCCGTCTAGTAAAAAACGCGAGGGGATAAGCAACTGATTTTTTCCCGTCGATCGAGTCATCAGAAAGGGAGCTCTTAGCAAATCGCTCTTTCTGTAATATGAAGACAATATTCTCTGAGATTTCCAGCTGGAAATTTTGGATTTTATCACTATAGATTTTCGTCACTTGATTATCTATATAGCGCTGATGCATAAATTCATTTATCTTTATCTCTGCTTTCGTTTCCGCTTCATCTAAATAAGTAATATGATCAAAGAGGTCAAAGATGTATTTTTTTCCATCATCTGCTTTAATATCGAAGCTTAGATGCTTTAGCTTTTCCAGTCTTTCTCTAATACGTTTATATTCTTTGACACCCCTAGAGGAGTACATATTTTTTACAATGTCTCCGATATCGACATATATTTTTTGTTTTTCCACAAATTCATAGTCTCGTTTGGAAAGAATAAAATTGAATATTTCATAATCCATCGGAGTTAATGCAATTGAATTTTTTTCTTCTGTTAAAGTTTTGCCGAGCAGTGTTCGGATGGACAGATTGCCATCTTCATATATTTCGGCTGTTACACTATTTTCGACTGCTGGATCTTCATGAAAGTCCATAAATTTTGTTCTGCTTGTTTTTCCTGGTAAAGGAAGCTCACTGAACAAGTCGTTAACCTCTTTGACAATTCGGTTAAAGTCACCGCCGAACTCTTCAATAACAAGGCTTGTTACAGTAATAATAGAATCAATTTTTAACGTGTTTTTTATTTGGTTTTTCGTTTTGTCTTTAATATATTTGTAATCTGATAAGAGCTTTGTATCATCATTGACCCATTTATCAACTTCACTTAAGCGGTCTGCAATCAAGTCTTTTATATCGGTGACATGATAGTTATTCACTAAGTCAATAAATCCTTTTTCAATACCTTCATGGATGAATTTAACTTCAGCCATCAATTCCTTAGGGTTCTTGCTTTTTTTATTAATGCTTTTAATAAGAGCAGAATACCAGTTTTTCTTCGTCCTTTTGAACTTATCTCGATAATAATGAGAACGTAGTTCTTTTAAGTTCCTTTGTCTGCCGGTTTCAGGCTCAATCAGTTCCTCGAAGAAGATGACTGCCAAAAATTCTCTAACATCATCGCCGATTTTGCTGTTATATAAATCCAAAAAGGATGTTCCCAACCGTTCAAGTGTTGCGTCTACTAGATAGTTTTTTGGTAAGGCCAATAATACCAACTCCTTTGTTGCTCCCATATCTATATTATAAACTGCTTTGTTTGCTCACCTCAATTTAATTTAAAGAGAAAGTCCGATTCTCATATGTGATGATTATGTAAAAAAGAAGAGCAAATAATTGTATGGAGGCAGCTGCCCTGCAAAAAAAGCAGGCCAGACATAGTCTAGCCCACTTTATTATACACACTAACTCCTGTCTCACTCAAGAGTAGATATTTTAAGACAATATTTAATTTATTTTTTCTCTTGAACCTCCAGTAACGTTAGGAATTATAATAAAAATATACTTTTTATGGGAGGTATGTAAATGACAGGGAAAGAACAATTTACGATTGGGGAATTTTCAGCTAAAACTGGCATATCAGTGCGCACCTTGCATTATTATGATGAAATAGGCTTATTAAAGCCAGAAAAGCATGCGATATCTGGTCATCGTATTTACAAAATACAGGATATTATAACCCTACAAAAAATAATAAGCTTAAAATTTTTAGGGTACAGTCTTGAGAAAGCAGCAAGTTTATTAGATGAATCCAGCTTTACGGTGAGCTTGAATGAAACTTTGCAGTTACATCTTCAAGCATTGGAAGAAGAAAAAGAAAAACTTGAATTGTCTATTAAAGCAATAAAAAGGATTGCTGCTCTGCTTAAACAAGAGGATGAGGTTGACAGCAGCTTATTATTTACTCTAATTCAAGCAATCCAAATAGAAAACCGCCAAAAAGAATGGATGGAAAAGAACCAGTTAGCTGAAATAGGCGAAAGCCTGTTTCAAAAATCAGAGAAAGAAACAGCAGACTTAGATAAAAGCTTTATCCAAATGGCAAAAGATTTAAAGGAACTTTATGGAAGACCTGTAGATGATCCTCAAGTGCAACAAATGGTTGCCGCTTATTTACAATCATCTTTTGCTTTTATTGGGGAGGATGTCATAGAAAAGCTAGCTGAAGTTGACCTTGAAAGCATCAATATTGATGAGTTGGAGGAGATGGCGCCTTCCCCTTTTACCGAAGCAGAAGAGAAGTGGCTGCACGAAGCGATAATATATAGTATGGCAGGTGGTAACAGTTAAAGAGGAATTCTCCTTAGCGAAAAACAGTGGGGTTTTAATCCCACTGTTTTTTAGGCTTGCACTTTATTCTTTACATCTAATCTAAAAGTATAAATTTGGCTGGCACCTACTAAGCGAAAACCTTGACCTTCTACATAATCAACCTTTAAATCCTCATTGATATGACTTATCGTCATCTTATCTAAATAAAGAACAACGCCATTATCCTCAAATTTTGTATCTTCGTCTTTCTCATGATCAATCGCAAGATCATAATTGTATGTGTAGCTGCAACCTCCGCTAAAAATGCTTGTTAATTTAAATGCTGCACCTTCTGGCTGGTCATACGCGCGCAATTTTGCTGCAGCATTATCTGTAATGGTAACCTTCATAGAAATCGCTCCTTCATAGAGAAACAAGTAATTGTATACAGTGTTAATTATAGTATGAAAGGATTGCTTAATAAAATATTCTGCCTTTAGCTGCTCTTTTTAATCTTCCCCATACAAAGATACTAAAACATGGAGATATAGGTGACCGGTAAAACTATGATATGCTTAACTCAATGTAATTTATGATGGAAAGGAATACAATATGAAAACAACAGTCACTGATTTATTAAATATTAAATATCCGATTATTCAAGGCGGTTTGGCATACTTAGGAAATGCAGAGCTTGCTGCAGCAGTATCAAATGCTGGCGGTCTTGGTCAAATAACGGCCATGACTTTATTTACGCCAGAGAGATTGCAGGAGGAAATTCAAAAGGTACGAAGCATGACGGATAAACCCTTTGGAGTCAATTTTGCAATTGGATCCTATAATGGAGCATATATGGAGCTTCTTGAGACAGCAATTAAGGAAAAAGTAGAGATTATTTCTATCACCGGAGGCAATCCACAGCCTATTTTAGACCGCATTAAAGGGGAAAATATTCAGTCGCTAGTACTAGTATCGACTGTCAGACAAGCAAAGAAAGCAGAGCAGCTTGGTGCCTCTGCTGTCATAGCAGTTGGTCAGGAAGGTGGAGGGCATATAGGCAAGGATAATATTGGCACAATGGTTCTCATACCGCGGGTTGCTGAATCTGTGTCTATTCCTGTCATCGCAAGCGGAGGAATAGGAGACGGTCGAGGATTCTTAGCTGCTTTAGCATTGGGAGCACAAGGAATTGAGATGGGTACGCGTTTTATTGCGACTGCAGAATGTGTTGATGCAGTGAAATCTTATAAGGATGCCCTTGTGGCAGGAACGGAAATGGATACCGTTGTTATAAAACGAACCTTTGGGACTCCTGGAAGGGTGCTGAAATCTGACTATACACAGAATATCATAGAAAGGGAAAAGCAAGGGGCTGCTTATGAAGAGTTAAAGGATACTATCAGCGGGAAAGCTAATTTGAAGTTTATATATGAGAGCGATCCAGTAAATGGATTTGCCTGGGCTGGCCAAGTAATCGGCTTGATTCATCATGTGCCGACAGTCAAGGAATTGATCCATACAATGGTGGAAGACGCAACAGCAGGAACAGAACGTTTGCAAAGTTTATTTAAGCAGTAAAGGAATCGTAGCAAAAGATAAGGAGATGCCGGTGTGGCATCCCTTCTTTACTTTAATTAAGCTGAAGTAGCACCTTGTCCACCATCTATTCGGTAATAAGTACCGGAAATAAAGGATGCTTCTTCAGAAGCCAGGAATGCCATTAAGTTAGCAATTTCTTCTGCTGTTGCATAGCGGTTCATTGGAACAGAAGCTTCAAATTGCTCTTTAGCATTCCCCTCATTGCCAGGCATTGCATTAGTTTCAATAGAGCGCATCATTTGGGTATCAACTCCAGAAGGAGCTACTGCATTTACGCGCACATTATATGGAGCACCCTCAAGCGCTGCTGTTTTTGTTAAGCCAATTACCCCGTGTTTAGACGCAACGTACAGACCCATACCTGGAGCTCCAAGAAGCCCGCCGTTTGAAGCTGTATTTACGATAGCTCCGCTTTTTTGTTCATTCATCACTTTTAGCACATATTTAAGGCCATAAAATACACCTTTTAAATTAACATTAATAACAGCATCGAAGTTCTCTGATGTTTGATCCACCAAGTTAGCAAACTTGCCATTGATACCAGCATTATTAATGAAAACATCAATTCGTCCGAAATGATCCTTCGTCGCTTCAACAAAGTTTTTCACATCTTCTTCAATCGCAACATTACCTTCTAAAAGCAGGATATCTTCGCTACTAATCTCTGCAGCTACATTTGCAAGGCTTTCTTTTTTTAGGTCAACTAATGCAAGTTTTGCTCCTTCAGCGGCAAACTTCTTAGCTGCAGCAATACCGATTCCGCCAGCAGCCCCTGTTATTAAAACTACTTTTTCAGAAAAATTCATCCCAATTCCCTCCTGTATTAAAAAAAGGTTATTTTTAATAACCTATATTTCATTATAAAGCTTTTCGGGTTACTAATCATTAATTTTGCCTGAAACATAAAAATATATTGCATTCAATTTATATATTTGATAATATCGTTTCAAAGCTAATGATTTTGAAAATTTATAAGAGAAGAGGTGGTTCGGTATATACTCATTTGATGATAAAGGGGAATTGCTACCTGAAGAAGTGGACACCATCAATCGAATCACTAAAATTCCGATTGAGTCTTTAAATCTTGATGCAATTGCTGTTGTTACTAATATTTACCGAGTTGCACAAGGATTAAAAAATAAGATGGAGCAGCAAGTTCTGTCTGAATATGGTCTTTCTTGGACAGCGTTTTCCATGCTTTATGATTTATGGGTATGGGAGTCCATTGAGACAAAGAAACTAGCTGAATCAAACGGCGTTTCGAAAGCCACAATCAGCAATATTACAAAAACATTGGAAAAAAAAGAGTATTGTTATAGGAAAAATGACATCAGAGATAGAAGAATTACTTATGTGGCAATCACAGACAAGGGAAAGCAAGTAATGGAGGAGCTTTATCCACGCTTTCATGTTGGTGAAGTAGACATTGTTGCACATATGTCAATAGAAGAGCAAAAAAACATGTCAAGTTTACTTCGTAACGTAATCCGTAAAAATAATTTTTAATATGGAAAAAGCAATGAAAGGAAACCTAGTAGTAGTTATCTCCCTGTTTTAAGAGAGTCGGTGGCTGGTGCGAATCGACACATAGATAACACGAATTACATTCCTGGAGCTGTCTTTGTGAAAGCAAAGAACGGGCGATCCGTTAATCGTTTAAGTGGAAGGACGAAGAAGTTCTTCAATAAGGGTGGTACCGCGTGCAAGAAACCACGTCCCTTTTTTGGGATGTGGTTTTTTTATATTTTCATTTAGGAGGAATCATGATGAAAAAGTTGATAGAGCAACTGACAGAAGGACAACGAAATGAAGTGAAGCGGCAAATGGCAATATACAGCCAAGGGGTGCAAGAGATAATCCCAACAGAAGAGCTGGAAAGTAAGATAGCAAGGTCAATCATGGAAAATAGACCGCTGAAAATAAAATTAGGATTGGACCCATCTGCTCCTGATGTACATTTAGGACATACAGTCGTCCTTAATAAAATGAGACAATTTCAGGAAAATGGTCATACCATCCAGCTAATTATTGGTGACTTTACTGGTAAGATCGGTGATCCTACAGGGAAGTCGATTGCTAGAAAACAACTGACTGATGAAGAGGTCAAGCATAATGCCAAAACATACTTTGAGCAATTTGCTAAGGTTATTGATATGGATAAGGTTGAATTGCATTACAACTCAGCATGGCTTTCTAAGCTGGACTTTGAAGATGTAATACAATTAGCAGGAAAAATTACGGTGGCAAGATTGCTGGAAAGAGATGATTTCGAAGAAAGAATGGCATTTAATAAACCTATCTCCTTGCATGAGTTCTTCTACCCGTTAATGCAAGGCTATGATTCTGTTATGTTGGAATGTGATATTGAGCTGGGCGGAACAGATCAGCATTTCAATATTTTAATGGGAAGGCATTTTCAAGAGAAGTTTGGGAAGGAAAAGCAAGTGGCGTTACTGATGCCATTATTAGAGGGGCTCGATGGTGTTGAAAAGATGTCCAAATCAAAGAAAAACTACATTGGCATTGACGAAAGCCCGACGGAAATGTACGGTAAAGCGATGTCCATCCCAGATGGATTAATGAGTAAATACTTTGAATTGATAACAGATTTCAAACCCGAAGAAATGAAAGAAATAAAAGGTCAGTTAGAGTCAGGCAGCCTTCACCCGAGAGATGCGAAAATGCTCCTAGCTAAAACAATTGTCAGGATGTACCATGGTGCTAACACAGCTGAAAAAGCAGAGCAGCACTTCATATCCGTCTTCCAGCAGGGCGCTATGCCGGAAGATATCCCAACTATTACATGGGATGGAGAATCTAAAGTTCCACTGATTGACCTGCTCGTGAAACTTCAATTATTAAGCTCTAAAAGCGAAGCACGAAGAATGATTGAAAATAGAGGAGTCAAGCTGAACAATATTAAGGCAGAAGATACAAAACTTGAAGTAACCGTCAGCGCTGGTTTAATCGTTCAAGTCGGCAAACGTAAATTTGTGAAAATAATTACTGGTGAGTAACAGAAAAAGGTGCGATTTCAAATCGCGCCTTTTAATATTTTTCCATATGTAACAATTAATGGTTTCTGTAAGTCTAATGTAATAGAAAGAAATGGAGGGCTTATTATGAGAAAGATATGGTTTTTGTTATTAGTATTCGTAATTGTCTCACTAACAGGGTGTCAAAAAGAAACGGATGGATTAGCTATTCAATGGGATAATAGTGACTTAACCATTACAGTTTCGGAGCTTGCTGATAGCAAAAACTTACTTCTTATCAAGGACCAAGATTCCTTGCAAGACTTTCAAGCTATCTTTTCTCACGCCATTAAAAAGGACGGCATTGTTAATTTAACATCAGCAGAATACCGCATTAATATAAAAGCAAATGATCAAACTGCAAATGTTTATGTTTGGGTTGGTGAAAAAGGGCAACAAAGCACATTAATGAAGGAAGGAGACTCCCATACGATTTATATTGTCTCAGAAAAATGGACAAACTTATTGTCCCAGCTAATAATGTTTTAAATGAGACTAAAGGGGGAAAACATAGAAAATACCTTTGACTTACGGTATATTTAAATGTATTCTATATATGAATATATGTTCATATAAACAATATTAAAATAAAATGCTTATGTAAAAACAATTTAGCGGCATAATGTAGCTTAAGGGGGAATGAAAAATGGGACATAACCATAGTCATGGACACGCTCACAATTCGAATAAAAAAGTGTTGTTAATATCTTTTATCATTATTACGAGTTACATGATTATTGAAGCAGTCGGCGGCTTTCTTACAAACAGTCTTGCCTTGTTATCAGATGCTGGACATATGTTAAGTGATTCAGTTTCATTAGTAATTGCGCTTCTTGCTTTTCAATTAGGAGAGAAAACAGCAAGCTACAGCAACACATATGGGTTTAGGCGGTTTGAAATAATTGCGGCCATGATAAATGGTGCTACCTTGATGCTTATTTCCCTTTATATTATATACGAGGCTATCATTCGTTTTGCTAATCCACCGGAAGTTGCAACAACTGGAATGCTCCTTATCAGCATTATTGGATTGCTGGTCAATCTGGTCGTAGCTTGGATCATGTTTCGCGGCGGAGATACCGAACATAACTTAAATATGAGAGGAGCTTTCCTGCATGTGATAAGTGACATGCTGGGCAGTGTCGGGGCGATAATAGCAGCCATTTTAATGATGGTGTTTGGATGGGGCTGGGCTGATCCCCTTGCAAGTGTCATCGTAGCAGTCTTGATTCTAAGAAGCGGTTACTTTGTGTTGAAGGATGCCCTTCATGTATTAATGGAGGGGACACCAAAGTCGGTAAATGTTGAGGAACTTATTAAAGATATAGAAAAAACAGAAGGTATTCAAGGCATTCATGACTTGCATATATGGTCGATTACCAGTGAAATGCATGCGTTGTCCTGTCATGCTGTTGTAGACAGTCAGCTTACGGTAGCGGAAAGTGAAGCGATTTTACGCAATATTGAACATGAACTGGAACATAAGGGGATTTCTCATGTGACAATCCAATTAGAAACTGCGTCTCACCGTCATGATAATGCTATCCTTTGTCAGGCTAAAAATAAGCCGCTTCATGTTCATCACCATCATTGAGTTATGCTAAAAAGCAGTAAAACTCACCATTTGGTGAGTTTTACTTGTAACTATTTACTAATCTTAGGGATTTTTCTTGCAACGCCTGTATCGACAGCAGCCTTAACGACAGCGTCACGTATTTTATCGACAACAGTATTATTAAAAACAGAAGGAATAATGTAAGATTCATTTAATTCTTCATCTGAAACCGTTGAAGCAATTGCTTCAGCAGCTGCTAATTTCATCGCTTCATTTATTTCACTTGCCCGGCAATCCAATGCTCCGCGGAAAATACCAGGGAAGCATAATACATTATTAATTTGGTTTGGATAATCCGAGCGGCCTGTCGCCATCACTCTTACATAAGGAGCTGCTATATCAGGATCAATTTCAGGGATTGGGTTGGCCATTGCGAAAACGATGGCATCATTGGCCATTTTTTGGACATCTTCGGCTTTTAAAGCCCTAGGTGCAGAAACTCCGATAAAAACATCTGCACCTCCGATAACATCTGACAGGCTGCCTTGAAGGTTGTCAGGATTAGTCATTTCCGCATATGCTTGCCAATGGGAGTTTGTATAGCCTTCACCGCGGTAAATCGCACCATTGCGATCAACACCAATGATATTTTGCACACCTGCAGCTAGAAGAATTTTTGTACAAGCTATTCCTGCTGCACCGATGCCATTGATGACAACTTTAATATCCTTTACATTTTTTTGCACAATTTTCAAGGCATTAAGTAAACCTGCATAGATAGCTACAGCTGTGCCATGCTGATCATCGTGGAAGACAGGAATATTAAGCTCTTTCTTTAAGCGTTGCTCTATTTCAAAGCAGCGAGGAGAAGCGATGTCTTCAAGATTTATCCCTCCAAATGTTGGGGAAAGAGCTTTGACAATCTGGATAATTTCTTCTGTGTCTTTCGTATCCAAGCAAATCGGAAATGCATCGACATTTGCCAGCTGCTTGAATAACATTGCTTTACCTTCCATTACCGGCATTGCCGCTTCTGGTCCTATATCACCGAGACCAAGGACAGCTGTACCGTCTGTCACGATAGCGACCGTATTGCTTTTCATGGTGAGAGAATAAACCTTGCTGGGGTCAGCATGTATTGCTTCACTGACGGCAGCTACACCAGGTGTATAAACCCTTGACAAATCATCACGGTTTTTAATCCGCACTTTCGTTTTCATTTCAATTTTGCCACCTAAATGCAAAAGGAAGGTGCTGTCAGAGACGTTGACAATATGAACTCCAGCCAATTCGGAAATCTTACTGACTACCTTTTGCCCGTGATCATTATTATGTACTCGCACTGTAATATCGCGAACTGTATTTGTTTTACTGGAAGAGATGACGTCAAGACCGATAATATCTCCATCAGCATCTCCGATTACATTAACAATTTCTCCTAAAGAAATGATGCTAGTCTCTAACTGTATCCGAATAATAATGTTCATGCTTGCCCCGCTCGGTATAGACATTTCATCCACTCCCATTAACAATTATTAAGTATCTACATCATAAATAAATGGTAATAAACATGGTTGTTATGATCAAAATGTTGGATACTGTATATCCAAACCTTAGATGAGGCAGGAAACCTCAGTAAAAGGCCTTAAGTTATATAATCATCTCCCTTCCTATTCATTGTCCATTCTATGAAACAAGGCCTTCTTAGGAAGTGTTATAAAATGTCAGTGGGAAGGCAAAGAAGGGACGAGATTAACTGCTTTTCTTTTCATTAAAATAATAATGTAAGCGCTTATAAAAAGCAATTGATATCCTAAAAAAGGAAGTATTTAAATGCTGCATTTAGGTATATGCTGCTTTTTGGCGCAATATCCTGATTCCTTTTCCTTAAAAGTAAAAACCAGCCTGTTCAACTTAACTAAACAGGCTGGTTGCTATGAAATCAATAGATTAGCACCAAACAATGATTTTGTAAGGAGTTGTTAAGGCTGGAATGCTTTTAGTGGAAGCTCCATAAAGGACAATGAGGTTTCGGTTCATAAGCGTCCCTGTAAAAGGCTGATCATTTTTTAAGCGTAGTTGGGTGCTTGAAGCAATATTTAATTTCAAGGTTCCGTCACTGCTGACTAATTGGCTGTTAAAATAGTCTGCTTTCACATTTTGATATGGTAATTCCTTTGCTATAGCAATGGCCTCATAACGGGGGGGATAAATAAGGGGGACAGGAGCATTACCATCATAAAATCCAGTTACCCGATCACCAGGCTGCACGATTAAATGGTCAATAAAATAAGTGGATGGGGCGATGACGAAGTGAACGATGGACCCTGTATGATCTTCAACGGTAAAAATTTTATGACAACCGTTCCCCTCATTATTTTGGCTGGTTGGAAAATCAGATATATTGGTGACAATGCCTTGAAAAAAATAAAATTTAACCATTTTTATTCCCTCCAATTAATAAAAAAAAGACTTTCTGTTGCTTGTTAACAAAGCATAGAGTTCATATTTTTTCCAAACCGTAATAATTACTATTTACAACTAAGCATAATTAAAATATGATAGAGAACATAAAACGAAATGGTTCTTATTTATTTAAAAAGCAAGAGTAAGTGATTATTAACGTGAAATGGATTGTGTTAAATAAAAATATTTTTATGCTCATGGCGGTCATTTTAGTACTGCTTTTAGCAGCATGTTCAAATACATAACAGCATTCGTTTTAGGAATAATTCTTCTAGCAAGTACGGACCAGTTGGACTGGGCTGTTAGAGTTTTTACGGGAGCTACTGAAGTTGATTATGTAAAAAATTCGATGATAGGCGCGGTTTTGCTCTTTTTCGTGATTCTGTTACCTGCAGCACATGCTTGGGGAAAACACGGGTTGTGGCTTGCCTTTATCCTTTTTAGTTTAGCAAGATCCGTTCTTCTGCTGTTATATTTGCCGAAATTAACAAATGGTTTACCAGTATCTTGAGCAAGGATGGACCTATATGACTTCCCTTGCCAAGCAGCTGCATTTCCCTCAATATAAGAGGGAAAGTATATATAAAAGAAAAGGGCGTTATCATGAAAAAGTTATTAGTAATACTTGCAATTATCGGCATTGCTGTATGTCTTTTTGTTTACCTTCAAAGAGATGATGCAGAAGAACAAGAGATCAAGATAGCAGCAACTAAACAGTCATTTTTTATAGCAGAAGATGGGGATGACGCGAATGACGGTAGCATAGAAGAACCTTTTCAAACATTGGAAAAGGCAAGTGAAGCAGCAATTCCCGGCACAACTGTATATATCCGCGGAGGGACTTATTACGAGTCTTTACAGGTGAACCACAGCGGAACAAAAACAGAGCCGATTGTTTTTCAGGCCTATGACGGCGAAGAAGTTATTATAAGCGGAGAAAAAATGGATGATGCAGAGGAGGACACAGCCCTCGCTTCCATTAATGATAAAAGCTATATTACAATAAAAGGCCTGACGTTTACTAATCTCTCCACAGAGCTGGCAGATGAAACGGTTATAGGTATATACGTTACTGGCAACAGCAGTCATATTTCGATTGAGAATAACACTGTCCGAAATATTGAGACATTCCATGATGAGGGCAATGGCCATGGAATTGCTGTTTATGCAACAGAGGCAATGAAGGACATAACAATAAAAGATAATCTCGTGGAAAATTTGAAGCTTGGTGCAAGTGAAGCACTAGTTCTTAATGGAAATATTGATGGATTTCAAATATCTCATAACACTGTAAGAGATAATGACAACATCGGTATTGATATGATTGGTTATGAAGGCACTAGCGAGGAAAATGATTACGTTAGAAACGGAGCTGTTGAAAGCAATATTGTTTATAATAATAGTTCCTACGGCAACCCTGCATATGGGGAAGATTACAGTGCTGGCGGAATTTATATTGATGGCGGCCGTAACATTACTGTTGATCATAACATTGTGCATCATAATGACCTTGGAATCGAAGCAACCTCTGAGCATCATAAAAAATATGCCGTCCATATTGATATTACAAGTAATACTGTATATGAAAATAATTATACAGGCATCTCTATCGGCGGTTATGATACAGAAAGAGGAGGTACAAAAAACTCTACGATAGCCAAAAATATTTTGTATAAAAATGATACAAAAGGTTTGGATGGCGGTCAGCTGATGCTGCAGCATGATACGAGCAGTAATAAAATCGAGAAGAATGTTTTCTCTTCAAGTGAAAATGGACTATTTATCATTAATTATTTTACCGCGAACAGCAGCAATACCCTTTCAAGCAATGTATATCATCTAGAAGAGGATAAGGAGACAATCTGGGTTTGGAAGGATGAGGAATATACTAGCCTCGCTTCCTTCGAAACAGCAGCAGATAGTGACAGTAATTCAAGCATACTTGATCTTGGTTTTGCGGATCCAGAAAATGGTGATTTTACATTAACGTCTGACTCGCCAGTTAAGAATATAATAGAATAGATGATGTTAAGGTTAATGTGTAGAACTACTATGCATTAACCTTTTTTCGCTGTATAGGAGAATTTTCACCATAAATATCAAGGAACAACCATTAGTTGCGCCTTGGTGCGCATAGAAGTATCTTTACTTTATGACTTATCGCATTAATATAAAAAATGTAAAGGCAGGCGAACAATAAGATGATTTTTAGTGAGCGACTAAAAAAGGAAAGGGAGAAAAAGGGATGGTCTCAACATGATTTAGCAGAAAGAATTCATGTAAGTCGTCAGTCTGTTTCAAAGTGGGAAACAGGCAAGAATTATCCCAGTATTGAAATGATCATTCATCTTAGTGATTTATTTGGCGTTACAATTGATGAATTGTTAAGGAGCGATAAAGAATTGAAGGATAAAGTTATTAAAGACAGCAAGCAGCTTGCCCACCCGAAATGGAAGGTTTTTTTTGAAAGTATATTTTCCATTGGTGTCCTGTTGTTGGTTGCAAAATTAATTATCTTACTGTTAAATCATTTCGGAGGGAAAGCTATAAGTTTAGAAGGAATACCAACAGGAATCGTATCGTTTTTACCATTAGTTTTGATGCTTGTCGGCGGAATTGGGGCAGATCAGCTGAAGAATAAATATGTAGAGTAAGCAATACAAAATACAGCTAAAGCCTGCAGGCTTAATTTAATTAATCTTAAAGCATATGCCAGAAAAGTTTAGTATAGAAGCTGTTGGGGAAAACTTAAACCATAACGTTATACTGTACAGTTTCTGGTTGGTATGATATATTATATATAAATAATGAACGGAAAGGGTGAGTAATTTGGGAAGGCGTTGCTGCGTATCGGAAAAGTGGCTGAATTAAGTGGATTGTCAACACGGACAATAGATTATTATTCTCAAATTGGTTTACTGGAGGTACAACGGTCTTCTTCTAATTACCGCTTATATCCAGAGAACGTCCTTGAAACATTGGAAAGAATTAAGCTATTGAAGCAGCAAAGGATGTCGATGGAGGAAATAAAGGAAGCCTTGAAGTCAGATGTTTCTGGAGACATCGAACCGATTATTTGCGATGTTCAAGATGAAATAAACTGCTTGCAAAGGAAACTTTCCCTTTTGGAAGAAAAACTAAAAAATGTGCCTCCAGAAGAAAGAATGAAGGTTTATAAAAGAATTGAACCAAAAATGACAGCAATTATGACGCTGTTAACATTGTTATAACTATTCATACGGAGGTGAATCCCTCAACCTTGAGGGAATTGATTGGACATAATTACTCTTACAAATCTGTTCATACTTGCAATATTGATCGTGCTTACGGCATTCTTTGTCGGCTCAGAGTTCGCGGTCGTTAAAATCCGTCTGTCACGAATTGATCAACTGATTGCAGAGGGGAACAAAAAAGCAGTAATGGCTAAAAAAGTGGCGAGCAATCTCGATTATTATCTTTCCGCCTGCCAGCTTGGTATTACCGTTACGGCACTAGGTCTTGGTGCCCTTGGAAAGCCGGCTGTAGAGCGAATTCTTTATCCTATTTTTGATTTGTTGAATGTGCCAGGGTCGGTATCCTCGATTGCTTCTTATGCAATCGCATTTATTCTTGTAACCTTCCTCCATGTCGTTGTTGGTGAAATGGCACCGAAAACATTAGCTATTGAATTTCCAGAAAAGCTGACATTAATGCTGTCAGGTCCATTGTATTGGTTTGGTAAAGTAATGTACCCGTTTATTTGGGCACTAAATGGAGCATCTGGCAGAATACTGCGCGTATTCGGAGTAAAACCAGCCGGACACGAGCATGCCTACTCAGAGGAAGAGCTGAAGATTGTTATGGCGCAAAGCTATCAGGGCGGTGAATTGAACGAGACAGAGCTTGAATATATGGAGAATGTCTTCTCGTTTGATGAACGTGTTGCTAAAGATATCATGGTGCCGAGAACATCCTTAATTACATTGGACCAAAATATGGACCGGGAAGAAATCATAAAAGTTCTTGATGAATTTAACTATACTCGTTATCCAATAACATTAGACGGAGACAAAGACAATATAGTCGGTATGGTAAACATAAAAAAAATGTTAGCCAATATGGCTACAGGAAGAAACCGTCAGCTAAATGAATTTATCCGTGAACTGCCAGTTGTGCTGGAAGTTACTCGCATACAGGACATTTTGTATAAAATGCAAAAGGAAAGAATTCATATGGTATTGGTTATTGATGAGTATGGAGGAACATCTGGAATACTGACAATGGAAGATATCCTTGAGGAATTAGTCGGCGAAATAAGAGATGAATTTGATGCTGATGAAGTGGAAGATATTCAAAGCATTGGAAAACACCGTTATTTAGTCAACGGCCGTGTGTTGCTGGAAGATTTGGAAGATCAATTCGGCATCCGCTTTGAAGAAAAAGAAACAATTGACACAATCGGTGGCTGGATGCAATACCAATTAGTTGATAATGTTCAATTAGACGACCAAGTTGAATATGGAAAGTATGTATGGACTGTCACTGAGATGGACAATTATCAAATAAAACAGGTTACACTTGCTAAAACGGAATCAACTGATGATGTCGAAATGGTCCTCAACTGATCAGTTACTAAGCATGAAAACTTTTAAAAATAGGAGCGCATGAATTGGACGGATTAATAGCTTTGAATTTGTTTCTTGTGGCCGTATTTATCGGATTGACTGCATTTTTTGTTGGTGCGGAGTTTGCGATATTAAAGGTAAGGATGTCACGAATCGATCAATTGATTACAGAGGGTAATAAAAAGGCTCATATCGCGAAAAAAGTTGCACAGAATCTTGACTTTTACTTGTCAGCCTGTCAGCTGGGTATTACGATTACTGCCCTAGTACTTGGTGCATTAGGAGAGCCTACAGTGGAGAAGATGCTTCATCCTTTATTTGAAAGGTTTAATGTTCCAGAAGCATTAGCCACTGTCCTGTCTTATGCTATTGCCCTGTCAATTGTTACATTTCTCCATGTAGTATTAGGAGAGCTTGCACCTAAAACATTGGCAATTCAATATGCTGAAAAAATGACACTTATGCTTGCACCGCCTCTTTACTGGTTTGGTAAAGTGACAAAGCCAATTATCTCCGCATTGAACGGATCTTCCCGCATTCTCCTGCGTATGTTTGGGGTTAAACCAGCTGGGCATGAGACGGTCCATTCAGAGGAAGAATTGAAGCTCATTGTTACACAAAGCTATGAGAGCGGAGAAATTAATAGAACAGAGCTTGAATACCTGGAAAATATCTTTGCCTTTGATGAGCGGATTTTGAAGGATATTATGATACCGAAAGAGAGAATTATTTCAGTTGAAAAAGGCATGCCTTTTGATCAAATAATAACTGTTTTAGATCAGTATGAATATACGAGATATCCGGTTACAGATAAAGGGGAATATATCGGATTTATTAACACAAAAGAAATGCTTACAAGTGTTGTGGCAGGCAGGAAACTGACAATGGATTCTGTTGTCCATTCACTGCCTAGCTTTAAAGAGACAGCACCAATTAAAGATGCATTATTAAAAATGCAGCAAAGCAGTACACATTTAGCGATTGTAAAAGATAAGAACGGCAAAACTGCAGGTATTGTTTCGATGGAAGACATATTAGAAGAAATCGTCGGAGAAATCGGCGATGACTTAATCGAAGCAGCCGTTCCAGCTAAATAATTTTAGGAAGGGAGAAGCAGTATGTTTATCATATATTTTTTGATTATCCTAATTGTCCCTATATGGGCACAATTCAGAGTAAGAAGCGCTTATAAAAAGTATTCTAATGTAACAGCGTCATCCCAAATGTCCGGGAGAGAGGTAGCCAGAAGAATTCTTGATTCCAACGGCTTGTATGACGTTTCTATTGAGGAAACAAGGGGAGTATTATCTGACCATTATGATCCGCGCTCTAAGGTTGTCCGCTTATCTTCTGACAACTATCATGGCCATTCAGTGGCAGCAGCGGCGATTGCAGCCCATGAGGTCGGCCATGCGATTCAAGACCAACAAAGCTACGCGTTTTTAAGATTCCGTCACGCTCTTGTCCCTGTAGCGAATATCGGCAGTAACTTTTCCTGGATCTTGATTCTAATCGGAATGATCGCAGGCATGAGCAATTTATTACTTCTTGGAATTGTATTCATGGCAGCAGCGGTATTATTTCAGTTTGTGACATTGCCTGTAGAGTTTAATGCCTCTAACAGAGCGATGGATGAGGTCGTTTCCCTTGGTATTATTCGCAATGACGAAGAAAGAGAAACGAAGAAAGTGCTAAACGCAGCAGCATTGACATATGTTGCAGCTGCAGCAGTTGCTGTTCTGGAGCTGATTCGTTTGATTTTAATCTATACTGGAATGCAGCGAGATGAAGACTGATTAATCAGGAGGCACCTATCTAATAGGTGCCTCTTTTTTATGCCTTATGAAGCGGCCAAACTCATGACTTAAAAAAGGTATGTATTTCTTCGTTTGAACCTCCCTCCATTGAAATGGAAGGATTCTGTGTTAATTCACTGAACTTCGTACTGTCTATGGTAAACAAATAGAAATCGTGCTTGTGTCGGGGACACCACATATTCTACCGTAATATTACACAGGCCAATAACCAGCGGGTTCTTGCATGATTACCCTCAACATCTAGCCAAGGATAACGCCTTTATATCACTAGAAAGGGCTTTGGAGGCAATTAAGCCATATACTTTAAACGGAAATTCAAGCCCACACCTAATGAACCAATATAGTCTGCATTGACATCGTGCAGCTTACAATTGATACAATGAGCTAAACTAACGCCATATTTTTTACTTTGGCTATATCGAATGATAGTAAGATGACCGCAATCTGGACATCTTCTTGATGTATTCTTTGGGGAAACACGATTTACCACAATTCGCTTATGCACCGATTTATATTTGGTGTATTTTACGATACGTCCCTTTACCCAAAAGGCAAACTTCCGGTTTAGTCTTTTAGATTTTCGCAGTTTGCAAGGTTTCAAGTTATCTAGATGTTCAAATACGATAGTTCTCGCTCCATGTTCGTAGGCGAAGTCTACAATTTCTTTTGAAACCTTATGTGCAATATAATCGTTAAAATTAGCTATCTTTTTCCACAATAGTTGGCATTGTTTTTCATCTTCCGGTGCAACACCTGTTTGGTGTTGTTTTTTTACTATTCTGTCCAGATACATCTTCCTAAGGCGATTATCTTGTTTAGCTGAAATAAATTTGACAGCCAAGACTCGGCCTTCTGCATCTTGAATGGATAAAACCGCGTGGTGGTTGATTCCTAAATCTACACAGCACTTACGGAAATTATCTTCTTTTACTCGTTCTGTTACCTTTCCCAGTTTTAACCCTTTTACAGGCAAGACCATAGGGATATGTAATTCCCAACCATGTTTCTTCTTCACTAAACTAGGAGACCCCAATTCATACCCTTCCGGTATGATAAGAGGTTCTGATAAGGTCACTTTCCTTTTGACATAGGAAGTACCCGTAAACATTTTTAATAAGATGTGATAGGGGTCTAACACTTTGTATTCTGTTTTATAAAAAGAAACCCAGGACTCCGTTTTTGTGACATATAAAGGTGGGTGCTCAAGGAAAGAGATTTCTTTTTTGCCTTTTTGTTTTCTTAACAGATTTTTAGCTAAGTGTTTTTCTTTTTTCTCTTGCCATTTTTCGTATCTTGTTCTCCAAGAAGAGGCTTGTCCAACTGATTCCGATATAGAAGCTCTTCTAAAACCAGACGGGTATTTGCCGAATTTTTCTTTCAATGAATACCTTGGATTTAGATTGCTTTTCGTTTGGTGAGTTAAAGTTTCTAATTTTCCTAACCAATCCCCATCCATCGTATCCATATTCTCACGGATGACTTCTAAATAAAAAGACATGACATCATTGTATTGGTTTGTCGTCTTCTGACAAAGGAAGTCCAATTCCTCATCTGTATTCAATTGAATTTTCTTTGTCTTTGCAAAACCATATAAATGTGCCATTGCGTCTTAACCCTTCTTTTGATTGTCTATGTACTTTCTTATGGTATCCTCCGATATAGAACCGACGGTTCCAACGTAATAAGAGGGATTCCATAAGTGACCTCCATACAATTCTTTTTGAATAGTTGGATGTTTCTTAAATAAAAGTCTAGCAGAAACACCTTTGAATTTTTTAATTATATTCGTTATTAAATCATTAGGAGTGGCTGTTATAAACAAATGAACATGGTCTTCCATTACTTCCATTTGCTCGATACTAAAATTATTTTGACTGGATATATCATTTAGAATTAATTTTAAATCATCTTGGATTTCTCCAGTAAGTATAGGTTTTCTATATTTCGTACACCAGAAAAAATGATACCCAATCTCGAATACACTGTTGCGATTTCTTCTTAGTTACATCTATTAACCACCTAGGTTTTTCTTGATACATATATAATAATATACGTAAACATAATAAGAAAGTACGTTCGCTTAATTCGCTAAAAAAATGTGACTAACCTCTCATTGAAATAAGAGGAATGCGTCACACGATATCTTCAAAAATAAATATTAATTATTAATTATGAATATGGTAGAATTTAATAAATTGAATATTTGGAAAATAAAGAATATACATAGAATGCTTCTATTCGGAAAGGAAAAAAAGTATGAAGGAGTTATCAACCAAGGTTCAAGGAATTAAAGCAGCAAAAGTAAGACAAATGTATGAGCTGTCACAAGGGCTAGAGGATGTGGTCAGTTTTGTTATTGGCGAGCCAGAGTTCGATACCCCGAAAAACATAATAGACGCTGCTAAATCAGCAATGGATAATGGCGAAACCCACTATACTCCTAACTCTGGGTTACTTCCATTGCGTGAAGCAGTTAGCAAACACTTTAAGAATTTCGATAAAGTCAGCTATGATCCTGCTAATGAAATTTTTATTACTGTTGGCGGTATGCAAGGATTGTCTTTATCTTTGTTTATTTTAACCAATCCAGGTGATGAGGTGATTGTAAGCGACCCATGCTATACGAACTATTTTGGCATGATTGAGATGAATAATGCTGTGCCTGTTACAGTGCCTGTTTATGAGGAAGAAGGTTTTAACTTTACAGAAGAGCGTCTGAGAGAAGCGATATCAGCTAAGACAAAAGCAATAATTCTGAACTCCCCGTCTAATCCGACAGGTGCTGTCGCAGGCAAGGAAATAATGGAAATGATTGCTCGGGTGGCGATTGAACATGATTTATATGTTATTTTTGATGAGGTATACAAATATTTGACGTATGACGAGCCTTTTTTTAATATAGCGAGAATCTCGGGCATGAGAGAAAGAACCATCATCATTGACTCTGTTTCTAAATCCTATGCTATGACAGGCTGGCGCGTCGGCTATTGTCTCGCACCGAGTCCAATAATTGCTCAAATGCAGAAAATCCAGGAATTTATGCTGTCATGTGTAAATACAACAGCTCAATTTGCAGCAATCGAAGCGTTGACAGGTCCGACTGAAGCTTATGCTTATATGAATGAGCAATATAAGGAGCGCAGAAGCATCATGGTGGGGCGTATTAACAAAATAGATAAGATATCCTGTGTAATGCCTAAAGGGGCTTTCTACGTCTTTATGAACATAAAAGAAACAGGCTTAACTTCCGATGAGTTTGCTATAAGGCTGCTTAACGAACAGCGCGTAGTTGTGTCACCTGGCGATTGCTTTGGCAGTATGGGAGAAGGTTATGTTAGGCTGTCATATGCGTCATCTGTTGAAAATATTTATAAAGGATTTGACCGGATTGACAGGTTTGTTCAAGATCTGTTTACAGAAGAAAGAAAGACAAATTAGTAAGGCGTGGGGGCATGGAGATTTCATGTCTCTATTCTGTTATTTAGGTAAACTATAAAAAAAGCAAAAGAGGTGGAGCCTGATGTGCGGTCGATATTCATTAGTAAGTGAGCTGTCCCAATTACAAGCAGAATTTGATTTTGAGTTTTCTGCTGAGCTTACGCCCAGATATAATATTGCTCCAGGGCAGGATGTCCTTGCAATAGGATATAACAATGGAAGACGGATAGGGAGCTACTTAAGATGGGGACTAGTCCCTTTTTGGGCGAAGGAAGAAAAAATAGGCTATAAACTAATCAATGCCCGTATGGAAAGCCTGGAAGAAAAGCCTTCATTCAAACATGCCTTTCAAAAAAGAAGATGTTTAATCATTTGCGACGGTTACTATGAATGGAAAAAGACAAAGAGTGAAAAGCAGCCTTTTCGGTTTGTCATGAAAGATAGGCGGCCATTTGCGATGGCTGGCTTATTTGAGGTTTGGAAAAAAGCAGATGGAACGAAGCCTCTTGCTACTTGTACCATTATAACAACAGAAGCAAATGCTAGTACAGAAGATATTCATGATAGAATGCCGGTTATTTTGAAGCAGGAAGATTATGATTATTGGATGAACCCGAAGAACAGTAACATAAACGAATTAAAGCAGCTACTTGTACCATATAGTGCAGAAGCAATGGATAAATATGAGGTTTCAACCCTTGTCAATTCACCAAAAAATGAAGGGGAAGAATTGGCCATCCCGTTTAATAGTCAGTGACAAATTAATGACATGAATAAAATTAATGAAAAAATACTACAGGCATTCAAAGTGAAAGTCCCATAAAATTTGACAATAATCGCAACAAATGCGAGTAAGTATATAAATATTTATGAGGAATTGTTAAGGTGAATTTGTCAGGGGAAATGGAATGCACATTGATGAATTAAAAAAAGCGTGGAAGGATAGAGGATCCACAGATTTATTTGTATATGTTATTTCCTGTTTGAAAGTGCACTTTCGTTAAATAATCAGAGTGCATGCTGCTTATCAAATTAGGTAGTTTCCATACTTATTACAATCACCTTCATATTTACAGCATTTCAAAACAGGGAATGAGCCGAATAGTCTATACTCAACCATTCCTATAGTAGGCTTTTCGGCTTCCGAGCATGTCCATGATTAGAGGGGCTTTACAGGCAAATAAACAGAACGGTAATAAAGGTTCTAGCATCTCCTTAATTTCTAGGATTAGGTTTAGATTATTTTACGGCAGTAGCAAAAAAAGGTACGGTAAGTCATTAACATACTTTTCAATGAAAAAGTTAGGTTGTTTATGTCTGCTGTTGTACTAAGACCCTCTTGATGACATAGCACAGTATACAATTAATCGATTGCACACTTATTTTAATTTTATCAGTTTTTCCCCTTACAGCTTTGGTAAAATGCTAATTCTTTTTTATATGGTACTCCTCCTTTTTACAGTGTCCTAAATAGGATACTGTTTTTTTGTTCTTCAAACGAGTTAGAGAATATTGACATTTTGTATACGAATGTATACATTGAATATAGAAACAAAATGTATACATATGTATACAAGGAGGGTGAACAATGAGAAACGAGCATTTTATGAAAGATAGCTATCATCATAGTGAACATCATAAGCGGAAGAATAAAGGACATAAAGGCGCGAAAACATTCCGCCGCGGCCGAGCTATTGCCTTTCTGGAGATGATGAAATTAAAACGCTCTACCATAAAGCAGCAGCTTGAAGCTCCTGAATTTCAGTCTATTCAACCGATCCTAGTCGGAGAATTGAAAGCGATTGATATGGTTATTAATGAGTTTACTGAGCTTTTTGAAATTCAAGAAAATGAAGTGAATGACACTAGCGATGCAAAGATACAGACAGAAGAAGCCAATCCGCATAAAGGGGAGGAATCTTTAAATGAGGAAGATAGGAGTGGATTGGAATAATCTAGTCCGTTTCCTGTTTAAAGGGGAGGTACTATGAAGGAATTAATGGGTTTTCTGAAGCCATACTGGAAAATAACCATACTGGCACCACTGTTTATGGTGCTGGAGGTGTCGATGGATTTGCTTCAGCCATTTTTAATGGCGCAAATCGTCAATGAGGGTGTGATGAAAGGGGATTTAGAGACAATTCAGCGCACTGGCGGGCTGATGATTCTTGTCGCATTTATCGGTTTGATTGGCGGTGCAGGCTGTACGGTGTTTTCCAGTACGGCATCGATGAATTTTGCCACCGATTTGCGAAAAGTAGTTTTTGATAAAGTGCAAAGCTTTTCTTTTCAAAACTTGGATAAGTTTAAAGGAGGCAGTTTAATTACGAGGCTGACGGCCGATATAGTCCAGCTGCAAATGTTTGTGATGATGGTTTTGCGCAGCATTCGCTCACCGCTTTTGAAGATTGGAAGTGTTATTATGGCATTTACTATCAGCTTTAAGCTTGCGTTAATATTTGCCGCAACTATTCCTGTTTTATTTATTATTCTTTATCTGCTTATTCGAAAAGCCTTTCCTACCTATAATATAGTTCAGCAAAAGCTGGATAAGGTTAATACTGTCCTCCAGGAAAATTTGATGGGTATTCGAGTAGTTAAAGCGTTTGTACGCTCTGATTTTGAAAATAACCGGTTTGGGCAAGCAAACGAGGATTATACAAATAATGCAGTCAGGGCAGCTCGCATTGTATCCTTCAATATGCCTGTGTTAATGCTCATTCTTAATTTCAGCCTAGTTATTATCCTTTGGTTTGGAGCACATCAGACGTGGAGCGGATCTTTACAGGTGGGCGATCTTATTGCCTTTATTAACTATGTGACACAGGTGTTGTTTGCTGTGATGATGATTGGCATGATGATGATTACGATTTCCCGCTCAAAGGTGTCAGCAGACCGCATTCAAGAAGTTCTCCATACAGACCTGGATTTAGTGGATCATCAGCACGCAGACCAGCAAGCAATCGTGAAGGGGGAAGTAACTTTTGACCGCGTATCTTTCAGCTATGATGGACAATCTGAAGTGTTAAAGGACATCAGTTTAGTTGCAAGGGCCGGCCAAACTGTAGCCATTCTAGGGGCGACTGGTTCTGGAAAGTCTACAATGATGCAATTAATTCCGAGATTATATGATGCGACAAGCGGCACGGTTATGATTGACGGCACAGATGTTCGTCATATTAAACTGGAACATTTGCGGACATCTGTAGGTGTAGTTTTACAGCAGTCCATCCTGTTCAGCGGCACAATCCGGGATAATATTCGTTATGAGAAACCGGCTGCAACACAAGCTGAAGTTGAATTAGCGGCGAAAGCAGCATGTGCCCATGAATTTATAATGACTATGCCAGATGGATATGATACTGTACTTGGCCAGAGAGGCATGAATTTGTCTGGAGGGCAAAAACAGCGGATTTCGATCGCCAGAGCGCTGTTAGTTCGCCCCGTAATCTTGATTCTAGATGATAGTACAAGTGCAGTTGATTTGGGAACTGAATCCCGCATACAAAAAGCACTAGGGGAATTGCTGGAACATAGCACTGCCTTCATCATTGCTCAGCGTATTTCTTCTGTAATGGAGGCAGATAAAATTGTCGTCCTGGAGGATGGAAGGATTTCCGCAGAAGGCACGCATGAACAGTTAATGAAAACTAGTGAAGTGTATCAGGAAATATACCGCTCCCAGCTGGGAAAGGAGGAAGTAGTTTATGAATGATCGCAAAACAAACATGCCTCCTCAACAGATGGGGTTAGGAGGGCCGAAGCATTTCCGCGGAAACTTGCCAGTTCAGAGGGCAAACAATATGAAGGAAACATTGGTAAGAATATGGCGCTATATTGGTCATCAACGGAAAGGATTAGTGCTGGTTGTATTCTTGACAATGACAACAGCAGTTTTAAACCTGCTAGGTCCTTACTTAATTGGTGTTTCAATCGATAAATATATCATCACTCGCGACGTAAACGGCCTTGTTTGGTTTTGTGCCGGCTTGCTTGGTGTTTATATATGCAGCTCTATTGCTACCTGGCTTCAATCTTATTTCATGGCAGCTGTTTCTCAATATACAGTACTTGCAATGCGCAAAGATATGTTCGCCAGGCTTCAAAAGCTGCCTTTGCATTTTTTTGATAGACAGTCACATGGAGAATTGATGAGCAGAACGACAAATGATATGGAAAATGTATCAAATACGCTGAATCAAAGCTTTACAACATTAATATCCAGCATTATGACACTGATCGGTGCATTATGCTTTATGCTTAGCCTTAATATTGGATTGACATTGTTAAGCTTTGTAACAATTCCAATTGTCATGTTCCTGACATCAAAAATTGCTAAATTTACGAGAAAATACTTCACTAGCCAACAGCAGCATTTAGGAGAGCTAAATGGGTATATAGAAGAAACTATTTCTGGACAGAAGGCAGTTAAAGTCTTTCATCGGGAGGAAAAGGTGAAGGAAGAGTTTCAGGACATTAATGTAAAGCTTCGCGAGGCATCTATTCGCGCACAAATCTATTCAGGGTTTATGGGCCCTGTCATGAATGTAATGAAAAACGCTAGCTTTGCAATCATTGCCGCAGCAGGCGGCTGGATGGCCCTTGAAGGCATGGTTACAATTGGGGTGGTTGTTAGTTTTCTATCGTATTCAAGGCAGTTTAACGATCCAATCAATCAAGTAGCAAACCAATTCAATATGCTTCAATCAGCAGTGGCAGGAGCGGAGCGTGTTTTTGAAATAATTGATACTCCAACAGAATATGCCAAAAAGCAACCTGTCAAAGTTGTAGAGGATTTGACAGGAGAAGTCATTTTTGAGGACGTTTCTTTTGGTTATAAAGAGGGACACTCCATATTAAAGAATATCACTTTAACTGCAAAGCCTGGTGATACGATTGCCTTAGTTGGGCCGACAGGTGCAGGAAAAACAACCATTGTTAACTTATTAACGAGATTTTACGAGATAAGCAATGGCAGAATCTTAATAGATGGAACAGAGCTTCAAACAATCAGCAAAGACAGTCTGCGCCGCAAATTAGGGATAGTATTGCAGGATGCGTACGTATTCTCTGATTCTATTAGGGAAAATATCCGCTATGGCCGCCTGAATGCTACAGATGAAGAGGTGGAACAAGCGGCACAGCTTGCCAATGCAGATGGATTTATCCGTAAACTGCCAATGGGCTATGACACAGTTCTGACAGCAGAAGGAGGAAACTTAAGTCAAGGTCAACGACAGCTGTTGACAATTGCCCGTGCCATACTAGCAGATCCTGCTGTGTTAATTCTGGATGAAGCAACAAGCAGTATAGACACACGAACTGAAATGCAGATCCAATCAGCTATGAGCGAGCTTATGAAAGGACGGACCAGCTTTGTTATTGCCCACAGGCTTAGTACAATTCGGGAGGCAGACAAGATTCTTGTACTAAAAGACGGCGAAATAATCGAGCGTGGCACCCATGATGAGCTAGTAGAACAAAAAGGCTTCTATTATGATTTGTATACTAGCCAATTTAAAAAGGTAATTTAATAGAATGAGTAAGGAAGACAGCACATGATGAGTGCTGTCTTTTTTGCTGTTCGGCTTTTAGAATAAACAAATTCAATAAAAGATAGAATAGCTCTATCTTTTCACCATCTTTTCACTAAAGGCTACTAAACTACCAATATGAACAAAGAAAGGAGGAAACAAAACAGTGAATGCTAGATTGAAAAAAGGTATTTTCTGGGGAGCAATTGTTGCTTCTATGACGCTTGCGATAAGCTTTATCTTTAATCTGATTGGGGGGACAACAACACTTGCTGCAGGCTTTCACGATCATGGAGGCCCAGGAGAAACGGTGCTGCATCATCACGATGTAGTTGTGCGTGAACGAGTTTTAGTCGGCTATCATAATGAACCAGCATTTCCGTGGATTTGGACCCTCATTATTATTATCATCCTGATAGCAGTGACTGTTCTTGCCGTTAAAAGCTTCAGG
This sequence comes from Niallia sp. Man26, assembly GCF_022049065.2. NCBI lineage: Bacteria > Bacillati > Bacillota > Bacilli > Caryophanales > Bacillaceae > Niallia > Niallia sp. Man26. The sequence goes on from NZ_CP095744.1 coordinate 909,839, forward strand.
AAGAAATCGCAAGCTTCTTCGATGCAGCAATTTATTGATACTTCCATCATGAGTACACCAAAACCGTCTGTGAATTATACGAATGCAACGATTTTAGATGAATGGGAAAAGAATAACGCAGAAAAAAAGGAGAGAATGTAAATGGGTATTTTTAAAAGAATAAAGACAATTGCTAGAGCGGATATTAATAGTTTATTAGACAGCATGGAGAATCCAATTGCGATGCTGAATGAATACACTAGAGAAATGGAACAGGAGCTTAGCAAGGCACAGTCCGCTTTATCTAGACAAATCTTTGTGGAAAAAAAGCAAGCGGCACTTATTTCACAAACAAAGGAATTAGTGGAAAAGCGAGTCCGCCAAGCGAAACTGGCTCTTGAGAAGGGTGATGAAGGGATTGCTAAATTGGCAGTGCAAGAAAAAATCAATTTAGAGACTCAGCTTAATCTTTATGAACAGCAGCTAATCACACTTAAGGAACAAACGAATATTTTGAAGGAAAAATTCAATGAGCTCCAAGTAACTTATAATGAGCTTCAGCATAAGAAAATTTTACTTGCATCCCGTGCAAATGCAGCAAAATCAATCAAGCAGATTCAAAAGGTTACTATTGATTTTAATGGCGAAACAATCACAAAAGGTATAACAAGAGCAGAGGAAAGAATCCTCTTTATGGAAGCAGAAGTGCAAGCAGGCAGCTATACTTCCAACCCGCTAAACAGCTATAACAAAATAAGCTTTTCCAATGTGAGCGATGAGGAAATCGCCAAAGAACTAGACAAGCTTAAAGCTGATAAAGAAGCAATATGAGTGGTTGACAAGAAGGGGAAGTGCCTGAAGTAAAAATAGGTGCTTCTCCTTCTTTAATAAACGTGAAAGGAGCTAAAAAAATGAGAGAAACAATTCAAGACTTACTTCAAATCAATCCTATATCTTATCTAAGTTATGACAAGGCACTGCCAATTTTTATTTATCTAGCAATAGCATTAATTGTGTCTGTCATTCCGATTGTTAAAGCTTGCTTTTCTATTTGGAACACTTTGCTGTTGAATATTATCAGCGATATAGCTGCTGGCAGAAAAATCAGGGGCATTAAGAAGAAGAAACAGCTGCTTGAGGGTGAAGCAGACGGGAAAACATTAAAAGCTGCTTTTCATATGTATTTAGGACACACAGGCGCTTTAATAGCAGCTACTGGTTTATTTTACTTAGTTTCAAAGCAGCAGTACGAATTTATTTTCTATATATTAATCGGGCTTCTTGGGTTATCGTTGTTGTTCTGGATTCGCAGCTTTGTCGGCTTTGTCTGGGCCATTCTTTCTATTGCCATGCTAACAGCACCGTTGTATTACGGCGATGAAACGATCATTATGCATGGTGCGATATTTCTAGCAGCTATTATCCTTGTTCAATCTGTCCTCGGGTCCTTTGTTCAGCTGAAAAGCAGCGTTTCTAATAGAAAGTTAATGAAAGGAAAAGGAATCTTCGGAAGGCTTAAGTGGGTCCCAGCAATGATGTTTGGAGTAGTGCTGATTGGCCAATCTCTTTATGCAGGCTTTTTCATTGTTACTACTTTCTTAAGTTAATTTTAAGAATATGTTGCTAGGATTGGCAGAAAGTGAGTAAGACTTCAGACTTATAATAGATACAAGAAATAATAAAAAAGGAGGAGGAGTTTTACATGAACATACTCTTAGCGGAAGATGATTTCCAGCTTGGTGAGCTAGTTGAATATATGTTAAAGAAGAAGGGCAGCTATAAGGTCGATTGGGTTACGGACGGGGAAGACGCATACGATTACGCGAAAGCCTCACACTATGATATATTGATATTGGATTGGATGATGCCTAATGAGGATGGTGTGTCTGTTTGCAGACGGTTAAGATCCAGCGGCTATTCTGGAGCAATCTTAATGCTGACTGCTAAAGATGCTGTAGAGGATCGAATCATCGGATTGGACGCGGGAGCAGATGACTATCTTGTAAAGCCCTTTGAAATTGAAGAGCTCCTTGCCCGCTTGCGTGCTCTGTCCCGACGCAATTATGCACCTATTCTTGAAGAGCAGCTGTCCATTCATGAAATGCAATTAAACAGGCTCAGCCAGACAATCTCCAATGGAGCAGAAGAAGTACAGTTAAGTCCTCGTGAGTTCCAGATGCTCGACTTGCTCGTGCAAAACCGTGGACAAGTGCTGCCAAGGGAAGTGATTCTTGACAGGATTTGGGGTTTGGATGCAGATGTATCCATGAAAATAATTGATGCAACAGTCAAGCTGCTCCGCAAGAAGTTGGACATGATTGGTCAAAATGGGCTGCTCCAAAGTATAAGGGGGGTAGGTTATAAATTTGAAAGCTAAAATAGCGTCACTTGTTTCTATCTGGAAAGGACGAGACAACCAGGATATCTTTAAAAGCACTCAATATCGGCTGACTGCACTTTACAGCGGCTTGCTAATGCTGTTTTTGCTCCTGTTCATTATTGTTGTTTATTTGCTATTATATTTTACTATTTTTAAGGAGCAAGAACGCGAGCTGAAGGTGACTGCAGAACAGGAAGCAACCAGTATTGAAGCCTATTTGACACAGACAAATCAAACTAATCTTCTTGAATTTCAAAACCAGAAATCACTGGAGAAGGATGTAGATCAGTTTTTCTTTTATGTTGTTAATACTTCTGGTTCACTTGTTCTGGGAGATGAAACGGTGTCTGATTCCCGGTCTGAAATTTTAAACAAGCTGGATGGCTGGGATCCTTCTGAAAACGAAATTCGCAGTGAAACGATAAAAGTGGACAATATAACAGCCGAAAGAAGATTTAAAACGAGAGGCAGAGTAGAAGAGTTTGAGTCAGATCAAAAGCAAGAAACCGTGCGGCTCCTTGTAGCAGCACAGCCTATATACCATCATGGCCAAGAAATCGGCTTGCTTTACATAGGTAAGGAAATCTCGTTTGCGTACCAGCTTTTTAAAATGCTTCCCTTTATCCTGCTAGGGATAGCCGTTCTTTTTATGGGAGTCGCTATTTATATCAGCTACTATATGTCCAAAAAAGCGATGATTCCGATTTCAAGAACGTTTGCGAGACAGAAGGAGTTTGTTGCAGACGCGTCTCATGAATTGCGGACACCGTTGAGTGTGATGCTATCTTCTATAAATGCAATGGAAATGACAGCAGAGTTTAAAGAAGAGGATTATTCACACAAGCTTCTTTTAAATATGAAAAATGAAGTGAAAAGAATGACCGGTTTAGTCGGAGATTTATTAACAATTGCCCGATCAGACATGGAGAAAATAGAGTTGGCAAATGAAACCTTCGATTTTTGCCCATTAGCAAAAAAAACAATCCAATCTTTAAAAATGCTTGCTGATTCGAAACAAATTAAATTATACTTACATGCCCCTGAAGCACTGATTGTGCATGGAGATTCACAGCGTTTTACACAGCTGTTGTATATTCTAGTAGATAATGCAATTAAGTATACTCCGAACGGCGGAGAAGTCTTGCTGTCATTGGCTGCTGATGGGAGAGAACTAGTGGTGGAAGTTAAAGATACTGGCATCGGAATCGACCCGAAAGATCAGCAGCGAATCTTTGACCGTTTTTATCGCACAGATAAATCAAGAACAAGACAAGTCGGGGGTCATGGCCTTGGGCTTTCTATTGCAAAATGGATTGTCGACAGCTATGCAGGGACGATTCACGTAAGCAGTGAAATAGGCAAAGGAAGTGTGTTTTCCATTAGAATTCCTATACAAAAAGAAAATGATAAATAATCTGTTTGATGACAGGGAAAGAGCCTAATCTTTAGGAGAGGTTAGGCTCTTTTTGCGTTAGTCGAAAATTGTCGATAAAAAACAGTTTTGTATTTATAGAATTTTTTGTAAAATTAAAATATAAGAATAAGTAAAGGGCAAACTGCTTGAAAGAGTAGGGCGCAAAGCAACAGATCTAAGGGATTTCTATGATGGCTGTGCTGCCTAAAAACCAGGAGGGCGTATGGCTGACACAAGTGCTGAATTAAAATTGGATATGGAATGGATTCAATTAATAGTAGAAGCAAAAGAACTTGGATTAACGATTGAACAAATTAAAGAATTTATTAACCAGCAGAGCTAAGCGTTTTTAACATACATATATGGATAGAAAAAAGGTCAAATCTATAGATTTGACCTTTTTTATTACCAGCTTATTGTTTGATAAATTCCGGCAAAAACATTTGAGCATTATTTCGTCCGCTCCGTTTGGCAGTATAAAGTGCGGCATCTGCTTCTCGCATTAAAGTTTGAATAGTTTCGGCAGCATCATTTGTAATAAAGGCTGTATGGGAAACACCTAAGCTTAAAGTAGTATATATATTTATTTCGTGAACGGTGGCGAAGCTTTCTGAAACTTTCAGGCGGATAACATTGGCTAAACGGTATGCTTCATTTAAGGACGTTTCTGGAAGGAGGATGATAAATTCTTCTCCTCCGTATCTACCAATTATATCTTCGTCACGAATGGTTTTCTTTGCTACTTTAGCTACATGAGATAAAACGATATCTCCAGCTTCATGTCCGTATTGATCATTAATTTTTTTGAAAAAATCTATATCAAACATAATGAGAGAGACATTTGCTTGAATTGTTGAAGCTGAAAGCATTTCTTCTGCTTTTTTTAAAAAATAGGTACGGTTGTATACTTGTGTAAGGCCATCAATAGATGCAAGCTGCTTGAGCATTTTTTGCATTTCTATCTTTTCTGTAATATTAACAAACGAGACTATTTTCCCTATTTTCCCTAACCTATTATCCTCGACAAGAGAGAAATGTACTTGATGATAAATGTTTCTATTCCCTTGATTCCATTCATAGTCACAATCTACACCTTTATCAATAATCTTCATAAGCTTTTGGTTGCCTATAAGAAGGCTGCTTAAAGGTTTTCCAATCACAGAAGCATTTAGACTTGGAATGATAGGAAGTATAGCATCATTATAATCAAGGATTACACCATTTTGATTTAATACAATAACCCCTTCTTTCATTCTCTCAAATACAGTATCCCTAAATATTGGCATTACATTGAACATCTTGAAGGTCAGAAGAGCAATAGAATGAAATATAAAGGATAAGCTCATGGATACTGGTCCAAGATCAATTCCATAAGGGCTTAGATTGTTTAAGTAAAAATAATTTGCAATAATTGGGAAAATTAAGCCTGCTGACATAGTAACTATTTGTATTCGAAACATAAAGGAAGCATTTTTCAGTTGTTGTAGCAATGTAATAATACTAACAGTTAAACAGAAGAACATATAAAAAGCATGAACATAAAATAATGGTCCATATTCCAACTTTAAGATAGGAAACGGTACATCGCTTCTTAGCGCAACAGAAGAGTAGTACAGATGGTGAAGGTCATTGGTTGCTTGCATGAAAATTGTAAAGCATGGAATTAGAAATAGGATGTAATAGTTCCACTGCTTTAGCTTTTGGCCAACGTATTCCAAACACATTAAAAAGAGAAAGGCCGGAATAAAAGGCATAACAAGATACTCAATAGTTACCCAAAGTTTTATTGTCTTAAGAGAGGTGCTTGATAACTCAAAGACATAAAAAAAGGAAAATATAGAGGAAAATAAAGTTGCATATTGATAAAATCTGGCACCTGGTGCACCTTTCAGCTTAAAGTAGGAAAATATGTACAGAAATAAGCTTAAAGAACCTGCAACAATAACCAATAGTATATAAAAAATCAATTCGTTATACATCAAATTGTAGTACTCCAATAATTTTAAATGGATCTAACAAAAACTTGGCTGATTATATTAGTATGTCATTCTTCAATTATACTTTAAGATACTGCATTAGGTAAGCTATTTTAGAAACTATTGAATAGTGATGGAGTACCTTCGTACACCATGTTCATGCAAAAAAGGCATCAGTAATACAAAAAATAATAAATAACATCCTACATAGGAAACTTTTAACATCCTTATACAGGCGAGGGATACTTATGAAATTATTTAAATTAACAGTCATAATAAGCTTTTCACTGCTATTTTTAACAGGCTGCTGGGATAGAGCGGAGCTATCAGAGGTGTCTATCGTAACAGGTGTGGCAATCGATAAAGGAAAAACGAAAAAATACAGGTTAACCATTGAGACCACGGAAGCGAGAGAAATGAATTACCAAACTGCAACAGGCATGGCCCCATCATTTGTTTATTCATTAGAGGGGGATGCAGTAGGAGAAATTGCTCATAAATTTAATATATCTAATGCATCTCGTCTAGTTTACTCTCATATGAGACTCCTTGCAATTAGTCAGGAAGTGGCGGAAACCGGCACGATGGACTTCATGGATTTTTTTGACCGCAACAGAGAAATGCGTGATGACTTTAGTATAGTGATCGTTAGAGGACAAGATGCAGGAAGTTTGTTGGAAGTTACAAATATGTACAAAAAAAGCCCGTCCTTAAAAATCTTTACACAATTGAATACGATGCAGAAAGAGTGGGGCGGGGCACCTGATATTAAGTTAAATGATTTTGTGCGTTTATATAATGCACAAGGTCAGTCTCCTGTCCTTGCAGCAGCCCGATTAATTGGTGATCCAAAAAAAGGAGGAAATGTTGAGAACTTAAAGAGTGAAGTCCCTGAGAGTTCAGTAGTTATTGACTCAATTGGCGTAATCAAAAACGGTAAACTCGTTGGTTTTGCAACATTAAAGGAAGTTAGAGATATGCTCTTTATTCAGGGAAGAATAAAGAATACAGAATTGACGGTTAAATGTATTAAGGGAGATAAGAAGTTTGGCTATCGTATTACTAGCACAAAAACAAAGGTAACAGCGAAAGAGAAAAATGGCCTTCCAACCTTCCATGTTAAAATTAAGGCAGAAGGCTATTTAGAAAGTACAGGTTGTACAAATGAATTTAAAAAGGAGTCTGCTTTTGAAGGGCAGGAAAAAGCTATTAACAAAATGATGGAAGACGAGATAATGCGATTTATTAATAAATCTAGAGAAGAGTATAATGCGGATATATTTGGTTTTGGAGAGTTTTTACGAGAACAAGATTATAAGCACTTTAAGAAATACGGAGTTCAATGGGATCAAGGCTTTGCCAAAGCAGATATAAATATTACTTTCGCTGCAGAAGTAAAAAGAACTGGTTTGAGAAGCAATCCATATATGATGAAATAAATAATTGATATTCACGTGAACCTCGACCAATATGTCGAGGTTTTAAACTTTCTTTTAAAATAATTTACTTTAATGGTAGCTTACGTTATTATACGTAGAAATACTGTGTACATAAATATTCTATGTACTTCACTTTTGAATGGAGTTTAGAGAAATGAAAATATCTTTTTTAGGTTTATTATTACAAATAGTATTCGTTCTGTTGATAACCATGTTTAATCATGTGCGCGTTTTTGTTATGGAGCAATACTCTATCTATCATGTAGCTTTATTTGAGTTGTTTATAGGTTTGGGTAGCTTTATTTGCGGAATTATCGGGCTGGTAAAAAAAGAAAATATAATGCTTTCCTTTTTTGTTATGGGGTTTAGGCTGCTGATTTGCATCTATTTTGTTTTTATATATCTATTAGGAGAAGCGGGGAATCCACCACCTATTCGGTGGCTTTATTTTATCTAAAAATTTGTTGTTCACATGAATTTATAAAAAAGTAGCCATTGGTAACAATAGATATTAGAGGAACAGCTTATTTTCAAAGCTTATCTTTCTTAGAAACGAAGAAAAAAATCATTATAAATCAAAAAGACTTTAAATTATTGTTTATAATTTTTAATTGAAAAAATTCCTACTTAAAAAATGCCGATTTCTGTTGTTCAATTGAGAATAACTGCTGATGAATAGTAATGAAATTCGGCAATAAATGAATTAAACTACAGCGTCCTTAAGAAAAAATGTTGATTTTATCGATTTTTTGATAGCCTTTTCATTTTATCTAGATTAAAATAATTACATTTTTTATTTGATTATAAATAATGATTGTTTTATAATACTAATTATTAATTTAATATTATTAAGTTATAAAATTTATTGTTAATTTAATAATACATCAAATCACTTTTAGGAGGAAATTTTTTATGTCATTAATCGGTAAAGAAGTAGCAGAATTCTCAGCTAAAGCATTTCACAACGGTGAGTTCATCGATGTTTCTGAACAAAATTTAAAAGGTCAATGGAGTGTAGTTTGTTTCTATCCAGCAGATTTCACATTCGTATGCCCAACTGAATTAGAAGACCTTCAAAACCAATATGGTGCTTTGAAAGATCTTGGAGTAGAAGTTTATTCTGTATCTACTGACACTCACTTCACACATAAAGCATGGCACGATCATTCTGATGCTATCGGAAAAATTGAATACATAATGATCGGTGACCCTTCTCAAAAAATCTCTCGTATCTTTGATGTGTTGAATGAAGAAGAAGGCCTTGCTGATCGCGGCACATTCATCATCGATCCAGACGGAGTTATCCAAACAGTTGAAATCAATGCAGACGGAATTGGCCGTGATGCAAGCACGCTTGTAAATAAAATTAAGGCTGCACAATATGTTCGCAACAATCCAGGTGAAGTTTGCCCGGCTAAATGGCAAGAAGGTTCTGAAACACTTAAGCCAAGCCTTGATCTTGTAGGAAAGATCTAAGGAGTGTCATCAATGATATTAGATGGAGACATTAAAGCACAATTAGAACAATATCTTCAGCTGATGGAAGGCGACGTTTTATTAAAGGTTAGTGCAGGTACTGATAAAGTATCTACTGATATGCTTGCTTTAGTAGATGAACTGGCAACTATGTCGCCAAGAATTAAAGTAGAAAAGACTACTTTACAAAGAACACCAAGCTTCAGTGTTAACCGTATCGGAGAAGACACTGGTGTCATCTTTGCAGGAATTCCATTAGGCCATGAATTTACTTCATTAGTTTTGGCACTGCTTCAGGTTAGCGGAAGAGCTCCTAAAGTAGACCAAAGCTTGCTAGACCAAATTAAGAACATCAAAGGCGAATACCATTTCGAATCGTATATCAGCTTAACTTGCCATAACTGCCCAGATGTTGTTCAAGCATTGAATGTGATGAGCATTTTTAATCCGCAAATATCACATACAATGATTGACGGCGGAGCATTTAAAGAGGAAGTGGAAAGCAAAGATATCATGGCAGTGCCAACTGTTTTCGTAAATGGTGAGCCATTTGGCAGCGGCCGTATGACTTTAGAAGAAATTCTTAATAAAATCGGCAGCGGTCCAGATGCTTCTGAACTTTCTAGTAAAGACCCTTACGACGTACTAGTTGTCGGCGGCGGTCCAGCAGGTGCTAGTGCAGCTATTTATGCAGCACGTAAAGGGATTCGCACAGGGCTTGTTGCTGAACGCTTTGGCGGTCAAGTAATGGATACATTAGGTATTGAGAACTTCATTAGTGTGAAGCATACTGAAGGTCCTAAGCTTGTTGCCAGCCTTGAGGAGCATGTGAAGGAATACGGCATTGATGTAATGAACTTACAGCGTGCTAAGCGTTTAGAAAAGAAAGATTTAATTGAATTAGAGCTGGAGAATGGTGCAGTTCTTCAAAGTAAATCTGTCATTCTTTCTACAGGAGCTCGTTGGAGAAATGTAGGCGTGCCTGGTGAAGCTGAGTTTAAAAACAAAGGTGTTGCGTACTGCCCTCACTGTGACGGACCATTGTTTGAAGGAAAAGACGTAGCTGTTATCGGCGGCGGTAACTCTGGTATTGAGGCTGCAATTGATTTAGCTGGTATTGTAAAGCATGTTACAGTGCTTGAATTCATGCCTGAACTAAAAGCAGATAAAGTACTGCAAGATCGTCTATACAGCCTTCCAAACGTTACAGTATTAAAGAACGTACAAACAAAAGAAATTACCGGTACAGATAAAGTAAACGGTATTTCTTATATCGATCGCGATACAGAAGAGGTTCATCATGTTGAACTTCAAGGTGTGTTTGTTCAGATTGGTCTTGTGCCAAATACTGACTGGTTAGGTGACACAATCGAACGTACTCGCTTCGGTGAAATCGTTGTAGACAGACACGGTGCTACAAACATTCCTGGAGTTTTTGCTGCAGGAGATTGTACAAACAGTGCTTATAAACAGATTATTATTTCCATGGGATCAGGGGCAACGGCGGCTCTAGGCGCATTTGATTATCTGATTCGCAACTAAATATAATATAAAAGGCTTTCGGTAACTAGTTTGCCGAAAGCTTTTTTTTACCTTCTATTTGTTCCCCTATCATAGCTTCCGTAACCTGTCACTGCTCCGTTCAACAAGGAATTGTAATAAATACAATAAAGGAGCTTTCATAAAGAAATAAATAAAAAACTGCACATTGTTAAAGCGAACTAATGTATAGTATTTAAGTTTCTTTGCAGCAAAAGTATAAGGAAATGCGAAAAAAGCATGTATTAATGCATTGATTATCATAAACTTTTTGAAATTCCCATAGGCTATCTTTAATGTCCACATGGAAATGAAAATAAATGGACCAGTATTAAAAGGCAATTCATCGACCCAATAGGTGTTTGGCTTATTATAAAAAACCCACCACTTACGGTCTTTGCCAACTTTTGCATGCAAAATTTCAATAATGCCAATTATTAAGGTAGCAGGAAGAAATCTTTTTATATTTTTAACACTGATAAAATATAGCGACAACCATGAAATCGTAACCATACAAATATTAAGTAGCGATTGAATTTTAAATGACATATTGAACCCTCACACTTTTTTTATTAGGATTCTTTTTTTAGTATTTATTATTCATAAAAAGTGTTTTCCGTACACTGCTGTAGTACTGAAAAGTCTGTTTGATATTGGAGGGCATACAGCTTGAATAAGAGCAATGAAAGGAGAAAATTTTCATACGCCAAGCATGCTAGATGGAGAAACCACAACCTCTGCTAGCGCGCCATTTTCAGAAAAATGATTTTTTAACTCTTATAAGAAGATAAATCCCCTTCTAAATTAATGTTAGAAGGGGATTTTTAAAACAACAGTATGCTCTCCTTATCGTGTTTTCCGATAGTGCAAAGGAGTTTCTCCATATTTCTGCTTAAACATTTTGTAAAAATAACTGGGATCATTATAGCCGATTTCATAAGTGATATCTGCAATTGGCATATTCGTTTCCCGCAGCAGTTTTTTTGCTACGCTTAATCGTTTATCGTTCAATAATTCAAAAAAACCTTTCCCTAAATTTTGTTTAATTTTAGAAGACAGGTAGTTTTTATTAAATTTAAATGTTTTTGCAAGGGAAGCAAGTGATACATCCTGATAATGACAGTCTATGTAGCGGATGATTTCAATCATTTTACTGTCCATCGTGTTCTGCTTCTCGCCCCAAGCCCGATTTTCCAGTATACGACTCAGTTCATAACTTAATATGGAAAAGTAATGTTTCATAACCTCCTGTTTGAAATGCTTTTGATTAAAATATTCAACCATCATATTCCGTAGTACGGATAAAATCGTCTCTTTTCCTGACACATCAATCAGTAAAAAAGTGCTGTGAGCGGATTTTTCGCGAATAGCATTAAGCAGAAATTCGCTGAAAATCGAATGTGATTGGAAAGAGTCAAACAAAATATCCATCGAGAAAAAATTCTCATGTACTAAAATATTGATTAAAATATCATTTTCTCCAATATTATCAACTTTTTGGACCACATCTTTATCCATTACGATAATGTGGTCCTTTTTTAGTTCAATTTTTTCATCATTAATATACTGCGTACAGTATCCAGAATACATATAGTTTATTTCAACAAAGTCGTGGGTGTGTGCTGGAGTGTATGAAAATCTTTGCTGTTTATTGATAAAAATATTTCCCTCAAGAAAAAATGCCTCTTTTGGGATTTTCGGGACTTTTTGAAGGGCATAAGGAAGGTTTAACTCGTTAATATTTTGTTTTTCTTTTCGTTGAATCTTTTCAACTTCTGTATGGCTGAAAAGGTACTCATCTAATGTCGATAATTCCATGTGCTTAATATCCTTTCCGAATATTTTACTAAACCTGAACAAAGACCATATTTTCAAGAATAAATGCCATTTTATCTAGATTTTATTTAGATTATACTTCGTATGTAAGCGTTTCACAAGTAGTGAGAAAGGATGAAAATAGTGAATTATTGGATTTGGTTTCCAGGAGATTTTGAAATTTACCATATTATGAAACAAAATTTTAGTCGAGAAGAACGTGGCTTTGATTGGCCTGCCTATTGGTTTACAGCTGGTTGGAACCATAATGTTAAGTTTAAACAAACGTATCATCTCAAAGAAAAGACAACTTTTACGGTACATGCTAAGGGGAAGGGGCATGTAGCTGTTACAAGACGGGAGGAGGCTGGTAGTGAACAAGTCGATAAATACCCATTTGAACAAACTATTACTTGTAATCCAGGTAAAATAACGGTTGAAGTGATTGTTTGTCATTTGGAAGGATTGCCTAGTATCTTTGTGTGCGGGCAAACTATATTTTCTGATGAGACTTGGTTGGCTTCAAACTATATCGAATCAGATCAGGCTGTAGGTGTAAGCGCTCTTTTTGTGGATAAAGAGCAAGATCCGATGGAATTTCCTTACACATATGAACAGAAGACACCCTCGAAGATTGAATATGTAAATGGAGGTACATTGCTAGATTTCGGTCATACCATTACAGCAAAAACAAAAGTGACTTTCTCCGAAAGATTTCAACCTATTACGTGTTGTTATGGTGAGAGCAGGACAGAAGCACTTGATGTTAAGGACTGTTACCTCAAACAAGTGATAAACACTCGTGATGATAAAGACCTTGAACTATTGGAAGAAAACACTTTTGTTACCCGACTGCGAGCGTTTCGCTATATCTTTTTACCCAATGTAATGGAAGATTCAGTAATGATTACTGCTATCCGGCAATATGTTGAGTTCGGCGGAGTAAGTCAGTTCCACTCATCAGATCAGCAGCTCAACCAAATTTGGGAGGTTGCCGATCGCACTTTCCGTACTTGCAGTGATATCTTCTTTTTAGATGGAGTTAAACGGGATAAATGGGTATGGTCGGGAGATGCCTATCAAAGCTATTTCATTAATCGCTATAGTTTTTTCAACAAAGAAATTGTTGAGCGGACAATTCTTGGGCTCCGCGGTACCAATCTTATGCAACAACATCTTAATACAATTATCGATTATTCCCTGTATTGGCTGATAAGCATTGAAGAGTATTATCAAACATTTAGTGATCGCAGATTTATTGAGGGAATTTATCCGAAAATGGTATCCCTGCTGCAATATTGTGAATCCCAAACGAATGAACACGGTTTTATTTACGGTAAACCAGGTGATTGGGTGTATATTGATTGGGCAGAGTTTGATATTTCAGGCCCGCTCTGTGCAGAACAAATGCTGCTGGCCCGTGCTTATCAAAGCATGATGAGCGTTGAGAAAGCATTGGGAATGCCAAATGGAGACTTACAAGCAAAATCAGAAAAGCTAATAGCCAATATCCATAAATATTATTGGGACGAAGAGAAGGGCGGCTTTATAGACAGTTATGAATCTGGTAAACGGAACATAACAAAACATGCTAACATCTTTGCCATACTGTTTAATATAGTTGATGAAAAAAAAGCAGCGATTATTAAAAAGAATGTTTTATTAAATCCAGCAATTAATGATATTCATACACCGTATTTTAAGTTTTGGGAGCTTGAAGTAATGGCACAAATTGGTGAATATTCGTATGTCCTTGAGCAAGTTAAATCCTACTGGGGCGGGATGTTAGCTGAAGGTGCGACGACTTTCTGGGAATATTACGACCCTAACGAAACAGGTGCCGAAAAATATGCAATGTATGGTGATAAATATGGGAAAAGTCTCTGTCACGCATGGGGGGCCAGTCCTATTTATTTAGTCGGGCGTTACCTGTTAGGCGTTCAGCCCACAGCACCAGGGTACAAAAGCTTTGAAGTGGCTCCACAAGTAGGCCTTTTTAAAGATTTCTCCTGTGAATTGCCAGTCGGAGCAGGGCAAGTAAAAGTTGAATGGAGCAAGCAACAACTTACTGTTACAGCAAACGTATCTGGAGGAGTTCTTCATCTAGCTAATCGAATTATTCCTATCGAAAGAGAGCAGGAATTAATTATTAACTTATAAAAAAGGGAGTAAATGAATATGGAGAAATCACAAGATAAGCTTTCAGGTAAAGACTGGTTTTTAGCAAGTGTTGCAGGTGTTGCTTCCTACCTGGATGCCGCATTGCTTGTCAGCGCCGGCATTGCTCTAGCAATTTGGTCTGACCATTTCGGCATTAATCCATGGTGGACAGGAGTTATCAGCACAGCGCTAACCCTTTCTGTTGCGATCGGGGCATTGTTTGGCGGCCGTTTATCTGATAAATTTGGCCGGGTCCGTGTCTTTAACATCGATATTCTGCTTGTAGCAATCGGCAGTATTATCATCGCCTTTTCTAATAGTATGCCAATGCTACTCATTGGGTTAATTATCGCAGGACTTGCATCAGGGGCAGATCTGCCAACATCGCTTGCTGTCATTACGGAGCGTGTTTCACCGAAACATCATGGTAAAGTTATCACTATTACGGAGATGTTTTGGATTCTCGGGATTCTCCTTTCACAAGCACTTGGTTTCTTAACTTCTACCATGGATATGACAGGGACACGGGTGTTGTTCATTTGGATTGCCGCAATAGCCATGATTAATTGGGGCATTAGGGTGTTTTCCAAAAAGTTTCGTCAAGTTGAACATGAACTTTACGAACAAAATGCACATGAAAATAATCGCGCTCAACCAGCACAAAAAGTTTCCATCAAAGCAATTTTTGCTTCCAAAAAGTATATGGTGCCGCTCATCTCGATTACTGGTTTTTATCTGTTTTGGAATATCCCAACAAATACTTGGGGCTCGTTCGTCAATTATTTCCTTGTTACCATTAACGGACGGACCCAATCATATTCAACTGCACTAGGCTTCTTTGCCAACCTTGCTGCAATTGCCGTTCTCTTTTTCATTTATATGAAATTAGCTGATACTAAATATCGATACACAATGATGCATACCGGAATTTTTCTTTGTGTTCTGTCTTTCGTGATTTCTGGAATTTTTGGCGGAACATCATGGATTATTTTCTCTGCCGCTTACTTTATTTACTCTGCTTGTAATAACTTACATGGAGAATCAATTTATAAAATTTGGACCCAATCATTCTATCCGCCAGATTTGCGGGCAAGCGTCACAGGCTTTTCAATTGCTGTTGTCCGTATTTTAACAGCGGTGTGCTCTGTATTTACACCAGTCATTATGAACTACTCACCAGACCTTCTAATGTGGATGCTAGTTGCCTCACTAGTCATCTGCTGGGCATTCGCAGCTGCAACAATAAAATTAGTAAAAAAATATAATATTCACGATCCTGGAATAAGACATTCTGTAACAAATAAGGATACTGGTCTTTCACAAAGGTGATTTTGATTTAAGAAGTCTCATGTTTCTTAAGAGTTAACATGAGACTTTTTTGTATGTAGTTAATTGGTTGCTGCTTGTGTTAAGTGACAGATAACATAATTTATTGTTAGATTTCATTAGAAAACTAAAGAATTCTTATAGACAGGTACTTATATTCTGAACTCTTCAAGGATATTCTGTTAAAGAAGTGGCTAAAGTATTATATTGGTCGAAAAGAATAATTAAGGGACTTTAAGTAGTGGGTTACGGAGAATAAGAAAACAATCAATAATCGATGGAAACTATAGGGAGTGACATTAATATGGATGTTTACTCCATGATTTTAATATTTTTTCCCTAGTGTACGTGTGAATTTGCCTGATTGTACGATTTTTTTTGTTTTGAATTCTTTTATAATAAATGTATAGAGGAGGATACGGACGAGTGGAATAAAATAAGGAGCTGACAAAAATGAAAAATAAACTAGTGTACGGGATTGTATTCAGTGTTTCACTTCTGGCAGGGTTTATTTTATTCTTTGCGGAAAAGAGGTACAGCAAGGAATATAAGAATAACAACAATACGAGTTTATAGTTATCCAACAGTTGGAGCGTACAAAAAGAGAAGTCTGCATTTAACAGACTTCTTTTCATTTTTATAGCACTATTTAATGCTTTCATGATTCTTTTCTTTTTCAATAATATCTTTTACAACATCGTCAATGGTAATATGACTTAAAGCTTTCTCCATTGCTGATTGAGCAATGGTAAAGAGAGGAAGTACTGCGTCTTGTATATTTCTTCCAACAGGACAATCAGGGTTTGGGTTGTCGTGTATACTAAAGAGCTCTTTTTCTTGAACGACGTTTACAGCTTTATAAACATCATGCAAAGTAATCTCAGATAACTTTTTTGCTGCTTGAGCTCCGGCAATTCCTGGACGGACGTTAATTAAGCCGGCATTTTTAAGCATGCCCATTATCTTTCTGATAACAGCGGGATTTGTATTTACACTGCTTGCTAGAAACTCAGAGGAGATAACACTTGTTTTATTTATTTCAATAAGAGTCAGTATATGAATACCAACAGCAAAACGACTGCTGATCGACATGTGAAACACCTTCCTAACGATAAGTTCAATTTTCATGTAATTATTCTGGTTACAACTATATTATACCTAAAAATCTTAAAAAGTCTCGGGAAAAACAATTTTATATACCTGTTGACAAGTTAGATACATGTAACTTATATTATTACTTGTAACAACTATTGATACAAGTGATTAACTGTGAACGAAGTTATTAATGATAAGCATAGAAAAAAGTGGAGGAATGGTAATGAATCATTTAGTTATTTATGCACATCCAAACGAAGAAAGCTTTAACCATGCTATTCTCGGTACGGTCGTTGAGTCTTTACAAGAGAAAAGTCATGAAGTTATGGTTAGGGATTTATATGCAATTGGGATAGACCCGGTTTTAAAGTTTGATGGTAAGGGTGAAGTAGATCCAGAAATTAAAAAAGAACAAGAATATATCAGCAAAGCAGACGTTATTACACTCATTTATCCAATCTGGTGGACAGGAATGCCGGCTATTTTAAAAGGCTATATTGACAGAGTGTACTCCTACGGATTTGCTTATCAGTACAATACTGATGGTGGTATAGATAAGCTGCTAGCAGGGAAGAAAGGTCTTATTATCAATACTCACGGAACACCGAAGGATATTTATGATTCTATTGGAATGACAGAAGCACTAAAGAAAACCTCTACAACAGGAATATTTGAATTTTGCGGTATTGAAAGTGTTGGTCATTTAACTTTTGGCAGCGTTCCTTCAGTGGATGATTCAACAAGAAAAGGAATGCTTGAAGAAATTAAAAACGAAGTAAACTCATTGTTTTAACTAAGCAAGTAGCCTTTAGGTGGAAGAGTTGTAACTATTAAAATTATAATTATAGGAGGAGTTTATAATGAAAATTGCAATTATTGGTGCTAGTGGTAAAGCAGGAAACTTAATTTTAAAAGAAGCAGTAGAACGGGGCCATGAGGTTACAGCAATTGTAAGAGACACTGCAAAAATACAAAATCATCAGGTAACTGTCGTTGAGAATAATGTTTTCAATTTGAAAACAGAAGATATTCAAAATTACGATGGTAGTAAATGCTTTTAATTCTGCTCCAGGCCAAGAAATCCAGCATATTGAGGCAGGTCAGGTGCTGATAGAAGCGTTAAAAGCTGCCCAAAACACTCGACTAGTTGTAGTAGGTGGAGCAGGAAGCTTATTTGTAGATGAAACGAAAACAATGCTTGTGCTGGAAACATCTGAATTCCCTAAAGCTTATTATCCAACGGCTTTTAATATGGGAGAAAACTTAAAAGAACTGCAAAATACGAATGATATTAACTGGACATATATTAGTCCAGGAGGTTTCTTTAATCCAGAAGGCAAGCGCACAGGATTCTATCAAAAGGGCGGAGATGTTCTTTTTCTAAACTCTAAAGGTGACAGCTATATCAGTTATGCCGACTATGCAATCGCATTATTAGATGAAATTGAAAATCCACAACATAAAAACCAACGCTTTGCTGTTGTTGGGGAAGCTGAATAATTTTAGATTTCGCCAAAAACCGACCTGTATATAGGGGCGGTTTTATTCATGTTAATAAATTATGCAAATCAGATTGTAATTGGTAGTAGAGCAGACCTGTCCAGTGGCGGTAGTATTTAATTTTGGTAAGAAGAAATCTTTCAGATAACTGCACACCTCAATGTAGTGAAAAGAATTAGATTTGAAAGTATTTAAATACAAAGCGTTTAAGCAAAGTGAGAAAGAAAGAGAATGATAAGCCGAATATGAGGGTATGAATGTAGTGAGGAAGTATTTATATAGTCAATAATTTTATAATACTTGCCTAAAAGGGCAAAATAATCAAGTTCATTCTATACAAAAGGAGAGTTAATATTGACTAACATCTATAATCTATACAGCTCAGACGAAGATCACTTAGGCATTAGCAAATCCTTTCATATTCAATGCGATTTACCTCCGCATAAATTCCGCCAAATTATGATGGAGTATCGCCGCAATAACACAGTAGGAGATGACATTCATTCATTTGTCCATTATTTAAAGGAATCATTTCCTGACTCGTTAACTACCTTTGACTATGATGATGTCATCCAGTTTGATGCAGACCAAGAGAATAGTGCGATTCTTGCTAACTTAACAGATCAGATGAATAACTCAAAATAATTTAAATGAACAGCTCTCCCTGAAGTGCACCCCAATTGTTAGACGAAGGTCTAACAATTGGAGGTGCCTTTTTTATGGCCAAATTTTCAATAGAAGAAAAAATTAGTGCCGTTTTGGAATATATAGATGGTGATGATGGCGTAAATACAATAGCGAGAAAAATTGGGGTTAGCTATGCTCTATTCCAAGATTGGATTAAACAATATAAGCTACATGGAGAAAAAGCCTTTGAAAAACGCTATACAAACTACTCCGTTGACTTTAAACTAGACGTATTGAAATTTATGAATGAAACTGGGACGTCTAACAAGGAAACGGCAGCTATCTTTAATATCTCATCTCCACCAACCATTTTAAAGTGGAGGAAGGCTTTTGAAGAAGGCGGAATAGATGCTCTAAAACCGAAGAAAAAGGGGCGTCCGTTTATGAGTAAAAAATCGCAGAAAAAAACAAAGAAAACACCAGATAAAGGTTCTGTGGAGGAACTGCAAGAAGAGATCTATCGTTTAAAGATGGAGAATGCCTACTTAAAAAAGTTGAATGCCTTAGTTCAGGAAAGGGAAAAGCTACAAAACAAGAAAAAGTAAAGGCGATATACGAACTAAGGAAATCATTCCCGATAACAGAGTTAATGAAAATAGCTGGTATCGCAAAAAGCACCTATTATTATCAATTAAAAGTAATACAACGTCCAGATAAGTATATAGAAATAAAGCAACACATTGAGTTTATATACCACACGAATCAGGGGCGTTATGGCTACCGTCGAATTCACCTAGAGTTAAGAAATCGTGGTGTATATATTAATCATAAGACGGTACAACGCCTTATGAAACAACTTGGGCTAAAATCCTTGGTTCGGATAAAAAAATACCGTTCCTATAAAGGGAAAGTAGGGAAAATAGCACCTAATGTGCTAAAGCGTAACTTTGTGGCAACCAAACCGAATGAGAAGTGGGTAACTGATGTGACAGAGTTCCACTTATTTGGACAAAAGCTTTACCTATCTCCTATTCTTGATTTATACAATGGGGAAATCATTGCCTATAACATAGAAAAAAGACCTGTCTATTCCCTAGTTTCTAAGATGTTGAATCAGGCATTGGAGGCTTTGCCAGAAGGAGAGAAACCTATCCTGCACTCGGATCAAGGCTGGCACTATCAGATGAGTAATTATCGTCACGTGTTAAAACAGCATGGAATTACACAGAGTATGTCGCGAAAAGGAAATTGTTTGGATAATGCAGTCATGGAGAATTTCTTTGGCTTATTAAAGTCGGAATTATTCTACCTTCACGATTTTGAAAACATGGACCACTTTAAAAGAGAACTGGAGAGCTACATTTATTACTATAATCACATACGAATTAAGGCAAAATTAAAAGGCATGAGTCCGGTTCAATACCGAACTCATGCCCCAGAAGCTGCCTAACGAGATAACCATGTCTAACTTTATGGGGTCACTTCACCCTTCACTTGAAGGGGAGCTGTTTTCTATTAAAAGAAAGCTGAAAAAATTACTTGTTCATTTTTCGGAAGTATTTCTTATTGCAGGTCTCTATAATAAATAATATAACGGATCTAAGTTAACAGATTTCCTTTGAACCTAAGTGTATAGAACTTACAGAAGAAAATAAATGAACGCTAAATTGAGGTGACTTAAGCAGTGGTTATTTCTGAAAAAAAGAAAGAAGAATTTTATCGAGCATTAGTGGACAAAAATCCACACTATGATGGTATTTTTTTTGCTGGTATTAAAACAACTGGAATCTTCTGTCATGCAACTTGTACTGCCAGAAAGCCAAAGTATGAAAACTGCGAATTTTTTCTAAGAGCAGAAGAGGCGTTGTTAGCCGGGTATCGCCCTTGCAAACGTTGTAACCCTTTGTATTATCCTCATAGCATCCCAGAAGAGGTGGAAATATTAGTTGCTGAAATTGAAAGAAACCCTGAAAAGAGGTGGAAAGAAGCAGACTTTCTAGAGTTAGGCATCCATTCGGCTACTGCCAGAAGAAAGTTCAAAGAAATATATGGAATGACATTTGTCCAATATGCCCGCTCCCGCCGTATGGGAATGGCTTTTAAAAAGATTATCTCAGGCAAAAAGGTAATTGACCAACAAGTTTCCTTAGGCTATGAGTCATCTAGCGGGTTTAATGACGCATTTACAAGGATAATGGGCAACCCTCCGAAGAAAACAGCTATTTCGATTATCCATGCTAACATATTCTCCACACCTCTTGGCAATATGATCAGTTTGACTGACGCAAAATATCTATATTTGTTAGAGTTTTTGGATAGGAGAGGACTAGAAAGAGAAATTGAGAAGCTGCGTATAAAGCATAATGCTAGAATTTTACCTGGAAATACAGACATTAATAAAAGTTTAGTTGAACAGTTAAATTTATATTTCTCAGGGAGGTTGAGGCAATTTACAGTTCCTCTTTATAAAAGCGGAACACCTTTTCAAATGAAAGTATGGGATATCCTTACCACCATCCCGCCAGGTCAAACAATCTCCTATCAAGATATTGCTAGCAGATTAGGAAATATAAATCTGGTGAGAGCTGTTGGTAATGCAAACGGGGCCAATCAGATTTCGATCATCATTCCTTGTCATAGAGTCATAAGCGCAAATGGAGACATAGGAGGCTATGGCGGTGGAATACAGCGGAAAAAATATTTACTTAATATAGAAAATTTATATAGTGAATAAAAAGACGGTTTGCTTATGAAAGCAAACCGTCTTTATTTTAAACTTAATTCCTGCCTAATCGCTCATCAAACATTAATTGGACTTGTATACCATATGGATCTTCAATTATTCCGTATGCTTTACTAAATAAGTTAGCGGACAAGGGGACTATTACTTTTACTCTATCGTCTGAAATGAAGTCAAAGAAAATTATCCTTCTATGACCATTCCTATTAAAAACAAAACCGTTATTAAAGGCTGCTATAACAAAGGTGAAGAGCAATTTATAGCCGATTACTTTATCAGATATGGTTGTGATTTGAAATCGGTTAAGCCTGAATCTTTATAACAAACTATTCAAGATAGATTAAAGCAACTTCAGAATCGCGATTACAATATATGGAATTGCTCTTCTCCGAAAGGAAATTAAATAGTATAATTTATTTAGTGAAACTAATTATTAGTGGATATGAGTGGGAGGTAAATATGGATATTAGAGTGCTTGAAAAAAGGGATGCGAAGGCATATAAAAAGTTGAGGTTGGAAGCTTTACAAACAAATCCAGCAGCATTTGCATCTAGTTATGAAGAGGAAAAAGACTTCACACTTGAGAATTTTGATAACAGGTTAACGAATTCATCTGCCTATACTTTTGGAGCATTTGAAGAAGGAGAACTTAATGGTGTTGTTACACTGCAATTAGAGCAAAAGGTTAAATTAAAACATCGAACAAATTTAGTTGCCATGTATGTCACAACTGAAAAACGGGGCAAAGGAATAGCGAAAAAATTAATACAAGAAGCTATAAAAAGAGCGGAAAAGTTAGAAGACATTGAACAAATTTACTTATCAGTTAGTGCAAATAACACGCCTGCTAAAAGTCTCTATAACTCTTTAGGGTTTACTACCTATGGAATAGACCGAAGAGCGCTAAAAATAGACAATACATATCTTGATGAAGAGCTGATGGTTTTATTTTTATAATGTTTGATGCTGGCAACTGAAACCTTTTCATAGTCTCTCCCGTATTAATGGATAATTACATGAAATAGTTGGAGGGAATAAAGTTGACGGAAAAAGGGTGTCTAAAATGTGGCAGCAAGGATGCAGGGAAAAAAGAAGTGGCGATGACAGGAACAGGTTTATCAAAAATGTTTGATCTTCAACATAACACATTTATTGTCGTGTATTGCAAAAAATGCGGTTATTCAGAGTTTTATAATAAGCAAACTTCTGCAGGATCTAATATTCTTGATTTATTTTTTGGTTAAAAATACTAGGGGCATTACTGAAAAAGTGGTGCTGCCTTTTTTTGTGCGTTGGTTGCATCAGGCTGAAGAAATAATGTAAAGGTTAATGACCGCTTGGCAGAGAATTGGAGCAAGTTACTAATATTAAATCGATAAAGTTTAACAATATCTGAAAAACATGAACCAACCATATTACTGGTCGATTCATGTTTTTCAGGTATTCCTAAAGATCCTGTAAGTCTTCTATCGAATTTATATCCATATAAGCAGGAACTACGAGTCCATTCTTTAAACCCGTGAAGTTTGGACCTAGGTCAACGAAGTCACCTTCAAACTTTTCATAATAAGCAGCATGTGTTGTTGGTAAGGCTGCACCTATCATAGCATCGACACTGCCGTCTGCAACACCTGCCCACATTGCACCAGGCTCCACTTGGATTAAGTTGACGGAATAGTCTAATTTATTTTCCAACACGTATTTAACGACATTATTGCTTGCGATGGCGTCAGCCCAAGCTGCATATGTCATTTTTATTTCTTCCCCATTACCAGGCTCTACACCTTCAATCCAGGTATCAACTAAATCAGCATTATCAGCGACCCATTCTTCAGCTGCTTCCTGTTCGGTTTTTCCACTTTGGATTCTTACCATTACATCCTGCATTTCTTCAGGTCCCCATTCGAATTGATCAAGGAACTTATAGGCTTCAGGCAAATCCTCTTTAAACCCATGCCGTACAAGAGTATGTATGTATTCTTCGTCTCCGTAAAGTCCTTTAGGATCTTCAAGCATTTTCAAATCAAATTCATTAAATATCCAGTGTGGAATCCAACCTGTCACAATAATTGGCTCTTCCTTTTTAATTGCTTTTGTTAATTCCGCTGTCATTGCAGTATCGGAGCCTTCTATAACTTCCCATTTTTCATCAAGACCGTAACCTGGCATTACTTTATTTTGTGTAGCATTCATTAGACCAGATCCTGGATCTATCCCAACAATTGTATAATCCAATTCTTCGGCGATAGACCCATTGCTACCTGTTTCTTCACTTCCACATGCGGTTAAACCGACTGATAGAGCTAATGCTGATGTTACTCCGAGAAGTTTTTTTAGCACTAATAAAATCCCCCTTTAATTTGTTTTTAATGTTTCGTAAAGTGTAACGTTAATCTAAATGGAACTCAAAGCGCAGAATATCTCTTAATCTCCTGTAAGCAATGTAGAGATGTAACTATATAACTAACCTGCACTGTATACGCCCTTTTCCTCTATTTTCCTAGCTTATCCTACATGGTGGGTGTATTTTTTCATCTATAGTGTAATGGGTAGGAGGGGAAGCCAGAAAGTAGAAAGATAGCTTGAAATAAGGCATAAAAAAACGAATGATGTGCATTTTCATTCGTTTTTCGTCGTATATCTGTACTTTTTTTTGGCTTGGCATGATGGTGATTTCGAGCTTTCCGTCAACCATTTATAGCACAGTTTGATTATCTTTAAGATCATTTGAAACCGATGGCTTTCTTTTACTTCGGGAAACTTATCTTCTGTCAGTTTTTCCGAAATTGAGATGTTATTCAAAGGTGGTATTCAGTTTATGAATGGTGCTTCATTTAATTTCATTGAAGTTGAGGTTTTCAAATGTCGAAGGGTTAGTCCTGAATATGGTTATAAATGCGAATATAAACGAGCGGAAAATAAAACTAGTAGATTGAGATACTCTAACTTAAGATTCAAGTAATTTTTGTTTTTATTTGTGATAACGGTACTAACTTTACTTTGAAAAAATTAATTATATCTTTTTTTTCTTTCAGTTCAGCATAACCACTGGAGTATATGTAGAGGACTTCATACTCTTTGAATTGAAATATAACAACATCACCTTTTTTTAACATCAACTTCCTCCCTTGTTTCCCACAATTTATTAAAAAAATAAGCAGCCCACAGTAAAAAATATAAAGTAATAAACTGTCTTTTTTACTGTGTGCTGCTTGGATAAACAAAAACAATATTAAGAAAGCTCGTGGTTTTTCATTACCTTCTCTTCATAGAACAATTTACTCCAAATCTTCCATTTCATTATTTCTAAAGCAAGGTGTATGACTGCAAGATAGGAGATATATAATAAAATTTGGTGGAATAGTGTCATCTCTTTAAAGAACGAGTTGTATTCTCCCCGATACCAGTAAAGGACTAGTGCAAGCACTATTAGTCTGAATAACAATTTCCATGTTATATATTTAAGTGTTAGTTGTTTCATTCGGATTCCCTCTTCAATTCTGTCATTATTGTTTATTCGTGCTGGTTATTATACAAAAAGCTTGTTATGACCGTTTTTTTCCACGGCGAATACACTTGTCTGTGTAATAATCATATTTATGCTTGTTCTGAATGAAACATATTATAGCGTTTAAGAACAAAATAATATACCCCCTATAACAAACTTTTATTTTTGATTTTATCCAAAATAATGAGCCAATCCTTGTTTTATTAACTTGATCCAACCGAAAAAAGATATCCAAAGAATCACGCCTGCTAACAGGACGTAGTTAAAGAAATATTTCTTCATTATAAAACTCCTATATTGAAAGTATTAATTTTGGAGAGAATCCTATTAGTGAGAAAGAAAACTTGCATCATCAAAACATATAACTGTTATGCTAATCAGATTCCTTATCGAAAACCTGAGAGAGGAGTTCGATAAGGAAGAGGAATCTAACAACATGCTATTTCGGAGATGGTAGAAGAAAGAAGCTTGAAAAATTAATTGATTGGGACAAATTAGCTGCATATATAGCTTTAATCGTTCTGAAAGGTAGCTCTATAATTTTGATATACGATCGAGAATTATATTAATGGCGATAACATCATCCAAATAACCGATTGGCAGTATGTAATCTGGAATAACATCTAATGTGCTGACAAAGTAAAAAAGTCCGCTTGCCATTAACAGAAGTTGAGCTGGGCTTCCCTTTTTATATCTAAATTTATAATATAATTCCTCCAGCTGTTGAATAAACGGCCCTTCACTTCCTAATTTCTTCACTTTTTTCTTGAATTGAGTGATTAAATTCTTCTGGTCTTCTGAGGAATGTACATCGTTTGAATAAGCATTTATTTGCTGTTCAACTTCTTCAATTTTAAAGGTGTCACTATACATCCCTGATGAGTTAATCATGTTTTGGATAGCATCTATTTTGGCATGCAGTTCAAAATGATTGTCTGCTTCTGTGGATTTCTCTGTATATCCTGCAGCAGTAAATAACTCATAAACGGGAATGTGAAGAGACTCGGAAATAGCCTGCAGGTGCTTTGGGGTGGCCTTTCTTTTTCCACTGATAATTCTTGAAATAGTCGCTTTATCAATATTTGTTTCTAAACTGAGTTTACTCATAGAGATTTTCTGATTTTCTAGGGTGGTTTTTAACAGATGCCCGAGTTTATTTTCATTGATTTCATTACTCGTCATTACATTCAGCCTCCATACTTTTAACAATTGAAATATACTATCTTGTTGACAAAATGTCAACGAATATACTAAGCTGTTACTAAATTTACTAACAGAGACAATAATAAACGTAATAATTTCGCTTTAACTCTATTAAAGTAAGTTAATTAGGAGGTTAAAACATGTTTTTAGTTTATTTTATCATCATTTTGATTATACCAGTTTGGGCACAGCTAAGAGTCAAAGGTGCTTACAAAAAGTATTCAAAAATCGAGTCTTCTTCCTTCCTTTCTGGTAGAGAAGTAGCTAGAAAAATACTTGATTCAAACGGTTTATATGATGTTTCAGTGGAAGAAACAGGAGGGGTGCTTTCTGACCATTATGATCCGCGGTCAAAAGTTGTCCGTCTGTCAACGAATAACTATCACGGTCATTCTTTAGCGGCAGCAGCAATTGCGGCTCACGAGGTTGGTCATGCTATTCAAGATCAGCAGGATTATTCTTTTTTAAGAATTAGGCATGCATTAGTACCTGTAGCTAATATTGGGAGTAATTTTTCATGGATACTCATCTTAATTGGCATGATTGCCGGTTTAAGTAATTTCGTGTTGTTAGGCATCATTGCTATGGCAGCAGCGGTATTGTTTCAATTTGTCACATTGCCAGTTGAGTTTAATGCATCTACACGGGCAATGGATGAAGTAGTGTCTTTAGGAATTATCAGTAATGCAGAAGAAAGAGATACCAAAAAGGTGTTAAATGCAGCGGCGTTAACATATGTGGCAGCGGCAGCGGTTGCGGTGTTAGAACTTATCCGTTTAATCCTAATTTATACAGGTATGCAAAGAAACGAAAACTAAAGTTTACTTACCAGTTGTTCATGAGGAGAACTAAATTTAGAAGGTGAAGATTTTGAGAAGCAGAGGAGAAATAAAAAAGAAACGAAAATGGATAAGGAATATACTGTCCATCGTCATCTTGCTGATAGTTATTTGCACGATGTTTATTATTTATCAGTATAAAAGCGGGGTAATCGAATCTACCAAAGATGTGAATAACAAAGGGAAGGATTATGATTTTCTGCCTGCTGAACCACAGTTAGGAGAAATGAATATCCTATTGCTTGGCAGTGACTCTAGAGGAGAGGAGCATTCCCGTTCGGATACATTAATGATAGCTCACTATAATTCGAATAATAATAGCATAAAACTTGCATCCATCATGAGAGATACATATGTTGATATTCCCGGACATGGTCTCCAGAAAATAAACGCAGCATTTGCATTTGGCGGGCCTGAACTGGTTAGACAAACAATAAAAAACAACTTTGATATAGATGTAAATTACTATGCGATTGCTGATTTTAAAGGGTTTTCTAAATTAGTAGATATCATTGCACCTGACGGGATACAGGTTGATATTCCTTATGAAATGTCTTATGGAATTGGTACGGTTTTAAAACCAGGCAGTCAAATTTTGCACGGGAAAGATTTACTTGGTTATGTTCGTTTTCGTCATGACAGATTAAGTGATTTCGGGCGGGTGGAGCGCCAACAGGAAGTAATGTCTAAGCTGAAAGAGCAGGCAATTAGTGCTCATACTATATATAATCTGCCAAAAATTATTGGCCTTGCAACTCCTTATATTGATACAAATTTAGATACCCAATCCATATTGTCCTTAAGCAAAGGGCTGCTTTTAAACAGCACAGACGGATTGGAAAGCTTAAGAATACCCATTCAAGATTCTTACGAGAATGATGTAGTAAATGTAGGGGCTGTTCTAAAGGCAGATTTAGATACAAACAAGGAAGCGTTGAGCTCCTTTTTCAACTAATTTCAACGACAAGTTTAACACTTCCTAAAAACAGTTGTCGTATGGTAACTGTTTTTTATGTGTTTACTCAAAAGGGTTGAAAATAACTATAATTCTCAAGGAGATTTAACAATGGATATTGTCTTAATTATAAAAATGATTATTATCGGTTTAGTTCAGGGCTTTACTGAGCCGATTCCTGTTTCGTCGAGCGGACATGTTATGATAGCCAGTCAGCTTCTTGGGCTGGGAGATCAAGGCTTTACATTTGCTATTCTCACCAATACGGCCTCTTTGCTTGCTATTCTATTTATCTATAGAAAGGACATTATTAGAATAGCTGTTCATTCGATTAATTACTTAAGAACGAAAGATAGTAAGTATAAGAGTGATTTTCGTTTTGTATGTTATATCGTTATCGGTACAATTCCTGCCGGTGTACTGGGAGTGTTCTTGAATGAGTATATTGCTGACAATGTCAGCATGACTACAATTGCTGTCATGCTATTTATAACAGGTCTTGCTTTATGGTTTATTCGAAATTTGAAAGGTAGAAAAGGTGAATCTGATATTACAGTTAAGGACGCATTTATTGTTGGTCTTGGTCAGGCTGTTGCCTTAGCCCCGGGAATTAGTCGAAGTGGTGCTACTATCATTTCTGCAATAGCTGTTGGCATTAAACAGGAAACCGCCCTGCGATTCTCCTTTTTATTGTATATTCCAGTAAGTGTTGGCGGGCTTATTCTCGGATTTTCCGACTTTTTAGGCGAACCAAATAAAGCAGATTTAGCTGTCCCTTATTTATCTGCCTTTATCGCAACCCTTATAATGAGTTATTTGGCGATGAAATGGTTTATGGGCATTATGAAAAAAGGCAAGTTAGTCTATTTTACATATTATTGTTTTATCGTAGGAATATTGCTTTTAATATTTTACTAATTTGCCATACAGATATAACTAATGATTAGGAGATTAGGATGGGTAAGACATTTTTAAGGAGATTGGATAAGCCGATATTATGTATCATTATAATATTTAGTATCCTCAGCATCCTATTTATTCACAGCAGCGAAGGGATCCAGTATGGTGTTCAAAATTTTGCGCTTAAGCAGGGAATCAGTTATTTACTAGGGTTTGTATTGTTGCTGGTAGTTGCGTATTTGGATGCAGACCGGTTTGAGAGAATTGCTTGGCCCTTTTATTTACTAGGACTTGCCGCAATTATGTTATTGCCTCTTATGCCGTCAAGTATTGCTCCATCCATCTTAGGAGCAAAACGGTGGTACAGTTTTCCGCTATTAGGGTCAATACAGCCTTCGGAGTTTTTTAAAATTGCTTTGCTGCTAGCTGTGTCCCGGTTAGCTTATAAACATAATCTTGTATACTTGGATCGTACAGTTTGGACAGACTTCCTGCTGATTGGTAAAATCCTGATTGTTACCATAATTCCATCCTTGTTTGTTTACCAGCAGCCTGATACAGGAATGGTTGTGCTGTATTTGGCAGGAAGTGCAACAGTGTTATTTATATCCGGGATAAACAAAAAAATGCTCGTGGCAGCTGTGATTCTCCCTGCTGCGGCTGTTACTTTTTTAATGTATATATATTTCCAACATTCTTCTATTCTCTTCGATCAATTAATACCGATGTTAAAACCTCATCAGCAGGAGCGGATTTTAGGCTGGCTTGCACCAGAAGAATATACAGATAATGCCTATCAGACGAAAAAGGCTATACTAGCCGTTGGAAGCGGAGAGCTTAAGGGCAACGGAATAGGCAATAATAAAGTGTATATTCCAGAGAAGCATACAGATTTCATCTTTGCCACAATTGCGGAAGAAGGAGGCTTTATTGCAGCTTCTGTAATCATTGTATTGTTTTTTCTCTTAATGTCTCAAATGGCTATAATTGGCCACAGAGCAGAGACATCATTTGAACTTTATGTATGCTTTGGTTTAATGGCAATGTATTGCCTGCAAATCTTTCAAAATATCGGAATGACGGTTGGCATGATGCCAGTTAAAGGAATATCTCTCCCTTTACTATCATATGGAGGAAGCTCCTTGCTTTCCAATATGATTTTTCTAGGAATCATATTATCCATTCGCAAGCCATACAGAAAGTATATGTTTGAGATAAAATAAGTACTGAAACTTTTATTTCTTTATAACGTATATATTAGTAACAAATAGGATTGGTGATGTTAGTTTTATGCATACGAAGAACGAAGCTGCTAAGTTAATCGCTAAACTAGGTTGTTATCTCATTATTGTAGTTGGCGTTTTATTTAACTTAGACTGGAATCCGTTTTTTAGTGGATTTGCAGTGCTTATTTTCATTTTAAAAGCTGCATTAGATATAAAGAAGTTCAATCGTGCAAGATTAATAAGGAGTCTTAAATGAGAATCCTTGAAAGCTAGATTAATCAGCTCATTTTTGAAGAATATTGGAGGATTATTCATGGGAAAAGCCAGTTGGGCACCATATGTGAAGAAGCTGCTTTGGGTAATAGGCTTAATTATTTTAGCAAGTATATGCTTCCATTTTGACAATCAAATTCAACAAAAAGCAAATGAGCAATTTTATTTTATTCCTGTGATTTGGACAAAATTATTCATTTCACTTATGTTTGGACTTTATCTTTCCTTAATTTTGGTGAAAAGATGGTCGATAAGTATAAATTCATCTTTATTATGGTGTGTTGCGGTCCCGTGTCTATTACTTTCCATAAGCTTTCCAGTATTGGTAACACTTGCAGCTGCTGGTCATTTACCTGATGTGATATCTAGCTCTCCAGTTATTATGGAACTGCAAAAAATCTTTTCAACTAATATATTAGGTGTAACAGCAGGCTTGACAATGATTATAAGTTTCTTTGGCAATCAAAAAATTTGTGATGATAATATATAATAAGAAGAGATGAGATGTCGACATTTTGTCGGCATTTTTGGATAAAAGATATAATCAATGGGTTAATAGAGACTACAATAAGAAATATTAGTAATATGGTCATTGGCAATAAATAACAGTGTTTATCTGAACTTGTTTTGCAAGAGAGAAGGTCTAAGGTAGATAATTATATTCTTGAGTTGAGCGATAACTAATCTTTTTTGACTTACTTAATAAGAAGTCACTTATTATCAGATAAAATTGCCAAAACAAATGGTCCTCTACTACGAATAGTTGGACGTGTTAAGGCAATTACTAAGAAGTACAAAAGTAAAAAATAATATATAGGCCATGGAAAATAAATCGAAACATGGTTCTTTACATACCTCTATAGGGTATGTTAAAATAGCCTCAAGTAAGGGGGGAGTGTAATGGATAACTCAGTAAAAGGAGAAGCTTGTCATACAGTTGATGGCACCTCTTCTCGTAAAAGTCATCATCCTGAACGGGTAAAAAAGGATTTAACAACAAGATTAAATCGTATAGAAGGCCAAATCCGTGGAATTAAAGGGATGATAGACAAGGATGTATACTGTGATGACGTTATTACCCAGATATCTGCGACACAATCAGCATTAAATAGTGTTGCCAAAATCCTCTTGGAAGGTCATTTAAAAGGGTGTGTTGTAGACCGGCTTTCAAAAGGTGATGAAGAGGTTTTAGACGAGTTAGTCGTAACTATCCAAAAATTAATGAAAAAATAAATTTTTTTCGTTTAAATATACCCTTACGTGGTATAAGTATAAATTATAAATGATAAAAGGAGAGACTTAAAATGCAATCTGTAACTTTAAATGTACAAGGAATGTCATGCGGACATTGTGTAAAGGCTGTAGAAGAGAGTGTTGGGGAATTAGAAGGTATTAACCAAGTAAGTGTAAAATTAGATAAAGCATTGGTTGAAGTATCTTTTAATGAAACTCAAGTATCTCTTGATAAAATTAAAGAAACAATCGAAGACCAAGGATATGACGTAGAATAAGAGTGCTGCAACAGCACTCTCTCATTTTATCGAAAATATACCCCGTATAGGTATAAAAGAGGTGAATCTTAACATGAGTACAGCAGCAAAAAGTGCAGCTTCTAAAGAAACGAATATTGGAATAACTGGAATGACTTGTGCAGCGTGCGCAACCCGAATTGAAAAAGGGTTAAACAAATTAGAAGGTGTTGAACAAGCAACAGTCAACCTAGCTCTAGAAAAATCAATAATAAAATATGATGCGACAAAACTAAGTGAAGCAGATTTTGAAAAGAAGATAGAAGCACTTGGCTACGGTGTTGTTAAGCAAAAGGCAGAATTTAATATCACCGGCATGACTTGTGCAGCATGTGCAACGCGTATCGAAAAAGGAATTAATAAAATCCAAGGGGTTGCAAATGCGAACGTCAATTTAGCACTTGAAAAGGCAATGATTGAATTTAATCCTGCAGAAGTATCAGTTGGAGATATTCTTACGAAAGTAGAAAAGCTAGGTTACGGTGCACACCAACAGCAA
Organism: Niallia sp. Man26; assembly: GCF_022049065.2. Classification (NCBI taxonomy): domain Bacteria; kingdom Bacillati; phylum Bacillota; class Bacilli; order Caryophanales; family Bacillaceae; genus Niallia; species Niallia sp. Man26. The sequence continues at coordinate 942,237 of NZ_CP095744.1, forward strand.
GACGAAACAGAACAGGTTGATTACCGTGAAAAGCATATTAAAGATCAACAGCGTAAATTCATTATTTCAGCTTTAATATCGTTGCCATTGTTATGGACAATGGTCGCACATTTTTCGTTTACCTCGTTTCTATATGTACCAGACCTTTTAATGAATCCGTGGATTCAATTGATATTGGCAACGCCGGTTCAATTTATTATTGGTAAGCAGTTCTATGTTGGAGCTTATAAAGCGATTCGTAATGGGAGTGCAAATATGGATGTGCTTGTTGTCATGGGTACATCAGCAGCGTATTTTTACAGTTTATATCAAGCAATTGTAACTGCTGGAACACACCACGGACCGCATTTATATTTTGAAACAAGTGCAGTATTAATAACACTTATCCTTTTAGGTAAATTATTTGAAGCAAAAGCAAAGGGCCGTTCATCCGAAGCAATTAAAAAATTAATGGGACTTCAAGCTAAAACAGCAATTGTTATACGAGATGGCTCTGAAAAAGAGATACCCGTAGAAGAAGTAGTGATTGGTGACATTGTCTTAGTGAAACCTGGTGAAAAAATCCCCGTTGATGGAGAGGTATTAGACGGGACAACGGCTGTCGATGAATCTATGTTAACAGGTGAAAGTCTGCCAGTGGATAAAAAAGCTGGGGATATGTTGTACGGTTCGACCATTAACAAAAATGGTTTCATTAAAATGACAGCAACAAAAGTTGGCCGTAACACGGCACTAGCCCAAATCATTAAAGTCGTCGAAAATGCACAAGGTTCAAAAGCGCCGATTCAACGTTTGGCTGATCAAATTTCAGGTATTTTCGTACCAATCGTAGTCGGAATTGCAATCATCACTTTCTTAGTCTGGTTTATTTGGGTACACCCAGGTGAGTTTACACCTGCACTAGAGGTATTAATTGCCGTACTTGTCATAGCTTGTCCATGTGCACTTGGCTTAGCTACACCAACTTCCATTATGGCAGGGTCAGGTCGAGCAGCAGAGCTTGGTATCTTATTCAAGGGTGGCGAGCATTTAGAACAAACACAAGCCATTGACACCGTTGTACTCGATAAAACAGGTACAGTTACTCATGGTAAACCAGTATTAACAGATGTTCTAATAGCAGACGGACAAGATGAAGATGAAATTTTAGGACTGATTGGTGCTGCTGAAAAGCAGTCAGAGCACCCATTAGCAGAAGCTATCGTACAAGGAATCAAGGATAAAGGCATAGCCCTTGGTAAGGTTCAATCATTCGAAGCTATACCAGGTTTTGGGGTTCAAGCAACTGTATCTGGTCAAGGTGTTGTCATAGGCACACGGAAACTCATGCAGCAATATGGGATTGATATACAATCCGTTCTACCAGCAATGGAGAAACTAGAGAAGAACGGTAAAACAGCGATGCTTGTTGGAATTAATGGGCAATATGCAGGCTTAGTTGCTGTGGCCGATACAATTAAAGATACATCCAGAGAGGCTGTTCAACGCTTAAAGCAAATAGGCATTACAGTCATTATGATGACAGGAGACAACGAGCGTACAGCACAAGCAATTGGTAAGGAGGTCGGTGTTGACGCTGTTATTGCCGAAGTACTTCCAGAAGGTAAAGCTGAGGAAGTGAAAAAACTACAAAAACAAGGCAAGAAGGTTGCAATGGTCGGAGACGGAATTAATGACGCGCCAGCATTAGCCACTGCTGATATAGGGATGGCTATTGGTACAGGTACTGATGTTGCCATGGAAGCAGCAGATATTACCCTTATTCGTGGTGACCTCAACAGCATTGCGGATGCAATAGTAATGAGTAAAAAAACGATGCGTAATATTAAACAAAACTTATTCTGGGCTTTTGCGTATAACACTATTGGAATGCCCATTGCTGCTGTTGGATTACTGGCACCTTGGGTTGCAGGTGCTGCGATGGCGTTTAGCTCTGTGAGTGTGGTTTTGAATGCATTGCGGTTACAACGAGTTAAGTTGGATAAATAAAAAAGTTGTGATTCTTCTTTATGATTACAGCAGTTTAGGGGTTACGTTCTTTAGAGCGGAATATCAATATGAATGAAGATATTCCGTTGTCTTTATAAACCTTATAATCATATAATTGTGTAAAAAGGATGCGTACCATGCCTATAAATTCTTTCGAAAACTACCCGATGAGCTGGAAACCATCAATCGATAAGAGAGACAAGCCTATCTACCAAACACTGGCAAGACAATTAGAACAGGACGTATTGGACGGAGTGTTACTTCCTGGAACGAAACTGCCTCCACAGCGGGAACTGGCCGATTATTTAGATTTAAACTTAAGTACTATTTCCAAAGCTTTTAAAGTATGTGAGCTTAAAGGACTGGTAAGTGCGTCTGTGGGAAGCGGCACATTTGTATCATATGATGCGTTATCGAATGCCTATTTATTAGAAGATACAAAGCCGAAGCATTTAATTGAAATGGGAGCAACCTTGCCAGATGATGCTTCTTACGAGCCGCTGATGCTCCAGCTTAAGACGATGCTGCAAGAATCTGACTATGAAAGATGGTTCGGTTATGGAAGAGCAGGCGAAAGCTTATGGCAGAAGGATGCTGCTGTAAAGCTGATGAGAAGAGGTGGGTTTGAAACAACGGTAGATCATATCTTATTTGCCAATGGCGGTCAAAATGCGATAGCTGCTGCATTGGCAAGTTTGTGCAAGCCTGGTGACCGGATTGGTGTGGATCACCATACATATCCGGGCTTAAAAACAGTTGCAGCAATGCTTAGTGTGCAAATAGTGCCAATTAGATCGGAGTACTATCAACTAAGCCCAGAATCGTTTGAACATGCGTGTAAAAATGAAAATATTAAAGGGATTTATATCATTCCTGATTATCATAATCCGACTGCTTCTTTTATGTCTGTTGAAAACCGGGAAAAGATTGCAGCAATAGCCAAAAAGTACAACCAGTTTGTAATAGAAGATGCATCTTACCATCTGCTCAGCAACAACCCGCTGCCTGCTGTAGCATCTTTTGCTCCAGATCAGGTCATCTACATTTCTAGTCTATCTAAATCATTTGCTCCAGGACTTCGATTGGCTTATGTTGCAGTGCCAAAGCAGTTCAAAGAGCCATTATCTAAGGCGCTTTATAATTTAAATATAACGGTGTCACCGCTGTTAGCAGAATTGACGGCAAGAATGATAGTATCTAATCAATTTGAAACTTTGGTTGAGAGCCACCGCGAGCAAAACATTCGCAGGAACAAACTCGCAGATGAATATTTGTCTGACTATACTTGTGTTGGTGACGAAACAGGCATCTTTCGTTGGCTGCTGTTACCAGGGAAGCTAACTGGAGCTGAATTCGAAGCATTAGCCGCACAGAATGGAGTACAAGTATATGCGGCTGAACGCTTTGTTGTTGGCAATAGTTGCCCTGACAGAGCAGTAAGAATTTCAGTCTGTGCCCCTGAATCAATGGAAGAGCTAAAATTAGGCTTGGTTATTTTGAAGCGGTTGTTAGAAACTCCTATATAAATATTGTTTGCCATACAATTATGTTATTGTATGGCTTTTTTAGGGCGTGTTATGATGACTTAAAATCAAGGTATGAATTCATTTGAAAGGCAGGTTAGTTCATGTGACGGATGTTCAATCAGACAAGCTGCAAAGTTACATAACTTCATCAGAAAACTTAAAGTCATTATACAAACGCACTTTAATTATTGTAAGCATTTCGCAAATTTTTGGCGGTGCAGGACTGGCTGCAGGTGTTACGGTAGGATCACTTCTTGCTCAGCAAATGCTTGGTACAGACGCCTTTGCTGGATTGCCAACGGCTTTATTTACGTTAGGATCCGCAGGAGCAGCATTATTTGTCGGGAGACTATCTCAACGTTTTGGGCGCCGAACCGGTCTTACAGCGGGATTTATTATTGGCGGGCTTGGAGCAATCGGGGTTATTATTTCAGCTATATTAAATAGCATTATTTTATTATTCCTCTCTCTGCTTAAATATGGTTCAGGAACAGCAACGAATTTGCAAGCCAGATATGCAGGAACCGATTTAGCAAATAGTAAACAGCGCGCAAAAGCGGTTAGTATTACCATGGTATTTACAACATTTGGTGCAGTTGCGGGGCCCAATTTAGTAAACGTGATGGGAGATTTCGCCTTATCTAATGGTATTCCGTCACTTGCTGGTCCTTTCATTTTAGCAGCCGTCGCATATATTTTAGCAGGACTAGTTCTGTTTATAATGCTCCGTCCTGATCCATTGCTAACAGCAAGAACAATAGATGCTACTAACCAAATATCTAAAGATAATGTCCAACTAACAGCAGAAAATACAGAGAATAAACGAGGAATTATTGTTGGTGCAACAATTATGGTACTTACGCAAATTGTTATGATTGCGATTATGACGATGACACCAGTTCATATGAAGCATAATGGTCATGGGCTTTGTTCTGTAGGTTTAGTTATCGGGTTTCATATTGGGGCCATGTATCTGCCCTCCCTGATTACAGGTGTCCTTGTTGATAAATTAGGCCGACCTGTAATGGCGATGGCTTCTGGTATTACGCTGCTTTTGGCAGGTTTAATTTCAGCATTTGCACCAGGAGATTCTATGGTTTTATTAGTTATTGCTCTTTGCTTACTTGGGTTAGGATGGAATTTTGGATTAATAAGCGGGACAGCTTTGATTATTGACTCGACTAAAACTTCCACAAGAGCAAAAACGCAAGGTGCAGTTGATGTTTTGATTGCCTTGTCAGGAGCTGCTGGCGGAGCAATGTCTGGAATGATTGTAGCTGGTTCCAATTATGCAACATTATCATTTGCAGGAGGAATTTTATCCCTAGTTTTAATTCCAGTAGTAATCTGGGCTCTTAAAGAGAAAAAATAAACTCGCATGAGATAGGTGTATAAGACAATGAATAATCCTCCCTTTATTATCAATAATAAAAAAGGGAGGGAATAGTGTGAAGGAAGAACAAAGACTGTTGTTGGAAGAAATTAGAAAAGCAGAAATTGCCCAAAGTGACCGATGGTTAAGCTATTGGCAACAGTACTCTAATATGGATACATGGCAATTTTGGGTGGTATTAATGATGTTTTTACTGCCACTTCCCGTATTAATTCTTTTTATAGACCGAAAAAAGGTTTTTCAACTTGGCTTTTACGGATACGGTATTCATTTATTTTTTGCAATTATTGATTCTTTTGGAGTGATAAAAGGATTATGGATATATCCTTATAAGTTACTTCCTGGGTTGCCAGCAAGTATTGCCCTTGATTCCTCCTTTGTTCCTGTAACGTATATACTTCTATATCAATATATCCTTAATAATAAGAAGAATTATTATATTTGGATGTTAATGCTGTGCTTAGTTTTTGCCTTTTTTCTAAAACCATTAATGGTGGGGCTAGGTTTGTTCCGCTTCGGTGGCAGAGAGAACTTCTTAATGCTGTTTTGGGGGTATGTGGCTGTAGCACTAATACCTAAATGGATTACTGATTTTTTTATGTACTTACTAAACAATAATCGCTTTAGTTTACACAATAAATTGCGGAACTTAAAATAGAGCTGCTTATTTGCGGCTTGTTTTTTGTTGGATTAAAAGTAGGGCACAGACATCACAGCAAGTTAATTTTGGTCACCTAGGCTGGGACATAGGTATGTAAATCTGTATAAAAACCGAACTATTAATCATCTATTGATTAATAGTTCGGTTTTCGTGCTTTTAGTTTTAATACAATAATTAAAAAACTTAGAGGAATGGAGCGGAGGACACTCGACTCCTGTGGGAAATAGAGGATGCTTTAGACCCCGCAGGCGAAGAGACGAGGAGGCTCAAGCTTTGCCCGCTGGAAAGCGAGTGGACGAGAGCGCAATGAAACGAACTAATTTTAAAGCCATATTCTATTTAGTCACAAACTTCATTTTTCAAATTTAGATGTAATTTTATTAGTCGTGTATAGATAGTTATCTTTTGTTTTGTCCAACCTCTTTATAGTTGTCTTTAAATGGTCAAATCAGTAAGAGCAGTAACCAGCTCAAGCTTATAATAAATGCTGGAATAAACCGGTCACATAGGATAGCCCTTTTACACTGAAAGATTTAAACCAATTAACTTTACCTGGTTTTAAATCGGGATCTTTTATATAAGATTCGTCCTGCGCAACCTTTAAGCTCTTTTTAACATACTGATTCATTTCCTTCTCCAGATTGCTGGTGAACTCAACGCTATCAATAACTACCATCGATTCAGTATTTAAGAAGGCCGACCTTGAGTCCATATTGAATGCACCAATGGCACTTAATTGATCGTCAAATATAAATGTTTTAGCATGGATAGAGTCAGGCCCCTGATATTCATATATATTTACGCCTCTTTTTACCATTCCGTTAATATGCTTAATATGCCCTGAATAGGCTACTACATTGGCTGTCGAAGCTAATGAATTCGTTAATATGGTAGTCTTTTCTGCGGGAATATCTACCTTCTCCATATAAGGAAGCATAGGCTTTGTCGGAATAACATACGGGCTTTGAATAACTAAGGACTTTTTAGAATTTTTCATGAGATTCGTTAAGTCATACCAAACCCAAGGTTCTTTATTAAATCTTTGGATAGGGTTATGGATAAAAGTTACTTTTTTAGTAGCTACCGACATTTCTAACCAATCATAATAGTTATTGAATAATTTTTTATCTGTATTACGCAAATCGTCTAGTTTTTTCTTTAGCTGCTGATCGGCTTCTTTAGCTTTTTTTTGTTGACGGGAAGAAAGCTTATGATAAGGATATTTTGTGATAGGATGGTCCCAGACCTCATTAAAATATCCTTCCATTGAGTTCAGAACACTGCCCTCTTTTGTCTCCGTATTTGTATTAATAATCAAAACATCGCGGTCATTTGTTGGGGCCTTTTCACCTTCCTGAACGAAATAACGATTGCCTATATTTCTGCCGCCAATAACGGCATATTTATTATCGATAATAAGTAGTTTATCATGTAAGCGATTATTCCATGTCCATGGGAGAAAAGGCTTGAATGGTTCATAAAATTTAACTTCAATATTAGGGTGATTAACTAAGGCAAATAAATCATCTTTTAGACTGAATCTAAGACCATGGGAAATCCCATCTAAAAGAATCCTTACCTTGACACCCCGATCTGCAGCATCTAAAATCATTCCTAATATTAAATCGGTAATATATCCTTTATGAATCGCATAATAGGCGACATCTATTGTTTCTTTTGCATTTTCCATTAAGTTAACACGAGCGTAGCCTGAAAACGTCTTTTCTTCCAACAAAATCACACGATCCTGTGACGTCTCCGTTCCATAAAATCTTTCCACTTTATTTTGTTCCTTATAGGAGTTATTTACTTGCGGAGGTTTTTCTTTAAAGATGACAATGCCGAATACGATAATATAAAGCAAATAAAAAATAAGAATAATCATTACGCCACTCCTAATCTTTTTTATGGAATTTCTCTCCTTTCAAGGCCGTAACTAATGATTATAGTTTGTGCAACATTTTTTAGAATATGAAATAACAAATAGAAAAACATTGAAGGACATGTGCTTTCTAATGCAAGTGTCAATAAGGGGCTGAAGAATGAACGGTTCGTGTTGGTTGGAATTAAAGCCATAAAAAAAATACCGTCAGCGACGGTATTATTTTATTCGATTAATTATGTCATCGTATTTTGTCAAAATTACAGCTTTCGTTTTTGGATCTTGAATTTCTAACAAACCGTTTTCATAGTCAAAAAAAACAAAATGGATTTTACCCTGATAGATTACTTTTTGACCGAATTCTATATGACATCATCCTCAATATTATTCAAAAAAACAATATTTGATTAATACAGAAAGAGATGCGTAACTGTAAGAAATAATATCATTTTAAAGTAGTTTCAGAATAGCACAGTTCGAATTAGTATGTATATTTAAGTGCTTTAAACAATGCTGGAAAGTTTTGGGTTATTTTTTCAGGGAATAAATAGGTATCTTTGTTTCAATTTGATAAAAGAGGGTAGAAGGTTAAGTAAATCTGTAAAAAAAGGGGAGTTACTATGAATAAAAGCTATATACTCCTTGATATCGAAAAATTAAATAAAGAGCTATGTAATAATAGGGCAAGATCGTTAAAAATAATAAAAAGACTCCAGAAAGATCCAACTAATTTAATGTTAAAAAGAAGGTTGAAGCGTCTTAAATTAGATAATGAAAATGTATACCAGAAACAGAAGGATTTATGGGCTCTTTATAAGCGGACATAATTCTTCACATATATCCGCAAATAATTTTATTTTTACATAGTAGGAAGTATATCCATAAAAATTTGAAGTTTTCTTGCAGGTAAATAGTAGTATCTAATGAACAAATAATTTGTTTTCTAAGTAAAGGGCGATGAGTCAGTACTGACTTCATCGCCCTTTAAATTTGTCCTTGAAGTAGGTTAAGCTAGGTTCTTATTTTATCCCACTGCAAAAATAAAAGGAGTACAATACATCATTTCACTAAATGGCCAAATCCATTGGAATGATAAGGAGTGGTTGTCTAAAAAATAGAATAAACAATTTTTAGGAGGTGAAAATAAGAAGACCCTAGAATTGAAGAAAGGACGTTCTCTGTATGGTTTTTAATCCTCCAGATAAAATAAAAAAATTAATTGACGCAAAATATATAGTATTAGAGCATGCCCATGATGATTTAAGAGAAATTTGGATAGATCATATTTTATTTTCCTTCGGTTGGTGGACTTCATTATTGATGACAATCATTCCATGGATAGTATGGTTTGTCTTTAGAAAAAAGGAAAGCATCACTAGGTTACTGTTAGGAGGACTATGGGCTATGTTCATTTCTACATGGTTAGACTATGTGGGGGTAACAATGGGTTTGTGGAGATACTATAATAAGTTAGTCCCTTTAATGCCTGATTTTATACCATGGGATTTTGGATTAATGCCGATTACAGTCATGTTTTTTCTCCAAATTAAGCCTAAAGTCCATGCACTCATTAAAGCTTCCATTTATGCTGGCATGACAGCATTCTTAGCAGAACCTTTATTTATAAAATTAGGTTATACAAAATATCCAGGGTGGAGTCCGGTTCTTTCCTTTCCTATTTTTATCATTATCTATTTAGTAGCTCATTTTTTGGTTCATAGTAAGGCTACTAAACCACTTAGATGAAGTGGAATTATTTTACCTGCTTGAAAGCAGCTGTCTTTACCTTCTTCGCCAAAACTACTTAAAAGAACTTTATTATGTCCGATATAGTTAGTAGTCATTACTAGAAAGGGGCATATAATGCATAACACACTACAATCTTTGGTTTATTTAGGACCAATAATGAAAGAAACAATTGGTCATACTACTGCGATTATGATCACTGATTTACAAAATATCATCTATTTTTCATCTTCAACTAGTCTTCCATTAAATATAAAAGTCGGGGACCCTGCTTTTGTTCCAGGAAATGAGCTTTTAATGCGTGCATTAAAGGAAGGGAAAGTAGAACAATACGTCCCAAAAGAAGCATATGGTATTCCATTTTTCTCCACTGTAACACCAATAAAGGATCCGGAAACAGGGGAAGTTATCGGGTTGTTCTCTATATCTAAGACATTAGAAATTGAGGAAAAGCTGGATCGAGAGTTAAGTGAGTTAAATGCTATCATTAGCAGACTTCATGAAAAAGTCCAAATAGTTGCTGCTCAATCAGAAGAATTATCAGCTACAAGTAATGAAATTACATCACAAGCAGTTAAAGCCAATGATAATACACAGCAAATCGGAAAATTAGTGACTATCATTGAAGGAATTTCTACACAAACAAACCTGTTAGGACTAAACGCGGCAATTGAAGCAGCTAGATCTGGAGAGGCAGGCAAAGGCTTTGGAGTAGTTGCAACAGAAATAAGAAAACTTTCTGAACACACAAAACAAGCAGTTGGAACAATTGGCGGATCTTTATCAGAGATCAAAAGTAGTATAGAGAATTTAAAAGTAAGCATCGAGGAAGTAAGTGCCTCATCTGAAGAGCAGTCCACTGTAATGGTAGATTTCTTAGAGGAAATGCAAAAATTAGATAAACAAAGCAACGATGTGTTTGCATATATGAAAGAATTAGTTAAATAGTCAGTTTACCTTAAAAGCGAAACGAAACTAATCAATATCTTTATTTCAAAATATTACAATTTAGTGGATTATCTTTAATGTTGGACACTAGTTAAATTTTGCGGTAATTGAAATAAAAAGGACATTTTTCCAAGCAGGATTAATGTCCTTTTTTTATGAGTGATATTTATAGATAGTCTCTAGGATAGATTTGGTTAGCAGGTATATAACCTGCTTTACTTAACTGGTTATCCCATGTTATGGTAAAGATAATAAAAATTATATTATTTGGGGTCCTACCAGACTTTTATTAGTCACCTTCCCTTTATAATGGGAAAGGGGGACACTAAATGTCTTTAGACCATACAAAAGAGATGCTGAATACATTAAGGCAGTATCATACATCTGAGATTAACATGATTTTCAATGGCAATGATGGCGCGCCAATACTTGTGATAAGTTATATAGATGGTTGTTATGAACTAAAAAGTTTAAATACCTCCGTTATAGAGATTTGTGACGATATAGAATCGGCAATTCGTTCCATTAATAAATTAGTGAATGTCATATAATAAAACTAAATGATATGCTCCCCTAGCGGTAAAATCTGTTTGCGTTAGGTGGAGTTTTTTTGTGCAATTGTTTTTAAAAAACACCTTATTTAGAAACAAATAGACATTAAAAATGAAGGGTTGCCCATTATGATGTTATTTCAAGTATAATAAAAGGATATGCATGTTTCGCATATACTATCTCTTCGGAGAGAATCCTATACATAAATCAAATAATACAAAAAATGAGGTTATTTTTATGAGTGAAAAAGGTTTTGACCACTTTAATTTAAGTGATGAAATAACGAGAGCATTATCTGTTTTAAAATACGAAACACCCACAGAAGTTCAGACGAAAGTCATCCCGTTAGCGTTGGAGAATCTTGATCTTGTCGTAAAATCGCAAACAGGTAGCGGCAAGACAGCATCCTTTGGTATACCAATTTGTGAAATGGTTAAATGGGAGGAAAAACTGCCTCAAGCGTTAATTCTTACACCGACTCGGGAGCTTGCTGCTCAAGTTCGTGAGGATATCACGAATATAGGAAGATTTAAACGAATTAAAGCAACGGCCGTTTACGGAAAAGAACCTTTTTCTAAGCAAAAAGAGGAACTAAAGCAAAAAACGCATGTAGTGGTTGGGACACCTGGACGTGTCATGGATCATATTGAAAGAGGAACGCTAGTACTGGATCAGGTGAAATATCTGATTATTGATGAAACAGATGAAATGCTAAATATGGGTTTTATTGACGATGTAGAAACGATTATAAACAAGCTACCTTTAGATAGAGTTACAATGGTATTCTCGGCCACATTGCCTAAAGATGTGGAAAGTCTTTGTCATAAATATATGAAAAACCCTGTTAATATTGAGATTGCTTCTCAAGGGGTTACAACAAGTACGATTGAACACCATGTAATGGAAGTCAAGGAAGCTGATAAGCTTTCCATGCTAAAAGCAGTTACCGTTATAGAAAATCCAGATAGCTGTATTATTTTCTGCAATACGAAAGAACATGTAGATACTGTGTTTGCTGAGTTAGAAGAATCCAATTATTCGTGTGAAAAAATCCATGGAGGATTAGAGCAAGAAGATCGTTTTGCTGTGATGGATGGTTTTAAGATGGGGAATTTTCGTTATCTTGTTGCTACTGACGTCGCTGCAAGAGGAATTGATGTGGATAATGTAACACTAGTCATTAATTATGACGTACCAATGGAAAAAGAGAGCTATGTTCACCGAACAGGAAGAACTGGTCGTGCCGGCAATAAAGGTAAAGCAATTACGTTCACAACATCTTACGGGAGCAAATACTTAAAAGCAATTGAAAGATATATTGGCTTTGAGTTGCTTGAAATGGAAGCTCCAACAACACAGGAAGTGGCTAAAGGCAAGGCTGCCTTTGAAGAAAAAATCAGCGGACGCCGTGTCGTTAGAAATAATAAAACAGCCAGAATAAATCAAGGCATCACTAAACTTCATTTCAACGGAGGTAAAAAGAAAAAGATTCGTCCAGTAGATTTTGTTGGTACAATCGCCAAAATTCCAGGTGTAACAGCAGATGATATTGGAATTATCACTATCCATGATAGTATGTCATATGTTGACATTCTTAACGGTAAGGGGGCACTGGTCCTACAAGCAATGGAGAATGCAACTATTAAAGGTAAAAAGTTGAGGGTCAGCAAAGCAATTAAATAACATTCCGTATTAATAAGCATAAGAAATAGACGTTAAATAGAAGTTAGAAAAAAAACAAGCAACAATAAATGAAGAAGCCTATACTCCTCTGAGTATAGGCTTTTCAACGTTTACGTTAATCTGTTGCTAATCTAGAATATAGATTTTTAATCAATAAATGTCTCTTTTGATTTTTCGGATTTTCTTAATGTACCTTCAAATTGAAAATTCAACTTTTCTAAAAGTCTAATTGAATTAGTATTTGCAGGTTCCACTTTTTAAATAAACTTGGTGAGTCTGAAACACTCATTTTTTTAATAGTAATCTGTCTGTTCGTAGCTCTGTAATCAATATTTTTACCGCCATATGTTAGTAATGCAGGGGAAGATATTGATATCTGCGCATAGTTCAGTTCCTTCAACTAATATCTTAATATACAATTAATGGGATTTTATCATATTAGTTCAATCTAGGCGAGAAACAAGAACCAAATACAGGGATAAATTTACAGAAGACCAAGATTCCTCATTTTGGTATAATAATTCCATTAATTCAAATAATTTTGGATGGTGAACAATGGAAGATCGGTTGGGAAAGAAAGATGACTATGTGACAGACGAAGAAAGATTTCGTGTGTTAGTAGAGCATGTAAGTGATTGGATATGGGAAGTAAATGAAAATGGTATTTATACGTATGCTAGTCCGCAGATTAAGGATATATTAGGATATTCGCCTTCAGAGGTAATCGGCAAAACGCCCTTTGATTTAATGGAGCCAATGGAAGCGAAGCGTATTGCACCCGTTTTTGAATACCATCTAGCCAATACTTTGCCTATTAAAAGCTTAGAAAACATTAATCTTCATCGTGATGGACATGAAGTAATATTAGAAACTAGTGGTTCTCCCATAATAAATTTAGAAGGAAAATGTATCGGTTATAGAGGAATAGACAGAGATATTACGTTAAGAAAACAGGCTGAGCGCAGGCAGCAGCTATTAGATATTATTGAAGCTTCTCCGGACTTTATTGCAACCTTAGACAAGAATGGCAATAGTCTGTATTATAATCCTGCTGCCCGAAGAATGCTTGGAGACAATAGCGGAAGTGGGGAAGCAAATCAAAGCTGGTTGACGGATGTTATTAAGCTAGAGGGGATACCTACTGCGATAGAAAAGGGCCATTGGAAAGGAGAAACAACAATCCTTCAAGAGGATGGAGAAGCAATACCTGTTTCTCAAATAATTGTGGCACATAAATCTGAACACGGTGAGGTTGAGTTCTTATCTACCATTGCCCACGATATTACGGAAAGAAAGGAACTTGAAAAAGTAGTATATCACCAAGCTCATTATGATTCCTTAACTAATTTGCCAAATAGGAGATTACTCCACTATAAATTATCACAATTAATTGAAAACCCAGCAGATCATCAAAGATTTGCGGTGTTGTTTATGGATTTAGATAATTTTAAGGAAATTAATGATAATCTCGGTCATGAAATAGGAGATCAATTACTTATAATGATGGCAGCTCTCCTAAAAAACTGTGTGGAGGAAACGGACTTTGTTTGCCGATATGGCGGAGATGAGTTTATCATCATGCTGGAAAATATCCGCACCGAAGAGGAAGCGAAAGTAAAAGCAGGGCAGATCTTAGAAGCATTAGCAGAACCTTTTCAACTAGACGGATATTCATTAAATGTGATTGGAAGCATTGGTATTAGTATGTATCCGAATGATGGTTCAGATTTTGCGGCATTGATTAAAAAAGCAGACAATGCGATGTACCGGATAAAACGAACCGGAAAGAACAATTTTTTAAGAGACAATTAAAAAAGCCATTAGCAGTTGAGCAAGCTTTATGTTAATGGAAATATCATAAATTAAACGTCAAAGCCATAGTGCTGCACTCCAAAAGTTAGAGTTAAAATCTAACTTTTGGGGTGTCTTTTTATGGCTAAATATAGTGGGAATTTCATATATATTTACTAGAAAAGAGCACAATTTAACTTCACAAGGCTTTTTTTATGTATGTTTTAGTTATTTCATCGATGCTGGTCTACAAGGATTTGATTTCCGTCTGGATCTTCAATGAAAAAATGTGCTGGTCCATTCGTTGCTTCATCTGCTTCATTCTGAAAGTTTATTCCTTCCGCCTTAAGCTGTTTTTGAATGTCCCGAATATCTGTAAACGCTTCAAGGTTTTCAGCATTTTCATTCCAGCCTGGATTAAAGGTTAGGATGTTTTTATCAAACATTCCTTGAAATAACCCAATAATGCAATTTCCATTTTTCAAAACCAGCCAATTTTGAGTTATGTCACCACCAAATGATTGAAACCCTAGTTTTTCATAGAAGGACTTAGATACAGCAATGTCTTTTACGTTTAAGCTTACAGAAAATGCACCTAGTTTCATTTGTTCTTCTCCTCTTTTTAAAAAATTTGGAAAAAACTTTATCTTATTTTACTATAAAACAGTGCTTGAAAACCAGCGACTATCGAAGTTAGCAGATGTAGGAGGAATGATTAATGGAGTCGTCTCAATGGCTTCAAGGAGGTCCTTTCCTTGAAGTCAGTTTCTTGTTGGAAATTAAAAAAGAAAAGAAGCAAACGATACAAGATATAATAAATGAATTATCTAAGCTGTCAGTTAAGGTGGACATTGTAGATCAAAATATAGATGAAATAATTAATGCTTTTGAAAGTGGTTATGCCTTTAATGAAGAAGACCCACAATTGGTAAAATTACACTCATTAAGATTAAATTTATATGTGTATTTATCAAGGAAACGAAAGTCAATATTACAAATAGACCAGGTTTCATCAAATGCGCTTTTGGTTAATTTTTGGTTTTATGGAGCTGAATATGATGCACCAGAATGGGATCAAATAGGTATAAAAAAAGAGGAGTATCCATGCTTTACAGAATTCCTTCAAAGTTTGTATTTACAATATGATTTTAAAATGGGGGGCATTGCATTTGAACAAGATGTACTTGAGTTATTTAGGGTTGACGAAGCATACCCTAACGAATGCTATCGTTATGAGAACTTGTCTCCTTATAATTTTCCTAAAGAGCCATCTGGTTTTATCAAGATAATTTGGAATGTTAAATGAGAAAAAAGGCTGATAAGAGATGGAACAGAAGCAGTCAGCCTGGGCCTGAATTGAGCGGCTAACGGACTGTCCAGCAACATCTTTATCTTGAAAATTAACTTAACGATTATTAGGGAATATCTAGCTTATTCTGAAACTAAAACCCTTGTTGAACGTATTTATTAATACCAAAATTGCTTTATAAGGGGGAACATAATGAATCGGAAAATGCCTGCTTTATCGTTAGTTTTTTTACTGATTATATCCGGCTGCAGCAGTAGTTCCGATGCTTTTACTTTCACTGGCGAGTCAGACAATTGGACTGCAGAATTAAAGGTTACGCAAACAACCGATGATAATGAAAAACAGCATATGACCCTCCAGTATAAGGGAGAGAATGCAAAAAATATGGAGGAATTTTCGTATACAGTAGAAACAAACGCAGGTGGATTTAGTGCTGGTGATGTAGTACTGGGAGAAAATGGTGTTTATGAAGATACTGCTGAAGCTAATACGACAAACACCAAAGTTAATAAAAATTCCGAGGTAAAAGTGATTGTTGAATGGGATAATCACACGGAAAACATGATTTTAAAGAAAGAATAGTCTTATGGATAACATTTTGTTAGGATACAAGCTGAACAACAGCTTGTATCCTTTTTGTGTAATCATTTCTACATTTTGTTATCCTTATATCGCACTAAATCCTTCGCCAAAGACATCTCTGACATCATGAATCGTAATAAAAGCTTCGTTATCTATTTGTTTAATAATCTTCTTTAATTTAATAATCTCTTGATTGCTAATCACTATATACAGAACTTCTTTATTTTCTTTCGTGTAATATCCATGTCCAGAAATGACGGTAATCCCGCGCTCCATTCTAGTGCTAACCTCATAAGCTATAGCATTAGAATGAGCAGAAATGATAGTAACTGCTTTTTGCCGGTTAGCTCCTTCAATAATGAATTCCATCGTTTTCGTTCCCACATAAAGCATGACAACCGTAAGCATAACCCCTTCGATACCAATAATAAAATAGGAGAAGAACACGACTATTAAATCTAAAATTAATAAGCTATAGCTTACACTCCAGCCTAAATATTTGTTGATGATTTTCGCTAGTATAGTAGTACCAGCAGTAGTGCCTCCCACTCTGATGATTAAGCCAAGACCTACACCAGTAAGCACACCACCAAACAGAGCATGGACCATAATTTCCCCAGTAGGAATAGACCATGATTCAGTCATATGTAAAAACAATGAATTAAAACAAACAGCAATAATAGTATAAATAGCAGTCTGTTTACTGAAGAATTTCAGTCCAACTGCGATTATGACAGCATTTAACAAGAAACTTACAATACTGGGTGACCAATTAAATAAATAATAACTAATAATCGTAAGCCCAGTTACCCCACCTTCTCCTAAATCATTTGGGATGACAAATACATTTACTGCGATAGCAAAAAGAAGTGCTCCTAGCGCAAGGAAAAGGATATCTATTAAGTATTTCTTCATGACGTTTCTCCTTATCTATATAGTTAAAATTATATTGTAAGAGTAAATTATACCAGACGAAGAGGAGGAATCTAATCATTATAGGAAAAAATAATCCAGGTATAAAGAGTTTGGTTATAAAACTATTTGACAATGAGGATGAAAAATAAAAACTATGTTATTGATCTAAATGCTGATGAATACTTTATGAGTATAAGAAGTAGCTTCACTGAGTTTTTTTATCTTGCTTGCTTCAGTTTATTGGAATTGGGGGGCTAGACTCGTGGGACAAAATGATAAAATCGATGACTAGAAAACTTTTGCTAGGGGGCATTCATCCAAGAAGAACTAATGCCCCTTTTTGGCTTTGAAAATAACTTGCCAGATTAGATTTTATAGTTAAAGCGTGTTGAGTATAAGCACCACACTCTAATCATTTAGATTATGGTGAAAATACATTTTTGGTTTTGTTCAGAGCCGAGGCTGCCTTTGGCCAGCCTGTATAAAAGGCAAGATGAGTAATTAACCCGATTATATCATTTTCAGAGATGTTGTTTTCCTTTGCTAAATTGATATGAAATGGTAGTTGCTCTATATTACCTGCTGTAACTAAAGAAGAAAGTGTAATCAGACTTCTATCTCGCAAAGATAAGTCATTCCTCATCCATAAATCACCGAAAAGCACATTTTCAGTAAAATCTACAAAGGCAGGAGCTAAATCTCCTAACTCACTGCTAATATTTGATTTTATTTGGTTATTATTTAAGTGATTTTCATTTGTTATTGTAGTAGGAGAACACTGATTCATAACCATTTGTGCCTCGCCCATGCCAAAAGACCAATTTTCCAATGGAGTCTCATTAAGAATAATAAAAACATTTCCTTTAGTGACAATATTGTTTTGAAAAAGACTTTCAGTCATTGTATTGTATAAATTCTTTTTTTGTTCAATAGTTCTGCCTATTCCACAAGTGATTTGTATATACAAAAGTTTTTTTGTTCTTTTTTCATTGATTAAATAGTCGGTATTGAAATGGAACTGTTCATTTTTGTGTGAATGAAATACTTGAAAAAAATCATCAGGTGGTACATTAAATTCTTTTATTAGAGAGTTCTTGATTTGTGTACTTATAAATTGTAAATCTGTTTCACTATATTGCTCTTCGTGATAGCTAATATTAATAAATGGCATGTAATTCCCTCCTTCAAGTTTCTAATATCATTGTAATTTATCTTTCTTCATCTATATAATTGAATTAATTGATTAAACTAGTTCAATATTATTGATGAAGGAGAAAAAAATGGATTTAAAAGAACTCATCACCTTTCAAACGATACTAAGAGAAGGGACCTTTTCTAAAGCTGCAGAATCGCTCCACTATGCCCAATCAACCATTACGAATCAAATTAAAAGATTAGAAAAGGAATTAGGAATTGTTCTTTTTCATAGAGGGTGGGAAGCAGAATTAACACCTGCTGGAAAAATATTTGCTGAGGAAGTGGATGATTTAATCAACCATTGGAAATTTGTTGTTGAACAGGCAAAAGCAATACAAAAAGAAGAAGTTGGAACTATTAATATAGGAATAATCGAGTCCATAACAAATATAGTACCCCATATACTAGCACTATTTAGTAAGGAAAAGCCTAATATTGCATGCAATTTTATTGTAGGTAATACCAATTCTTTAGCAACTGCTCTGGAAAAAAACGAAGTAGACTTTGCTATATGCGCAGAAATACCTGGACAATTTCCATATATGTTTGAACCTCTATATGAGGAGCAACTAGCCTTTATCGTTTCAAAGGAACACCTTTTAGCTAAAAACAGTAGAAAACATAGTTTAAAAGAGCTCTGTGATTATCCAATAGTAACTGGAGGAAAGAACTGTATTTATCAATTAAAGTTAGAAAAAGAACTTCTAAGCATTTCTAATAAGCCCTTTTGTTATACAGTAAGTCAGTTATCGGCAATCCCGACGTTTGTTACATTAATAGATAGAGCAATAGGTGTAATTGTCTCCTCCATCCCTATTCCAGACAATTGTATTAAATTAGATGTAGAGATAAGCAATTCAGATATTACCATAGGTATCATGAGAAATATGAGAAATGATACTATTACTTCTGCGAAACAATTGCTTTTAAAATATTTAAGAAATGGTCTAAAAAAATAATACGGCGTATAAGCTTTGAAGTGCATTTTTAGATAACATGAGAAGGTTCGCTTAATCAAACGAGGGCATTGATTAATGCTTCTTTTTCAGTCACTAACTTGGCAGAATAGCTATAAGAAATTTAAAAGGAACTAAACTGTGAGTAATACGTATAAGTAGTAAAAGGAATATTCATTGTTTCCTTTTTTATCGATTGTTGGGAATTATAGTAAAGGAGTTGAAATTATCTGATGGAGTTTTTAATTAAAGGACTTTATGGTATTGGAGAAGCTATTGCAATTTTTGCTATGTCAGCTTGGAATAAGGTCAACAAAGTAGAAAATAATTAATTATTCATGTGGAAAATAACTGAAAAGCCAAAAGACTCTCTAATATGGAGAGTCTTTTGGTTTTATAGCAATTATGGAAAGAAAGTTCTTTGGTAACAAATTGATGAAGGATAGCTGAATGATAAAAAACAAATCGCAATTAGTAGGAGTTCACCAAATGGAGTAAGCGATTTTTAATTGTTGACTGAACGTTACAAAATATATATACTGTGTTTAATATTACTTTTTATGTAAGGAGACAACATGAGTAAAAGTGGAAGACCTCGTGAATTTAATAAGCCTGAGGTACTTGATGCAGCAATGAATGTTTTTTGGTTAAAAGGGTATGAAGCATGTTCCACGGAGGATTTATGCAGCAGTACAGGGCTTGGTCGAGGAAGCTTATATAATACGTTTGGAAGTAAGCATGAATTGTATGAGCAAACGCTCCAACGTTATCATGAGCACTGGATTCAGGTGCAGACAGCTATCCTGGAACGTCCTGTCCCTGTAAAAGAAAGATTGCGCGGTTTGTTGGAATGGGCCGTGGAAAAAGACTTTGAGGATTCAAGTAAAGGTTGTTTTTTAATTAATGCCACGATGGAGCGTGGTCGAACAGACACCATTGTAGAAATTTGGTCAAATCGTCATGTAGAACGTTTGGAAAGTGTTCTACATTCTGTGATTGAGGAAGGAATACAGTCCGAAGAGATTACATCTGGTAGATCAGCATTAGAGTTATCAAGAACATTTATATGCAGTTACTATGGTCTCCGAACTCTCAATGTCACTACACGAAATCGTGATATGGCGGAACAAATCGTTGAAGGTACTATGGCAAGCATCTATTAATTGAGTTTGCCATTTTTTTTGTCATATTTTTGTACTGATTGTTCAAAAATTAAGTGAAACTGCAAAAAATTCCAGAATTAAAGGAGAACTAAAAAAATGAACCAAACTATTGAAACAATCCTAAACCATGTGTCTGTTCGTTCTTTTACTGAGCAAGCTTTAACGGAGGATCAAATTAGACAATTAGTTACTGCTGCACAAGCAGCATCATCTGCAAGCTTTCAGCAAGCATATTCCATAATTGGTGTAACGGATCCAGAACTTAAACAAAAGATAGCAGAACATGCTGGAAATCAACCTTTTATATCAGAAGGTGGACATTTTTTCGTATTTTGTGCGGATGTAAATCGTCATAAACAAATGGCAGAAGAACTAGATATGGATATTTCATAGACAATCGAGGGAATAGATGCTGCCTTGGTAGGGGCTATAGATGCTACTTTAGCAGCTCAAAACTTGGTCATTGCTGCAGAATCTATGGGGTTAGGTGTTTGTTATATTGGTGGAGTTAGAGACGGAATCATAAAAATATCGGAGTTACTTGATATTCCTGAGTATGTCTTCCCCGTATTTGGGCTTGTCGTTGGCTACCCAAATGAACGAAATGATACAAAACCGAGGATTCCATTTGAAGGCATTTATCATACAAATCGTTATAACAGCGATACTAAAAAGATATTAAAACAGTATGATGAAACGACTAAATTGTACTATGCAAATCGTTCAGAAAGTAAATCAAATCGTACATGGTCTAAAACAGCAATTGGAAGCTTTGCTCGTCATCCAAGATCTTTTATGAAAGATTTCCTAAATAGGAAAGGATGGGCAAAACGTTAATGCTTTATTTCTGGTGATAAATTCCTTTTTAATAGAAGCAGTTGCCTATGGCAGCTGCTTTTTTATGTTATTAAAAGGGCAACATTCCTGTAATAAATGGATAGAACCCTTCTTGTGTCACAAACGTGGCAGATTATCTGAATAAGAACTTAATCTTAATAAGAAATTCCTTTGTCACGTTTTTGTTTGAAAAGTAAGATTCTAAAGGACATTTTATTTATCAGAAGGTTTTTCGTTGTTAGTGATGCTGAAGTACAGAGATTTTTTAAAAAAATAAAAAATTACTGTTGAAAAGTTCGAATATTCTCAAAAAATCATATGATAAGAATAAGGAGTTTTTTTATAAATTTAAAGGCGAAATATAATTATTTGGAGGTATGCAGGTGAGAGCAGCAATTTATAGAAGTTATGGTCCTCCTGAAGTAATGGGTATAAAGGATATCGAGCAACCATCCATTAAGGAACAAGACAGGGTGTTAATTCGTGTACACAGTGCATCTGTCAACACTTTAGACTATTTGTATCGAAAGGGTTATTTACTAACAAGGTTGGATAATGGACTAACAAAACCCAAAAATCCCATACTCGGCATAGATGTTGCGGGGACTATTGAGGCTGTCGGTGAAAATGTTCGCAAATTTAAGGTGGGTGATCATGTTTTTGGAAGTTGCTTCGGGTCTCATTCTGAATATGTCACTCCCCGTGAGAATTTCCTAAGTCATATGCCTAAAAATATAACATTTGAAGAAGCTGCTGCCATTCCCTGTGCTGCTCAAACTGCGTTACAGGCATTGAGAGACGTAGCACAAATAAAGACAGGGCAAAGAATTCTCATTTACGGAGCTTCAGGAGGTGTAGGGCACTTTGCTGTTCAACTCGCAAAATATTATGGAGCTGAAGTTACTGCAGTTTGTAGTACCTCCAATTTAGACTGGGTTAAGCACCTTGGGGCCAATTATGTCCTTGATTATACTAAGGAAGATTTCACTAATCATAGAAATAAATACGATGTTATTCTGGATGCTGTTGGTAAGCGAACATTTTTCAGTTGCTTACGTTCTTTAACAGAGAAAGGTTTATATATTACTGAACATCTATTTTCCCCTAAATCCCAACCATTTCAAGTGATGATAGGTTCATTTTTAGGTAACAAAAAAGCAAAGACCCATTTTACAAAACCCAATGATGGAGATTTGGATTTTTTAAGCAACATTGTGGAACAAGAAAAATTAAAACCTGTTATTGAAAAATCTTATCCTTTAGAACAGATTGTTGAGGCTCACCGGCACATTGAAAGTGGGCATACAAAGGGAAAGATTGTACTTAGAGTCAGATAGAGTATATATACATATTCGACAGTGAATTTATGTAGTGATCTCCATTTACACAAACAAGTCTAATTGTTAATTGAAGAATCTACTTAAATTAATTGGTGTGTTGATCCTAGAAGGATTAACCGCCTTTTCTTATTAAATAATTAGTTCTTTATTGAACAAACGGGGAAGCATCCTGTATAAAAATAGATTGTTAAGCGAATAGTTTGTGACGAAATTCACTTAAACAATAGGAGGCATTAATCCAAGAAGGATTAATGCTCCTTTTTGGACTTTGGCACTAACAGGGCAGCATTCCTGTAATAACTGAAAATGCGGTTTGATTGAAAAAAGACCTCTTGATAAGATAAATGTGTCCTGAGCTGGCCAGCAAAAAGGAACAAAATATCTATTTGGAGGTCTCACCATGAATTATAACCAAAATCATAAAATAGCTCAAATCACACCTAAAACCTTAGTGATTGGTATTGATATAGCTAAACATCATCATGTAGCTAGAGCTCAGGATTATCGTGGAATGGAGCTAGGTTCTACTTGTTTTTTTGATAATACTCAAGAAGGATTTAGGACATTTATTGATTGGATTAATAAAATAAAAGAGTCATGCGAAATGGAGTCTGTCATTACTGGAATGGAGCCTACAGGCCATTATTGGCTTAATTTAGCTCATATTCTAAAGGAAGAACAGATTAAGTTCGTAACGGTCAACCCTTTACACGTCAAGCACAGTAAGGAGTTAGACGATAACTCTCCAACAAAAAATGATGTAAAAGACGCAAAAGTCATTGCACAACTAGTCAAGGATGGTAGATACGCCGAACCAACGATACCACAAGGAGTTTTTGCGGAACTGAACGTAGTATAGGGATTAAGAAGATTCAAGCTTTAAAAGAAGCAGCCAATCGCTCGATTGGCATCCGACAGGGTGCCATGATGGCTAAAATGGAATTAAGAACGTTAATTCAAAAGTATGAACTCATTCAAGCCAAGTTCGAAGAGCTTGACCAAACTCTGGATACACTGCTTCAAGATATTCCAGGCGTTAATCAAATGTTAGAAATAACAGGGATTGGACGCGATACGGTGGCGGGTTTCTTCGCTGAAGTAGGCGATTTGAGTGAATACAATCATCCTCGTCAAATAACCAAATTGGCAGGACTTAGCTTAAAAGAAAATACATCAGGTAAGCATAAAGGGAGGACCAGAATAACCAAACGTGGTCGAAAGAAATTACGAGCATTGTTATTCCGGGCATCTATGATTCTAGTAGCCAAGAACAAAGCCTTTAAAGCCTTACATCATTACTACACAACGAGACCTGATAATCCGTTGAAAAAGATGCAGTCTTTAATTGCTTTGTGTAATAAGCTCATCCGTATATTCTTCTCTATTGGTAAAAAACAGTTTGTGTTTCAAGAGGAGAAGATGTTGAAGGACATCCCTCATATGCATGCATTTATCCAAGAACCAGTAGCAGCTTAATCTCTATTAAACTAAACTTTTAACAAATAGATTTGAACAGATGAACAGACAAAATCAGCATGGGATTAGTCGGCAAGTGAACTATCGTAAGGACAATGATCCTGTAGGGCAGCATGACCGACATCCACCTTATGGAAAGGTTGAACGAAGGAATGTAGGAGCGTAGACTCTGTGAGACTTGGGAGGGTAGACCCCCGTAAGAGATGTGGACATCCATTGGTGCGTACATACCTAATTATCCAACTTTTTGAAATGAACCGAAGGTTGGCTAGTTTCTTGTGCTCATTTTCTTTATAAGATGCTTATTTATGATCTTTTCACACTAACCAAATCTATAAAGTTAAACAAGTTAGATAGCAATATGGAGAAAAACTGCGTATTTAAGAGATAAGTATTTGTTTATTGAGGGAGCATTCCTGTAATAAAATTAAATAAAAAAGTATTGGTAGGGATTTAATTGGAATTTTGGAATTATAATTTAAGAAACGACCCATATAAATTACAAATCATTAATAAAAAAGATATCGAACTAGCTGAAAAAGCTTTCAATATTAAATTACCGCAGGCTTACATTGATTTACTGAAGGAACAAAATGGCGGCTGTTTAGAAAAAACTTGTTTACCGGTAAATTTTAAAAATGATTGGGCAGAAGACCATATACTTTTTGATTATTTATTAGGAATTAAGAAAGACAAAGGTATCATGGAATCTAATTATTTACTCAAAGAGTGGGGAGTTAAAGAGAAAAATCTTATTATAATCAGTGGAGATGGTCATTTTTTTGTAGCCCTTGATTATAGAACTAATGAAGAGAACCCAACAGTCGTGTACATAGATACGACAGAAGATAAGATAACTAAAATCTATGAAGATTTTTCATCAATGGTGAATAATTTATACGAAGAAGATGAAGAGAATCCTGAAGACGCAGAAGAATGGGAAGAATTAAGAAAACACCAACAAGATTCTAAAAGAAGATCCATTGAACTAATGGAAAGTGTGGATACTGATGACATAGTAGAAGGTATTCATATGCACTTTGATGCAAATGCAGGTTTTATACAAGAGAATGATGTATTCATAGAAAAACTTATCAAATTTATCCAGCATTCTAATGAGGATATACGCTTAGCTGCAGCTGAATGTTTATGGCGTTCTATTAGTAGTGGTAATATAAAAGATAACAAGTTAATTAATTTAGTACTGGATATATTCAAAAATGAAAACCATTCAGATATTAAGTATTTTTATAATGATATAATAGAAAACCAGGCAAAATAAAGGAATCAGCTGCTATTTAGTGGCTGATTTTTTTGTATTGTGTAACTAAAATATAAGAACTAAAAAGGGAAGTTTGTGAAGAAATGCACTTGAAGTAACGGGAGCGATAGTGCAATATGGAGGTATTAAAAGTAATCTAATCTTACTACGCGTAATAGGGGGAAGTAGGTGTTGAATCGACTCAGTCTTTAATTGGCACGTTATCAAAAAAAAACTCAATACCTCTCTATTGGAGACACTTAAAAGTTCACTGAACTCATTAAGCGTCTCTTTTTTACTTTTGCTACATCGAGATATACATTCATAGGGAATACTTCTTAATAGGACTTAATTTAAGCAATAGGAAATCTTTAAATTTAAGCTGCTAGAGCAATAAAATACTATACCATTGACGCACTAAAGATAAACCCTATAAAATGTATGGAAAAAAGTGACCGTTGCAACGGTCATTTTCCAGCGAATTGTTTTTTAAATTGTGTGTTAATATCAAATCAAGGAGGCAAGGAGATGAGTTCTAAAAGCAACTATGAACAAGAACTGTTACTGTTTCTTTCCAAAAATCAAGGATATGTTACATCGAAGGAACTCCTTGAAGTACTAAATGTATCTCAAAAAACGGTATATCGTTTAATAAATAAAATTAATAATGAGTACGAGGATGGCCCTTTAATCATATCTGAAAGAGGGAGAGGATATAAACTAGATTACGAAAAATTTATTAGTTCTCAAAAAAGTAATGATAATGATAAAGATAAAGAAAAGCAATTTACGCCTAGTGAGAGACGTAAACGAATTATGGAAGAATTATTGTTGTCTTCGCCCAAACCTATAAATGTTTATCATTTATTTAGTCACTATTATGTAGGAGATTCTGTGACTTTTAATGACGAGCAAATAATGAGTGAAGAGCTTAAAAAATATAATTTGGTTCTAGAGAGAAAAAATCGAACATTAGCCATACTTGGGGAAGAAGTTAATATTCGAAAAGCGATTAAAGATATTATTGAAATCTTTAATATTATCGATATTGATGATTTAAAGAGGAATCCAAAACTTAACTTCAATCAGTATGATGTGTTATTTATATTAGATCAATTAAGAAAGATTGAAGAAGATTTAAATATAACCATTCCTTACCCGTATAATGTAAACATTTTCTCACATTTATATATACTACTTAGCCGAACAAGAATAGTTCCGACTAGAATGTTCGCGGATGAGATTTCTAAAGAAGAAATGGAAAACATGGAGCGGGATATTTTGTATCCGGTTGCTAAAATGATTGTCCATAATATCGAGAAATATTTGAACAGTCCTTTGCCTGATATTGAGGTCTATTTTCTTTATCAGTATTTAGTGTCATCGAGAATGCAGGGATCTCATGCTATTACTTCCACTTTTTCATCAGAAGTGATTCAAGTAACGAAAGAGTATATGGAAGGAATGAGTATTAACTTAGGAATGGATATAGACAGTCAATCTATATTTATCGATTTAGCCAACCATATTAAACCGATGCTTAACCGGTTAGAGCATAAGATTCGGGTTAAGAACAGTTTGTTAAGTCAGATTAAGGTAACGTATGAAGAAGTATTTATGGGTGTAAAGAAGGTTTCGGAATTACTGAGTGAGAAATTCAACCTACCAGCCATAAACGAAGATGAGATTGGGTTTATCACCCTTTATTTTGCAAAGGCAATTGAAACGGGTCAACATCAACGTCCGATAAAAACACTCATTATGTGTACAACAGGAATAGGAACTTCCGAGCTTTTAAAAGCAAAGGTTTCTAAGAAATTTCCAGAGATAGAAATTGTTGATGTGGTAGCATCACGAAATACTCAAATGCTAAAAGAGAAATATGCTGATGCTGAGTTGATACTGAGTACAGTTCATATTAAGGAAGATGTACCAATTCCTTATCTCTTAGTGAGTGCGATGTTTACAATTGATGATCAGAAGAGACTTCAGGGAAAGATAGAGGAAGTTTATCATGGAAATTAATTCACTCTATCAAATTCATTTTAATTGTGAGTTACAAACAAAAGAAGAAGTACACGCTTTTATTGCTGAAATAGTAGGTCAAGATAATCCTATGTCAAGGGATGAAGTCATCCATCATTTAAATGAAAGAGAAAAAGTGGGCAGTACATTAATTGCTGAGCATATTATGTTGCCCCATATCGAAAGCGACCAATTAGAGAAAAGTCAAATTTTATTTATTCGTTTAGCAAATCCAATTGAAGCTTGGGATTGCCAAACAAAAAATATTTGTCTAGTGATTGTAATTTTACTAAAGAAAAATGAAAGCGTTAATATGAAGAAGAGAATAGCCTTATTTACTAGATCTCTTGCAGATGAGGAGTATCTAGACCGATTATTAAACAGTCATGAAAAAGAAGAATTTATAAATAAAATTATAAAATATTAGGAGGAATTATCATGAAAATAGTAGGAGTTGCAGCTTGCACAGTAGGAATTGCACACACATATATCGCACAGGAGAAATTAGAGAATGCTGGTAAGAAGGCAGGCCATGATATCCATATTGAAACACAAGGAACGATCGGGACAGAGAATGAATTGAGCCAACAACAAATTGCGGAAGCAGACATCGTTATTTTAGCAACAGATGTTAAGATTGCGGGAAGAGAACGATTCGACGGGAAAAGAATTATCCAAGTTACAACAGAAATAGCGGTTAAATCACCAAATAAATTAATTGAAAAAGCAGCAGAGGTTGTCAACCAACAGAAATAATGAAAAAAGGAGAGATAATCATGGAAGTGAAAAATATTGTAGATTTAAATACAATCAAAACGAACATGAGTGTTAAGAGTAAGGAAGAAGCTATTCAGGAATTAGCTCAGGTCTTGCTTGAGAACGGATACATCAAAGATATTGAAGAGTTTACAAAGGATATCTATGCTAGGGAAGCGATAGGACAAACTGGAATCGGAAATTATATTGCTATTCCTCATGGAAAAAGTGATTCTGTAGAAAAAATAGGAGTAGCGATTGGCATTACTCAAGAAGAAATTGCTTGGGAAACTCTCGATGGTAAGGGCGTAAAGGGAATAATTCTGTTTGCGGTTGGAAATGATGATGGAGCACAAAATCATCTGAAATTACTATCATTATTTGCTAGAAAGCTAGGAAATGACGAAGTAATCGAGAAGATGCTACAGTCTAAAAACGCTGAAGATGTAAAAGAAGCTTTATGTAGCTAAGTAATCTTATAGAAACAGATTTATTGAAGAGGTCTTTAGTTGAAAGGAGAGTTAGTAATGAGTGGATTAAAAAAATTAAATCTTAAAGGCCACTTATTGACAGCAATCTCATACTTGATTCCAATTGTTTGTGGAGCAGGTTTCTTAATCGCAATTGGTATGGCTTTTGGAGGAACTAGTCAAGGTTCTTTAGTACAAGGAGAGTTTTCCTTATGGGATGCTTTAGCAACAATGGGTGGAGCAGGCTTAGGTTTATTACCTGTCGTTATCTCAACTGGTATTTCTTATTCTATTGCTGGTAAACCAGGAATTGCGCCAGGTTTCATTATTGGATTAAGTGCTAATGCAATTGGTGCTGGCTTTATTGGTGGTATCTTAGGAGGATTTTTATCTGGTTATCTTGCAGTAGCTATTATTAAGCATTTTAAAGTTCCTAGTTGGGCTAAAGGATTAATGCCGACGTTAATTGTTCCATTTTTCACCTCTATTATTGGTGGACTAATCATGGTTTACATTATTGGAATTCCAGTTGCTGCTCTTACATCATTATTAACAGATGGATTAAACAGCTTAGGAACTTCATCCCTACTAGTATTTGGTGGAATTGTTGGTCTATTGAGTGGAGTTGACTTTGGCGGACCAATTAACAAAACAGTATTTGCCTTCGTTCTGACTATGCAAGCAGAAGGCATTAATGGACCTATCACAGCTTTACAATTAGTAAATACAGCAACGCCAATCGGATTTGGATTAGCTTACTTTATTGCAAAAATCTTCAAGAAAAACATTTATACACGATCAGAAGTGGAAACATTGAAATCAGCAGTGCCAATGGGTGTTGTTAACATTGTGGAAGGTGTAATTCCAATTGTTATGAATGATATTGTTCGTACTGTAACCGCTGTAGCCATAGGTGGAGCAGCTGGTGGAGCAGTAACGATGGTGTTAGGAGCTGATGCAACGGTACCATTCGGTGGCGTATTTATGCTACCAACGATGTCCAATCCATGGGCTGGTGTTGCAGCTATCTTAGTAAACGTTGTTGTAACAGGAGTTGCGTTGGCTTTAATTAAGAAAAAGGTTAACGAAGATGAGGAAATAGAAGTAGAGGAAGAAGATATCGATTTAGATGATATTCAAATTCTATAAAAAAATGTAAGCGTGTTAAATAAAGGCTAATACAAAAATTTAGGAATAATAATTTGGTCCAGTCAAACTCAATTATTATTCCTAAAGAAACTAGAGATCTACGGAGGATTAATAGAGTATGAAAAAAGTAGAATTTTCACCATCACTAATGACTATGGATTTAGATAAGTTTAAAGAGCAGATCACGTTTTTAAACGATCATGTAGATTCTTATCATATTGATATTATGGATGGGCATTATGTTCCTAATATTACATTATCTCCATGGTTTGTCCAAGAAGTGCGAAAAATAAGTGATTTACCGATGTCTGCCCATCTAATGGTAACGAATCCAAGCTTCTGGGTTCAACAATTAGTGGATCTAAAGTGTGAATGGATTTGTATGCATGCAGAAGTACTAGATGGTCTTGCTTTCCGATTGATTGATCAAATACATGATGCTGGACTAAAAGCAGGGGTAGTATTAAATCCAGAAACTCCTATTGAAACAATTTTTCCTTATATTGATTTAGTAGATAAAATTACTATTATGACGGTGGACCCAGGATTCGCTGGACAACGCTTTATTGAAAGCACATTAGATAAAATTGTAGCTTTAAGAGAATTACGTGATGAAAAAGGCTATCAATATGTTATTGAAATGGATGGATCATCTAGTCGAAAAACATTTAAAAGAATTGATGCAGCCGATCCTGATATTTATATCATAGGTCGTAGCGGTCTATTTGGATTAGATGAAGATATTAAAAAGTCATGGGAAATAATGTGTAAAGATTATGAGGATATGACTGGCAAAGTAGTAGAATAAAAGTTTACAGAGGCTGGGAGAGAATCCCCGCCTCTTTTTTTATTTCATTTCTTTATTCATCAAGTAGTCTAAAGTCATAATTCCTGCATTTATTATGTTGACTCTCGAATGATAAGATTAGTAGGTAGTCTAATAACTTCCCTCTCTAAATTAACATTTCCTAATAAGCAATCGAGCAATTTTAACAATGCTTTTTGACCTAATTCAATGATTGGGGTATCAATTGTTGTTATAGTTGGAGTCACTACTTGGCAAATCATTTGATTATCAAAGCCTATAACGGCTAAGTCCTTGGGAATATTAAACCCTGATATAGTTGCTTTTTTGATAAGTCCAGCTGCAACTTGATCATTACCTGTAAAGATAGCAGTTGGACTATCTTTTAAGTTATGAATCTGTTCAAAGAGATGGAAACCATCCTCTATATTAAATACACCGCCAAATACCCAATCGTGTTTTTGAGGTAGATTGTAATCAGCTAAGGCTTTTAAGTATCCCTCTTTTCTTTGGCATTGAGCTTCGCTATATGGTGTGTCATAGCAAAACCCAATCTTTTCATGCCCCATTTCAATTAAATGTACTACAGCTTTATAAGTTGCTTCAAATTCATCATATCCAATTATGGGTATATCAGCACAATGGTGATACTCATTACATAACAAAATAGGTCCGTATTTTAAAAATGGTTCTATTTTACACCAATCGTTTTCTAACGCTCCTAGAATAACCCCGTCTATTTCTTTATGCTTCAATAATTCTAGCAATTCTAGTTCAGATGTTTGGTTATAAAATGTTTGAAAAACAACTGCTTTATAATTATTAGTTAATGCCTGCAGGGAAACACCTTTAATTAATTGTGCAAAAAAGGGATGGTCAATACTCGGTACCGATAATGCAATTGTTCGAGTTTCATTTTTCCTGAATTGCCGAGCTATTGAATTAGGAATATAGTCCATTTCGTTGATAACTTTTAAAATCATGTCTCTTTTCTCTTTAGAAACATAGGGGTGATTATTCAAAACACGAGATACAGTGGTTTTTGATACATTACATAACCTAGCTATTTCATCAATTGTAGGCATATACTACCATCCTTTGAAAAAATGTTGACATGTTATCGATTTCAGAAATTAGGATAAAATTGCAATGGATTTCCACATAACCAATTTGGGGGAGGTACTGCTTGCGAAAAAAAGCTTACGATTTCAGGTAAAGGTAAGAAAGCATGATACTGTTTATTATTTTAAGGTAACGTACATGAATTTTTTATAGAAGACCGCATTGTGAATGAGCAGTGAAACAATTATATAAATAACAATGAAGTACAAAATCGCAGAATATTTATCTATATATTTACAGAAAAGGGATGTGAATGCAACTAAAAGCAAATTATCACACATGCGAAACACCCCATTGGTCAAGGACAAACACATCACAGGACTCGCTCATAGCCAGATTTTAAATTTGCCGTTGTATCCAACATTTACTATAGAAGAAAGACATGTTATGGAGGGATTGTTTAGTGTTATTAAAAAAGACGTTGGAGTATAAAACTCTTTCACCTGTTGAACAACCAAAATATATTATATTTTGTGATTTTGATGAAACTTATTTTCCTCATAAGATTGATAAAGAGAAGCAGCAGGATATTTATGAGCTAGAAGATTATTTAGAACAAAAAAGTAAAAGCGGAGACATACAAATCGGCTGGGTTACTGGGAGTAGTATAGAATCTATTCTCGATAAGATGAAAAGAGGTAAATTTAGATACTTTCCTCATTTTATAGCAAGTGATCTTGGGACAGAAATAACGTATTTCTCTGAACATAATTTTGGTGAGCAAGATATTAACTGGAATAGCCGAATAAATCAAGATTTTAGCAAAGAGAAGATGGAAAGAATGGTTAAACATCTACGAGAGAATCATAATATCTTTTTAAATCCACAAACTCAATTAGGTATTTCTCGTTATAAGCATAATTATTATTACCAAGAGCAAGATGAAATAAATGATAAAAATAACTTGTTAGCTATTGAATTAATTTGTAAGGAACATGGGGTTTCTGTAAATATAAATCGTTGCAATCCTCTAGCTGGTGATCCCGAGGATAGCTATGATGTAGATTTTATTCCTATAGGTACAGGTAAAGATGAAATCGTGCGATTTATGTTAGAAAAATACAAGTTAGGACCAGAAAATGCGATTGCATTTGGAGATAGCGGAAATGATATTAAAATGTTACATGCAGTGGAATATGGATATTTACTTCAAAATGCAACACAAGAGGCTAAAAATGCTTTCCCTAATATATCAGAAGATGAATACTCTAAAGGAATCAAAATGACTTTAAACAAAATTATCGGATAAAGAAGAGTGAAATAAAAAGTAGGGATTTTCGGTTCAGGTAGGGTGGATAGTATGAAAATAAGCTATTTATTAGGAGATTACCGTGAAATAATAATGATAAAAACCCCATCATTATGAAGTGACCCCTAAAAGTTAGACACGGTTATTTCGTCAGGCAGCTTGTATAAAATGAGTTCGGTATTGTATCGGACTCATTTTTAATTTTGCCTTCATGCGTTTTGTGTTGTAATACGTTATGTAATTTTCAAGTTCCAATTTAAAATGTTCCATACTTTCAAATTCCTTTAAGTAGAGGAATTCCGATTTAAGAATTCCAAAGAAATTCTCCATAACTGAGTCGTCGTAACAGTTTCCTTTACGAGACATACTTTGCACAATGCCTCTTGATGCAAGTGCGTGACGATATTGTTTCATTTGATAATGCCACCCTTTATCGGAATGCATCAGTAATTGGTGTTCCTCTGGTAACTTTTCTAATGCTTTCTCCAACATTTCTGAAACAAGGGAATACGTGGGTCTATGACCAATTGTGTATGTAATTATTTCCCCATTAAATAAGTCTAAAACAGGTGATAAATAGAGCTTTTCACCAAATAATTTAAGCTCTGAAATATCGGTTACCCACTTCGTATTAGGGACTTCAACTGTAAACTTACGGTCTAAAATATTAGATGCGATTTTACCGACTGTCCCTTTATATGATTTATACTTTTTCATTCTGACTATGCACTTTAAACCAAGGGTTTTCATGATGCGTTGAACTTTTTTATGATTCACTTTTCGCCCACGATTTGCGAGTTCATCACGAATTCGTCGGTACCCATAACGACCCTCATGTTCGTTGTAAATCGCTTGAATCTCGGTTTTTAACTCGGCATCTAGATCGGGTCGATCTAATTTCTTCACTAAGTCATAGTACGTACTACGTGGAATCTGTGCAAATTTGGCAAGTGCCTTCACCGAGTATTTATGCCTTAATTCATAGATGACCTTTACTTTGTCTTTTTTGGTGATGTTTCCTTGGCTTGAACTAAGGCATTCAACTTTTTTAAATACTCGTTTTCCATTTCAAGTTGCTTAATACGTGCTTGAAGTGCTTCTGTTGACCCTTCTACTGGTGTTTGTTTTGGTTGTTTATTCGTTTCTTTTTTCATGGATGGACGCCCCTTTTTCTTTGATTGAAGGGCATCGAATCCTTTTGTTTCAAGTTGTTTGTTCCAACTTCGAAGTGTAGATGGAGTAGCTATATTAAATATAGCCGCAGTTTCGATAAAGGACGTACCATGTTCAATCATGTAATTTAGTACGTCTAGTTTAAACTGTGCTGAATAATTTGTATACCGTTTAATAAAAGCTTCTACACCGTTATACTCATATTGTTTCGCCCATTTAAGAATTGCTTTATGGTCTGTTCCAATAGTTTTAGCAATTTCATGTGAGCTTTCTTTGCCTTCTAAGTACCGTAGTGCTGCTTGTAATTTTTCCTCTGATGTATATTTTGCCATAAAAAACTGCGCCTCCCATTGTTAGATGTGTCTAACAATTGGGGCGCAGTTCATTATGTTGGGGTTTTTGGAATGTTTTACGCTAGAGAAAAAACTTCTAAATTATAAATTTATATCCTTTGACTGGTCTGTCGTTCAACTAATCGATGTGGTACAATGACTTGTTTAGCTTCCTGACCGGGATTTTTTATTAAATCCAATAGGCAGTCTGCAGCATGATAACCTAGATTAAAAATATCAATATCTACTGTTGTCAATGGAGGTCTAGTAAATTCACTCAACATTAAATTATTAAAACTAACAATGGAGAGGTCCTTAGGTATGGAGTACCCCATTTTATCAATTGTGCCCATAATGCTAAAGGACAATAAATCATCCTTTACAATAAGAGCTGTTGGCGGTGACTGCAAGGACATCAACCTTGAGATTTCTTTTATTCCTCCATCATTAAGGAGTTCTTCTTTCACAATATATTCTTCTTGATATGGTATGTTAGCATCTTGTAATGCTTTTTTATATCCAAGTATCCGGTCCATCGAAACAACTGAATCTAAACTTCCGCAGACATAGGCAATTCGTTTATGTCCAAGTCGGATAAGGTGGTCTGTCACATCTTTACCTGCTTGAACATTATCGTTATCGACGTGAGTAATTTGGTTGACATTATTATATGGCTTACCGATAACTGAGAATGGAAACTTCTCTTCTTGAAGGAAAGACATAATTTTATCATCAATACTTGAATAGAGAATGATAACACCATCTACTCTGCCACCATGTAACATTCGCTCAACACCTTCCAGGCTCTCCTGTTCACTTTGTCCTGTTGACATATAAATAGCAAAATCTTCTTCATGTGCCTTCGTACTGATTCCTCTTATTACTTCAGGAAAGAAAGGATTCTGAAAGACTTTATCTACTGAACTTGGCATGACAAGGCCGATTGATTGTGTACTACGGTTTGCGAGGCTTCTAGCATTATAATTAGGATGGTAGCCTAAAGACTCCATTGCTTCTCTTACTCGGTTCTTCGTTTTTTCACTTATACGTGGATTGTTTGCGATGACTCTTGAAACTGTAGATGGAGCGACTTTTGCAAGCTTAGCTACATCTTTAATAGTTACTGACATAAATTTTCACTCCAAATCTCCTAGTACATACATTGTATAGAATTATTTGTGTTAGGTTTTTATAAGGTTAATCAATTTTAAGGATTTGGCTGCTTAATGGTGATAATTTTGGTATTTTCAGTTCATTTTCTTTTATTATAGCTTATTTACCCAATAGGAAGTTCCAGTAAAATCTTAACGAATAAAAATGTTTTTTCATAGTTACATTTTGTATAGCAATAAATTAGCATAAATAAATAACAAGTAATAAAAAAGAGGTAGCATTATAAAGTTTTTGCGCAAACGGTTGCATAAGTAAATAAGTTATGTTAATCTCGTTAGTAAGAGAGGGGTCTTTATAATGAATAAAAATAAATGGTGGAAAGAAGCAGTTGCTTATCAAATTTATCCGCGCAGTTTCATGGACTCAAATGGTGATGGAATTGGTGATATTCAAGGAATCATATCCAAACTGGATTATTTAAAAAATCTAGGGATAGATATTATTTGGGTTTGCCCGATTTACAAGTCGCCAAATGATGATAACGGTTACGATATTAGTAACTATAAAGATATCTTAAGTGAATTTGGGTCTATGACTGATTTCGATCAATTATTAGATGAGGTCCATGCAAGAGGTATGAAACTGATTATGGATCTTGTTATTAATCATACTTCTGATGAACATCCTTGGTTTATTGAAGCTCGTTCTTCAAAAGAAAATGAATACCGAGATTATTATATATGGCATTCAGGTATTGATGGTGAAGAACCGAATAACTGGGAATCTATCTTTGGAGGCTCAGCATGGCAGTATGATGAAAAGACGGAGGAATACTATCTTCATGTATTTTCTAAAAAACAGCCTGATTTAAACTGGGAAAATCCAAGTGTCCGCCAAGAATTATACGAAATGATTAATTGGTGGTTAAATAAAGGAATAGATGGTTTCCGTGTCGATGCCATTTCTCATATCAAAAAGGTTGCAGGATTCCCTAACATGCCTAATCCAGAGAATAAACGTTATGTACCGTCGTTTGATGGGCATATGAACCGCCCGGGAATTAATACTTTCCTTGACGAATTAAAACGTGAAACCTTTGATAATTATGATATTGTGACTGTAGGTGAAGCCAACGGGGTATCTGTCGAAGAAGCCGATTTATGGGTAGGTGAAGAAAATGGGAAATTTAATATGGTTTTCCAATTTCAACATTTAGAGCTTTGGAATAAAAGTGTAAATAATGGTTTAGATATTCATGCTTTGAAAAACACCCTTACCAAATGGCAAAAAGGCTTGGAGGATAATGGATGGAATGCCTTGTTTTTTGAAAATCATGATCAGCCGCGTTCTGTTTCCACTTGGGGAAATGATAAGGAGTTTTGGGCTGAATCTGCTAAATGTTTGGCAACGCTGTATTTTTTAATGCAAGGAACACCATTTGTATATCAAGGTCAAGAAATTGGGATGACTAATGTTCAATTTCCAGCTATTGAGGATTACAATGATGTTGCAATTAAGAACTTATATAAATTGGAAAAAGAAAATGGGAAACCTCATGAAGAGATAATGGAGATTATTTGGAAAACGGGTCGAGATAATTCAAGAACACCAATGCAATGGAGCGACGATTTAAATGCAGGGTTTACTACAGGGAAACCATGGATGAAAGTAAATCAGAACTTTAGGAATATAAATGTTGACCTGGCGTTAGAAAATCCAAACTCTATCTATCATTATTATAAAAAACTTATAGACTTACGAAAAGAAAATAAGGTTCTTGTTTATGGGGCTTATGATTTGATATTAGAAGAACACGATCAAATTTATGCATATACACGAACATTAAATAACGAAAAAATGCTTATTATTACAAACCTGTTTCCACAGATTACAAAATTTGTCTTACCTGCAGATCTTACAGTTGAATCAACAGAGTTGTTAATTAGTAATTACGAAGTTGACAATGGTGATGAAATAAAAGAAATCACCTTAAGTCCTTATGAAGTTAGGGTATATCGTTTAAACTAAGATGAATAAAGCATGCACATTTGTGCAAACGTTTGCCTAAAAATAAATTTAATTGGTAGTAGGAGGATGTCAGAAAATGAAAATACTTTCATTTGATTTTTGGCAGAAATTTGGTAAGGCGTTACTTGTTGTTGTCGCAGTTATGCCGGCAGCAGGTATTATGATTTCGCTTGGGAAATTGGTTAGTATGACTGGTGGGGATTTGACAGTTATCCAAACAATAGCACGAGTTATGGAGGACATTGGCTGGGGAATCATTGGGAATCTTCATGTGCTGTTTGCCGTAGCTATTGGTGGTTCTTGGGCGAAGGAACGTGCGGGTGGTGCTTTTGCAGCATTAATTGCTTTCATTCTAGTGAACCGAATTACTGGTAATATTTTTGGTGTAAATAGTGAGATGCTAGCTGATCCTAAAGCAACTGTTCAATCTTTATTTGGTAGTGAATTAATTGTTAAAGATTATTTTACATCGATTCTTGGCGCACCGGCGTTAAATATGGGGGTTTTTGTAGGTATTATCTCGGGTTTCTTAGGAGCTACTCTATTTAATAAATTTTATAATTATGATAAGTTACCACAATCACTTGCATTCTTTAATGGTAAACGGTTTGTTCCATTTGTAGTAATTGTTGGCTCAGTTGTAACCGCTCTCGTTTTATCAATTGTATGGCCATTTATTCAAGGATTATTGAATGATTTTGGTCGTTGGATTGCAACTTCTCGCGATACAGCACCTGTTATTGCTCCATTTATTTATGGTGCATTAGAACGTTTACTATTACCATTTGGTCTACATCATATGTTAACTGTTCCAATGAACTATACGGAACTTGGAGGAACATATCAAATCTTAACAGGTTCTAGTGTTGGACAAACAGTAGCCGGACAAGATCCTCTATGGCTAGCGTGGATTGCTGACTTAAATAATTTTCTTGCAGCTGGTGATGTAGAAAGTTATAAACAGTTATTAAATGAGATAACACCTGCACGTTTTAAAGTAGGACAGATGATACTATCATGTGCTGCTTTGATAGGTATTGCATTGGCGATGTATCGCAATGTAGATAAGGATAAGCAAAAAAAATATAAATCTATGTTCTTGTCAGCTGGATTGGCTGTATTTTTAACTGGTGTCACTGAACCAATCGAGTTTATGTTCATGTTTGCTGCTCCAATTTTGTATATAGCATATGCAATTATGACTGGTTTAGCTTTTGCAATTGTTGATATTATTGATATACGAGTTCACGCCTTTGGAGTAATTGAACTATTAACTCGGTCACCAATGATTATTAAAGCAGGCTTATGGTTAGATTTAGTTAATTTTGTAATCGCCTGTGCAGTGTTTTTCGGATTAAACTTCTTCGTAGCTTCGTTTTTGATTAAAAAATTCAATTTCCCAACTCCTGGACGTGCTGGCAATTATATCGAGGAGGAAAATGGAGAGTCGAACCAAGAAGGGAAAACTTCCAACACAAATGATAATTCACTTGCAACGACGATTATTGGGTTATTAGGCGGCAGAGATAATATTGAAGATGTTGATGCTTGTATGACGAGATTGCGTGTAACGGTAAAGGATACAAATGCCGTTTCTACAGAACAGCAATGGAAGCAAAATGGCGCGTTAGGCCTAATAGTAAAAGATAAAGGGGTACAAGCAATTTATGGTCCTAAAGCAGATGTCTTAAAATCAGACATTCAAGACCGCTTAGGAATGTAAGATTATGAAACTATTAACTTTAAACTGCCACTCTTGGTTAGAAGAAAATCAGCTGGATAAAATAAAATACCTTGCTAAAACAATTAAAGAAAAATCATATGATGTCATTGCTCTTCAAGAGGTGAGTCAATCAATTAGCGAAATACTTATAAAGGAAAATATTAAAAAAGATAATTATGGACTTGTTTTACTAGATGAACTTTATAAGCTTGGAGTAACAGATTATCAATTAGTTTGGGATTTTTCTCATATCGGATTTGATGTATATGAGGAAGGACTAGCTATTCTTACAAAGCATCCAATTATAGAAAAATACTCATTTTTTGTAACAAATAGTAGGGATACAAATTACTGGAAAACAAGAAAGATTGTCGGTGCAAAAATATCCTACGATAATCAACCTATCTCTTTTTATTCTTGTCATCTAGGCTGGTGGCATGATGAAGAAGAGCCATTTATAAATCAAGTTGATTCTCTTTTGAATTGTATTCCAAAGGAAGATAGGTTCTACTTAATGGGGGATTTTAATAATAATGCATCTATTAAAGATGGAGGCTATGATTATTTAATAAGCCAAGGTCTTTATGATACGTACCACCTTGCTGAAGAAAAAGATAATGGCATAACTGTTAAAGGTAATATAGATGGATGGGACAAAAATAGTCAAGATATTCGAATTGATTTAATACTAACAGGACAACTAGAGCCGATTAATTATTCAGGTGTTATTTTTAATGGAAAAACAAAAAGGATTATTTCGGACCATTTTGGAGTCGAAATAGAAGTGGATTACCATAAACAAAGCGGCTGATTGAAAGTCATTGGTTTAAAGTAGAAACACAGCTTCCATTATTTTGCTGGGTATTATAGTTGCTTTTTTGTTACCTTTAAGTAGCCTAATCAAATAAAGAAAGAAGAGGAAAATACAAATATTACAATAACATTAAATTAAACATAACTTCCAGCTGCAGACTTGCAGCTGTTTTTTTAGTCTATGGCATTCCTTACTATAGGGTTATTGTGTCTTATAGTTAAATCGCTTTGTTTAACAACCATGTAACATTGTAGTATCAGAAAATATATGCTTAGTGTAACTTATTTGAAAAATAGACGTATACAAATAAGTACTTTGGAAGGGGGAAAGGTAGGTGTCTTATTTAGTCATATTTTTTTGTATGGCAATCACACTACATAATATGGAGGAAGCAATTTGGTTACCTAGGTGGTCACAACATTCTTCGCAGTTTCAAAAGCCAGTTACTCCAGGTGAATTTCAATTTGCTGTTATTGTAGTTACAGTTTTGGCATACTTATCTGCATTTAGTTAACTATATAGACCAGAATCAAATTTAACAAAATGGATTTTCATAGGTTTTTTAGGTTCTATGATTTTCAATGCAATATTTCCACATTTAATTGCAACGGTTTTGATGAAAAAATATGCACCCGGTCTACTAACTGGCTTATTGCTTAACATTCCAATAAATTCATTTGTTATTTATCAAATGTTTGCCGAGAATTTATTGTTTGGAAAGAGTTAATAATTTCTACTATAGTTGTAGGAATTATTTTATTAGCACTTATTCCGGTATTATTTAAGATTGGTGGAAGAATATCTCCTAATTCATAGGTTCATTTGGAGTAAAGAGACTTTGAGGATGTGCTTCAGGATCTTTCGGATATTATAAATTTTAGTAGATAGGAGTCAGCAAACCAATCAAATGTAAGAAACGAAAAAAAATAAACAAAAAAGGTTTCAACCGATTGGGAGGAGGGTAGTAAGTAAAAATGCACCTATATAATGTATTAGACAGGTGCACTGAAGGATGGATAAATACTTATCCCAATTTTTTATGCTTTTTAAAAGTAAGGAAGTAATCTTATGTTTATTTATTAATCTTTACTTGAATCGTTGGTTGGTTTGGATAGCTGTATGTTGACAAGGAACACGTATCTATTGATAATAAAGTTGTTTGAATATCACCTTATCGCTTGATAAGGTGATATATTTAGCAGTCATTTATCAACTGATAAGTGGGTATTTGTACATCCTCCTTATCAGTTGATAAGCAGCTTGTTTAGTTATTCACCTCATCAATTGATAACCAAGGGTTCATCAAGTTTTTAATCTTTAAAAACAAATTTTAAAAAAGATACAATAGGGGGCAGTTTTCTACAATGAAGAAAAAAGTGGCTATTATTGGTGCAGGTGTTGCAGGATTAGCAAGTGCTATCCGTTTGCAGCATGCTGGCTATCAAGTGGAAATATATGAAAAAGAGACTATTGCGGGAGGGAAAATGCACCGCATCGAAAAGGATGGCTTTCAATTTGACCTAGGACCATCGATTGTGATGATGCCGGAGTTATACAGAGAAATCTTTGAACTGGTCGGACGTAATCCAGATGATTATATTCCGATGGAAAGATTAGATCCTATGTATTCTGTTTTCTTTGGAAGTGGAAAGAAAGGGTACCATGAGATTTCTTCTGACTTAGTGGAATTAATGAAAACATTTGAACATGTAAGTGAAAAAGATGCAGAAGGCTTTTTAAAATACTTGCAGTTGATTTATGAGCGTTTTATGGTTGCGAAAAATCATTTTCTGCAGCGTCCTTTCCGAAATAAAAGGGACTTCTATAATCCGGCAACTTTGTATCAAGCATTAAAGCTAAAGACCTTTGATAGTGCCGACAATTTTATCAGTAAATATGTTCAGAATGAACAGTTAAAGCAAATGATTAGTTTTCAAACTTTATATATCGGCGTTTCTCCATATAACGGCCCGTCTCTATATTCGATGATTCCAATGATTGAGTTTTTCTATGGAGTTTGGTTTATAAAAGGCGGCATGTATACAATGGCTAAGTCAATGGAGCGCTTATTTCTTGAGCTTGGTGGCAAGGTTTTTTATCAATCCTCTGTCGATGAAATTATGATTGAAGATCAAGAGGCAAAAGGCATTAAGGTGAATGGTAAAGAAATTCTGGCAGACAAAGTTATTTGTAATGCTGATTTTCCCTATGCTGTGAAACATTTCGTGAAAGATATCAAAGCAAAAGGAAAATATACAGATAAAAAGATTGATAGTATGGACTATTCTTGTTCTTGCTTCATCTTGTACTTAGGCATGAATAAGAAATATGAGCAATTAAAAACTGCACACAGCTTTTTCTTTGGAGACGACTTAAAGAAGAACTTAGACGATATTTTCTCTGGAGAAAAACTGGAGAATCCTTCTTTCTATGTATACAATGCTTCCAAACTAGATCCAACATTGGCTCCAGAAGGGAAGGATGGACTATATATTCTTGTCCCAGTATCTGATTTGTCTACAGCTAAATACGAATGGTCAGATGAAACAATATCGTATTATCGTTCTCAGGTCTTTCAAACGCTTAGTCAAGTCGAGGGGCTAGAAGGAATTGAAGAGGATATTGTCTCCGAAACCTATATGACGCCAATAGATTTTGCCGAAAAGTTTAACGCTTATAACGGAGCTTGCTTTGGATTACGGCCTACGTTAGCCCAAAGTAACCATTTAAGACCACAAAGCAAGGCAAAAAATTGCGAAAACCTATATTTTACAGGAAGCAGCACACATCCAGGAGCTGGGGTTCCAATTGTATTATTATCAGCAAAAATTGCTACAGAGGAATTAATGTTAGATGATTCTGTTTCCACGGAAGCAACGCAAACACAAGCATTTCAGTCAGCAGGAGGGGTTGCAAATGAGGGAAGCTAAAACCGTTGATTTGCTTCAAAACGACTATTTATACTGTGAGAATGTTATTAAACAGCATTCGGCAAGTTTTTACCAAGCATTTAAAAAATTACCAAAAGACAAGGCTAATGCTGTGTATGCCATCTATGCATTTTGCCGCAATGCAG
Source organism: Niallia sp. Man26 (assembly GCF_022049065.2). Classification (NCBI taxonomy): domain Bacteria; kingdom Bacillati; phylum Bacillota; class Bacilli; order Caryophanales; family Bacillaceae; genus Niallia; species Niallia sp. Man26. Next base: position 985,279 of record NZ_CP095744.1, read on the forward strand.
ATGACAGTGTTGATGAAACTAGAGACAAATCTACCCAGTTAAAGAATTGGCAGGACTTGTACCATCAACTTCAGCTTTTTGAAAAGGGAGAGGAAATTTCATCCCCTCTTTGGAGGGCATTACGAGATGTTTTTACCCGTTATGAGATGGATATTAAACCTTTCTACGAGCAATTAGAGGGACAGAGAATGGACATTAACTTTAAGCAGCCTTCTACGTTAGCCGAGTTAGAAAGGTATTGTTATTATGTAGCAGGAACGGTTGGTTTAATGCTCCTCCCTATTCTTGCAACGGAAAACCATCAGCATTTGCATGGCTATGCTGTTGAGCTAGGGGTAGCTATGCAATTGACTAATATTCTTCGAGATGTTGGGGAGGATTATCGGAATAACCGCATTTATTTACCAAAAGACCTGCTTCAGATGGAAAATTACAAGCAGCAGGATTTGGAATCTAGCAACATTAACTCCTCATTTATAAGCGTATGGGAGAAAATAGCGAACCGTTCGGAAGAGCTTTATGAGTTATTTCAAGTGGGGATTGATTATTTTGATAAAGACAGTCAATTACATGTTCTCCTTTCAGCACTTATTTATAAAGAAATATTAAAAGTAGTCAGGGAAAGCGGATATGACTGCTTTCAAAAACGAAACTATGTTTCACAAGAAAATATGTATCGATTGAAGCAAGTGGTGGAGGGATTAACAGTGAGTTTGTAACTCATTAATTAGAAGATTTGGGAGCTGTATAGTTTATGGACACAATTAGACAAAATCGAAAAGCAGATCATATTAACATAGCATTAACATCACCATTTACTTTAAGTTCCGATTTTGATGAACTGTCATTCATTCACCGCTCCTTGCCGGAAGTGGGAATGGATGATATTCAGCTCCAGACCAATATCGGTCCTTTAACGCTTGACTATCCAATCTTTATTAATGCGATGACAGGAGGCAGTGAGAAATCAGGAGTGATTAATGCTTCTCTTGCAGAAGCTGCCAGTGAAACAGGAATTGCGATGGCAGTTGGTTCCCAGCATGCTGCCATCCGAGAGGAAGAGCTTGCTCATACATTTAAAGTGGTGCGGAAAAAAAACCCGAACGGTCTTGTATTTGCAAATATTGGTGCAGATGCGCCGCTGGATTATGCATTAAAAGCCATTGAAATGCTAGAGGCTGATGCCCTGCAAGTTCATTTGAATGTACCGCAGGAACTGGTTATGCCAGAAGGAGAGCGTACTTTCACTAGTTTACTTGCTAAACTGGAAAAATTATCAGCTAAACTGCATGTCCCTGTTATCGTCAAGGAAACCGGATTCGGGATGAGCACAGAAACGCTCATGCAGCTACAGAATGCTGGTATTCAATATGTTGATCTAGGAGGAAAAGGCGGCACTAATTTCATTCATATTGAAAATGAGCGCAGAAGTAAACGGGATTTTGAGTATTTAAAAGATTGGGGCCAATCGACTGTCGTGTCGTTGTTAGAAGCACAGTCAGAATTAGATGAGCTGACGATTATCGCTTCAGGAGGAATACGTAACCCCCTTGACGCAGTAAAATCCTTCTCTTTAGGAGCTTCCGCCGCTGGGATTGCCGGACCATTTTTAAAGATTCTTCACGACCAAGGAGTTGCTGGACTAATAATGGAGCTCGAGGTGTGGAAGGAACATTTAAGAATGCTGCTTCTTCTCCAAGGAGCAAAATCTATTCCAAATCTCAAGCAATGTCCCATTATAGCTGGCGGCAAGGTTAGGGAATGGTGCGAAGCAAGAGGTATTGACTGGCAAAGACTTGCGAGAAGGAAGCCGTGAATAGCAATTTATTTTAGGTAATAGGCATTTCTATCGGGAACCTAAACTATAACCGTCTCTACTGAAAAACTAATGTCATCTTTAGGCTTTTAAGGTTGCTAGGAAAATCAAAACCTAACAATTAATGGCTAAATAGAATGCTGCGTTCAGGAGACAATGTAGCCGTTGGAAATGTGCAAGTGCTTATAAAAATGTAATTAGTCTTCAAGCAGGAATATTCATTTCTATATTTGTCTCGTCTTTGTATATAGATAATGTAAATATTCGCTTAAATAATGAGAAGGAGAGTTCTATGAGTTTTGGCAATGTTCTATTTCGTTTTTTTATATTTTGGTATATTTGCGGAGTGATTCTTCTCACTTTTGATCTGCTGCCTGCTTGGCTTGAATGGGCGAACGCTGTTTTTCTAATTTTAAGCGGCCTTTTGGCAATAGTTTATTTCTCTAAAAAGTTTGGAAAAAAAGCTGGATCTTTGATTAGTGTGGTTATTTTCCTGTTTTCCTATCTTGCAGAATTCATAGGATCATCTTATGGAATTTTATTTGGGGATTATTATTATACCAATCGGTTTGCTCCCAATCTATTTGACGTGCCAATAGCGATTGGTTTTGCATGGCTAATGGTAATGGGAACCTCTCATGCATTGGCTTGTGCTATCACAGAAAAGAAATGGCTTCAGCCGATTATCGGTGCCTGTGTTGCTGTAATTATCGATCTAATTATTGATCCTGTCGCATTTAAACTAAAACAATATTGGATATGGGAGGAGGATGGAGTGTACTATGACATTCCATTCAGCAACTTTTTAGGATGGTTTATTGTGGCACTTGTTCTTCATGTATTTATCTTATTTTTCTCACCAAACAAAAATATTTTCTGGGAAAAACGGATGTTTTTACTATTTGCCCTTACAATAACCATGTTTGTTTTGCTTGCAGCAACCGGTGAACTTCTTTTTGCAGGCATCCTGACAGCCTGCCTGGCAGGACTGACACTATATGCTGCTATAAGAAGGAAACGAACATGATTGAAGCTAAAAAAGACGTTGTTTTTAATAAACTGTTTTCTATTTTTCATAAGAGAATGCTTGCCTTCTCCTTTGATAAAATCTATTGGCAAGAATCTAGTAAACTGCCGGCCTTCCCTTGCATTTTTGTCTGCAACCACTCTTCCTGGTGGGATGGGCTCATCTACTATCAGCTGACGAAGACTGTTATTCAGCAGGATATGTATATTATGATGCATGAACAGGGACTGAAGCAGTTTCCATACTTTAAAAAACTTGGAGCCTTCTCAATTGACCGCTCCAGCCCAAAAGAAATTTTAAAAACAATGAGGTATGCTGAGGTGTTGCTGAAACAAGGAAAAAGTGTATGGCTTTTTCCTCAGGGTGATGAGTACCACCTGGAAAAACGCCCGCTGCAATTTCAGCCAGGAACTTTATATCTGCAGGAAAAGCTTCCCGAAATACCCATTATACCTGTCTGCTTCTACTATTCTTTTGCACACAAACGAAAGCCTGAAGCATGGATAAAAGCAGGAAATCCATTGTATAGCAATGACCTGCCGGGAGATTCGAGGTTTGAAAAAACCTTATTACTTGAAAAGAAATGCACTGACGCGTTGGATGGCTTGAAAAACGATGTGATCAGCGAAAAAACGAAGCATTTCGTAAACTTACTGTAAGGAGCAATGTCTAGATGGTTCTATTTTTAATCACCAGTCTCTTCCTATTTTTCCTATGGACATTGTGGAATATGAGCGGACTCCCAGGTCTTCCTGCTCCTAATATAAATAAAAACTTTCAGCCGCTTGTGTCAGTTTTAGTTCCGTTAAGAAACGAAGCACGGAACGTGGATGGACTAATCAGCAGCCTTAAGTCATTAACATACCCTCATCTGGAAATCCTTCTTCTGGATGACGGCTCAACAGATGAGACTTTGTCCTTGCTGCAGGAAAAAACGTTAGGTGACAGCCGTTTTAAGATTTTAAGAGGGAGAGAACTTCCAGCAGGGTGGGCTGGCAAGGTGCATGCCTGTCATCAGCTGCAGGAAAAAGCAAAAGGAGAGTATTTCCTTTTCATTGATGCAGATGTCCGTCTAAAATCGGGAGTGATTGAAAAAGCACTGACACTGGTAAAGAAAGAAAATGCCAAGCTGTTAACAGGGTTTCCCTCCTTTGAAGTTCCAGGAATTTTGAGCAAGCTTCTGATTCCGATGATGCATTTTGTTGTGCTATTCCACCTCCCGATTCATCTTGCGAATAAGGGCAAGATGCCTGCCGCAACGGCTGCCAATGGAGTATTCATGTTTTTTGAAAGAAGGGCCTATCTAGAAATAGGCGGCCACGCTTCAGTCCAGACTTCTATAGTGGAAGATGTTCATCTGGCAAGACAAATGAAGAGATCAGGAGGCAAAGTCTGCTTGGGCAATATAAGTAATGACGTTTCATGCCGGATGTACGAACGGAATAGTGAGGTATGGGAAGGTTTTATAAAGAATATTTTTTCAGGCCTTGGCCGTTCTGTTATGATGGTGATGCTCTTAAGCGTATTTTATGGCTTTTTTTATGTGCTGCCTGGGGTTTTATTGGTATACGGGCTATGGATGTTCCAGCCGCTCTATGTGTTTCCTTATCTCCTGATTGTCCTGCAGCGCATGTTAGTGGACTGGAAAGCAAATCAGCATTTACTTCTATCATTTTTCATGCCGTTGTCGGCAGCAGCACTGGTTATTATCATGAATGCTTCTATGTGGAGATGGATCAGGAAAAAGCCTTATAGCTGGAAAGGGAGACAGTATTCATGAAGAAAAAGGTGTTAATCATTGGCGGCGGACTGGCAGGATTGTCAGCAGCCATAACGCTAGCCAACAAAGGATTTGATGTAGAACTGTTCGAAAAGAATAAGCATTTCGGAGGTAAATTAATGCCTGTAGCATTAGGGGATTATACTTTTGATTTCGGACCAAATACCATCACCATGCCAGAGGTATTCCGGAAAGTGATTGAACAGACAGGTGACAAGGCTGAAGACTATTTCCATATGATTAAGCTTGAATATCATACGAGAAATGTGTTTTCTGATGGAACGTCCTTTGATCTTTCGAGCAGCAGGGAATATATGATGCAGCAGTTGAATCAGATGGATCCTGCACATAAATATGATGATTTTTTAAAAGAGGTTACAAGATTATTTAAGTTATCTGAGAAACACTTCCTGCCAAAAACATTTCAATCATGGCAGGATTATTTGTCGCCATCACTTGGGGCAGCTCTCTTGCAGGTGAGGCCGCTGCAAAGCCTCAACAGCTTTTTCCGGCAGTATTTTTCACATCCTCATGTGCTTCAGGCTTTTAATCGATATTCGACTTACATTGGCTCGTCTCCCTATAAGACTCCTGCCACATTTGCCATGATTGCCTATCTGGAAATGATTGGCGGAGTTTATTATGTCGAGGGAGGTAATGTGAAAATTGCCGAAGCCTATGTAAAAATAGCAAAAAAACTGGGTGCTAAGCTACACGCCGACTCACCTGTGAAAAAAGTCATTGTAAAAAACAAAAAAGCAATAGGCATAGAGCTGGAGGATGGGGAGAAAATACATGGGGATTATTTTATTATGAATGCAGATTTACTCAAAGCTTATCCCGAGCTGGTTAGCGAAAGCGACCGTCCCTCCTTTCCGAACTCAAAGGCAGCAGGGCTATCACCCTCCACATCAGCTTTTTTAGTCCTTGCAGGTGTTAACAAACGGTTTTCAGAGCTGAGGCATCACAATGTCTATTTTTCCGATAACTATGAACAGGAATTCATTGATCTATTCAAACACAAGCAGTACAGCAGTGAGCCTACCATTTACATCAGCAATTCTTCCTATACAGAGCCTGACCGTTCGCCAGGGGGAAGCAATCTGTTTATACTGGCAAATGCTCCAGCCCTTCCTGCTGATGGAAAACTGCAGGTGAATCCGGAAATGTATAAAGAGCTAATTTATCAAAAACTCTCAACCTTTGGACTTGCGCTGAAGGATAATATCGTAGAAGAGAAAGTTTATACACCTTCCGATATCGCTGCTCAATTCGGCTCATTCCGCGGGGCGCTTTATGGTCTATCTTCCAATCGAAAAAAAGATGCCTTTTTACGTCCCAAAAACGTGAGCAAGGATATCGCCAATCTCTTTTTCGCTGGAGGAAGCACACATCCTGGCGGCGGGTCGCCAATCGTGACATTGAGCGGTATGAATACGGCCAATTTAATTATTAAGGCAGAAAAATAGCTGGAAAAAAGCTAGAGAAGCACGTCATTGTTTCTCTAGCTTTTCTTCATCTTATAAAAAGTTTTTAGGGAAACATCTTTTTGCATGAAATGGGGCTTGTTTTCTAGAATGTAATAATGATGACAATAATGTAAGTAAGTATGTACACAGAGAAGAGGAGAGAACCCAGATATGTATGAACCGAAGATGAAAGAAACGGACAACAGTGTCATTGGATTTATAGAAGGTTTGGAAAATGAGAAAAAGAAGGCAGATGCCTATCAGTTATTAAAAATTTTTGAAGAGGTAACTGGCTATGATGCAAAAATGTGGGGTCCAAGTATTATAGGCTTTGGCAGCTATCATTATAAGTATGCATCAGGACATGAAGGAGATGCGCCTTTAGTCGGTTTTTCTCCAAGGAAGGTAAAAATTAGTCTTTATTTGGCCTATGAAAGTGATGAAAGGGAAAAATTATTAGAAAGCTTTGGTAAACACACGAAGAGTAAGGCTTGTATTTATGTGAATAAATTAGCTGATATTGATACAAATGTGTTAAAGGAACTAATTAAATATACATTAGAAACATATCAGAACGACTAAAGTTATTGCCATAGTTCCAGGCTTTATGCCCTATTAACTTTTTATAATAGAAGGAATGTATAAATTAAGCGATTTATATAAAAGAAGGTATAATACAAGCTTTTTTACGTAAAAAGGATAGGAGATAAGATGAACACAAGAAATATCAAAAAATAGAAATTAATACCTCTTATTATGTATATAGGAGTGAGACAATATGAATGAACAGGTACAGCTTATGATTGATTAGATTGAAGCTAATTTAAAAAATCAATTTTCCTTAGATGAACTTTCAAATTATATAGGATAATCCCCTTACTTTTGTTCATTTAAATTTCACCAGATAACTGGAATAAGTATAAGACGTTATATTCTTCTTAGAAGATTGTATTTATCTACGCAAGACCTGGCGAAAAATTAAAAAATTATCAATGTTACAATGGATTATGATTACTCTTCACAAGAAGTGTATAGCAGAGCATTTAAAACTATTCTTGGTATCAATCCTAGAGAATACCAGATTAACAAGTTTCCTGTTCAATCAGTTGTTAAACTCACTCTTGATAAGAATGGGGAGTGGTTTAATATGAATATTTCTAAAAAAATGGAGGTTGAAAAGCTACTGCATGAGCAGAGTGATCTCTTTGATAAAGATGTAATACATATATTGAATGGGCAAGTTATGTATGAGGAGTTTAAAGATAACAAACTAATGGGAAATGCTGATTATGCTCCATTTAATGAAGCAATGTGTATGAACGAAACTACTGAACGTATTTTTGAGAAAGAGTTTATATATACTCGCGCTACTGGCCATCATGAACTAGTAGAAGGATATATGGAAAAAGTTATAGTTCCTTTAGATAATCTTTTTAATAAAGATTATAAATGTATCGTATTGTGGTTTGGAGAAGACATGTTTTGCCAAATGAATCTGCTAACTATACTTTCGTATCTGGACCAGTCAGGCTACAAGGGAAAAGTGTTCTTAAATAGTTTCAGAGAGGATGAGTTTAAAGTTAATCAAACGGAAATTAAATTAGGCTGTTATGATTCGGTATATAAAGAAGTGTTGGTTAATCATACTAAACCATCTCATGAACTAGTCCCGGTTATGTATCAAGCAATAAACATGTATTTAGAAATGCTAAGAGAAGATAATGAGGTGGTGAAATTTATCAAAAAAAATAAAGATATATCAACAAATGAACTAATCCAGAAGTTGTTTAATCTTTTCCCAACAATAGGTTACGGAGATACACAATATAAAGAGATAATTAGTAAAATTAGATGAGGCTCAGTAGCAATAACACAATCCCAATAGTGTGAACTAATTCTATATTTTTAAGGGGCTTTCTCTATTAAAAGGAAAGTCCCTTTATTTGTTTCGTTTTCTTTTAGACAAAATGACTAACCTTTAATTGTAATAGACAATAATATATAGTTTTCTACATTAATTGTATTCTTTACCATTTGTACAACTAATACGACTTTTGTCCATCTTAATAGGTTGACCTTTTTACATAAAATATTTTTTTGAAATTTTTTTCAATTATACAGTTTCTGATTACTTCAAAACATTAATTAAAAACTTAGAAAGAGCTTAAAGTGTTTTAATATAGAGTTGGATTTGGAGAACAATTGAATGAAATAATATCATTTAATGCAACGGAATAATTATTCCATCTGCCGCCAAAAAACCTGTAGCCATAAGCTCTTGTTTCTGCGACAGTCGTTAAAAAAAACCAGAAATTATCTCCGTTTCTAAGATACATATACGTGAAACGATACAAACAATGTTGAAGACCCCAGGGATTTTGAGTATTGGGAAGAATTTGTTGCATATATCCCATAATTTAAGGTTCACTCCTTATTGAAATTAGACATATAACCAGTTTATGCTCCATGATAAATCTGGGTTGGGTATATACCCTGTGAGTTTAAGAAAAAGGTTGATATGAGGTATGAATTAAAACATATATTAATTAATTGTTGCTTTCTAATGTGTTAATTTGAAATGATTATGCCTTTTTAGTATGTTTGTTCTGGAACTACATGACAGCGTTAATGAAAGAATAATAATTTAATTATCTTTGAAAGGCTAAACACTCAGCTTTAGCCTTTTTATTATTTTTTTAGCTATATACAACTTCGTATTCCTTATTCCATCGTTTGCGTACCATACTTGCCATTCTCTATTTTTTACTAAATTTTTTAAACTTATCCACTCTGCTTTTGTGTCTAAAATAGTGTATGACGCATAGTATAAGATAATTACTGTATAACATCTAGCAAAGAAAGAAAAATGAGGTGGGTGAATGAGTAATTTATTGAATTCATTAACGACAGAGCTAAGGAGAGGTACGTTGACATTAGCTGTTTTAAGTCAATTAAGAACCCCCCAGTACGGATATTCACTTGTTCAGATATTGGAGGGGTCAGGTATTTCCATTGATCAAAGTACCTTATATCCATTGCTTCGCCGATTAGAAAAACAGGAGTTGGTGTCGAGTAGTTGGGATACAGCGGAGAGTAGACCCCGTAAATACTATGTTTTAAGTGAATATGGGTTAGAGATATTTTTGCAGTTAGAAAAGGAATGGATTAAGGATTCAAAGGAGCTTTATAGGTTATTAAGGGGAGAGGAAGATAATGAATTTAATTGAGGTTTATATTCAGGAGGTTACTCGAAGGCTGCCGGAAAAGAATCGTGAGGATATTGCCCTTGAGTTACGGTCAACGATAGAGGATATGCTTTCTGATGATTACTGTGAGGAAGATGTAAAGAAGGTTCTTGAAAAACTAGGGAGTCCGGTCACATTGGCCAGCCGTTATCGGGATCGGCCAATGTACCTGATTGGACCGCGTTATTTTGATGTATATGTGACCTTATTAAAAATGATTTTGCCGATTGCCATTGTTATTTCATTAATCTCGGTTATTGCAGAATATTTTGTTGATTACAATGGACAGGGAGCAGTCATTAATGTGGCTCTGGATATTACGGGGTTTGGCATATGGAGAATGATTGAAGTAGGAATCCAAACATTTTTTTGGTTAACTCTTGTTTTTGCTGTTATCGAAAGAACAGATAAAGGAAAAGATGAACAGCCACTAACTGCAAGCCTAAAAAAATGGACACCTGATGATTTAAAAAACATCGCTTATATTCCTAAGAAAAAATCCATTTCAATGTTTGAGGTATTTGGTAGTTTAATGTGGACGGCCATTTGGGCAACTATTTATTTTTACGCAGACCATCTTGTTGGTATCTATAGAGGAGGAGGAAACCGTCTTGAATTCATCACACCAGCGTTTAATCAAGAGGTCTTGCTCCAGTATTGGCCAATTGTTCTTATCGTAATTTGTTTGGAAATCATATTGGCTATTTATAAATTAATCAAGAGTCTATGGACCAAAGGAATGGCCATCTCTAATGCGATACTCCAGTTGATTTCAACCATTGTTTTCATCGTGATTTTCATTAATCCCGATTTAATCGCACAGAATTTTATTACTGATATGACTGATTTATTGGAGATAACATCTAACCAATTGATATCATGGATTATTAGCGGCAGCATTTTCTTCTTTATAGTATCTGCGGCAATCAGTGTATTTGATGGATTCCGCAAGGCAAGAATTCATTAATTCGTATTGCCTTAATTAGAGTAAACAGGGAGTTAAATTGAATAGCCATCAGGCTGCAGAAGCAGCTTTTTTTTTGTTTCTGAAGAAAAAATGGAAGTGAATAATGGGGATTAATTAGAGTGAATGTCAGATCTTCTGCTGATTAAGCTATCGGATGCGTTAGTTAAAGAACAGGGATAAGTACTTAGGTTTTTATTTATTATGCGCGTCTCTTGAGATATTACTTTAAAATGGTATCCAGCTAGCAGAGGAAAGTCGAATGAAATCTTAATTCAGTAATGAGACTGTCAAAACCCTTGATATATATGGGGTTAGACGGTTTTTTCTTTATCATGTAATAAATCTAAGAAGAATTAATGCTTATTTTACTGTGTGCAACTGCGTATTTAAGTAAACAGTGTTTGTTTATTGAGAAAGGTTTGTTGAATTAGCAATTGAAAATTAATAATATATGTAAAAGATGTTTGACACTGTGAGTGTCTTTTTTTATAATTTATGTGTCAAATACTTTTGACACATATTGAGCTAAAAGGTGAAGTATCATTGGAAAATCAAATAAAAAAATATCGTGAACAAAAAAATCTTTCGCAGGGAAAATTAGCAGAATTATGTAATGTTAGTAGACAGACAATCAATGCAATTGAAAATAACAAATATGATCCGAGTTTACAATTAGCATTTGATATCGCAAAAAGTCTAGGGGTATTAGTTGATACATTATTTTTGAATGAAGGGGGAAAAGGAGAATGAAAACAAGAACAATCGGTACAATAATATTTGGGTTAGCTTCAATAGTCGTAGTAGGATTCACAATTTATAAGATATCGATAGGAAAAGAGACTGGTTTAAATGAAGTTATTACAATTGGAGCTTTGTTGATAGGTTTCTTTTCAACTATGACTTGGGGGACGAAGGAAGAGAAAGACGGTATATTGCAAGATGAAGAGCTTGGGCAAAGAATTACAGAGAAAAGCTCCAAGATAAGTTATTTTTTGCTCACGTTATTTATATTTGCTGCTGTGTTTATAGACAACATACTAAATGAAACCTTGAATATTCTGCTATTATTATTATTAGGATTATCAATGATAACTCTTCCTTTTATAGAATATCTATATTCTAGGAAATACCAATAAAAAGGATAACCAAAAGTTTTAAAAAAAGACAGTTAGCAACTTGCGATTATCTTTTAAAGGGAGAAACTTGGCAGTATTTCTGTAAAAGCAGTACTTTCTTGTGGTACAAACAGGGCAGGATATTCCTATAAGGTAGCTATAATTTATGAAACTAAATTAGCCGATAAACGTATAATGATAGTATTAAATCAAAATGTAATTGAAAAAATGAATATATAATTTGAATTAATTATTATAGTTGGAGGTGGAGTTTGTGAGTAAATACTTTTGGGTTCCCTTTACTGCAGGATTTGCAACAGTGGTACTTCTATATATTGTTGGAACTATTACTGAAATAGATATTCTTATGTTTAGAGTTTCACTCTCATATACTGAAATCTCTTTCTTCCCAATTATTGTTGGAATTTTGGTTGGGTTAATAAGTAAACAAATTATAAGATATAAATCTAAAGTAAACACTTTATAACCACTTAGGTTCCTATCAGGTTTTTTATTATCCCCATTCATACAATTGATAAAGTAATAAGACACTATTAACAAAACTGCAGCTCATACTTGCAGGTCTTTTTATTTTCTCTAAAACCTTTCTTTAAAACTTGAAACTAAGTAGAATTGACGAGTTTATGAATAAATTTAGTTAAGCTAAACCAGCTAATAGTTTGTCAACATTTTTCAATAAAAAGATAAATAATCTCGTGGTATACTAAAAATGCACATGCCAAATAACCTACCGCTATATTTTAATTGGAAGGTTTTGTTGTATTTAGTTAGATATAGTTATTAATCTATATCTTGGAAAGTTGTTCGTTTTTTTAATAAGGCAAAGATCCAGTGTAAGAGCTTGTTTACACATGCAATAACGGCTACCCTAAAGGGTTTTCCTTCTTCTCGTTTCTTATCATAAAACTCTCTTAGTTTTCGATTGCGTGGAATAATCTCGTCGGTTGTCTTCTTTTTACGACTATCCCTTATACCACTTTGAACAGCCATATATAAGGCGTGGCGAAGTCTACATGAGCCACGTTTCGTTATTCGATTCACCGATGCGGTAAACCTCCCAGATGAGTACACACTAGGATCTATCCCAGCGAATGCAACAAGTTTCTTGGCATCATTAAATCGATCTATTTCTCCAATTTCGGATATAATCGTGGCAGCGATTTTTTCTCCGATTCCAGGGATAGATTGAAGAATATAATACTCTTCAATTTCTTTAGCGAGAGCATTTATTTCATCTGCAATCTTGGATAGATGCTCTTGGTATTGAAGAACTATCTTAATTAAAATTTCTAGATTGAAAATATGACTCTCATAGAGATTGTTTTGAAATGGATTACGTAGGGCAGCCTCTATTAACATTTGTGCCTTTTCCTCTGCCCAGGACACCGAACGATTCTTACATAATGAAGCTATTTTATCAGTTAATTCTTTTTCACTGACACTTAATACCGCCTTAGAAGTAGGGAATTCTAGTAAAGTAAGCAAAGATACTTTTGAGTATAAACTTCCGAAAACTCCTCGATACTCAGGGAATACCTGATCAATTAAGGAATGTAACTGTATTTTTGTTTTCGCTGAAATTTCTGCAATACTCTCTTGTTGCCTTGTTAGATTTCGAAGGTTTAAGAGTTGAATTCCTCGCTTCTTGTAAGGCTGTAGTTCTTCCTTATAATACAGTTCACAAAGATGATAAGCATCGATTGCATCTGTTTTAACTTTGCGTAGGCTTGAACTCTTGGCTCTATGTGAAATAAGAGGATTGACGAGAATATATACATATTTTTGTTCCTCTAAAAACTGAATAACTGGGGTGTGATAATGCCCAGTTGACTCTAATACAACCGAAGGTTGAGTACCCAAAGCTGCTTTTTCAACATCTTGAAGAAAATCTAATAACCTACCTAAACCCTCTAGATTATGTGTAATACTAAAACTCTTCCGATATGGTTTACCTTTATCTAAAAATGCTTGAACATGGCTTTCTCCTTTTGAAACATCCAGACCAATCACTGGATTCATACTAATTTCTCCTCCTTAAAAAGCATATTAGTCGGTAACCCCTAAACTCCTTGTAATATCATAGGTTCGCTTGTTAAACGGGTTCATTGTCCCAACCAGCCTGAAACATGTTTATACAAGTAGGGGGTGAACAGTTTAGCTGACGGGATTTATTCCCACGGGGGCGCCGTTCTACCCCGACTACCGTAATCATAAAACTAAAAAAAAAATGGTCAACCAGAAAAATCTGGCTAACCATATATTACGAACAGGAGCGATAGTTTAAGAACAGGGATAATTATATATAGTCTAATTTATATGCAGATTCTTTGAGTTTTACCATGTTATCTAGATGCCACGAGGGAAATGTCCAATAGAGCTCAAGATTCTTAATTGCTGCCATTAGGAACGCTCCCTAAAAATCAATGGACATGTTACCAAGAAGGGGTACCTATACAGCCAATAAGAAAGTGTTTAAATTTGGTGGTGAATACGTCTAACCCTTCGATATATAAGGGATCAGGCGTATTTTTATTATATTCAATTTTCATTCAAATAAGGATTAACGAGTTAACGCTCATTTACTGCGTGTTCAAAAGGTATAATAGTTTGATTATTTCCCTGTCTTTTCGCCACGGGCAAGTATTCTAGGAACACGATTGTACTGAAAAGATAACCTTTTTTGTTGAAGGAAATGTAATGCGAAAAGACAATCTAGGATGGTTGCTTCAAAGCGAAATAATAATTAAAGATAAATGTTTGATTGGCTTAGGTAGAGAGTTTAAGAGATTTATAATGGCCCAATGAACAAAAAATAAATTTAGGTTGTATAAATGCATAGTCAGAATTTATAATTATATGGGTTATTAAAGAAATAAAGATAGGAGCAAAAGAGTTATGTCCTGGGACATTTGGAATTATCTCGGCACTATCGCATTTGCGATTAGTGGGGCGCTTATTGCCTCGGAAGAAGATTATGACCTGATCGGATACTATGCATTAGGCTTTATAACTGCTTTTGGAGGCGGAGCTATACGGAATTTATTGATAGGGGTGCCAGTTTCGGCATTATGGGAACAAAACACATTATTTCTACTAACATTCCTATTGATTACGGTCATATATTTTATACCTATTCAAAAAATTGTTAGTTGGAAGCATTGGTATTATTCATTTGGTCTAACAGATGCGGTTGGATTAGTGGCTTTCGCCATTCAAGGTGCTCTTTACGCGAAAAATTCAGGATTACCTGCAAGTGCTAGTATTGCTTCTGCTTTATTAACCGGTGTAGGTGGAGGTATCATTCGAGATGCCTTAGCGAAAAGACAGCCATTTGTTTTTAAATATGAACTATATGCTTTTTGGACTATCATTACGGGGGCTTTAATAGGTCTTAATTTTATTAATGGGACTATCGAAACTTACGTATTATTTATAGTAATTGTTGTCTTAAGGATGTTGTCTTTAAAATATAAATGGCATATTCCAAGGCCAAAAAGACAAGCATCTAATACTGAAAAAGCAATTTAATCATAGTGAAATTTTCTTCGAGCAGGGCACACCAGATAAAAAAGAAGTCTGGGATAAGCATTGTTGCAGGAACTTTTTATTGAAATAACTCCTAGTGAGTGGCTGTTTTATTTAAACAGGAATAACAGTGAAGATTTGTGAAATGAATGATTTAGTTTTATAAGGTTTAAATCATGCTGCCGCAACGGTAGCTTTTTTTTATGTGAAAAAAGGGTTATTAAAAAGATCAAAATTGATAAAATCGCTCCGTCAAAAATTAAAGCCTCGAAAAAGACTTTTGAACACCCAAAAGGGGGATTTGTTATCTCAGAACTACAGTTAGGAAGAGGGTAACTAAATAAAAAAACTGTCAAAACCACATAGTCATAAAAATACCGGAAAGCTCTTCCGGCATTTTATGACTGCCTTTAATTATTTTGCTATTCCCCAACACTGCATTAATTGGTGAATACTGTCCTCGATTTTTTCTAGTGGAATACCGCCAAATCCTAACAAAAATGTTGGATACTTATATTCTATTGGTTTTAACAGATAATCAGTTACCGGGTAAATGGCGATGGAGCTTTCTGCCGCAATTGTTTTTAACTCCTTTTCACTTTTCTGCAGGGGAAGGGAAATTAAAATATGCATCCCAGCCTGATCTCCGGTGATAATGACTTCAGGATAATCTGTTTTAAAGATATGGGTCAGTTTATCAAGCTTTTTATGGTAAATTTTCCGCATACGGTTTAGGTGTTTTGAAAAATAACCGTCTTTCATGAAGCTGGCTACTATATGCTGGTCAAATCTCGGAACTGTTGCTGAATAATAACTGAAAGTTTCTTTATATTTTTTTAGCAATGTTGAAGGCAAAACAAAATAAGCCACTCGTAATGAAGGCATTAATGACTTGGTAAACGTACTCAGATAAATCACCTTATCGTTTTTGTCCATTCCTTGCAATGCGGGAATCGGTTTTCCAGTGTAACGAAATTCACTGTCGTAATCATCTTCAATGATGTAGCGATTTTCAACTTTTGCTGCCCAATGCAATAACTGTGTTCTTCTCGTGGCGGAAAGAACTGCACCTGTCGGAAATTGGTGCGAAGGTGTGATGTAAACCACATTTGCGTTTGTTTTTTTTAGTTCATCTACAATTAATCCATCTTCATCAACTGGAATCGGAATTGCTTTGTTTTGCAGATGAATTCTTGGGATTGCTGAATAGCCAGGATTTTCGAGGGCGAAGTTTGAATCATTTTCAAGCAGCCTTAAAATCATAGGAAGAAGTTGTTCCGTCCCAGAACCAATCACTATTTGCTCCGGTTTACACACAATCCCCCTTGATTGATAAAGATATTTTGCTATTTCAGTCCGTAACGCGTATTCTCCTTGGGGTTCTCCAATCTGCAGCAGCTCCTTGGAAGGAAGATCATATAGATTTTTTGCATATTTTCTCCACTGTGAAAAAGGAAAGGAATCTGTATCAATTTTTCCTGGGTGAAAGTCAAACTGGATAATTTTTTCCTCAGTATCCTCCACTGGCAGCTCGACCTGCTCTGTTCCGATATAAGGTAATTCATTAATATCCTCTACAAAAAAACCAACCCGCGGTTTTGAGACAATAAAGCCCTCTGCAATCAGCTGAGCATATGCAACTTCTACGGTTGTTTGACTGATATTTAAAAATTCGGCCAACTTTTTTTTAGATGGCAGCTTCGTTCCAACTTCAATTTGTTGGCTCAAAATGGCGGTTTTAATTCCAATATAAAGCTGTTCATACAAGGGTTTTGTTGCATGTTTATTCAATTCAAACATAAGCATATCCATTCAAGAATCCTCCTCTCTGACCATGTTATATTTTAAAAAAGTGGCACTTTTTATATTGTCAGATTTCATTATACTAGTAATCATTAAAGAAGTGGAGATTCTTTTGAACACACACTCCGAAATAACGAGGGGGATTTACATGTTTACGACAGAACATAATAAAACGAGAACTCTGGTTCTTAATGCACTTTTTATTACCTTAACTTTCCTAGCTACTATGTTTATCAACATTAGGCTGCCACTGATGGGTAACGGGGGCCTCATTCATTTAGGTAACGTGCCGCTTTTGATTGCTGCCTTTGTATTTGGTAAAAAATCAGGCGCAATAGTGGGAGCCTTCGGAATGGCTCTGTTCGATATTGTTTCAGGCTGGACATTATGGGCTCCGTTTACATTTGTTATCGTTGGTGCAATGGGATATGTAGCTGGCCTTATTGCTGAAAAGATGCCTGGCAAAAAGGTATACGTACACGTACTGGCAGTGGCTGTTGCCCTTATTATCAAAGTTGTCGGCTACTATTTTACAGAAGTTATCCTTTATAGCAACTGGATTCAGCCGTTCGGCTCTATCCCAGGTAACATCATGCAGCTCGTTATTGCCGGCATCATCGTCGTGCCTCTAGCAAATGGGTTTAAGCAAAGAATTGGGCGTTCTAAATCAATCTAGTTTTGATGACCGGCTCTGTCCGGTCTTTTTGTTCGAATACTTTTGTAGCGTGAAGTTTTTAATGAAGCGGGAGTTACCTTAATATCAGTAAAAGTGGTGGCTAAGACCCAATTTAAAATGTCTAATCCACATGGAGGGTTAGCCACTTATATAAATTTATTTAAAAAAACTATAAAAAATATGTTGACGAATATAATATAGTTTTTATATAATAACTTTTGTCGCCAAATAAGAAGTTTACTTGGCTACTAGAATTAATGGTAAACTGGCCCATTGGTCAAGCGGTTAAGACACCGCCCTTTCACGGCGGTAACACGGGTTCGAATCCCGTATGGGTCACCAATATTTGGAGGATTAGCTCAGCTGGGAGAGCATCTGCCTTACAAGCAGAGGGTCGGCGGTTCGATCCCGTCATCCTCCACCATATAAATGCCGATGTAGCTCAATTGGTAGAGCAACTGACTTGTAATCAGTAGGTTGGGGGTTCAAGTCCTCTCGTCGGCACCATCTTTTAAAATGAGATGAGTCATTAGCTCAGTTGGTAGAGCATCTGACTTTTAATCAGAGGGTCGCAGGTTCGAATCCTGCATGACTCACCATTTACGCGGGTGTGGCGGAATTGGCAGACGCACTAGACTTAGGATCTAGCGCCGCAAGGCGTGGGGGTTCGACTCCCTTCACCCGCACCATTTAATTTCATACTCTAAGCGGAAGTAGTTCAGTGGTAGAACACCACCTTGCCAAGGTGGGGGTCGCGAGTTCGAACCTCGTCTTCCGCTCCAATTTTTAAAAACAATGCCGGGGTGGCGGAACTGGCAGACGCACAGGACTTAAAATCCTGCGGTAGGTGACTACCGTACCGGTTCGATTCCGGTCCTCGGCACCATTGTTTTTCGAAAATTTAGCGCCCGTAGCTCAATTGGATAGAGCGTCTGACTACGGATCAGAAGGTTATGGGTTCGACTCCTTTCGGGCGCGCCATATCGGGAAGTAGCTCAGCTTGGTAGAGCACTTGGTTTGGGACCAAGGGGTCGCAGGTTCGAATCCTGTCTTCCCGACCATTAATATCCCAAAAATAACGGGGCCTTAGCTCAGCTGGGAGAGCGCCTGCCTTGCACGCAGGAGGTCAGCGGTTCGATCCCGCTAGGCTCCACCAATACGGAGGAATACCCAAGTCCGGCTGAAGGGATCGGTCTTGAAAACCGACAGGCGGGTCAAACCGCGCAGGGGTTCGAATCCCCTTTCCTCCTCCATTAGTTAAATAAATAATATTATCGCGGGGTGGAGCAGTCTGGTAGCTCGTCGGGCTCATAACCCGAAGGTCGCAGGTTCAAATCCTGTCCCCGCAATCTGGTCCGGTAGTTCAGTTGGTTAGAATGCCTGCCTGTCACGCAGGAGGTCGCGGGTTCGAGTCCCGTCCGGACCGCCATTTAGGAGTATAGTTTAAAGGTAGAACAGAGGTCTCCAAAACCTCCGGTGTGGGTTCAATTCCTACTACTCCTGCCAATAATAATATTATGGCAGGTGCTTAACAGTTCGAATGAACCAGTTTAGCCATATTTTAAATCTTTTTTAAAACCTATTATGCGGGTGTAGTTTAATGGTAAAACCTCAGCCTTCCAAGCTGATGTCGTGAGTTCGATTCTCATCACCCGCTCCAATATGGGCCTATAGCTCAGCTGGTTAGAGCGCACGCCTGATAAGCGTGAGGTCGATGGTTCGAGTCCATTTAGGCCCACCATATAATACATACGTTTTTGTTCCGCAGTAGCTCAGTGGTAGAGCAATCGGCTGTTAACCGATCGGTCGTAGGTTCGAGTCCTACCTGCGGAGCCATTTTTTTACCTTAAAATACTGAATATTCAAACATATTAATGTGTACCTATAGTTGTTTTGATAGAACTACGGATTTTTAAGTCAATATAAGTGTTTAAATCCATTAATCGTTATTTGTTAGGCTTATGTCTAGTTAGCTAAACCGAAAATATTCCTTTAATAATATAATAGAGAAGTTTAGTGAGCATTAATCGATGAAAAGATTAATGCTCCTTTTATTGTGGAATTAACTGAAGCATCTAGTAGAAAAAATGTGAAAAAGGTTAACTTTGTGTAAGGACATTAATCAGTGCAGGCAGGCATCTAATTACTAGATGTTTTTTTAGTTTAAGTAAGTAGTTGATGTTAACAAGGCTGTCTAGAACATACATCTATTTTGCCAATGATACCTTCATTTCTGATGGAAATGCTCAAGTAAAAAAAGGTTCCACAACTTCAAAAAGATGGTTACTATATGAAGTGGTGTTTGTGGACACACAAAAAACATACGAATAGCTTAAGTTATTAATAAACAGTCGTATGAAATAAAGGAGTAGAACATGAGAAAACGCGGTATTACCGTTAAATTATTTGCTGTAACAGCTTTATTCTTTTTGGTGTTTTACGCCATGATTATGATATTTCAATTGTCATTATTTGATCGTTTCTATCAGCATCATAAAACGAAAGAAGCAGCAAATCGCATACATCAATTAGCAGAAGGTTATGAGGAAAACTCCTGGAGCGAAGCGGAACTGACAAAACAGACTTTATCTTACATGAGGAAGTCCAAAAGTCCGTTGACGATTGTGGACGAAGAAGGTTTTCAGTTAGTTCAGGATCCGTTTAATATTATGCTGGAAACAGGAGATGGAAATGTAGTAGAAGTATCGCTGTCCTTACTAGTCTCGTCTTACGGACAACAGTTACAAGCATTGAATATCAAAGAGGGAGATACATTGATTGTTCGAGGAGAACCAGATGCTAAGGTTCCTACGGTCATTTATCCATCTGTTATTACAAAGAATTCGTCAAGTGCAGGGGAAGATCCAATCGAGAATGAAGTGGCTATTGAAGGAAAGGTAAAAAGCATTTCGCTGCCTAAGGGTGTAATGATTAATAGAGGACTAGGAATACTCTATGATGCGTTGTTGGAATGGTTCCCGCTTGAGGAGGAACAGTTAAAGCAGCTTACTGAAGGGGAAAGTCTGCAGTTGGATTGGGTGGAATCATGGAGTGGAAAACATAATTTAGTACTAATTGAGCCAATTAAGAAAGATGGAGAAATGCAATTTATGTTCTCTGTCACATCTATTCAGGAAATTAAAGATACCAATGAAGCACTTCGAATATTTTATATATATATCGGCATTATTGGCTTTATTCTCATCATTTTGTTGTCGCTATTCTATTCCCGTCTTGTCAGCAGACCATTGATTAAATTGAATGAAATGGCAAAAAAAATGGTGCATCTAGACTTCTCATCGGCGAAGCCGATTAAGCAGAAGGATGAGCTTGGGAGCCTTTCGAACAATATGCTTGTTATGGCACAGAATTTAGATGTTGCATTAAATGACTTGAAACAAGCTAATGGAAAGCTAAAACGTGATATGGAAAGACGTGTGCAGATGGAAAAGGAGCAGCGCGAGTTCTTCGAGCATGCGTCCCATGAACTGAAGACGCCGCTCAGCATTGTCAAAAGCTTCGCTGAGGGGCTGCAGGATGGTGTTAGTCCGGATAAGCATGACCACTATGTAGAAGTGATCATTGAGGAGTCAGAAAAGATGGAAGTGCTTATTAAAGATATGCTCGATTTGGCTAAGTTGGAGAACGGTGCGATTAAACTAAGAAAAACATCTTTTTTGCTTAGTGAAATGATTGAGGTATTGGCCTCTAAATTATTCTGTATTGCACAAGAGAAAAATGTTGTCATTGAAATCATGCCGAAGAATGAACAGCATATTTTGGCGGATTATGAGTGGATGGAACGAGTAATGCAAAATCTTCTTATTAATGCGGTTCGGCACAGTGAGCCTAATTCTGTTATTGTGATTCGAATTGAATTGGATCAGGAAAATGGCGGTTGTGTGTTCAAAATTGAGAATAAAGGCCAGCAAATACCAAGTGAGCATCTGGATAATATTTGGAAAAGGTTCTATAGGACTGAATCTTCGCGAAGCCGAATGACAGGTGGTACAGGCTTAGGGTTGGCGATTGTCCAGCAAATACTTAACTTGCATGGATTTCATTATGGTGCGGAAAACATGCCAGACGGTGTACGTTTCTATGTTCATTTCAAATAATGGTAATAATTTCTTATTAGGACACATGAAAGACATATAACCTTGTTAATATCTATAAATTGGAAGGAAGATTCACGATGGGGAAGAAAGTATTGCTTGTCGAGGATGAAGTGAGAATTCGAGAAGTTGTAGCTGATTACTTCAAAAAGGACGGTTGGGAAGTGTATGAAACGGATAATGGCAGCAGTGCGATAGATTGGTTTGATGCCATTTATCCGGATTTAGTCATTCTCGATATCATGATGCCGCAAATGGATGGATTTGCTGTCACCAAGCAGGTACGAATGAGTTCTGGTGTACCGATTATTCTGCTGACAGCGAAATCCAGTGACGATGATAAAATTCATGGCTTTGAACTTGGGGCCGATGATTATGTTACGAAGCCATTCAGCCCAAAAGTATTAGTAGCACGTGCTAATTCTTTAATGAAACGGGCAAACGAACATTACTTGCCGACTGGTCATATGCTAAGCTTCGGTGAAGCAATCGTTAATACGAAGTCCCATCAGCTTCAGCTCGGGGGCCAACAGGTCGAATTGACGCCAAAAGAATATGAATTATTGGTGTTCTTGCTTCAGCATAAAAATAATGTCCTTTCACGGGAAACAATTTTGAATCACGTATGGGGATTTGACTTCGATGGTGATAGTCGAGTTGTGGATACACATATAAAAAAGCTAAGAGCTAAATTAAGCTTTGAATCACATCATATCCGGACTGTTATTGGAACCGGCTATAAATTTGAATAAAAGAAAGGAGAGAGAAGATGAATAAGCTTAAACAGCTGTATATGCACACTGGCGTCCGGTTTGCTTTACATACTTGTTTTTATTTGGCTATCCTCGTTACCTTGTTTTTGATGTACGGCTTCCATACGGCCAATACTGGCAACTATATTTATAATGATTTCTAAATGGAGAAGATAATAAAATGAAACTTTTAACTCGTATTGCACAGCATGCGGAAAGAAAACCGGAGCATATTGCATATCGTACAGAGGATCAGGTGCTGACCTATGGGATGCTTTGGGACAAATCGAGGAGACTAGCAAGCTTATTACATGCCATTCAGCTCGAGCGGCAGACGCCAATTGTTGTGTATGGCCATATGGCAACTGATATGCCGGTAGCGTTCCTTTCCTGTGTGCAGGCTGGATACCCTTATATACCGGTAGATACATCCATTCCAATGGAACGGGTGCGTCTTATCGTCGAAAAATCTGGTGCTGGATTAGTAATTAATACAACAGATAGCAAGCTGGATTTTGATAGTGTTGCAGTTTTACATATGCTAAACCTGGAATTGGAACAAGAAGAGCTTATTGGCGATGAGTACTGGGTCCATCTTGAAGAAGTTTTTTACACCATTTATACTTCCGGCAGTACAGGAAATCCGAAAGGTGTTCAAATAACTGCAGCAAATCTGCAATCTTTTACCGATTGGATGACAGGTGACTTTCCATTAGATGAAGGAAAAGTATTCTTGAATCAGGCGCCTTTTTCATTCGATTTGTCTGTGATGGACTTTTATCCAGCGTTACAGAGCGGAGGCTCCATTCATGCGCTAGAGAAAGATGTAAGCAATAAGCCGAAGCTTTTGTTTGAGAACTTGAGCCGCTCTGCCTTGCAAGTGTGGACATCGACACCATCCTTCGTGCAAATGTGTTTTCCAAATCCAGATTTTAATGACAAGATGCTTCCAGAGCTTGAAGTATTTCTTTTCTGTGGAGAAGTACTGCCGCTAGCTGTGGCCAAGGAGCTGAAAGCACGTTTCCCAAAAGCAAGGATTTTTAATACCTATGGGCCAACAGAAGCAACAGTGGCTGTGACGTCTATCGAGATTACAGAAGAATTGCTTGCGAAAGAGAAGGCTCTGCCAGTTGGCTACCCAAAATCTGATATGCGTATTTTCGTTGTGGATGAATTGGATAATCCGTTGCCAGAAGGGGAAAAAGGGGAGCTTATTCTTGCTGGGCCAAGTGTGTCAAAAGGCTATCTAGGTGAGCCGCTACTGACAGAAAATGCATTCGGCATGATTAACGGAATGAATGCCTATCGTACCGGAGATGCCGGCATTATTCAAGACGGGTTGGTGTACTGCCAAGGCAGAATGGATTTTCAGATCAAGCTTCATGGCTACCGGATGGAGCTGGAAGAGATTGAGTTCCACCTTAATCAGTCTGATTTTATTAAGGCTGCGATTATTATTCCTTATGCACCAAACGAAGAAATTGAATACTTGATTGCGGCAGTTGTGCCGGCGTACCATGATTTTGATAAGGAATACAAACTGACAGCTGCAATCCGCAAAGATATTGCTCTGCGCTTGCCAGCATATATGATTCCGCGTAAGTTCTCGTATCATACTTCTATTCCAATGACGATAAATGGAAAAGCAGACCGCAAGAAAATGAAGGAAGAGGTATTCGCATGACCCCGTATAGCTCGTTCCTTTTCTTTATTATTCTAGGTATCTTGCTTCTGCCGACAATGATACTCGGCATAATGGGCAAGCGCCTGCGTTATTATAATGTTTTTGTCTCAATTGTTGTATTGGCTATTATATTTTCAGGAGGGAACGCGGGCTTTTTCTCATTAGTAGTCTTCACCATCCTTCAAGTTATATTGGTCAAAGGCTATATTTCGTATCGACAGACAAAGAATAGCAGCCTCGTATTCTATGTAATAAGTTTTTTATCCATCCTGCCATTAATTTTAACCAAGATTTTACCGATTTTGGCAGTGGATAATTGGGCTAGTTTTCTAGGTATCTCTTATCTGACATTCCGAGCTGTCCAAATTATTATTGAAACAAGAGATGGTTTGATTAAGCAGCAGCTCTCGATTTTTAAGCTTGTTAATTTTATGCTGTTTTACCCGACAATTTCCTCGGGTCCTATTGACCGCTTCCGCAGATTCCAGAAGGATGAAGAAAAGCACTGGAAACCGGAGGAGTACAATGAGCTGCTATATAAAGGGATCAACAAAATCTTCCTTGGGTTTTTGTATAAATTTATAATCGGCTATTGCATTAATACGTACTTCATTATGAATCTAGATTATATAGCAGATGGTAAGTTTTCATATCACCTGTTGTACATGTACAGCTATAGCTTGTACCTATTCTTCGACTTTGCCGGCTATACGGCATTTGCAGTCGGAGTCAGTTATATAATGGGTATCCGGTCACCGGAGAACTTTAATAAACCATTTATCAGCCGCAACATCAAGGATTTCTGGAACCGATGGCATATGTCACTGTCGTTCTGGTTCCGTGATTATGTGTTCATGCGCTTTGTCTTCCTCATAAGGAAGAAAAAATGGATACAAAACAAAATGCTCGTTTCTAATTTAGGTTATATCCTGCTGTTCCTGCTGATGGGAGCATGGCATGGATTAGAAATTCAGTACATCATTTATGGAGCATATCATGCCATGATGATGACCGGATTTAATTTCTTCGAGACTTGGAATAAAAAACATAAACGCTGGCCAACAGGAAAAGCAATGACAATGGTGTCTATCATCATCACTTTCCATGTCGTTTGCTTCGGTTTTTATCTGTTTTCCGGCAAACCATTTCAATAAAAGGGGATATATAAATGAATTTTAAAGAAGAAGTACTACAAGTTATTGCAGAAGTTTGTCAAGATGATGTTGTGAAAGAAGAGCTTGATTTAGATTTATTCGATTCAGGACTAATTGATTCTTTTGGAACAGTAGAATTACTAGTTAAATTCCAGGATCAGCTTGATATTAATGTACCAATTACGGAGTTCGACCGAGATACATGGAATACACCAAATGCTATCGTTGACCGTCTGAATGAGTTGAAATAATGAAGAAAAAGTATTTGTTTGGACCAATCATTCTTGCATTGGTCCTGTTTGCCGGGGTGGTATTCGTACCCGTATCATGGCTGGCTAAGTTAGTTCCTGCTGATCGCTTGGAGGAATCGGCTATCAGTCTGGAGCCAAATATGTTTCAAGGAACCTATTTACAAAGTGAAATGCTCAAACATTCAAAGTATGTTCCGATTTATGGTTCTTCAGAATTATCGCGCTGGGATCCATTCCATCCATCAAATTATTTCGAAACGAACGCAGCTCCCTTCACACCTTATTTAGTAGGAAAAGGCGGAATGACCTCTATTATTCATGACTTAAACTTTGCAACACATGCCGCTCAATTGAAGAACAAGCAAATGGTCATCATCGTATCACCGCAATGGTTTGTAAAGCATGGTACAGACGAGCAGCATTTTGCACCAAACTATTCCTCCCTGCAAGCATACCAGCTTCCTTACAATAAGGAAGTGGACGAGCAGGTGAAACGAAAATTGATGCAACGCCTGATGACGTATAATGCAGTCAAGAATGATACCATTCTTTATCAGCTTTATGACGCTTATTTGAATGATAAAAAGACTAAGTTTAATATTTTATCCGTTCCTGCAAAGACCTATCTATCCGTACTGAAGAAAAAGGATTTGTACTTCACACTTCTGAATGATTCAACCACTAATAGGCATCAATCAGATGAAGTCAAGGACAAGACATGGGAAGAGTTGCAAACACAAGCTGATTCTTATGGAGAAGAACGAACACAGCAGTCCGAATTTTATATTGATGACAAAGTATATAATCATAAGAAGCACTCCATCAAGGAAATGAAAGGAAAGAATAAAGGCCGTTCCTATGCAGAATCACCAGAATACGATGATTTCCAGCTGATGCTTGATATACTCAAGCAATCTGGCGCCGAACCGCTTTTTGTCATTATCCCGGTTAATGGCACTTACTATGATTACACAGGCTTTCCCGAAAAAGGCCGGCAAGACTATTACACTCGTATAAAGACACAAATAAATGGTAGCGGGTTTACTTACGCCGATTACTCTGACTATGAATACGAACCTTATTTTATGCGTGACACAATTCATATCGGCTGGAAAGGCTGGGTATATTTAGATGAGGATATGCAGAAATTCCTTGAATAGCAGGAAGGGACGATTCACCTAATGGTGGGTCGTTTTTTTGCTATGAACAGTCTCGATTTTGCTAATAAGTAAAATTTACTACCAATAAATATTAAAAAATATCATAAGAAAATTATCCATAGAATTATCACTTTACTCACAAAAACATCCCATTATTGATATTCCATTATATTCTTAAAGCTGCCAAGTGGTAGATTTTTTATTTATTGTTAATAAAATGGCGGCATATCTTATTAAATGAAGATAAACTTTCTTGTGTCGCAAACGTGGCAGCATTCCTGTAATAAGTGAAAATGCGATTTGAATGAAAAAAGACCTCTTGATAAGATAAATATGTCCAAAGCTGGCGCGCTAAAAGAACAAAACATCTACTCGGAGGTCTCACTATGAATTATAACCAAAATCATAAAATAGCTCAAATTACACCTAAGACTTTAGTAATTGGAATTGATATCGCGAAACATCATCATGTAGCTAGAGCACAGGATGATCGTGGAATGGAGCTAGGTTCCACTTGCTTTTTTGATAATACACAAGAAGGATTTAAGACATTTATTAATTAGATAGTCAAATAAAAGAGTCATGCGGAATATAGTCTGTCATTACTGGGATGGAGCCTACAGGCCATTATTGTTTTCCCTGGTATACCATGTGCTACTTCATCGTTAACAGAAATACATGTATACCCAGGAAAATCATACATATATTGGGCCCTGAAATGGCCCTGTGCCCTTGGAGTAATTTTCCTGCCATGTCATCAAGCTCTTTTGTCGTAATACCAGGAACGGTACTTTTAATTAATTCCTCTCTAATTAGACTAACAATTTTTCCAATTTATTTTAAACCCTTTAATATCTTGTTCATTTTTAACAATCATCTAATGTCTCCTAGTTTGGTTATCTCGAATATTTATTGTGCTTATATGATAATAAGCGGTAAATAGATACCACCTTACTCTTGTGTCGCTATGAGGATATGGCGTAATTGAGGCAGGTTTATGACATAAGCAAGTATCATTACAGATAACAATATTATCTGTAATGATACTTGCTTTTAATTAATTCAAAATCATTACAGATTTAATTGTTATAATATGACCTAAATAGGGTTGACATAATTTACTTTGTGTTTAAAATGTAACTTGCTTATTCAGTGTGTGCGACAGCCTTGACTTCAATCAATTGCTCTGGGAATGCCAGGTAAGTCACGCCGATGAGGCTGCCAGCTGGTCTGTGTTGTTCTAGATATTCCTTGAACAGACTGATGACAGGCTCGGAGTGCTCTTGCGGATTTGTTAGAAAGATTTCCACATAAGCGAGGTTGGACTTCGTGACACCAAATTCCTCCAATACTCGATCGAGGTTCTCAAATGTTTGTCGCGTCTGAGCTTCAATATTCTCCTTGCCAATGAACATACCATCCTTATCGTGGGAAAATTGACCAGAAATATAGATAGTACTGTTGACGCTGTATCCTTGTGTAATGCCGTGATCCCATAGGTCGTGATTGTAGGTTTTAATATTAGTCATTTTTTCTCTCCTTTATTTCAAAGTAAGGTAAGTATAAAATGAAAACAAAGAAAAAAATAGTACGCACTATTTAGATAGCTACTACCAGAAAGGATAGTGTCAAATATGAGTATGGCTGATTTTAAAGAAAAGGTAAATATCCAAGAGACACCTTTCGGATATACATTGTCTGTTGTTGGAGGGAAATGGAAAATGTTAATTCTGTATCTCCTTTCGGAAAATCAACCCGTTCGCTTTAATGAGATGAAAAGAAGATTAGGTACTATCACCTTTAAAACATTGAGTTCACAACTGAAAGATTTGGAAGCAGATGGGATGGTTAGACGAAAAGAATATCCTCAAATCCCTCCTAAAGTGGAATACAGTCTTACACATAAAGGAGAAACGCTATTACCTGTTTTAGAACAGTTATGTGAATGGGGAGAAAAAAACCGTGATAATTAACTTCTTTTGTATAGTTAATGGGAACCCATTTGGAAACAGAGTGAGACTAATTGAGTATCTTACATTTTAGAACAGAAAACAGTTACCTAATTGGGTAGCTGTTTTCTGTTCTAAAAGTCGTACCAGCAACCCTGTAGTCGAGACAATCTTCTTCGAATTATTATGCCCTCATCCCAGTGCAACATAAAACACCCTAACATATAAGGTGTTAAAAGTTGTATTCCTTATTATGAAGCCTCTTCTGGTGGTACGATTTCGAATTCACCTTCTGCATACTCTTGCTCTGCATAATGGCCTCCCCATTGACAGAGCTCCTGCAAGATAGGTTTAAGAGATTCTCCAAGTTCAGTGGATGAATATTCAACCTTCGGCGGTACTTGATTATACATCTTTCTGCTCACGAGTCCACTGGCTTCAAGCTCTCTAAGTGTTTGAATCAGCATTTTCTGAGTTATATTTGGGACAATGCGCTTTAATTCACTTGTTCTCTTTGGTCCATTCATTAAAAAGTATAATACAAGACCTTTCCACTTTCCGCCAATAACTTCCTTTGTCACTTCAAAACCACAACTGAATTTTTTCATGTCTAAACCTCTCCATTCCACATTAATTACTTTTTAGTTACTATATCACAAAAAAGTGGGTACTTCCGATAATGTGCTTACTGAAGGATACTATATCTTGTAAGTTGTTCTTCAAGTACTTAAAGGTATTAGACTTAAAATAAAATTCTTAAGGAGTGTTAAGTATGGGTAAATTTGAGGGTAAAATAGCGCTTGTAACGGGCGGAACAAGTGGGATTGGTCTTGCTACTGCACAAAAGTTTGTAGACGAAGGTGCATATGTTTATATAACAGGACGCAGACAAAACGAACTTGATAAAGCTGTTAACCAAATTGGCAAGAACGTAACCGGTGTTCAAGGGGATATTTCTAAGCTTGAAGACTTAGACAAACTATATGACATTATAAAGCAGGAAAAAGGTAAGTTGGACATTCTGTTTGCTAATGCAGGCACCGGCAACTTCCTTCCATTAGGCGAAATTACGGAAGAGCAGGTTGATAGAACGTTCGACATTAACGTTAAAGGAACCATCTTTACTGTTCAAAAAGCATTATCGCTTTTCCCGAACAAAAAAGGTTCTATTATTGTAACGGGCTCTACTGCTGGATCAATTGGAAACCCAGCGTTTAGTGTATATGGAGCATCTAAAGCAGCATTAAGAGCATTAGTTCGCAACTGGATTCTTGACCTAAAAGGTACTGAAATCCGTGTAAATGTGGTTAGTCCAGGAGGTATTCTTACACCTGCATACGATGAGCTTTTTGGTGATGCACTTGAAGAAGTAATGGAAAATAGTAGAAATACTGTTCCAGCTGGAAAAGTTGGGACACCTGAAGAAGTAGCAAACGCTGTATCTTTCCTTGCTTCAGAAGACGAAAGCAGTTACTTGACGGGTGTTGAATTGTTCGTAGATGGTGGGCTAGCACAGGTTTAATTTAACGTCGCAGAAATTACAAATAGTCCCGGAAAAAGGTTAATGGGGCTTTACTTGAAGAAGTCAAATAAAAAAGTCGTTTTCCTCTAAGGACTGGGAATTCGACTTTTTTACGTTTGAATTTGCTTAACGTTGTAAATCCGCATTTTTCTGACGATCCCCTAAATGGTGTAAAAAGGATAAGTTTTTTAAGAAATGTACTTAAGCTAAACCAGCTAATAGTTTGTCAACATTTTTCAATAAAAAGATAAATAATCTCGTGGTATACTAAAAATGCACATGCCAAATAACCTACCGCTATATTTTAATTGGAAGGTTTTGTTGTATTTAGTTAGATATAGTTATTAATCTATATCTTGGAAAGTTGTTCGTTTTTTTAATAAGGCAAAGATCCAGTGTAAGAGCTTGTTTACACATGCAATAACGGCTACCCTAAAGGGTTTTCCTTCTTCTCGTTTCTTATCATAAAACTCTCTTAGTTTTCGATTGCGTGGAATAATCTCGTCGGTTGTCTTCTTTTTACGACTATCCCTTATACCACTTTGAACAGCCATATATAAGGCGTGGCGAAGTCTACATGAGCCACGTTTCGTTATTCGATTCACCGATGCGGTAAACCTCCCAGATGAGTACACACTAGGATCTATCCCAGCGAATGCAACAAGTTTCTTGGCATCATTAAATCGATCTATTTCTCCAATTTCGGATATAATCGTGGCAGCGATTTTTTCTCCGATTCCAGGGATAGATTGAAGAATATAATACTCTTCAATTTCTTTAGCGAGAGCATTTATTTCATCTGCAATCTTGGATAGATGCTCTTGGTATTGAAGAACTATCTTAATTAAAATTTCTAGATTGAAAATATGACTCTCATAGAGATTGTTTTGAAATGGATTACGTAGGGCAGCCTCTATTAACATTTGTGCCTTTTCCTCTGCCCAGGACACCGAACGATTCTTACATAATGAAGCTATTTTATCAGTTAATTCTTTTTCACTGACACTTAATACCGCCTTAGAAGTAGGGAATTCTAGTAAAGTAAGCAAAGATACTTTTGAGTATAAACTTCCGAAAACTCCTCGATACTCAGGGAATACCTGATCAATTAAGGAATGTAACTGTATTTTTGTTTTCGCTGAAATTTCTGCAATACTCTCTTGTTGCCTTGTTAGATTTCGAAGGTTTAAGAGTTGAATTCCTCGCTTCTTGTAAGGCTGTAGTTCTTCCTTATAATACAGTTCACAAAGATGATAAGCATCGATTGCATCTGTTTTAACTTTGCGTAGGCTTGAACTCTTGGCTCTATGTGAAATAAGAGGATTGACGAGAATATATACATATTTTTGTTCCTCTAAAAACTGAATAACTGGGGTGTGATAATGCCCAGTTGACTCTAATACAACCGAAGGTTGAGTACCCAAAGCTGCTTTTTCAACATCTTGAAGAAAATCTAATAACCTACCTAAACCCTCTAGATTATGTGTAATACTAAAACTCTTCCGATATGGTTTACCTTTATCTAAAAATGCTTGAACATGGCTTTCTCCTTTTGAAACATCCAGACCAATCACTGGATTCATACTAATTTCTCCTCCTTAAAAAGCATATTAGTCGGTAACCCCTAAACTCCTTGTAATATCATAGGTTCGCTTGTTAAACGGGTTCATTGTCCCAACCAGCCTGAAACATGTTTATACAAGTAGGGGGTGAACAGTTTAGCTGACGGGATTTATTCCCACGGGGGCGCCGTTCTACCCCGACTACCGTAATCATAAAACTAAAAAAAAAATGGTCAACCAGAAAAATCTGGCTAACCATATATTACGATCGGGGGTATTAATGCTCTATTAACTATAGCGCTAACGGGGCAGCATTCCTGTAATAAATGAAAACTTGTCTATGGAAAAACATGGAAGGGTAGCTAAATAATCAATGTAAAAAGGAGGTTAGAATGTTCTAATCTCCTTTTCTATTAACCATTTTTTCTGCTATTAGTTTAAAATCTTTTTCGCTTATTTCTATATGACCATATCGAAAGGAATAACCCCAGTATTTTGTATTTTTAATAAATGACAGTTTTGAAATTAGTGGTTTAATGGGTGTTTCAATGCTAGGAATAAAATCAATATTTCTTCGGAAAGGTACAAAATCATTTCCCATATTCACCTGAAAAACATCTTCATCAATAATTTTTCCTATAGCAGTAAATTTTTGATGAGGAGCACTTTCTTTATAATTAACCTTGGGAGAGTAATAAATTATCCAATCACCAGTGCTCATCTTTCTTAAAGGCGCTTGTTTGCCATGACAAAGCTGAGCGAATCCACCTTGGACTGCATTTAAAACATGATCACGAGAAGCAACACCAATCCAGTACCTTTTTTCATGATGCATTAGAGTTAGCATCCACAATTATCAGATGGATTAACATTTAGAGGAGCATCTGAGACAGGAAAATTCATTTCTTTCCACGCAGCTATCCCACCAGACAACTCTTTTACTTTGTAACCACGCTCTAACAAAAATACTGCTACTTTAGCTGCTGTATTACACCAGACATCCCAACAGTATACAATAATTTCTTTATTTTTAGGAATTTCATGTATTCGCTCTTGCAACTCTTGTTGAGGAATAATATTAGCATTTTTTATTGTTAGACTTCTTACATGTTCAGGACCGTTTCTTACATCAATTAAGAAGTATCTTTCTGGATCGACTTGTGCCGATCTTAAATAATCCATAGGACTAACAGTTGCTTCCAGACGTGCTTTAAAATAATCGAGTGCATTCATAAATAAATTCCTCCAGTTTTATAGTTGGTTCCAAATTTTCACAAGAAATTCCTTAAGCAATTGTTTTTCTTGATTGTTTAAAGGGGTGAGTACTTCTAATTCCGTTTCCATTAGAAATTCCCAACGTGAATCTAAAACTTGAGTCCCTTTTGATGTGATTAAAAGACTATAGGATCTTCTATCATTAGGATTTCTAGTTCTCTCTACAAATCCTAAAGTTTCTAGGTGATCGATATGGCTAACCATTGTCGTCCGATCAATTTGTAGATTTTCGGAAATATCCTTTTGTGAAGAATAAGGGTTTCCGCTAATAAATAAAAGGACTCCATATTGTCTAGCATTAATTTTATAAGGGGTCAGTCCTTCAGCAAATTTAGTTTCCATTTGTTGAAGAACTTTTCCTAGTAAAAAGCCATAAGATTGATTCCATTTTTCCAAGTGTAATATTCACCTCCTGGATTAATCAGTTTTACTAATAATCAGCATAACTGATTAATTGTTAAAATTCAAGTACTTACGTTCGTATATAAAATAAATAGTCAGTTAAAGTTTTCCTTTTATCAAATAAAGTTTTTAAGATAAGGTATTTTAACTAGGGGGGACGACTTCTGATTCTCTTTTTTATGTCAATAAATGACGAAAAAATATAAATTTGTTAACGATTTCACTAAGACAAAACCAGCCAATAGTTTGTCAACATCTTTTAATAAAAACTTAAAATCTATAATGGTATACTAAAAATATGCATGCCAAATAACCTTCCTGTATCCTTAGTTTGGAAGGTTTTTCATAGTCTTGATTGGTTTGGTTACTATGCAATATCTTGGAAAGTGGTTCTGTTCTTTAATAGGGCAAATATCCAGTGTAAAAGTTTATTTGCACACGCAATTACAGCTACTTTAAAAAGTTTACCTTCACTACGTTTCTTATCGTAAAATTCTCTTAATCTCTTGTTTCTAGGGATTATTTCATCAGTAGTTTTCTTTTTACGTGAGTCTCGTATTCCAGATCTCACGGCCATGTACTAACTTATGGGAACAATAATGAGATCTTTTTTCACGTATTATATTCTATATATTTAGTATTTAAACCAAAAAGGTGTACATTTTAGTACATCTTTTTGGAGAGAAAATAGATGAGTTTACAGGATATAATATGTACATTTAAGTATGTTGAACTGATTATTTCATCCATTTTAATAACTTTAAAAACCACTGATATTTACAGTGGTTTTTTATTTATGTCTTAACTGACTTCAAAAATGTGCTATTAACTAGAACATTATATAGAGTAGTGCTCAGACAATTTAATTAAAAACTCATATTATATTCGTATACAAAATACTTCCGAAAGGAGTAGATAGATGAGTTTATTAAATTTAATCACTAATAGTGGATTTGAAACAGGAAATTTAAATGGTTGGGTTTTCCCTGAAAATTCCACTGTTACAAATCAGTATTCTCATTCGGGAACATATTCTGCTTTGCTTGAACAGGGAATTGAACCGGCCTATATTGGAAAATTTGTCCCTGCCGGAACGGGGGAGAATTTAGAACTTATTGTATCTTTAGCTAAGGATAGTAATTTACAGTCTCCTGCAGTGTTAATTCAAGTTTTCTTTTTTGGACAAAATTTTGAGCTTATAGGAACTGGTTTATCGACCTATCTTCCAGCAAACAGGCTACCAAATGCACAAACAGCGATTGGCAAGAAGTATATTTAACAACTAGTACAGCACCTGCGGGTACTACTCAAGCATATTTGCTTATAAACTAAATACCGTTAGCAGCTGCTTCTAATATTTTAATTGATGATGTAGCGCTGCTAACTGCCACTGGAATAATAGGACCAACGGGTCCAGCGGGACCAACAGGAGCAACAGCACTTAATGATACTTTAAAAGAATTGCAGAATTCTAACCTAACAATTGCAAAATCAATTAATAACGAAAATAAAGAAAACAAACAATAAATACTTATTTTTGTTACTGGTATTGTTGTATTGGCACTAATAACTCTAAGTATCATCATCAGCCGAATGATTGTTCGTCCTATTAAAGAGGTTAAAGGCTTACTTATGGAAGCTGAAAATGGTGATTTTAGTGTTAAAGGTAATTATGCATCTAAGGATGAAATTGGCGATCTCAAAAGGAACTGCATCCTCGCTTGTTCCTATTGCGTTCAGCTTTTCTGGACTGCTTGTGGAGATTGTCTTTAATCCTCCGAGTATGTCCCCGTTTCCAAGAACAAAAAGTCCTATGATAGGAATTAACGTACATATGGCAATGAGACCAATGCCGATTAGACTGTCAGATACAGCGATTGCCTTCATTCCTCCAAATACTGCAAACAATGCTCCAATGATTCCTATAACCCAAACCATAGTCCATACTGACTGAGTGTAGGATAAACCAGTTAAGTTAGGAAGATCAAACAGTTTTAACACTCCGAGTGCTCCAGAATAAAGGGTTGAGGGAATTGTTACCAAAACATAGCCAAGCATAAACAGTACTACCACCATTTTGCGCACATCTTCATCAAAACGGTCTCTCAAAAACTGTGATAATGTAGTAAAAGCAACTCCTAAATAACGCGGCAACAGGATGAGTGCCATGATAATGATGGCCATAACAGAGGTGACTTCCCAAGCCATACTGGTCATGTTTCCTCCGTATGCTTGTCCGTTAAGTCCTACCATTTGTTCGGCTGACAAGTTATTTAAGATGAGAGCGCTTGCAATAAATCCACCAGACATTCCTCTGCCTGCAAGAAAGTAACCCTCAGTTGTGTCATTAATACCTCTTGATTTCCGATAATGTATAAACTCCGATAATTGCAATAAAAAAACACTCGATAATAAAGTGAACCAAATGCTGCTGTTTCCTTCCATTCCATCAATTCCTTTCATCCAAATCCTAAGTAGGTTAACTACTCGCTTAGTTCTGCAAGCAAAGAGAAGATACTCAACATAGTAAGGTGAAAGGCGAAAGATGTTACCAGATCTATATTCAACGTTAGCGATAGCCCTTTATATATACTTGTATTAATAAAGGCTATTCTTTATTTGATATTAAAGTTTAAAGACAAAGGTTTCTTTGCATTTATGTAATAGCACTGTATTTTGGTTCCTTAGTTAAATAAACTGTTTTAATGACCACCTGTAGGGTGGTTATTTCTTTTTAGAAGTGAGCAATCTCATGGTAGGTATTGACAGAATCATTTATATTAGATATATTGTGTATACACGATAATCACAATTTAATGAGGAGGGATGTATAGAGTGCTTGCATTGGACATTCGAAACGTAAATAAGAGTTACCAAAACTTTCAACTTAAAAACGTATCATTCCAACTGGAGAAAGGCTATATTATGGGTTTTATCGGTGCTAACGGCGCAGGGAAGACCACGACGATACAATCAATTTTGAATATGACCCACATGGATAGCGGGGAAATTCACATATTGGGGAAAAATATGGTTGAGTACGAACTTGAGTTGAAGCAGGAAATTGGATATGCCATGGGCGGCGTAGACTTTTATACCCGAAGCAAAGTAAAGGCCTTGACTGATGTAATTAAGAGGTTCTATGCCAATTGGGATAATGAAACGTACAGCAATTACCTTCGGAAATTCAAGTTGGATGAAAACAAAAGGATTGCCGAACTATCGATGGGAATGAAGGTGAAATACAGTATTGCCATTGCCTTATCCCATGGGGCAAAACTTCTTATTCTTGACGAACCGACCAGCGGGCTTGACCCGGTTGCAAGGGACGAATTGTTGGATATCTTCCAAGGACTCGTCGCTGACGGAGAAATTAGTATTTTGTTCTCGACCCATATTACTACAGATTTAGAGAAATGCGCTGATTTTATAACCTTCATTGAAAATGGGCAAATCGTCCGCAGTGGTGAGAAGGAAGAGTTTAAAGAGTCTTATCTTATTCTAAATGGTGCCACAACTCAACTGCACCAAGTGAAGGACAGATTGATCTCCTATAAGATAAATTCATTTGGATTTACGGGTTTGATTCTTGCAAAAGACTACGATTTCTCATGGAACATGAAGGCAGTAACACCGAGCCTTGAGGAGATTATGGTTTATTTTGCGAAGAAGGAGGTTGTGTATGTATAATCTGGTGATGAAAGATGTTAGATTGGCTGTCCCACCCTTTTTTTTCCTGTTTCCTTTCTTGTTTGGTGCTTTAATGCTCATTCCGGGTTGGATTTACTTTATTGTCCTGCTATATTTCTGCTGGATTACGATTCCGAATGTGTTCAACCAATTTAAAGCGCAAAACGATTTGATGTTTACGTCCGTGTTACCCGTTGCCAAAAAAGATATGGTAAAGGCAAGGATAATCGTTATCGTCGGCTTAGAGCTGTTGCATATTGTGACTGCGGCGATTTTCGGTTCCGTTTCCCTGATTTTATATCCAAATGTAACCTATTATTTCTTCCCACCAAATATGGGTTTCTGGGGCTTAAACCTTATCATGCTTGCAATTTTTAACATCATCTTTATCCCGATGTTTTATAAGACGGCTTATAGATTTGGCTTTGCGCTGTGCGCAGCTGTTACGGCCGCCATGCTTTTCGCCGGAATCTCGCAATGGCTTGGCATTCAAAATCCTATATTGAATGGTATTTTCTATGGAACCGATGCACAAGAAATGACGCTTCAAACATTCATTTTAATTGCTGGAATTTTGGTCTTTGCGTTGCTCTCCTTCATCGCCTATCGGCTTGCGGTCAAACGATTCCTTCGAGTGGAAATTTAATGAACATCGCAATCTCGAACGCATCTGACAAACCAATTTATCAGCAGCTTTATGAGCAAATTAGCTCCCAGATTCTAAAAGGAGAGTTGGAAAACGGCTATTGTCTCCCACCGATCCGACAAGCAGCTAAGGAGCTTACCATCAGTGTGATTACCGTTAAAAAGGCTTGGGAAGAACTAGAAAGATGCGGGTTGATCCATACCATAAAGGGAAAGGGTTGTTTTGTCGCCGAACTATCCAATGATATAAAAATGCAAATTCGTAATGAAATGATTCTTAATCAAATGGTTCTCGATACCTCCTACTACAAATCCTTCGGCCTTACCTTGGATGAGGTGTTGGAGATGATAAAGAAGGTATATTAGGGAAGAGGGGGGAGCTGTAGCAACAGCTCCCCCCGTTTTTTGTGATATGCACAATGCATTGAACCTACCATAAGTAGAATAAGCGAGTGTGATATATATTTAAAGAATGACGGAGATTAAACGATAAGTTTTATAACAGGGATCTTCAACTATATTTTTTTTGAAGTAGACACGAATAAAAGACTAATTAAAAGATTAGATAGGAGAGGTGATTAATTGGAACTCTTTGATATATAAATACTTTCTTTAAAGGCATAAATTAGGCAGGATACCTTAAATGGCAAAGAGAATAACTCCATTTTACCGAATAAAAGAAAATTGAGTATTTTTCTTTTGAAAATAGCATAGAAGTAATTGTTTAGAGTTATAAGAGGTTAAAGAAAAGCAATACAAGAACATTTCTAAGTTTAGGAGAAATTATTTCATTACAAGCTTTATAGGGATTAGTTGATGGAATCTTAAAAGAATACCCAGAGATGGTTGATAATCTGTCGGTTATACTGGTGCAACAAGTAATTTCGGTTATTTTTAATGAAAGGTGAATTATCAGTAGAAATCCACAAACATGGTTATTGAACACTATTTTTACACCTTATAAAGAACTTGCTAGTAGGTTAATTAAAATGAAGATGAGAGCGGTGATACCATGAAAGCAATTATCATAGGCGCAGGCATAGGAGGACTTAGCACAGCTATTGCTCTTCGGAAAATAGGGATTGACGTGAACGTTTTTGAAAGCAAGGATGAAGTACGTTTCTCAGGTGCAGGTCTTGCAATTAGCGCGAATGCTGTCCGGGCATTGCAGGAGTTAGGTGTAGGTGACCAGGTTGTTCGGGAAGGGAAGGTATTGGAGGAACTTCGTATCCTAACACCCACTGGGAAAGTCCTGCAACGGAAGGAGACAGCGTTAATAAGCCCCAAGTATGGAATTGACAATGTGGCGATTGAGCGTGGAAAGCTCCTGGAATTGCTAATGAGAGCTTTAGGTCAAGAGCAACTTGTCCATACTGGAAAGACTTGTAGGCGTTTTGAACAAAATGCTTTTGGGGTGACAGTAGAGTTTGAAGACGGTTCATCGGAGGAAGGAGATTTGCTAATCGCTGCGGACGGCATTCACTCCACCATTCGTGAGACACTGCTACCTAATGCAAAACCACGGTATGCAGGATATACCTGTTGGAGGGCGGTTGTCCAGACAGGTCCAAATTTGAAGGAATATGACTCGAAATTATTTACAGAAACTTGGGGTCGTAAGGGACGCTTCGGCTTGGTTCCTTTGCCGGACAACCGAATCTATTGGTTTGCATGTGTTAATGCCAAAGTAGATGAACCTCAATTTTAAACTTTTACTGTGCAGAATTTACTCAAGATTTTTGAAGGCTACCACGAGCCAATCCCTGGCATACTGGCGCAATCGTCTGTTCACCAATTTCTCCACCATGATATTTATGATTTGCCACCAATCGAGCGCTTTGCATTTGGAAACATTGTTCTGCTCGGTGACTCGGCTCATGCCATGACGCCCAATATGGGGCAAGGGGCCGGACAGTCTATTGAAGATGCAGTTATTCTCGCAGGACACTTAAAACGGAGTGCTACAATTAAAGAGGCATTGAAAAGATATGAAGACGAACGAATTGGGCGGACCAGTCTAATTGCAAAAATGTCAAACCGAATTGGAAGGGTTGCACAGTTGAATAACCGCGTTTCAGTATCTCTTCGAGATTCACTATTTCCTCATATACCAGCCAAGGTTATGGAGAAACAGTTGAAATATCTGTATGATGTGAAGTTCGAAGGGTTGCTGTAAATAACTTGAATTTAAATTAGCTGTAAACGGGACTGCAGGGCTCATGAAGAACAAGTCTAATCTAAATTCCCTAAAGAGCTTATGATGATGGTTATATGATATCCATTGGAACAAGTTGCTGAAGCTCACCGCTACATGGAAAAGGGGCACGAAAAGGGTATGTCATTATAACTTTGGCGTTAGATTGAGGAATTGTGTTAATGGGGTCAGGAAACACATATAACTTCTCTTCTTAAACTAACAGGGACGTTAGTTTAACTAGAATTATAATAGACCGGATAATTTTGAATCTAATTTTTTCCTCCTAATACGAAAGGAATAACTACGCTTAATCAACCCAATCATTAATTAGGATAAAAAGTCAGCCCATAAAATATTAGTACGAATTAAAAAAACAATTATGATTAAAAAATTCCTTTCTTTTTTAGTACGAGTTTGCAGTGGAAATTTACCTAATCATTGATAGTAATAGACACAGAACAAGCATTAAAGCTAAAATAATGAAACGTAGAAAAATAATGATGGGAAAAGAGATGTAAGGTTGGTGTAATATGAAAGTTTATACAGTACAACGGTTAGAAACATATTACCGAATGAGGGAACAAGGATATTTAATCGGTGATGAGAAGTTCGTTTGGGAAGACTTTAAGAAACCTTACCAATGGATGATGAAGCAAATGGAAAAGAAGATTGAAGGATACAACGGAAAGGACTACCCTATTTGGGTTTGGAAGAGAAAAGTTAATAGAAATGAACATGCTTTGCTTAGTAAAGGGATAAAAGGAGTAATACTTACTTTAGAAATACCTGAAGATAAAATTTTATGGTCTGACTTTGATCATTGGCATTTTGTACTTAATAATGGTCCAATTACAGAGTCAGAGGACGAATGGGAAAGATATTTAGAGGATGAGGAGAGTTATCCTACTGAAGATTCGTGGGAAAAAATTTTT
Organism: Niallia sp. Man26; assembly: GCF_022049065.2. Classification (NCBI taxonomy): domain Bacteria; kingdom Bacillati; phylum Bacillota; class Bacilli; order Caryophanales; family Bacillaceae; genus Niallia; species Niallia sp. Man26. The sequence continues at coordinate 1,026,013 of NZ_CP095744.1, forward strand.
GACTTTAATCTATTGAGAAGTCTCGATAATGACTGGAATGGTAAATTCAATGAAGACTGGATTCAAGGTGTTACACCAAAGATTACTATGAGTATGGTCAAAAAAGTAACAAGATTTATTGCTAAAGGTAGTAAACATTATTAATCCCTTTCTTATTAAAAGTCTTTCTCTCTGTGGATAAAGGTAAAATGCAAATATTTTGGAACAAACTTGGCAGCATTTCTGTATTAAAGGAAAATTTGTAAAATAATATATTTAGGCTATAGTTGAATTAGAGGAAAATCCTATATATCCAAAATTAATCTGACACGCCCCTATAGATTATATTTAATATTATTATCGCCTTGTGCCAGATAAAAAAGTAAAAGTATATTCGTATTTCAAGAAGCTTAATTGCTACCAGATAAATTTAGCAACAAAACGACCAAAAAGGTAAAAAATTACTTGCATAATAATAGTATGTAGTTTAATTAACAGACAAGAGAAGAAGTATAAACAAGAAATATAAAATCTGTAAGTCTCGTTAAATTCTTATTAACGCTTAATAATTTTGGTTGAAAAAGAGTCTAATCCCTTGGTATATAAAGGATTAGACTCTTTTTTATTATATTCAATTTTATTCTAAGAAGGATTAACGTTTATTTTAGAGGATAACGCTCATTTCTACGTGAAACTGCGTATTTAAGAGAATCATCCCACAAAGCTATTATTGATTTAAACTAACTGATAATCTCCATTCGTTTGTTTAAAAAATAAACCTTCATTTTTGTAGAACTGATAATTCTATGTATCTCTATATTAATTTAAGTTGCGAACTATGTACAGGAGACAAAGGCTAACAGGGAATTTAGTTTAACAAGGTAACTTAGATGTAATTTTAACTTGTTGAGTTTTTTACGATAGGAGGTTCATCTTTCTTAAAAAATAGATAATTTCAGTTCGTGAAAATGGGGTAGCATCAAACGTAAAAAAGTATTTTTAATAGGTTAAACATGTAGCCAACAGGATTAATGTATACCTTTCTTGAATAAATTAAAATAGGTGAAAAAAGGGGGATATATATTAATATGAACGTTTACAGCAATGGTGTTATCAAACAAATGGAATTGGCTGTTAACTCTATAATTAAGTTAATAGACACTATAAGTGAGGAAGAACTGAATATAAGGCCGACTGCTGGTAAATGGTCAATTGGTGAGCTACTTTCACATATATCTGTTTTATGCAAAGCAGATTTTTTAATCGGTGCTGGTGCTTCAGAAGAGGAATTAGACCATTTCTATGTAGATTCTGAACCAGAAGCTACTAAATTAGCAATAAAGGAAGCCCTTATTAACAATTTTAATTATTTAAAGGAAGGCGTAACATCATTTCGGGAAGAGGAGTTGTTACGTGAAACCACTTCTTTTTTTGGAGTAAAACATTCTAGATACGAATGGCTGTTGGATACACAGGCTCATCTATTTCATCACCGTGCACAGTTACACTCATTAATCGTACATGTATTGAAGCGTGAGCCGAACGTCCAATTATTTGAGTAAGGAACGATTGCTATCGGGTGTTATAATTTGAGATACTTGCGGAAATTCTCTCAATAAGGATAAACAAATAGTCCTAAGGGGAGCATTAAACAGAGCAGTGTTAACACTTTTTTTGGCTTTAATTTACAGTATTCATGGAATAAATTGTCCAAATGTCGCATTCTGGGCAGTTTAGTGAAAGAATAATTAATAAACTCTTGCCCTACCAATATGGAAGGGCAAGAGTTTGTTAATTCTTTTTAGCAATTTCGTTCCTATTAGGTGCAAGTGGTGGTTGTTCTAACCATTTATTTTTCACCATAAGATCAAACCAATTTTTGGTAACTAAAAGATTTTGTAGAATAGTCTTCTCATAAGTGGCTACAAGATCTGTTCTCATGGCTGAAGCCAAGCCAGCGCCATGATAATTTTGGGCAGCTTGAAATAAAAAACCCATATGGAAAAGCATTAACTTATCTGAAAATGGTGAGTCAGTAGAGGTAGTAACTTCTGTTTCCAATGATTTTGGAACGGGTAAATTATCCACTTGAAGTATTTTTGCTAATGCTTTTATTTGGCCATCTGCTGTCTTTTCTGACTCAGTTAGAAATTTTCTTACTTCTTTAGATTCTGCTACCTGTGAGAATGCAATGGAAAGAGTTTTAGCCATTATACTTTTCTTAAGGTTCAAGGAAAGACTTACAATTTCTGTAGCGGCAAGCATTCTACCTTTTCCCAAAAAACCATCACTAAAATCTTTACTGCTAATAAAAGTTGGGTGTTCGTACGAATAGTATAGTGGATCCCTTTGAAATAAACCTTTCTCAAGCAATAACTCAATTGTTTTATGATACATTTTATTTCCTGCAGTACTACATGAATCGTAAAAAGTTCTCAAATCTTTTCTGACTGAAATACATAGTGCTGTGTTATGCCCTAAAGTTCCATGTATAGTCATGATGTGTAAATAATTTAGGCAAAATGCATCTGAAAACAATTTCTGTTTTCCAAGATATAAGTCAGTTTCATTAAATCCAATGGGAACAGGAAATCCTTCTTTAACGAAGAAATTACCAATTTCGTTTTTTTGTTGGCCAAATGTCTTAATAGCGATATTAAATAGTTCCTTTATTGCTTTATCTTCTATAATGGAAAACATATACTTATTAATAATATTTGTGGCTGTTCCATTTATATACTCTGCCCTTAAGGAACCTATTTCAGAAGAAGTAAGGGCTGATTTTTCCATAAAAATTCACCTCCATCATAATATTTCCAAATGTATTCAGAATATGCTCTGTACTAAAGCCCAAAAAATTAAAGATTCCTAAATATTTGTGGAAAATTGGAGGGATGGCTGCTAGGCAATAGTCTTTTTTAGAAATGCAACCAGCTTATTTGTGCTTCAAGCGGTAAGGTAATCAAGTATTTTAGGGGACACTTTTTCTTATGTGATAACCAGGCAAGCATTTCGTATATATAAGACGTAAGTTAGTGTTCAATAAAAAATCTTAAAAAACTGGTAAAAACCGATGATATATCCTAAGGATTTTACCAGTTCCAGCTTTTACTTGAAGATAATATGATTGTGGTTCCTAAATGCCTTTACTTAATAAAGTCAGCCATTAATTCCTTGACTATATCTTCGCATGTCTTTACATCCTTAATGAGATCAATAGCGGTATTTACAGAAACAATCCCCGCATCCATTTTCCCTTCTAGCATTCCAGTGCGAATGCCACCGTCTTCACTTATTTTTTTATTCACTAGATCAGAAGGTAACCCATTTTTGTACAAATTCTCGTATTCTTGAGCTGCTTCATTAGGTATGGAACGTTGGTTGGCAGAAACTGAAAGAAGGTCAGTACCTTTTGAATGAATAATTTGTTGCTTTGTTGTATCTGAAGCAGGGCATTCATTGGAAACAATAAATCGAGTACCCACATAAACGCCTACAGCTCCAAGAGCAAAAGCTGCTCTCACACCACGGATATCATTAATTCCACCTGTAGCAATTACGGGTATATCAACTGAATCTACAATAGTTGGAACAATGGAAAATGTTCCAATTGCTTGTTGCGGAATAACACCACCTTCATCATAACCTGTAGCTATAATGATATCAGCGCCTGCTTCTTCGGCAATTCTTGCAGCTTCAGTTGTAGGAGTTAATTCACGATGGATTATTACACCTCCTTGATTCTTGATCTCTTTAAATACTTGACGATTTACATTTCCAACTGTTACAAAATATTTAACACCCTCATCAAAAGCTACATGGAGAGTAGTTCGAACATAAAATCCGTTATCGTCCATTCCTTCTTCAGGTAGGATAATATTTACCGCAAATGGTTTATCCGTTAGTGATTTAATTTTTCGTATTTCATTACGGATTCTTTCCTCCTTGTTAATTTGTCTAGCTCCATCTTTCTTTGGTCCAGCGTTGGGACCTAATACTCCCATTCCTCCTGCATTCGAAACAGCAGCAACCATGTTTGCGTTTGTAATCCAGTTCATGGCAGCTTGCACGATAGGATATTTTATACCGAGTATCTTACATACTCTATTGTTATTCATCATTATCACTCTACTTCCTTTATAAAAATATTTGATCTGTATCAGAGTATAAACTCTATAGTAAGAATAGAGTCAATAATTATTTGTTGAATATGCAAAAAATCATATGAAAAGGATATGGGGAATGACGAGAGTGAAAAGAAACAAATTATTGACTTTCTAAATGGTTGTATTTATATTACAAAAAAGAACAAAATGAAAAGTAGCTATAGAATTAAGTTGATTTGCTTCTAAAGAGGATAGAAAGGGAATTTTAAAATGAACGAACATTTTTCAATCGGGGAAACTGCGAAGCTGAACAATATTTCTATTCAAACATTGCGGTACTATGATAGGCTAGGAATTTTTAAACCGGATTATACTGATCCGAGTAATGGATATAGATACTATCATATTAGTCAATTCTTTTATCTTGATATTATAAAATATTTAAAAAGCATACAAACTCCATTAGAAGAAATTAAACAGATTATCCTAAATACACCGCAAGATATGCGAAACTTTCTACAACAGCAAGAGACTGTAATTGAAAATGAGTTTAAAAAATTGCAAGATGCAAAATGCATATTAGAGAAGAAAAAACGTCAACTAAACGAACAGTTAGAAATTTGCGGGAAAGAAAGAGGAAAAGTCTATTACCGTACGATAAAAGAAGAACGGGTTTTAATTATGCCTACAGTTTCACTCACTCCTTATAATGGTCGTCCAGGTCTTTATGTTAGAAAGTTGGCTAACGTATTAGAAGAGAAGGGATGTATCATAGATAATCAGTATGGATATATCTTTCCTTTGAAATCATATAAAGATACTCCCATTAACTATGAGTTTATTTATACATCAGTATCAGAAGAAAGTCTAAATATAGAAGCACCAATGACCCTAGATACAATTACCTCAGGAGATTATGTTTGTATTGCATTTGATAGAACAGAGAATAATAATGAGTACAATCATTATTATCAAATGCTCTATCATTATATTGAATCTAATAATATTCAAACCGAGGGGAAGGTTTATGAAGTTTCTCTTCCTACAAATTATAGTTCATTAAAAGAAGAGGCATTTCTTATTGAATTGAGAGTAAAAAGAATACATCAGTAAAAAAGGTCCTACTGTATGGTAGGAGCTTTTTTTATTTTTTTGGTGGATGTAATAGAAGGGAAGAGGTGAGATTGCTATACATAACGTATGCTGTATTGGGATACATAAAATACAGTTGACCCTATTCCTACTATAGGGTTTATGATTTGGTTCGTAGAGCGCTACTAGAAATAGAAAAGACACTTAGGAGGTCCTATTTTGAATATACTAGAGAATAATAAAGAAATTGTTAGAAAATTTATTACTGAGGCTTTACCAACTAACGATGTAGATTACGTTCGTCAAGTTGTATCAAAGGATGCTGTTACCCATAGAGCTGGCTTTGCCGCACTTTATGAAGCTACAGGTGATGCAATTCCGAAAAAAGGAAACTTCTTAGAGTGGATGACAGAAGGTTGGGCTGTACTGCACGGTGCATTGAGTGAGCAAAAGGTGGAAATGAACTCCATTGTTGCAGAAGGAAATAAAGTCATTGCACAATTCCATTATTATGTAACTCATAAAGATACATTCGTTGGAATGCCTGCTACTTATAAAAGAATAGAGTGGGATGAGGTGGGTATCTTTGAATTTAATGAAGATGGACAAATAACTGATATGTGGTATATGTGTGAAGAAATCAAATTGGCAATGGAAATAGGCTTTAAGCTAGAAAAATAATAGTTGTCCATAAATATTAGTAACTGTTATTGCTAATCTATTATTTACAAAATGTGTTTGTAGTAAAATTTTATTTTCTGCCAAAAAACCTGCTAAGCAACTCTTGGCAGGTTTTTTGGCAGTGTTACTTTGTTTTTCTATTGTTAAAAACTGTAATATTGGCTTTAGTATTGCAGATTATGTTGTGCTTACTATCTTTAGCTCTAGTGAATATGAATTTCTACCAATCGGTCCCTTGATGTAAAATGAGATAAAGTGAATAATCTGTCTGGGAGTGAAAAAGGAATGCTTATTGAACAATTGGAAAATAAAATAGAATTTACTTCTTCTGAAATACAAATAGCGAATTATATTCTTGAACACGCCTTAGAATCGGTTGAATTAACTGCTGAAGAACTTGGTAAGAGATCGTATACCAGCAAGGCCACTGTTCTTCGGTTTTGTAAAAAGTTAGGAATTTCTAGCTATAATGAATTCCGTCGAAAACTAGAACTTGAAATAGTTGAAAAGGAAAGACTAATTCAAATTCTAGAAAAGGAACCTTTTAATAAAAACAGTTCGGTTAAGGAGATAGTAAATATTGTTCCTTCTGTGTATGACAAATCAATTACTAACACTAAAATGATGTTAAATTATAACTCATTAAATAGAGTTATCAATCAATTAAAAAAAGCAGATAAAATAGATATTTATGGTCAGGGAATAACGTATAGTTGCGCAACAGCTGCTATGTTTAAGTTTCTTTCTATCGGTATTGAGTGTTCAGCACAAACAGGTATTAATGAACATTACATAATGGCTACTAAAAAATATAAAAATAGGGTGGCGATAATTGTATCTTTTACAGGCGGGAATCCTGCCATGATTAAAACTGCAAAATATCTTAAGGGAGTAGGAACCTATATTATTGGAATCGGCGGTGCTGAGTCCGATAACTTGAAAAAGGAATGTAATGAATATATAGAGATAAATTCAAAACAGCTTATCATGAGTATGGAGGTGCTGACACCATTCATTTCCATTACTTACATCTTTGATCTTTTGTTCTCTGCACTTTTAATCTCTGATTTTGACAACAATTTAGAATATGCCTTAGACGTTATTGATTATGAAAAGAGAAAAGAAAAAGATAACTTTTAAAAGTCATTTGATTTAGTCAAATGACTTTTTATTATGGACCAGGAGTGTCAAAGGAGATGTTTTAAATAGAGCTTTTTATGAACTATGGGACCGATATCCATTAAATCTAATGTATTCTGAATTATTTTTCGATATTATCTAACTAATATAAAAGCGCTTTTATAAAGATCTTTCCCAAACTGGTTAACGGGGGTTATTAACAATGAATGATAAGCAACTAGCAGAGGAGATTCTCAGATTTAGCGGTGGTGAAAGTAATATTAAAGGAGTTACTCATTGCGTTACTCGTTTACGTTTATCGGTAAATGACACAAACGTAATTAAAGTGAATGATATACAAATATTGCCTGGTGTGTTGGGTGTCAACATAGTCGGAAATCAACTTCAAGTAATCCTTGGAGGAAAAGTTTATGCAATATATGATGCTTTTCTTCCGCTTGTAAACGCATCAAGTTCTAATGGTGAAGGCAAGAGGGGCAATAAAGAAAGTCTAATTAGTCGGTTTTTAGATACACTTTCTGGTATTTTCACACCTATTATTCCCGCAATTATTGGAGCAGGCTTACTTAAAGGAATAATGATATTTTTAATGTTCTATAATATTGTATCTACTGAAAGTGATATCTATAAATTTTTAAATATTTTTTCAGATTCAGCATTCTATTTTATCCCACTATTATTGGCCTTCAGCACAGCAACAAGATTCAAGTGTAATCCTTATGTTGCTGTCGCGATTGCAGGTATTTTAGTTCATCCTAGCTTAATAACTATGATGAATGAATCTAGTTCACTGAAGTTTATTGGAATTCCTATTACTAATGCAAGTTATGCAAGTAGTGTACTGCCAATAATTTTAGGTGTTTGGCTTATGTCTTATGTAGAAAGATGGTTAACAAATGTTATTCCTAAAATTTTAAAAACAATATTAGTTCCTTTATTGACTGTGCTTATTGTTGCACCAATTATTTTAGTTGTATTAGGTCCGATTGGAACAATAGTTGGAAATTCAATAGGTCAAGGATTTATTGATTTTTACTTAAACTTTGGCATACTTGCTGGGGCTGTATTAGGAGCTGTTTATCCATTCCTTGTTATCTTAGGTATGCATGTCGGGTTTACACCAGTTATGGTTCAATCACTATCAAAGTTTGGTGTGGATTATATGATGGCACTTTTTGTTGCAGCTAATTCTGCTCAAGCAGGAGCAACTTTTGCCGTATACACAAAAACCAAAAATAAAGGATTCAAGGCTTTAGCAGGTACTGCTGCTTTAAATGCATTTATAGGAATTACAGAACCAGCATTATTTGGCGTGACGACCAAGCTGAAGAGACCTTTAATTGCTGTATCAATAGGTGGTGCTTTAGGAGGAGCAATTGCTGGTGCATTCCATGTTCAAGCATCTGGTATGGGAACAGGTCCTATTGCAGGTATCCCGTTATTTTTAGGTCCAACCTTTATCTATTTTGTAATAAGTAGTCTTGTCTCCTTGGTGGTGGCCTTTATTCTTACATTAGTAATTGGTTTTGATGATATCCCTGAAGAAAGTACAACGACAAATACTAAAAAGAGTGAAAATCATACATTTGCTGTAACAGAAACCGAAGAGAAGCAGAAGATTTTTAGTCCATTATCAGGAAGCGTCATACCACTTGATCAAGTAAATGATAAAGTCTTTTCACAAAAGATGATGGGGGATGGTATTGCGATTCGTCCAAATATCGGAAAAGCAGTTGCACCTTTTGATGGGGTTGTTGAAATGGTGTTTGATACTAAACATGCGATTGGCTTAAAAAGTAATAATGGTTGTGAACTGCTAATACATGTCGGCTTAGATACTGTTGAATTAAAAGGTGAATTCTTTATATCACATGTAACTAATGGTCAAGAGGTTAAAGCCGGTGATTTACTGTTGGAGTTTGATATAGAGCAAATCCAAAAAACTGGCTATGATACTACAACACCAGTGATTATTACAAATAGTAGCGCCTTTGAGTTTGTAACAGGTTCAAACAAAACAGAATCAAATTCAGGTGATGTACTTTTTGAGGTAGTTGCTGCACACTGAAATGTTTATTTACCTTATTGAACAAACATTTACAACTTAGACAAAAAGAAAGAGGGTAAAAAGAAATGGTAAAAGAATTAAAAGCAGGATTCCCTAAGGATTTTCTCTGGGGAGGAGCTTTAGCAGCTAGTCAATGTGAAGGAGCATCATTAGAAGATGGGAAAAAGTGGACAACAGGTGACGCAATGCCGTATGGGGTATTTGGTGATGTTGTCATCCCTCCCCCTGAAAATTATTTAAAAAAGGAAGCTATCGATTTCTATCATCGTTATAAAGAAGATATAACGTTATTTGGCGAAATGGGTTTTAAGATTTTAAGAATCTCGATTTCATGGGCACGGATTTTTCCTAATGGCGATGAAACAGAACCAAATGAGAAGGGTTTAAAATTCTACGATGATCTTATTGATGAACTCCATAAACATGGAATAGAAGTTATGGTTACACTCGTCCACTTTGAAATACCGCTGTATTTAGCAACTGAATATGGCGGTTGGACCAATCGGAAGATGATTGATTTTTATCAGCACTTTGTAGAAACAGTTTATACTCGTTACAAAGATAAGGTAAAGTATTGGCTTACTTTTAATGAAATAAACGTAATCTTAGATGCACCTTTTAACGGGGGAGGAATTCAAGGAAAGCCAGAAGAAATTGATAAATCTATTCTTTATCAAGCTATTCATCACCAGTTTGTAGCAAGTGCTTTAGCTACAAAAATTGGTCATGAAATTAATCCGAAATTTAAAATTGGTTGTATGGTTGCTAACAGTCCATACTATCCTTTAACACCAAATCCAGATGATATACAAGAAGCATTAAATCGTGACCGGGAAACATTATTCTTTGCTGATGTACATGCCCGTGGACAATATCCTGGATATATGAAACGTTATTTTAAGGAAAATAACATCCACATTGAAGTAACTAAAGAAGATGAAGAATTAATGAAGCAGCATACTGTCGACTATATTTCTTTCAGTTACTACATGAGTTATTGTGCGACTGCTGATCCAGAATTAAATATTCAGGAACTTGGAAATGTGAAAAGTACGGTGAAAAATCCATACCTTAAAGCAAGCGACTGGGGATGGCAGATTGATCCGAAAGGCCTAAGATATGCGTTAAATCAATTCTACGATCGCTATCAGCTACCATTATTTATTGTCGAAAATGGTTTAGGTGCAGTTGATGAACTAGTTCCTGATGAGAAAGGAAGTTACACAGTAATTGACGATTACCGTATAAATTACTTGAAAGAGCATCTTCAGCAAGTATCTGAAGCAATTAAAGATGGTGTTGAGCTACTAGGATATACAAGCTGGGGGCCAATAGATATTGTAAGTAATACTGTTTCTGAAATGAAGAAACGATATGGTTTTATTTATGTAGATAAACACAATGATTGCAGCGGGACGCTTGAACGTTACAAGAAGAAAAGTTTTGATTGGTATAAAAATGTAATTGAGTCTAATGGTGAGTCTTTATTTGAAGGTTTAGAAAGGGTGGATAAAAAATGAGTAAAAAAACAATAAGAATTTTATTACCACAATGGCAAGGTGGTAATGACCCGAGATATGCTTTTGGAGCTGAATTATTAGCACATATTGCACCTAAAAGTAAAACAAGCGAGACTTTTGAAGTGGCAGTAGACAAAGACTTCGGAAAAAAATTAGAAGTTGAAAATGGCGTTATTGGAGAGCAAGTATTATTTAAGCAAATGGAAGATACAGCAAGAATTCTAGACGAACAGCAACCTGATAGAGTTATTATTTTCGGAGGTGATTGTTCAATAGATCAAGTTCCTTTTGATTATCTAAATGGAAAATATACAGGGAAGCTGGGGGTATTATGGTTGGATGCGCATCCCGACGTTTCAACACCAAATGATTGGCCAAATGTTCATGCAATGGTATTAGGCAATTTGCTTGGAAAAGGAGCACCACGATTTGCATCGAAAGTAAAAAATCCAATCTTAACAACCCACGTAATGTATGCGGGATTAATAGAGAAGGATCTGGGTGATAAAGAAGAAAATACAGTAAAAGAGTTGAATTTACAATTTGCTGGTCCAGATGAGTTAAGGGACAGCAGTCAGCTAATTATTGATTGGATCGAAAAGAATCAAATTGAATATTTAGCTGTGCACTTCGATTTAGATGTTTTATCACCGACAGATTTCCGTTCTATTTTACCTGCTGAACCATATTTAGAAAATTTCGAGCCTGCCATCGGCGAGATGACGCTTGCACAAGTAGTTCGAATTTTAAAAGATGTTTCAACAAAAGCAGAAATTGTAGGTCTTGGAATTGCTGAACACTTGCCTTGGGATGCTATTAATCTTAGAAAGGCGCTATCTGAAATCTCTATCTTTAATGACTAAGCAACGGAAAAATCGACTAATACATTTAGTCGATTTTTTTAAAAACTATTCGGGGTAGACATAAAAAGAGGGACAAAATGAAAAATTTTTTTTAGTTAGAATTATGATGATGCTGATAGGTAATTTCTTGGTCGGCTTTGCTATTGCCTTATTTCGTATATCCAATCTTGGCACTGACCCATTTACAACGATGAATCTTGGTGTTAGTAGTTCCATTAATATGACGTTTGGAGTATATCAATTATTAATAAATATAATCCTCGTGGAGATTGCCTTCTGTTATGTTAAAAGCTATATCGGGATTGGAAAAATGGTGAGTATGATTGGTATAGGGTTTATCGCAGATTATTTTGTATCTATTTATACTTATATGTTGGGAAATGACCTAAATCTTACAATAAAATTATTAATATTATTAGTAGCTGTAATCATTATAGGTTTTGGTTTTTCCCTCTACATGGCATCCGATTTTGGGGTTGCACCATATGATACTATAGCACTGATCATTCTGAAGGTAAGTAATCATAAGATACCTTTTGCTATAGCAAGAGTTATCACAGATATAACATGTGTAGTTGTAGGTTTTTTATTTGGAGCACTCATTGGTATAAGTACAATAATTACAGCCGTGTTTACTGGTCCACTTGTTCAGTACTTCACTGGTCATATATCAAAAATAATACTCCAAAAAGGAAAAGAATCAAAAGCTATTTAAGGGAGGTATTCTGTATGGAGAAATTTAAAATTAACTCATTTGATAAATATATTGATCTTAGTCATTCCATCTCACACGGAACAGTAACATTTCCAGGAGATCCACCAGCTTCAATTACAACATACCTTGATAGAAAGACAGTTTCTAAACAAAATGGTGGGGGACCTTATTCCAGCTCAGAAATTAATAAGATAACGTTAGTTAGTACAAGCGGCACTTATATGGATGCCCCATATCATGTGTTTGAGGATGGCAAAAAAATTAAGGATTATCCATTGGAGAAACTTGTCAATATCCCTTCAATAGTAATACAAATCTCAAATGATAGACCCTTTTTTGACGTACAAGATGTGGAAGGGATGAATGTAAAAGGCAAAGCAGTTTTATTCAGTAGTGGACATGATAGGTTATTCATGACATCAAAGTATGGAAATAATGCACCCTATTTAACTGTAGAGTTAGCAAATGTCCTTGTTGAGCAACAAGCAGCATTCGTCGGAATTGATACTCCATTAGTGGATAATATTTCAACCCTTTCTAATATAGGTACACCCGTGCACTATATACTTCTAGGTGCTGAAATCCCTATCTGTGAAGATATGAGAAATCTACAAGCATTACCATCTAGTGATTTCACCATAACAGCTGTTCCTCCTGCAGTTGATTTGGAGAGCTTTCCTGTAAGAGTATTTGCATCTATTCGTGATAATTAACAAACATATAGTTTATTACAATGGAACGTATAAATATAAATTGATTTAAAAAAGGTTAGCCAATATTGCTTGGTTAACCTTTTATTAAAGGAGTGTGAATAATTACATTCGGAGGCTTTTGTTGAATAAGTGGGTTTTTCCATAAGCACTCTCCAGATGTAAACCATATCGAACACAAGCTACTGAAAGAAAAAGAACGGATACTTTAAAAAAATAATTTCCGCCCTATTTAATTAGTATATTGCTAACTTTCTCAATAAATAGGTTTGTCTCCCTGGCAAGCTTATTGTCGTGTTTTTTAATCCAGCCAAAAGTGAAAGATGTGTCAGAGAAATTTTCAATTTCTAAAGCAACGATATTTTCTTTATATGGAAAGTTTTGATTAAATTCAGCTGAAATATCATGCCCAATAGTTATAGCCTCAAGTTTTAAAATAGTATTGGTGATTATTTGTGTATCTGTAGTTTTAAGAAAAATATCAATAGGTCCATATAAGCGGTTAAAATTTGATATAAAGCTTTGGACATATTCATCTTTATACAATACAAATAATTGCTCTTTCAGCACATTTGGTTTAATGACGTCCTTTGTTTTAGCTATAACAGAATCTTTTGAAGCGAAGACTAACAGTTTCCCTTTTCTAACCGGAGTGAATTGAAATCCGGTAACTGCATCCATATTTTTTCTATTGATGGCGATAAAACCAATATCAATTTTGTCATTCTTTAAATCTACAATGATATCCATACTTGATTTTTCGTTAATTTCAATCTTTAATTTGGAGTCCTTTTTTTTGTAATCTAGATAAGTATCAACTATTGGACCAATCAAGCCAGGAATGACCGTTATGCGTAGTAAATCATTTAAATGATTTATTTGTTTTGCTTCGTCTTCAATCTGATAGATCGCTTTTAATGCATTTTGAGACTTTGCTATTAAGAGATCCCCTTCTTTTGTTGGTATAGTACCAGCTCTTGTTCGATTAAATATTTTGATGTTTAGTTCATTTTCAAACTTAGTAATAGCCTGACTTAAAGCAGATTGACTAATATTTAATGTTTTTGCTGCTTCCCCTAGTGATCTTACTTTTGCAACTTCCACTATATACATTAACTGTTCTATGTTCATTTTATCATTCCTTAAGTAATACTTATTACATCATTAATTATATTAACTTTTGCGTAAGTATACAAATTGATATAATTATTTTTGTAGGCACTTACATTTATAAAATTTAAAAAAAGGAGACTTTACTATGAAAGTAGCTAGATTATATGGGAGTCAAGATCTTCGTATAGAAATGGTGCAAGAACCAATTGTTTCATCCGGTCAAGTAAAAGTGAAGGTTGAATGGGGAGGAATATGTGGTAGTGACCTTCATGCTTATTCACACGGTCAATCTCCAGAGCCACATCCAATTTCTAAACAGGCACCTCCAATCACACTAGGACATGAATTCTCAGGTACAATTGTTGAGGTTTCTGGTGATGTAACGAGCCACCAAGTTGGTGAAAGAGTTGCTATTGAACCACTTATTTATTGTGGTGAATGCTACGCATGCAAAAGAGGTTATTACAACCAATGCAGCATGGTAGGGTTTGTCGGTCTAAATCAAGATGGCGGGTTTGCTGAGTATGTGGTTGTAGATGAAAAAATGGTTCATAAGCTACCTGAAAATGTATCTTTTGAAGAGGGTGCATTAGTTGAACCTACAGCTGTTTCCTTTTATGCAGTTAGAGAAAGCGACTTGAAGCCAGGGGACTCTGTAGCTATTTTTGGTGCTGGTCCAATAGGTTTGTTAACATTATTGTCTGTAAAAGCAGCAGGCGCAACAAAGATTATTGTAGTGGACATATCTGAGGAACGTCTGGAAAAAGCTGCAGAGTTAGGAGCTACTACCGTTATTAATGGTATGCGTGATGATATTGCGGAACAAATCCTTGAACTGACAGATGGCGGAGTCAGTGTTGCTTATGAATGTGCAGGGGTACAACCGACAATGACCAACGCAGTTGCGTCCGTAAAACAAGGTGGACAAGTAATGGCAATAGCTGTATTTGGAAAACCAGTTGCTATTGATATGGGTCAACTATTGTATAAAGGTGCAAATGTAACTTCAAGACTTGCTTATAGACATATTTTCCCTGAAGTAATTGATATGATTTCTACAGGCCGTTTAGATGTTAAAGGAGTTATCACAAAAAAAATTGATATTGATGATATAGTCGAAAGTGGTTTTGAATCATTAATTAATGATAAAAAACAAGCGAAA
Source organism: Niallia sp. Man26 (assembly GCF_022049065.2). Taxonomy (NCBI): domain Bacteria; kingdom Bacillati; phylum Bacillota; class Bacilli; order Caryophanales; family Bacillaceae; genus Niallia; species Niallia sp. Man26. Next base: position 1,041,162 of record NZ_CP095744.1, read on the forward strand.
ATATTAGTACGACCAACAAAGTAAAAAATAGGGGAGCCTCCTTTGTATTAGAGAGCCGTCCTTATTTTTAGAAGCTTAGTGGAATAATAGTATTGTGGAGAAAATTAAAAGTAAGTCCCTTTCTACTTAAGAAAGGGACTTACTTATGGTATTATTTCATCTACTATTGCATTAAAGTTCTTTTTCATTAGCTGTTAAAGAAGTACATCATGTAGTTCCATTATCAGATTGAGCAAGAGTGGGCACACATGCAGCAAACTTAATTACCGTCGAAGTCTGTAATATATAGGACTAGACGGTTTTTTTATTTACCATTTAATAAATTTAAGAAGGATTAACGCTTGTTTTATGGCTTAACACTCATCTTTAGTGAAAGTGTATAAATCGGAGTAAAGTGTTTAATCATTGAAAGCATTTATTAGCGATAATGGAATATAGTGATAATATGCGTATATTAGGATAGAGACTTCTTTCACCTCTATTTTCTATAAGATTAGTCTACTAGTATGTGCCGGTATAAAAGCAGAAGGAGTGAAAGCATTTTGTTTAAAAACAGTAAAGGCCAGGTAAGGACAGGGTGGCTCATTTTTGTAACACTTATCATTACTTTTGTTATTCAAGCCATTTTTATGCTTCCAGTAGAGATGTACGCATTATTTACAGTGGCTTCAGACGGTGACGGTACAGCTGTGTTTACAATGGATAGAAGTGTTATTATGGATGGTCGACCGTGGTTAGATGTATTTTCCTATGCACTTGGTTATGTGGCTGCTTTAATTTCATTGCTTTTATTATGGAAATTCTTAAACAAAAAGAAAATACTAGATTTGGGTTTTGGTTTATTCCTAATAAATATAATATTTGGTCTACTATTAGGAGCTATATCTATTGCAATCATTTTCTTTATCCTGTTATTTACTGATAATATTGAATTAATCAACACACTTTCCAACCCAAACTTTTCAACTTATTCTATTACTTACTTAATCTTTTTTATTTTGGTTGGTTTGTTTGAAGAACTTGTATTCAGAGGCTATATCATGTCTACCCTTGCAGATAGAGGTCGTCGAAAGGTAACCATTTATATGGTGTCAGCCCTGATTTTTGGAATTGCACATTTGGCTAATCAAAATGTAACTCTACTAGGCATTTTCAATATCTTCCTAGTAGGAATACTATTTGCTTACATGTATGACAAAACACAGAGTATGTGGACACCAATAGGCTATCATATTACATGGAACTATTTTCAGGGAAATGTTTTCGGCTTTCCTGTTAGTGGAACAACGCCATATGGTGTATATACAATAGATGTGAGTAGTGGAAATGATTTATTAACAGGAGGTTCTTTTGGGTTAGAAGGAGGGCTTTTAGCTACTCTAATGATCATCTTTGGATTTATTTGTACTTATTTATTTTCTGGTAAAAGGAAGCAAACTTCTATTAGATTGTAGTGTGAGGGAAGGGATAAAGCTCAGTTCAATCAGAAAATGAGCATTAATCCTTCATAGATTAAGATGCCATGTAGTTGTTAGTAATTTACTAACGACTACATGGTATTTTTATGACCAAGCTTCTTTTAAAAGATGAACCCCTAATTGAATTTCTTCACATGTTAGGTTGCTAAAGCCAAGCTTTATAGTGGGCTCATTCATGTGATTTTCTAGCGTATATATGGAGGTAGGATACACTACTACTCCATATAATGAAGCGCGATTGATTAACCATTCTTCAGTACGGTTAAGATGGAGTTTAACGAGCACAAATAATCCAGACTGTTCTCCAATTATCGTTATAGTTTGTTTGAAATGACTCTTTAATTCTGAAACGATATAATTCATTTTTTGCTTATAAACAAGACGCATTCGTTTAAGATGGCGATTCCATTCACCATCTTTCATAAATTTAGCCATTGCAAGCTGATTATGAAGCGAAGCAGGGCATTCAAAAAGGTAAAATTGCTTTTTATACTGGTTTATTAATGAATCTGGAAGAACCATATAACTTATACGTATTCCAGGAAGAAATGACTTCGAAAAGTTCCCAAAGTAAATGACTCTTGTTGAATCAATGGAAGCTAATGCTGGGAATGGTTGCTGTGTATAACGGAATTCACTATCATAATCATCTTCAATAATATATCCCTGTCTGACACTGGCCCAATTTATAAGCTTTAACCTTTCTTGTATGGACATACTAACGCCTATTGGACTTTGGTGAGAGGGTGTTACATAAATCAGTCTTGATTCCTTCTGATTTAGTGTAGAAAAATCTGTACCTGTTTCACAAACAGGTACCGTTTCCAATGTAAAATCATGAAACTTCAAAGCTTCTCTAGCACCAACATATCCTGGATCTTCAACAATAAAGCTAGAGAAATTTTCCCTCAGAAGCTTCCCTAAATTAATTAACATAGGCTGAGTGCCACTGCTGATTATGATATTATTTGCATTTGTTTTGAGTCCACGAGATTGAAATAAATAGGCTGCAATTTGTTCACGTAAGCATTCTTCACCAAAAGGGTCTCCATATTGATAACTATGGTGCATAGTTAGAACTTGATTGGTCACTCTTCTCCAAGTTTTCAATGGGAAATGCTGTTGATCTACGGTTCCTGCTCGGAAATCAATGCGGGCATTTTTTAATTCTTTTTTTTCATTTTTAGTTGGCATTTTTACACTTTGATATAAAAGCGGATCTAATTCGTTTACAAAATAGCCTTTACGTCCATTACTACGAATATAACCTTCTGCCAAAAGTTGTTCATAGGCATTAAGTGTAGTATTTCTGCTTACCGAAAGGGAGTCTGCAAGTTGACGAATAGATGGCAGCTGTTCGTTAACGGAGATATTTCCATTCTCAATATATAATTTAAACTGTTCGTAAATTTGTTTGTATTTCGGTGCGTCGTCATTAAGAGCAAAAATAGTATTTTTCATTAAATGCCACCCTTGACATGTTTATTTGTTCATAATTGTACCTTTTTTTATGTCAGATTACATTATAGAATTTTTCTGAAGCCATCTATAAAACTTAATATTTCCCAATGATGAAGCAGGTATAAAGAATTTGATTCTAAGTGGCACAAGTGGTGAAGAAAATAAAAAATAAGGAGAACTTGAAATGAAAAATCCTTTTCTTGAATTCAGTGTTGCGATGGTAACACCGTTTACTTATGATGGAAAGCTAAATTTAGACGGTATACCGCCATTAATTGATTACTATAAAAAGAATAATGTTCCCTCCTTACTGATTAGTGGATCTACAGGAGAGCAACATTCTATGACTATAGAAGAACGTATTACTTTATTTCATAAAGTAAAAGAAGCAGCGAAAAATGAAGTTCTACTTTATGGAGGAGTTGCAGCAGTTCAAACGAAAGATGCGATTTCACTGGCTATTGCAGCAGAAGAAGCTGGTTTAAATGGAATTATGTTAGGTTTCCCTCCATACCTCCGAATTAATCAAGAGGAAGCCTTTCATTATGTAGCAAAGGTTTGTTCCCATACTTCTTTACCAATTATGCTATATAATAACCCTCCAAGAACTGGTTTTAATTTAAATATAGAAACATTACTTAGATTAGTTAAACAGTTTCCTCAGATTATTGCATTAAAGGAAGCGGGTGATCGAGCTACAGTAAAGGAAGTTAAAGAAAAACTCGGTTCTACATTTATTGTATTAACTGGATCAGACCAAACTATATTAGAAGATGCTGAACTTGGTTTTAATGGTATTTCTAGTGTGTTAGGAAATGTATTTCCTAACGAAATACATGAGATAGTTAAACAAATAAAGTCTGGTAAGATTAATGTTGCAAAGGAGCTACTCTCTAAACTGTCCCCTTATATGAAGACTATTACAGAGATTGGAGCACTTCGAGCCATTAAGTATATATTAGATAAGCAAAATGTATCTGCAGGTATTTGTCGGGAACCCATTTCTACTTTAAACAAAGAGGAGCAAATAATAATTGATGGTTTTCTTAAATAGTTAAGAAAAGAAGCAGTCGTTGAAGAAGTATAAACAAGTATCATTAAATTTATATTGGGAAATGCGTATAAACCTTGGTGTGTAAAGGATTAGACGTATTTTTCAATTTCAACTTAAGAAGGATAAACACTTATATTGGAGTTAACACTTTTATAGTTATGTGTAATTTATTTCAATTAATACTAAAAAAAGCACCAGCAAGTATGCTGATGCTTTAATCTATTGAGAACTCTATACATATAAACACGTTCTCTTTCAACCTTTGATGTAATAATAAGCTAAAAAAGTGTCAGTCGAACCTTGTCTAATTGGTGAATGTTAATAAAGCTTGCTTTATTCTTGTTCCGTCCGCCACCATAGTGCATCCTCAGGATTCTCAACAACTTCTTTAAATTCAGATTTCGTCGCAACTGTTGGATAAGATCCTTTTAAGGATTTTCCTGTAGTACTCTTAAATAAGAATAGTATTACAAAGAATCCGACAAGGCTTACGATTGTTAAATACCAGGCAGGCGCTAAGTTATTGCCTGTTTGGTGAACAAGCCAGGTGGAAACTAATGGTGTAGTACCTCCAAATATGGAAACAGAGACATTAAATGTTACAGATAGTGTTCGGTAGCGTATATCGGTATAAAACATTGCTGGCAATGAACCGGGCATAGAGCCTTCATATGTTGCAAGCAGTACGCCCAGAATAAGGATACCTAACGAAATAAATAGTAAGCCATTCAGATTCACGAAATAAAAAGCTAGTACAGATAAGAGTGATAGTCCGCCTAAACCAATTAAGAAGACATTTTTATTACCAATGTTATCACTTAACTTACCGAATAGTAATGTAAGTGGCACCATGATGACCATCACAAGTGTAATTAAAATAGTACCGGTCGTGCTTGATAAACCAATTATCTCGTTTAAATAGGAAGGCATGTAGGATAGTAGCATATAATTTGTCACATTAAAGAAGGCTACAGATACGAAACAGACTATTATATCTTTTTTATGATTTCTTAGAATAGAAAAGAAGCCTTCTTCTGTTTGTTCTTCAGCTTCAGTAGAAGAAATTTCATTTTCAAAAATAGGTGATTCCTCTAAGGTTTTTCTCAGGTACATTCCAATAAGTCCTAGCGGTAAACCAAGCAAGAATGGGATTCTCCATCCCCATGTGGCCATCTGTTCATCAGATAATGCGACAAAAAGTATGCTTGCTACGAGGGAAGCCAATATATACCCAGTTAGGGTACCAATTTCTAATCCACTTCCGAGGATGCTGCGCTTATTGTCAGGAGATGATTCAGCAATATAGACCATTGCACCAGCATATTCGCCTCCAGTTGAAAAGCCTTGAATAATTCTTGCGACTAATAACAGGATGGGAGCCCATATACCAATTTGATCATAAGTAGGTAATAAACCGATCAATAAGGTAGAAAAGGCCATTAAAATAATGGTTGTAGTTAAGACGACTTTTCTTCCTGCTTTATCACCAATTTTACCGAAGATAATACCGCCTAATGGACGCATTAAAAAGGCAATGGCGAAAGTCGTGAAAGTAAATATTAATTTTAACTCGTCATTTTGTACTGCACTAAAAAAGTTCTGGCTAATAATAACAGCTAAGTAGGAATATAAACCAAAATCAAACCATTCCATTGCATTTCCAACCCCAGTTGCAAACACACTTTTCTTTGCCGTTTGGATATCTACGATGTTAATCTTCTTCTTGTTAAACTTCATTTTTTCAACTCCGTAGTCTGTGGTTATACAAAGACAACAAATAAGTTAAACGGATGCTACTTATCATGCTGCTTACATGTATCATATTGTGCACAAAAGCATCTGCGGCATACTAAAAGTAAAAGATTCGAGCAGTGCCAAATTCTTCAGGTTAAAATTAATAACAAAAGTAAGTCATTCAAAAAAGGGGAATAGTTGTTCCCTCCACGTATTAAGTCCTTAAGTGTTCACTTTCAATCGTTCTACTTATAAAACCTTTGATTTTATCGCATACTAATTACCCGAAGGAATCTAATGTTATGTGAAAAAACTTAGTAAGGTGTGCTTATAATGCCATTCAGATAGGGTTAACTATTTTGAGTTTTAAAGTAGCAATAAGAAGAACGATTATATAATTTACATCGGAGAAAATTGATGATATCAAAAGAGGAAAGAAAGTGGAGAAATAATAACCATAATAATCAGGGAGAACAGATATATGTTGCTATTAATACGATGGTTTACACTGGATAGACACAAGGATTTAAATAAATGATTTTGGTTGAACTATTATTTTCTCTTCACCTTTAAATAAGAAGGCTGGCAAACTTCCTACTACTTCTATACCTGTTTTACTAATGGGAATTCCAGTTCCTTTTGGTAAACACCTAACAGAAGATACTAGCCTTTAATTAAATGGATAGCCTTTCTTTATGTGATAAATTCCATAAAGAATAGTATTAAGTAACATAAAAGTCGATTGAAAACGGAAGTTCTGTTTATTTCATTAAACAGCTGGGTTGTGGAGAATGTAAATAATTGGGGAAGTGGAAGTAGGAAAGCTATGTGTCATTATAGATGAAAGTTTATGATTTTTATGTAATAATTAAACTGTAGAGATGTAAAGTTACATACATAGGGAAGGTGGGGGTCATAATGGCAACAGGAACTCATACCGTAGTAGTTCCAGTAGATGTACAAGCAGTTTGGGATTATGTCAGTGATCTTGAAAAATGGGCAACGACAGTACCAGCCTATAAAGAACATAAAATCATAAATGACAAGCAATCTATTTGGACATTTGAAGGTAGTCTGAAAGGCATTAAAAAAACAATACAAGCACAGGTAGATATTACCGAATGGAATGAACCTTCAAATATTAAATTTGAACTAAAAGGTTTATCAGATAATTTTTCAGGAAGCGGTCTCTTTACTGCAGAAGATATTAATGGTGAAACAATGATGACTTGTACGGTGGAAATCCATGCAGGCGGATTATCTGGTGCAATGTTAACACCAATTATTAAATTGGCAGTTCCGAAAGTAGCATCTCGTTTAACAGAATCTATCGCACGTAAAATAGCAGTATACTCATAGTTTTCAAGATTGAATGTATTATAGATGATACATTCTGTAGTGGCTAATATAATGATATCTTGCTCTGCTAGAAATTTTATAATTAGCGGAAAGGGGGCTGTCCAAAAAGGATGGCCTCTTTTTTTATATTCAGGATTACTTTTCTAATTAAACTAAAGTGGCAGCACTTCTGTAATAAATGAAAAAAATCTTGCTTATGTAACAATCGGTGCAGTTTTGTGTTTAGTAAGCATATGAAAATAATAGGTGCAATAAGACAAAATAAAAGGACTAATTAAGACAATTAGTCCTTAGGAGAAAGGGGAATTTGGTACCCATTTGATAAATGAATTTTAGAAAGGCCAATTATAAGAGTTAGTGATTCTCTACTCTTTTCAAATTCGATATTTGCCAAAAAATTTAGAAAGTTCCAACAATATTATGGGATACTCCAATTTGGCGACTATCTTTACTATCTCTTCTATTATCCCCCATAACAACGCAAATCTGAATTGTCCTTAATGCTTTTAAATCTAGATTTTCTTTTTTATTTCATATTTTAAATTTTTGTCGGTCATAAATTTTTCGAAAAGAATTCCTGTTAAATAGTAAAACACGAGGCCAAAACAAATGTGAATAAGTGTAAATTTAGAGCCAAATGAAGTGATTTCATAGACTATAACTGGTAATTTCACTGTTGACCAAGCTCCTAAAAAAAACACTATATAGCGGACACTTGCTCCTTTTTTTAATAATAATACTGCAATTGGAAAGGCAATATAAAGAGGGCCTGCAGCCACCGTTGCTAATATTATAGTAAAGAAGACTCCGTATATCCCTGATTTTTCCCCCATATACCGAATAAGTGATTCTTTCTTTACCCATTGATCTAATAATCCCACCAAGATGAATATAGGAGGAAGTAGGAATAACATATCTAAAATACTTTTACTAGTTATCTGAACGGTTTTCAAAGCTATAGAGTGATTTATAAACGCAATTATAAGAAGCCCTAATAATAAGATGAAAAAGAACCGATATTCTTTTAGCTTTGTCATGTCATTACCACCCCAATAATCAATCCGAATAGAAGAGACATTATTATGGCAGAAATATTTCGGGCATAAGCAAATCTTCTTCCGAAAGTTTTTTGTTCCATAGATAAAGTTACGAGTCCTACTGACATCATTGTTGACATTAATACGGCTACTTGTGGAAGCGCGGCACCATTTTGAAATAATGTATGTCCAAGAGGAAAGACAATAAAGCTCGGTACTAAAGCAATAGAGCCGATGATTGTTGAGTAAATGATACCTAGTAAGCCGGAAGTTTCACCAATAATTGATGAGATAAGAGTCGGTGTAAATAACGATAATGCCAGCCCAATAAAAAGCATAATGGCTAATAAATCCGGTAAAACATTGCGAAACATTTTCCATGAACTCAATAAGGCAGCCTTTGTTTTATGTTTGTCTTTTATGAAGGAAATTCCCAAATAAATAGCGGCAATAGTATAGAGAATAATTCCACTAATCATTATTTTAATCGTTCCATTCTTTATATCTTTCTAGGAAAAACGATAAATTTTTAATTTTTTCTTCAATATCTATTTTAAATTCCTCTAATCTCTTTTTACCAACATCAGTGATTTTGTACATCCTTATTGGTTTATCTCTTTCAGATGCATCAAGATAAGATTCTACAGAACCTTCTTCCTCTAATTTTTTTAGTGTGCGATATAAGATCGAACTATCAATGGGATTAATGGGAAGTTCTTCCTCGCATTTTTGTAGGAGTTTCCCTCCATAGTTATCGCCCTCTGTTAAAAACAGCAATAGAAATGCACCTGTATGTCTCCCAGTATGTTTCATAAAGTATAAAACCTCCTTATTTTTTATCAATAATATAGTACTGTTAATAACAGTATGCTGTAGATAACAGTATTGTGTCAATTTTTTTATTGATTATAAAAAACTTTATTTGAAGGAATAAAAAGGGGAATTATGGATTTACCAAGTGTTATAGCGAATAAATAAAATTTTATACCGACTGTTTTAGGATGCATTTCTTTTTTTACTGAGGGGGAAGCATTCCTCTAATATATTACCTACGTAAAAACCAAATTTGTGAAGTGATACACTTAAATTGACTGGGGCATTAATGCTTTTATTGGCTATGGTGCTAACATGGCACTATAGTGGAAGAAGGGATATTTACGACTTTAGAAGAATATTGTTTTTTAGATACATATTAAAGGAGTGTATGAGTGTGGAAGATATAATTAATGCAATAAACCACTGGATACAAGCATTACCAAAGAAATACAACTCTATGTCAGATACAGAAATATCAAACCGCCCATTACCAAATAAATGGTCTAAAAAAGAGATATTAGGACATCTTTGTGACTCTGCAATAAATAATATTCAGAGGTTTGTGGATATTCAATATACGGAGCAACCTTATGTCATCCAATCTTATAATCAAGAACAATGGGTTGTAGTTCAGAATTATCAAGAAAGGCCGCTTGATGAAATACTGACTCTTTTTCAAAACCTCAATAAGCAAGTGATAAATATCATTAAGAATATTCCTTCTGAGAAATTAACCTATCTTTGTGATATTGGGAATAGCCAAAAAACATTACAATGGCTTATACAGGACTACCTTAACCATATGGAACATCATATTAACAAACAAATCTTAATTAAGGGAAACGACTAAATCTTAATTCCATTGAACTAACAGGGGAGTTTAGTGAAAGAAGGATGAAGCAAAACAAAACCATCAATGCTAAACTATTGAAGGTTTTACTTAATCCTATAAACGAGTGGTTTTTGTCTAACTAAAAAAATAGAGCTTGTATCAGGATCTTTTAATTCTAATAATCCATTTTCATGATTAAAAAAGCAAAAGTGTATTTTACTTTTGTATTTAACTTTTTGACCGAACGAAATATTACTAATATGGTCTAAATTCTTGGCTGTCGACATGATTTATAAAGGGAAGGTGACTAAGAAAAGTCTAATAGGACCCAATCTATTATGTGATGTATTTTAACGGTAACATAGTACTTGCCCATAAGTAAATCTTGTTGTACTTATCAACGGATAAGAATAAAATTAACAAACAGTCTCCATTTAGAATTAATTTTTTATTTTACTATAGGGGCAGTTTTGTTAATAAAAAATTTCAACTATAGAAACAAATGGCTAGTAATGAGAATTCAAATATCCATGTCATTCTAAGGTGCTTGAATAACATGGATAAATATTGCTGTGAACTATAATGTTAATGAGCAAATTTGTACCCTTCAAATACTTTTAACCCTTCAACATTTAAAACTTGTTCTACTACTACTGGCTTATTTGGACTTTTTTCAATAACTTCTTTACATGAAATCATGATATTACTACCTGCAATTTTGGCTAGTTGATCATGAGATACACTGTAGACTATTTTGCCTAAATTAGACCATACCATTGCCCCTGTACACATCACACAAGGTTCACAGCTGGTATACAAAGTATATTCGCTAAGATCAAAAATGTTATTTTCAGAGCAAAAAGTACGAATAAGTCCGATTTCAGCATGGTGCGTAGGATCACAATAACTATTAATTTTATTTTCACCAAACATTACTATTTCGTTATTTTTTACTAAGATAGCACCGAATGGTTCATTTCCATCCTCTCTAGCCTTTAAAGCCATTTTAATGGCTATTTCAATAAAATCTTCATCTTTTGTCATAAATAGTCCCTCCTGTCCGATGCTATTATAACGGAAAATTAAACAGTATGAAACTGAGTCATTCCGTTGAACAGTAATGCACAATTCGAGGATGCTGAACAAAATAAAGCTTAAGTGGACTAGAGTTAAACATTATGATCGCTACGTAGGTTATTTTCTTATTGTAGAAACGGGGCAGGTTTGTTTAAGTGAAATTGTTCACAATATAGTATTTTTATGAGTTAATCACTACTTTTAAAGGTGTGACCCTTAATTAACAAATAAAGGTATCAGAACAGTATAACTGTTCTTAACTCTTTTCCTGGATACATAAGTTAAATGCCGATAATAAGATCTTAAAGTTATTACCAATTGATACTGTTTATTGAGTTATAAATTCAAGTTTTCTGATTCTAAAAACATTCAGGTTTTAGGGACAGATAATTTAATATTTACCAGTGCAAGAGTTGTAATTTTGATGAGGAAAAAAAGCTATTTTAATTAAAATCAGGAATTAATTCTTAACGTATACAGTGCTATAATTGTTTTAATGATAATTGATTATAGTAGTAGAAAAGAGGGGATTTTATGGTGTTTTTTAGAAAACGAAAGTTTCCAAAAGATGAAGATGGAGATGTTTTACATGAATTAGATAAATATGGATGTGACTTTAGTGTAGAACAAACAGTGGAATTTGTTATCGATGTACCTAATGAGAATTCTGGCAAGCAAGTTCTTGAAGAGTTAAAGACGGAAGGTTACCGATGTGAAATGGACTATGATGAGGAAGAAGACATGTGGACTGTTTACTGCTTCATTGAAATGATGCTGACTTATGAAGGTATTGTTGAAGTACAGAACAAACTAAGAGACTTGATTCATCCGCTAGATGGAGAAATCGACGGTTGGGGAGTCGGGATTGAATAAGAAAATGAAGAATTAAAAGACTATAAATATATATAGTCTTTTTTTGTCATAACATTAGGGTTACTGGAATTGTTTTTGGTGCTAAATGGATATAATTCCTGTAAAAAATGTTTAAGTAACTTCCTTATGTAACAATAGGGATGCTATATATGCTTTGGCGCTAACAGGGAAGTTTAACGGAAGAAGGACTATCTTAATTACTCATAGAATTAATATAAAGATTAGTTTTGTGGGGGAGTAGTGGAAAAATAATGGGTCAATTAGTAAATGTTAAGATATGGACTGTTTGTATGATTCAAAAAGACGAGAAGGTTTTGCTTTTGAATAGACAACATGATCATTTTAAAGGATTTATTCCGCCTGGTGGCAAGGTTGACTTTCCAGAGAGCATTGTCCAAAGTGCAATTAGAGAAGTAAAAGAGGAAACAGGATTAGAGGTTAGTAATCTGATTTACAAGGGGCTATATGAATATGTAAATCCAGTTGTGAATGATAGATATATGATTTTTAATTACATTACAAGAGACTTTAAAGGAGAACTTCTTGAAGATGGTCCTGAAGGAAAAGCTAATTGGGTAAATATAGAGGAAGCCTACAATCTTCCAATGCAACCATCAATTAAAAGGAGATTTCCTTTATTTTTTAAAGATGGCACATTTGAAATTCATGTAGTATGGAATCACAAGGAGAAAAACGAAGGAACCGTTACTATACATAGCACTTAAATTTTTGAACCTAAAGCATAAGCTGCCTAAGGTAGCTTTTTTTGTAACAATTGTGGCAGCATAATTTAATAAAGCATTTTGGGTAAGAGCAAAAGTGTCAAATTCCAACCAAAACAAATACTGGGGGTAGAAAATTTATGGATATTCTTATTAGAAAAGCTAAGCAAAGTGATTATGAATCGTTGTTGCCATTATTTAGGCAGGTTCACGAATTCCATGTTTTTATAAGACCAGATCTGTACAAAGAGAATTCCACACCAGTCGAACAGGAGTTTTTTGAAAGCCAATTGATTGATGACAAACAGCATATTTTTGTGGCTACTACTGACACTGAATTAGTTGGTGTTGTAGTGACAAAGGAAGAAGAAGTAACAGAAAATACTTTTGTTAAAACGAGGAAAGTATTATATATAAAGAGTTTATGTGTTGTTGAAACACATAGAAAGAAAGGTATTGGAAAAAAAATAATTAAATACATTTTTGATTTTGGAAGAAGCCTTGAAGTTGATAGTATTGAATTGGGAGTATCCGAGGAAAATACAGCTGCCATTGGATTTTATAGGTCGATTGGGATGAAAACGAAGAGTAGAAAAATGGAGATTATATTGAACTAACTGGGACATTAATCTAAGTACAATTAATGTTCTTTTTTTATTTGTAACTAAAAGGGCAGCATTCCTGTAATAACTGAAGAGAAGCTTTCTTGTTTCACAAACGTGGCATTTAGCTCAAGAAGGTTTTTTTAATGATCGAACGAATATTTAAGAGCAAGAAGCAAAACTTACGTGACGAATTTGTTTGAATCTTCATAGGAAGAGCTGGTTTGTAAGAGTAAATATGAAAGGGGAATCAAATCATGAGCGAGGAAAATATGGAGGAATACTTCAATATAAATATTAAGATTATTCTTAAGGCGTTAACCGAAACTAAAAATACTGAAATATACTATTATGGTTCAAAAGTTGAGTATGGCTTTAATTTTAAAAAAGGTGCAACAGATAAAGAAATTAGTTATTTGGAAAACAAAATTGGTTATAAGCTGCCAAATGATTATAAAGAATTTTTGCAATATACAAACGGATTAAAATTTCGTCATTATGATGCTAAAATTTCCGATATAGAAGATATGCTTGAAAGCTATGAAATATTTGATTACCCAGATTATATGGTGGTTATTGGAACATCCTTGAGTTCACAACTACAAATAGCTATTAATCTTCTTACTAATGAGGATGATAATAGAATTTATGTCGTCGATCCAATTGCAGATGATTACTTTGTTAGTATTAACAGTAATTTCACTGAGTTTTTGAACAGATTTTTATCTTCATATGGTTCGGATTATTGGAATTGGGGAATAGACTCGACTAATAAAATTTTAAAAAACACTGAATAAAAAAACTTAAAATACTAAAGTCTCTGTCATTCTTGTTTAACCCTAGGTAATTTTTTTAGGTTTGAAATAAAATACCCATTACAAATATAGGTTTATGAATAATTATACTTAAGCTATAGGGGGCTTTCCTTCCTTTGTTATGTCGCTAAAATGGCAGTTTAGCTGAATAAGCTTGGGTAAAAATCAATTATTTCAAGATGAAAGAATCTTTAATTAAATCAAATTAAGGCTTAGTGCTTTTTTTATTTAATTCTCTTTAAGTTTTAGAACGACAGGGAGTTTATTGCAAGTTCATTATATAATAGAACTAAAAACTAACTGTGAGCAGGTGTTTTGATGGTGAATGAGAGAGAACTGCTGAGTATAATCAGAGAAATGGATGGACCTGGCACTATTTATAATGAAATGCAGGGAGTTTATACAAGTGAAGGATCTCCATCTTCGATTGCATACAATAAAGCAAGGTCGTTGACAGATACAACTTTAATTTCTTTTCTAAGTGACCTGTTAGAAAAAAGTAAAAAAGAATCAATTAAAAGGAATATCTATTTTATTCTAGGAAAAATTGGAGAGAATACAGGTGATAAGCGAGTTGTCGAGATTCTTTTACAAAGAATTGGAATAGAAACAAATAAATATACACTCGATACGATACTAGAAAGAATAGAAGAACAAGAAGTTATACCAGACTGTTATCCAATCATTAAATGTGTATCTGATGTAAGAGGGTCAGTCAGACATTCGGCTATTAACGCATTGGGAAGATGTAAAAATTCAGACGCAGAAGATGCATTAATAAAAGTCATAAGGAATTCAAAAGATGAGTATGACCTTTGTTATGCCATTGGTTCTCTAAGTATGATGGGTGCTACTAAAGCTATTCCAGACATTCTTCCTTTATTTAAAAATGAAAAAGGGGAAGTAAGACGTGCTGCTCTTTGTGCTATTGATAAATTGGGTGGTTCTGCATTCCTTCCCCTTTATATGGAGGCCTTAGGCGATCGTTCATTATCTGTAAAATATTATGCTCTATTAGCTATTAAAGATCATGGGGATGAAACAGCTATCGATGTTGTATATAAACGAGTAAGAACGATTTTAAGTAAAAAGCGGAAGATTAATAGTGACGAGTTAGTAGCAGCCTTTGAATTTCTGAATCAGTTCAAAAATCATGATGAGAAAATCGAAAAACTATTAGAATGGATAAAATCAAAAAAGTGGGATTTCCTTTCAGATACAGAAAAAGAAGGATTCAACAGTTGTTTTTCAACTAATGATCTATCTTACAGGTGACAAGAATTTCCTATCAAAAGGGTTAGGAAAATTATAATGGATTTGGATTTTTAGATTGCAATTTAACTTCCATAATTAAACTATCCGTGCCTTCCTTAGTTAACTAGGAAGGTCCTTTTCTTATGTAACAATCACGGCAGTTTAGTGAAAGAAGGTATTCTATTCTCCACATAGAAATAATTATTATCAAACATTCCTGGGAGGGGAAAATGAACCAATTTAGAGGGATCATACTGGAGGGCTACTCAAACGCTGGAAAAACATCTGTACTAAAATCATTAAAGCAACTACAAGCTGTTGATGATTATGCTGAACGAAGTATTGTTGTACTTAGTGAGCATTACTCCCAAATTATTCATAGAGCCAATGGAGAATTAAGAACACTAAACCAGAAAGAACATATTCAACTTCTAAAAGACAGAGTAACGATGTTGAAAAAATTAAGTGATTGGGAAAAGGAACTGGGACAACAACAACGTTCAAAAGGAATCTTTTTTATTTTAGAAAAATTTCACTTAAATCATAGAGTGGCATTTTCCGATTCTGAATTGTACGAAGTTAAACAAATAGAATTGGACTTATTTGAGATGGGGGCAAGGTGTGCGTTACTCACAATTTCTCCTGAGACTGTGGAAAAAAGAATAAAAAGTAGAAACCCTGAAGAATGGGCTGAAAAATCAGCAGAAGAAATTAAAACTGCTTGTGATTTATTAATAAAACAACAACATAAACTTAGGAGACAAGCCAGGCAATCAATCATTCCAACCATTGAAGTTAATACTGATAATAAAGACTGGGATGCTTACGCAAAGAAGATTTACTTCTTCAATTAATGTCTTAAGGGTAAAATTTAGGATGTCATTATTGGGGGAGTCATTCCTTTCTCTTAAGGAACAATCTAGGCAGCATTCCTATAATAAATAAAAACTAGCTTATGGCAGAAACAGGGCAGCATTCCTGTAATAAGTGAAAATGGGATTTGAAAGAAAAAAGACCTCTTGATAAGATAAATGTGTCCTCAGCTGGCCAGCTAAAAAGGGACAAAATATCTACTCGGAGGTCTCACTATGAATTATAACCAAAATCATAAAATAGCTCAAATCACACCTAAAACTTTAGTAATAGGTATTGATATTGCCAAACATCATCATGTAGCTAGAGCGCAGGATTATCGTGGAATAGAACTAGGTACTACTTGCTTTTTTGATAATACCCAAGAAGGATTTAAGACATTTATTGATTGGGTTAATCAAATAAAAGAGTCATGCGAAATGGAGTCTGTCATTACTGGAATGGAGCCTACAGGCCATTATTGGCTTAATTTAGCTCATATTCTAAAGGAGGAACAGATTAAGTTCGTCACGGTCAATCCTTTACACGTCAAGCACAGTAAGGAGCTAGACGATAACTCTCCAACTAAAAACGATGTAAAAGACGCAAAAGTCATTGCACAACTAGTCAAAGATGGTAGATACGCCGAACCAACGATACCACAAGGAGTTTTCGCGGAACTGCGTGTGGCTAAAAAATTACGCGATTTATTAAATGTAGACTTACAAATTGTGCAGGGACAGGTACACAACTGGATTGATCGATACTTTCCAGAGTTTTTTACCGTTTTTAAAAGTTGGGAAGGGAAGGCAGCTCTTCATTTATTAAAGCTTGAAGCATTACCGGAAGAATTGGTTAGATATACAGAAGAAGAATTACTTGAATACCTTAGGCAAGCAGTGAAACGTAGTATAGGGATTAAGAAGATTCAAGCCTTAAAAGAAGTAGCCAATCGCTCGATTGGCATCCGACAGGGTGCCATGATGGCTAAAATGGAATTAAGAACCTTAATCCAAAAGTATGAACTCATTCAAGCCAAGTTCGAAGAGCTTGATCAAACTCTGGATACTCTGCTTCAAGATATTCCAGGCGTTGATCAAATGTTAGAGATAACAGGAATTGGGCGCGATACAGTGGCGGGTTTCTTCGCTGAGGTAGGCGATTTGAGTGAATACAATCATCCCCGTCAGATAACCAAACTGGCAGGACTCAGCTTAAAAGAAAATACATCAGGTAAGCATAAAGGGAGGACCAGAATAACCAAACGTGGTCGAAAGAAATTACGAGCATTGTTATTCCGGGCATCTATGATTCTAGTAGCCAAGAATAAAGCCTTTAAAGCCTTACATCATTACTACACAACGAGATCTGACAATCCGTTGAAAAAGATGCAGTCTTTAATTGCTTTGTGTAATAAGCTCATCCGTATACTCTTCTCTATTGGTAAGAAACAGTTTGTGTTTCAAGAGGATAAGATGTTGAAGGACATCCCCCATATGCATGTATTTATCCAAGAACCAGTAGCAGCGTAATCACTATTAAACTAAACTTTTAACAAATAGATTTGAACAGATGAACAGACAAAATCAGCATGGGATTAGTCGGCAACGGAACTAACGTAAGGACAATGATCCTGTAGGGCAGCATGACCGACATCCACCTTATGGAAAGGTTGAACGAAGGAATGTAGGAGCGTAGACTCTGTGAGACTTGGGAGGGTAGACCCCCGTAAGAGATGTGGACATCCATTGGTGCGTACATACCTATTTATCCAACTTTTTGAAATGAACCGAAGGTTGGCTGGTTTCTTGTGCTCATTTTTTCGTAAACAGCTTGATTGTGTTCTTTTCTCTCTAACCAAATCTGTAAAGTTAAACAAGTTAGGTAGCAATATGGAGAAAAACTGCGTATTTAAGAGATAAGTGTTTGTTTATTGAGGGAGTTTAGTGTAATAAGAAAAACTACTCTTTTGTAATATAGTCATTGATGTTAAAATATTCCTAAAAATGAGAAAATATAGGTGATTTTACATGAAGTATAGTGTGCATAGAATGACTCAGGAAGATATAAAGCAAGTTCAAGAAGTTGCAAAAAAAAGTTGGAACAGTACATATGAGGGAATTATTCCAATGGAAATTCAAGAACGCTTCCTAGATACAGCTTACAATGATGAAATGATGCTAAGACGTTATAAAAAATCTATCGTTTTGGTTGCCAAACATGATGGAATAGTCCTAGGCTTTGCAAATTTTTCAACAGTAAGCAATGATGGGAAATCTGAGTTGGCAGCAATTTACTTACTACCACAATATCAAAGGAAAGGAATAGGCAGTTCTTTGTTACAAGAGGGTATTTCAATATTAGATGGAGTAAAAGAGGTTTTTATTAACGTAGAAAAAGAGAATAATCTAGGAAGGAAATTCTATGAAGCTAAAGGGTTTACAATAGTTAATGAATTTGATGATAATTTTGATGGTCATATTTTAAAAACCGTAAGAATGACCCTAAAAGTCAGAGCATAAGGACGCTTTGGAAGCGTCTTTTTTAATTGTACTCAAATGGTTATCAATTTTCTGTATCCTTTTGCCAAGAGAAGGTTTTATTACTTCTTCTATGTTATTACTACTGGAACTATAATGGCAGGTTAGCGTAAATAGAAAACATAATAGAATACTTATCAGTCCGCATTTTTAATCAGGCAAAAAAGCAGTATAATAATCTAGGTCCTAATAATTAAAATGCTGGGCCGTAACATTAAACATGATATACAAAATAGAAGGTGTAATAATGGATTTAAATGTTTTAAAAGTTTTTAGGCGCTATCCTGAAGAGGCTATAATTGGCGATGGAATTACTCAGGAAAACCTAGATCAATTAGAAAGAATACTAAATGTTAAGTTACCTAAAAGTTACAAAGAATATCTTTTAACATTTGGTTACGGCGGTATATTTGGACGATATATTTTAGGTTTGGAAGAACCTCCAAAGGAAGGTTCAGTAATTGACTCTACGAGGGAATATCTACAAAAAGGATTACCAAAAGGGTTTGTTGTAATTGAAGACGTACACGAATTTTTATACTGCCTTAATACAAATGAACTAAATGAAAAGTTTGAATGTCCTGTGGTTTCCTTTTTTCCACATAGCAAACCTTCTATCCGTGTAGATTATTCATCCTTTAAGGAATTCTTAGAAGACTTAATTGAAGAAGGTATTGATAACCTATAATAACAATGGGTTTTTTAATAGAAATCTTAAATAATTGTGCCAAAGAATGAATCGTTAAATGGTTACCATTTGTAAGGAGCCATTGTTAAAAAAACCTTATAGTTTTGCATTATTCTTAAAGATCCATAGAGTATAATGTTTACTTTTCTCACTTCAATCATTGCTCCTGCTCTATTATTGAAATTAGGAGTAACTATCGAGAAGTAGAGCATTGTAATTGAAGCAGTATTAAAAAATATACATATAGTTGGTGAAGGTTCTTGAATGATATAATAAATACCTTTCTCCTTAATTATCCAGAGGAATATACTATTGGAAAAGGCATAAAAGAAGAAACCATTCTAAGTTTGGAAAATATGTTGGACGTAACATTACCCAAAAGTTATAAGCAATTTTTAATCAGATATGGTTTTGTTGAAATGTTTGGTAGAACAATTTTTGGATACGAGCCTCCAGATGAGACTACAGTCTTGGGATATACGGAGAAATTCCTAAATCTTGGTTTACCTAAAGGTTTTATTGTAATTGAGGATGTACATGAATTTATATATTGCCTAAACACTGATGAAATGAACGACAACTTAGAATGTCCAGTGGTTTGCTATTTCCCTTATGGCAACCCATCGTACAATGTTGAATATTCATCTTTCGAAGAATACTTGGTAGATAACATTGAAGAAGGTTTAGAAAACCTATAAAAAAGTGGTGTTCAGGAACAGTCGGGGGCATGTTAATATTATTAATTTAAACGGAAATTTTTATTCATAGAGTAAAGATGGATTTTTACATAGCAATTTTAGGATCGTAAAAGGGATTCTTTTTTTGATTAAAGGGTGAGTTTGTGAATAAGTTCATTTAAACACTTATATCTCTTATAGGGCTATAGAGGAGAAGGAGAAACTTGTGTAGAGAATCTTTTTCGTGTAACAAACCTGGCAGCCTTCCTGTAAGAAATGTGAAAATAGTTTATGGAAGAAACGTGGCAGTTTAGTGGATGAAGGCAAAAGGCTACTGCAGAGAAAAATATCTGCGGACTGTTGTTTTAAAGAAGATAGTTATATAATGTACTTACAGGGTTATAATTGTATTTTTTTGTAAAAAGACTAAAATATATAATTGAAGTATTTATAATAAAAAGAGGTATATTATTTAAAATTCTTGTCGCCCTAATATTAATATTAAATGTAATTTTTCTTACAAATATAATTGATAATTTGTTGGTCATTTTAAGTATTTGGGTTGCAAATGGGATTGCTATTTCTTTTCTTCTCTTTGATAAAGATGAAAAAGATCTAAAAGAATCTAAAATATTAGGAGTTAATTAAAAAATCTTACCTTAATTATTAAGTTGCTGATTAAAGGGGTGTTACCTTAGGGTTGAATAAAGGTAACGCCATTTCTCTTTTGATTATCATTAGCAGCATTCCTTTAATAAATGGAAACTAGCTTATGTTAGAAACAGAGCAGCATTGTAAAAGAAGGAATAAAAGAAGGAATATAAAATAGGCACTTACAATGGATTGATTAGTCTGGTACAATTGTTATGCTACTTTTTACCAACTGTTTTATTGTAATAGCTTTAATTCATGGAGAGTGAAGTAATGAAAAGGTTTTTAACTGCAACACTATCTGTTGTTTTATTTGCAATATTATATTCTTGTGTTTTCTATGTACCCGATTTTGGTTTCTTTTGGTCCATTTTATTTGCTTCTATTTTTGCAGGACCTATTTATTACCTTATAGGAATACCGATATCACTTCTTATTGATATTGGCATGGAAAACATAGTAATAGAATCAAAAAAGGCAAAATATTTTCTCGTTTTGGGAATGTATTCAATAGCTGGTATTTTTGCTGGTGTTATATTTTTCATTATTTGGACTCAGTCTTTTCTTATAAAGGATGCCATTATATTTTCAATAATTGGAATCATTGCATCAAATATTTATTTTCATTTATCATTGTTGTTATCTAAAGTAAGATTAAAACCTATAGAACATTTATAATGGAGGCAGCTACAATTATGTGGCTGTTTTACGTAATTAGGGGAGCATACCTTTATAAATCCCCTATGGACTAACCAAGTTTGTTAAGAATTACACTTAAATAAACGGGGGCATTTCTTCTATATGTTTTATTAATTAAGTATAGTTTATAAATTACTAGTAAATACTGATTGATAAAAAGATAGGAAAGATGAATATGATTTTATCTGAAGCTTGGCAATTATATAAAGCAGATAAACAAATTCAAGGATACTCTTCCCAGACATTGAAAGCTTATAAGATTCAATCTGCCTTGTTCATAAATCACTTAGGTAATGTTGAGATAGAAGAAATTACAACGGAAACTATCAAACTGTATCTCGGAGAAGTTGGGAGTGATTTAAAAGCATCTAGTTTATGTCATCGTATTCGTTTTATTAAGTCGTTATTCAGATGGGCGCAAGAAGAAAAATATATTACTTTTAATCCAAGTACGGCAATAAAAGAACCTAAATTAGAGAGTAAAATTCCAAAGTTTTTAACGGAGGAAGAAATAGAGCTATTAAGAGAAGCATGCCTCAGTCCCTTTGAAAAAGCGTTATTTGAATTTATGTATTCTACTGGTTGCAGAATAGGAGAAATAGTAAACTTAGATCGAAGTTCTATCAACTTCTCCGAGCAATCCGTTATTGTATTTGGTAAAGGGAAAAAGGAAAGAGAAGTTTATTTTAATACTCGATGTAGTATTTGGCTAAAAAGATATATAGAAAACCGAACAGATAGTGAAAAAGCTCTATTTGTAACGGTCCGAGCTCCACATCGAATGAGCATTGCACAGATGAGATATGTCATTAAGCAGATATCCAGAAGAGCTAATATTAATAAGTGTATACATCCACATCAGTTAAGACATAGTTACGCAACCACTTTAATTAATAATGGAGCACCATTAGAAGTTATTCAAAATTTAATGGGCCATGAAAAAAGTGAAACTACTAGGATATATGCTTATTTAAGTGGTCAATTAAGACGTGAACTTTATAATAAGTATTTCTAAAAGAACTGTAGGGAATTTACAGTTCTTTTTTTACGTTGTGAGAAATAATTGAATAAAAAATGGAATACAAGTAACTTTTTACAAAAAATAGAGTCTAACATACTAAAGGAGGGCAATAGTTTGAAAATGAAGGATTGAGAGAAGGATTTCAAGAAGCTTTAGGAAATATAAAAATGTCAGTATGAGCTTAGGTAAAACTCATGAAATGAGGAAGTTTATGAGAAAAAAACACATTATTCCTGTATGTTTAGTATTAATTATCATAGTTATTTTTGTTGTAGCAGTTATTATTCAATCAGAAAGTGATAGTCGCTATTTATTAACGGCAAATCAGAAACAGGCTATTAAGAAAGCAAAAATGGCAAATGAAGATTTATCTGACGCAGATATTGATAGTTTTACAATTGGTCAGGGGAAATATTTACTTGATCAATATTTTAAAGAACATAATTTAAATTATCGAATAGGCACAAAAGAATATATCGATTTCTTAGCTAGCATTATGGAAAATAGTGAAACGTATAAAGATCCTGAATTCACCATAATCGATGCTTATGGGAGCGTGTACGTGACAAAAAATCAAGAAAAGGAACCACTATTTTTTCGATTCCATCTAGATTCAGTAACCCTAGACAAAACTATTAAGGAAATTCGAGTTGAAAATACAAAATAACAATTAATAAAATAGAAAACAGAAATGCTGCCCTTTAGTGCTATCAAGTAGATGTAACCTACATAAAAGATGGTGAAACACATGCAGATACGATTGATTTGAAATAATAAAGTGAGAAAGGGTTCTTACTTTTTTTTGTTTTTTCAGGGAAAGGAGAGACTGGGATGAAAAAGAAAAAGTATAAATGGATTACAATTTTCCTGCTTGTTCTTCTTGTGGGGAGTATATATTTTTATGTCAACAGTATTAGAATTTCTGGAGTATCTAAAAATGGTATGTGGAAGGTAGTATATAAAAAATCCCTAGATGAAGCCGAACAAGGCGAGTGGTATGGAAGCATTAAGCAACTAGATAAACAAAAGATAAAAGTTAAGGGAATAAAATGGTTAGAAAACGGAAAAACAATAGCAGATTTCACAGAATTTAATGAAGGTAGAGATGAAGCAGGAGCTGAAACTAGACTAAATCCGTTTTATGTGGAAGATTTGTATGGAAGTAATCCTCCGAAAAAGGGTTATACTTATAAGATATCCGTTATATGGGAAAAGGACGGTAAAATGCACGAAGACAACTTTGAAATTAATTAAATAGTATAAGGAAATTGTTTTACATATCATACTTTTTCTTGTATAACTCAAACGTAATAGGGTACTCCAAATAAAGATAATAACATACCAAGTTCGTTAAGATTGGATTGGATTGTTATCTGACACGATTAATTGGAGGCCTTCCGTTTATGCAATAATAGGGGAGCGTTCCTATAATAAATGAAAAGCTTGCTTATGGTAGAAACAGGGCAGGATAGTGGAAGAAGGATTTTATTAATGAATTGTAGAAGGTAATTCATACATCAATAAAATTCTTATTCTAGGAGGCTTGTATGGAGTTTTATAAATTTGATAAGGACAATGGTATAAATGTTTCAAAGTTCAACTCTAATTTTATTATGTCTCGTATTATTCAAACTGACCAGGAAACAAATATTGGTTGTATGCATTTGGAAAGGAACGGTATTGTAGGTTACCACCAAGCGGTAGTTCCTCAGCTTCTTTTAATACTGAACGGAGAAGGCTATGTAAGGAATGAAACATCTGAATATTATAAAGTGGTATCTGGAGATGCTGTATTCTGGGAAAAAGATGAGTGGCATGAAACAAAAAGCAGAGAAGGTCTAACTGTTATTGTAATTGAAAGTAAGAAATTGGAACCTTCCTTATTTATGCAGTTGGAAAATAAATTGGTTAAGGACTAAGGGAGATTTCCATTTACTAAGGAAATCTCCCTTTCTGTCACTATCAGGGCAGCATTCCTGTAATAAGTGAAAATGGGATTTGAAAGAAAAAAGACCTCTTGATAAGATAAATGTGTCCTCAGCTGGCCAGCTAAAAAGGGACAAAATATCTACTCGGAGGTCTCACTATGAATTATAACCAAAATCATAAAATAGCTCAAATCACACCTAAAACTTTAGTAATAGGTATTGATATTGCCAAACATCATCATGTAGCTAGAGCGCAGGATTATCGTGGAATAGAACTAGGTACTACTTGCTTTTTTGATAATACCCAAGAAGGATTTAAGACATTTATTGATTGGGTTAATCAAATAAAAGAGTCATGCGAAATGGAGTCTGTCATTACTGGAATGGAGCCTACAGGCCATTATTGGCTTAATTTAGCTCATATTCTAAAGGAGGAACAGATTAAGTTCGTCACGGTCAATCCTTTACACGTCAAGCACAGTAAGGAGCTAGACGATAACTCTCCAACTAAAAACGATGTAAAAGACGCAAAAGTCATTGCACAACTAGTCAAAGATGGTAGATACGCCGAACCAACGATACCACAAGGAGTTTTCGCGGAACTGCGTGTGGCTAAAAAATTACGCGATTTATTAAATGTAGACTTACAAATTGTGCAGGGACAGGTACACAACTGGATTGATCGATACTTTCCAGAGTTTTTTACCGTTTTTAAAAGTTGGGAAGGGAAGGCAGCTCTTCATTTATTAAAGCTTGAAGCATTACCGGAAGAATTGGTTAGATATACAGAAGAAGAATTACTTGAATACCTTAGGCAAGCAGTGAAACGTAGTATAGGGATTAAGAAGATTCAAGCCTTAAAAGAAGTAGCCAATCGCTCGATTGGCATCCGACAGGGTGCCATGATGGCTAAAATGGAATTAAGAACCTTAATCCAAAAGTATGAACTCATTCAAGCCAAGTTCGAAGAGCTTGATCAAACTCTGGATACTCTGCTTCAAGATATTCCAGGCGTTGATCAAATGTTAGAGATAACAGGAATTGGGCGCGATACAGTGGCGGGTTTCTTCGCTGAGGTAGGCGATTTGAGTGAATACAATCATCCCCGTCAGATAACCAAACTGGCAGGACTCAGCTTAAAAGAAAATACATCAGGTAAGCATAAAGGGAGGACCAGAATAACCAAACGTGGTCGAAAGAAATTACGAGCATTGTTATTCCGGGCATCTATGATTCTAGTAGCCAAGAATAAAGCCTTTAAAGCCTTACATCATTACTACACAACGAGATCTGACAATCCGTTGAAAAAGATGCAGTCTTTAATTGCTTTGTGTAATAAGCTCATCCGTATACTCTTCTCTATTGGTAAGAAACAGTTTGTGTTTCAAGAGGATAAGATGTTGAAGGACATCCCCCATATGCATGTATTTATCCAAGAACCAGTAGCAGCGTAATCACTATTAAACTAAACTTTTAACAAATAGATTTGAACAGATGAACAGACAAAATCAGCATGGGATTAGTCGGCAACGGAACTAACGTAAGGACAATGATCCTGTAGGGCAGCATGACCGACATCCACCTTATGGAAAGGTTGAACGAAGGAATGTAGGAGCGTAGACTCTGTGAGACTTGGGAGGGTAGACCCCCGTAAGAGATGTGGACATCCATTGGTGCGTACATACCTATTTATCCAACTTTTTGAAATGAACCGAAGGTTGGCTGGTTTCTTGTGCTCATTTTTTCGTAAACAGCTTGATTGTGTTCTTTTCTCTCTAACCAAATCTGTAAAGTTAAACAAGTTAGGTAGCAATATGGAGAAAAACTGCGTATTTAAGAGATAAGTGTTTGTTTATTGAGGGAGGTTTGTTGAAGAAGAATTAAAATTAAAATAGCCATATACTTACTGAATTTTAAAATAGGTAATTAATCAAGAACGGAGTGTTCCATAAATGATTATTATTTATAACTAGTTAGTATTCTGTTTAAATAGCTTAGCTTTAGGCATAACTTAGCTAACATTAATAGTAGGAAGTGAACATAATGTCGGTTTTTATTCAAAATAGCGATATAAGCATTATTAACTCAATTAAGTTTAAAAAGAGGAATCTCACAGTTTTAAGTCTTGGAGTAAATTTTAGAGATTTTGAAGGTTTTTCAAATAATTTTATAAAAAATACTTTTGAGTTTCCTTTATTCTTTGTATTATCAACTGAGTTAATGGATGATGAAGATATAGAAAAGGTGAAGGAATTACATACTGATTACTTATGTAATAAAAAAAATGAATGGATGATTCTTAAAGTAGAGTCTGCTGCTCAATTAAAACTAACAACGAGACATTGTGAGGGGTTTGCTTCTAATGGTTTCCGTTCGTTTATGATAAAAGGTGAGAGTTTACT
This sequence comes from Niallia sp. Man26, assembly GCF_022049065.2. NCBI lineage: Bacteria > Bacillati > Bacillota > Bacilli > Caryophanales > Bacillaceae > Niallia > Niallia sp. Man26. The sequence continues at coordinate 1,067,734 of NZ_CP095744.1, forward strand.
ATTGGGTGAGTTATGTCCAAGTGTGAATTGGAATCATCCAATAGAATTCCCTGATCTTAATTGGGACAAGGTAATAACCTTAATTGATATAGAAGAAGTTGGGTTAACGGTATTCACTGATGATAATAGAATCAATAGTACATTAAAATTGTTAAATTATATTCCTAAAGAGTATGAAATTGATTTGAAGAATTGTGATATTTAATTTAAAAGTTCATAAGCTAACAGGTCTTTCCTTAAATAATGGAAGGTTCTTTTTTATACAACAATCTGGTCAGAATCCTTATAATAACTTAAGCATTAACCAGTGCAGTTTATGTGCTTCTGGTACTATCGTGGCAGTTTAGTGGAAGAAGGATTTGAAGAAATTAAAAGGAAATTAAATGGTTTTGTTGAATCCTAATGACATGTAATCCGTTAATATGTGATTGGGAGTTGTAAAAAAATGACTTGGCATCCTAATAAGTTTTCTACTGAAGAAAGATTTGAAGTTGCTGATGAAATACTTAATGAGTTACTAAAAAAATACAAAAAAAACCTTCTCTCTGTTGCTATAGAAGGGTCTACTGCAAAGGGAATGGATGGTCCTGAATCCGACTTAGAATTAAGAGTAGTAATAAATGGGCGAGAGAACAGTTGGGAAGCTTTTTTTTACAAAGGTATGTTTGTTGGAATTAGTTTTAGTACTCTTGAAAAAATGAAATTGAAAGCAAGAAGTATTGATTATGAGTGGCCAGTAAAAAGTGATTCTCTTTTTACAAGTAAAGTTTTATATGATTCAACAAATCTCTATGAAAAATAAGGAATACCGCGAAAGAAGCAGAAGAACAAGCGGACTTTAACATCTTGATTAAAGATGCACTTACTGATATGTATGAACATGTTTATGAGGTTTTTGCATTAAAGGATACAGATTCTATACTTGCTGCGCATGAATCAAGACAAGTTGCATATTGGGCGGTAATGTCCGTTGGTTTAAAAAATAAGCACAGATATTTATCAAGTAGGACAATGTATAAAGAAAGTTTTGAGTTGGAATGTTTGCCTGAAGAATTTGAACAGAAAATACGTGGTTTACTATCTTTAAATACGGATGTCCAAAGTTTAAAAAATAATGTGGGAGGATTATGGGTTTCTATTCTTAATTGGATTGAAAATATTAATATAAATCTTGATAAAACGGAACTTTCCTTTTTATAAAAGAGGTACTGTATATCAACTTACTTGTTTCTAAGCATCCGGACATGCATTTTAAATAACTTAAAAGAAACGGTAACATTGTGTAGGGAGTGAGAATAAATGGATAAACTACTCCAGCAGTTACAAAGTGTCAGTGTTCATTACATTAAAAGTGATCGTTTAATCATTTTAGAAATTCTGGAGAATAACATTACTCAAGCTTCAGAAATAGATATGCTAATAAACAAGCTATTAAATAACCTAAAAAACAGTAAGATAAAAAAAGTAAAGTTTGAGTGTCCTAAAACATTATTAGATAGCTTGAATATTACTAGAAATAAAATGAAACTTGTTGGGGAGAGGGTTATATATACGAGGCCTTTTACAAGACCATTAGATAATTTGGTACCAAATTATGAGGTTTGGTCAATTTCTGAGCATAACTCTATCTCCTTTTTATCTGAAGTAATGGGTAAAAATTTTATTGATACAGAGAAATTCCTAATAGGAATGAGGACGGAGCTTCCATCGCAAGCAGAGAAAATGTATACAGTGTACATAGTAAATAATGAACCAGTTGGTGTAGTTTTTCCTCATATAGAACCGAATACAGACAAAGAAGGTCGTATTTTTTGGATAGGCATTCATCCGAATTTTATAGGGACAGGGATGGGGAAGAACTTACATTCAATAGGATTATACAGATTGAAAAATGATTTTAAAGCAAATTATTACTTAGGAATGACTCAAGTTGATAATATACCGATGAGAAATATTATGGTATCAAACGCTTGCATTCAAAATAAAAATACAGTCATTTCTTTACAATATTCCATTTAATAATAGTTTGTTCGTAAAGTAATTAAAGTATGGGGAGGGAACCATGGAACAAGTTAATTTTTTTGAAAGCAGTCTTTTTAGTTCAGATGTAGAGAAAACTTTTCTAGTCCATAAGAAGATCATTAAAGAATATATTCCAGAAGCTGATGTTCAGCACGTTGGAAGCACTGCTATACCTAAAAGTTTGACCAAAGGAGATTTGGATATACAAGTACGTGTATCTTCTCAACATTTCTCAAGGGCAGTTCAGATACTTTCATCCTTGTATGAAAGTAATAACGGTAGTGTAAAAACGGAGTTTTTTAGAGCTTTTAAAAAGGATTCGACTATTCCTCCTTTAGGAATTCAATTAACTGTAATTGGCTCTGAATATGATTTCTTTTGGAAATTCCGGGATGTTTTATTACATAATGAAGCTTATAGAATCGAATATGATAACTTAAAGAGAGAGTTTGAAGGAAAAGAGATGGATAAGTATAGAAGTCAAAAAAATATTTTTTTCCAAAAACTAATGCAAACTCCTGAATTTAAAAAACTTTAAACGTTTATTATTATTTTTTTGCTTCGTCACTAACGTGGCAGCATTCCTGTAATAAGTGAAAATGCGATTTGAAAGAAAAAAGACCTCTTGATAAGATAAATGTGTCCTGAGCTGGCCAGCAAAAAGGAACAAAATATCTATTCGGAGGTCTCATCATGAATTATAACCAAAATCATAAAATAGCTCAAATTACACCTAAAACCTTAGTGATTGGTATTGATATAGCTAAACATCATCATGTAGCTAGAGCACAGGATTATCGTGGAATAGAGCTTGGATCTACTTGCTTTTTTGATAATACTCAAGAAGGATTTAGGACATTTATTAATTGGATTACTCAAATAAAAGAGTCTTGCGAAATGGAGTCTGTCATTACTGGAATGGAGCCAACGGGCCATTATTGGCTTAATTTAGCTCATATTCTAAAGGAGGAACAGATTAAGTTCGTTACGGTCAATCCTTTACACGTCAAGCACAGTAAAGAGCTAGACGATAACTCTCCAACTAAAAACGATGTAAAAGACGCAAAAGTCATTGCACAACTAGTCAAGGATGGTAGATACGCCGAACCAACAATCCCACAAGGGGTTTTTGCAGAACTACGAGTGGCAAAAAAATTACGTGATCTATTAAGTGTAGACTTACAAATTGTGCAAGGACAGGTACACAACTGGATTGATCGATACTTTCCAGAGTTCTTTACCGTTTTTAAAAGTTGGGAAGGGAAGGCAGCTCTTCATTTATTAAAGCTTGAAGCATTACCGGAAGAATTGGTTAGATATACAGAAAAAGAATTACTAGAATACCTTAGGCAAGCAGTGAAACGTGGTATAGGGATTAAGAAGATTCAAGCTTTAAAAGAAGCCGCCAATCGCTCGATTGGCATTCGACAAGGTGCTATGATGGCTAAAATGGAATTAAGAACCTTAATCCAAAAGTATGAACTCATTCAAGCCAAGTTCGAAGAGCTTGACCAAACTCTGGATACACTGCTTCAAGATATTCCAGGGGTTAATCAAATGTTAGAAATAACAGGGATTGGACGCGATACAGTGGCGGGTTTCTTCGCTGAAGTAGGCGATTTGAGTGAATACAATCATCCTCGTCAAATAACCAAATTGGCAGGACTTAGCTTAAAAGAAAATACATCAGGTAAGCATAAAGGGAGAACCAGAATAACCAAACGTGGTCGAAAGAAATTACGAGCATTGTTATTCCGGGCATCTATGATTCTAGTAGCCAAGAACAAGGCCTTTAAAGCCCTACATCTTTACTACATAACGAGACCTGACAATCCGTTGAAAAAGATGCAGTCTTTAATTGCTTTGTGTAACAAGCTCATCCGTATACTCTTCTCTATTGGTAAGAAACAGTATGTGTTTAAAGAGGAGAAGATGTTGAAGGACATCCCCCATATGCATGCATTTATCAAAGAACCAATAGCAGCTTAATCACTATAAAACTAGCTTTTAACAACTAGAATTGAACAGATGAACAGACAAAATCAGCATGGGATTAGTCGGCAACGGAACTAACGTAAGGACAAGATAAGATCCTGTATGGCAGCATGACCGACATCCACCTTATGGAAAGGTTGAACGAAGGAATGTAGGAGCGTAGACTCTGTGAGACATGGGAGGGTAGACCCCCGTAAGATATGTGGACATCCATTGGTGCGTACATACCTATTTATCCAACTTTTTGAAATGAACCGAAGGTTGGCTAGTTTCTTGCACTCATTTTCTTCGTAAACAGCTTGATTGTGTTCTTTTCTCTCTAATCAAATCTGTAAAGTTAAACAAGTTAGATAGCAATATGGAGAAAAGCTGCGTATTTAAGAGATAATTGTTTGTTTATTGAGGGAGGTTAGTGTAAGAAGGATGAAACAAAACGAAACCATCAGTGCTAAACTATTGATGGTTTTACTTAATCCTATAAATGAGTGGGAAAAGTTGATGGATGCAGCGTCTGTTATTGGAAAAGATGTTGCTTTGTTTAAGGATAGGATACCAGGTGTGCTAATTTAGCACACCTTTTACATACATATTCATCTCAAAGGGGAATTAACAACTGAGATTACTCTGACAAAATATCATGAAGAAAAGTCCCATAGTTGTTTTCTTAATATGTAAAAATCACTTAATTTTTTTGGCTTTTTGATTTAAATGTTTAAAGATATATGTAATTCCAATTGTAAATAACAATATTAAAATATAATTTAAAAACAAATAGAAGAAATTCATCCCTTTATCTAATTGAATTAAATTTAATAAGCTTATTACTGGTTTGAAAATAAAGGATAATATTGCTGAAAGTATAATACCATATATCAAAATACTCTTATCGTGTTTAAGACACCATTGATATAACAACATAAATGATATTGGAACAAGTGAAGCATCTAAAGCGAAATTGACTGGCAAAATGGGAATGGCTTGATATGGATAAATAACATGTGCTGTCCTTGTAGCTAGAGCATCAGAATATGTAAACCACACATGAATATTAAAGCCAAAAAAACCGATATGAAAGGCTCTTTTCTTATCTATTAAGAAGTAAATAATGATTAGTGGGACTATTAACATTAAGACAATAAACCAAAAATGCCAATCCTCCCAATTTGAGTATTCTCTCCAGTAGTTTAACCACATTTCTACAACTTGGTCTTGTTGTTTTATGATTTGTTTTAATTGTTGTATTTGTTCAGTTGTCAATTTAACTCACCCTAGTTAGATATTAGTACTTTTATTATCTTCAGTTTCAAAGAAAATATTTAAGAGAGGGTAGAGGATAAGTAAAAAATAACAAAGAGTTTTCCATGTGTAGGCTCTTCTTTTTAATTTACCTGGCCAGTCTGCCTGAAGGGGAACTTACTTTATATTTGGAGATTTTCTCGTATGGGGGACAATCAGGGCAGCATTCCTGTAATAAATGAAGATATCCCTTTCTTGTGCCACAAACATGGCAGGTTAGCTTAAGTACAATTTTTCACAATATTTATCATTTCCCAGATTGTTTCTTATAGCTATAATAAAGATTGAGTACAAAGGAAAAATAAGGAAAGTGAGTTTGAGATATGAACCTTGTTAAATATTTTAGTATACAGTGTGCACTAATTGGTGTAATTATCCTAACTAATTTCTACCTAGGAAGTTATATTGGTAAGCCATTTACATACACGGACTTAATGGCAATACTTATTGAATTCACTATACTGATTCTTGCTTTAACTCTTTTTGATAAATTAAAAAAACATCTAAAAACTATTCCTGTATTTAGCAAGGTGGATTTGAGTCAATAATTTGGACACAAAAAAGTTAAGTATTAAGCGGTTCTTCTAATCTGATCCTCCATAGCTTGAGGTGTTTGATAGCCGATGCTGCTGTGAATTCTGTTTCTGTTGTACCAGCCCTCTATAAACTGAAACATGGCCAGCTTCGCTGCCCGGTAGTCTGTGTACTGGGTATGATAGACTTCTTCTTTCTTTAATATGGCGTGAAATGACTCTATACAGGCATTGTCATAAGGACAGCCTTTCTGACTGAAAGACTGCCTGATTCCGTATTTTTGGACATGCTGAGTAAACTCACTGCTGGTATATTGTGAGCCAAGATCGGTATGAAGAATTAAGCCCTTTCGGGGCTTTTGAGAAAAACAGGCGTTTTGAAGTGCTTCGATCACTAATTCCGAAGTCATAAAACGAGAAAAAGAATAGCCAACAATTTTTTTCGAATGCAGATCCAATACAGAGGCCAGATAGCACCAGCCGTCTTTTACCGTAGGAATATACGTAATATCCGCCACCCATTTCTCATTGATCGTACAGGTAGAGAAGTCTCTTTTTAAAAGATTACCCAGCTGCACAACCTTTTCTTTTGAGGGGAAAGGACGGTATTTTTTCCTGGTAATCGAACGGATGCCTGCCTTTCTCATTAAGCGCTGGACACGCTTCAGGCTTAAACAAACCCCATTGTTTGATAAGGTCTTATGGATTTTCGGTGCGCCATAACGCGCCTTACTTTCCAGGTGAATCCGTTGGATTTCCTGCGTGAGTTCCTGGTTTTCCAGTTCACGTTTTGACGTCGTTTTTTCAAGGGAGCCATAGTAACTGCTTCTTGGCACGGCCAGTACTTCGCACATTTTCTGGACGGGATATTGATCCTTGTGTTCCTCGATAAAATCGATGAGCTCTGATTCGGTTACTTTTTCGCGAATATGGCCATAGCCTTTTTTAGGATTTCTACCTCCTGTTTTAACCGAAGGTTTTCTTTCTGAATCTCGGCTAACTCTTTTGGTGTAAGCGCCTCTTTTTCTGAACCAATAGGGGTAAAGTCTTTCACCCATTTATAAATAGTTACTTCTGATACGCCATATTCGCTGCTTAATTCTTTAACCGGGCTGCCGGAATGATACAAATCCACAATCGTTTTCTTAAAATCATCGTTATATTTTTTGCCTGCAGGTTTACGTTCCAATTCGGACACATCCTCTCAAAATAATTGTAAGGACTTAATTAAATTGTGTCCATGAAACTATACTAACTCCAATATCTTATACTGGAATATTGTCTATCCTTATTAACATTTTCCTTTTTAGTGTATTCAGTTCGAAGTAATAAACGACTGAGGGGAATATAAAACCTATTGTTCCAGTTGTTTAAATTAAAGGATTTTTAATCTAATTTGTTAATATTAAAGGATTATAATCTGATAATACTTCCATTACTTCATCACGAGTAATATAAACATGATGCTCTAAATTTGGATGTGTCGTGCTATTGAAAAGGGGATTTTGATTGTCAAACCAATTAATGTATTCTGAGTTTTCCATTTTAAAAAAATATGCTTTTCCTTTTTCTTTTAAATTTGATTCATCAACCTCTAAATTATATAAACCAAACCTTCCTATCTCTGTTGTATATCTAAAGGACCAAACATAATATTCCATAGGTCCGTTTAATTGGTTATATACAATTTCCGTTATATTGTCGTCATAATCTTCCAAGATTATTTTAAAATAGTCATCATGTTTAATAATACCCCTAAAAAGAATATGAACAGGATGATTAGAGTTTAGGTTTGTTTGTGGTTGCCAAATTTTTAGACTCTCAACGTGCATATGCTTCTCCCCTTATTATTCATATGTAATCTTACCCCACGATTTCCCCTTACTAACTTGATATCTTGGTACCGGTTTTTCGGTTTCTCTGTACTCATGTACTTAATAAGTAAATGTTTTCCCTTCACTATTCATATAATTTTGGGGGCAATTGTGTTGTACGTTCTGCATTTTTCTTTTGGATTGCTATTATAATTAATTATTATTCAATTAGTATTGTCTTTATTTAAAAAGTTGAAAGGAAAAAAATTTCTTATAACAACATTAATGGGAAACATTAAATTATTGATTGGATAATTAGACCTTAACAAAAATTTCCCTTTTTTCTGTCCATCTATATTTACCAATAGCGAGGGAGTGGCTATCAATAATATGACAGGCACCTCTAATAGAAATAGAGGTGCTTGTTCCATTTATTATTTGAATTTATCAGGAAACTGTTTTACAACTCCAGTTGAAATAGCATCAGCCATTATGATTATATGAGTTACACCCTCATCAATTGAGATGATTCTAGCATTCCAGTCTTTTTCCAGGCTTGCAGTTAAATCATTTGTGACTAATTGGAGATGCATAGCTAATAATTTCTTTAGCTCTTCCTTTTTGAGGAAAGGGTTGGCTTCACTGAGAAAAGCAGCTATATCATCTGCATTTCTATCCCATTCTTTGTTTAGCTGAGTCACTGTAGTTTTATTTCCGCTTTTAGCTGCATCTATAATTTTTCCTGCTATAACAATATGCTCCTTAAGCAGCTCTGTCAGTTTGTTCCCTGCTTTCTCGCCGTAAACAGGCTTTATTGCATTTCCAATATCCTCTTGATTTTTTAGAAGTCTCGTCAGAACCTGTTTTTGATCCTCTGCACCTGCTGTAGTTGCGCTTGTAATATAGTTGCTTGTCCACAAAACATGATCTAACCAAAGCTTTCGGAAATTATTTTCAAAATCTACCTGTGATTGGCTAATGTGTTTTTCTTGCGGTTTAGCGTAAGTATTTGTTCCCGTCACCATGATTAAGGAAAAAAGCAAAATCCAGCTCATTAAAAATATCTTTTTCATCAAAAATTGCTCCTTATTAGTTAGTAATTGCTTATATTATTTTCAATAGTTTTGGATTTTTTATACATAATAAACGGATTTAATGATGCTGTTTAGAAGGATATTTTTTAAGCTACAATTGGTTCTTAGAAAAAATTTGTTCGGACAAGAGAGGAAGTATAAATAATGAATATATAAAGCTGCATTCTGCGTCTTATTAACGTTTAAAATGCTTAGTAAAAAAACTTCTAATCCTTGATAGAAGTTTTTTATTGCCAACGCCATTTTTCTACGTAAAACTGCGTTATTTAAAAGAGAAATTGTTACTCCCAAGTTATTGCGTGCTTCTGCACAAGACTTATCATACTGCTTATAGATGGTGACAACCATTTATCTTTGTGATAAGCCAAATAAGTGGATAGTGAATTTTGTTCTTTTGTAACTTCTTCTCCTATGAAGATCCCGCCTTTAAGTTCTTCTTTTACAGAAAAGTATGGAACAAGTGATACGCCTAACCCAGCTTTTACACAGTGTTTGATTGCTTCTATACTTTGGAATTCTAGACTATCTTTAATATCTAATTGATTTAATGAAATATATTCGTCAAATACAGATTTATAACTGCATCTTAAATCGGAATATAGCGCTGTATTTAAAGCATCTTTTTTATTTTTAGGCTGGATGAAGACCATTCTTTCTTTTACTAATTCTCCTATATGCAACTCTTCTTGTTTCCAATTTTCCTTTTCTAATATTAAAGCTAAATCTATATCACCACTCTGGAGGCTCTTAGTAACATCATAATTTTCTAATGACTTAACGTGAAGGCTCACTTTCGGATATTTCTGCTTGAATTCAAGCAGAATCTGAGGAATTCGGCAAATGGTTAATGATTCCGATATTCCAATGGTTAATTCACCTTGAGGTTCCTTTTCAATAGTAAGTGACTGATTGTAAAGCTCAATTATTTGATTTGCATACGGAAGAAATTGCTTACCGAAGTGAGTTAATATTATTTTTTTTCCGAGACGGTCAAAAAGTGGATTACCTAATACCTTTTCTAGTTCTTTAACATGGGTAGTAATAGAAGACTGTGCGTAACCCAAGTGTTCTGCTGCTTTATTAAATCCGTTCTTTTCAACGATGGTTTTAAATGTAATTAAATGGCGAAGCTCCAAACTAACATCTCCTAATAATAGTTCAATATTTTTGAACTATCTTATCAAATATATTCGTTTTACTAAACTGTACTCTTCATTTAAGCTAATAACAGTAAGGATGTCAATTACTTAATACAACAGGAGGAAAATGACTTGGATAAAAGTATTTTGTTTCAATCTTTGATAATGAATAAAACAGAATTAAAAAATAGAGTTGGACTAGCACCAATGACTCGAATTAGTGCGACAGTAGACGGATATGTTACGGATAAGATGGTCAAATATTACCGTTCTTTCGCAAAAGGTGGATTTGGGTTAATTATTACAGAAGGTACGTATATTGATGATAAAAGTAGCCAAACGTATCAATATCAACCAGGTATTGCATTGGATGGACAAGCACAAGCTTGGAAAAAGGTTGTGGATGCCGTTCATGAAGAAGGCGGTAAAATTTTTATGCAGTTACAGCATAGTGGACCACTCTCACAAGGAAGTCACTTTTCAAAGGACACAATTGCCCCATCAGCAGTAAAGCCTAAAGGCGAACAGCTTAAATTTTATTTCGGAGAAGGGGAGTTTAATGTTCCGAAAGAAATGACAAAAGAAGAAATGAATGATGTGAAAAAAAGCTTCGTAAATGCTGCTCAAAGAGCAAAGGCTGTTGGATTTGATGGGGTTGAAATCCATGGTGCCAATGGTTATCTCTTAGATGCATTTCTTACAGAATATACAAACCTGCGCACTGATGAATATGGTGGAAGTACTGAAAACCGAGTAAGATATTTAGTTGAAATTGCATCTGAAGTGACTAAAGCTGTTGGAAATGATTTCATAGTTGGAATGCGAATCTCTCAATCACAAGTAAACGATTATTTCTACAAATGGTCAGGAAAAGAAGAAGATGCAAAAATTATTTTCACTTCCTTAGGTCAATCAGGCTTAGACTATATTCACGTCACAGAGTTCGAAGCATGGCAGCCAGCATTTGATGGAGGAGAGGAATCTTTAGTTTCTTTAGCGAAAAAATATAGCCAACTGCCCATAATTGCGAATGGTCAATTAGAAAAAATAGAAAAAGCTGCTGAAATCTTAAATAGCGGTGATGCTGATATTGTAACATTAGGAAAAGGTGCTTTAGCTGATCACGATTGGGTTAAAAAAGTGAAAAATAACGAAGCTTTATCAGTATTTAAACCAAATGATGTGCTTTACCCAGCAGCTAATATTAAGGATTTCGAGATTGAATAGAGGCGATTAAAGAAAACGGGCAACAGCAGGATCAGCAATTCCCCATTTTATCTGATGTAGCAGTTGTTTTTATGTAAGCCAAAAACATGGCTTTGCAAAAGTAGGAGATTATGAATCAAATCGGAGTGAAGCATTTTGACAGTCAAAATTAAAGTTTATTCAGATTATGTGTGCCCTTTCTGTTTCTTGGCAGAAGCACCATTAGAAGAAGCGATAAAAGGAAAAGATGTAGACATAGAATGGATGCCATTTGAGCTGCGTCCGTATCCAAACGAAACGTTAAGGCCAGAAGGAGATTATTTACAAAGAACTTGGAAGCAGTCTGTTTACCCAATGGCTGATAGGATGGGAATTAAGATTGTCTTACCAAATGTATCACCACAACCTTATACTCACTTGGCATTTGAAGGTTTTCAATATGCTAAGGAGAAGGGAAGGGGAAATGAGTATAACATTCGTTTACTGCGTGCATTTTTCCAAGAAGAACAAGGTATTGGTAACATGGATGTTCTTACAAAGCTAGCAGGTGAGGTTGGCCTCGATGTACAAGCATATCGAACGGCACTGGAAAATAGAACGTTTCGTGAAGAACACCAAAAGGCATTACAACATGCTTATACTGAAGCTAACATATCTGCAGTTCCTACCTTTATTATAGGAGATACAGTCGCTGCAGGTATTCATTCGAAGGGAAATCTAGAGAGAATCATAAATGAAGAAATAAGCAAGCAGAATTCTAGTGAAATACCGGAAGGACTGGCTTGTGGAATGGATGGATGCTAAAAATTAGTAAATTTAAGATTCGTTTACTTTGAGCGATACTTCTAGTATCGCTCTATTCATTTGTTTAAAGGGACGGCGACTTCGCCTAAATCAAAGAGACAGATGGGAAAAATCTGAAGCACAATTCCTAACAGGCGAGCTTTTAAGAAAACTTTCTTTATTGCTTATTTTAAAACATTACATATCCGTAAATTTTAATACTTACTTGTGCTTTCAAAAAACGGCATATTACGATAATCGGATGGATTTCTGCCGGTTTCTTTTTTAAATTGACGAAAGAAATGTACTTCGGAAGAGTAACCACACATTTCTGAAATGTCATTCAATGTCAATTCTGTATGAGCAATGAGATATTTAGCTTGATCAATTCTGAACCGAATTACGTCTTTGTGGAAAGAGATGCCAAAAAGTTTCCTGTACAAATGCTGGAAATAGGAGGTGCTTATTCCTAAAGTAGAGGCAACGTTCTCTGCCTTATACGACTGCATGACATCAGACTGAATGCGTAATCGTAAATCTCTTAATTTTGAATGAAAAGGACTATAGTTATCATCACTGCCTATTTCAAGATAGTAGGACATTAGTTTATTAATAAGGACTTGAAGAAGTATTGAAACATTTTGCTTCTTAAATTCTTCTCTTGAATAGTTATACTCCCAAATAATTTCTTGAAAGATAATATTAATATGTCTGGAATCAGCTAGATATATAAGAGTATTAAGAGGAAAGTTCATCTTGTCAAAAAGCGTAGAATCATGTGATTCAAAGCGCAGCCAGTCATCAATATACACTCCATCTGGATTCTCGTAATAATAAGGAGTGTTAGGACTAATAATTATAGCTTCGTTAGGTCGACCTTTCATGGATACACCGTTAACATTATAGATTGCATTGGATTTCAGTGATAATAAAACATAACAAGGGATACCATGGGGTTTTGACATTCTAAACGTTAAAGGATGACGCATATTTATTCCGCCATTTATTATCGAAAAAAGTTCGTTCATTTAGAATGCTCCTTCCTATAATGCTAGCGATACTAGTGATGAAGTAAGTTTAGAAGTATTGCTTTTAAGGAAACTTTCAAATTTTTGTATAAAGCTAAGTCTAGTGTCATGTCTACGTTAATTACATTCTATTTTCAGGGTCTATGCTTCACTTATATTTTAATAGTTGATTTGGCGCGTTTTGAAACGCTCACAAATATTTGAATTTATTATATTATAATCAGAAAATTTTTCATAGGGTTCTTGTTCAATTGTTCTAAACATGGCAGAAAACAAAAAAGTTAAAAATGTTAGTATTTATAAATTACGTAATTGTTTTTGAACTCGGTTTTAAATAAACTACAAATACAGTTTGGTACTGATTTTCCATAAAATCTTTCGAAAGGATCGAAAGATTTTTAAAGAAACCAAATTGTAAGCGTAACCATAAGCGTGATTATGTTTTAAGCAGTAGATTTTTATCAGTGCGATAAAAATTATTAATTAGTGAAAGGGGAGAGAGGTACGAATGAAAAAATTAAAAAAGTTATGTTTTTTCACATTCCTTATTGTGTCAGTAGTATTAGCTGGTTGTCAGAACAATAAATCGAATGCAGTGGAGGATGGGACATTAACTATTTGGAGTACGTGGATGACGCCTAGTCCAACAGTCAAAAGCTATGAGGAATCACCTTTTCATCAAAATTTAGAAAAGGAATCTGGTGTTAAATTAAAATGGCAGTTTCCAACGGAAGGTTCAGACTGGAGCCAGGCGTTTAATTTAATGCTCTCTGAAAAACAATTACCAGACCTGATTTATTATGGCTGGATGGGAGTGGCTGATAAATACATTAATGAAGGGGCCATACGAGATCTGACAAAAGATATTGAGGAAAAAGCACCAAACTATTGGAAGTTTTTAAATGAACATCCTGAGTTTGATCGTGCAATGAAAACGGATGATGGAAAGTATTATATGTTTGGCTTCTTTAGAGAACAGCCGTATCAAGCTTCTTACATGGGGCCAATGATTCGCCAAGATTGGCTAGAGGAACAGAACTTATCAATGCCCGAAAATATTGCAGATTGGACCAAAACTATTGAAATTTTCCATGAGAAATATGGTGCTCAATTAACCTTTCAAACTGGTTGGCGTATGAGTCCAGGATTTGCAGGAGCCTTTGATGCTCATGGGTCATTTGACACTCGTTATTTCATTGATAAGAATGGCCAAGTACAGTTAGCACAAGCTCAGCCTGAATGGAGAAATTATATGGCTTGGTTTAACGATTTATATAAGAAAAACTTAATTGATCCTGATTTTGCAACAATTGATGATCAAGGCGTGAAAACAAAGGCATCTCAAGATAAAACTGGTGCAACTATCATGAATGCCGGAACTTTATTAGCAATGAATACGGATGCAACAACAAATGAAACGGGTGCCGAGTGGGTAGGCGCACCATATCCGAATCAAGCAGATGGCACAAAATCAGCATCAATCTTCACAGAAGATTTATATAATGCACAAGGCATCGCAATCTCAACATCATTACCAGAAGAAGAATTGGATGAAGCGTTTAAATTTTTAGACTGGGCTTACACGGAAGAAGGAATGCAATACTGGAATTTTGGTAAAGAAGGCGAAAGTTGGGAAATGGTAGATGGGCAACCTACCTTTACTGACTTAATAACAGAAAATAAGTTAGGTAAAGATGAAGCAATTGCTCTTTATACAGGTAACTGGTTATCCGGACAAGGTGTTCAACTTTCACGATTTATTGAACAACGTTTGGATGAACCATCATTTAATGCTTCAAATTCATGGTCAGATGGTCAAGAAGAGGCAATCGACTCTATTTTCCCTGCAGCTGTTTCTATGACATCTGAGGAACGTAAAGAAGCTTCTAATCTTGAAAATACGATAAATACTTATGTTAAGGAACATGCATTAAAATTTGTGACTGGAGAGGAAAGCCTAGACAAGTTTGATGACTTTGTAAAAGAATTAAATAATCAAGGCTTGGAACGACTGTTAGAAATTCGTCAAGCTGCCTATGAACGTTATTTAAAGCGCTAAATATCCATAAGCTGATACCTGTTTTTGAAGGTTATCAGCTTTAAAATCATTATTACTATTAGGAGTGAAGAAGCTTGGTTGGAAGGTATCAAACGGAATTTGAAACGTATTTAGATAAATGTGTAGACAAATTAAAGTGGGTAAGTGAAAGGAATCGCAATGGAATTCCTTATTATGTATTAGAGGATGGTAAATACAACAATATGGATAATGCATATACCAAGTCAACCACAGGCGATGTTAGTTGGTGGACGAATGGTTTTTTTGCAGGTATGCTGTGGCAGCTTTACAACTATACTCGAGAAGAAAAGTATCGTGAATGGGCAAGAATTCAAGAAGTCAAATTGGATCGATGTTTTGATATTTTTCAAGGTTTAAATCATGATGTAGGTTTTATGTGGCTGCATACATCGGTGGCAAACTATCAAATGACACAGGATCCAAAGGCAAAAGTGCGTGCTGTCCATGCGGCTAATATTCTTGCTGGACGGTTTAATCTTAAAGGAAATTTCATACGTGCGTGGGGTGGGATAGATAATCACTGTACAGGGTTGGCTATCATTGATTGTTTAATGAACTTATCGTTATTGTATTGGGCAACAGAAGAAACCGGTGATCCTAGATTCGAACAAATCGCACGTACACATGCGGATATGGCACTTGACCAGTTTATACGTGAGGATGGTTCAGTCCATCATATTGTAAAATTCGATGCTGCAACAGGAGAAGTAATAGAAGCGGAGCGCGGTCAGGGATATGAGGTAGGAAGCAGCTGGACTCGTGGTCAAGCTTGGGGTATTTATGGTTTTGTGAATAGCTTCCTTCATACAAAGGATGAACGCTACCTTGATGCGTCAAAAGAAATTGCAGATTATTTTATAAAGCACTTACCTGATTCGCATCTAGCACCTATTGACTTTCAACAGCCTGCAGAAGATGACTTTGAAGATAATAGTGCAACTTGTATTGCCATTTGCGGATTGTTGGATTTGGGAAAAGCACTCAATAAAGAAAAAACAGATGGAAACAAATATATTGAGGTTGCAGAAGAAATGCTAAAAGCTCTTTGTGAAAATCGTTTGTGTTTAGATTCGACTAGCGAAGCATTGGTGGAACGTTGCGCAGTTGCCTACCATTTTGACAAACATATAACAACGTTAATTTATGCTGATTATTTTCTACTGGAGGCATTACTAAAGGTTAACAATCAAGAATTAAAAATGTGGTAAGGGAACGACCGAACCACTAATGTTGTTGAATTGGAAGGATGTTCAGGATGTTGTAAAGTTAGTGTCTTTGGTCTAAACGATTGAACAACTTGGGGTGTCGCTCTTAGTTGGTAAAAGAATCGAAAATGGATGATTGTTGAAAGGGGGAAAAAAGTTGTCGGACAATAACCTAGCAATAAACAATAACCTACCAACAGAGAATAATCCGAAAATTAGTTTTTATAGTAAGTTAAAGAAAGATTTTCAACTTAATAAGATAAAGTATTTAATGGTATTGCCTGTAATAATTTACTTTCTTATCTTTGCTTATAAACCAATGTATGGGTTACTGATGGTTTTCCAAGATTTTAGTCCTCGTTTAGGTATATCGGGGAGTACATGGGTTGGATTTGAGAATTTTCAGCGCTTTTTTGCTGATCCGAGTGCTTGGCGTATCGTTAAAAACACATTTAACATTAGCTTTTGGAGTTTAGTATTTGGCTTTCCAGCACCAATTATTTTAGCGCTACTGATTAACGAAATTAGAAATAAGTTTTTTAAACGTATCGTCCAAACTGTTTCCTACATGCCTTACTTTATATCCATCGTAGTTTTATGCAGTTTAATTAAGTTTTTTACACAATCCGATGGACTAATTCCCGAATTCTTTAGCTATTTTGGGATTGAAAAGACTAATTTATTAGCAGAACCTAGTGCTTTTGTTCCGATTTATGTAATTTCGGATATATGGCAAACAATCGGCTGGGATTCTATCATCTATCTAGCAGCCTTAGCTGGTATTGATCAAGAACAATATGAAGCTGCAAGAATAGATGGTGCCAGCAAATTACAACAGATTTTCCACATTACTCTCCCAGGATTGAAAACAACGATTATTATCTTGTTAATATTGCGAATGGGAACGTTGCTTAACATGGGGTTTGAAAAGATATTGCTTCTTTACTCTCCATCCACTTATTCAGTGGCAGATGTAATATCAACTTATGTTTACCGTATGGGTATATTAAATGCAGATTATAGTTATGCAGCAGCAATTGGACTACTCAATACATTAGTTAACGTTACATTGTTGTTAATAACGAACCGCTTAGCAAAGAAATTCGCAGGTTCTGGCCTATTCTAATAGAAAGGTGGTTGAAGATATGCTTAGAAAACGAAAAGTTAGATTACTGAGAGAAAGTAAAGGCGACCGAGTTTTCTCTTATATTAATACTATTATCATGATATTAGTAATCATCGCTTGTTTTTACCCTATATGGTATGTAATCGTCGCTTCATTCTCCAGTTCAGCGGCGATTAATGCGAATATTGGAAAATTAATTTTCCCAAAAGATTTTACTCTAGGGGCCTATTCTAAAGCGTTAAGCCACCCGTTAATTATCTCTGGTTTTCGAAATATCTTTTTGATGTTGTTAATCTCCTTGCCTATTAATATGTTAATGACCATTCTGTGTGGGTATTTTATGGCTTCCAAGAATGTATTGTGGAAAAATGCAATCGTTTCCTTTTTTATGTTTACGATGTTCTTCCATGGTGGCTTAATTCCGAGCTTCTTGAACCAAAAAGAATTGGGCTTATATAACAATATTTGGGCATTAATTATCCCAGGTGCACTGAGTTTGTTTAATGCCATAATTTGCAAATCTGCCATTGAAGGAATTCCTGATAGCTTGGTAGAATCAGCGAAAATAGATGGTGCTGGGGATTTTACCATTTTAGGAAAGATTCTAGTTCCAGTAATTAAACCGACTTTGGCAGTTTTGTTGCTGTATTATGGTGTTGGGTTATGGAATAACTGGTTTAATGCGTCCATTTATATTACAGATAATGATTTATTACCAATCCAAAACATTTTAAGGGCTGTTTTATTAGCAAATAATGCATCGCTAAATCAAGGGGCTGCAAGTGCAGATGTTGTTAACCAATATGCTGAGACGATTAAGTATGCAGCTATTTGTATCTCAACTATTCCAATTCTATGTATCTATCCATTCCTGCAAAAATACTTCGTAAAGGGTGTTATGATTGGGTCCGTAAAAGGTTAGGAGGTACTTAATGCTGAAGCATTTTATAGATTCAAATAGTAAAATTTATAAGTTTTCATC
This sequence comes from Niallia sp. Man26, assembly GCF_022049065.2. Lineage (NCBI taxonomy): Bacteria > Bacillati > Bacillota > Bacilli > Caryophanales > Bacillaceae > Niallia > Niallia sp. Man26. The sequence continues at coordinate 1,086,037 of NZ_CP095744.1, forward strand.
CTATCTAATGGATTTGTTTACATTAAATCTGCTGTTTTTAATTACCTGTTTACCAATAGTTACAATTGGTGCCAGCACATTAGCTCTCTCAAGAGTTACTATGAAAATGGCAGAAGGGAAATTGTCTTTTCCAACAAAAACTTATTTGCAGGAGTGGAAAGACAACTTTCTTCGTGGAACTACAATTGAGCTGATTTTGATTATTTATGGAGTTTTGTTAGTTGTTGCGATAAGGCTGTTACCAATTCTCCCGATTATATCCTTTGTTATTGTAGGTGTTGGTATTCTCTTAGCGTTAATTACCTTTGTAGTATTTTGCATCTTTATTTTTCCGTACAGTGCACGTTATGAGAATTCATTGCTAGGTAGCTTTCGTGTCGTATTACAGGTTTCTTCATTAAATCCTAAAATAACAGCTGGTTTGCTAATCCTTATAATTGCTGTAGCAGCAATAATGTCATTAGATCCTTTTTGGTTAATCTTTGTTTCTTTCTTCTTTTTTATGATTGGTTTTTCAACAGTCAGCTTTGGTATTTCTCATATTTCTTTAAAGCTTTTTACTCCTTATGAGTAGAAAAAAATCTGAAACTATATAAGATAATTCCAGTATGTTCATTGATTAATGCTAATCAGATTAATTTGTTATACCTGGATTGGTTAACCTACAAAAGCATTGGATGAAAACAGCAAGATAAGATGAGAGGGCAGTTCCTTTATTACTGTTTTTAATGATGTGATTAACATATCAAGTATAAGTTTATACGAAAACAAAAAGGCATCGGTTCTTGTAAGCTTACAGATGTCTTTTTGTTTTTTTTGATTACATAACTTGTTAGTATATATGTTTTGTATAGTGTTTCGTTAAAACTATCGAGGGAAAATGAAGGGTTCTTTGCAACTTTTAAATGTTCTATTGTTATAAACATGACATGCAAATTAAGAAGTAATGGGATTCACTAAAGATAAGAAGTAGTGTAATATATTTAGGATAGTTTTTTAACAAGGAGGCAGACATCTTTTGATTACAGAAGGAAATCTTGCAAAAAAGGAACATAATGATGAAAATACTTCCTATTTAATGAAAATGAAAGGGGGAGGAGAAAAGAGCCCTCTGAAAGTAAATATAAATGATATTATAACAGGATTTATGGGTGGGGCTATAACCATTTTTATTCTCGGTTTATTAACACGTTTTACCTATACTCCTTTGCTAATAGCTTCATTTGGTGCAAGTTGTGTATTAGCATTCGGACTCTGGAATTCACCATTATCACAGCCTAGAAATATTATAGGGGGCCATTTCATTTCCACTTTAATAGGATTAATTATTTATCATTTATTTGGTAATGAACCATGGTCATTGGCTTTGGGAGTTGGGTTAGCTATCGGTTTAATGATGTTAACGAAAACAACCCATCCTCCCGCTGGAGCAGATCCAATAATAATAATACTCGGCTCTTATTCATGGGAATATCTATTTACACCAGTAGTAACAGGATCTATTGTAATTGTACTGTTAGCATTAGTTATTAATAATTTAAGAAGCAACAGGAAATATCCAGTTTTTTGGATATGAATTATTGGTTAAAAAATAAAGAATACGTTAATGTAAGGGCGACCGTCGAATCCACTGGTATAAATGGGGTTAGACGGTTTTTCTTTGTGAATTAATCAATCTAAAGAGGATTAATGCTTATATGGAGAGTTAACGCTAACTTATTGCATGAAAGTCTGTGTTTAAGAGAAAAATGTTTGTTTAGGAGGGAGATAAGTTTAATTACTTTATTTGGTAATAATGTTATGATAAGTATAAAAAGGCAATGGAAAGAGTGAGATTAATGAATCATGTCACTACCAGAAGACCATTATACTTTTGGCTATCCATCACCTTATTACTTTGTGGAATAGTTTCATGGATGCCATATTTAGCTTTTAAAATTCAGGAACCTTATGGATTGCTTACTTTAATCATTAACCCTGTTGGAATGATCCTAGGAATACTCTCAGCAAAAAAATGGGTTGCTTTAAGTAATTTAATTATGATATTTAGTATTTTTCCCGTAGCAATATTTGTATATCTGTCTAAAGGGTATATTCCTATGTGAGGGTTCTGTTTTTATTCAAAGCTTAATTAAACTATATCATCTCCAATATTCCAAATGATGGTGAAAAGGCTATTCTTAAAGCATATACAGTAGTAGGCTAGTTAAAAGCAGTTTTAGAAATTACTTATATGATTTTTACAAGCCCAAATGAATGAAGGCAACTTTCAAAATCTGTGTCCAGTAGAATCCGAAACACAGATCATAAAAGTTGCCTAAATATAAATTGTAGTTATGTTACTTATCTAGTTTTATTTAAAATATTTATTTAATGTATAAGCAATTCCGTCTTCTTCATTTGAACGCGTAACTTCATCAGCTACAGCTTTTAAATCGTCTACGGCATTAGCCATCGCAACTCCGATACCAGCATATTCGACCATAGTAGCGTCATTATGTCCATCTCCGAAAGCAATCATCTCTTCTTTTTTGTATCCTCTAGGAATTAGCACTGTATCTAATGCTTTTGCTTTATCAATTCCTTGAGCAGTAAATTCAAAGTAAAAGGGAGCTGTAAACACACAATTTAACGTATCTTTGAAAGGCTCCATCATCTCTTTGTAATGTTTCTGAAGATAATCATCAGATCCTGCAGTTAGGATTTTATTTAGTGGATAATCAGCAAATGCCGCCAAATCATCTACTTCACATAGTTTATATTTACCACCACGGGATTCGTATTTCATTATGTTAATATCATTACCATTATACTTTATTTCATTATTGAAGACATCAGTTACATACATATAGTTATCTTTATCAATCATAGGAATTACTTCAAATTTTTTCATATGCTCAAGCACGGCTTGACCTTGTTCAACAGTCATTGTTTCATTAAATAATACTTCATTGGTTTCACAATCCACGACTTTAGAACCGTTAAAAGAAACTAAAAGTCCATGATGCTTTTCCATTTCTAATTCTTTCGCAAAATCCATTAATCCAGATGTTGGTCTACCAGAAGCAAGAACTAAGATTGCTCCAGCTTTTTGTGCCTTTAGTAAAACCTCTTTTGTTTCTGCAGATATCGCTTTTTCATTATTCGTTAATGTACCATCCACATCCATAATAATTACTTTAATATCATTCACAATTGAATCCTCCCTTGAATTTACCGTATAAGTATTATTTATAATATCTTATATTTATTATCTCTTTATCAGTTCTCTTTCAATAGCAATATTATATTATTTATACTTGCGTTTTCCATCAAAATTGGGTTTAATATTATCAAAATCGTATTTTCTTTGGAGGCAATCATGAATTCAGTATTGGAAATATTTTCGGATTCATCTGAACGAGTAAACTATAATATACCTGATTTCCCTTTATATGTGCGAAAAGGAAGATTACTTTACTTTGATAAATATGTTGCACCAAGTCATTGGCATTCCGATTTAGAATTTATTTTAGTACTTGAAGGTTCTATGGAATATTTTGTGAATGGTCATACGGTTAGTATTGAAAAGGGAAATGGTATTTTTGTAAATAGTAAGCGTATGCATTATGGTTATTCTAACAATATGAATGATTGCCACTTTATTGTTGTAGTTATTCATCCTATATTGCTTGGTGAGCACACTCAAGTAGGAAAAGTCTACCTCGAGGAAAAATTCGGATTATCTACTGAAGACTATATATTATTGAATGAACAAGTTCAATGGCAACAAGAAGCACTGACGAAATTAAATGAAATATATGAAGAAATGCATGAAAACGCAAATCCACTTCGTTTAAATGCACAAGTTATGTCTCTTTGTGCAAATATAGGAGACCATATACAAAAAGTCCCTAGGAACCATGTTGATGACAATTCCTGGGGGACAGTCTGGAAAATGACAAATTTTATTCATGAACATTATGAAGAAAAAATAACACTGGATGACATTGCGTTTGCTGGCAATGTTTGTAGAAGTATATGCTGTAATTTATTTAGTAAATATATTGAACAAACTCCCAATAATTATCTAATAGGCTATCGAATTCAAAAAAGTTGCGAAATGCTAAAAGAAACAAATAGATCTATCAGTGAAATTGCAATTGCGTGTGGTTTTCAAAGTGGAAGTTATTTTTCCTATACTTTCCGTAAGAAAATGGGCTATGGGCCACAGGATTATCGAAAGCAAATTACAATAGCCAATCCTAGTTCTATTTACTAAAGTTATAATTTAAAATGTTCTAATGTATTTTGTCACATCTAATTCAGAAGTAAGAATGAGGCTGAGTTATAAGTATGTAAATCTGCATAAAAACCGAACTATTTTATCGTTTTTGATAATTAGTTCGGTTTTTTGTGTATTCGGTGTTAATACAATAATTAAAAATCTTAGTAGAATGGATGGGAGCGTTATGAAATGAACTAATTTTAAAGCCATATCCCAAATTTAGCTGAAATTACATTATTCGTGTTTAGATAGGTTATATATTGTTTTGTCTCAAACACTATTTTTATACATTTTATGTACAAGACCTAAGTAGAAATATAAGGGACCATTCTTATGAAATACACGATTTCGAAAGAATGATATTTGATTTTGATGGAAGTAATCTATGTAAACATATACAATTTATTTATATTTAAAATAAGAAAGACGGGGTGTGAAGTGTCAAAACAAGAAAAGAAATCAAATAGTGAATTTAATCGTACCCTTAATCGTTCCTTGTTTTCGTTAGTATTACCAATAGCATTTCAAAATTTAATTTCAGCAGCTGCCATTGCGGTAGATGTTATAATGCTTGGTGTCATTAATCAATCTGTAATGTCTGCCGTATCACTTGCGGGACAAGTAACTTTTGTATTGTCGCTATTTTATATGGGTATTTCAACTGGAGCAGGTATACTCACGGCTCAATATTGGGGAAGGAATGACGTAAATGTAATTCAACGGGTATTTAGCATTACTAGTATTTTTTCACTGAGTATATCGATAATATTTTTTGTGTTTTCGTTTTGCTTTCCCGAAGTGCTAATGCGATTACTTACAAATGATACGGAGTTAATTTACTATGGAAAGATCTTTTTGCGTACTGTGTCGTTTTCGTATATCGCAATGGGACTATCTCAGGTTTATTTTAGCGTGATAAAAAGTATGGAGAACGCACGATTCAGTGCATGGATTAGTTCCATTTGTCTTTTTCTTAATATCGGCTTAAATGCACTTTGTGTTTATGTATTCTTTCCGGGTATGCCGGAAAAGGCCATTACAGGGGTAGCTGCGGCAACTGTATGTGCTAAGTTCGTAGAGCTTGGATGTTGTATCATTCATTCAATCAGATACAGCCAAGTTAAATTTCACCTACCATTAAAAGATAAGATTAATCGTCAGTTACGTAAAGACTTTCTAAAATATACAATTCCTATACAAGCTAATTATTTTGTATGGGGCGGTGGCTTAACAGTTGCTACATCCATAATCGGACATGTAAGTGCTGATATGGTTGCGGCAAACTCTATCGCAACCGTAGTTAGAAACTTAGCAGTTGTGTTTTGTGCAGGTATCTCTAGCGGAGGTGCTGTGCTTATTGGAAAATATTTAGGAAGCAATGACACAGTGATGGCAATAAAAGCATCCAAAAGAATCAATTTATATGCATTGCTTTTAGGTATTGTAGCAGGCGGGACTATATTGGTGATAAAGCCATTGGTGTTCCTTATTGTAGACCTAAACGTTAATGCCCAATCATACTTAGATGGAATGTTATATGTATGCGCTTACTATTGTATTGGTAAGTCCATTAATTCAACAATCATTGGGGGTTTTTTTCCAGCTGGAGGAGATGCGAAATTTGGGCTTTGGTGTGATATTGTTGTAATGTGGATTATAGTATTGCCATTAGGCTATTTGAGTGCATTTGTGTGGAATTTACACCCTATATTACTGTATGCGGTACTCAATTTAGATGAAATTCTCAAGCTGCCGTTGGCTGTATATCGTTATAGTCAATATAGATGGGTTAAAAATATTACAAGAGATGTGGCATCATAATGAATAATAGAATGAAAAGGAGAAATGACATATGACAATGAGAGAAAGAATCCATTCAGGAAAGTTATTTACTGATTATTGTGAAGGATTACCAGAAGATAGGATGCAAGCTAAAAGAAGAATGATGGAATTTAATGCAACAAGACCAGATGCATTAGCAGACCGAGTTCAAATAATGGCAGAAATATTCGGTAAGGAAACTAAAGCATGGATTGAACCACCATTTTATTTTTGCTATGGCACAAATATTGAAATTGGAGAAGGTACTTACATTAATTTTAATTGTAATTTTGTTGATGACACGAAAATTATCATTGGAAAAAAAGTATTGTTTGGTCCGGCCGTAACAATTGCTACTGTTGGCCATCCAATCAATCCTAATTACAGAGAGTATATGTATGCTGAACCAGTAAAAATCGAAGATAACTGTTGGATTGGAGCAGGAAGTATCATATGTCCAGGGGTAACCATTGGTGAAAACAGTGTTATAGGGGCTGGAAGCGTAGTGACAAAAGATATTCCAGCTAACTCAGTTGCTGTTGGTAATCCTTGCAAAGTAATGCGAACAATAAATGAACATGATATGGAATACTACTATAAGGACAGAAAAATAACACAACAAGACTTAGATGAGGAAGCAAGCTTAAGGTAGTGTAAGATAAGCTAGGTAAAACGAGTGAGCAGTGAGTGGCGAAAAAAATTTTCCCACTCACATAAAAAAAATCTGCATTATATAATATTACATCGTTGTAAAAGCGAGGATCATAATGTTGAAATATCAGTATATTGCTTTGGAAATGGAAAGGTATATTACAGAAAATGCATTACAACAAGGAGACAAGTTACCTATAATTGAAACGTTAATAAGTCACTATAAGGTTAGCAAAAGTACTATTATAAAAGCACTTAAACTGTTGGAGGACAAAGGAATTGTTTTTTTGGTGAGAGGAAGTGGGATTTTTGTAAGAGGCCAAAGCAGACAAGGTTATTTTAATCTATTGCCATCCCAGAAATTTCAACAAGTTAATCATAATAGTTCTCCTGCTTTGCAAAAAGTAGTCGGCATGGAAATAGTAAGTGCATTACCAGAGGTTGCAGATGCTCTTGATATAGACAAATACTCAAAAGTATATTCCGTAAAGTTAGTTCATTATATGGAAAAGCAAGTGTTATGCACGGAACAAGTGTTTTATAATAAGGATATTATTTCTTATCTGGACAAAGAAATAGTTTCTAATTCAATTAATAATTATTTGAAAGACGTCTTAGGATTAAAAATAGGATTTCCTGATATTTATATAAATTTGGATAAACTGAACTCTGAAGAAGCAAGTTTTTTTGGATTGAAATTAGGGGATCCAAAGCTGTGTAAAGAAATCATTTACCATCTTACAAGTGGGCAGCCATTCTGTTACTCAAAAGCAATATATCATTATAAACAAGCTAAATTCGTTATTAAAGGAAATAGTTTTAATTCCATATGATTTATGTTAAGTCAAAAATACATAAATAATTGATTTTTAAAATGAATAATTTCACTTTTTTAATTCGTTTAATAAGTTGCTAATGATGAAAGTCCCACTTGATAAGGGATAAAAGATATTTGATTAGTTGAAAGGAATACTCAAAATTAATTTGTGTTTGAGGTGCAGATTATGTTGAGAAGTCAGGTTATTGTTAATCTTCCAAGAGGACTACAGGCAAGAAACACATGTTATTTTGTTGCAATTGCTTCTTTGTTTGATTGTAAAATACATATTATTTATAAGGGAGTTACTAGTGGGATTGATTTAATGGATATTATGAATTTAAATGTTTTGGAGAAAGACGAAATAATTTTAGTTGCCAATGGAAAAGATGAACAGAAAGCTATTTCCACTTTGGAGAAATTTTTTAACGAAGGAAAGTTGGATAATAACTCCTTAATCATACCATAGCTGCACTTGGAAATGATAATAAATCATTAAGAATCCCTGTTCAGAGAAATGAATGAACTCTGTATAAACTCAACCGTCAATAAGCGATGATGAGTTTAGATTGAATTTAATATTAGTTGAATAATTTTCTTATCGTACATTTTATAGCCAAAATGTACGATTTTTTTATTTTATTGGAATGTTATTATTTTCTATATTTTAGGGGAAATTATCTCAGATTCGATGATTTGGAATGATGAATAATGTAGCCTATTCATTACTACAAAATTCTGCTCTTAGGACTATAAGGCATTAGATCTAGAAAATCATAGTTATATAGGAGAAGAACGTTGAAATTACTAAAAATAATAAAAAGGAGTGGGATAATGGCCGATTTTTCAGTAGTGAGACGCAAGTTGATGAAAGTCATGATTCTTTTCGCGATGATTCTTAGTCTTTCAACATTACCTTTAAATGCATTTGCCAAAGAGTTTCCGTGGATGAACAAAGGTCTTTCTGCTGAAGAAAGAGCTCGTACTTTAGTCGGAAAAATGTCATTGGAGGATAAGGTAGACTTTATTACCGGAAACGTCAACAGTGATTACGGATTTTATAATCAGGGATTAGCAAAATACGGCATACCAGCCTTACAAATGGCAGATGGACCAGTTGGAGTCCGCATAGCTAATCCTGAAATTCAAAATAGACAATCAACTGCCTTGCCTTCTGCAATAAGCCTTGCAGCAACATGGAATATAGAGACTGCAAAAGAATATGGAAACCTGATTGGGAATGAAGCTTTTAATACGACGCATAATGTTATGCTTGGTCCTGGACTTGACATTGCCCGCATTCCTTTCGGCGCAAGAAACTTTGAATCTTTCGGTGAAGATCCATATTTGCAAGGACAAATGGCAACAAGCTATGTGAATGCTCTTCAAAGTAATAGTGTTTTGGCGACAGCCAAGCATTATTTATTGAATAATCAAGAGAAAGACCGCTTTACGATTGACTCTCAAGCAAGTGCGCGAGCAATAAATGAAATCTATGCAAGACCATTTGCAAGCATCATTGAAAATGCTGATTTAGGAAGTGTCATGTGTTCATATAATAAGGTCAATGGTATTCATGCTTGCAATAATGTTGATTTACTAGCAGGTCTACTTAGAGAACGCTTAAACTATCAAGGATTTGTCATGAGTGACTACGGAGCTAATAACAGCACAGTTGATTCTATTAATGCCGGACTTGATTTAGAAACACCGGGAGAGCCTTCTGGAGTATGGGGAAATAAGCTTCTACAGGCTGTATATGAAGGGAAAGTAAAAAAAGAGACAATTAATCAAAGTGCTTATCGAATTCTTTACCAAATGTTTAAAAAAGGTTTATTTGATAACCCCACGCAGAACAATCCAATTGATATAAAAGCCCATGGGGAAATAGCTCGTAAAATCGCTGCTGAGACAATGGTATTGTTGCAAAATAAGAAGGATGTTTTACCATTAAATACACAAAAGCTGAAGTCAATTGCGGTCATTGGACCTGACGCGGATAATGCTTCAGCAGCTGGCGGAGGGAGTTCTCTTGTTAATCCTACTTATACAGTAAGTCCGCTAGAGGGTATAAAGAGACGTGCAGGAGCAAATGTACAAGTTGAATATGAGGCAGGGACAGATCCAGTTAATACCGGTGATATTTTTCCTGGGCCTGATGCAGTTCCTTCTTCTTTCTTATTGCCAGCTGCAGGTTCAAAAGAGAATGGTTTAACAGCTGAATACTGGTCGAATGAGAATATGGAAGGAAATCCAGAATTTAAACATACCGCTAAACAAGTTAGCTTAAATCTTGGTTTCTATAATTATAAAGGTTTTAACGCACAATCAACTAAGTTAGACAAACTGCCAACTAGCTTAAATGGCAAGATGTCTGCAAGATATACCGGTGTAATAAATGTACCGAAAACAGATAAATACACCTTATCTACGACAAGTTATGGATCGAGTAAAGTGTATATTGATGGAAAGTTAGTGATTGATAATGCTGGTGAAGAACTGAAAACAGTACAACAGACAATTTCTTTGGAAGCAAACAGAAATCATAATTTGAAAATAGAGTATAAAACAGACTACAAAGAGGCTCCTGGATATAAGAATGGCGGACAATTACGCTTTGGATGGAAAGCTTCAGACAAAATTATTGACAAAAATATCAAGCGTGCCGTTAACTTAGCGGAAAAATCAGATGTAGCGGTTATTGTAACAAGAACGTATGATAGCGAAGGTTACATAGATCGGTCAGATATGGAACTGCCTAATAACCAATCACAATTAATTAAAGAAGTCGCAAAGGTAAATAGAAATGTCGTGGTTGTTAATGAAAGTGGGATTGCTGTAAAGATGGGTGACTGGAAAGATAAGGTCGCTTCTATTGTACAAGCATGGTATCCAGGTCAGGAACAAGGAAATGCTATAGCTGATGTATTATTCGGAGATGTTAATCCTTCTGGAAAGCTGCCAGTCACATTTCCTGTCGATGAAGACTCAACACCTGTTTCTACGGAAGAACAATATCCTGGAATTAATAAAGTTATAAAATATACAGAAGATATATTTGTCGGTTATCGTGGCTATGAACAAGCTGGCATTAAAGCAGCTTTCTCCTTTGGACATGGTTTATCCTACACTAAATTCGATTATGAAAATTTAAAAACAAAGGTTAAAAATTCGTCAGAATCCACTGATCCAATGGTTGAAGTTACTTTCAATATAATAAATACAGGTAGGGTGACTGGCTCTGAAGTAGTACAAGTATACATTGGTAAACTTCCTGCTAACATAGAGACATCTCCCAAACAATTAGCAGGATTTAAAAAAATTGAACTAAAGCCTGGGAACGAAAAGAAAGTAAGAATGAAACTCGATTCAAAAGCCTTCTCTTATTATGATGAAAAGAAAAACAAATGGATCTTTCCTTCAGGAGAAGTAGCTATATATGTAGGCAGCTCTTCAAGTGATATTCGTCTAGCAGGAAGTGTAACTATCTAAAGCGAAATCAATTTAAAAAGATAAAAAAGTCCAAATTGAGGGAAGGTGTTATCTTTTATCATTTAACGCTTAAGTAAATTTGGCAGCAAAACCGTCTAATCCTTGATATATAGGGGGTTAGACGGTTGTTTTTTTAAAGCTTTTATCGCTTCCGTACAAAGTTTTTTTGATTAATTTATTGCTGTATGTCACTGCCGCTACAGAAAAAAATCCAGTTCTTAAGAGACATTATGTATCTCTATGAATGATCCGCAATATTAAAAGAGAGAATGCTAATTTGAATCAGAAATTAAGATTTTTCTCCTTTCCGATGTTATTTTTCATGTATTGCTTTGGTGTAAAACCTGTAAACTTTTTGAACACCTTAGTGAAATAGCTTTGATCGGTAAAATTAAGCAGGGTATATATTTCTGATAAAGAGTAATTAGAAAATATCATTAATTTTATGGCTTCATCAATTTTAGATTGCTGAATATATTCCGTAACTGAAATCCCAACCTCTTTTTTAAATAAGTTTGAAAGATATTTTGGATTCATGGAGACATAGTCAGCAAGGACAGCGAGAGAAATATTTTCGTATATATATTTAAATATGTAATGCTTGCAATCACTTATTGTTTTGGAGCTTTGCTGTCTTTTACCTTTATATACTCTTTCAGCAAAGTCCAAATAGGCACTTTCAGTAAGTGTCTCAACCTCTTTAATCGTATGAAGTTCCTCAATATCCTGAATATACTTATCTCCTAAAGTATAAGCAATTTCAGGATTTAAACCACCAGCAATTGCCGCTCGAGTAGCCAGCGTAATCCCTGCTATTTTTAAGTTCTTATGACTTCTTATTTCACACTGCTTTGACAATACTCCAAATTCAAAATCGGATCTTTGATGAAAGGCTTTATAATAGATGATTAGATCTTCTTTATTTCCATCCGTAATATATTGATATAATTTCTTTTCGGCAGCAGGGTCATGATGAAAGGAGGAGTTTTGACGTAAATCTGAAATGCTTTTGTCTGATACTTGGTGTTGATGGAAATTATCTATTGAATAGAGATTTTTTTCCGTAATGTCGTTCATGTCAAATTTTTCTTTAAATAAAACATAAGAAAGAAGAATACTTGATTTAATTAACCTCCATCTACTTATTACAGGCAAGGAATAAAAATAGTCTTTTACTTTTGGGGTGAGTTCACCTAAATCATTTGCATAAAATATGTTGGTTAACATTGCTTCTGAAGGATTTGCGAATACCGTTGGGCCTAAGAAAATTGTCCCGATGTACGTATGGTTTTCAACAATAGGAATTAGAACAAACTGTTCCTGAAATATAGTTGAACACATGATTGGAAGTGTTTTCTCTTTTTCTGATAGATTGATGCTTTTTAAATGCTCCTCATAGGAAGAAAACATTGGATTATGAGGTAGGTTAGATGAATGATTGAGTATTAATTTACCTTGTTTGTCTAGGACTGAGATTGGGATACTCGTTGTCTCATTAATTAAATTGCAGCCAAATTCCAAACCAATTTCTCTGAATGTATGATCCATTATAAAATCCCCCTTAACTATTTATAGTGAAATTTGTTAAAGCACAGTTTTACGGTTAAAAACAGGTTGCTCAAACTAGGGAGGATATGAAAGAGAAATTCGGAGAGAACGTAAGGTATCCTTTAAGAACGGACATGGAAAAGTAAGCCACTTGAAAGGAAAAGGTAAAAAAATATATTTTTAAAAATGATTAAGTACCATTTTAGTGGAAAATCTACCATAAAAATGTTCTGAATAAATATATAATTCTAACTAATCCTCCTTGTAATGCTGATTATTTTAAAATGAAAACGCATCCATTACAAGGGTATTATGTTCTAAACATTAAGGGGAGTGAGTGACAAGTGAGAAAGTATTGGTTTATTAGTTTTTTCATGATGATGTCTTTAATACTAGGTGCCTGTAGTAATAGTGCATCAAATTCCGAAGATCTGACCATTCCAGAAAACCCAGAGGATGTAAAAGGGGAAGTTACTGTATGGGCATGGGCGCTAGAAGCCAATTACTTAGAAAAAGATGTAACACCTGCGTTTAATAAGATTTATCCAAATGTAAAAGTAACAGTCGAAAATCTAGGGGTAGACCAAGTGTATCAAAAACTAAGTGCTGGATTATCAAGTGGTGGTAGTGGTTTACCTGATTTAGTCCAGGTTGAAAATAATCGTGTTCATTCATTTACTAATAAATTTCCTGATGCTTTCACAAATCTTAGTAAGCTAGGTTATAGCGAACATGAAGATAAGTTTTCGACCTCTAAGGTGGAAGGTTTGAAGGACCAAGACGGTAACATTATCGCTGCACCAAGAGACTTGGGTCCAGTAGGCGTAATTTATCGCAGAGATATTTTCGAGGAGGTAGGGATAGATCCTGAAAGTATCGAAACATGGGATGACTATATCGAAGCTGGTAAGAAAGTAGTTGCCCATACAGGCAAGGCATTTTTAGGGACTGATAGTGAGGCGCTTTTGCGGATTATGCTGCAACAACAAGGTAAATATTATTTTACGGAAGATGGAAAATTAGATCTTACTTCACCTGAAGCAGAGAAGGCCGCTGCTATCATCCAAAAGATGAAGGATGCAGGGATTATTACGTATACAACTAACTGGGATGGTCAAGTAGCTGCGATGAAAAACAGTGAGGTTGCGTCACATCCAGGGGCTGTATGGTGGAGCGGAACTATGCTAGAACAGATGCCCGAATTAGCAGGTAAGTGGGATATGTTTAGACTTCCAGCTGTTGAAGAAGGTGGAGTTAGGGCTGCAAATGATGGAGGATCTGCTTTAGCGATCCCAAGTTCGTCTGAGAATAAAGTAGCTGCTTACGTGTTTGCAGAATTTGCCACAACTGATGTGGATTCGCAAATTCTAGGATTAACAAATAGGGGGTTATTCCCATCCTTATTAGAAGCATATGATAGTCCGATCCTAACGGAAAACCAAGAGTATTTTAACAATAAACCATTCTTTAAGAATTTTTCAGATACAGTAGCAGACATTCAACCGATTAACCATGCTCCAGCTGAACTAGAGGTTAGATCAATCATGACAAGTGAATTTCAAGCGTTTTTACTAGAAGATAAAGCGGCGAAGCAAATGTTAATTGATGGGGAAAAACAATCGAAGCAGCAAATAGGAATAGAAGTCTCAGAATAAAAAAGCTAATAGACTAGGCGGACTAGTCCTCCTAGTCTAATTCTAACTATATGGAGGAGTGATGATATTGCAAACAGGTCGTTCTTTAAAAGAGGAGTCGGAAGCCGTTATACAGCCTAAAAAGAAGAAAAAGCTGCTTACCGCTAAAAGTACACCCTATTTCTTTATTGGGCCAGCTCTTCTGCTGTTTTTAGCTTTTACCGTTTATCCAATTATCGCTTCCTTCTTACTGAGCTTTAAGACAAAGGTTATGGGGGAGTTTACATTTTCTGGTTTGGCAAATTACACTAGACTGTTTAGTGACCCGCTATTTTATAAAGCTTTGGGAAATACATTCATTATTTTAATCGTCCAAGTTCCAATTATGTTGCTTATAGCAGTTATATTAGCTGTTTTCCTTAATTCAACATTACTAAAAATGAAAGGCTTTTACAGAGTAGCCTTTTTCACTCCAGCTGTTACTTCGTTAGTTGCAGCGTCTGTCATATTTGTTCTTATGTTAAATACAGATTATGGATTAATCAATTATTTATTATCCTCTATTGGGGTGGAGAAGGTTGGTTGGTTAACAGATCCATTTTGGGCAAGGGTTTCCTTAATCGTCGTAACCACCTGGAGATGGACGGGGTATAATATGGTCATTCTTCTCGCAGGGCTGCAAAGTATCCCCCACAGTCTTTATGAAGCGGCTAGTATTGATGGAGCAGGCTCCATTCGTAAATTTTTTACGATAACGATTCCACAATTAAAGCCAGTATTATTATTTACTTTCATCCTCTCCACAATTGGATCATTCCAATTGTTTGATGAACCTTATAATTTAACAAGCGGTGGACCAAACAATGCAACACTTACTTTAACCTACTACTTATACAACCAGGCCTTTGGTTACTTTGACTTTGGGTATGCTTCTGCGATTGCTTATGTCATTGTAATATTTATTGCATTCTTTTCTTGGATTCAATTTAAAGTAGTGAGGGATGACTAATGGGAAATCATAAATTGCTGAAAAAAACTTCTTTACACATTTTTCTACTAATAGGGGTTGTCATATCTCTAGCTCCTTTTTATTGGATGGTGGTAGGAGCTACTAACCCATCTGGGGACGTGTTATCCTTTCCACCTAAACTGGTGCCAGGAGATTATTTATTTGAGAACTATAAAAACTTAAGTGAATCAATTGATATTGTTCAAGCAGTTCTTAATTCATCTGTCATTTCCATTATTTATGTACTTATGAGTTTATTAGTCTGTTCGACAGCAGGATATGCTTTTGCTAAATATAAATTTAAAGGAAATAATCTGATTTTTGCATCCTTCCTGCTTGCGATGATGATTCCATATCAAGCAACAATCATTCCATTATTCCAAGTATTTGGTTCATTAGATTGGATTAACACCTACCGAGCTGTTCTATTACCACAAATTTGCTATCCTTTTGCCATTTTTTTGATAAGGCAAAATATGAAGGGTATTCCAGATTCATTGTTAGAAGCAGCTAGGATAGATGGGGCAGGGGAATTGTATATATTTTTTAGAATAGTGTTACCAACCATGAAGCCTACTTTGGCTGCAGTCAGTATTTTCTTGTTTACACACCAATGGAATAATTTTATGTGGCCATTAATTGTCATGACAACACAAGAAAACTATACACTGCCTGTTGCGTTATCTACCCTTGCAGGACTTAATTCTATCGATTATGGACAATTGATGTTAGGCACAACTATTTCTGTACTTCCAATTATGATAGTTTTCCTCCTTCTTCAAAAGCACTTTGTATCGGGGATTCTTGGAGGGTCTATTAAGGAATAGAAGGAGTTATGATTTTATGTAAGATAAAATTAAATCTATGGAGGAATAAATATGGAGAAAAGATTAGTAGAAAATAAATTAAAGCTTGGTGTATGCTACTATCCGGAGCATTGGTCAGAGGACCTATGGGAGGACGATTTTAAGCGCATGAAAGACCTAGGTATCACTTATGTTCGTATGGGGGAATTTGCTTGGACAATATTTGAACCGGAAGAAGGGACTTTTTCCTTTGATTTATTTGATCGAGCAGTAGCTAAGGCTCATGAATTTGGATTAAGTGTCATTATGGGAACACCAACAGCAACCCCTCCAGCTTGGCTAACTGAGAAGTATCCTGACGTACTAAATGTTGCTCAAGACGGTATTTCCTATCAACATGGTGCACGACGCCACTATAATTACAACTCGGAAAATTATCGAAAGCTATCATCGATAATTGTTACCCAAATGGCTCAACATTACGGCAGCAACCCAGCGATCGTAGGATGGCAAATCGATAACGAGTTAAATTGTGAAATTGATGTGTTTTATTCAGAAGCAGATCACCATGCGTTTAGAAAATGGGCAAAAGAGAAGTATAAAACACTGGATAACTTAAATAGTGCCTGGGGAACAGTATTTTGGAACCAAACATATACGAGCTGGAATCAAGTTTATTTAACTCGTAAAACTGTGCCGAATTCACCTAACCCTCATCATATGCTGGATGAAAAACGGTTTATTTCTGACAGTGCCATATCTTATGCTGCATTACAAGCAGACATTTTACGTAAACATGCACCGAATCATTGGATTACAACGAACGGTATGTTCAAGCATATAGATAATCATAGAATGACAAATGAAATACTTGATTTCTATGCCTATGATTCTTATCCAAACTTCGGAAGGGTAATCGAAGACCACTCAGAAAAGCCGTTGCGAGACAGAAAATGGAGCTGGAATTTAAGTGTTGTAAGAAGTATTTCACCAAACTATGCTATTTTTGAACAACAATCTGGTTCTGGTGGATGGACAACGAGACTTGAACAGCCCTCTCCAAAGCCAGGTCAGCTAAGACTTTGGACTTATCAATCTATCGCTCATGGTGCAGATATGGTGATGTATTTTAGATGGAGAACGGCTACAAAAGGAACGGAAATATATTGGCATGGAATCAATGACTATCATAATCAACCAAACCGCCGTGTAAAAGAGGTTGAACAGGTCAGCAGCGAGGTGCAGCAAATTGGGGAGAAGATAGCAGGTTCCTCTTATCAAGCAGAAGCTGCTTTAATTTCGAATTATGATAATGAATGGGATGGAGAGTTTGATCAATGGCATGGGCCATATGCTACTAAAAGTAAGGATGCATGGATTAAAGCTTTTCAATATAATCATATCCCAGTAGATGCCTTTAACCTGCATTCAGAAACTACAGTTGATGATTTAAAGAAATATAAAGTATTAATTTATCCACATGCCGCAATTGTCACCAAGCAACAAGCTAATCTATTTAGTGAATATGTTCAGCAAGGCGGAAATATTATTTTCGGATGCCGTTCAGGCTATAAAGATGAAACGGGTCAAACATATATGAAGGAATTCCCAGGATATCTTGCTGACTTGGTGGGCATAACAGTAGAAGAGTTTACGAGAGTTGCTCCTTTTGAACAGGTACCGAGCATTAACTTTAAAGGAGCACATGATATTGAGGCGAATGATTTCAACGAAGTCCTGCAACTACAAGAAGATGTAGAGGTAATCAGTACATTCGCGGGCGCACATTTTGAAGGAAAACCAGCTTTAGTCAAACGTAATGATGGATTAGGTAGTAGTTATTATTATGGTGGAGTATTTAATTTAGACTTGGCTTCCCTATTAATCAATGAATTTGAACTTAATAGCTATCAAGACAAATTTAAGCTGCCTGAAGAAATTGAGCTAGCTATTCGACAAAAGGATGGGAATGACTATACATTCTTATTAAACTATTCTGATAAACCACAAGAAATTGTTGTCAAAAAAGAGTTTAGAAATATGTTAACAGGTAATCAAGTATGTGGTGGGGTTACTTTAAAGCCTTATGGTGTATTGGTGCTGGAATCGAAGAATACCAAATAAGCTAATCATTGTTGGGAATATTAAATATAAATAATAACTTATTTGGTAGGGGAGCTTCATTAACGTTAGCAAGTGATTCGAAGTGACTCCTATGTCAATTGGCTGCTTACTGGGGCTTGAGTTCGATTTTTAATTGGACTCATGCCTTTTTAATTCCCTTAAATTCATATGTGATTAAATTGGGATAGAAAATTACTAATTGTTTTCCATGATAGATTCCTTCTCATTACACAAAATTGTCATAGAAGTTAGTCGATTAACATCAATTTTATATAGTACTATCGGGCTTTTTTTATAATTAACAGAATGTTCAAAAATAAAACCGTATAGATGTGTTATATTTTCGCTGAAACTCTAAATTAATTTAGATAAGGAGTGTCATTCAATGAAAGTATTTAATGTAAAGCGCATAGGGGGTGTAATGTTAACTTCCATCTTGTTAGCAGGGAGTATTTTACCGCATGTTTCTATTGCAAAAGAAAGTGCACTCCCCTTTATTGGAGAGTTACCGGAGAAGCTATAGATACAGCTTCTAATAATAGGGTGATGGATGATTTTATTAACGAAGATAATTCTGAGGAAGTATTGAAACAAATGGTAATGAAACTATTTGTTTCATAACTGATGAGGAGTTTATTAAGGCAGCTGAGCCTTCAGGAATTGAAATTTCTGCTGAACTTAAAAAAATGGCCAGAGGTGCAGGGGTTACAAAAGTTGTTTGGACTGGAGCGAAGAAAAACGGAAATGTACAATTAAATCTTTCTAAAGTGGCTTTAACTACAATTAAAGGAATTGGTGTTGCAGGTTCAATGTGCTGGTATATAATAAATATGGCTTTTCAAAATTATGTTTTGGCCGGAAGGAGTATGGCTATTGTGGGTACTATTTCAGCTGGCAATACTAAAAATGGACGAATATACACTGTTAAGAGCTGGAAATATAAAGGCTTCGTGAATCAATAATGGTCAGTTTATGGTCAAAAAGACAATCGTTAGCAGAACGATATAGAAATAACACCAGTAAATATACTAAAGCTAATAAAATTATGGAGTTTCTTTTAATAATAATTATAGCGGTTATAGTAGTATCGCTTTTTGCGGATAATAATTCTTTTGTCAACAGCTTTGTGATGGATATACTAATATATCCTGTATATTGGATATTATATACAATAATTGCCATATTGGATATTCGTGGAAGATTGGATAATGATAGAAAAATAAATAAAGGCAACTGACCTTAGATAAGGAGTAAGTAAGAATCTTATTCTTTTGGGAAGTTACTTAATAGATGTAATAAAAGGTTAAATATTACATTTTTTTAGATGAACTTGTGAATAATTGCACATAAAAAGGATTTTCCTACTTTAGCGAGTGTTAATCGATGAAGGATTAATGCTCTTTTTTTGCTTTGGCATTAACCTTGAGCAAAGTTAAATAAGAAAATGAGCTATAAGGCCATAAAAATCCGCCAAAGACAGCATTATTAGATTCGGATAATTATGTCCTTCTATTAAATTTACATTATTGCTTTCATTCTTGAATCTTAAGCTCCAATCTTCCATTTTCATAATCGAAAAAACCAATTGCATGGGTGTCCATAAGTTGTCTTTGTTTCCTAAAGTTTCACTTTAATACTTATTTTAGTAATATATTCTTCTTCCTGTTTTGAAACCAAAGAATGAAGTAGATACTCTTCATATGCATCCCCATCTATAGTTAATTTCCGGAAGGCTATTTCTTTTAACAAGTAAGAATAAGCGATTTTTATATTATCATATGATCCTTGATAATAATAGATAGCATACAAGCCAGCAGGTTTCTGAGTAGTTCCTGGTCCTTCCATCCGACAAAATAAACAATCAGCTTGTAGAAAGTTTTCACTTAACAGATTTTTCTTATTAAGAACAGAACCAAATGCTGCTGCTCCATTAACGCCTACTTCTTTTAAAAACTCATCATAAATATGCGATAAATCTTCCACAGAGGCTTCCCAATCAATATTTTTCGATGAACTGAAAAGAACAGATTCTGCGGGAAGCTCTTTTAGTATCAACTCCCCAATAATTACATTCTTCAACTCATTTGTTACTTCAATTAATCGAGAAAGAAATAATTGATTCTCCTTAAGTTTATTAATTTCCTTTTCAATATTTTCAACTTGTCTTGAAGCAAGTTCATTTAATTTAGGAACGGAAGGTGATGCGAAATAAGATTTTAAATCATTGATTGGAAAGTTAACGGAACGAAGTGATTGGATTGCGCTAAAGGTATCTAATTGCGGCAAAGTGTAATAACGATAGCCATTTGAGTGTATACCTGCCGGATTAAATAAGTTGATTTTATTATAATACAGCAAAGTATCTTTTTTAACACCAAATAAATTTGCAAATTCTCCTGTTGAAAATGTTTTTATGTGATTATTTATCATCTTTATGAATCCTCTCTTTACTATGGAGTTACTCCACACTTTATAATAACACTCAGTCAAGTGAATTTCATTTCTAAATAAAAAGGATTGGTGTTAAATAAATGAAGGAACTTCTTAAGAATAGAGTATTTCTAATAGTACAGGGGGCAGACCTATTACAACAAATTGGAATTTGGACCCGTAATATGGCTTTGCTTTTTTATATTATGGAAAGAACGAATAATAATCCGACAGCAGTTTCTTTACTAACTACATTAGAATATTTACCTATATTTATCTTTTCTTTAATTGGCGGAACATATGCTGATAGGTGGAACCCCAAAAAGACTGTGGTCTATGGAGATGCTTTAAGTGCTCTTTCTATGCTGTTATTATTGATACTAATATCTAATGGAGTTTGGCAATCTGTTTTTGCAGCGACAGTAATATCTGCAATTATTAGTCAGTTTTCACAACCATCTTCAGCAGTCATTTACAAAAAACATATTCCAGTGAATTTGGTGGGTAGTGCTATAGGGATCAGCCAAAGTTTAATGGCGATATTTACTATTTTAGGTCCGGTGCTGGGAACATTTATATATACACAATTAGGGTTAGAAACATCCATTTGGGTATTGTTTGCCATTTTCACCTTAGCATCTGGACTACAATTGTTTTTACCGAAAACAGAGAAAAATAAATCAAAACAGGAAAGAAAATCAGCATTAATAGACGTAAAAGAGGGACTAGTTTACGTATTTAAGCATAACAATTTGAAATATATTGCTTGCTTATTTTTTATTGTTGGTATTTCTTTTGGAATTACTCAACCATTAGATGTGTTCGTAATCATGGAAAGGTTAGGATTACCTAAAGAAAGTGTTCAGTGGTTTGCTGCTGCAGAAGGAATCGGGATGTTGCTTGGGGGAGGACTTGCGGTAACACTATCGTCGTTTGTTGAGAAATATAGCAAATATGTCTTAACAACAACCATAATAGCTCTTTCTCTTATTACCATTATTGAAATCTTGTCATTCTGGCCACTTTTAACTGCAGCTGCGCGGATATTATCAGGACTGTCTGCTGCTTTTTTTCAAGTAATATTTAGTACAATGATGATGAAAGAAGTTGCTTCTGATTATATTGGCAGAACAAACGGGATTATTATGCCACTAATGATGGCAGGTATGCTTTTAGGCAGTGCTAGCTCAGGATTTATTGTGCTTAAAGTAGATTTATTTGGTGCTTATGTTTTATCAGCTATTTTAACACTTTCCTGTATTATTTTGACAAGTCGACTTCAATTAGAGAAGGTTGAATTAAGAACGAACTAATTAGATACAAAAAGGGGTTCTAATAAAGAAGGGGAGATATACCTTTTTAATATTGTCTATCGGCATTTTGTAAGACAATTGAATTACACAACAAAGGCTGCCCTTAAAAAGGGCAGCCTTTGTAAAAATTTAGCCTTTAATTACTTTCAATTACTCTGTATTTTTATGGAGACTGGCTCGGGACGATTACATGTACTTTCCATCATATAATGTCTGCCGCTATCAGAGGAATCGTGGAAGCCATGCATTGCTTCTAACACATGATACGCTAACTTGCCATTGGCCCGGTAGTGACCACCATCCATAATCGCTTGGGCCATATCTGCCACGCCAAGTCCTCTGCTGTTTTGAGCGTGACCGTATTCTAAAGGCACCTCTTTAAATTCAATTTCGTCACGTTTTCTAATCTTAACAGGTCCACCAAATGTGTTTGGATCAGGAACTAGTAATGTTCCTTCGCTGCCGTATATTTCAATAGGTGGAAGAGATGTACCGCCAAATGCATCGAAGCTTGTGGTGATATTTCCAATCACCCCTGAAGCAAAATCTATAACACCTGAGATATGGGTGGGAATCTTTACGTCGATCGTAGTACCTGCTTTTGGTTCGCTCAGTACTGTTCTTTCAGGATAGCTGATCCGGGTGAAGCCGGAAATTCGCTTAATTGGTCCTAATAAGGCAACCAAGGCTGTTAAGTAGTATGGTCCCATATCAAACATTGGTCCACCGCCGACGTCATAATAGAAGGCTGGGTCTGGATGCCAATGTTCATGACCGCGGCAAATCATAAACGCAGATGCACCGATAGGCACACCAATTTCACCTTGCTCTATTAAATGGATGGCTGTTTGAATTCCTGCACCTAAGAAGGTATCAGGCGCACTGCCAACAAGCAGATTTCTTTCTTTTGCTGTTTCTAAAATTTGTTTGCCTTCATCGCGTGTAACTGCCAGCGGTTTTTCCGTATAAACATGCTTGCCTGCTTTAAGTGCTTGAATACAGACAGAGGCATGTGCTTTTGGAATGGTTAAATTGATCACAAGGTCAATCTCCGGCTCATTCAGCAGTTCCATCACAGAACAGGCTTTGGGAATATTAAATTTTTCAGCTTGAGAATGGGCCCGCTGTATATCTAAATCGGCACAGGCGACAAGTTCGAGATGAGGGAATTTCGGACAGTTTTCCATATAAATAGAACTAATATTTCCACATCCAATGATGCCAACTTTAAGTTTTTTCATAAGGGTCCTCCTAGATTTTAGTCTAAAGGCTTTTTTATTGACTGTCTCCCATACCAGTATAGGTACGCACATTTCCGAAAGACGAAGCTTCATCTACTTTATGGGCCAGTGCCTTTCCAGCAGCGGCCCATAAAAATCCTCGGCGCATAATAAGTGAGACTTCCGGCATTGCAACAATATTGGCCTGATGACCTAACGAATTATAAAATACATTTCCGTGGCCCCAGCGTTTTGTCCAGACAACAGGCATATCTACTGCTTTGTTGGCTGAATGAGGGCCGTGAAACATTGGAAAGCGGGTAGTTGCTAACACTTCTACAGCTGGATCATAATGAAGGTAATATTGCTCACTAGCGACTTTAAAATCAGAAATATCCTTTAACAGCGGGCTAGACGAATGCTTAATGTTTATAGTGTATTCCACGCCATCATTACCAGGATGAGCGACCCAATTTCCACCCGTCATAAACTGCCAGTCAACATTATTTCGGAAAGAGTCACACATTCCACCATGGCATCCAGCTAAGCCGACACCTGTAGCCACTGCTTCAGAGATATTTAAGACATACTTTCTTTCGATTTCTCCCATTGTCCAATGAGGAACAATCAAGTCTAATGACTGTAACTTTTCCTTGTCTGCATAAGAGTCTAGTGAATTGGAGACTTCTACTTGGAAATTTTCTTCTTCGAGGATTCCTTTAAAAATGTCTGCAACTTGTTCAGGCTGATGGCCATCCCACCCGCCCCAAACAATCAAAGCCTTTTTATTCATTTTCAACCACACACCTTCAACAGTATTTTAAACATCGGAAATTCGAATCCATTGGCGTTTCTCAATTGATAAATCAACCGCTTCCAAAACTTGCTGGCACTTGACGCCATCACGGAAGTTTGGGACAGGCTGACGATTCTCACGGAATGCTTCCATAAGTTCTACTACTTCGTGAATAAACGTGTGTTCATAGCCAATTGTATGTCCCGGCGGCCACCAATTTTCAGCGAAAGCATGACTTGGATCAGTTGCTAAGACGCGGCGGAAACCCTGTACATCTTCATCATCATCAGTAAAATAAACTTGCAGCTCATTCATCCGCTCAAAGTCGAAAATAACACTACCTTTACTTCCATTGAGTTCAAACGTATTCGTACAGCGATGGCCTGCAGCAAACCGTGTCGCTTCAAAGCTTCCTAATGCTCCATTGGCGAAACGAGCTAGAAATAAGGTAGCGTCATCCACCGTAACAGCTGCTTTTTCCTCGCTATTGCTGCCTTTTGCAGTTAAACCGGACATTTGGGCAGGAATTGGCCGCTCTTTAATAAAGGTTTTGCTCATCCCAATTACCTCTTCTATATCGCCAATTAGGTAATGAGCCAAATCAATCAGATGAGCGCCAAGGTCTCCATGTGATCCTGAACCGGCAATTTCTTTCTGCAGTCTCCAGGCAAGGGGAAAGTTAGGATCAACAAGCCAGTCCTGTAAAAAACAAGCTCTGAAATGATAAATTTCACCTAATTTACCTTCATCTAAAAGCTTTTTTGCCAGTATAACAGCAGGAGCGAAGCGATAGTTAAATCCAACCATATGTTTAACCCCACAAGCCTCAACTACTTCAAGCATTTCTCTAGAGTCCTTTAATGTAAGCGCTAACGGTTTTTCGCAAAAAACATGCTTGCCTGCCTTTGCTGCAGCCAATGCGATTTCTTTATGTGCATCACTTGGGGCATTGATATCGATTAAATCAATATCGTCTCTTTCCAATAAAGTCTTCCAGTCGGTTGAATACTCCTCCCAGCCAAATTGTTTGGCGGCAGCTGAAACACCGCTTTCATCCCGGCCGCAAATGACCTTCATTTCAGGATGAACAATGTTCGGGAAGAACATGGGAAGATCTCGGTATGCATGACTGTGCGCCTTGCCCATAAATTTATAGCCGACCATTCCAATTCTGAGTTTCTCCATAGTAATCTCCTTTTTTGATAGATGTAAAGACAAGGACAGAAATAGAAGGATAAACAAACCTTTCCCATTTTAGTGAGTATTAAGAAAAGTGATGATACCAAATGTAACAATAGTAAAAAGGGGAGCATGCCCGCAAGAGATAGATCAAAGCCTATGTCTGTGTGTCTAATATTGGTAAATGTATCATTTTTTCGTTTGACACAACAAGATAAAACTTATATAATCCTAGACAAAAATTATCCTATTGGGAAAAGGTGAACCTCAATGTTATTATATGAATCCCACCATTTTGATTTCATTTCAAACTATGACTCCAGCAATTTAAACTTTCCAAGCCATCTCCACCGTTGTTTTGAATTAATCTTTGTTGTTGGTGGCGAAATGGAAGTGATGATTGAAGAAAGAAGTTTTCATTTACACACTGGACAATATTTACTAATATTACCGAACGAAATTCACTCTATTTCGACAGTATCTCAATCAAGGGCTAAAATATGTATTTTTTCACCTGATTATGTACCGACCTTTCAAAAGATGATCGAAAATCGTTCCCTTGAAAATCCCATTTTCTACCTATCTGTCCAGGCAAAAATACTTCTATCAAAAACACTCTTTAAAGATGACCTCAACTTGTTAGAACAAAAAGCTAGTCTTTATTTGTTATTATCCGAGTTAATGGCCCAAACAAGCCTCATTAAAACAGAAAAAAAAGACTCAGCATTGCTTCATACCTTGTTAACATACATACAAGAACATTTTACAGAACCGATTACTTTACAGAGTTTAGCTGGCACACTTGGATATAGCTATAATTATTTATCGAAATACTTTAATGCTCGTGTCAAAACATCGTTCACAGAGTTTTTAAATGATACTCGGGTTAACTATGCTTGTCATCTGCTCAGAACAACAGAAAAAAATATCACGGAGATTGCTTATCTTTGTGGATATGAAAACATCCGCTCATTTAATCGGAACTTTATCAAAAAAGTTTTATGTACACCAAAAGAATACCGAAGTACACTTCCATCACTTTTTCTTGGTTTGCATCCTGTCCACAACATAAAAACTGCTGATGATAAAGATACCGAGACTGACTTATATGGCAGAATATGAGTTACTCAAAGCAAAATAGATGTTTAGACATTTTTATACTGAGTGTTTAAAGTTTTATTATCTTTGGTGACTTACTTAATTCCATAAAAAAATCCAGAGAAAGGATAAGGTTTTATTACCTGTTTTCCTTTCTCTTTTCGGCATGCTTGTAAAGAAAGAGCGATTACCACACCTCTTATTACACAAAGTTGTCATGGATTTTGGTTAATTTACATCAATTAATAGATAGTAATATCGAACTTTTTAGCTGGTTAACAGAATGTTCAAAAAATGAGTTAGGAAATTATGTTACCTTTTTATTGAACAACCACGTGACTTATTAAGTAACTGTTCAAGTAAACGCATAAAGAGGTGATAATAATCCCGAAATCAAACAGTCTAAATAATTTAGAATCATTACTTTAGTAAGTGGAAATATATCTTTCTAAAGTGTCACTAACTACAATTCAGAACTTAAGGTTACAGGTAATATGGTCGCGGTTTTATAATATATGTGGTTTTCTAATTATGTTGGTGTTACAACGAGTATGGTTAAGGTAGTTACAAATGCCTTTAAAGCATTCAGTATTAAGCATGGAAAGAAATATACTATTAAGAACTGGATATTCAAAGGAGCTGTGAATCAATAATGACCAGTTTATGGTCAAAAAGACAATCGCTAGTTGAGCGATATAAAAATAACAGCAGTAAATATACAAAATTTTTAATATTTTGCAAATTGTTTTTGTAGTTGTTGTTACACTTTCCGTAATATCGCTT
The DNA here is from genome assembly GCF_022049065.2 of Niallia sp. Man26. NCBI lineage: Bacteria > Bacillati > Bacillota > Bacilli > Caryophanales > Bacillaceae > Niallia > Niallia sp. Man26. Next base: position 1,113,025 of record NZ_CP095744.1, read on the forward strand.
TTCAAGGACGAAGATTCTTCTATTCTCAACAGTGTTTTTTTAATAATTTTAGATACAGTTTTTGGGTTGCTTTATCTTATAGTATTAATCTTAGTTATTCGTGGAAGATTGAAAAATGATAGGAAATATAAATAAAGGCAACATATCTAAGATAGGTAATAAGCAAAGTTGGGAAGGCTAACGGCATCAGACCCAATACCAAGGTTCTGATAATTAAAAATGACAATGTTCAACAGCATCCTTTGGATGCTGTTTTTTTAATAAATAAGATGGAGAGAAGTAATGAAACCTACTGATTAAGAAGTTAAAACTTACGCCCATTGGAAGTAGAAAGCAAAATTTGAATAGTTTCCTTGATATAAAAATACTATATCTAATTATTACGCTATATTAGATAATTATGCTAGTAAAAATAACTAAAAAGAGAGAAGGGATGGCTATGACAATTTTTAAAATATATTTTCTAAAAGGAATCTAATTTTACTTTCTTATAAATATATAGAGGCAGAAAAGTTTCTAAAAAGTAGTATATACAGTACCCTTTAATGCTTATTAGCGTTAAATTAAACAACAGATGCTGGTGATAAATAATGAACGCTCAGTTTAAAAAAGGTGTACTTGATTTAATAGTCTTGTTAATAATAGATAAAGAGGATGAATACGGGTATTCACTAGTAAAAAAAATATCTACTAAAATAATCATTTCTGAAGGTACTGTTTATCCGATATTAAGAAGATTAGTTAGAGAAAAAAACCTAACCATATATAATAAGGAGTCTAAAGAAGGGCCATTTAGAAAATATTATAGTATTACAAAGGATGGGATTAATAAACTAGAAACATTGAAATATGAATGGAATGAATTTTTTCTAATAATTAACTGCTTTATTGAAGAGAATGATAAATATAAACAAGATTAATTTTTTTAGAGTATATGAATGAAAATGAAAAAACAAAGAGTAGATATGTGAAATTTTAAAGGATTAACACTGTATATACTATATTATGCTTGGAAATAATGTTGGTTTTAAAAGTGTATTAAGTAATGTGTAGGCATGGAACCGGTAATGTACCGAGCTATGCCTTTTTTTATTATAATCCTATTTATGTTAAGTAATTTCTATTACCCCATAGAGAGTACTATGCTTTAAACCATAATATACATAAGATACTACTTTATAAACAAAATATTGAACCTCCATTATTTCGATAGTATTTTGAGAATATACCAATTAAAAGGAATAGGAATTGAACACAGCTTTTAATAAGGAAACTAAGGAAAATAAACAAATGGATCAAAGTTAATTCAAAATATGTATAAGTATTACTTCATTAATAAAGGGTTAGAACTATCCCTTCGTTAGTTGCTGAGTAATGTTCCTTTAATTGGTATAAGCAATGTGTGTTCATGAAGTACCTTAGTAACTTATTGAGATTGGTGAAGGGGGAATGTGATTTTACTGCGATAAATGGTTCAAGCAATTAATTAACTATATCTTAAGAGAAATAGTAAAACGATAGCTTTAATTATTCACCATTTGTATCATGCAGAAAGAACTAATACGTTATAAAGGAGAGGAAAACAATGAATAAAAAAAGAAATCTGTTAAATAAATTTGGTGCGGTTGCTTTATCGGCAGGTATTCTAACGGGCGGATTTTTACCAGTTGTAGGACATGCAGCTGAACCAGAAGTGACAGCTGAATCAAGAATAATAGAAAAAGATATTGTATTAAGTGATGAATCTACAGTTATTTTTAGTGATAATGTAAGTAGAGCCACAGTAACAATTAAAGGAAACTTAACAGGTTCCAAGCCACCTCTTTTAAAGCCTCGTGCAACAGCAAAAACTAGTACAAGTCAAAATGTGTATTCAATTAGAGCAAAAGTAGATAGTAATAATAATGGAACTAGTACTTCTTCATCTGGATGGAAAACGTTAAACAATACTTCTATAGCAAATAGTGGGCAACTAATAGCTAATACTACTAAAGCAAAATTTACTGGATATCATCAAATGAAAATTACTAGTTCTTCAAGCTGGTTTTCTACTGCTAATACTAGTTTAACTTATTGAGCTAGTCGTTAAAATGATGGAGAAATTTTCAAAAGGGAAGAAAATAGTTTTTTGTTTGCTAGTAATTACTATTTTCTTCTTTTCTTCTTATTATATTAATAAACAAAGTATAAAGCCCACTGAGCAATCTTCTGAAATGATTTCTGATACACCGCAAGACGTTTTAGATTTAGGGAAAGGTTATTCTCTTGGAGTTGATATTCCTATGAACAGTAATGCCAATCAAAGTATAGATAATGTTAATGGAAGAATTTTAATGGATACACCACAAGATATTTTAGCAGTTTCGTTTTCAAATAACTTAAGAGACGAACCATTTATCCTTAAAATTTTCTATGATTATGAAGAAATTAAATTTAAACCTTTGGATGAAAATAAGTTTGATTCATCATATATATTTGAATTAGAGACCGGAAATACCATTACATTACCCTTTGAGTTAAATGGAGATATATTAAAAGATAATAAATCACATAAACTTACAGTTGGTATATATGCTTCTCCAAATGAACATACTAAAATCCAAAAATTAATGACAAATTTTTTCGGGATGACTTTAGATTATGAAATTTTTTATGAAGATAATGGAACAATATCTTTAAAAAATCAAGATTCGACAATAAGTAAAACAGTTGATGATGTATCTTTTGAAGGGTTAGTAATTAATAATAATATTGGAAATATGGACGAAGCTTTATTCCCACCATATTCAATAAAGGTAAAAAAAGAAGAGAGAATAGAACTAGCATATTTTGCAAATTTAACTCAATCTATACCTGAGGAAGTAGAAAATTATTTGATTTTATCTATGCTGGATTGGAAACAAATTAAAATGAATGGCCACTCCTATTTATTATTAGATAAAAATTCTATAAATCCAGAATATGGGACATATTATATCACTGCACCAGATAAAGCAGGGTTATATGAATTTGTTGCCTTTATAATACCTAATCCAGAAAATAGAAAAAATGAAGATAATTATTTTCCGATCGAAACCGCATATAAATTCACTATAGAAGTTGTTGATTGATTGGTTACTATCTGGATTACTTTTTTCTAAAAATGGCAGCATTAATCTAATAGGATTAATGCTCTTTTTTATTTAACCTCTGTTGAGCCAAACGAGAATGTTAGTTAAGTAAAAAACGGAAAGGGATTGTTAGAAAAGGCCTTTGGTTGTTGTTATTGTTAGTTTTGTTCTTTTCTTAAATTTGCACATATATCTATAAAAATGTACGATACAAGATGTAGGTTTACCGATTAATATCAATGAGTATCCATTGTTCCAAATAAATAGATAAAGAGATGATTAGCATGAGTATTATATTGGCATTATTAGCAGCAGTATTTGCTGCATTAACGGGGATTCTAGCAAAGATAGGAATAAAAAATGTAAATTCTAATTTGGCTACAGCGATTAGAACTATTGTTGTATTAATCATGTCTTTCTTAATGGTTGTGGTTACTAATAACTTAGATAATATTTTTCTAATTAATTGGAAGGACTTTATCTTTATTGTACTATCTGGAATAACAACTGGACTATCATGGCTTTGTTATTTTAAAGCAATACAAATAGGGGATGTTTCAAAAGTAGTGCCTATAGATAAATCTAGTGTAGTAATGACAATACTCCTTTCATTTATTATTTTAGGTGAGCCTGTTACAACAATGGTTGTTATCGGTAATACTCTGATTACAATAGGTACATTTATATTAATAGGAAGACTCAAAAAAAATTCAAATACGTCCTATTCCAACTCATACATATTATTATCTTTCCTATCAGCAATCTTTGCCGCACTAACAGCGATTCTCGCGAAGATTGGTATAGAAGATGTAGATTCAAATACAGCTACTTTCATACGTACCATCGTAATTATTATTTTTGCTTGGGGGATTGTATTCTTTCAACGTACACATACTCAAATGAAAACCATAACTAGAAAAAGCTATATATTCTTAATCTTATCTGGTATGGCAACAGGGCTGTCATGGTTATGTTTTTTTGCAGCTATTTCCATCGGGAAAGTGTCTATAGTCACACCAATAGATAAATTTAGTGTGGTGATTACGATGATTTTAAGTATCATTATATTAAAAGAGAAGCCGACGAAGAATACCATATTCGGATGTTTTATTATCACAATAGGAACTATTTTTCTTTTATTCTGAGTTTATTTCATAATTGTTATGTCCCTTCATTTAAGGAAGGGTTTTTTTATGTCTAATAATGTTTTAATGGCTTCTAACTTAATTGAATTAAGTGTTTCTAACTAACATTTATCTTATAGGTGTAAGAATTAACAATCGTCAGTCATCCCTTATATAAAATAGCTGCTTCTTTCTTATAAGCAACGACCATGTACTTGCTTTAAAGTAAACTTCAAACTGTATAATTACTTTCCAAGTGCTTTAAATATTTTGGAAAGTAGGCTTGATACAAATGAGAAATTATCCAATTTCTATATTTATCTTAGCAATAGGAGCATTTGCTATTGGTATGACTGAATTTGTGTTAATGGGTATTTTGCCTGATGTTGCACAGGACTTAAATATACCCATCTCTAAAGCGGGGCACTTTGTTTCTGTTTATGCCCTAGGAGTTGCTATAGGTGGTCCAATTATGACCTTGCTTACATTAAAAATGCCTCGAAAGAAATTAATTCTCTTATTGATTCTTTTTTCTATAATTGGAAACCTTGGCTCGACATTTGCGCCTAATTATGAATCTTTAATTTTATTTCGTATCATCGCTTCGCTTACACATGGAACCTATATGGGTGCTTGTGCACTATTAGCAACTAATTTAGTTTCAAAAGAACGATCCGGACGTGCAGTTAGTTTTATTTTTGCAGGCCTTTTAAGTTCAAACGTTTTAGGAGTCCCAATAGGGACGTTTATCGGTCAACAATTAAGCTGGAGATATAGCTTTGCGGTTATTACAATTCTAGGAATCATTTCATTTCTCGGAATTATAATGTTTGTACCTTCCAGTAAAGATCGAGCAGAATTTAATGTGAAAAAAGAAATTCTTGCTTCAATCAATCCACAAATAATTCTGGCATTGTTCATTACTTTTTTCGGATTTGGAGGAATGTATTTAGCGTTCACTTACATTACACCCATTTTAACAAACTTAACTCACTTTGAATCGAGTAGTATCTCATGGATACTGTTAATATTTGGAGTAGGTTCAACTGTTGGGAGTATTATTGGTGGAAAACTGTCAGATTGGAGGCTAATGCCTTGGCTTAATATAAATATCGTTTTACTTATATTAGTAATGATTTTATATGGGGTTGTTAGTTCAAATAAAGTATTAGTTATTCCTATCACATTTATTTGGGGGTTAATTGCATATGCGCTTCTACCTACTATCCAGTCCCGGCTAGTACTTCTAGCAGCAGATGCTCCAAACCTTGCATCCACTTTAACTAATACAGCTTTTAATATTAGTATCTCTTTTGCTTCCTTCTTTGGGGGAATCATTATAGATTCATTTAGTTTAGCTTATATTTTCTATATTGGTGCTCTTCAATCATTTGTAGGTCTAATACTTGCATATATTAGTTATTTGGTAGATAAAAGACTTACAATTAGAAAAAAACTACTAAAAATCTAATGTATGATGACTACTAGATATGGTTTTTTAGGTTGCGTTAAAGTTTACTTTAAAGTTTATACTGTTTACAGAAGCAGAATATAACACTCATAAGTGAGGTTTCATTATGGCAGAGTATATGATTAAAGAAGTATCAAAAAAGATGAAATTACCTACTCATACTATACGTTTTTACGAAAAAGAAGGGTTATTACCATTCGTAAAAAGAGATAAAAATGGTTATCGTGTTTTTCGAGAAGAAGACCTTGGATGGTTAGATTTTATTGTTTGTTTAAAAGTAACTGGAATGCCAGTAAGTGATTTAAGAGAAATTATTACCCTAACAGTAAATGGAGAAAATAATTTTGATTCAAGACGGTCTATATTATTAAAACAATTTGCAGTTCTAAAAGAAAAACAAAGGCAACTAGATAAAGCCTTTGACAAAATAGAGGTTAAGTTAAAGTATTTTGATAACCTCGAGCAAGAATTTAATCAAAATTCTAAACACGAAAGTAATTTAAAATCAGAAGTGTAAATTATATATAGTGAATAAAGTCTGCCATGTTGGAATTGGCAGACTTTTTCTTATATGTTCAGGTTCATACTCCCTTTACTCTTCATTCAACTTCGTAAATCTATCCTTTTTAGATAAATAATCAGCAATTAAATAAATAATAAATATTACGGGAGCCGAATAATACATTTTCCAATGAACAGGGTGATATATCCCAATGAACTTAAGAAATGGCAGGATGACAAAAGATACTATTAGTGATAATGCAAGTGCTTTAATATAGGGACTTGTATTAGGTTTTACTTGCAATAAGAACATGATTGAAACTGGTATTATGGAAATACTCCAAGGAAAATAATTATCTGTAAATGGTATGACTTCATAATGATAATGAAAAAAACCTAGAGAATTGCCAACTAGATCAAGTAAGGAGGATAGCAAGGCAGTAAAAGTTCCTACGTAAAGTAGGCGGTCTGTGCTATTTCTCTTCCTAAATATAATAAATATTACGATTGAAATGATAAGCAATAAAGCACCGAACCACCATTGGAATGTAAAAAGGGAATGATCAAACCACATTTGTAATTTTTCATCTTCTAGCAGTTGTTGTTTTTTAGCAAAATCGTCAAAAACATGATTGCTTTTCATAAGGAACTCCTTGTACATGTTGTCATATATATATTTTTAACTGTTAATGGAAAATTATCCGTTGTTCCTGCTAAGAGGGAAATCCTTTAGAAAGCCCTTGTAACACGATTAGAAAAACTTCTTTTTCAGAGCTGCAGTTGGTAAGGGAGTATGGAATATTAGCAACTAACTTTTTCTTTATATTGCTTACGTGGTATTTCAGTTTATTATCCAATATAAAGGACAAAATAAATGTAAGTATATAAGTTCGTCAGAAAATATAAAGAAGTTGGAGAAAAATGAAAAGTAAAATAAAGATTTTAACAAAACGACTATCTGCTGCTCAAATAATTGTTTTTTATTACATAGTAGCTGTGATGATTTCAACCATTTTGTTGCTGCTGCCTATAACTCAAAAGCAGGATACAGAGCTCGCACTAATTGATGCGCTCTTCATTTCAATAAGTGCGGTAACAGTTACAGGATTAGCTACGGTAGATGTGAGCCAGCTGCTTAGTGTTCCCGGTACGTTTATATTTTCGGTCATCCTCCAGTTTGGTGGTATTGGAGTCATGGCATTCGGTACAATACTATGGCTTGTATCTGGAAAAAAGATCGGATTAAGAGCAAGAATACTCATGACTACAGAACAGAACAGCCCGACTTTTTCCGGAATCGTTCGGCTTATACGATTGATTTTCTTTTTCTTTGTCACGGTTGAGCTATTAGGGGCTATTGCCATCGGTACATATTTTCTGAAGTATTTCCCTACATGGCAAGAGGCTTATTTGCAAGGTTTCTTCGCTTCTGTTGCTGCTACAACCAATGCTGGTTTTGATATTACTGGAAAGTCACTAATTCCATTCGCAGATGATTATTTTGTGCTAACCTTTAATATTGTCCTTTTTATTATCGGATCCCTTGGATTTCCTGTGTTAATGGAGGTAAGTCAGTGGGTCAGACATAAGGGGAAGAGCACATTCCAATTCTCGTTGTTCACAAAAATTACAACAGCAACTTTTTTCATACTGATTGTTGTTGGATTTTTTATCATCTACTTGTTTGAGTACAATCATTTCTTTGCAGATAAGCATTGGCATCAATCCTTTTTCCATGCTTTGTTTTATTCCATATCTTCAAGAACTGGCGGAATGGCGATCAGCAATGTGAACGAACTATCGCTACCTACCATTTTGTTAATGAGTATATTTATGTTTATAGGAGCATCTCCAAGCAGTGCTGGCGGGGGGATAAGGACCACAACGTTTGCTGTGATGCTGCTAACGATATACAATTATGCAAACGAAAATAGAACAATAAAAATATTTAAAAGAGAGATTGATGAGGAAGATATCATTAAGTCGTTCATTGTATTCACTACAGCTATGATACTTTGCAGTGTAGCAGTTGTCATTCTTACATGCATCGAATCAAGGTTTTCCTTAATGGAAATTTTATTCGAAGTTTCCTCTGCTTTTGGCACTGTAGGCCTTTCGCTTGGAATTACTCCAGATTTGAGTGCTGCTGGTAAGTGTGTAATCATGCTATTAATGTTTATCGGGAAGATCGGAATGTTTACCTTCCTATTCGCTATGGGAGGCAAATCAGTTAAACATCCGTATCACTATCCAAAAGAGCGTATCATTATAGGATAATAATGTTATATTTCTAAGAATGTATAAGAAGTAATAAATTTATCTGTTAATATTTCATTAACAATGTCATATAAGCTGGCTTTTTTTTCATACAATATTTTGGAGGTGGAAAAATGGCCAGAATAGCGTACAGAGATTCAGACATTGACTTAATGGCAAGAATGATGAGAGCTGAAGCTGAGGGTGAAGGAAATCAAGGCATGCTCTATGTTGGAAATGTCATTGTAAACCGTGTTGTCGCCAACTGTACAGACTTTAAAGATTTAAGAAATGTTCAACAAGTCATTTTTCAAGTTCAAGGAGGAAATTACTCTTTTGAAGCTGTTCAAAAGGGCAATGTGTTTTATCAAAGAGCAAGAGAGTCTGAAAGAAGATTAGCACTGCAAACGGTGAAGTTTTGGAGAGATCATCCAGCGAAATTTGCTTTATGGTACTTTAATCCAAGTGGTGCATGTCCCCCAACCTGGTATAACCAACCTTTTACGGGGCAATTTAAAGAACATTGTTTTTATGAACCAGCGGCTGGAACATGCGAAAGTGTTTATAGAGGATGAAATGAAAAGGAGCTGGAAAAATGCAAATTTATTTTTGCATATTTTCGGCTTTTTTAATTTGGATGTAAATAGGGGTCAGTAACTGACCCCGTTACAATTAACAATGAACGTTAACCTTATATACTGTACGCTTCATCAATAGAATCTACAAAAATTCCAGGAAAGTTAATTTCTTTTACACAATTTTCAACCTGCATTCTTGAAGCTGGAGTGGAAGGATTAATAATGATTATCTTTTTAAAATTAGCCATCGCATATAATTTTAAAACGAATGTGATATCTTCCACCACATGACCAGCCACTTTTTCTTGACCGCGTCCATCAATAATTAGTTTATACCTTGAAGGGTTAATCGTATTAACGATGGTTTGAAACTCGCTTAAATATATTTTTGCATCTTCTTCTTTAAAGAAACCGCCGACTTTTACAAATAACGTGCTTTTTTCTTCATCCAACTCAAAGGTATATAGCTTCCCCATTTTTTCCTCCAATGTGTAAAAATAACTACTGGTATCATAATACATAAAACGACTACTTTCGACAATCCTGCTTTTTTTACCTCTTATGATACGTAATACTCTCAAAAAAAACCATATGTCGAAAATTGCGGTTTTTTCGTTAATGTCTTCATTATTCTTTATCCCTTGACGATAGTATCGATATAGCACTCTAAAATTAAAGTAAACAGGAGAGATTATGAGAATCAAACATCGTAAGAAGAGTATTGCAACATCATTGATTTCGTTTGTTGTTCCTATTATTATCGTTGCGCTAGTCGTTATTTCGTCCATTGGATATACATTTTCCAAACAAATTATTAAGCGACAGTTGGACTATGCAATGAATACAAAGCTTGAGGAAACTGCTCAAGGTATTAATATTATTTTGGAAAAAGAGAATGGTTTAGCGCAAAGTCTTGCCAAAACAGTTGAAGTAAATTCAGATTTATTAAAGGAAAAGGATTATGATGATTTGTTAAAAAATTATGTTCCTATGTATAGTGAATCATTTGGTATGGGTGTTTGGTTTGAACCGAATGCTGTTAAAGGCAAGCAGAAATATGCACCATATGCATACAAGGATGGAGATAAGATTATCCTTGATGATTCATATACTACTGGAGACGTTGATATTTGGTCGACAGAGTGGTATAAAGTTGGTTCTCAAACAGATGGTGGCTGGACGACAGCATATTCTGACCCTGCTACTAATGTTTCGATGGTTACAACTGCATATCCATTTAACAATCAAAACGGTAACTTAATGGGTGTAGTTACAGTAGATGTGGATATTAGCAGTATTCAAAAATTAATTACAGAAGCAGAAATTGATTATGAAGGAAAAGCCTTATTGGTACAGAGTGATGGGGTACTTCTCGGTGGTGTAGATGAGAAGCGGTTAACAAAGGAAAGCATATTGGATGATCAAAATGATTCTCTTGCAGCTGCTTCTAAGTACATGTTAGCGAACGAAACTGGCAAAACAGAATATACAGCTGATAATGAAAAGTACTATTTCTACTTCTCGACTATTCCTAATACAAACTGGAAGATAGGGATCAGTGTAAGTGAAACACATCTCTTTAACAGCTTAAATGATTTGCTAAAAATATTCGTTATATCTAGTTTTGTCTCCATCGTGCTGGTAACTTTAGCGATAGTTGTTTTTTCAAACCGTATGGGTAGAACAGCTAGGAAATATAGCAAAATAGCAGAAGTTGTCGCTGATGGTGGGTTAGTGAACAAATTTGAAGAGAAAGATTTAGCTAGAAAAGATGAGTTGGGGGATATTGGAAGATCTCTTTGCAACATGCAGAATAACTTAACAGATGTTATTAATAATTTTCAAGCTAATGCATTAAGTATTGATGATCATGCTCAAAATCTGTCTTCTTTTTCTCAGCAAATGTCTGCCACTTCAGAAAATGTTGCGACAGCTATAACGACTGTGGCTGAAGGAGCAACAGAGCAACATCAGAGACTAAAAAGTGTAAATTCAGGGCTGAATGAATTTGGAACAAGCTTGGATTCTATGGCGCAATCCATTAATGATGTTGATTCTAGCACTAATTCCATACTAATGATGGCTAATGAAAGCAGTCAAGAAATGAATATGATGATTAAGGCTTTCGGCTCACTGAATGAAACGTTTAAAGAATTGATAGAACGAGTGAAATCAGTAGAACTAAACATCCGCAATGTAAACGAGATGACAGAAATAATTAATTCCATTTCTGAGCAAACGAACCTTTTAGCTTTAAATGCGGCGATTGAAGCAGCTAGAGTTGGTGATTCTGGAAAAGGCTTTGCGGTAGTTGCGAATGAAATAAGAAACTTGGCAGAAAAAAGCAGAGAGTCTTCTGAAAAAATTGATTCTATTATTAATGGTGTGTCTAAAGATACTACGCAAATGGTTGAATCAGCAGAAGATGTAAACAAAGAACTTCAATTACAAAGAGAACAGTTAGATACAACTATTCACTCTTTTGAAGGAATTATCCATGCAGTAGAGGAAGTATCTCCTAAAATAAAAGAAATTAAAGAATCGTCCATCAAAATTCAGAATGATAAGAGTACAATAATGAAGGAATTGGATCAGACTGGAACGATTGCAGAAGATGTAGCTGCATCAGCTGAGGAAATTTCAGCATCAGCTCAGGAGATGTCTGCTTCAATTGAAGAGGTCAGTGCATCAGCTGTAAGCTTAGGTGAGATGACCAATGAAATGAAACATAAAATAAACTTTTTCAAAATAGAGAAAAGAAGTAGTAATTAATAAAAATATTATGTAAACAGGTGCGAAGCTTTATATTCGTACCTGTTTTTTTTGTAAGTTAACATTGCCGATAATAGATAATTAAAAGGCTGTCTTAGAAAGTCTCGACTGCCTGCAGTACTCACTCATAGAGGCAAATATTCTTTTTCGTATACAGATTGTACTTGTCGTAAAACTTGAGATCCGTGCTGTTTGAATTTGAACGAAGCAGGCTTTCCTTTAGATATATAAAATCCAGTTTCTTCCGGGGATCTGTTCAACCCAGAAAACAAATGGCTTGCTCCTATACTAGGATGGGGACCAAACAAATGAATGAACGGCTGTATAATCAGTGGCAAGCCGCCATTTCTGCCTTTACGCATTGTATTGTTATTGCCCGGATCAACGCTGATAATTGTCACGCCTTCTCTCTTCAGCTCTGGTGCCAATGCATATGTCCACAACGTAATTGCCAGCTTAGTCGTTGCATAAGGACCAATCAGCTTCTGAAATTTAGGCGGGTTTGCCAATTCCTCCGGGACGAAAGATCTTTTAAATTTAAATGCCTCTGAACTAGTCTGGATAACGATACCCGGTGATCCCTTTTTCAAAAGGTCAAGCAGTTCCATCGTGATAATGAAGGGAACGACTGTCTGGAGTTCATAATGCAATTCTCGTCCTTGCGGAGAAAAGAGGAGATTTGGGAAACTGCCTCCTGCATTATTGAAGAGAGCATCCAGCTTCGGTTCGTTCTCCTTTATTTGCCTTAAAGCAGATTTTAGTTTCGTAAAATCAGATAAATCGGCAGTATAAATTCGGATATCCTGTTGACGGATTTTTTGTTGGAGCTCCAGCTCTTCCTCTGGAAATTCAGAGCGTATTAAAGCAGCTACCTCCCAGCCATTCTCGACTAATTTCTTCGTCAGCTCCAAGCCTATTCCGCTGTTTGCTCCAGTAACAAGAGCTGTTCTTTTTTGTGTTTGTACCATTTTTTTAACCTCCTATTAATGAATGACTGTAGTATAAAACATGGAGCTAACTTCAGGTCAAGAGTAAAGATTATAGCTTGACCTGGAGTTGACTTCATGTTTTATAATTACATCTAAAAGAAGGAGGCGATTGTCGTGTATACAATCAAGCAGGCAAGCAAACTGACTGGGTTAACCATTGATACAATTAGATATTATGAAAAAGCAGGCTTGCTTCCTAAGATTAAACGGCTACCAAATGGACATCGTGCATTTTCACCATCCGATATTGAACGGTTGCAAATGGTCATCTGTATGAAAAAAGTAAATCTTAGTTTAGAAGAGATAAAATTATATCTTGATATAACGGAATCAAGTAAAATGATTCCTGAAATGGTAACAGGTATGCTCGAGCATAAAGAAAAAATAAAACAACAGATGGCTCAATTGCAGACTGTATTAGATTTTATTGATGAAAAATTAGCTGAAGGAACATGGCTAAAGAAGAAAGCATAAGAGTTTGTATGCTAAAGAATTTGTCCATACATAAGCTGACTTTTTTGGCACAAAAAAAGAGCTTTTCCGCTCTTTTTCAAAGTCTACTATTAATGATGGTGCTCCTGACTTTCTTCTTGTACTTTGACATCCTTTTGTAAATACTCTAGTTCACTGTCCGAAAGCTCTCCGACAATAAATTGCTTTTGCGGCATAATGATTGAATCGTTATTACTAGCATGTAGCTTTACAAAATAAAGACCATCACTGTCGATTTTTACCGTTATACTATAAACTCCATTCCCTTCATTCTTAGCATCTCTCATATTTTTCTGGATAGTGCCATCTTGCTTCCATACCTCATAATGGACATAGTCTGCGTGTTCTACTTTTTCACCATTTTGAGTAAGTGTCACCTTAATGGTAGCTGGTTCTTTTGCTTTTAAAGAAGAGGGGATTTCTAATTGAGCTTCAAGGGGTGTTTCTTTTTTATATAAAGCAGCTGCATCTTCCTTAAGTGAACATGCACTTAATAAGAGTAAAGTTAAAGCAACTACCAAGCTATTTCTAAACTTCTTCACGAATAAGCCACCTTTTCATTATCTTATTAAGCATTTAATACCTTTTTCACGGCCGGAATTCTTTGGATAATCAATAAGTCAACAACCCATACAATAATAAGGGATAATCCCACTAAAGGGAACACAATGCCTAATATAATCAGTATGAAAAGAAGGTATCTCATTTTTTTAATACTTGGAGCCTTTGGTGCTCCTAATTCTTGTTTAGGTTTACGTTTCCACCACATATAAACACCGGTAATAGCTACAAGAATGGTACCAAGACATATTAGAAGGCTGATTAATTGGTTAATCAAACCAAATTCTGTGCCTTTATGCAAGGTAATACCGATAGCAATCAACTTACCCAATGGTCCGTAATGATCATAACGGTAATCAGCTAACACCGCCCCGGTATATTGGTCAATATGAATGGTCGCTTCATCTTTTGCTTTTGGCGGAAAGGCAGAAAATGTGTAAACACCTTCTTGGGTTGTAGGGAAAATAACAGAATAGCTAGGGTGCATTCCTTCTCGATTGGCAATATCGACCACATCATCAATAGAAAGAGGGGTATAACCTTGTATGTCTGATTTTGGCACATCTAACGTTTCAGCAGCCCAAGGGACTTCGGCAATATCTTTTGTTTGTACTGATGATGTTGGAGCACTTCCTACCCAAACTGATGGAGGATAGCCTTCTCCTGTATTAGTAACTAAAGATTGGAAATTAGTACCCCAGAACCCTGACCAAGGTAATCCTGTTAAGATTAAAAATAACAATCCGCCTGTTATCCAAAACGCAGGCACGGCATGTAAATCTCTTCTGAAAATTTTCTTTCCTTTATGCAGTCGCGGGAATAGTATTCCAGCAAAGCCTGTTTTCTTTTGTTGCGGAAACCATAAATATATTCCAGTGACAATTAATACAATTGCCCAACAAGCAGCTAGTTCTACTATTCTATCACCTAAAGTGCCAGCCATTAATTCTCCATGAAATTCTTCTATTCTATCCATAATTCTGTCTTCACTATTCAACTCACCGAGAATTTTGCCTGTATAAGGATCAACAAATAGTGTTAAAGACTCGTCTTGGTAGTTTATATTCACTTCACTTGAACGTGCTTCACTATCCCCAGGCAGATAGCTTGTTATATTTGCACCGGGATATTCACTTTTCACGATGTTAATTTGCTCTGACGGGGTCATTCTGTCTTCTTGCTTCGTAACCTCGTAATAATCTTTATATAAAACTTGCTCAATCTGTGGTTTAAATAAATATATAGATCCAGTGACAGCAAGAATAAGGAGAAACGGTGCAAAGATTATCCCAGCATAAAAATGCCATCTCCATACGGCTTTATATAAAGAGGCTTTTGTTTGTTTCGTTTTTTTTCCCTTTTGCACGGATTTCTCTGCTTTCATTGACTCCATTCTTTTCCTCCTATTTTGGGTGACAGCAATTCGAGCTTTGCATGTGTGAGTTCAAAGCTGTAAATACTTGCTCAAAGTTATAGATGTCTCCTCCAAATCCTGTTTGAAACTTAATGGCTTCATCCATTGAGTTAAAAGTAAGAAGCTGTGGTTGACAGCAATTTGAATGAAGGTCTGGATTAATCAGAAAGAAGCCAGTTTTAGCACTCAGTGTTGTATCATGAAGAAAATCACGACATATGATTTGAGATATTTCTGCTTGAGTTTCTTGATATCTAAGCAATCCACAATGAATACAACATGTTTGTTCTACCTGGTGATTTGTTTTTATTAACTGCACAGATAATCTTGTGTTAATTCCTTTATAGCAATAGGAACAATGATTGGAGGGCGTAATGGTTTCTTTAGTCAGGGAAATGCCGTTCGATGTCTTTACAATTTTCTGTTGGTCAATAAGTTGTTTAATATCACGATATACCGTCATTTCCGATACATTTAATTTTCTGCTGATATCAGATACCTTTAATGTTTCTTCTTCCGTTAGCCATGATAATAGCTGTTTTTGTCTTTCTATTGGTAACATTGGTTTCTTCCACCATTCTTTCTAATAATTCAACCTAGAAACAGGGTAATTTATTTACTGGTTATTTGACAAGAGATAATATGATAAATAATGTTAAAATGATGTTAATAATAACAAATGTTCACAAAAAAGTCACAAAGTTAGGGAAAGGAGCATTTTAAGATATAGTTAGATTTGTTATGATTATGATTGTTAGTTACTAAGATTTATACAGTGTATAAATGGGAACATTTTAAAAGAGGAGTTGTGTATACATATGAAGAAGAAGCTTTTTGCGTTTTTATCAGCGTTTGCTGCCGTTTTTCTTATTGCACTTCCAGCAAGTGCACATGTAACTGTTAATCCTTCAGAGTCTGCAACAGAGGCTTGGGAAACATATACAGTAAAAATACCTGTTGAGAAGGACATTGCGACAACGAAGGTAACACTTAAGATAGCAGATAATGTGGATTTTAAAATGTACGAACCAGTAGATGGTTGGAAAGTAACAACCGAAACCAATGATAGTGATAAGGTAACTACTGTGACTTGGGAAGCAGAGAATGATCAATCAGCTATTCAGCCAGGTGAGTATAAGCGATTCAGCTTTACAGCACAAAACCCGTCTGATGCAGGAGAAGTTGTTTGGGATGCCTTTCAATATTATGCAGATGGAAGCATAGTAGAATGGACTGGAGATGCGGATGCAGAACTTCCTCATTCTGTAACACAAATTGCTAAGTCTGATGCAACTACAGATAGCCATGGACATACACATGATGCTGATTCTGCTGATGAAGATACGGCAAGTGCAGAAGATGATCATGAGCATAGCTCTACAAGCACAGTGTTATCAATCATTGCCATAATCGTTTCTGTTCTTGCTATTATCTTGACTTTTGTGAGACGAAAATAACATAAATTAGGTAAGCTGCCTGGGTAGGCAGCTTTTTTTGTTATCTTCCTATTTATGGAGAGAAATAATGCATTATTAATTTTTTGCTGCTTAGAACCATGCCTTTGAAAGCAATATTACGCCTTCTTGAATCTTACTCTCATCCATACCAGCAAAACCAAGCAGAACTCGAGGATATTTTTGATCTGGTAATTGTTCATAGAAGGAGGAAACAGGATACACCAACACGCCATTCTTTTTAGCTGTGTCAATTAGCTCTTGCTCTGACATATCATTACGCGGCTCTATTACTATATGTAATCCGGCACCTGAACCCATAATTCTGACTTGATTGTACATGTTCGCTTTAAGAGATGTTAGCAATGCATTATGTCTTTTCTTATAGACATTTCTAACTTTATTCAGATGTCTTGACCAATGCTCGCTTTCCATAAAGAGTTTTAATGTATATTGATGCTGTCTGGAAACGGTTTGTTTATAACCAATATACTTCTCATGGTACGTAGCTAATAGATGTCTTGGAAGAACCATATAACTAAAATCCAAAGATGGAATCAGCGATTTAGCAAAAGTCCCCATATAGATAACTTTTTCATAACTGTCTAAGCTTTGAAGGGCAGGAATAGGCTTGCCTTCGTATCGAAATTCACTATCGTAATCATCCTCTATTATATAGCCATCTGAATCCTTCGCCCATTTAATTAATTCTAATCGTCTTTGGATTGGCATAACAATTCCAAGAGGGAATTGATGTGCAGGTGTGACAAAGACAGCTCTGACCTCGCTTGCTGTTAATTTCTTTATATCAACTCCATAACTATCAAGGGGAATCGGATGCACTGCTTTGCCATATTCCTGTAAAACAATACGGACTCTATTATAACCAGGCTCTTCAATCCCATATGTGTATTCTCTGCCAATGATTTTACATAACATACTTAACAGATATTGTGTTCCAGCTCCTATGATAATTTGATGCTCTGAGCATTTAACTCCGCGAGATTCATACAGATATCTTGCTATTTGCTTACGAAGATCTAGATCACCTTGTGGGTCGCCATATAGTAACAGCTTTCCTTGTTCAGCAAATATGCTTTTCATCGTTAATTGACTCCATAATTTAAATGGAAAATGCTTTAAATCTATTTCTCCATATTTAAAATCATATAGAATTCTTGAAGATTGCTCTTCTTGTTGACTGCAATTGTTATTCAAGATTTCATCATGGATAGCATGTGCGTTTTTGTCTAAAAACAGCTCATGCTTTATATCCTCAACAAATAAACCTTTTCTTTCTTCGCTTCTGATGTAACCCTCAGCGAGGAGCTGCTGATACGCAGCATTAACAGTGTTTCTGCTTAAGTTTAAATGCACTGCTAATTTCCTTTGAGAAGGCAATTTACTATGAGGAGGAATATTTTCTGATTGTATTTCATTTTTAAGAAAACGATAAAGTTGTATATATACGGGTGCATCACTTTGAGTATCTAAAATGGGAGTTATTTCTAACATGGTTTTGACCTCCATCAAACTGGTACCTGAATAATTTTAATATCTGGCTCTTTTAATAGTTCCAGATTAATTACTATAATTAGTTTACAATGCGCATTTGAAAAAATAAAGGTTGATTACATACTAAATCTATAGGAGGAATATGAATGAAAACTGGTACTAATCGAGTAAAACGTGGAATGGCTGAAATGCAAAAGGGCGGCGTTATCATGGACGTTATTAACGCCGAGCAAGCGAAAATTGCTGAAGAGGCAGGAGCAGTAGCAGTAATGGCTCTTGAAAGAGTTCCTTCTGATATTCGTGCTGCAGGTGGAGTAGCGAGAATGGCTGACCCTTCTATTGTAGAAGAAGTTATGAATGCAGTATCTATCCCTGTTATGGCTAAAGCACGTATTGGACATATTGTGGAAGCTAGAGTGCTTGAAGCATTAGGCGTTGATTATATCGATGAAAGTGAAGTTTTAACTCCTGCAGATGAAGAATATCACCTAAATAAAAATGAATATACAGTACCATTTGTTTGTGGATGCCGGGACCTTGGCGAAGCAGCAAGACGCATCGGAGAAGGTGCTTCCATGCTCCGCACAAAAGGCGAACCAGGAACAGGAAATATTGTGGAAGCAGTCCGTCATATTCGAAAAGTAAATGCACAAGTTCGTAAAGTAGTTCATATGAATGAAGATGAGCTAATGACAGAAGCAAAATTATTAGGTGCTCCCTACGAGCTTTTGCTGGAAATTAAAAACTTAGGGCGCCTGCCAGTAGTTAACTTTGCAGCAGGAGGTGTTGCAACACCTGCAGATGCAGCATTAATGATGCAATTAGGAGCAGACGGAGTATTTGTCGGCTCAGGTATCTTTAAATCAGATAATCCTGCTCTATTTGCAAAAGCAATTGTGGAAGCAACTACTCACTACCAAGATTATAAATTAATTGCTGAAATCTCTAAAAATCTAGGAACAGCAATGAAAGGGATTGAAATTGCTAGTCTTGCTCCGGAAGCTCGCATGCAAGAGCGCGGTTGGTAAACTGATAATATAGTAAAAAAAGCCAAATTCACCAGTATGGGGGATTTGGCTTTTTTTGCGCTAAAGGAATAGCAGAGAAATAAAAAAGAGATTGGCAATGCATCAAGTTATTTAAAAAAAAAAAAAAATATATATATATATATATATATATTTTGCCAAGGAAGAAGTATAAAAATCTTTTTTCTAAGCCTTTCAGCCATACAGTCAAAACTATCGCAACCAGTAATTAAAGTATACCGTACTTTTTTGAGAGGAATAGGTAATCATTTGATAGAAATGTGGTACCTATTCTTTTTTTATATAAAGGATAATGAAAGGGTTAAAACTTTTTTTGCTGATATTCCTTGGACCATCTGTGAATTATCCAGAAGTAATTTTTAAAATTCCTGTGTTGACTTAGAGTAACACGAATCTAGTAAGATTATGAAGTGCAAGGCAGTAAACTTTTAGGAGGAATATTAGATGGAAACTGTAACTTTATCAAATGGAATAAAGATGCCTATTTTAGGGTTTGGAGTTTATCAAATTAATGACCTTGAAGAATGTGAGCGTATAGTAGGCGAAGCAATAGCAGTTGGCTATCGATCAATCGATACTGCTCAAGCTTATGGGAATGAAGAAGCAGTTGGTAGTGCAGTACGTAAAAGTGGTATACCTCGTGAAGAGTTCTTTATTACTACAAAGGTATGGATTTCAAATGCTGGCTATGAAAAAGCTAAAGCATCAATGGATGAATCCTTGCGTTTACTGCAAACAGAATATATTGACCTCATGTTAATTCATCAACCATTTAATGATTATTATGGTACGTACCGTGCAATGGAAGAGTATTATAAAGCAGGGAAAATCAAAGCAATTGGCGTAAGTAATTTTTATCCAGACCGTTTGATTGATATTGCTCAGTTTAGTGAAATTACACCAATGGTTAACCAAGTGGAAACACATGTGTTCAACCAGCAAAAACAGGCCCAACAAATAATGGAAAAGTACGGAACACAAATTGAATCTTGGGGACCTTTTGCAGAAGGGAAAAATGACTTCTTTCATAATAAAACGTTAAAAGAAATCGGGGAGCAATATGACAAATCTGTGGCCCAAGTGGCTCTGCGCTACTTAATCCAGCGTAAGGTTGTTGTTATTCCAAAAACGGTAACGAAAGAGAGAATGGTTCAGAACTTTGAAGTCTTTGATTTTGTTCTATCACAAGAAGATATGAACAAGATTGAAAAACTTGACCAGGAAAAGAGTTTATTTTTCTCTCATTATGATCCAGAAACAGTTAAATTTTTGACAGGGCTAGTAAGATAACCTAGGATTTTACATAGTAAACTAACAGTAAAAACCCTAATGTCCTGCTTATAGGAAATTAGGGTTTTCTTATATATGGCTTTTTTACTTAGAATTTAAAGCACCAACCACAGGATGTGGAACATAAGGCTCTTCCAAATATGCAACTTCTTCAGTGGTTAACTTCACTGATAACGCACCGACTGAATCTTCAAGATGAGAAATTTTCGTAGCACCTATAATAGGAGCTGTTACTGGTTCTTTCTGAAGCAGCCATGCAAGTGCTATTTGGGATCTAGCTGCACCATGTTTTTCTGCTAACTCGGCAACTCGTTCCACAACTAAACGGTCGTTATGCTCTGTTGAACCGTATTTAGACTTTTGCGTTGCATCTGTTTCAGAACGGAGCGTATCTTCTGACCAATCACGTGTTAATCTGCCTGAAGCTAACGGGCTGTATGGAATTACGCCGATTTTTTCTTCTTTGCATAATGGAAGCATCTCTCGTTCTTCTTCCCGGTATATAAGGTTAAGGTGATTTTGCATAGAGATAAATTTCGTCCACCCGTTCTTCTCAGCGGTATGGTTCGCTTTCAAAAACTGCCATGCATACATGGCTGATGCTCCTATGTATCTTACCTTACCAGCCTTCACTAAATCATGAAGAGCTTCCATCGTCTCTTCAATCGGTGTGTTGTAATCCCAGCGATGTATTTGGTACAAATCGATATAGTCTGTTCCAAGACGTTTAAGACTTTTATCAATTTCACTCATAATATGTTTTCGGGATAGCCCTTTACTGTTTGGACCTTTGCTGTTTAAATCTTTGCCTAATGGGAAGTAAACCTTAGTTGCAATCACAACTTCATCTCGATTAGAAAAATCTTTAAGAGCACGTCCGAGAAATTCTTCACTCGTACCATCTGAGTAGACGTTGGCAGTATCAAAAAAATTAATGCCGGACTCAACCGCTCTTTTAATAACCGTACGACTGCTTTCTTCATCAATTACCCAAGGATGCATCCAGCGTTCCTTCACACCAAAACCCATACATCCAAGGCAAAGTCTAGATACATCTAATCCTGTGTTGCCAAGTTTCGTATAATCCATTGCAATTCCTCACTTTCCCAAATGTTTTTAATCTTTCATTACTAGTATAAAATTATACAGCATTCTTACAATTGTTAAATGATTGGAATATGTATATTAATGAACAGTTTTAACGGAAATGTACATTATCTTTGGTTGAAAGGGAAAAAAATTTTTGTTTATTTATATGTATAAGTATGGAAGAAATGGTCATAATAAGTGATGACAGTTTTATGCACAACACTGTTAACGGCCTTACTCTTTTTGAGTAGGGCGTTTTTTTTTATATGTGGGCGTTGGATGTATAGGAAAAAGAATTTTTCTATTAATAAGTGCAAGCGATTTTTCCTTCAATTATTACAGTTGCGAAACAAGCAGCAGTTTTTATTGCGTTATTATGGAGTTTAGGTGTGTTTGGTTAACATAAAAGAGAAAAGCTAAAAGTCAAAATGGTATAAAAATTTACAAATACGATAGAGATAAATAACTATTTATACTTTTTGGTTGAAAAACTTCTGAAAGCTAAATTATAATTAAAATTATAGTGGTACCTTAATTAAGTGGTTTTTTCATAAAGAACCTCAATTTAAGCATAATCAAATTTTAGGAGATAAAAATTATGAATACACCTGCAAGCCAAACAAATCAAGCGTTCACCAGAAATAACCCATTTCAAGCTAAAGTTCTTAAGAATATTAACCTAAATAGCACAGGTTCAAATAGGGAAACAAGACATCTGGAATTATCTTTAGAAGGATCAGGAATTACTTATAATCCAGGTGATGCTCTAGGTATATACCCGGAAAATGATTCAGTATTGGTAGAGTCCCTGCTTCAAGAAATGAAGTGGGATGGAAATCAAAACATTGTTATAAATAAAACAGGTGATCAGCTTCCTTTAAAGAATGCTTTAACAACATACTTTGAAATTACTTTATTAACTAAGAAAGTATTACAGAACTTTTCTAAAATGGTTGATAATGAGAATTTAAATAGTCTTGTTGCTATAGAAAATGCTTCAGCTTTAAAAGAGTATATGTATGGTCGGGATTTATTAGATATGATTCAAGATTTCGGACCATGCCAAATTGAAGCTCAAGAGTTTGTGACATTATTAAGAAAGATGCCGCCGCGCTTGTATTCGATTTCTAGCAGTCAATCGGCTCACCCAGATGAAGTTCATTTAACAATCAGTGCTGTGCGATATACATCTCACGGCAGAGACAGAAATGGTGTTTGTTCTGTTCAATGTTCAGAACGAACTTCTGAAGGAGATACACTTCCTGTCTACATTCAGGCGAATAAACACTTCGGACTGCCAGAGTCAAATGAGACAGATATCATTATGGTTGGCCCAGGAACGGGAATTGCTCCTTTTCGCTCCTTTATTCAAGAACGTTCTATTAACAAAGGCAGTGGAAGGACTTGGCTGTTCTTTGGGGCGCAACATTCACAAACAGATTTCCTTTATAAAGAAGAGCTAGAAAAACACCAAGAAAATGGGGTTCTTACAAAATTAACTACAGCTTTCTCTCGTGATACAGATGAAAAAGTTTATGTCCAAAATAAAATGCTGGAATCTAGCAAGGAATTATATGAATGGTTACAAGGTGGAGCGCATTTTTATGTTTGTGGTGATAAGGAATATATGGCTAAAGACGTTCATAACACTTTGATAGAGATATTCTCAAAAGAAGGAAATATGAGTCAAGAAGAAGCAGAAGAAAAAGTGCAAGAACTGCAAAAGACTAAAAGATACCAAAAAGATGTGTATTAATTAGTTGCGATAATGCTAAGTAAATGAGCGTATTTTCCGGGAACATTAATCTAAGATAGATTAATGTTCTTTTTTGTGTTTAAAGAGTTGTTAGCAGGCAATCCTAAATTAACTTATATTATTTTCTTGAAAGAGACCTTCAAGGTGGCAGGGAAAGCAAATGGGTATTAGCTGGTTTTTAAAATATGTAATAAATCCAATTGACACTCTTCGTTACTCGGTGATACAATGTACTTGTAATAAGTAATACTTAATAGCGAGATGGCCAAAGCTATTGAGTAAATAGGTTAGCTAAGGTACTAAGTGATACTGAATATAAGTCTTATATTATAGGAGGTGCCGGGCATCGAAAATTTAACGGAAATGCTGAAAGGTTCGTTAGAAGGATGCGTGTTGGAAATCATCAGCCGTCAAGAAACATATGGCTATGAAATTACTCGCCGCCTGAACGACCTTGGATTTACTGAAGTCGTCGAAGGTACGGTCTACACCATTCTAATGCGATTAGAAAAGAAGAAACTAGTGAATATCGAGAAGAAACCATCGGATATGGGACCACCACGCAAGTTTTATTCACTTAATGAAGCAGGCCGTCAGGAACTAACATTGTTTTGGAAAAGATGGGATTTTGTTTCGTCAAAAATTAATATGTTAAAGACAACTTAACGATAAGATATCACGTGTGCATTGTTCTGCTTATTAAAAGGAGGAATAAACATGATGGAATTATTTAAAAAATTAATAGGTGATAAAAAAGAATACAAGATGATGATGGCAAGGGTAGAGGCACTTCCGGAGGACTACCAGTTTGTATTTAAGAAAATTCAAGACTATATGTGGAAATTCTCAGCGGGCAATGGTATGGATATGCTTCATATGCAATATGAATTAATTGATTTATTCGAAGCAGGCTCCGCAGAAGGAAGGCAAGTGCTAGAGATTACTGGGGAAGATGTTGCTTCCTTTGCTGACGAACTAGTGGCTAATGCTAAAACTTATGTCGCTAAATACCGTGAAGATTTGAATAAGAGCATCATTGATCGATTAGGAAAAAAATAAAATTACAAGCGATAATACAGACTGAATAGCTGGTTGAAATCAAAATTTGCCACCTTCGTTATTCAGTTAAATTTTTACGTCAGTACTAAGTATCACTTATTATCAGTCAGACTAAATAGCGGAGTATAATTGGTTGCCTCTACAAAATAACAGTAACAGATAAATACTTCGCATTGTCTAAAAGGCAGCAGCTTGTGATTGTTGAACAAATCCTGCTGTCTTATAAAAGGAGGAAGAAGAATGAGCAATGCCGTTATTTCTGTAAAAGGATTAAAGAAATCATTTAAAGAGAAGGAAGTTTTAAAAGCAGTCGATTTTGAGGTGAAGCAAGGGGAAGTTTTTGCATTGCTTGGCTCAAATGGAGCGGGTAAGACGACAATAGTCAATATTCTCTCAACCCAGTTGAAATCTGATGAAGGGCAAGTGAGTATCTGCCAATTTGACGTCAGGGGTCAGCCGGAACATGTTCGCCAGAGTATCAGCTTAACAGGACAGTTCGCCACATTAGATGACATGCTCACTGGACGTGAAAACCTAATATTAATTGCCAAGTTGCGGAGAGTTTCTAATCCTTCCGAAGTTGCTGACAATCTGCTTGCAAGATTCAGTCTGCGTGAAGCGGCCAACCTTCGGGCAGATAAATATTCTGGCGGAATGAAACGCCGGCTTGACATCGCCATGAGTTTAATTGGAAAACCAGCTGTTATTTTTTTAGACGAACCGACGACAGGGCTTGACCCTGAAGCACGGCTTGAAGTCTGGGATACTATCAAGGAACTTGCTGGCAGCGGTACGACTATATTGCTTACGACCCAGTATCTAGAAGAAGCAGAACAATTAGCGGATGGTATCGCCATCTTGCATAGTGGAAAAATCATCACTACAGGTACTCTTACAGAATTAAAAGAGATGTTTCCACCAGCTAAAGTGGAGTATATCAAAAAGCAGCCGTCATTGGAGGAAATCTTTCTCACAATCATCGGTAAAAAGGAGGGCATTTAAATGAAAAATAATACTGGGGTGTTACTGGGGCGGTTAATGCGTAATATAATGCGCAGCCCTGACACAATTATTACAGTAGCAATTACACCAATAATGATGATGTTGTTGTTTGTCTATGTGTTTGGCGGAGCTATACAGACAGGAACAGACAATTATGTTAATTATTTATTGCCGGGAATCTTGCTTATGGCTATAGCAAGTGGTGTTGCCTACACATCTTTGCGGCTCTTTACAGATGTGAAAAGCGGTCTGATGGCTCGTTTCATTACGATGCCGATTAAGCGCTCCTCGATATTGTGGGCTCACGTGTTTACGTCTATTTTCTCTAATGCGTTAACAGTTGTGATAGTTATCCTCGTTGCACTCTTAATGGGATTCCGTTCAAGCGCTAATATCTTGGATTGGTTCGCCGTAGCTGGAATCCTGGGATTGTTTACACTAGCATTGACATGGCTAGCGATTATTCCTGGATTGAAAGCAAGTTCTATGGAAGGAGCAACAGCATACTCGTACCCGCTCATTTTTCTGCCGTTTATCAGTTCAGCTTTTGTTCCCACTGAGACCATGCCTAAAATTGTCCGTGCGTTTGCTGAAAACCAACCTGTTACTTCAATCGTGAATACGATTCGAGCTTTCTTATATGAAGAGTCTGTTGGCCACGATATTTGGCTAGCGCTAGCCTGGTGTGTCGGCATTATGGTCCTTGCGTACTTCTTTGCTAGTAAAGAATTTAAACGGAAGCTAGGGTAAGGTAAGTATCATCTTACTTTACAGTTCGCCAATACGACTGTTTCAGTCAGAAAGACTCTTTAAAGCTTCAACTATTAATTAACATGAAGGGAATTCATAATTTTCTCGATGGATTCCCTCCTATTCTGGAGAAAATGAAACATTTTACTGTTTTGAGTCGTCAATAGTTAAACCAACCAGAAGGAGATGTTTTATTGCGTAATGATATTAAGCAAAGAGGAATCCCATCCAAAGCGACGTGAGGAAATATTAAGAGAACTTATTGGTCTCTATGCAGAAAGTATTAAAATGTTAGCTTATACATATGTGAAAAACTGGTCAGCTGCAGAGGATATTACACAAGACGTATTTATAAAGTGTTATGAACAATTGGAAGGTTTCAGAGGGGATAGTACATATAAGACATGGCTTTATAAGATTACCCGAAATAAATGTAAAGATTATTTGAAAAGTAAATGGTATCGATCGTTTATTCCTACAGATTTTATGAAAGAAAAGATTGAAACAGCGGAGGAACTTTCTACTGAAGATCAAGTAATAAACAAATTTGATGACTTAGAATTATCCCAAAAGGTATTAACCCTGCCGACTAAGTATCGAGAAATTATTATATTATTTTACTATGAAGAGTTAAAAATTAAAGAAATACAAACTTTAACAAATTTGAATGCTGATACTATTAAAACTAGGTTAAGGCGAGGAAAACAAATGCTTCAAAAGAATGTAGAAAGGGGTTAAGGGAATGAGTGAAGATTTGAAGTCTTTAAGAAGGAGTTTGAATAGTACTGTTCTAAAACATGGGAAAATGAGTATTGCTGACAAGGAAAGATTGTATCAAACTGTTATTTATCATAAAGACTCAAAAAAACGTTTTTCTTTTGCACCCGTACTCTCAATTGCTGCTATTGCTTGTTTTGCTCTTTTTATTGGTAGTTTTGTATTTAAGCAAATGGAAAACACGGAAAATCAGCAAAATCAACTGGCTCTAATTAACAATCAAGAGGAGAATGAAGAAAAAACAAATAGTAAAAGGGAAGAACAAAAAGGTAATAATTCAAATTTAGCAAGTTTTCTATATGAACTAAACCTTAAGCTAAGTGATGCGGCTACAAGAACTCCGATTGGAAAGGATTACGCAACCGAAGTGGGGAAGTTTGCCGAAAATCTTTCTGGTGAATATACTTCAAAGGAGAAAGAGACAACGATTGCAGATAAGTTGATGGAAATAGGTTCACTAGGTAAAAGTCTACAAAAGGCAGATAATGATGAAAAAAGAATGGAAGATATTGTAGAGCTACAAAGAGTAGTTAACCAATCGATAATGATTGCAGAAGTTCATGGAATTATAGATGAAAGAAATAATATTATAGAAAAAACTGAATTTGAAAACTTAGATAGTTGGTTAAGCAGTTTAAAAGAAAGTATTCATGCTGATTCATATGAACCATATAGTGATCGCAGACAATACGAAAATCATATAGGCAATGCTGCTAAAGCATATGCTAAGAATTTTGCAGCGTTAGAGAAAAATACATCTGTAAAAGAGCAGTTAGAGGAAATCGCAGAAATATCCAATCAAATTGAAATAGAAAAAGAAAACGCAAAGAGAACAACATTACTGAATAAATTGGATGGAATGGTTGAGCAACTGTTAGTAGATTAGTAATACAAGAGATTACATGTGGCTGTATAAGTGACAAGAAAAAACTATTATCGTTGGAAAGGCTGGTTTTAAATGGACATTTGGCATGTTGAATCAAGCCAATACAGATTGGATAATCTGTCAGATGAAGATATACATTTGGCAGAAGATTATTTTGGAGTTAAATTACCTGCTGATTACATCAAACTATTAAAAAAACAAAATGGTGGAACACTAATATATAATGCACTACCTTTAGCTTTAAATAGATGGGATGGAGATGACTATTTAGAAATAGATAATCTTCGTGGAATAAAAAAAGATAAAGGGATAATGGAAACAGATTATTTCAAACAAGAGTGGGGGATTAGGAAAAGTAATATTATTTTAATCAGCGGGGATGGTCATAGTTGGTTTGCCCTAGACTACAATCATGGCGAAGAACCAAAGGTTATATATATTGAAACAGATTCAGAAAGAATCACCCAAATATATGATACTTTTCAAGAATTCATCAACCACTTATACGTACATGATCTCGATCAGGAGGAAGGCTTGAGGACAACGCCACTTCCAACAATTGAGGATGCTAGAAAGTTAATTAATAGTACCGAAGAGGATGATATTATAGAGGGTTTTGATATATTTAATTCGTTTATATATGATGAAAGTATCCATGAGGAATATTTTGGTTATGTAATGAATTTTATAAAAAGTGGAAATGAAGATTTAAAAGATTATGCCGCAGAAGCGGTATGGAGAGTAGTAACTGCACAATATGTAATAGATAAATCTTTAATTCAGAAAGTTATTGTTGAACTTAAAAATGATAAAGATCCGACCATTCAATATTTTCTTGAAGAAATAGAAGAAACTATTAAAGATATAAATTAACTTCTTAATACAAAAATAAATCTAGTTCATTATTGACTCGTAAAGAAACCACCCGCACTTAAACGGATGGTTCATAGTTTTATTAAACAGCTTTATCGTTCTTTTTATCTTCCTTTACCCAAAAGTCCGCATTTTTAATGCCTAAAGGTTCAGGATTAAACACAGGATCTAAGCCTTGCTTTTTCTGTTTTTCATAATCTTTTAGTGCAATAATAGCTGGTTTTGCCAGTATTACGATAGCAATCATGTTAAGCCATACCATTAATCCTAAACCAACATCTCCAAGAGCCCAGGCGAGGCTGGCTGTTTTTACAGTGCCATAAAAGGTTGTAGCAAGTAAAACTAGTTTCAACAAGTCTGAGAATAATCTATTATTTTTATTGCGAAGCAAATAAGTCAAATTTGTTTCTGCGATATAATAATAAGCCATAATTGTCGTGAATGCGAATAAGAAGAGGGCAATTGCTACAAAACCGGAACCAAACCCTGGGATTATACTGTCAATCGCAGCTTGGGTAAATCCTGGTCCTGCCTCTACACCTTCCACATTATTGACGATCATAGTTCCGTTGGGTGCTTCTGTATTGTACATTCCAGTAAACAATATCATAAAGGCAGTAGCTGAGCAGACAAGCAAGGTGTCGATATATACAGAGAATGCCTGCACAAGCCCTTGTTTGACTGGATGAGAAACCTCTGCAGCTGCTGAAGGGTGTGGTCCTGTTCCTTGACCTGCTTCATTGGAATAGATACCTCGTTTAACACCCCATGCAATTGCCATGCCCATCATGCCGCCAAATGTAGCCTCTAGATTAAAGGCGCTTTTGAAAATTAGGGCTAAAACACCTGGCAGTTCTTGAATATTAATGACAACGATAATGATGGACAAAAGTATATAACCAAGGGCCATTATTGGAACAACTACTTGTGCCACATTGGCTATCCGTTTGACACCGCCAAATATAATAAAACCTAGCAGTACAACTATCACTATTCCTGTAATGTATGTAGGAATATTAAAGGCATTTTTCATTCCAACTGCTATTGAATTTGACTGTACCCCAGGCATTAATATTGCCATGGAAATGATTGCTGCACCTGCAAAAAGAAAGGCAAACCACTTTGAGCCAATTCCTTTTTCAATATAGTAGGAAGGTCCACCTCTATATTGTCCATCCTGGTTTACTTTATATATTTGGGCAAGTGTTGACTCGATAAACGCTGTGGAAGCTCCGATAAATGCCATGAACCACATCCAGAACACAGCACCAGGCCCCCCAAAGGCAATTGCGGTTGCAACTCCAGCTATGTTACCTGTCCCAACCCTTCCAGATAAAGCAATTGAAAGTGCTTGAAAGGAGGAGACACCTGCATCTGAACTTTTTCCTTGGAACATAAGGATGATCATTTCCTTCACATGTCGGATCTGAAGGAATCTGGATACAAATGTAAAAATTAGGCCGACTATTAATACAATATAAATGACTGGAGTACTCCATAATATCCCGTTTATAAAAGTTACTATTTCTTCCATAAATACACTCCTTTTTTAATTGAATTTTTAAAATTCTGAATTATATTATATTTCACGATAAGATATAAAACAATAAAAATTATTGCCCTATCTGAAAAGTTAAGTACCTTTTATTAAAAGAAAGAAAAAATAATGTAATCATAGGCTCTATGGGCCTTATGGAATTACGTTTACTAGCACCTTTTAATTAAATATGCTATCATGTTGAAAATAAATATACTGTAATTGGAGGAGCCTGTCACCGAAGGAGACTTATGTCTTTTGATGATAGGTTCTTTCTTGTTTAGGAGGAAAATTGGTGGTGACAAGAATAAAGGTTTTTTTTGCACTTGTAGCGGTTATACTAGCTCTTATCGGTACTATAAAAGAAAGCACTATAATGTTAGCATTAATGTATTTTTTTCTTGGATTATTATTTTTAACGATTGGGTCTACTGAATTAAAGAAAGAACGAAAAATCCCTTCTATCTTAATGATCCTTTTAGCGGGATTCTTTATTATTGGCTCTATTTATATTATGATATTTGAACTTTAAGAAGGAAGTTATTTTATTATTAATATATTAGAATGGTATCGTAACAAGAGATTATGAATAAATTTAAGGAGATGTATGGTGTTAATTTTAAAGAATGGCTTAGGTGTTTGTAATAATATATAATTTATATACGTAAGTATATAGTTAAGATAAAATAAAACAAAAAAATAAGTTTTATTACTCAAAATAGGGGTATAAAGGATTTGTACTTGAATGGATTCTAATTTTAAGATAAAATGGTGCAGATAACAATTCAAGTTACGATAATTACATGATAATGTGAGTAAAAATTGGAGGAGCCTGTCACTAGGGGATAACTATGCCCTAATGACAGGCTTTTTTTATTTTTACCTTTATAAAACTTTACTAACTCTGACGTATTCTCTAGATTGAAAAGCTTCTATTTTATTTTGAAAGACTTTTTCCAGTTCATTACTAATTGGAATTATTTCTTCCATTTCTTTGTCATGTATGAAGAGAGAGTATTCACGTTCTTCCCTTTGATCCAATTGCCAAAAACTAAGAAAAAGTAACAGAAATAAAGAACTGGATATAGAAACTTTCATTTTCATCAAGGCACCACCACCTCTATTAGGTTCGGTAAATTGACAGTATTTTATACAAATTACCATCTAAATGAATTTATATAAGTGGTTTTCACATATTTAGTAAGTCTAGAGAAGACACTAAAAGAGTTAGTAACGTAATTATTAAGTATTATACAGTCAAACATAATTTGTTTTTCATGTTTAAAATAATAGATAATTAGGGGGGATTTTTTTGTCTTTGCTTCATTTAGCGATAATTTCACCATTCTTACTTGCCATCTTTATACCAATCCTGTTTAAGGTTTTTAGGCGAGTACATACTGGGTGGTTTGTTCTTACATTGCCAGTCCTTTTGTTCAGTTATTTTTTATCTTTTATTTCAATCACTTCTGCTCAGCAAACTGTAACAAAATCCTTTGCTTGGATTCCTTCTCTTGGAATAGACTTTACGGTTAAGGTCGATGGTTTAGCTTTATTATTTGCGCTTTTGATTACAGGTATCGGTTCTTTAGTGGTTCTTTATTCGGTGTATTATTTACAAAAAGATAAAGAGCAATTAAATAATTTTTATGTATACTTGCTGCTATTCATGGGAGCTATGCTCGGTGTTGTTCTGTCAGATAATTTGATTGTTTTGTATACCTTTTGGGAATTCACTAGCTTTTCTTCTTTTTTACTAATTGGCTATTGGTACAAACGTGAAAAGTCACGTTATGGTGCTAAAAAATCAATGCTGATTACTGTTTTTGGTGGTCTTTCTATGTTAGGAGGTATTATTCTACTCTATGTAATGACAGGGACCTTTAGTATTTCTGCAATTATTCAGCAATCGAATGAACTATTCACAAATCACTTATTTATACCGGCAATGCTTTGTATTTTACTTGGGGCTTTTACAAAATCAGCGCAATTTCCCTTTCATATCTGGTTACCGGATGCTATGGAAGCTCCAACGCCTGTAAGTGCCTATCTTCATTCAGCAACAATGGTGAAAGCAGGGATTTATTTAGTAGCGAGAATGAGTCCAGTTTTTGCTGAAACCGCTCTATGGGTTTGGTTAGTAGCAGGGGTTGGGATTGTCACATTGTTTTGGGGATCTTTCTCAGCCGTTAAACAAACAGACTTAAAAGGTATCCTTGCCTTTTCAACGATTAGTCAACTTGGGATGATTATGACATTGCTTGGTATTGGAGGAGCTGCGTTACACTTAGATTCTATCAACAATAGTTATTATATGGTTGCTACAGTAGCAGCAGTATTCCATCTAATCAATCATGCCACCTTTAAGGGTGCACTTTTTATGGTAGTTGGGATAGTCGATCATGAAACCGGAACAAGAGATATCCGTAAGCTTGGTGGGTTAATGCCTTTCATGCCAATTACCTTTACAGTCGCGATTATAGGGACGTTTTCGATGGCTGGTCTTCCGCCTTTTAATGGGTTCTTAAGTAAAGAAATGTTTTTCACTGCTATGGTACGTGTACTAAGCATGGATATTTTAAATATGGAAACGATTGGAATATTGTTTCCTGTTATCGCTTGGATTGCTAGTATTTTTACTTTTGTGTACAGCATGATTTTAGTATTTAAAACGTTCTCTGGCAAATTTCAGCCTGAGAAGCTAAAGAAAAAACCGCATGAGGCTCCAATTGGCATGTTAATTCCACCGATTGTTTTGGCTTCACTTGTTATTGCATTTGGATTTTTTCCTAATGTTCTATCAAATACCATTATTTCACCAGCCGTTTCTGCTATCATGCCTGACTTTGCAGTTGATGTTCATATTTCATTCTGGCATGGTTTTAATACTGAGCTATATATGACTATTGGTGTTATTGCAATTGGTTTCTTGCTGTACAAGACTTATCCAAAATGGAGAGAGG
Source organism: Niallia sp. Man26 (assembly GCF_022049065.2). Lineage (NCBI taxonomy): Bacteria > Bacillati > Bacillota > Bacilli > Caryophanales > Bacillaceae > Niallia > Niallia sp. Man26. Next base: position 1,146,290 of record NZ_CP095744.1, read on the forward strand.
TTTATAAGATTTTCCCTGAGAAACTGTCCTTAAACCATCTTTATGATGGTGCATTAAATAAGACAGAAATGGTTTCTCGCAGAATAACCAGCAGTATTTTAACGGGATCTTCTAGAACGTACCTTCTCTACTTATTCATCTTCTTTATTCTTATATTAGGATCTACGTTATTTATTAAGGATGCCTTTAAGTTTGATACAAGTAATATATCAAACATTCATATTGCTGAGGTCATCCTTGCTGTCGGTATTTGCATTGTAGCGATAAGCATTCTTTTCGTTAAATCACGATTGACTTCAATTATTTTATTGGGAGCGGTTGGCTATTCTGTTTCCTTATTTTTTGTGATATACAGAGCTCCTGATTTGGCATTAACTCAACTTGTTATTGAAACAATATCTGTTGCGTTATTTTTGCTTTGTTTTTATCATTTGCCAAAGTTAAAGAAGCGCGAAGAACGAATCTCGTTTAAATTAACAAATGCCCTTATTTCTGTAGGGGTCGGAGCTCTTGTTATTCTGATTGGCTTATCGGCACACAGCAATAAGTTATTTGATTCCATTGCACACTATTATATTGAAAACACATATAAAGAGGCAGCGGGAAAGAATATGGTAAATGTCATCTTAGTTGATTTCCGCGGACTTGACACCATGTTTGAAATTACTGTCCTGGCAATTGCAGCGATTGGTATTTTTGGTTTAATTAAGCTACGCCTAAAGGGAGGGAAGAAAACTGAAAACAAATGATGTAATTTTACAAACCACAACGAAAATCGTATTATTTATCATTCTTATCTTCTCTGTGTTTATTTTCTTCACAGGTCATTACACACCAGGAGGAGGCTTCATAGGCGGTCTATTAACATCTGGTGCCATTGTGTTATTACTATTGGCTTTTGACTTAAAGACGGTAAAAAAAATATTGCCATTTAATTTTTTGCACATGATTGCAACAGGGCTTCTTTTTTCCATAGGAACAGGGGCTGGAGCGTTGATTTTCAACGTTCCCTTCCTTACGCATGCATTTACTCATATAGATATTCCCATTTTAGGAGACCTTTCCTTGCATACAGCTACGATTTTTGATTTAGGTGTGTTCTTAGTAGTTGTAGGAGTAACAATGACTATTATTCAAACGATTGGAGGAGATGAATAATGGAAATTATTATGATTTTTGTTATTGGAATTTTATTTACTTGTGCAACCTATTTAATGCTTTCAAAAAGTTTACTTCGAATTATTGTGGGGACCGGATTACTTAGTCATGGAGTACACATGCTCCTCCTAACCATGGGTGGTTTAAAAAAAGGGGCGGCACCATTGCTTGGGGAGAAAGCAACATCTTACACTGATCCAATTCCTCAAGCGTTAATATTAACAGCTATAGTTATCAGTTTTGGGGTGACAGCCTTTTTCTTAGTTTTAGCCTATCGTGCCTATCAAGAGCTTGGTACTGACAATATGGAAAAATTGAGAGGAATGGATGGCAATGATTAATTTTTTACTTTTACCCATACTGATTCCATTAATTACTGGAGTTATTCTGATCTTCTTTTCGAAAAACATCATCGCCCAAAGGTGGATTTCAGGAATATCCTCCATTATAAATGTTATTGTATCTGTTTTATTAGTACAAAAGATTAGACAGGGTGGTATACAAACACTGGATGTTTCTAGCTGGGAGGCTCCATTCGGGATTACGCTAGTATCTGACATGTTGTCAGCGTTGCTTGTTCTTACTACTAGTATTGTTGCTTGTACTACACTTCTTTACTCTTTCCGAAGTATTGGAGAAGAGCGGGAGAGGTTTTATTACTATCCATGTTTTAACTTTCTAATTGTTGGCGTAAATGGCGCATTTACAACAGGAGATATATTCAATTTGTTTGTATTTTTTGAAGTGATGCTAATGGCATCTTATACCCTTATTGTACTTGGAGGAACTAAAATACAACTGCGTGAATCTATAAAATATCTTCTCGTAAATATTATTGCTTCCGCTTTATTTGTTATCACAGTTGCTTATTTATATTCAGTTGTTGGTACTTTGAATATGGCTCATATTTCAGAGAGAATAAGTGAAGTGGGGCAGTCAGGAATTGTGACAGTTATTGCTATGTTATTTTTAGTTGTATTTGGATTAAAAGGAGCGGTTTTCCCTTTATACTTCTGGCTTCCAGGTTCTTACTATGCTCCGCCCATTCCCGTAATGGCGTTATTCGGGGCTTTGCTGACAAAGGTAGGGGTATACTCGATTATGAGAACATACACTTTACTTTTTTATCATGATACTGGCTATACTAGCAAGATTTTAGCCATTCTGGCCATTTTTAGTATTATCTTTGGTTTAATTGGTGCACTTGCTTTTTCGGACATCAAAAAAATTATTATTTACAACATAATAATTGCAGTTGGCGTTATTGTTTTTGGTATTTCTGTGATGACACCAGATTCGCTTACAGGTTCGGTGTTTTATTTAATTCACGATATGCTTATTAAAGCCACGCTATTTCTCTTAGTAGGTATTATCATCAGTATTACTGGAACTAGTAATTTAAAAGAGATTAGTGGACTGATTAAAAAATACCCTGGTTTAGCCTGGACCTTTTTCTTAAGTGCATTATCCCTTGCAGGAATTCCTCCTTTAAGTGGTTTTATCGGAAAGCTTTTAATTGTAAAAGGTGGTTTTGAAGCAGAGAATTACCTTGGTGCTGCTATTGTATTACTATCTAGTCTGCTAATATTGCTTTCGATAATGAAGATTTTTATAAATGGTTTTTGGGGTACACCTCGTTCCTATGAGGGAGAGGAGAAAGTACCAGTGAAAACTTTAATGATTGCACCAATAATCCTAATTATTATTTCGATTTTATATGGTGTTGGAGCTGAAGCGGTTTATCCGTATATCTCACAGGCAGCTGAGACATTGGTAAAACCAGAAATCTATATTGATGCAGTCTTAAAGGAGTGATAACGTGGCCTTTCAAATATTATTAAATGTGTTGCTTGGATTTATGTGGATGGTAATGACTGTATCGTTTGAACCTGTTGCCTTTTTTAAAGGATATCTTTTTGGTTTGCTAATCCTCTATATATTCAGGAATTTCTTTTCATCTCGATTTTACCTTTTTAGAATACTTGCTGTATTGAATCTCACATATATTTTTATTAGAGAATTAATCAGCTCAAACATAGCCGTTGTAAAAACGGTCTTAAAGCCAAAGTTGGATATGAAGCCGGGTATTTTTGCATATCCCACCATTTTAGAAAAGAATTGGGAGATAACCATTCTAGCAAATCTGATCACCTTGACACCTGGAACTTTAGTGATTGAAGTATCTCCTGATAACAAAATATTATATGTGCATGCTTTGGATATTAATGATGCACAAGAATCCATTGACTCTATTAAAAACACATTTGAGAAAGCAATTCTGGAGGTGGGGCGATAATGTTTGAAACATTTATGTATATTGCAATATTGTTAATCGTCATTGCTATGATAGGATTTACCTACAGAGCAATTAAAGGCCCAACAACACCTGATAGAGTGGTTGCACTAGATGCTATCGGTATTAGCTTAGCAGGTCTTACCGCACTAATATCCATTGTATTAAATACGAGTGCTTTTCTTGAAGTTATTTTAGTCATTGGTATTCTGGCATTCATTGGTACTGTAGCCTTTTCTAAGTTTTTAGAGAAGGGAGAGGTGATTGAAAATGACCGAGATAGTTAAGGTGATTGTTGGCTTATTAATTGCCATTGGAGTTCTTCTTCATTTAGTAGCTGCTTTAGGTGTTATAAGACTTCCAGACGTATATACAAGGAATCACGCAGCATCCAAAGCATCAACACTTGGAATCATGGTTATTCTACTTGCTACTTTTCTATATTTTTATTTTATTAATGGTCATTTTAATTCAAGGATTTTACTGGGGATTGTTTTCTTCTTTCTAACGTCACCTGTTGCAGGGCATTTAATCGGTAGAGCTGCCTATAATTCAGGCGTAGAGCTATGGGATAAAAGTATACAAGATGATCTTAAGAGTAGTAAAGACGAAAAGAGACTTCAGAAATAAGGAATATAAATAACTCAAACCCTTCCGTTTAAATAGATGGAAGGGTTTTGGAGTTTCCAAAATAAGCTAACTGTTTTAACTTACTGTATTGTTTGATTTATTAGCTTTTGTTAAAAAGTACGCAGTTACCCAAGCAGTGATAGGAATAACAATCGCAACTCCAATACCAGAACAAAGTATGGTAATCATTTCGGAGCTAAAAATTTTTGAATTTACTACTTCCCCAATAGAATAAGCCAAATCTTTAAACCAAATTAACAAAGCCAGATATCCTCCAAAAAAGGCGAAAAACAACGTATTTGTACTCGTTCCTAATATATCTCTTCCAATACTCATACCAAAAAGGAATAACTCTTTTCGGCTTATGTTTGGGTTATGATATTGCATTTCTCGCATAGGGGAAGAGACGGCTATAGCGGTATCTGTTATCGCACCTATCGTACTCATAATAATGACAGATGCTGCAATTTTTACAAAATCTAAGCCTATGAAAAAGGAAAACATACCAAGCTCTGCAATTTCTTCTTCACCAAACCCTTGAATCTTCGCCTTATTAGTTGTGTAAATAATAATTATCAGCAATAAAACTGTAGAAATAAGTGTTGATATAAAGGCCGGCTTTGTCTTATTATTGACTTCGTTTATATAGAACAAATTGATACAGCTAATTATGACACATGCAACAATAGTTAAAATAACTGGATTGAAATTTGCGTCGTTCATTAGTATAACCGTGAAAATAATGACACCAAAGTTCAAAAATATAGCAAAAAAAGACTTTACACCCTTTCTTCCACCAAAAATGAACATTAAGAGAAATAATATAACGGCAAGCAATACTAATACATTCATAGACTTTTCCTCTTTCGATTCACAAAAAATATAGTTGTGTATAGGCCAATAGGAATTGTTAGTACTATTCCTATGCCTCCGGCTAAAGCTCTAGCAATTTCTAATGATAGGTTCAGGGAAAGAGTATAGCCAAATGGTGAGCCATTTTTAAAATAGAGAATGAGAAGAGGAATCGAACCGCTGACATACGCAAAAAACAGAATATTAGTCATCGTCCCCATAATATCTCTGCCAACTTCCATGCCAGATTTAATAAGAGCCTTTATCGGTATATGATTATTTTTATCATACAATCCAAAAACGGTAGAGGACATTGTAATGGCTACATCCATTACAGCTCCTAATGAACCAATGAATAAACCAGCCATAAAAACCATTTTGTATGGGCGTGTAATAAATTGCAGTTCCTCATAGTGAAGTCCCTTCTCACCCGTTATGAAAAGAACTAGATACGTAATTAATAAGGAGCTAAAGGTTCCAAGCAGTGTAGCAATAATAGCAGCATATGTCTTTTCATTAAATCCATTTACTAACAATAAAGTAACTATAGTAAATAATATAACGCTAAAAACACAAATCCAGACTAAGCTCAAGGTTGAATTATTTATGTATAAATCCAATGCGTAAGATAACAGGAAAGCATTAACAATTAAACTGATAATGGACAGCAACCCTTGCTTCTTTCCAATCAAAAGTAAAACTATCATAAAGACCCATGCAATTATCAGTAAATATTTATCACGTTTCATATCAAGTATCGTGCCAGTTAATTTACCGTTATGATTATCATTGAGGGTAACAAATAAATCATTACCTACATGAAATTTATTATCTAAAGCTTTAGAATCTGAATATTCATTAATCAAATATATCTTTTTACCTTTGTTACTGCCATTTTGTAATTCAGCAACGATATTTTGTACATAGATCCGATCTTCATTATTTGCATCTTTAACTGCAGTCACTTCTTCTATATTTGTTTTCATGACCTTAGCAATAGTTTTTTCATATAAAGGATAGTTATTGTGAACAAAAATAATAGAGAGTAGAAAGGAAAGTAATATAAGTGTATACATTACCTTGTTTTTAGTTGTCATATGTTTAATAAGTCTACTTAACAAGTATCTTCACCACCTTATAAAATGTTAGTAAGTTTGACTGAGTTTCAAAATGTTTCGCAGAGGAAACATTTTGCCTATAGATACAATAACACTACTCAGTACGTAATTACAAAGAAGAATAAAAAAGAAAAGATTCTTAATTCTCTGTGAGATAGGAACTCCTTTCTAGGGTAGTATTCTGATTTATGGAATTTGAAATGATAAAAACTAGGTATGAAAAATTAAAAAATTCGTTTGGAATATACTTATCTTCAAGGGTAGCAGATCCCTTATGAATTGCTTTCATTGTGGTATAAAGAGTACTAATTAAAACATAATAAAGCTAGGAGTGTCTGAATAATTTAGGAATTTCTTTATTAATGTAATTCAAATTAGAAAATGTCCTAGAGTATAAATACAATGAGAAGAAGAGCTATGGTAAGTAAAGGGCTATAGTAAAAACGGAGGGAACTATTTTGGAAAATCATCATATTCGTCTCACATCATCTGAAATTGGTGGATTATGGGCCAATTATCTTAGTGATTCTCTTTACATTTGTGTGTATAAGTATTATTTAGCAACAGTAGAAGACGCTGAAATCAAAACAGTGTTGGAGCATGCATTAGATTTATCACAACAGCATGTAAAAGTTATCTCAGACATATTCAAAGAAGAAGGTCATATTATACCACATGGTTTTACAGATGAAGATGTTAATGTAAATTCTCCTCGGCTATTTTCCGATGAATTTTTCCTTCTATATACAAGACAGATGACTAAGGGAGCTTTAGCAACTTACAGCGTCATATTGCCTCATACCTTTCGTAAGGATGTAAAGGAACATTTTATGTCTTGTATTTCTTCGACTATGGAGCTGTTCAATGAAACAGCAAGTATATTATTATCTAAAGGACTTGAAATTCGTTCTCCCTATATCCCTTATCTAGAAGAAGTAAATATGGTAGAGCAACAAGGGTTTATAGCAGGATGGTGGGGAAAGCAAAGACCATTAACAGCTAGTGAAGTTACTCACTTATTCTCTAATATCCAAACAAATCATCTGGGGTCAGCAATGGCTACTGCTTTCGGACAAGTAGTCAAATCAGAAGAAATAAAAAAATATATGAAACGAGGAAAGGCGATATCTAAGAAACATGTGGAAATCTTTAGTAAGTATTTAATTGAAAATGATTTGCCTGCTCCTACAACTTGGGATGCACATGTTCAGCCAGTAAAAGAACCTCCTTTTTCAGATAAATTAATGATGTTTCATATCTCCTTAATGGTTGCTGCTGGCGTTGGTAATTATGGGACAGCACTCTCTGCTTCAATGAGGCGTGACATAGGTGTTGATTACACACGCTTGTTAGGTGAAATTGGTCTCTATGCAGAGGATGGTATGAATCTGCTTATTAAAAATGAATGGTTAGAGAGACCGCCATTTGCCGCTGACCGAAATCAGTTAATGAACTAACCCTTTACTAAAGAGGAAGGTTCAGTACATAAATATGCAAAATAACCCTCTTTACGAAATGTACAGGCCTTATTAAAAAGTTAATCTAATTGTTAATGCTGGTTTACATCTTATTTTTTTGACTATAAAAAGCCATATAACAAAGAGTAGACATGTTGTTATATGGCTTTTGGTTGTCTGAATAATTCAAGGATTGGAATGATATATCAGCTTTGTCTGCTTTTTTTCAGGATGTGCGGGTACACCCTATATGTGCAAACTAAAGGAAAATTAGTAATTAATAAATATTCATACTCATTGTGAAGCATACTTATAATACAAAACCGAAGGGCGTATTTCAAATTTTCAAATTCTTAATTATTTCTGAGGTTGTAAGCCTGAGTAAATTCGTGGAGGAACCTCTATGACTAAAAAAGTTCGTCGCAAACTAGCCAAGATAAGTATTTGGGGCACAACCTATATCCATCCGAGAAGCCCTTATATAGTAGCTTTGTGGTCTGTTACTTTTCCTGGCTATGGGCACTTATTACTTCATAAATATATAAGAGGATTTGCCCTTATTATTTGGGAAGTATTTATTAACCAGAAATCTCAATTAAACCTCGCGATGGCCTATTCCTTTATGGGAGAAATTCAGTTAGCAAAAGATGTATTAAATGTTAATTATGTGTACATGTATATACCGGTTTATTTGTTTGCCATATGGGACAGTTACCGTGCAACGGTAGAATTAAATAATATTTATTTATTAGCTGAAAAAGAAGAACCACCAATTGAAGCGATCACTGTAAAACCCTTTGAAATAAATTATGTGGATAAAAGAGATCCACTCATCGCAGTCATTTGGTCATTAAGTATACCGGGTATGGGTCAGTTATATTTGCATCAAATATTTTCAGCAATCTTCGTCCTTATAACAACTGTCTTCTTTGTACATTTTTCCCATGTAATTGCTGCATTTCATTACTTATTATTAGGAGATATTCATAAATCAACAGATATCTTAGATAAACAATGGTTCTTTTATTTGCCGTCATTATATTTCTTTAATATTTATGAAACGTATTTAAATACTGTTGAGAATAATAAACTCTTTGCAGCAGAACAAAAGATGTTTTTAATAAATAATTATCAATCCTTTAACTTAAAATTTAAAAGTAACCGGGTGAAATAACGATGCAAGTTTTTTCTACTTTTGAATATTCTCTTCAATTGGAACTAGCAATAAGAGAGATTGAACAAAAAGGTATTCATAATATTTTAACTGTCCCTTTAGATTCTATTAATACAGAGAGCGTTGGTCTTTTTGATACAATCCATCAGTCAGATGGAGTCTCCTTAATAAATAAAGGAATCGTTTTTTCTGTGTTTTTTTCTGTGTTAGGAGCAAGCAGGGGATTTGAACTAGAGTGGGGGCCTATTTATTGGGGGTTAATTGGAGCGATATCTGGTTTTATTTTTGGTTTAATTATCGATTTATTTATACACCGCAGAAAAAAAGTAAGCGTTAGAGTAAAAGACAAAAAAACGGAAGTTCTTCTTATAATTGAATGTACAGATTCAGAACACAATGAAGTTGAGAAAATTCTTTGGAAACACTTTGCATTAAGTGTGGGCAAAGTAAATTAACAAAAGAAATCCAGAAACATCAGAGCAAAGAGGTATAAAAAACTAGCTGCCTAAAGCATAGTCCTACTACAACTTTTCATCAAGAACCAAAAGATCTAAAAAAATAGGTTGAAAAGTGATCCACAATCATGGTATTCTACTAACTATTGTGACAAAAAATAAATTAATATCTTCTTATCAAGAGAGATGGAGGGACTGGCCCGATGATATCTCGGCAGCGGAACTTAACATTTAAGTTGCTGTGCCAAATCCAGCAAGCACCAGCTTGAAAGATAAGAGGAGTGTTTTATAGATAAATATAAGACCTCTTCTTGTCGTTCAAGATAAGGTCTTTTTTGTTGCAAAAAAATATAGATAGGTATTATTTAATATTTTTTGGAGGTTTTTTAAAATGAAGAAAGGGAATCCATGGGCATTGATTCCATTTGTTGTTTTTTTGATTTTATTTATTGGTTCAGGTGTTATTACAGGTGATTTTTATGCATTTCCTGTCCTTGTAGCCATTGTTATTTCGGGTGCTGTGGCACTTGCGATGAATAGAAAAGAAACTTTTGAACGAAAAATTGATATATTTTGCAAAGGTGCAGGAAATTCCAATGTAATGCTGATGGTTGTCATATTTCTGTTAGCCGGTGCATTTTCAGAAGTAGGAAAAGGTATGGGAGCGGTGGACTCGACTGTTAACTTGACTTTATCCTTTGTTCCGCAAAACTTGCTTGTTGTAGGTTTATTTATCATTGCATGCTTCATTTCTCTATCGATGGGTACTTCGATGGGAACGATTGTAGCACTAGCACCAATTGGTGTTGGGATAAGCGATCATACCGATATTTCCATGGCTTTAGTAATGGCTGGTATTGTTGGTGGATCAATGTTTGGCGATAACTTATCCTTTATTTCCGATACAACCATTACGGCTGTTCGTTCACAAGGTGCAGAAATGAAGGATAAATTTAAAGTTAATTTTTGGATTGTATTGCCAGCAGCTATTATAACGAGCATTATTTTAGGAGTTATTACAATCGGGGGAACGTCGCAAGTTGAGCATTTAAGCTATAGTTGGGTAAAAATCGTTCCATACCTTCTAGTTATTATCTTTGCATTAGCAGGTATGAATGTATTTCTTGTTTTAGCATTAGGGACTGTTCTCGCCGGAGCAGTTGGTTTATTAGATGGCAGCTATCAAATAATGAGCCTTCTGCAAAAGATTGGAGAAGGAATGGCCGGCATGTATGAAATAGCCTTTCTGGCAATATTAATTGCTGGAATGGTGGAAGTTATTAAGTTTAACGGTGGTATCGACTTTCTGCTGCATCTCGTGACTAAGAGAATTAAATCCAAAAAGGGTGCAGAATTTGGTATTGCAGGTTTAGTGAGCTTAGCCGATATATCAACGGCTAATAATACTATTGCTATATTAATTACAGGTCCTCTCGCAAAAAATATCGCTGATCAGTATGGAATAGAACCACGAAAGTCTGCAAGTATATTGGATCTCTTCTCATGTACGTTCCAAGGTCTTCTACCATACGGAGCTCAAATACTGGCAGCGGCAAGCGTAGCCGGAATATCTCCAGTGAGTATCATGCAGTATTCATTTTATCCTATTCTCATCGGCATTTGCGGTATTATTGCTATTCTTATTGGCTATCCGAAAAAAAAGAAGATATAAACATCAGTGATTTTCACATTAAATAGCTGCCAATTTGGCAGCTATTTTTTTAGCAATTTAGTGACCTATAAGAACCGCTTATGAATGTCTCATTAAGTAAAGTCAAGCCTATGTAAATCAAGTGTCAAAAAATGAGAAGACAGTAGTTATTTTGCAGTAATATCGGTGGCAGATACTTTCCGTGAAAACTTCGCGTTTGCGCAAGAAACTCTTAGTATATAGTGGAATTAGCAAACAGTTATGTTAACAGGAGATAATGGCAGTATGAAGTGATACAGAAGCTGCTTTGATCGTAACTTTAAATATATTGCGATTATTGCGAACAAAAAGTTAAACTAGAAATGAGATATCTATATACGACATAGGGGGAGGAAAAAATGAATAAAAAAGACATTGAATATAAAATTCTGGAATTGAAGAACGAATATTTACAGATTTTACGGAACGAGAAAGCCCATTCCTTAAGGTGTGGGATGAATGTGAACGGTTTTTTATTTCTCAGAGTAATCCACTAGGCATTTGAATCTCTTGTTGTTATAATATAAGAAACATACGTTCGATTGGTGGTGAACTAACTTGGAAACAATTTCTTTGAAACTAGAATTATTAAATCCTACTAATGCTAAAAAAGAGATGTACAAAGAAATGACAAATATCAACACATCTTTTGCGAACTGGTTATTGGAATATCAAGGTCTAAAGGGTGCAACATCGAAAGTTTATAAGTTGTTTTCTGATGGGAAATTCCCCTCGGCTATTGTGAACCAATCCATTCGAGAGGTTAAATCTAAGAAAAATAATCAAAAAGCGAAGGTTTTTCGCCGTTTTTGGTGTGGGTTCAACAACCAAAATTTGAAAGTAGAGAAAGAAAACAACCTCTATAAAGTTTCATTTCCTACTCTTGAGAAACGTGTTGGTGTACCAGTTGTAATAGAAACATACCAAAAACATTGGTTAGATAAAGTTTTGGAAGGGAAAGCAAAACAAGGAGCAGCGGAGTTGTATGAGAAAAAGGGGCGTTGGTATGTTTCCATTTCTATCTCTTTTGAACCAAAAATACCGAAATTTGAATCTATTAAACCTCCAATAATGGGCATTGATGTAGGGTTAAACTATCTTGCTGTTGCTATGGTTGGAACAACTTCGTTGTTTTTTAAAGGAAATGAGGCAGCATTTATTCGCAGGAAATATGCTTCGAAAAGACGAGTCCTTGGACAGAATAAAAAGTTGGATGCTATTCGCAAATCCAAAAACAAAGAATCGCAATGGATGAAGGAATTAAATCATGTCATAAGCCGAAAAATCGTAAACTTCGCATTAGAGAACGGTGTTCGTCTAATACGAATGGAAGATTTAACAGGCATTAGAAAAACAGCAAAATCAAAGAAAGAAGCAGGTCGAAATCTACATTCTTGGGCACAATATCAACTTCAAACTTTCATTGAATACAAAGCAAAGGTGGAAGGCATGGAAGTTCAATATGTAAATCCTTATAACACATCGCAGATGTGTAAATGTGGTCATATTGATAAAAATAATAGAAACCGTCATCTATTTCAGTGCGAAAAATGTGGATATAAAAGCCATGCAGATGTGAATGCTGGACTTAATATATCAAAATGTGTAAGTGGTATTTCTAAAAAGAAAAAAGCATCCTAACTAGTGTTGTGGTAAAAGCAACACCGCCTGTTTAGGTACATATACACCAAAGGTGTATAGAACGTAACAGGATGGGGTAATGACATACCCCTTAACTAAAGGCTAGTTCAAAGTAGAAATGAATTGCGAACGCAATAGCACTTTAGAATCCCATTGCTATAGCTGTGGGAGTGTCAAAGGTTCAAGATAATTTAGAAAAATTGAAGTATGTAAAAGGAAACTTAGCTCCTTTACAAAAAAGGCTCACTGAAATGGAGGAAGAATTAAAATCACTTAATCAGATGTTAAGTAAAGCTTAAAAGAATGTAAGTTCCAAGATTAACGAAGGTAATTACAAAGCCATCCCTTTTTACAAGTGGATGGCTTTTACAGTAATAAGATAATGTCAGAACTCAGCTCTTATCCTTAATGATCTGATTGCGGTCTTCCATTTGAGGCGGTTCTTCAAACTATCCGTGCTTAATTTTAATTTTACTGCCTTCTTGAGCGGAAAAATATCCATCTTTTGCAAGCATAGTCGACTTCATTGAAAGATCATTTCTTAAACGAAAGAAAGCACTCAAATAATGAAGTTTCTAAAAATATTATTTGGGAGAATTACGACAGAAACTTATGGAGTGGAGTTAGTATAGTGGAAGATGGCAGTTCAAGTAATAAGATTACGTTACACTTCACACAAATTTATTATTACTGAAAATAAAATAGTAGAGTCAGAATTATATTTATTGGATGAAGCTGACTAGTTCTATATGAATCCAGCAGCCAGCTGGTAGTGCAAGACGATATATAAAAGGTACAGAAGTAATTTGGTCATAAGTCGTTTTATACCTGTTATATTCGTTTATACATTATTGATTAACAGGTAGAAGAATTAAATTATCTAAAATGTAAATCGTAATTATTGCGATTTACATAATATCCGAGTATAATGCAATAGTAGTTGTTATTGTAAGGAGTGAAAATTTTTGAGTAATAAAAAAATCCCGGTAACGGTATTAAGCGGATATCTTGGTTCAGGTAAGACAACTCTGCTTAATCATATTTTATCTAATAGAGAAAATCTTAAAGTTGCTGTTATCGTAAATGATATGAGTGAAATTAATGTTGATGCATCATTGGTGAAGCAGGGAGGATTTTCGAGAACAGACGAGAAGCTGGTAGAAATGCAAAATGGCTGTATATGCTGCACACTTCGCGAGGATTTAATAATAGAAGTGGAAAAACTCGCCCAAAACGGTGATATTGATTATATTATAATTGAATCCAGCGGTATTAGTGAGCCAATCCCGGTTGCGCAAACATTTACATATGTGGATGAGAGTATGGGGATTGATCTAACTGAATTTTGTAGACTGGACACTATGGTAACGGTAGTAGATGCTAATCGGTTTTGGCATGATTATGGTTCAGGGGAAAGCTTGCTGGATCGTAAACAAGCTGTTGATGAACTGGATGTTCGAGAAGTAGCTGATCTGCTAATAGATCAAATAGAATTTGCCGACGTTATCTTACTGAACAAAATGGATTTAATTTCAAAAGAAAATCAAGAAAAATTAACAGCAATCATTAAACAATTTAACCCTGAAGCGAAAATATACAGAAGTGAATTTTCACAAGTTCCACTCGATAAAGTGTTAAATACAGGCCTTTTTGATTTTGAAGCTGCTAGCCAAAGTGCAGGTTGGATAAAAGAACTTAATGAGGAACATATTCCTGAAACAGAAGAATATGGAATATCTTCTTTTGTATATTGGAGAAAGAAGCCGTTTCATCCAGTAAGACTAATGGCTTGGATTGAAACATGGCCAGCAGAAGTGGTACGTGCTAAAGGGTTTATATGGCTAGCGACTAGGAATAATGATTCTGGGCTGTTATCACAAGCAGGCACATCTTTATCGATTCAAGGAGCTGGGAAATGGGTAGCTACATACCCGGATACGGAAATTAAGCAAATTCTAGAGGAAGATGCTGTGCTGCAAAAAAGATGGGATCCTGTGCATGGTGACCGAATGACAGAGTTAGTTTTGATTGGCATTGGAATGGATCAAAAGCAACTAGAAAATGATTTAGATAAGTGCCTTCTTACAGAGATAGAAATGACTAAAGATTGGACCAAATTTTTAGACCCATTTCCATCATTTAACGTCTAATAAAAGAATCAGGAGGAACAAAAATGAGAGTGAATATTACATTGGCATGTACAGAAACAGGAGACAGAAACTATATTACTACAAAAAACAAACGAAATAATCCAGATAGAATAGAATTAATGAAATATTGCCCACGTTTAAAAAGACGAACTTTGCATAGAGAAACAAAATAAGTATTGATTAATTAGTTATAGTTTTTAAATCGTAATAGTTTCGATTTATAAAAGGAGGTTAAAATAAGTGGCAAAAAAATCTAAAGTAGTAAAAGAGAAAAAACGGCAAGCTATGGTGGAAAAGTATACAGCTATTCGGATCGAATTAAAGGAAAAAGGTGATTATGAAGGACTTAGAAAACTTCCGAGAGATTCCTCTCCAACACGCCTAAAAAACAGATGTGAAGTTACTGGCAGACCTAGAGGGTACTTAAGAAAATTTAAAATGTCCCGCATTGCCTTCAGAGAGTATGCTCATAAAGGGCAAATTCCAGGTGTTAAGAAAGCAAGTTGGTAATAAGTTCATAACCAGAGTAATGCCCCCCTATTTTTGGAGTAGGGGGGCATTTATCATGTTGTACAGTTTTTATATAAAGTGAATGATATGATTACCTGCTACTAAGCATAATCCAAGTAAAATCGCTGTTAGTGATTGTTGACCTATAAGTTTAAAAGCTTGTATAAATCCTAACTCTTTCCATATTGTAGCCAAGGTTACGACACATGATGTCAATGTAGAGGCTAAAAACACTAATAAGAATAATTGGAAATTAGTAAGGATAGAAAACAGCGCGCCATTTCCTTCATTTAAAATAAGGATTCCATCTTTTCTTATTATTGAAAAAGCCAAAGTTGCTGCGCCTTCTACTGGCAAATGGAAAAGTTGTAATAAAGGATGAAACAGTAAAGCAATAAACGAAATGATATTCATATATTGCAACAGACTAGCAGTAATGCAAATAAGTAGAAAAATAGGCATTGCCTGCTTAAAAAATTGCGCTAAGTCACTACTTACTTGAAGCTTTATCGTTTTTAATTTTGGTTTTTGAATAAAAGCTTTTCTAGTAATAGTTGAAGGAGGGAATGATTGCTTTTTAAACCACAGATAATTGTGAATGATACTCCCTGTAAGTAACAGGAAAATATAGGGAAAGAAAAGCCACACAGCATGGGCTGAATTAAAAATCGATAAAGTTGCACCAATTTGATAACTGCATGCAGACCCAAAAGAGATAAACGAGATACATTGGGACCTGTTGCAAGTATGACAACCTCTGCTTTGAAAGACTGCAACAACATTACAGCCA
The DNA here is from genome assembly GCF_022049065.2 of Niallia sp. Man26. Classification (NCBI taxonomy): domain Bacteria; kingdom Bacillati; phylum Bacillota; class Bacilli; order Caryophanales; family Bacillaceae; genus Niallia; species Niallia sp. Man26. Next base: position 1,162,208 of record NZ_CP095744.1, read on the forward strand.
AACCCAGTGATGATCGGTAGTATATCTCTGCCAGTTAAACCAATTTTATATAACATTGGTTCCAATGTATCTACTATGCGATCCTTTATGCCGGATTCTTCTGTCATTGCTTTACTGCAGCTAATCATCAACACAACTGGAAAGGCCCAAATAAAGGAATAAATTCCGAGTGTTAATAGTCCATAGTTCCCTACGAAAATTTCTTTAATAATGCTGGGAGCACTAGTAAAGAATAGTGTAAGTTGACTGAGTATATACTTTTCAATCAACGGCTGTAACAAGTTAGAAAACTGGTATGCGACGATAACAGGAAACAAAAACATGGCTACTAAACTTAATAAAGCAACGAAGCTTTTGCCAAAGTAACTTTTTTCAAAAAACAGAGTAGGAGGGTCTACTTTAGAAATCGGTAAGTTTATAAGTTCCTTTAGTTGTGATTGATTTATCGTATCATTTTCCTTTAAACACTCTTTAAATAAGTTAACAGTATTCTTTTCTACTTTTCGGGTATCTACAATAAAGATAGGCAGCTTTTTTCTTGTTATTTGTTTAAGAAGCAAACTCTTACCTTCAGGAGACATTTTATCTGAAAAGGTAACAAATAAAAGAATCCTTTTGGTTGCTTTTTCAATATAAGGAAACAGCTTTTCCAATTCCTCTGCAAAATGTGTACCTCTTACTACAAGAATAATAGTAGAAGCACTATATATATCTTCATAAAGTTTTGTCTGTATTAGTGAATTTGCGTTATTAATGCCGGGTGTATCAATTAAATTTCCATTCACAAAATAAGTACTTTCATTATGGATAGTTGATCCTTTCACATTTATTTCTTTACCTATCGACCTACCAGCTAACTTAGTAAATAAGGTTGATTTTCCAGAAGATTCAAAGCCTAAAATTAATGAATTTAGGCTTTGGGTTTGAATTTTCTCCTCTAACACTCACAATTCACCTCGCAACAAGATAAATCGTCTAAAAACAGATTGTTTTTTCGGTATAAATCAAAAATTTCGGTTGGATATTGGAAATTAGTACGATCAAGTATTTCTTTAACAATCACAGCAAATCTTTGGCGGAATTTATATATATAGCAGAAAATAACCTGCTGATGCCTAACATTTGGTCCTGCTAAAAATACCCCTGCAGTAATAGTAGATTCATCTTTATCTGTTAATTTAGGCGACTGTTCATTTTCCCACTCAAAAAGAGAATAAATTTGTTTAACACCAGGAATAAAACCAGCAGCTAAAATTGGTCGGGTTTTTGAAACATGAGTAGTTCCATCAGACAAATATAATACATAGTCATCATCTCTTTTAGAGATTTTTAAAACCTCTACATCAAGCAGTTCTAACCGACCTGTCTCATCAGCAATTTCTAATCTTTCCTTTGTAAAAGGAGACAAGGATTTACTCGGATCAGCCTCAACATTGTCCCATGGAGCACTTCTAGAAATGACTGTAACATTCTTTTCATTTGCTGTAAGATGATAGGCAGCATCTATTCCGCTTTCGTATCCGCCTATAACGGTGAATTCATCTCCTTGCAAGTTATCCCACGATTTAACTAAACTGTTATGAAGAGCAAGCTCCGCACCCTCAAAGGGTTTTAAATTAGGTGTTTGATATTCACCTGTTGCCCAAACTAAAAAAGGTGCTTCTATCATTTGCTTGTCTGTATATAACAGAAATTTATTATTATCTTTAACTACTTTATCAACATAAGCCTTCTTTATTGGCAATTTATAGTGGTGAGCTAATAATTGAAGATAATCTGCATATTCATTGCCTGTTAAGTGTTCTTTCCCGAAAGTAAACGCTGGAGAAGTTTCAGGAGTCAGGGCATTCAAATCTAACATCCCGAATCCATGCCCTGTAAAGGAAGGGGTAATCAGCTTCATTTCCTTTGGCCATTTTCGAAAACTGGCACCAATTTCTTCCTTTTCTAAAATCACAAAGTCCTCAAAGTTCATTTTCTTTAATAAGATACCTAAGCCAATTCCAGATGGCCCTGCACCTACAATAACTAATTTCATTGAAAAGTCATCTCCTGATTAAATATAAGAGAGCAAATTTAATATAGATTGCCTCGAATGTTATGTAAATAGTAATGATTACGATTTGTATTATAAATTAATATAAATCGTAATCATTACGTTTTATATTAAGCATTTTAAAAAAATAAGTCAACTAATTACTTCTAATTATTTTAAAAAGCTAAGGAGTTTTAATAGAGTTGGCTAAGGTAGATAGGATGTGAGCAATCGTTAAAAGTTAGAAAGGGGGAGGACCGCTATTAAGTTGGACCTCCAGTGTTATGAGTTTGCTTATGTACATTGTTCTTACAATAAACTACAACTTAAGAACGAATTCCTGCAAAGGCGTTTTCTACTAAATGCTGGACATATGTCTCATCCAATGTATCTCCAGTTACAAGCAATCGATAAAAAATCGGCCCATAAATGAGATCAATGCATATGTCAATGTCGAGTCCTTCTTTCAATTCTCCTTGTGCGATTGCCTGCTCCAAAAGACCTCTTGCCTCCAGTCGGCGAGGGCGAAAAAAACGAGTTCGATAGGCTTCTGCCAATCCTGAATCAAACTGTCCTTCACCTAGTAACTGCGTAATGATTGTCCCTTCTCGACTGGTTAAAAAATTGGTTAAGTTAGTAGCGTGAATGACAATATTATCTAACGCTGAACCAGTATCAGGCACAGGCAACCTAGCAGTGGCAGCATCTAGGAAACTCTCCATTATTACAGCAGCCTTATTCGGCCACCACTTGTAAATCGTTGCCTTGCTGACTTGAGCACGCTCGGCTATTTTATCAACCGTAACGGCTTGGAAGCCGTTTTCTAATAATAATTCATAAGAAGCGGAAAGAATAGCCTTATGTGTTTCCACATTGCGGGGCCGGCCTCTTTTTCCATTCATGAAGATCTTCCTTTCATTCATTAATTCTATAAAAAACTATACGTTCAGTATATCAGGTAAGTATCCAAAATAAAATCCGGTTTGCCTATTTACAAAACTAAACGTTCAGTATATTATTTAATCATTAATTAATGAACTAAACGTTTAGTATTTAAAAATAAAAGGAGAGGGACTAAAACCAAGTTCCAAAAGAAGTAGCAGGAATGAATAAAACCATATTTTATAAGGAGTTGTTTGAATGTCTATTTTTAAATCTCAATCAATGGAAAAAAATATCCCGTCGTGGTTAACCATACTAATAGCTGCAGCATGCGGTATTATTGTTGCTAATCTCTACTATGCACAGCCACTAGTGGGAATCATCAGTGAGTCCATCGGATTGTCTGCAACCAGTGCTGGTTTGATTGTAACTTTAACACAGTTTGGTTATGTTATAGGTTTGTTATTTATAGTGCCTTTAGGTGATATTATGGAGAACCGAAAATTAGTTTTTTTCGCGCTGCTTCTCACCGGGATAGCCCTTGCCATCACTTCAGTAACAAAGCAGGAGGCCCCATTTTTAGCAGCTTCCTTTTTCATCGGTTTAGGATCAGTCGCAGCACAAGTACTTGTGCCTTTTGCATCATACCTTGCATCCGATTCTTCTCGAGGCCGTGTTGTCGGCAATGTGATGAGCGGTTTGTTACTAGGCATAATGCTTGCCCGTCCATTATCAAGCTTGGTAGCTGACTATTTTGGCTGGAATTTTGTTTTCGCTTTTTCTGCAGCAGCAGTAATGCTTTTGGCTTTCGTACTATTAAAGGTACTGCCAGAAAGAAAACCTACTACAAACACAAGCTATAAAGCTTTGCTCAGTTCGATGTGGTATTTGCTGAAAACAACACCAATATTAAGACGAAGAGCTGCTTATCATGCATTTGTCTTTGCGTCATTTATTTTATTTTGGACAACAGTGCCAATGTTTTTAGCAGGTCCAACATTTGATTTTTCACAAAAAGAGATTGCACTATTTGCACTTGTCGGTGTAGCAGGTGCAATTGCTGCACCAATAGCTGGGCGGTTGGCAGATAGGGGGTGGACCAGACCAGCAACAGGAGTGGCACTCGCCACCGTCATCATCTCCCTGCTGTTGCCGCTGCAGATTCATACTGGTTCCAATACAGGAATAGTTATACTCGTCGTTTCTGCGATTCTATTGGATGCAGGTGTATCGGCAAATCTTGTTCTTGGACAGCGCACTCTCTTCTCATTAAGTCCAGAAATCCGCAGTCGTTTAAATGGGTTGTTTATGGCTATTTTCTTCTTCGGAGGCGCTATCGGCTCTGCGGTTGGAGGTTTGACATACGCAAAAGGCGGCTGGAGTGCTGTGTTATGGATTGGAGCGGCATTTCCAATTATCGCAATACTTTATTTTGCCACTGAAAAAAAGAAAAAAGACATGTTGCATGCGAGAAAGTGACGCCATCTATTACAGACTTCCTTGTAAGACACAGAAAATCATATAATGAGAATAAAAGAAACCCTTTAAATAAAAAATTCACAGAATATACAAGAGAATATTGCAATTATGTGAAGCTTACTAGTACTTTTTATTCAATAGAAAAAAACATGCTACAATAACAGTGTAGTAAAAACATACAAGATATTGTGAAGTAATGAACAAATGAAAATAGAGGAGCTGGAGTAAAATGTTAGACCTATTAAGAAAAAATAATATCGCAGCAGGTATTCTAGCAGTATTCCGCATTTATCTTGGTTATCAATTTATTCATGCTGGTTATGGAAAAATAGTGGGCGGCAGCTTTGATGCAAGTGGTTTCCTTCAAGGAGCCATTGCTTCTAGCACAGGCGATCATCCTGCAGTACAAGGCTGGTGGGCAGCATTCTTAGAAAACGTTGCATTACCGAATGCCGGTCTGTTCACATTCCTAGTACAATGGGGAGAACTACTTGTAGGTATTGCCTTAATTCTAGGTTTATTCACTAACTTTGCAGCCATTATGGGAATGATAATGAACTTCTCTTTCTTATTCAGCGGTACAGTAAGCACAAATGCACAAATGATTCTTCTTGCAATCTTCGTCGTAGTAGCAGGAGCAAATGCAGGTAAATTCGGATTAGACAGATATACAATGCCTTATCTTAAAAATGTTCTTACAAACAAAACAAATAAAAGAAAAAAAGATGCAGCAGTTGTATAAGTAAAATGATAGTAAAGAAGTCAGTGTCAAGGCTGATTAAAACTTCCTCAAAATCGCCGGTTTAAAATTCCCCAGAAGGACATTTCAGTCCTTCTGTTTTTGCGTACTCAAGTGCTTCTCTTTTAGTCTGTAACTATCACCTTTCAAGTTAAAGATACGAGAGTGATGCAAGAGGCGATCTAACATCGCTGTTGCAATTATCGGATCTCCAACCATTTCTCCCCATTCTCCAAAGCCTTTATTGGATGTAAGGATGATAGAGCCACGTTCATATCTTCTTGATATAACTTGGAACAAATAGTGTACACTTTGCGTATCAAGGTTCAGATAACCAATTTCGTCGATAATTAAAACCGAAGGTTTAATAAAGGAAACTATTTTCTTCTCCAGTTTTTCCTGCTGTTTTGCTTTTCTTAGCTGGGATACTAGCTCGCTCATTGTAATAAAATGGGTTTTCATTCCTTTTGAGATTGCCTCCATCCCAATAGCTACTGCAAGATGTGTCTTCCCAATACCAGGAGGACCTAAAAAAATTAAATTTTCTTTGTTATCGAGGAAGGAAAGATTCATTAATTCTCTAATTCTTCTTTCATCCATGTCCACTTGGGCTGTAAAATCAAATTGATCTATCGTTTTTCGGTAAGGAAACCTCGCAAACTTCAGCAGGGTTTTCTTCATTCTTTCCTGTTTTTCAGTGATTTCTAGCTCTAGAAGGCTGAATAAAAACTGTGAATATGGTACATTATCTTTAGACGCTTGTTCGGCCAGTTCGGACCATCGGTCCGCAATAACGGGCAAGTTTAATTTTTGGCTATACTCCTTTATCTCTTTTTTCATGATGATTCACCCCTAGTGAATTCATCATAGACGGATAAGGGGCGTGTATCTACTTCCAAGGAAACAGGCTGTGGGGCGCCAACCACGACAGTTTGTTTCCTTGTTATTTTTTCGGAGAAGGGAATAACTTTTTTCCGTCGCTGTAGCTTACTAATTTCTTCTCCCTGATAAAATATCCTAATTAAACCCTCCAGAGATTCTTTTATCAATATTTCTTTTCCAGCGTACTTAGAGGATAGAATCCAACTTTCTCCCTTATAGGAGAAGCTTCCGTCCCAATGAACTTTCCTAAAGGAAATATAACTTGTATCATATTCTTTCTTCTCATTTATTGGATGAAGCTTTTCCTCTGTCCATTTTTCTTGTGGAGAATAGCCGGTTGTTTCATTTCTCTTTCGGTTACCAACAGTATCCAGCCATCTCATTAAAAGTTGGTTCAATTCTTCCACACTATTAAACTTTGTCCCCACATAAAAATGATTCATAATGTACTGAATAGCCCTTTCCACTTTTCCTTTTGTTTGGGCTCTGTATGGGCGGCAGGCTTTTGGAATAAATCCATAGTAAGAGGCGAATTCTGCAAATCTTTTATTCCATTTAATGACCCCTTGATCACGTCCATCTGTGACAGTCCTCATATTATCAAACAAGATAGTAGAAGGTATCCCACCCAGATATTTAAAACTGTTAATTAGACCTTGCATGACATGTTCCTGATCCTGGGATAAAGTAAAAAGAGCGTACTTCATTCGCGAATAGCCTAAGATGGCAACAAACATGGAAAGCTTCCTTTTTTCTCCGTTCAAAATGACTTCTCCGACCTCTTTCCAATCGACCTGCATCTGTTCACCCGGAAGGGTTTCATAACGGACAGTATATTTCTTTTTTGCTTGTTCTCGATATGGCTGCATATAATCCTTTAATATCGTTTTGCCACCTTGATATCCAAGCAACTTGATCTCGAGAAGCAGTTTCTCTGCATTAAATACCCGATCCTCTAGCATCCTCCTATTGATATAATCCTTAAATTCATCAAGTTTACTGCTTCTATTTCTTTTCCTAGCAGTGGGGATGGTTTCGGACATTATGTATTTTTTAACCGTCTTGCGGTCCATCTTCAGCTCATTGGCGATATCAGTAATACTCATTCCTCTTTGGTACATTTCTTTAATCATAAAAAATTCCCCTCTTGTCTTCACGAACCATAGCTCCTCTCAACAAACTATGGTTCTATTTTAGATGGGGAATTTTATTCCGGCTATATTGAGGATTTTAACATCGGCTTTAACAGTCAGGCAACGATGTCTGGTTTTTTTTGTATCTTTTTTTAAGCTAATAATAATTAATTAGAACGCTTTTTTGGCTATGTAATTGAAATAATTCTTTCTATAAAATAGAAATAAATTGAAAGGAGGCTGCAATGAATACTAAATGGAAATGGGTCGCTTGCATTTTTGGTGTGTTTAACATTTGCTGTTATTTTCATACCAGTTGGATTGAAGAAAGATCAGAAACGAACAATTTATGATATAAACAGGATTCGTGCAGAAGAAACTTTTAATCAGGAAGAAAAGGAATATATCGTGTATTTTTGGCAGAAAACTTGTTCTTCTTGTAAAGAAATAGAACAAACAGTATTAGAGTATAGGGAAAAGTATCCCCTTTATATTGCCGATATGGAAAATGATAATAATAAAGCTGCTTGGTATGATTGGGAACAGTATCATAAAGAATACGACAAGGTTATTGGCGAGGTTAAAAATTGCAAAGAAATAATAAATGGACATGTGAATATGGATGAATTCTTGTATGATCGTGAGGTTGAGTGGTCCATTGAATTAACAGAGGATGAAAGGATAGTAGCTGTTCATAACACACCACTTGGTAATACAAAACCGATTGTGAGTGCAGAAATAGAAATTACAGGTACACCGACTATGATAAAAGTTAAAGAAGGAAGAACGGAAGAATTTAGTGTTGGGACTATCGAAGCTTTAGATTTATTGAAGTGAAGGACTTATATTTATTACTAATTCTTCCAGTGTTATGGCTATTAATTGAACTTTTCTATTAATTCAATTAATTTGAAATAGATATTGATATACTTTGTTAGAAGCCAAATAAATGGAGGTATATCAATGAAAAAAATGAAAAAACTAATTGTATTAGTGGTAATTATATTATGTTTTGGGGCTGCTTTACCTAAATATAATCAAAGTGTTTCTGCGGAATCAATCGTAAGCGCTTCAAGTGACGAAAATGATTTATTAGGTATTATGGAAGAAATAACTGATGAGCAATTTAATAGTAGTGTACAAGCAATAAATGATGGGATTACTATTGAAAATGGAGTGTACAAGTTTGACAAAAACCTAGTTAAAGATACAACCTTAACTGAAAAGGAGATTGAAAATATTGATGCATTATTTTCAAACTTTCTTACTCAAGGGGAAATTGCTGAAATTGATAAGGTTGACGATAAATTAGCAAAAGACGACATTAAAAAGAATGGTAGAGCTATACCAGCTGTACTACTAGCAGCAGCTACAACAGTTGCTGCATTTGTTGCCCTTGCTATTATTGTGAATATAATAAATGATTTGTATAAACTTTCAATGTCAGGATATTGTAGTAAATGGAAAAAGTATTCTCAGATCAAAAAGGCTTGTAAACAATTAGGATATTTAAAAAGATTATCCCTATAATTATAATTATTGGTTTTGGGGCTACTACCTTAGGAGTGTTGTTTTTTGGAATTTACTTTTTCTTAAAGTATTTCAAAAATTTTTGGAAAGAATGAAATTTATAAATAACGTAAACGAAAGAACTTTTGCAACTACGTACTGTAGTTTAATTTAAAACTTTACCTAATAAACCCAACAGTCTTCAAACTGTTAAGTTCCAAAACTGCTGGGTTTATATTGTAATAAAAAAGGAGGATTTAAACTTGAAGTCTAAAGTCACTTTTCCTAATTTTCTCAATATATTAAGTTCATCTATCTTTGCGATTTTCTCTATCTCTTTTAAAAGGGAAGATTTTAGCCATAGAGTTTTTAAAATGGATACGGTTGCCTCAATAATGGGAATCAATATAATTTCTGTTAGCCTTTGTCTTCTGAACATAGTTGGTTAACTCATAGGTTTTTTTATGCTGTGTTAAATATAATGAATATATACTCAACAATTGTAGTTTAATCATTTTAAGGTTATAAAGGGCAGCATTCCTGATTAATTAAAACTAGCTTATGGCAGAAACGGGGCAGCATTCCTTTAATAAATGAAGAGAACCTTTCTTGTGTCACAAACATGGCAGTTATGTTGAAGAAGGATTTTTCTATGTCTTGGCGAATTTTTGGTTCAATAGCACAAGAACGAGTTGCCATTTAAGTAGCAATTTTTAGGGAGAGTAGATGTTGACATGAATCAATTATATTTGTCATTAAATGAAGCTGGATTGATTTTTAAGGGGCAAGCAGCACTTGCTCAAGAGGAGGTTGATTACATTTTGCTTGAAACCTATGAGAACGGAACAACAAATTCAGTGGATGTGAATACATTCGAAACGCTTTTTGGGGATGCAAAAGGTAATCCGACCTATGAAGCCTTGTCAGGAACTCATACTTTTAAATTGGGAGATGAAAATTACACAATGACTGCTGAGGAAATGGGCTATCAAAAGTATTTCGACCAATGGAAAGAAAAAGGATTGTTTAAATCTTTGTCGACTAACAGGAGAAAGATTTAATCAGCAAGAGTTATCATCTGGTTGGTACTACATCACTACATCGGCAACATTCCTGTAATACATGAAAACTTAGCTTATGGAAGAAACGTGGCAGGTTTGTTTAAGTGAATATTTTCACAATTGATATAAATTAAAACGTTGAAAGTAGCTACAAACTCTACAGACAATTCATAAGTAAATAGTGGATAAGAGCCGGTACTAAAATGAACAAGGGTAATAAGATAGTATCAGGCATGTATTTCACCCCTTTTTTGTATATACACGAAAAAAAGATGTACCGATAGTACGGCGGTACATCTTTTTTCCTTTAGACAGAATGCCATACTTTGATTGTTAAAATGAATAATATATAGAGTACGACGGTAATTAAGATCTTTTGCTTTTAATCAACCAATACGACTTTTGTCAACCTTAATTGGTTGACCTTTTTACATAAAAGTGTTGATTTATCAGTGGTATCCTTGTTTTTTATGATTCATGAAGTAAACGAAGCAGTTTTTTATAAGCTCATACATAAACCTGTTCATCTGACATTTTATAGTCAAGATACAACATCAATAAGACTAGTTAAATCTATCGTTATCTTTCCTGTTTGTTAATTCATTACCTTCATTCAAAATGAAACAATCGGAGCAGTTTAGTTGAATAAAAAGTAATTCCAAAATTGATATAAAATAAAAAATATATTTACTATATGTCTGTTTCTCAGAAGGACGTATCTACAAGGAAGAAATTGTTAAAGGAATTAAAGCACATCTTAATAATACAAATATTTCACAAACAGTATCAGAAATCTAAGATTTTTTAATTGAATTATTAAACTATGATTTTCGATTACTTGATGGAATAGTATCAGAAGTGAAAATAAAGCAACCTAAAAAAACTAAGTATTTTAAACAAATAAAAGTAGGTCAAATATTTGAAATTTATCTTGATAATATTCAAAAGTATAATTATGGTGTAATCATTAAAGGTGATTTACTCCTTAATAATGGCAATTTCAACAGTATATCCTTCAGGCGTTCGTATTTTGTTGAATCATAATTTGCCTTAAATATAAAACAGAAAAAGAAGCACTGGAAAAATTTTCTTATCAATAATAAATAAAGCATTTTCATTTCAGTAATTTTGGCAATAATATTTTTTGTTCAAAATTAAGTGCTTCAATTTCCCCTCGCCAATGCCGATATAATCGTATATAGATTGCAATCTCACCATAATTGGGCTTTGATTGCTTTCTTGAAATTAAACTTAAGGAGATAGCAGCAATGAAGAAATTAAACATCACATGGAATTTAAGGGCAAAGCTTTACACAGCATTTGCTATTATTCTTCTAATTCCAACAATAGCAGTGGGCCTCCTTTCCTATAACAGTGCAAAAAATGAACTAGAAAACAGTTTATTAAAAAGTGCTGAAGAAAATGTTAAACTGCTTAGTTCAAACATAGACAATACGCTTTCGCCAAAGGTGCATGATGCAGAATTTTTTAGTGATTTACTGACTGCAGACATGTTTACTGAAGGAGACAATAATTCTCAAGGAATCCAAAAGCTCACCCAGTATATCGGATTACATCCAGAAGCACAATCCATTTATATCGGTACAACACATGGACGAATGATTTCATATCCTAAAACTGACCTTCCAAGCGATTATGACCCAAGGGAGAGACCTTGGTATCAAGCGGGCATGGATAGTAATGATGTAGTTGTTACAAGTCCTTATAAAGATACAAGTACAGGAGATATGGTTGTTACTGTTACCAAGAAGCTAAAAGATGGAAGTGGCGTTTTGGCAATTGATATCAATATAAAAAGACTGGCAGAGACAGCGAGTAATGTTAATATCGGTCAAGATGGCTATGCCATCCTTCTTGATACACAGCAGCTATTTATCGTGAATCCAAAAGGAAAAGCTGGTGCGAAGGCTGAACAAAGTTATTATAAGGAGCTTTATAAAGCAGAGAGCGGTGTCATCGACTATACTGTTGAAGACAATAAAAGAGTTATGTATTACACGACGAATAAACTTACAGGCTGGAAAATAGCCGGAACTATGTCTTCATCAGAAATTGAAGAAGCTGCTTCACCAATTTTAAACACTACCTTCCATGTAATTGCTATAGCAGTTGTTATTGGTGCAGCAATTGTCATGGTAATAGTAAGATCGATTATTATCAGAGTAAGAGCACTCCAAAAGACAGCACAGAAAATCAGCAGTGGTGATCTAACAGAAGATATTAAAACAAATTCTAATGATGAAATTGGCAAGCTCGCTTCATCCTTCATTGACATGCAGACAAGCTTAAGAAGTTTGTTAGGAACTGTTGAGCAAAACGCTGTTCAAGTGGCTGCTTCTGCCGAACAACTTAATGCAAGTGCCATGCAGACAAGTGAAGCAACAGAACAAGTGGCAGAAGCTATTCAAGAGGTTGCATCAAGCGCTGAAAAACAAACGTCAGGAATGCAAGAAAATATTTTAGCATTAAACAGAATTTCGGCAGGGACTACTTCCATTGCTGAAAGCACTACTGCTGTTTCCGATTTGACGAGGGAAACAACCGAAAAAGCGGAAACAGGAGGCCGTTCAGTTAAGCTGACTGTTGACCAAATGAATCTTATACATGCATCTGTACTTGATTCAAATGCAGTCATTCACTCCTTGTATGACCGTTCTAAAGAAATTGGGACTATTTTAAATGTCATTACAGCTATTTCGGAACAGACCAATCTTCTAGCATTAAATGCAGCAATTGAAGCTGCAAGGGCAGGAGAATCAGGGAAGGGTTTTGCTGTTGTTGCTGAAGAAGTCCGAAAACTCGCTGAACAATCACAAAGCTCAGCAAGTCAAATTTCAGATTTAATTAAGGCCATCCAGCAGGACACAGAAAGCACTGTTCAAAAAATGACTACTGTAGTTGACAACGTTCAAAGTGGACTATCTGTATCAGAGGATGCTATTGAAAAGTTTGGTGATATTCTTTCAAGCATGAAGGAAATATCACCAAAAATGGATGAGGTATCCAACACAATTAAAGAAATGATTGTAGTAGTTAAGGAAGTAGAAGAAACTGCAAATGATGTTTCTGATATTGCGAAAAGTAATGCAGCTTCCTCAGAAGAGGTCGCTGCATCGACAGAAGAACAACTTGCAGCAATGGAGGAGATATCCTCTTCGTCCCATACACTCTCTATTATGGCAGATGAGCTACACGACATTATTAAAAAATATAAATATTAAAACAAAGCCGCCGCAGATTTGTCCTAAATCTGCGGCGGCTTTTCACTTATAGAGGGTTAATATTGATTGAACATCTTAAGTATAAATATATCTGGTGATTTAGGGATTTGTAAATGCCTGTATAGAGTCATTTCACCCATATTAAAGAAAGAAGAAGTCTATCATACCCAGTACACAGACTACCGGGCAGTGAAGCTGGCCATGTTTCAGTTTATAGAGGGCGGGTACAACAGAAACAGAATTCACAGCAGCATCGGCTATCAAACACCTCAAGCTATGGAGCATCAGATTAGAAGAACCTCTTAATACTTAACTTTTTTGTCCAAATTATTGACTCAAATCCATGGTGCTATGATGCAGTTTAGCCTAACAAGGAAATTTTATCTTTTTTGTAGAATAATCATGAGGAAGTACTTATTTGTTTATGGTAATAGTTAATGAGAGATATCAACATATCAGTCATATAACTAAAAATTGGTACAATAGTAAATTAGAAATAAATCTTAACGTCTAAATATTAATAAGAGGTGAATGTCTAAAGTAAAAAGTTTTTAACTAAACTAAGAGCGGAGGGTTAAAAATATGAAACAATTGGGGACACTATATTTTTTCTGTGGAAAAATGGGAGCTGGAAAATCAACTAAATCAAAACAATTGGCGATAGATAAACATGCTGTACTGTTGTCCGAGGATGATTGGCTTTCATCTCTTTATCCCAATCAGATTACATCATTTGAGGACTACCTAAAATTCTCAGCACAGCTCAAGCCATTCGTGAAAAAGCATGTTCAAAACATATTAAGTGTCGGTACAGATGTAGTGATGGATTTTCCGGCTAACACTCAAAACCTGCGAAAGTGGTTTTTAAATATAGCTTCAGAGGTTAATGCAAGCCATCAACTAATTTTCCTTAATCTAAATAACGAACTATGCTTACGTCAAATTGCACAAAGGCGTATCGAACAACCCGAAAGAGAAGCTTTTGACACGGAGGCGATGTTTATTCATGTTACTAAATTTTTTGAAGCACCAGTGGCATCTGAGGGTTTAAATATCTTAGAGTTGAGCGGACAAAAATAACAGGGAGTTCAATGATTCATGTGTATAGAGTGCCTTTTGTTCAGGGAGGTGCTCTATATGATATAAATTGAAATGCGAGTAAGGAATGTTTCATTGTATATAAGTTAAATCGATGTAACTTTGTGTGAAGTGATACACTTGAAAAATACTGGGGCTTTTCTTAGTAAAGGAAAGCTTCTTTTAATGGATATAATGGTAGTGTTACGTATAAAGGATTTTTTAAAAGTATTTCTGTGACTAAAATGGCCTCATTAGCCATTTGTTCAGTCCACACCCTCATTAATGGTTTTGGAAAAAAGGGCAACTAAAGTTACCCTTAAATAACATTAATTGGTTACCTTCAAATTACGTTCTTCAAAAATTTGTTTTGCAACAAAAGTTGCATTAAGAACTCTTGGAAAACCAGTGTACGGAACACATTGAGTAATCGCCTCAATCACTTCATTAGGGGTGAGTCCCACGTTAAGTGCAGCATTAATATGAACGTTAAGTTGTGGCTCACACCCTCCTTGAGTAGTAAGAGAAGCAATTGTTACAAGTTGACGTTGTTTTAAATCTAATCCCTTTCGAGAATAAATATCTCCAAAAGCAAATTCAACTACATATTTGCCAAGATCAGGGGCAGTATCCTTTAAAGAATCAATTACTCGCTTGCCTCCTTCTCCGTCTATTTCCATAAGTTTTTTCCAGCCTCTGTGATAACGTTCATTTGACATCTAATTATCCTCCTCCTTAAATTAAAATTTCTAAATAAGTTCCGTAAAAATAATTTACACTTTAGAGTGCACTCTAAAGCAATACCATTTTTATATGCTATAATTTAACATATGGATAAAAAATTTTTTACAACTCAACAAATATCAAATTTTACGGGACTATCCGTACATACGTTACGTTATTACGAAAAAATTGGACTTCTTGACAAAGTAAAGCGAGATGTAAATGGCTATCGCCAATATACGGAGTCAGATATATCATGGATAAACTTTTTAATTCGTTTACGAGTAACGGGTATGCCAGTGTCTGAGATGAAACAGTTCTCTGTTCTGCGGAGTCAAGGTGAGCTAACAGTAGGCTTGCGTCGCGGATTATTAGAGAATCATCAAAAAAATGTACAAGAAAAAATAAAAGACTTACAAATTAATCTTCAAAAGATTGAAGAAAAAATCAACTATTATAAGAAATTGGAGGTAGGGGATTAATTTGGAATACATATAATGTTCAATTATTTGCATACGACTCTTCAAAAGTAGTCGTTTTTTTATATCCATAAACAAGATTGTGAAAAACTATGTCTTCCCTTCAATAAAACAGTGCCCTTTGGTATGTCGCTAAAAGGGCAGTTTAGCATAAGTGTAATTATTCACAAACTTAGAAAATTGGTTAGGCAGTTAATTTGAATAATATTTCATATTATTCAATAATTAATATTGTTAAATCTTAATAATACCATTAGAAAGTAAACCTGGAGTTGTTGTTGATAATGATAAAAGGAATATTTGAAACACATATTAATGTAAGTGACTATAAGAAATCAGCTGAATTTTATGAAAAGCTATTAAATATTATTCCTTTACACGAGGATGCTAAGAGAAAATCCAAGTTTTATTGGGTTGGTCAACCAGGTCAATCGATGTTAGGTATCCGAGAAAATTACCCAAGCTCTTTAGTCCAAAGACAACATTTTGCTTTTAAGGTTGATCTAGAAGACATTTCTTCTGCTAAGGATTATTTATCTACATTAGGAATCGAAACAACCAACTTTTTGGGGGAGAGTTCTGAAGATTTATTAGTATTTCCTTTTATGCCTGCTGTATCTATTTATTTTGATGACCCTGATGGCCATACAATAGAATTTATTGCTATGTTAGATGACAAACCAAGACCTGAATTAAATATTATGAAGTGGAAAGAGTGGGAAATTTTATATGGTAGAGAATAAATTAATTTCTCTTATCCACTATTTGTAGGAAAAGTTTCTAAACTTTAATTTTTTCATTAACTTAGTACTATCAGCAATAGGTGAAAACTTTTCTGATTGAAGAAACATGAAATTTTGTTAAATAAAGAAAAGGCCTTTTTATTTAAAATTATAATTGGTCTATAAAAAAGGGGAGTGACTTAAATGGGGATAAGAAAAGCAAAGGTTGAGGATTGGGAGCAAATTTCTTTGTTATTAAATCAGTTAGACTATCCTGATACGGGAACTTTTATAAAGGAAAAAATGGAAACACTTCTTGCAAATCCGAATGAGGTATTACTAGTATTTGAGGAAGATCAGAGTGTTATAGCTTTAATTTCGATTCATTTTATACCTCAGTTAGCTGTAAAAGGAGATTTCGCAAGGATAAGTTATCTTGCAGTTGATAAGAACATTAGAAGTAAGGGAATAGGACGTAAGATTGAAGAATATTGCACTGATTTAGCCATAAAGAGAAATTGCGATCGAATCGAAGTGCATTGCCACTCAAGGAGAATAGATGCACATAGGTTTTATATGCGTCAAGGGTTTACGGAATCTCCAAAATATTTTATTAAAATGTTATCTCCATCTGAATAATATCCGTAATATTGTTCAATTAAATGATTTGATTAATGAAGGATAAGACATATTAATTATAAAACTATATATCCAGAGTTCCTGTAATCATTCTTATGGCACAAAAATGGCAGTATAGTCAAATAGTAAGAATTATCAGGAACTAAACTGTAAGTTATACGTATATGTAAAATAATGTGATTTTTTTCGGAAGTCATAATTTCCTTTTTTATCTAATTTAGAAAATTATAGTAAAGGAGTTGGTAATATTTATGGAACTTTTAATTAAAGGTCTTTATGGCATTGGGGAAGCTATTGCAATTTTTGCCATGTCAGCTTGGAATAAGATCTACAAAGTTGAAAATAATTAATTTATCATATGAAATAGCTAATAAACAAAACACTCTCTAGATGGAGAGTGTTTTGTTTATAAATAAATGAATAGCTCTATTCTTGTGTCACAAACAGGGCAGCATTCCTGTAATAAGTGAAACCTTGCTTATGGTAGAAAAAAGACAGGTTAGTGTAATAAGGGTATGAAGGAATTATATTAATAGAAGGAGAATATAACTCATCTAGGGTAAACGGAATGGAGAAATAGAGATGATTATGCAGGAAGTATTTAAACAACTTATAAAAGATGAAATTGCTCCTTTATTTAAGGAAAATGGTTTTAAAAAGAAAGGAAATAATTTTGCAAAGACATTCTCTGACTTTGCATGGACTGTAAATATCCAATCATCTAAGTGGAATACAAAGGAAGAAGTGGAGTTTACTATTAATACTGGTATTTTTACTGATAAATTATTTGGAATAGGTTATAGAGAGAAACCACCCAAATTTCCAACAGAAATTAATTCGGTTCTTAGACACCGAATTTCTAAACTGAAAAATGAACAGGATTACTGGTATAAAATTAACTTATCAAGTGACTTAGAGAAAGTTAAACAGGAAGTAAGCAGTGATATAGAAAGTTTGGTTTTTCCATACTTTGAAAAATTCCAAACGATTGAAGACGTCATGCAAGAGATGAAAAGAGAAGAATCACAAGACTCTTATAGCGATCTAGAACTAACTATTTTGTATCAAGTATATGGATATTATAAGGAAGCACAAGAAAGAATTATTAAAGCATACAACGAATCTAGTTATAAATCATATATTAGAGAAGTGGCTGATCAACTAAATTTATCGATAGAGTGAATGGATTCTCATGTAAAAGAGATTATTTTCAATATGGTTAAAAATCTTACTAGTTTCTTCTGGCAATAGGAGGGGATTGATCCATAAGGATTAATCCTCGTTTTTGGTTTTGTTACTAAAGTGGCAGCATTCCTGTAATAAATTAAATCATAGCTTATGGCACAAACATGGCAGGGTAGTGAAATATTTTTTAAAAACCAAGATAATACAGGAATTTCCAACTTGTGAAGAGAATGCATATAATATGTAATTGAACTCGAGGGGGGGAGTAAGCTATTAAGTACGTATACTTAAGTTTCTTTTCAGTATTAATTATAATGCTTTGCTTTCAACTTTTAAAAGTAAATAAAGTAGAGGTTAGCAACAATACTGAAGTAATTGAAAAGTCATTTACTCCAAAAACAGTACCTCCAGGTAATCATGCTTCATACGATTTAAACATTGTAATGAGTGAAAAGGAAGAATTTGAAGTAAAAGCAAAAGTAAATGTACAGAATAAATCAGAAGATAATTGGAGCGATTTAGTCTTTTATTTTATTCCTAATATCTTTACCAAACAGACCTTAGATAGTTTAGGTCAATCTTCTGCTCATCCTGGAACAGTTACAATTCGTACAATTGAAATTAATGGAGAAACAGTAGAGTTTTCATTAGAACAGGATACATTGAAAATAGATTTAAATTATGAGTTATCTCCAAATAGTGAAGTACATGTAAGCTTTACATACAATCTAACTCTTCCAGACAAAGGGTTGAGATATACAAAGAATAATGGGAACTATTACTTGGCTCAATTTTACCCAATGCTTGCTACTTATAGAAATAAGGAATGGAATAAAGAGGATTATCGGTTTAAGGGGGAGACATATCATACTAATTTTAGTGACTTTAATGTAACCTACAAGTTGCTAAATGGTTATACGCTAGTTTCTACAAGTCCAAACGATCCCAAAGAAGTTAAACAAATTGGAACATTACAAGCAAATAACGTTAAAGACTTTTTTGTAGTAATCTTGAAAGAACATTTTATAATCGAAAAAGAAGTGGGAAACACCAATATTAGAGTATTTGGCTTTGGTGATGATAAACAGCTCTCTCAGGAGGTATCGGAAATAGCTTCAGAAGCATTTATGTATTTCGAAAAAACAATTGGTCCTTATCCTCATAATCAATTAGATATTGTGTTGGATGGTAAAAGTATGGAATACCCAGGGGTTGTAACAGCATACTCAATTGATGACCATGCTAAATTACCTCCTACTTTATTAAAATCGACAGTTGTACATGAAATAGCTCATCAGTGGTTTTATGGAATAATTAGTAATGATCCATATCATGAAGCTTGGCTCGATGAAGGCTTTGCTGAGTTTGCTACAGGCCTATATTTTTATTCGAAATCAAATGAAGGTGTACCTTATAGCGTTTTAAAAGAAATGGTAAAAGGACTTGACCCGTTGCCAGTAAACTTATCTTTGGATCAGTTTGAACAGAATAATCAAAGTTCATATATTTATGGGAAATCCAATGTTATGTTATGGAAACTTTTTGAAAAAAGAGGTGGAATCAAAGAGGCTGAAAAATTTGTAAAGAAATACTATGATAATTATAAGTTTAAAGAGATAGATTCAGAAGAATTTATTCGGTTTACTAAATATTACTTTAACCTAGAGGATAATTCAGTTTTTAAAGATTGGTTAGAAGTAAATTAATTGCAAAAACAGCTGCCAATGGCAGCTGTTTTTGTTCCAAGTTATATTAAGTTTGTGAAGTATTACACTTAAACTATAGGGGGCATTTCTTCTATAAGTTCTATTAAATAAGTATAATTTATAAATTACTAGTAAATACTGTTTCATAAAAAGATAGGAAAGATGAATATGATTTTATCTGAAGCTTGGCAATTATATAATGCAGATAAACAAATTCAAGGATACTCTTCCCAAACATTAAAAGCTTATAAGGTTCAATCTACCTTGTTTATAAAATACTTAGGAGATATTCCAATACAGGATGTTAAAACGGAATCTATCAAATTGTATCTTGGGGAAGTAGCGAGTGATCTAAAAGCATCTAGCCTATGTCATCGCATTCGTTTTATTAAGTCGTTGTTCAAATGGGCGCAAGAAGAGAAATATATAACTTTTAATCCAGGAACGGCAATAAAAGAGCCTAAATTAGAGAGTAAAATCCCTAAATTTTTGACGGAAGAAGAAATAGAGCTATTAAGAGAGGCATGTCTCAGTCCTTTTGAAAAAGCATTATTTGAATTTATGTATTCTACTGGTTGTAGAATAGGAGAAATAGTAAGCTTAGATCAAAGTTCTATCAACTTCTCGGAACAGTCTGTAATAGTATATGGTAAAGGGAAAAAGGAAAGAGAAGTCTACTTTAATACTCGATGTAGTATTTGGCTAAAAAGGTATATAAACAATCGAACAGACAACGAAAAAGCTTTATTTGTTACCATCCGAGCTCCCCACCGAATGGGTATTGCACAGATGAGATATGTCATTAAACAAATATCAAGAAGAGCTAAAATTAATAAGTGTATACATCCACATCAGTTAAGACACAGTTATGCAACTACACTTATCAATAATGGAGCACCATTAGAAGTTATTCAGAATTTAATGGGACATGAAAAGAGTGAAACAACTAGGATATATGCTTATTTAAGTGGACAATTGAGACGTGAACTTTATAAAAAATATTTTTAAAAGAACTGTAGGTGATTTACAGTTCTTTTTATATGGGCATCACATCAGTTGTAGTTGATAAGAATTTTTGCTTTATCTAACATTAGTAAGAAAGGTTTTACGTTAGTAGGGAAATAGAATTAATAGCTGATACACTATTCAGGCAAATGGTTCTGGTAGGAGATTACATCATAGACTCGACTTCTTTCTCCAGGAATGCGGATAGTCATTCGAATGTTATTATAAGGTGGATTAAGTGGCCCTTCGAATCCAACAACATGTAATGTTACATCATATGAGTCTTCCTGGGGGTGATAAAGAATTGATTCTATTTTTTCTTCCGTAAAAAGCTGTAAATCACCCTTTTCCTCCATTATTTTCAATATAGTAGGGCCAAGAAACCTTAAAAAGGCAGACTCACTTAAGGAGGACTTCTTAAATTGAGGGATATTTTCTGCCATAGAGTTTGCAAATGCTAAAGAGTTAAAAGAGCAAATGATGAAGAAAGATAAGAAGATTATCCTCATAATATCATCCTTTTTTTATAAGTATTGTCTGCAATTGAATAAGGATTATACGTGAGGAAATTATGGATTGATACAAATTTAAAAATTATTTTAAAGTGACAGGTCATATATAACGAAAAACCGTAAATTGAAGTCTTTTTATGTCACAATAATGGCAGGATAGTGTAAGTGTAATTTTTCACAAAGTTATAAATTTAATATAACTTTCTGGGCAACTAAGCAGTCTTTTAAGAATAGTCCGTCCTACATTAAATGGCACTTGTTCAAACACTTTTTATTGAATGTTTGTGACAAGGTAAAAAGGCTAACCCTTTTTACCTTCTATCATGGTGTTTTTATCTAGTATTTTTTGAAATCCGTAATTACACATAGCATAAAGGTAAGCAGAAACAAATAAGAAAACTTTGTTTACTTTCTTCAGTTTATAGAATCCATGCTTTTCAAAAAAATTATTAAGTGGTATAGCAAGTAGAATATCCATTATGGCATTAATAATTGCATATAACCAAAATTTCTTATATGTGAAATGGAAAATCAGTATATTTCCTACAAAGTAAGGACCGAAGATAAAAGTAAAGGCACTGTTAATCATTCCATGAATTCCTCCCTTAACTTTCCACCATTTGAATTTCAAGGAGAGAAATGTTTCTACTAATAGAAATATCGTTGAAAATAGAGTGACAGGTAGGAACCTAAAAAAGGATTTCTTGGGGACTAATAAAAGGCTACACCATGAGACTAAAATGATTAAAATTCTGGTTATAGTTACAAACATCCTTAGAACTCCTTTTAGATTTGTGTATCTCGCGATACCAGCTATTATACGAGCAGAGTAAATACCTCCCCAAAAAAATGTGGAGGCTGACATAGTTGGAAGGAATATATTTATTTTCTACTAACAATAAAGTTCTATACATGATTTTTAGGTAATAAGGAAGTGTTACCATCTTATTATTTACTGATAGCTAAATACCATTAAATTAAGAAAAGAACCCCCCCACTGAGATAGTGAGGGGTTAACGTGGAAAGAACAAATTCCAATCAAACCTTTTATAACTTTCCCTACCTGTATTGAAACATTCTATAATTAAGGAATAAAAGCTGATATATAAGAAAAATCGTGTCTATGGCAGAAACTAAAGCAGTTTTAATTTAAGAAGTAAGCAACCTTTTTTGTATTTAGTCGTATAGTTACTTATATACTAAAACAAAAAATGGAGGGAAGCAGTTTGAATATAAATACTCAAACTTCCCAAGAAGTTGAATTATATAAAAAAAGGAAGATAACAATTAGAACTGTGTTAAATATATACGGAATTTTTACTGTTGTTGGATTAATCATATCAATCTTTACCATTCCAGTTTCCGTAAATGAGGATATGCAACTTTTCTATAATAAAGAGTTATTGATGGGGAAAAGGAAGATAAAAGAGTTTCTTTTATTTATATTTAGCTCATCTGTAACTTACTTTATTTTAGTAAATGTACATTATAAACATTTCAATAAATAGGGGGTAATAACCAGATAGCATTGTAATAAAGGCTTATGGAAGAAACAGGGCAGCATTCCTGTAATAAGTGAAAATGCGATTTGAAAGAAAAAAGACCTCTTGATAAGATAAATGTGTCCTCAGCTGGCCAGCTAAAAGGGACAAAATATCTACTCGGAGGTCTCACTATGAATTATAACCAAAATCATAAAATAGCTCAAATCACACCTAAAACTTTAGTAATAGGTATTGATATTGCCAAACATCATCATGTAGCTAGAGCGCAGGATTATCGTGGAATAGAACTAGGTACTACTTGCTTTTTTGATAATACCCAAGAAGGATTTAAGACATTTATTGATTGGGTTAATCAAATAAAAGAGTCATGCGAAATGGAGTCTGTCATTACTGGAATGGAGCCTACAGGCCATTATTGGCTTAATTTAGCTCATATTCTAAAGGAGGAACAGATTAAGTTCGTCACGGTCAATCCTTTACACGTCAAGCACAGTAAGGAGCTAGACGATAACTCTCCAACTAAAAACGATGTAAAAGACGCAAAAGTCATTGCACAACTAGTCAAAGATGGTAGATACGCCGAACCAACGATACCACAAGGAGTTTTCGCGGAACTGCGTGTGGCTAAAAAATTACGCGATTTATTAAATGTAGACTTACAAATTGTGCAGGGACAGGTACACAACTGGATTGATCGATACTTTCCAGAGTTTTTTACCGTTTTTAAAAGTTGGGAAGGGAAGGCAGCTCTTCATTTATTAAAGCTTGAAGCATTACCGGAAGAATTGGTTAGATATACAGAAGAAGAATTACTTGAATACCTTAGGCAAGCAGTGAAACGTAGTATAGGGATTAAGAAGATTCAAGCCTTAAAAGAAGTAGCCAATCGCTCGATTGGCATCCGACAGGGTGCCATGATGGCTAAAATGGAATTAAGAACCTTAATCCAAAAGTATGAACTCATTCAAGCCAAGTTCGAAGAGCTTGATCAAACTCTGGATACTCTGCTTCAAGATATTCCAGGCGTTGATCAAATGTTAGAGATAACAGGAATTGGGCGCGATACAGTGGCGGGTTTCTTCGCTGAGGTAGGCGATTTGAGTGAATACAATCATCCCCGTCAGATAACCAAACTGGCAGGACTCAGCTTAAAAGAAAATACATCAGGTAAGCATAAAGGGAGGACCAGAATAACTAAACGTGGTCGAAAGAAATTACGAGCATTGTTATTCCGGGCATCTATGATTCTAGTAGCCAAGAACAAAGCCTTTAAAGCCTTACATCATTACTACACAACGAGACCTGACAATCCGTTGAAAAAGATGCAGTCTTTAATTGCTTTGTGTAATAAGCTCATCCGTATACTCTTCTCTATTGGTAAGAAACAGTTTGTGTTTCAAGAGGAGAAGATGTTGAAGGACATCCCTCATATGCATGCATTTATCCAAGAACCAGTAGCAGCTTAATCTCTATTAAACTAAACTTTTAACAAATAGATTTGAACAGATGAACAGACAAAATCAGCATGGGATTAGTCGGCAACGGAACTAACGTAAGGACATGATCCTGTAGGGCAGCATGACCGACATCCACCTTATGGAAAGGTTGAACGAAGGAATGTAGGAGCGTAGACTCTGTGAGACTTGGGAGGGTAGACCCCCGTAAGAGATGTGGACATCCATTGGTGCGTACATACCAATTTATCCAACTTTTTGAAATAAACCGAAGGTTGGCTGGTTTCTTGTGCTCATTTTTTTCGTAAACAGCTTGATTGTGTTCTTTTCTCTATAACTAAATCTGTAAAGTTAAACAAGTTAGGTAGTAATATGGAGAAAAACTGCGTATTTAAGAGATAAGTGTTTGTTTATTGAGGGAGGTTAGTTTAACAAAGATTCCCAAATGCAATATAGAATGTTATTATCTTATTAGAGATGATAAAAGGAGAATTATGATGGCAACTATCCTATGACTTTTTAAAAATTTAAAATCCTTATTCCCCAAACGGGAGAAGTGTGTCATTTTTTAAAAGCATTAGGACGTGCTATATAACTGAATACTCATCTCTTTAAGTGCGTCCTCATTAAAAGGAGGATAAACATGAAGCCTTTAAATGGAAAGGTAGCTATAGTAACTGGAGCAAGTCGATCAACTGGTATTGGGGCAGCTATTTGTCTCTCTCTTGCCAAAGCAGGTGCGGATATATTCTTTACGCATTGGTCTAAATTTGATGAGAAAGAGGGCAATGGATTAGAAGTCGGTTTCCCAACCATTCTAAGTGAAAAGATAAAAAGTTTTGGGGTAAGATCAGAACATATACCATTAGATTTGAGCTTAGATGAATCTCCAACAAAACTGTTAGAAGTAGTTGAAGAAACTCTTGGAACGGCTTGTATTTTAGTTAATAATGCAACCTATGAATCTCCATCAAATTTTCGTAACTTGAATACAAAAATGTTGGATAAACATTATAAAGTAAATAATAGCGGTACACTGATGTTATCAGTTGAGTTTGCTAAAAGATATGAAAAAGTATTTGTGAATAAAAAAGATGGTCGAATAATAAATCTTGTTTCTGGTGGGCCAGATCCCAATAATTTAGCGTACATTGCTACAAAAGGAATGATTATTGCGATAACAGAGCCATTATCCGTAGCACTTGCACCTAATGGAATTACAGTTAATTCCATTAATCCCGGACCAACTGATTCTGGATGGATTAATGAAGATATAAAGGATTATTTACTACCTCAGTTTCCTACTGGCCGTATAGGGAAGCCTGAAGACGCAGCAAAAGTAATAACATTTCTAGCCAGTGGTGATTCTTATTGGCTAACAGGCCAAACAATTAGGTGTGAAGGTGGATTTTTAGGTAAATAGTTTTACTAAGAAAGGGACTACTACGGTAGTTCCTTTCTTTATGGGATTCTTTTGAAACTATAATGGCAGGTTTGCATAAGAAGGATTTGTTTTATTTAGTATCGAATTTATTTATTTATTTAAAAGTTAAGGAGACTACATTATGAAATCCTTAGAAATGGCTCAATTAATTAATTTAGATGATATAGTGAAAATTGATGAACTAGTAATCGGTAACAAAAGCAGATGTGAGTCCATTAGGAAAGCTATTAAAGAAGAGAGATGTATAGTTGCTAATGATAAGAATCTTATAGTTGGTTATTTAATATTTGATACCAATTTCTTTGGTTGTAGCTTCATTTCACTCATAATTGTTAGTCCAACTGAAAGGCGTAAAGGATACGCTACATCGCTTATTGAATATTTTATAAACATTTCGCCAACAAAGAAAATTTTCTCTTCAACCAATAAATCAAATCAAACGATGCAAGAAGTTTTTAAAGCAAGTGGATTCTTACAAAGTGGGTTAATTGAAAATTTAGATGAAGGGGATCCTGAGATAATATATCATAAATCCAAATAATTTCTTTCTTGTTCAACTACGGGGGCTTTCCTTAAATATAAGGTGCCCTATTCTTATGTCGCTAAAAGGGCAGCATTCCTGTAATAAGTGAAAATGCGATTTGAAAGAAAAAAGACCTCTTGATAAGATAAATGTGTCCTCAGCTGGCCAGCTAAAAGGGACAAAATATCTACTCGGAGGTCTCACTATGAATTATAACCAAAATCATAAAATAGCTCAAATCACACCTAAAACTTTAGTAATAGGTATTGATATTGCCAAACATCATCATGTAGCTAGAGCGCAGGATTATCGTGGAATAGAACTAGGTACTACTTGCTTTTTTGATAATACCCAAGAAGGATTTAAGACATTTATTGATTGGGTTAATCAAATAAAAGAGTCATGCGAAATGGAGTCTGTCATTACTGGAATGGAGCCTACAGGCCATTATTGGCTTAATTTAGCTCATATTCTAAAGGAGGAACAGATTAAGTTCGTCACGGTCAATCCTTTACACGTCAAGCACAGTAAGGAGCTAGACGATAACTCTCCAACTAAAAACGATGTAAAAGACGCAAAAGTCATTGCACAACTAGTCAAAGATGGTAGATACGCCGAACCAACGATACCACAAGGAGTTTTCGCGGAACTGCGTGTGGCTAAAAAATTACGCGATTTATTAAATGTAGACTTACAAATTGTGCAGGGACAGGTACACAACTGGATTGATCGATACTTTCCAGAGTTTTTTACCGTTTTTAAAAGTTGGGAAGGGAAGGCAGCTCTTCATTTATTAAAGCTTGAAGCATTACCGGAAGAATTGGTTAGATATACAGAAGAAGAATTACTTGAATACCTTAGGCAAGCAGTGAAACGTAGTATAGGGATTAAGAAGATTCAAGCCTTAAAAGAAGTAGCCAATCGCTCGATTGGCATCCGACAGGGTGCCATGATGGCTAAAATGGAATTAAGAACCTTAATCCAAAAGTATGAACTCATTCAAGCCAAGTTCGAAGAGCTTGATCAAACTCTGGATACTCTGCTTCAAGATATTCCAGGCGTTGATCAAATGTTAGAGATAACAGGAATTGGGCGCGATACAGTGGCGGGTTTCTTCGCTGAGGTAGGCGATTTGAGTGAATACAATCATCCCCGTCAGATAACCAAACTGGCAGGACTCAGCTTAAAAGAAAATACATCAGGTAAGCATAAAGGGAGGACCAGAATAACTAAACGTGGTCGAAAGAAATTACGAGCATTGTTATTCCGGGCATCTATGATTCTAGTAGCCAAGAACAAAGCCTTTAAAGCCTTACATCATTACTACACAACGAGACCTGACAATCCGTTGAAAAAGATGCAGTCTTTAATTGCTTTGTGTAATAAGCTCATCCGTATACTCTTCTCTATTGGTAAGAAACAGTTTGTGTTTCAAGAGGAGAAGATGTTGAAGGACATCCCTCATATGCATGCATTTATCCAAGAACCAGTAGCAGCTTAATCTCTATTAAACTAAACTTTTAACAAATAGATTTGAACAGATGAACAGACAAAATCAGCATGGGATTAGTCGGCAACGGAACTAACGTAAGGACATGATCCTGTAGGGCAGCATGACCGACATCCACCTTATGGAAAGGTTGAACGAAGGAATGTAGGAGCGTAGACTCTGTGAGACTTGGGAGGGTAGACCCCCGTAAGAGATGTGGACATCCATTGGTGCGTACATACCAATTTATCCAACTTTTTGAAATAAACCGAAGGTTGGCTGGTTTCTTGTGCTCATTTTTTTCGTAAACAGCTTGATTGTGTTCTTTTCTCTATAACTAAATCTGTAAAGTTAAACAAGTTAGGTAGTAATATGGAGAAAAACTGCGTATTTAAGAGATAAGTGTTTGTTTATTGAGGGAGTTTAGTTTAACAAGGAAAATCACACTAAATATAGAAATAAACTTATATAAGCTAACCTAAATAAGATAACTTGTTAATATGGAGGTATTTATGCCAACTTTAAAAATAGGAAATGTTTGTGTAAAAAGGAATTCAAACGGAGATACGGTAATTATAAACGAATTTAGTGCAATAAAAGAAAGTATTAATTATATTAATGAGTTTAATGTAACGAACGTAGATATAGAGGACTTTGATTGTTATGATTTAAATTTCCTGAGTGAT
This sequence comes from Niallia sp. Man26, assembly GCF_022049065.2. Classification (NCBI taxonomy): domain Bacteria; kingdom Bacillati; phylum Bacillota; class Bacilli; order Caryophanales; family Bacillaceae; genus Niallia; species Niallia sp. Man26. The sequence continues at coordinate 1,190,319 of NZ_CP095744.1, forward strand.
TGCCCAGATATTGAAAAGCTGTCGGTAAATAATCATTTTGTGAAAGACGTAGGTGGTATTTTTGAGTTGAAAAAATTAAGAGTGTTGGCAATTAATGAAACCACTACAAAAGTAGAATTCAGAATACACGAGATAAAAGACTTAGAAGAATTATATGGTACATTACCGAAAAACACCATAGGAATTAATGAGTTAAATAAATTAAAAAAGGTTGCATTGTGGGGTTATAAACCTAAATCAAAGAGTCTTAATGAACTTAAAAACTTGATAAGTTTAAATGAACTTAGCTTGACACAATCAAACCTCCACACACTTGATGGTATTGAAGAATTAGTAAATTTAAAGAGCCTGGGATTGTACTACCTAAGAACATTAGCTGATATAACAGCATTGAAAAATTTAATTGCTCCAGTTTACGAATTGTCTTTTGAGAATTGTAAAAAAATAGAGGATTTTTCTCCTATTCAAAATTTAAAGAAACTTGAAGATCTTAAAATAATATCCTGTGGTGATATACAATCCCTTAGCTTTGTACCTAAATTAACTAAACTGAAAAGTCTAGTGTTCCCTGATACAAATATCTTAGATGAAAATTTAACAGTTTGTAACGGAATTGAGTACGTTCATTATACGAAACAGAAACTTAAAACAAAGCAGATTTCAGGTGGAAAACTTCAGGATTTAACCAAACCTACATATGAGTGGACAAGTAGAATGGCGGATGGAGATGAGATATTTAATCCAGAAAATATTGAATCTACCGATAAGGTTCTTGATGCATATATTAACAACCTAATAAAACTTGGAGTTAATCCTAAAAAGAAAGAAATAATGCATTTTGTTAAAGATGTTGTAATCAGTATAAATGAATTAAATGAAAAAAATGATAATTTTATTGAGACAATGGAGAGAGAAGAGCTGTGTGAGTATATTATTCAAGCAGCCAATATAGCTGGTTTACAATCCTATGAAGACATTACAGAACCATGGAGAGAGTGGTGAACACAACATCTTCGGAATCGCTACTGTTGTTTTTCTTATTAAAGAAAATTTTCAGCATTCCTGTAATAAAAGAAGAACTCTTCTTGTGACACAAACAGGGCAGTTTTGTTGAAGAAGGAATTCTATAGTTATTCATAGAAAGTAGTTACCATAATAAACCAAAAGGGGTGGTAACATTGTTTTATATAAATGTAGAAGGAGCAGTATATAGAGGGGATAAGTATTTAATTATTCAACGAAGTCTAAAGGAAGACCATGCGGGAGGACTTCTCTCCATGGTAGGTGGAACAGTTGAAAAGGAGGGTAACTCAATTAACTTACTAGAAAGAACATTAAGAAGGGAGTTATATGAAGAGGTAGGTGTTAAAGTAAAAGATAAAATAATTTATGTAAGAAATACTTCCTTTGAAATAGAAAATGTTGGTGAAGTTGTTGATATTGTTTTCCTTTGTGAGTTTGAAGAAGGTGAGCCGTATATAAAAAGTCCAGATGAAGTAGATCAGGTTTATTGGATGACAACAGAGGAGATATTTAACCATTCAAATGCTACTAACTGGTTAATTGATAGTATTAAGGAAGCAGAAAAGCTTCGTAAAACATCTAGGAATTTATTTTAAAAGTATTTCATGGAAATCAAATGTAAAACGATGTTTGGAATATTAGAGCAATATTTTCACAGTAAGGTATGTGTGGTAGAGAAAAATAATAATCTTTAGGGGGAAGTTTTGGTGAGGGAAATAACCTTATCTAATGGTACAACAGTTGAAGTTGAATGTTTAAGTTGCGCATTAACAAATGGGTTGATTAAACCCGATGGAGGTACTGTTCTGGAGACTAAATATTTTCACGCACACCAAGATGTGGCTTATCCGATTAAGGGTTTAATTATATTAGCTTCTAAACGCCATATTAAATGTCTGGACGAACTAACAGAGGATGAACAGTTTGATTATATAAATACTTTATCAAGAATAAGACGCGCTCAAAGAAATGTATTAGGAATCGAGTATATTTATTACTTTTACAATGAAGATACAACACACCATTTTCATACTTGGATGGTACCACGATACGAATGGATGTATAATTTTGGGCGATCAATTGAATCAGTTAGACCAATCTTACTTCACGCCAGAAACGAAATGAATACCAGAGAAAATATCCAGGAAGTAATGGCTGCATTAAGCTCACTTACGAAAGAATTAAATACTGATTCTTAAAATCATCTTTTCTAAATTATTCTATAGCATGGTTAAATTCTTGATAAATACGAAAAATCGTCTCTACAGTAGAAACGAGGCAGTTTTGTTGAAGAAGAACTAACCATATTTAAAAGGAGGGCTTTATATGAATATTACCATTCGTAAGATGCACTACGATGATACAAAAAAAGTTCAAAGTATAGCGAAAACAACTTGGAATGCAACATATGAGGGCATTATTCCAATAGAAGTACAAAATAACTTCTTAAAATTAAATTACAGTGATAAAAGTATGAAACAACGTATAGAACGGTCTATTATTTATGTTGCAGAAGTTGAGGGTGAAATTGTCGGTTTTGCAAACTATTCCACAGTAAAGGTAGGTGGAAAGGTTGAATTGGCGGCTATTTATCTTCATCCAGAATTCCAAGGAAAAGGGATAGGTAGTGCTTTAATACAACAGGCTGTTAAAGAATTAATAGGTATAAAGGAGATTTATATAAATGTCGAAAAAGATAATAAGGTTGGCATGAACTTTTATGAAGCTAAAGGGTTCGAAATAGTTAAAGAATCTGATGTAGAGTTTGATGGACATATCTTAAAACAAGTTCGAATGGTAAAAAAAGTTTAACTATAAGCTAACTGGTTCTCTCCATTTAATAATGGAAGTCCTTTTTTTATGTAGCTATCAGGCAGAATAGTGTCACAAAGGGACTGTATAAAAAAACAAATAAAAAGGTAATTCAGCACACATAATACCACTGAGGTGGTTCAATGAATAGGAAAATTACATCCTTAATAGTTTTTATAATGTTATTAATAAATACACCCACGTATCCAATTGCTATAGAGTTACCGGAGACCATTGGGGACGAAGAGTTAATAAATTTGTTGAATGAACAAATCCTTTCAGTGATTGGAAGTGATTGGTTTAGGGGCAACGAAAAAATATTAGAAGTAAAACAAGATGACGGTGGGACAGTTGAAGTAAAAGTTCAAGTGGTGAGCTTTGAAGGTCCTCATAATCCTCCTTACCTGCAAGAGATTATTACATTTAAAGTTAAAGGACATAAAGTTGAACCAATTGATTACTTCAATAGGATCATTCCAGAAAATGAATGGGACAAATTCAAAATTTCTGAAGCGATGAATGATTAATTAAACTTTAACAATATGAACAAAAAGGGCTTTTCTTTAAAAGAAAAGTCTCTTTAATTATGTCGCATTAGTAGCAGTATTCACATAATAAATGAATAAAAAAGGAAGAGTTTGTGAAGAAATGTACTTAAGCTAATGGGGGCTTTAGTTGAATAAAGAGAACTAGGCAAAAAGTATTTTATATTATGTAACCAACATGGCAGTATCCCTATATTAAGTTGAAGTAGTTATTAACTATAAAATACTACGCGTTCAAAACAATGTAAAAAATTTAATCGTTTTTAAGGGACTTACAAGTTATAGTTTAAAAATATATATTAATGTAGAAACACGATTTTTTTGTATTTTACATATTCTCTTTCCTCAAGGGTTAATCATAAAAATAGCTTGTAATAGGACGAATTAGCTTTTACATATATATGAGTAAAATGGATTCAGGGGGCTAGGTATGAATATAAACCGAATATCCCTAAAAAATATTGATTTTAACTTAATCGTGCCCATATACATACAATCGGTATCAGATAAAGCTCTGAAAAGAAGAATTAAACTATTAGAGTTGGGAGAAAATCTTCCTAATTATTTAGTAGTGGAAAAGGAACCAAATGAAGAAAAATATTGGCTTATTTCAGGTTATACCGAATATAGGGCCTATGAGATGATTTTAGAAAAGAAAAAAGATAAGAATATTTCTGTTATCGAACAAGAATACTCTAATATAACATCTCAAAGGATTAAGCTTTTAAGAAAAATGTTCCACGATCAAGCTAGCTGGTTAGATAAGCACTTCTTACTTCATAAGCTAATTGAAAAGGGACTAGGCTTACTTGAAATTTCTAGACAAGTAGGCATTTCACTGACAGATTTAAATAGTTTTCTAGTAAATCCAGAATTACCTAAAGATATTATAGAAAAAGCTTATAAAAACAATGGAAGTTTAATCACCTTAGACAGGATAAGAAAACTAGAATTACATTTTTTGATAAAAAGTCGTCTTTATCGTAGGGCTGTGTTACCCACAAGGAATTATAAGAGGTTGACTACAGAGAAGCTTCAAAAAATTTTATGGTTAATTAAATTAGAGGAATTTAATATGTTACATTGGAAAGAACAAATGGAAATGGTTGAGCAAGCTTTTATATTCAAAGAAATATTATTGAAGAAATGGCAAGAAGAATGTAATAATAAATTATTAAAAAAGGGGCAAAAAATATTCATAAAATATAATCACTCAGAAAATAACGAAAATAATATTCCTTTTAATTAAAATCCCGAAATTTAAAACGGGATTTTTTATTTAAGAAGAAATAAAGGTAAGTCTTTTTATTAAATTAGAAATATGCATTCTTCAGTTGAATTCACCAAAAAAATTATTATTGTCATAGCTTCATAACTTAATAGTATGGATTTGAGTCAATAATTTGGACACAAAAAAGTTAAGTATTAAGCAGTTCTTCTAATCTGATCCTCCATAGCTTGAGGTGTTTGATAGCCGATGCTGCTGTGAATTCTGTTTCTGTTGTACCAGCCCTCTATAAACTGAAACATGGCCAGCTTCGCTACCCGGTAGTCTGTGTATTGGGTATGATAGACTTCTTCTTTCTTTAATATAGCGTGAAATGACTCTATACAGGCATTGTCATAAGGACAGCCTTTCTGACTGAAAGACTGCCTGATTCCGTATTTTTGGACATGCTGAGTAAACTCACTGCTGGTTTATTGTGAGCCAAGATCGGTATGAAGAATTAAGCCCTTTCGGGGCTTCTGAGAAAAACAGGCGTTTTGAAGTGCTTCAATCACTAATTCCGAAGTCATAAAACGAGAAAAAGAATAGCCAACAATTTTTTTCGAATGCAGATCCAATACTGAGGCCAGATAGCACCAGCCGTCTTTTACCGTAGGAATATACGTAATATCCGCCACCCATTTCTCATTGATCGTGCAGGTAGAGAAGTCTCTTTTTAAAAGATTACCAATGGATTTTCGGTGCGCCATAACGCGCCTTACTTTCCAGGTGAATCTGTTGGATTTCCTGCGTGAGTTCCTGGTTTTCCAGTTCACGTTTTGACGTCGTTTTTTCAAGGGATCCATAGTAGCTGCTTCTTGGCACGGCCAGTACTTCGCACAGTTTCTGGACGGGATATTGATCCTTGTGTTCTTCGATAAAATCGAAGAGCTCTGATTCGGTTACTTTTTCGCGAATATGGCCATAGCCTTTTTTAGGATTTCTACCTCCTGTTTTAACCGAAGGTTTTCTTTCTGAATCTCGGCTAACTCTTTTGGTGTAAGCGCCTCTTTTTCTGAACCAATAGGGGTAAAGTCTTTCACCCATTTATAAATAGTTACTTCTGATACGCCATATTCGCTGCTTAATTCTTTAACCGGGCTGCCGGAATGATACAAATCCACAATCGTTTTCTTAAAATCATCGTTATATTTTTTGCCTGCAGGTTTACGTTCCAATTCGGACACATCCTCTCAAAATAATTGTAAGGACTTAATTAAATTGTGTCCATGAAACTATACTAACTCCATTGACGTGTCAAATATTAAAACACCTTAGAGTTAAGACATTCTGAAAATATGGGGGTAGATAACTTTTAATTCACTAGAAACCTACCGTGCAATTTAACTATCATTTGAGAGGAGGAATTTGTTGTATGTTACAGCAATTGTTTATTAAATGAAAATAACTATAAGGAATCCTTGTGTAACGCTATTTCTAAGAAATTAAAACTAAATTACTGCAAATAAATATACACACTTGAAATGGAGAGGTAATATTGGCTAAAGTTTTGGTCACAGATGATGCAGCTTTTATGCGAATGCAAATAAAAGAGATGGTTACAAAATTAGGACATGAGGTAGTAGGAGAGGCATCAAATGGTCGAGAAGTAATTAAACAATTTATCTACTTAAAACCTGATTTAACAATAATGGATATAGTAATGCCTGAAATGACAGGTATTGAAGCTTTAAAAGAGATTAAAAAATATAGAAAAGATGCCAAAATAATTATTTGTTCTTCCATGGGACAAAAGGAAAAGGTATTAGAAGCACTTAAAGAAGGAGCAATAGACTTTATTGTGAAGCCTTTTAATCCCGAAAGGTTTAATAGTGCTATCTCAAAAGCTTTATAAATCTTATTTATTCGTTTTATGAGAAGAAAAGTCTATATAACTAGAAGGAACTGAAAAAATGAAGAAGTTTTTTTTAATTACTACAACGGATAGAACCGTTATTTTAATTGCAAATGATGAAAGGACAGCTAGAGATACATTAAAAAGATGCGGTTATTATGGTGAAGAAATAAGAAGTATTCGAAAACTAAGTATGTGTGATTTATCACTTATAAAGGAACCAATATTAGTATTACCTAACAGAGAGTATATCTAATTTAATTCTTGCTATTTCATACAAATCCTAAGTAGTTAAAGTTACTCTATTGGTAAGATAATCTGAAATTTATCCTTATTTCAAATGTTTTCATTTCAACCTATCATTTGATAAGCACAAAGAAATTGATAGTGTATATAAGTTGTAAAGGTATAAGAAGCACTTAACAAGTTAGGCATAATAATGAAACCAGAGTAGATTAATTTTTATCCATGAAGCCCAAGTTGTATAACTTGCTTCTATTTGGAAATGGGGAAAATTATGAAATATACCATGAAAAATCAAGTGCTTATGGGTTATATTGAATTTAAGGTGAAAAATATGGGGAGAGGAAATTGAAAGTATTGCATGGTAAACCTCAATATATGCTAGGAATACAAGTATGACCGAGTATATATAAAATAAATTGAAAAAAGTGAATTCTATGTCTGAATTCACTTTTTTCATTCAGTATAGAACAAGGGATGATCTATACTGAATAGATTATCTTGCTAACCAACCGCCATCAACTGCTAATATATGGCCGTTCATATAGTCGGAAGCTTTGCTTGCCAAGAAAACGATAACGCCCATCAAATCTGCTGGATCTGCCCAGCGATTAGCAGGTATGCGCGATAAGATTTCCGCATTTCGCTTTTCATCAGCCCGAATTGGTGCTGTATTGGCTGTTTTGATATAGCCTGGAGCGATAGCATTAATTTGAATGTTATACTCAGCAAGCTCATTAGCAAAGGCTTTCGTAATGCCGGCAACTCCATGTTTGCTTGCTGTGTAAGGCGGAACGAACTTGCCTCCTTGGAATGACAGCATGGACGCAACATTGATAATTTTCCCACTGCCTTGTTCCTTCATAATTTTTGCTGCAGCTTGGCTCAAAAAGTAAACAGCATTTAAGTTAATATCCATAACTGCATCCCAATCTTCTTCAGAATACTCAAGCAAAGGAGCACGTCTAATGGTTCCTGCATTATTGACTAGTATATCAACTTTTCCGAATGCTTCTTGACATGCTTGAATGGACGCTTTTGCTTGTTCGCGATCTGTCAAGTCTGCCTTATGAAATACTACTTTTCTGCCTTCCTTCTCAAGCATTTCTTTTGTTTCGTCCCAGTCATCATTATGTGTAACGATGAATAAATCTGCACCTGCTTTAGCAAGAGCCACTGCATAGCCCTGTCCTAAACCAGTATTTCCCCCTGTTACAATAGCTACTTTTCCGACTAGCATAAAATAATCTAAAGTAAATTGATCAAATTGAGTTGTCATAATCATTTCCTCCAATATATTGTCTGTTTTTGTGTTAGCGCAAATCTTCCATTTTTACATGGTCCATATCGGTATACGTAATGTTTTCCCCACACATTCCCCAAATAAATGTATAATTGCTTGTTGCTGTTCCAGTATGGATGGACCAGCTCGGCGAAATAGCTGCTTGCTCATTACTCATAACTAAATGTCTTGTTTCTGAAGGCTGCCCCATAAAATGGAATACACGAGTCTGTGGTTCCATATCAAAATACAGGTATACTTCCATTCTTCTTTCATGTGTATGGCATGGCATCGTATTCCAAACACTTCCTGGTGACAGCATCGTCAAGCCCATTTGCAGCTGGCAACTTTCGCAAACATTCGGGTGCACGTATTGATAGATTCGGCGTTCGTTAAGGGTTCCAGGTTCTCCCGCTTGCAGAGGATCGATTTTATTAATATCAATTTTAACAGTTGGATATTTATGATGAGCAGGTGTTGAATTGATATAAAATTTCGCTGGATTTTCCGGATCATCTGAACGGAAAATAACTTCTCTAGTTCCTTTACCGACATACAGACCATCTCTTTTATGCATGTCATATACTTCTCCATCTAACGTGACAGATCCATTACCGCCAATATTAATGATCCCAAGCTCACGGCGCTCTAAGAAATATTCGACTCCTAGTTCTTTATCAAGTGTAATAGTTAAGTCTGATCGCGCTGGAGTTACTCCGCCAAAAATCATTCGGTCATTATGAGTATAAGTTAGACAGACTTGGTCTGGTGTGAAGATAGTCTCAACGAGAAAATGGTTTCTCAAGTCTTCCGTCGTATATTTTTTCATGTCCTCAGGGTGAATAGCATAACGAGTATCTAATTCTGTCATTTTTAATCGCTCCTTAAAATGTTTTTATTAATCATTTAAGAAAAATAGTATTAGCGGGAAATTCTTCCCGAGCCTGATTCTATGAATCTATGAACTTCCTCTTTCGTAAATTGGCCGCAGTCGCCAAGGACTGTGTGTTTTAAAGCAGATGCCGCAGCTGCGAATGTTACTGTCTTTTCATAATCCATTTTCTCTAACAGTCCGTGTAAAATCCCAGCTGCAAATGCGTCTCCGCCTCCAACCCTGTCCACTATCGGCTGAATATCATGGACTTTCGACTGATAGAGCGTCCCATTTACATAAAGATTTCCTTGCAGTTCGTTTCTTGAAGCTGAAATATTGTTTCGGAATGTGGATAACATTACCTTCAAATTCGGAAACATCTTGTTAATTTTCTGGTAGTAATACACAAGCCTTTCCTCTTTTGAAAGATTATAATCAGCTTTCTTGATGCCAAGAAGAAATATGGCGTCCAATTCTCCGCATGAACAAATATCCACATAGTGCAAGATTGGCAGAATGGCTGCTGCAGCCTCTTCTTGACTCCAAAGTGTTGCTCTGTAATTAAAATCGAAGCTGGTTTTAATGCCTTTCCTTTTGGCCGTCTTTAAAGCTTCCAAAGTTAATTCTCTTAAATTTTGTGACAGCGCTAATGTTATGCCAGAAACATGGAATAACGATGCTCTGTCAAGGATTTCCTCGAAGTTTAACTCACTAGCAGAAAGATTGGCAAAACTAGAATGCTTCCTGTCATAAGTTACTCGCGGACTCCGTTCGCCAATGCCTGTTTCCAAATAATAAGTGCCTAACCGTTCACCGCCTTGCAGCAAGTATGCTTTTGACACACCATTAACCAAAAGATGCCGCTGAACTCCTCGTCCTAACGCATTATCTGGAACTTTGCTGACGAAATATGTATCATGCCCGTAACCTGAGAGAGCAATAGCGACATTCGCTTCGCCGCCTCCATAATGCATTTGAAGTGTATCTGCAGAAGTTAAAAGTTCGCCTGGACTTGTGGAAAGCCGCAGCATGATTTCTCCTAATGTGACAACCTTCGTCATTGTACTATTCCTCTTGCTTCCTTGACCTTTTCGACATACTGCCTTGCATAGGCGGTTACTTGCTCGAAGTTGCCCTCTTTAGCAGGTGCTACCAAGTTGCCGCCTACACCAACAGCAGCACAGCCGTTTCCAATCCACTCATGAATATTTTCCAAGCTTACACCGCCTGTCGGCATAATATTCACATGTGGAAGAGGTGCTTTTAGTGCCTTTACAAAATCTGGTCCAAAAGCGCTGCCTGGAAACAGCTTGATGATGTCTGCACCATATTCAAGGGCCTGCTTTATTTCTGTTACTGTCATGCAGCCAGGCATATAAGGGATTTGATACAAGTTGCATAGTTTAGCAGTTTCCTTGTCAAAGCAAGGACTGACTATAAATTGCGCACCAGCAATAATCGCTAATCTTGCTGTATGGGCATCCAAGACTGTGCCTGCACCAATCACTACATCCTGATTATGTTGGTAGCTATCGACAAGCTCTCTAATCGCTTTTTCTGCGTCCTGGACAGTGAATGTCACTTCTATACCATTAATTCCGCCCTCTACACATGCCGAAGACGTCTTAACTGCTTCTTTAGGTGTATCAGCTCGGATAACAGCAACCACCCCGCAATCTGTCAAAACACTTAAAGTATTCGCTTTATTCATTTTAGACCTCCGATATACGATTCATTTATTTCTTATTTAGAAATAGAGTTTATTATTTGGAAACTATTGTTCATTATATCTGTATCTGAAAACGAATTCAAGAAAAAGAAAAGTTTGTCTGTGAAAAGGATGTTGAAATTTAGTTATTATGTTCAAGACCTTTCGAATTTTATAAATAACCTAATGAATTAAAAAGAGGGTGAAAATAACTGGTTAAATAAAGGGAGATGGGTGGATAAGTAATAACGAATTGTAGATCAAATAAGGAAACGATTTTCTAAATTAACCAAACTTTAGTCCTATTAATTGAGATGGATAATTATGTATTTTTATTACTTTGTAACTAAAAATAGTTTATTTTCTAAATTATATTTAAGATGATTCCGATTATATCGTTGACATGTCAAAGGTATATTAAGAGTGTTTTAGACGTAAGACACTTTTATATAGTTGGTGCTATTAATAGGAATAATACTATGTCAAAAATAAAACTTGCTAAAGGACCGACATAAATTGGCTTAGAATTTGCTTCAATAAATAGTGTGATATCGCTTACAAAACGGTTGGGAGGTGGAATAATTTTAAGGTTTATATAAGAAAACAGAAAGAAAGGGAAGAAGGGAGTTTTTAATATGAAGAGAATAATTATACCATTTGTTACTTTTTTAATAGTCATTGGAGTGCAGCTAACAGGGGGAACTAAAGCGAACTCAATGGAAAATGATTTGAATATCAATGAAAATATTGATTTGATTATTGAGGAGAAAGATGGATTTGTTCATCCAGGAATTAGTGTCGATCCAGAAAAATTAGAAAATACTCGTAAAGAGCTAATTCAAGGAAATGACCCTTGGAAGAGTTATTACAAAGCGATGAAGGAAACCAAGTATGCGTCTCTTGTGTTTGAATCGACAAACTTAAAAGATGGAACAATTGATACACCAAAGGACTCTACCTTCAAGAATTCCTCTAGAAATGTAAATTTAAGCAACGATGGTTTCAGAGCTTATACCCAGGCAGTATTGTATTATTTAACGGGGGAAAGCCAATATAGATATAATGCAATAAGACTTGTTCGAATATGGGAGAATATGGACCCAAATGAATATGAATACTACGGTGATGCTCATATTCATGTTGGCACACCATTCTATTATATGGTTAGTGCAGCCGAACTGTTAAAATATACAACTGTTGTAAATGAAGTATATAATGATGAACAAAATAATATAGAGAATTATAACCTCTTATGGACAGAAGAAGATACGAATAAACTAACAAAAAATCTTATTGATCCAGTAATTAACACATTTTTATATTCAAATTATAGATATTTAAATCAGCATACATACCCTGTAATCGGAGCTATGGCTGGGTATATATTTAAAAATGATAAAGGGAGATATGAAGAGGCAGTAGAATGGGCAATGGTTAATTCTACAACAGAAAAGCCAGATATTAATGGGGCTCTGCAAAATCAATTTCATTTAATTGAAAGCAATCATCCTCAAAACCCTACAGGTAAGTCGTATATTCAACATTTGGAGATGGGGCGTGATCAAGCACACGGGTCTGGGGATGTGATCAATTTTACGGGCATAGCTCGTATATTGACACAACAAAAAACAAAAATTGATCCAACAAAGGGAACAGTATCTCAAGCGGAAAATGCCCAAACCCCTTATGCCTTTTTAGATCAGCGTATATTGGACGGTGCTGATCAACTATATAGTTATATGGGTGGATACACGATTCCATGGACAGAATTAGGAGATCAAGATTTTCAGGGTCCGGTCTCTGAAGCATATCGTGGGCGTACTGGGTTATATTTTAGTATGAGTGAACTATATGATGCTTACCGATATCAAGAAGGAATGTCAAACGAACAACTAGAGAAACGTGCGCCTCAAATTTCTTTTATGGCTAAAAATTTAACTTCTCCAATTTTCTATAATGGAACGACTAAAACAAATTTTTGGGGAAGTCTTAGTGATAATAAAATGACAGAGATTGGTAGCGAGTATTGGTTATCTATCCCATCCGAACGAAACGAGGATTCTAGTCTATCTATTCCTTCACAGATTAAAGATAGTCCAGCTGTTTCATTTGGTGAAAGAGCAGCTATGCTAGATAACAATCTAGCTTATCCTGTAAAAGAAGGTAATTCTACTTACATTCGAGTTAAGTCGGCTAAAACCCAAAAAGAGATTAAAGAAACAAATTATGACGCTTTATTTCCAGTAGATACAAAAACAATTCGTGGAGGAAATCAGATAGCATTACCATCTTTAATAAAGAAAAGGGGAGATGGCAATGACTATTTATCGCTACGTATACGCTCAACTGGAGAAGCTAAATTATTAATAAGCGGGAATAATTATTACGATGAAGCATACCAAGAAGTCTATATACCGAATACAAACGGGGAATGGGAAAACATTACTTATACAACTAATAGTAATAAGCAAATCTCAAGAACAGCTAGACAGCTGGAGAATTTAGACTTTTATTCGGTTATTTCCAATACAGATGTTCAAGTAGACTTTGATAAACTCGAATATATTAACAATGTAAATGTCCCAACATTTACTGAAAATAATAATCAAACATTTTACCTTATTAAAAACGTGCCATTTGAAAGAAAACTGATTAATATGAGCGGGGATAATAGCAGTTTAAGTCTTGTGAATCCTCCAAAAGGAATGATTATCAACCAGGACGGAACGATAAAATGGACACCAGAAATAGAAACAAATGAACCGATTAAAGTTACAGTAATAGTTGATAATGGCCAAGTGATGAACGCAATAACAATTCAATTAGTAGTCTCAAGTAGTAAAGATCAAGCGTATGAACAAGTTTTGTCTACCTTTGATGAAAACCAAGTGTATACAAATAGTAGCTATCAAAAGTTTACAGATAATAAAGAAGTTGTGGAAAGTTTAATAGAGGGAAATGCGAATACGGTTGATATCTTAACGGCATTAAATAACTTGGTTACTGATATAGCTAATTTAGAGCTATTAAACCCAAAATTAGAAGACGGAACCTTTAATTATTATGCCTATGATTCTATAATATCGTCTGTTACCACAATGAATAAAGATAATATTGTAAAGTTATTGGATGACGACACAGCTACTCATAGTGGTGATTTGAGAGCACCTATCATTTTTGATTTTGGGTCTGAATATAGAATTGCGGCGAAATCCTTTTCATTACAAGCAAGAAGAGGTTTTACTAACAGAACACAAGGTACAAATGTTTATGGTTCTAATGATGGAGTGAATTGGACACTTTTAACTGAAAGTATGACAACAAAAACAGATGCGCTGGAAAGAATACCTGTAAAAGCCGATTTAGTTAACGAAGCTTTTAGATATATTAAATTTCAAGTTGATTCTCCAGCAGCCTCAATCTCTTCTTATTCGGAAATTAGAATAGAGGGAACTAGAAAGGAGCAATAACTATTCTTACTATGTAACTATTAGAATAAAGTGTGATTATAGACAATAATTTTTATCATTTTTTATTTTATGAATCTTTGGTTAATGTACCAAAGATTCATTTTATTTTAAGTAGCCTCTATCACTTGCTTTACAACACTAAGTGAATTTTTAAGCTGACAAATAGCAAACTACTTAAACACGACAGAATTCCCTTCTAGTTGAAAGTGTCGAAAAATAGATTATAATATTAATTGGAGGCGATTACATGTCAAAATCGAAAATTTTGAAAGCGCTAATATTACATACTGAAGAGCTTAACGCTATTGATCCTGTTGAAATATTGACCGCAGAAGGAATTTCAGAATATGTAGGAATACAGAGGAATACAGCAAGTCAATATTTAAATGAGCTTGTAAAAGAGAAGAGAGCTCTAAAAGTAAAATCTAGACCAGCCTATTTTTTTGATAGGGAAATTTTTTCCCAAAAGTTCTTCACTCCAAAAAAAGATATCTATGATAATTTTCAATTGCTGATTGATGAGCAGTATATAAATAAAATGGAAGCTGCACCTGATCCATTTAATTCATTCATTGGGGCCAACAACAGCTTGAAGCCAGCTATTGATCAGATTAAATCTTCTATATATTACCCAGGAACGGGTCTTCCCTTTATGCTATATGGGGATACAGGTGTTGGAAAGAGTTTATTGGCGAAGATGACATTTGAATATTGCCAACAAAAAGGACTAGTAGATTCAGATGCACCCTTTTTGGAATTGAATTGTGCTCAATACTATCATAATCAAGAACTTTTAAGCAGTATTCTTTTTGGATATAGCAAAGGAGCGTTTACTGGAGCAAATGAAAATCACGTAGGGCTCCTTGAGGCAGCAGATGGCGGTATATTATTTCTTGATGAATGCCATCGCTTAGGTCCTGAAAGTCAGGAAAAACTATTTACTTTTATTGATAAAGGCACGTTTCAGCGAATAGGTGAAAATAATAAAGAACGTTCATCTAAAGTACGATTAATCTTTGCCACGACCGAGAATATTAAAGAAAATTTCCTAAGAACTTTTTTAAGGCGAATTCCAATAACTATTAATATTCCTAATCTTGATCAAAGAACAAAGCAAGAACTCTCAGAATTCATTTATACGTTTCTAATTAAAGAAAGTAAAAAGTTAAATAAAAAGTTAGTAGTTACATCTTGGATAATGAACCGTCTGCTCTCTTTATCGTATGAGGATAATGTTGGTGAGTTAAAAAACATGATTAAGCTAATATGTGCAAGTGCGTACAGCAGAAATCCGAATAAAGAGGTAATTGTTCTTAATTCAGATGCTCTAGATAATAAACTTTTATCAAAATTTTTAAGTATTAAAGAAATAGATACGGTAGAAAATAAAGAAATTACTATTTTGCCAACTAGTTTAGTGCATGATTTTATTAATCAAACAAGTAACGAAACTCGTTTAATACGTAATATCTTTAAGATATATGATCGTTTGTTTGAGGAGTTTGAAAGAGGAAAACTTAATAAAGATTTCTTAATTCAGCAACTAGCTAGGGAAGCTAATACAATTATTGAGATATTGGTGAATAATGAACAAAAGGAACAAAATTCTTCATTTTATTTTTTAAAGAATACCATTAAGGAATTGGTTGGCTTTCTAGAAAGTAATCATTTTGTAAAAATTAGTGGGAACTCAATTATTGCACTATCCAATTATATGTATAGAAGAAGTCACTTTGCTATGGAATTTCCACTTATCGATAAGAACTTAGTGCATAAACTTTATCAATTTACTGTTAAACAATTCTTAGTTGAAACTAAACTTTTGAATGCCTTATTGGAATTAATTGAAACAAAGTTGGATGTTACTCTAGAAGAGGAAGAGAAAGTCTTACTAGTACTATATCTAAAAAGCTTAAACCTAGAAATAAAACAGCCTGATATGCATGGAGTTATTTTAGCTCATGGTTTTTCTACAGCTAGCAGTATTGCTGACGTAGTAAACCGATTTTTAGATTTTCATGTTTTTGATGCTTTTGATATGCCTTTTAATGTGTCGATAGATAAGACTAGAGAATATATGGAAAGGTACTTAAGTACCCATGATTGTAGCAAGGGTTTAGTTGTATTAGTGGATATGGGATCATTAACAGTTTTAAGCAAAACCCTTGTTGAATATACAAATGGTCCCATTTTGATGATTAACAATGTTACTACTCAACAAGCTTTAATTGTGGGTGAAATGCTGCGTAAAGAAATGGATATTGAAGTGATTGGGGAAAAGGTGACAACTGGATTACCTATGTCTTATGAAATTGCATACCCAGTTATGGATAAGAATCCATTAATTATCACGGTTTGTCACACAGGATTAGGAGCAGCTCAACAATTAAAAACATTTATACAGTCTAGTCTTCCTAAAGAAATCAACTTTAAGGTGGAAGCAGTTGATTACAATTATATAAAAAAGTACGGGAAGGACAATTCGTTATTTAAGCAATATGATGTTCAAGCCATAATAGGTACAGCTAATCCGGAAGTACAAGGAATTAAGTTTATTGCTTTAGAGGATCTAATATCCGGACAAGGGGAAGCACAAATCAATGAAATTTTCTCTGTTATAGAGGATGGGGAAGTGAGAAAATCCATAAATGATGCTCTTGTTAGAAATCTTTCTATTGAACGATTAGTTTCTGCTATTACTATACTTGATGTTAAGAGAGTAATTTCATATATAGATAATGTTATGGACGACTTAGAAAGGCGACTGTTAGTTAGATTATCAAACAGTAAGAAAGCAATTTTATATGTTCATATTGCAGGTCTAGTTGAACGCTCCATTAGAAATTCTGGGGGGTTAGAATACCGCTCCAAAAACAAGAATGAAAATAGCGAAACTCAAATTAAGATTATTTCACAAGCATTAGAACCCATTGAATTAGCTTATAACATAAAAATAAGTTTAGATGAATTAAATTATTTATATGATATTGTTCTGGATGAGTAGAGAAAAGTTTCTCTACTCCTTTTTTGTTTGACGTTTATTGGCATGGGATTTGCTTAAATCAAAGTGAGAAATTAATTAAATATCGGTAAGTGGGGGATATGAATGAAATTAGTTGCAGTTGATTTAGATGGTACCCTTTTAAATTATGAAAAACAGGTATCTGAAAAAAATAAGAAAGCAATCCAAGAAGCGTACAAAAGTGGGATTAAGATAGTTATAGCAACAGGAAGAAGCTTGATATCTGCAAGAGATATATTTAATAATCTTGGTATTGATGGATATTTAATTGTTTTAAATGGTGCTCTAGTTAAGGAGGGAATGTCTAATAAAACCCTTTTCTGCAGTAGGCTGCCAAAAGAAGCATTAGTTAAATCATTAGAGGTTGGATATCAAGAAGGAGCAACGGTTATATTCAATACAGAAAATAGAAATTATCATATTCCCTTTACTGGAAATGGAGAATCAAAACAGGATTTTCTTAAGATGCGTGGTGATGTTGTTGAGATGGACTTTAAAAAAATGATGGAGATTCTTCAAACCGATACTCCAAAAATCATGAAAGTAGCTTTCGCCAGTGATGATAGTAAACGTTTAAAACGCATACAGAGACTAATGAACGAGGAAAACTTTAACCCTGTGTTTTCAGATACCCATTTAATTGAAATGATGGATTTTGGAATTAATAAAGGAAGCTCCTTATTAAAAATTTGCCAACAGTTAAATATTGACCCAAATGATATTGTTGCGTTTGGAGACCAAGAAAATGATATGCAAATGATTCAACTAGCCGGACTTGGAATAGCGATGGGCAATGCAACGAATAAACTAAAGGTTGTTGCAGATGAAATTATTGGAATGAATAATGAGTCAGCCGTTGGAGAAAAAATTATAAGTCTTTTATCGACACAAGTTTAATAAGACATAGATCTGTAAGTTTGTGTCGGCATTAAAAACCTAAATTGCACTTTTCTATACTTTTTTTAGTATTTATTTAATCTTAATTTAAAAAATGTCCGACACTAGTTGGCACAAAAGTTGCTATATAAATTATGAATTCTATTTTTAAGCAGTAACTGCATAAATGATGGATTATATGAGAGGTATTTCAGACAGCATTAATTTGGGTGTAACTATTCCGCTAAGGATAAAAGGATTCTGATTACATTCAATACAATAA
Organism: Niallia sp. Man26; assembly: GCF_022049065.2. Taxonomy (NCBI): domain Bacteria; kingdom Bacillati; phylum Bacillota; class Bacilli; order Caryophanales; family Bacillaceae; genus Niallia; species Niallia sp. Man26. Next base: position 1,208,579 of record NZ_CP095744.1, read on the forward strand.
ATGATTAGAAAGTGTGGGAGAGTAATGATTAGCCAGGAAACAAAGCAATGGGCAGAGGATATTTTCGAAAAGTTAGATTATAAATTAGGCGTTCAAGCAGAGCGTTTAGGTAACTTAATACCTTATGTTCCTGAAAACGGAAAGTATGTAGACATGGGCGAGAAGGATATTGTCTGGTGGACAAATGGATTTTGGGCAGGGACAATGTGGCAAATGTATCATGCTACTAATAAAGAAATCTATAAAAAAACGGCAGAATCTAATGAAGATAGATTAGATGAAGCCTTTGATAAATATACTGGATTACACCATGATGTTGGATTTATGTGGCTTCATACAGCTGTAGCAAATTATAGACTTACAGGAAATGAACGTTCTAAGGCAAGAGGTTTGCATGCTGCTCACTTATTAGCAGGGAGATACAATCCAAGAGGGAAATTCATTCGTTCATGGAACAGAGACCGTGCAGGTTGGGTTATTATCGACAGCATGTTAAATATTCCTTTGCTTTATTGGGCTAAGGAAACAATAGATGATCCTCGATTTGGATTTGTTGCAGAGGACCATGCGGACAAGGTGATGAACAACATTGTACGCCCCGATGGTTCTGTTAATCATATAGGAGTTTTTGACCCTTATACAGGAGAAATTTTAGACACTCCCGGCGGACAAGGCTTTGAATCGGGTTCATCATGGTCTAGGGGGCAAGCCTGGGCGATATATGGATTTGCTTTAAGCTATCTACACACAGGTAAACAGGTATATTTAGACACAGCTAAAAAAGTTGCTCATTACTTTATTGCTAATGTAGCTAAGACAGATTATATTCCTCTTGTTGACTTTAGAGCTCCAGAAGAACCAGTTCAGTGGGATACATCTGCAGGTGTTTGTGCAGCATGCGGATTTTTAGAAATTGCCAAACATGTAGGCGAACATGAAAAAGAGCTTTATATTACTGCAGCCGTCAATATTTTAAAATCAACTGAGCAAAAATATGCAAACTGGAATCCGGAAGAGGACGGCATTATTGATTATGGAACTGGCTCTTATCATGACAAAGACAATACAGAAGTTCCAATCATTTATACGGATTATTATTTTGTGGAGGCAATTCTACGACTCCAAGAGTCAGACTTTTTAATCTGGTAAACGGAAGAAGAGCCATTCTATTAAATGGCTCTTTTTTTAAAAAATATGAGGAGTAGTTCCAACTGTGGCTAAACGATTTCAGTAAAATGATTCTAAAACTATACACTTATGGGGATACCATAGCTAACAAATTGTATAAAGAAAGTAAGGGGTTAAAACAATGATTCAATATCAAGAGGAACAGCAACAACTGAATCTCTATACGGAAAACAACCAACTTTCCATTGGGATTTTACCTAGTGGTCACGTTGTCCTATTGTATTTTGGGAAAAAAATAACCTCGGACTCCCTCTCATATATAACAGGTGAGATCAAAAGAGCCAGTTATTTAGCAGATACGGACAGCATAAAGGATTTTAAACTAGAACAACTCCCATTTATTTATCCTGCATATGGGAACCCAGATTTGCGTACACCAGCTTTTCAATTTACTTATGAAAATGGAAGCAGAATTTCAGATTATCGTTATAAAACTCATCGTATTTACGATGGTAAAAAAAAGATACCTGGTCTACCTAGTACGAATACAGCTACAAAGTTATCGACACTAGAACTAGTATTGAAAGATGAGATTACTAGTAATGAGATTATGTTATCAATCAGCTGTTTTGATGAATATGATATCTTCACACAGCATGTAGAAGTTTTTAACTATTCTAAAGAAAAACTGAAGATAAACCAAATAATGTCTGTTAATTTAGACTTTTTAACAGATAAGTTTGATTTAATCACGCTAAGTGGTGCGTGGGGTAGAGAATCACATATTCATCGTAACAAAATCCGCCAAGGGTATCAGGGTATAGATAGTAAACGAGGAGCAAGTGGCCATGGGCAAAATCCTTTTATAGCTTTAGTTGACCCATCTACCAATGAAAACAGTGGAAATGTATACAGTATGAATTTTATTTACAGTGGTAACTTTATTGCTAACGTAGAAGTGGATATGCACCAAAATACTCGAATGCAATTAGGAATTAATCCTTTTGATTTTGAGTGGTGTCTATCTCCTGGTGAAGTGTTTTATACACCAGAAGCAGTATTAGTTTTTTCTAATGAAGGATTAAATGGGATGAGCCAGCTATACCATCGATTTTATTTAGAGTGCTTAATGCAAAGCAATCATGCCAGAAAAGAACGTCCTGTTTTAATTAATAACTGGGAAGCAACTTATTTTGATTTTAATAAAGAAACTATTTTAAGTTTAGCCAAAGAAGCAAGTGAGATTGGAATCGAATTGTTTGTTTTAGATGATGGATGGTTTGGAGAGCGCAATGGTGATAATTCGTCACTAGGGGATTGGGTTCCGAATGAAAAGAAACTTGGCGGCTCACTCAAAAACTTAATTAAGGATGTTAATAAGCTAGGTCTCGATTTTGGTCTTTGGTTGGAACCCGAAATGATTTCGAGAAACAGTAATTTATTTAAAGAACATCCGGATTGGATTATCCAAGTTCCAGGTCGTGTTCCACAGCAAGTGCGTAACCAACTAGTTTTAGACTTGAGTCGAAAAGATGTACAAAATTTCTTAATTGAAACTATCGATTCGCTCCTGAAAGAAAATAATATTACTTATTTGAAATGGGATATGAATCGTAATCTTACAGATATGGGAAGCATCCTACTGGAAAGTGACTACCAAAAGGAATTGGGACATCGCTATATTCTTGGCTTGTACTTTATATTAGAAACGTTGCTAGCCAAACACCCAGATGTATTAATAGAAAGCTGTGCTGGCGGTGGCGGTCGTTTTGATCCTGGTATGCTATATTACACTCCACAAATTTGGACCAGTGATAATACCGATGCAATAGAGCGTTTGGCAACTCAAGAAGGAATTTCTCTACTCTACCCTCCAGTCTCAATGAGTTGTCATGTCTCAGCCGTCCCGAACCATCAAGTCGGTCGTATGACAACATTAAATACTAGAGGAATTGTCGCACAACAAGGGAATTTTGGTTATGAAATAAATTTACTTGATGCAACTATGGAAGATAAACTTCAGATGAAATTACAAATTGAATTTTATAAGAAATATCGTAACACGTTTCAGTTTGGACAACATTATCGACTTAATGTATATGATGAGCAAAATGAAAAAGCTTGGATGAAATTGGACGCAAAAAAAGTGATAGTAAGTCATGTTTATCGACTCGCCAAAGTAAATACTGTACCCAAACGATTAAAGCTCCAAAATCTTGAGGAAACAGCATCATATCGTTTAGAAGGAACAAAAAGAACATTTAAAGGTGACGAATTAATGGAGATTGGAATTGCCTTAGATAAACCAACTCATGATTTTTATGCGTCACAATGGGTTTTTACAAGGGAAAAGTAGTTTCATGTTGAGGAGGATTTAAAAATGTTGACATTAAGATTAAGAAACAGTGAAGGGGAAATTTTAAGTGAAAGGTCCCATAAAACAGAAACATATTTAGCCTTTAAAGAATATGCGTACGAAAGCGGCGATTATATTGAGCTAGTTGTTGAAAAAGTACCCCAGTTTTTGTGGATACAAGTTGATGAGGCGCTTGCTCCAAGTTTAATTTATTTAACGGAGAAAACTTGGAAGTATAAAGTAATTACAGAACCAACACTTAAAAGAGCGTTTTCTCCAAAAATATTTAGTGGAGAGCGCCACTACATAACTGTTAAAAAAGCAACCAAACAAGATATTAACACGTATAGAAATTTGGCTTTAAATCCTCATGACCAAAAAGACGATTCTGGAGCCTATCCACATGCTTATGCCAATGTAGAAACTAGAAACGATTCAACTTTTTTTGCACGAAATGCAATAGACGGAATAATAGCAAATGAAAATCATGGTTCTTTTCCTTATCAGTCTTGGGGAATTAATCAGCAAGCAGATGCTGAAATTACAATTGATTTTGGTCGGCTTGTAAGTATCAATAAGGTAGCTCTAGTGCTAAGGGGAGACTACCCACATGATAGCTTTTGGGAAAAAGTAACAGTGGAATTTTCTAATGGTCAGGATTTTACTATTAATCCAACTAATAGCTTAGAAAGGCAATTTTTCAGTTTTGAAGATGTGGTATCTAGTTCAGTAAAATTAAAGGAACTTATTAAACATCAGGATGATTCCCCATTTCCTGCTCTTACTCAAATAGAGATTTACGGTAAAGAAATAAATGAATTTTAATCTCTGTTGCAGCAATTAATAAGCGATTATCATTCTAAAGGTAGATAGAGAGGGGATTATATATGATAGTAAATCCGATTTTAAGAGGATTTAATCCAGATGCAAGTGTAGTAAAAGTAGGAAGTGACTATTATCTAGCTACTTCGACCTTTGAATGGTGGCCGGGAGTAGAAATCTATCACTCTACTGATTTAGTTAATTGGAATTTGGTAGCGCAACCTATAAATAGAATTAGTCAAGCAAATTTAGTGGGGAATTATAACTCAGGTAGTATATGGGCCCCCCATCTTAGCTACTCTAAAGGAAAGTTTTGGCTATTATATACAGATGTAAAAACCGGCACAGCTTTTAAGGATACCATTAACTATGTTATTTCATGTGAGACTATTGATGGAGAATGGAGTGAACCCACTTTTGTAACAGCAAGTGGATTTGACCCAGCGTTTTTCCATGATGAAGATGGTCGTCATTATGTTATGAATATGCTATTTGACCATCGTTTGGATAAACCAAACTTTTCAGGATTAGTCATACAAGAATATGATTTAGAAGAAATGAAACTTATTGGGGAACGAAGTCACTTTTTTCGGGGGACAGATTTAGGCGTCTGTGAAGGACCCCAGTTATTAAAAAAAGATGGGTGGTATTATTTGCTCTGTGCAGCAGGGGGAACAGGGTATAGTCATGCCTCAACAGTTTGTCGAAGCAAAAACATCTTTGGCCCTTATGAGCTATCACCGTTTCATCCTCTTATCACAACTAAAACAGATTCAACAAATCCATTACAAAAAAGTGGTCATGCATCCTTTGTACCAATATCTGAACAGGAGTGGTATATTGTTCACTTATGTTCCCGTCCCTTAACTGAGCGTGGAAATTGTACTTTAGGTAGAGAGACTGCTTTACAAAAAATTGAATGGATTGATGGATGGCCGCGTTTGGTTAATGGAACTCCATATCCGGAAATGAGGGTACCAAAGCCTAGCATTGCGCTAAATACCAGTCAGAACACAGACAATTCAACATTCTGTAATTTTAACACAGAAGTTTTACCAAATTACTTTAAAACATTGAGACGCCCTCTTGGTGAAAAAGCTTCACTTATTGAACGCCCTGGATATTTACGATTATATGGAGAGCAGAGTTTATCAAGTCTTCATCAACAATCTTTAGTAGCGAGAAGGTGGCAAAGTTTTCGATTCCGAGCGGAGACAGAGATAGAGTTTTCTCCGAAAAGTTTTCAACAACTTGCAGGGCTAGTATTATTTTATGATACGGATAATTGGATTTATTTACATATATCCTATGATGAAGAAAGAAGAAGGAAATATATCCAACTTGAAACAGCTAAAATTAATCAATTCAGTTATGAATCAGATCGAATTCTCATTAGCCAACATGAAGAACCTATTAAATTAGCGGTAGAAGTTAACAGAGAAAAGGCACAGTTTTATTATAACTTATCTAATGAATGGATTAAGATTGGCGAAGAGATAGAAGTTAATCATTTAAGTGACGACTATATAAAAGCTAATGGTAAATTAGCTTTTACAGGTGCTATGGTGGGAATATGTGCTCAAGATATGGATAATCATACTTCTTACGCAGACTTTAAGTATTTTAATTATCAAGAAATATCACGAGATAAATTAAAAATATAAAAATAGTAAAATCCCATGCCTATTATTTGTCATCGACACTTATTGGCATGGGATTTGCTTTATGTTAAGTGTGGTATGCGCTTACATTAAGTGGGGTGGTAGAATACAAATTAATGAATTTTAGCTGATTTAATCTTTAAAGGAGGATAATATGAGGATAAAAATATTTCATTGTCTATTAGCAGTATTATTAGTTATGAGCTTTAGCTGGAAAACAGAGCCTAAAGTTTCTGCAGAACAGATTCAAAAAGATTTAAGTGAGGAAGTAAATCTCATTATTGAAGAAAAGGATGGGTTTATTCATCCAGGGATCAGTGTTGACCCAGAAAAATTAATGGAAACAAGACAGGAATTAATAAAAGGGAACGATCCTTGGAAAAGCTATTATAACGCTATGAAAGAGACTAAATATGCCTCAAAAACATTTGAATCGGCTAACTTAAAAGCTGGAACAATAGATCAGCCTAAAGATACCACTTTTCAGAAGGCTTCGGCTAATGTTAATTTAAGCAACGATGGTTTTAGAGCATACACACAGGCAGTATTATATTATTTAACTGGTGATAGTCAATATAGATACAATGCATTAAGACTAGTCCGTATTTGGGAAAACATGGACCCAAATAGTTTTAAGTATTATGCCGACTCCCATATACATGTTGGAACACCATTTTATTATATGATAAGTGCTGCGGAGCTACTGCGATATACTACAGTTTTAGATTCAACATACAATGATGAGAAAACAGGAATAAAGAATTATAATTTAAATTGGACAGAAGAGGATACTAATAAACTCACTGAAAATTTAATTGATCCAGTTATCGACACTTTCTTATACACGAATTACAGATACTTGAATCAACATACCTATCCCGTAATTGGAGCTATGGCAGGATATATATTTAAAGATGACAAAAAACGATATGAAGAAGCAGTAGAGTGGGCAATGGTCAACTCCACAACGGAAAAACCAGAAATAAACGGTGCTCTTAGTAACCAATTTAAATTAATAGATAAAGATAACCCTCTAAATCCCACTGGTCAAGATTACGTACAACATTTAGAGATGGGACGAGATCAAGCTCACGGGTCAGGGGACGTCATCAATTTTACGGGTATTGCACGAATTCTTACCCAACAAAAAACAAAAGTGGACCCTGTCAACGGAACAGTATCCATAGCAGAAAATGCAGTAACTCCTTATTCTTTTCTGGAAGAGCGAATATTAGAAGGTTCAGAAAAGCTTTATAGCTATATGGGAGGTTTTACTATACCTTGGACAGAGCTAGGGATTCAAGACTACGGTGGGAAAGTATCTGAGGCATATCGTGGACGAACAGGTCTATACTATAGCATGAGTGAGCTTTATGATGCATATAGATATAAGGAAAATATGACAAAAGAAGAGTTAGAAAAACAGGCTCCACAAATTTCATATATGGCCAAAAACTTAACTTCACCTGTTTTTTATAACGGAACAGTTAAAACTAATTTTTGGGGATCTTTTAGTGATAATAAACTGACAGAAATAGGAGCTGAATATTGGTTATCTATCCCAAAAGAGCGGGATTTAGACAGCGAGTTATCTATCCCTTCTCAAAATGTAAGCGATTCCTCCGTTTTGTTTAGTGAAAGAGCAGCTATATTAGACAAGAGCTTAAGTAAGTTGATAAATACAGAGGATATATCTTTTATACGTGTTAACTCGGCAAATAATCAAGGTGATATAAAAGAAACAGATTACAATAACCTCTATCCGAATGATAAAAATACAGTACGTGGAGGGAATCAAATAGCATTGCCTTCTTTAATAAAATCAACTAAAGAAGAGAGTAAATATCTTTCCTTGCGAATACGCTCAAATGGTAATGCAAAGTTATTAATTAGCAGCAATAATTATTTGGATGAAGCTTACCAAGAAGTAAGTATCCCAAATACTCACGGAGAATGGAAAAACATAATATATACAACTAGTGATAAAAAACAAATCTCCAGAACTGCTAGGCAATTAGATAATATGGACTTTTATTCTGTGATTGCAGATACAGATGTTCAAGTCGATTTTGACCGTCTACAATATGTAAATGGAAACGGTGGATTAGCAACAGAAGTACCAGCATTCCATGATACTTTTAGCAATGATTACTATCTCCTTAAAAAGGTACCTTTTGAGGAAAAAATTGAGGTTGATAGTAAGGATAAACTAGTTTACAGTCTAGAAAATGCCCCAGAAGGAATGACTATTGATAATAATGGGATTATCAAGTGGACGCCTGATAAAAAGACCAAGGAACCAATTACTGTCACAGTGGTTGTGGATAATGGTAAGGTAATAAATACAACCCAACTTAAGTTTAATGTTGCAAATAATCCTAACCAAGCTTATAAAAATGTTCTATCTTTATATGATCAAAATCAGGAATACACACAAAAAAGTATTCTAGAAGTTTCTAAAATGAAAGAAGAAGTAGAGATATTATTGGATAAAAAGGCTGAAGATATAGAATTCTTATCAGCATTGAGCAAATTTGCAAAGAGTATAGGAGCATTAGAGTTGTTGAATCCACACTTGGAGGATGGTTCCTTTAATTACTATGCTTATGACTCCATTTTATCTTCAGTAACAACCATGAATAGAGACAACGTAAAAAAATTAGTAGATAATGATACAGCAACTTTTAGTGGAGATTTAAGAGCCCCAGTTATATTTGATTTTGGAGCAGAATATAAAATCTCTCCAAAAGCTTTTTCTATCCAAGCAAGAAAAGGATTTCCTAATCGATCGGAAGGATTAAATGTTTACGGGTCTAATGATGGGAACGAATGGACATTACTATCAGATAGACCTACTACGAATACAGAAGAAATGGAACGAATTCCTGTAAAGTCTTCCTTGACCGATCAATCTTTTAGATACTTTAAACTTCAAATAGATTATCCAGGTATACCAACAGATCCGGCATATCCAGGGATTTCGTCATTTGCAGAATTGAGAATAGACGGGTCCCGTCTAGAAGTAGATAATCAATAGTTAGAACAAACAAAAACAACCATACTCATTTGAGTGTGGTTGTTTTTGTTTGTTCTTAAATGGTATAAGCCTATAAGCCGAAATTTATTGCAAAGAAAAGAATAGCCAAACAATAGTATATACTTCTTCTAAGTGAATCTAAAATATTTGGCAATTTAAAATTGCTGCAAAAGAGTTGTGATTACGCTGGAAAATATAAATAAAGGAATTAAAAAAATTGTGTCGGATTTTTTCGTATTCCTTATTTAAATATTATTTACAAACCGCCACAAGTTGGCACGAAAATTGCTATTAATAATGTAAAAGATAAGGGAGAAGGTTTAAAATGACAAAGAAGGTATTTTTAGTTTCACACAATAAATTAGCAGAAGGCTTAAAAAAGTCTGCAGAAATGATAGCTGGAAAGCAAGATAATGTATATGCATACTGCTTAATGGAGGATAATTCTCCTAATGGCTTAATTAAGGAACTAAAACAACAGATTAAAAAGGAAGATCAAGTCTTCTTATTAGCAGACATTGTTGGGGGAAGTATGTATAACGAGGCAATGACTTTATTATCCTTACCCAATATAAAATTAATAGGAGGAATGAATTTATCTTTATTATTAAACATTATTTTACATGAGGATATAACAGATGAACAGCTGTTAACTATTATCCAGGAAGCAAAAGACGGCATAAGTTTAGCACAAATCCCATTAGTTGCTAGCAATCAAGGTAATTTTTTCAGCTAAAATAGGATATTCTTTAGCTAATGGTAAGATTCTATATATGATAACTCCTTTTACAAAAAACGCCAAAGAGCTTTATGGTTATATAAAATCGCGCCAGAAACATGAAATAGATATTTGTGTCGGAATAAATATATAAATTTTATAAAAACATGCAATTATAAGGATTTTTTAAATTCGACAGTAAGTTGGCACAGAAATTGCTTTATAAATAGTGAAACAAAATATTAAGGGAGAATTAAAGAATGGAGAAAAAAATATTTTTAATTTCACACAGTGATTTTGCCGAAGGGATTAAAGGAGCATTAGAGATGATCACGGGAAAACAAGATAATCTTTTTGCGTATTGTTTAAAAGAAGATAATACGCCTAATGTTTTAATTGAGGATATTCGACAAAAAATTAACGAGAATGACCAAGTAATCCTACTGGCAGATATTACTGGAGGAAGTATGTATAATGAAGCAATTTCTCTACTAGTTCTTCCGAATGTCAGATTAATAGGAGGGATGAATTTATCATTATTGTTAAGTCTTGTTTTAGAAGAAAATATAACAGACGAGAATCTAGAAAAGATTATACAGAGTGCAAAAGATGGAATTAAACCAGCTAATATAAGTAAGATTACTGAACAAGATGATTTCTTTAATTAAGGGGGATAATTAATAATGAATAAGTTAATTAGAATAGATGAAAGATTAATCCATGGACAAGTGGCGTTTCTTTGGACTAAGCATTTGAATTTAGACAGAATTTTAGTCGCAAATGACTCTGTAGCAGATAATGAAATTCAAAAAACTTCTTTAATCATGGCTGCAGGAGATAGGGTGAAAGCAAGTATTGTGAAGGTTAAAGAAGCTGTTGAAATCTTAAACGACGAGCGAATTGATAAACTTAAAGTCTTAGTATTGGTAAATAACCCTGAAGATGCCCTATACATTTGTGAGAATGCTACTAATATACCTAAAGTAAATGTTGGGAACTACGGAAGAGTGAGTGGAAAGATAAAAGAAAAGAAAGCGGTTACGGAAAACTTGTATGTAGAAGATAACGATATAAATACTTTTAAGAAAATAATAGATTTAAAGATTCCTTTGGAATACCAATTAGTACCTGATAATACACCGTTAGATTTAACAAGTAAATTTTAAACAATATACAGACATAAAAGGGGGAGCAAGCTATGTTAGTGGAAGCTATACTTATAGCAGTAGTAACGTATTTGGCTAAGTTTTTTTCATTAAGTTTTGCGAATCTACAAATGCGTCCGATTATCCTCGGACCGATAGTAGGATTGGTTTTGGGGGATTTTCAGCAAGGCATAATTATAGGAGCAGCATTAGAAGCTGTATTCTTGGGGATTTTTGGAGTCGGTGGATCACTACCATCAGATACTGAAATGGGAGCAATAATCGGTACTTCTTTTGCCATATTAATGAGCAAAGATGTTGGAGCAGCGGTAGCTCTAGCTGTTCCGGTTGGTTTAATTTCCGTATTTATTTACCAATTGATTAAAATAGTTTGGCATAATGCCGTAGTTTCTATAGTAGATAAAAGTATTGAAAATGGAAATAATCGACGGTTTGAACAGATTCATATATTTGCTGTTATTGTCTTTGGGATACCATATGCTATTATCTCATTTATCGCTATTTTGGTTGGTGTAGAACCAATAAATAACTTAATGAATAATTTGCCTCAAGTAGTTAATGATTTCTTAACTATTGCATCTCGCTTATTGCCTGCTTTAGGATTCGGTTTATTATTAAAGTCTCTATGGGACAAAGAAATTATTGCGTTCTATTTCCTTGGTTTTGGATTAGCAGCATATTTAGGTTTAGATACGATGGGTATTGCTCTATTTGGAACAGTAGTAGCTGTTGTTTACGCAATGAATTATTTTAATAAACAAAAATTAGAACAAAAACTTCGATTAGCTGGTGAAAGCAGTTCTTTGCAGACAAATGAAAGCGCTAAAAATAATAATACAGTAGATGATTTCTTTAACTAGGATAAGGAGGGTAAATAATGGCTAAAAAAATGAAAGCAAAAAATAATAATATAGCTCCCGAAGAAAAGAAAATATTAAAAAAGGTATTTTGGAGATCTTTAACACAATCTGCAGAAATGAATTATGTAAAAATGCAAGGTATCGGTTATGGATTTGCCAGCATTCCTTTTCTAAAACATATTTATAAAGATAATAAAGAGGAATACTACAAGGCACTTGAAAGAAGTTCATCATACTTTAACACTTATCCAGGTTTTGTTCCTTTTATTATGGGTGTTACCCTTTCAATGGAAAAAGAAAACTCAGTAAAAAAGATTGATAATATGGATGAAACTGTTAATGGAATTAAGGTGGGGTTAATGGGACCACTAGCCGGTCTTGGTGACTCTTTCTTTATGGGAACCTTAAGAGTAATAGTTACAGGTATATCTTTAAGCCTAGCAACTGCTGGGAATATATTAGGTCCTATATTATTTTTCTTACTTTTTCATATCCCATTCTTCTTTGTTAGATATTTCGGAACATTTATCGGTTATTCGGTAGGCGCAACTTATATTAAAACAGCAACCGAGAGCGGCTTATTAAAGGCAGTTACAAAAGGTGCCACTATATTGGGACTTATAATGGTAGGTGCGATGACCTTTTTGAATGTTCCCTTTACCTTAGGTTTTACAACCACTATTTCAGGTCAAGAATTTGTCCTTCAAGATATCCTAGACAAAATTATGAAAGGTATACTTCCGCTTTCTCTAGTTTGGTACTGTACACACTTATTAAGAAAAGGAAAAAGTGGGAATTTTGTCTTAATGATTATTGTTGTCTTATCAGCAATATTAGCCGTTCTAGGCATTGCTGTTTAAGAGGTTAAATCATGAATAAGAATGGGGAAAAGTGGTATACAAAATCAGGTGATGAAATACAGGCTCATGGTGGAATGATTTTAAAATTTAATGAAAAATATTATTGGTATGGAGAATATAAGGGAGCACCAAATGTTGAAAATACAACACGTGTAGACTTTATCGGAATATCGTGTTATGAATCGGATAATTTGATTGATTGGGAGTATGTGGGATTAGTTTTACAAGCAGATTGTGAAAATAAGGAAAGTTATTTACATCCTTCTAAAGTAATTGAACGTCCAAAAGTCCTTTATAATGAGAAGACAAAGAAATTTGTTATGTGGTTTCATTATGATACAGCAGATTATCTATATGGGGGGCTGGAATTGCAATATCTGATAGCCCTCAAGGACCATTTGAATTAACGAAGGTAATAAAACCTAATCGAAAAGATTGCCGTGACATGACTCTATTCGAAGAAAATGGAAAAGGGTATTTAATTCATAGTAGCGATTTTAACAAAACACTTTATATCTCTGAACTAACAGATGATTTTCTAGATGTAAGCGGCTTATATACTAAAATATTAGTAGATCAAGAAAGGGAGGCACCAGCAATCTTTAAAGCCAATAATTATTATTTTACCATTACATCTGGCTGCAGCGGTTGGTCTCCCAATGCTGCTTTATATTCTAGAACACCTCATCTATTTTCACCGGCTAAATTAATAGATAATCCATGTGAAGGGCCTAATTACCGTAGTACATTTAATGGGCAAGGAACATTTGTCTTTGAAGATAAAGGGGAGTTATTCTTCATGGTAGATCATTGGGTCCCTAAAAATTTACGTGACTCTGGTTACAGTATCTTACCTATTAAAGTCAATAATCGAGAAATAACAGTATCTTGGACAGAAACTCCCTTTTCTAGAGACTAATTTTTATCCAGAAACAAATCTCTCTATGTATATATGTTATGAAAGGAGAAAGAAGATGCGAATTGAACTGAATCTGGGGCAGAAGCAAAGTCAGAAACTTATTATGACACAGTCATTACAACAATCCATTGAAATTCTTCGTTTTAGTAATGAAGAATTAAATGAATTTCTTCAAGAGAAATCTTTAGAAAACCCATTTCTCGATGTGAATATAGTAAGTGATTTTGTGAATGTTCCAGTTCGGTCTTCAAATCAAAATGCTTCTCACAGTAAGGAACCTATTGACATTTATCATATAAAAGATAAAAATATCTCTTTGCGTGACTACCTAATAAGTCAAATTAATTTGGAATTTGATGATACGTTTTTGAGGAAAATTATTTTATATTTAACAGAAAACCTTGATGCAAATGGTTATCTAGATATAAATTTAGAAGAAGCACAGCAACAAACCGCTGCTAGTATTGAAATATTAACTAAAGCACTTAGTTTGTTGCAACAATTAGATCCCCCTGGGGTTGGAGCAAGGAATTTGCAAGAATGTTTGCTGCTACAAGTACAACGAATTGGAGAGAAATCTCCACCTTGTACATACGAAATATTAAAGGATAATTTTGACGATTTTGTTCATAAAAGATGGGCGAAAATTGCAGAGATTTATAGATTAGAGCTAAACAAAATACAAAAAATTGCTGATTTCATACGAAATTTATCTCCTTATCCAGGTGGTAATTTTGGTGAAGTCGATAAAAATTATATTGTTCCAGATGTTATTGTACATATTGAGAATAATAATATTACCCTTTCATCTAATAAGTCGGGTAAACAAAAAATCATTTTTAGATCAAAGTACTTTGATAAAATTAGTAAATTAAAAGACGAAGAAGTACAAACCTATTTGAAAGAAAAGAAAGATGATTTTGATTTATTGCAAAAAAATATTATACAAAGAGATAATACTATTCTGCGGGTAAGTAACGAGATAGTGAATATTCAACATGAGTTTTTCTTAAATCCTAGCAACCCATTAAAAGCTCTAAAATTAAAAGACATTGCTAAAAAATTAGAACTACATGAATCCACAGTGAGTCGTGCAGTAAATGGTAAATACCTGCAAACTAATTTTGGCGTTTTTGAATTAAAGTATTTTTTTAATGCAGGGTTGGCACAAAAAAATGTAAAGGAAGATATTTCAACAGCAAAAATAAAACAAAGAATTAAAGAGTTCGTTAAAGAGGAAAATAAAAGAAAACCTTTATCCGATCAAAAAATAGTTGAATTAATTAAAAAGGAAGGTATTCAAATCTCAAGAAGGGCGATTGCAAAGTATAGGGAAGAATTAAATATACCCTCTTCTACTAATAGGAGAAGATATGATTAAAGAATGGATAAATTTGAAATAAACTATTATTTACAGATAATGAAGTTTGTTAAAGCATAAATCTAAAAAGATTTATGCTTTATTTGTAAATTTAGTTGGGTGGGAAAGCTTTACAATTTTAAATAATATAATTATTTTTCATGTCCCTTTAAAATACTGCTTTGGATTTGTGTATCATTCATGTTTACACTAAAAAATTAGGCAAGTTAATTAAGTTTTCATTTACGTCCAAAAGAACGACTAAAACTTTGTCCCGATTGCACCATTTGGCGTACAATCTTTAAACGCCGAGATTCATATTCCTGTAGGGCCACATTTGCTGAATTTCCTTTAATCCCCATTTCAATACAGCTAGCTAAAGTGTCAGCATCTCTTAATGAAGAATTGAATCCTTTTGCAGTAAGGGGTGTTAATACGTGTGCTGCATCTCCTACCAATGCTATACGTCCACGTGCAAGGTTATCAGGAACGTATTCGGCGATTGGAATTCCCGTAAGGTTACGTGTTTTAATGCTATGATTAATAGCGGATAACCAAGGTTGCTCCCATCTTTGATTAGCTTGATTTACTAGTTCAATTAGTGTCTGTTCTGGAATGTCGGTCCCATTAAGTGAATGTTTAACAACCATTCCATCCACACATCCTAGCTCACGCAATAAATCGTTACGAGTATTATCGTACCAAGCCCATCCTAACCGTCGATTTCCTAGCTCGTACGAACCGTCTTCAGCACCAACAATAGATCCAAGTAAAAAATCACCGATTCCATCTGGCATAACAAATCTAGGAGCATAGAGGCTTGGGCGATATTCATTAGGTATATCCTTCTCATCTACAATACCTACCCATATCAAGTATCCCGCAAAGGTTGCGTTTGGGTTGTGCGGTGCAACATGACGACGTACAATACTACGATGTCCATCGGCCCCAATTACAATATCTCCAAGGAAGGTTTCGCCCTTATCCGTAACTACCCACGCTGAGTTTTCATCTTGATTCACAGTTTGGATGCGAGTATTGTAGTGTAAGTCAATCCTAGGATTTGCTAAAGCCTCTTTGCGTAATCGGAACTCTATTGATGTCCAAGCCTCAGCAGATTTAATCCCACCTGATGCGAGACTTCTAAGGAATTTAGCTGTTTTAGTTTGATCAATTTCTCCACTGTCAACCTGAAGTCCAGCTCCATTTCGTCGTTCCACACTAGCTCTCTCTAAAATGGTAACGTTTATTCCAGTTCGCGACAGAGCAATTGCTGTCATTAATCCTGAAAGCGACGCACCTACCACTATTGCAGACTGTTTTTCATGGTTAATTTTAAAATTTCCGATCATTTCATCACTCCTATTTAAATTATGTGTTAGAACTATGTAATTAGGAGAGAGGATAAATCAAACCAATATTCTACATATGGAGAGCCGAATTTCATCGGCTTTTCCATATGTAGAAATAGTAAAGTAATCATAGGTTAGATAAATCATCAATTGTGACCAGAAATTGGGTGAGGTACATAGGGTTTTTCGAGTAATGCGATATCTTCAGTAGTTAATTTAACAGATAAGGAACCTAATGCATCTTGAAGATGGGATATTTTTGTAGCTCCGACAATAGGAGACGTTACTTGTTCTTTTTGTAACAACCAAGCAAGAGCAATATGAGAACGTGGAACACCATATTTTTTGGCAATCAAAGATACTTGTTCCACAATTTCTTTATCGGCTTCAGCTGTCGAATCATATTTAATTTTTTGTACGCGATCAGTTTCAGAACGGTGTGTTTTTTCTGACCAATCTCTGGTTAATCTTCCAGAAGCAAGTGGACTATAAGGAGTTACTCCAATCTTCTCTTCCTTGCATAGCGGAAGCATTTCTCTTTCGTCTTCACGATAAATTAGGTTTAGGTGGTTCTGCATGGAAACGAACTTAGTCCAACCATTTTTTTCAGCAACATACAAAGCCTTTTGAAACTGCCATGCAAACATAGCTGAGGCACCAATATATCTAGCTTTTCCAGACTTAACTACATCATTAAGTGCTTCCATTGTTTCTTCAATAGGAGTGTCGTAATCCCAACGATGGATAATGTACAGGTCAACGTAATCAGTTTCTAATCTTTTAAGACTTTTATCAATTTCGCTCATAATAGATTTTCTGGATAATCCCTTACCATTAGGACCTTGATGCATTTGATTATATACTTTTGTTGCTATAACAACTTCATCTCTATTAGCGTAATCTTTTAATGCTCGGCCAATAATTTCTTCACTTATACCATTTGAATAAACATTGGCAGTATCAAAGAAATTAATCCCTAATTCAATGGCCTTTTTAATAATAGGACGAGAATTATCTTCGTCTAATGCCCAAGGGTGAACCCAACCCTTTGGGTCACCAAATCCCATAGTGCCAAGGCATATTCTAGAAACATCTAACCCGGTATTCCCCAGTTTTGTATATTCCATTGTTTTTTCCTCACTTTCTATTTGTCCTCAATTGATTTTATAATTCTCCTAAAATTAACATAAGAAACTGTTTGGATTGTAGCTAAACTTTTTCAACTTTCCTCCTTCTCAAAATGTAGTTTTAAGTTCTAGTTTATTTACAAATTAAATAACTAGAACTATTATTAGTCTAACAACTTCGTGTTACACGAAGT
The DNA here is from genome assembly GCF_022049065.2 of Niallia sp. Man26. Classification (NCBI taxonomy): domain Bacteria; kingdom Bacillati; phylum Bacillota; class Bacilli; order Caryophanales; family Bacillaceae; genus Niallia; species Niallia sp. Man26. The sequence goes on from NZ_CP095744.1 coordinate 1,226,139, forward strand.
CAAGAGATGTGTACCAATTTTATAGGGGGGATTAGATGTATACTGTTAAAGAAGTAGCTAAGATGTTAGATATAACAGAACATACTGTACGATTTTATACTGATAAGGGGTTAGTTCCAAGTTTAAAACGGGATAAAAATAATAATCGATTATTCGATCAAGATTCTGTGAACTGGCTAAAAGGTGCTAAGGCTTTAAAGAAAGCTGGCATGTCAGTTGAAGCAATAAAAAACTATGTAGATTTGTGTTTAAAAGGAGATGAAACGGTAATAAAGCGTTATGAAATTATATTGGAGCAAAAAGATGTGGCATTAAAAAAGCTTGAAGAAGCTAAAGAAATAGCAGCATTATTGGAAAAGAAGGCTGCACGGTATCTGGACATTATCAACCAGGAAATGCCTGATCATATGAATCCAGCGAAATGGGGAGATAATAATAACAAGAACGAAAAGGAAATAGAAGTAATACCTAAATAACATAAGTAATACTAAATAATTGTTAGAACATTTAGGAACATAATTTCAAGTAAGAAAATAGTACTACAATTAAGTAAATTGATTAGTCTATTGGAAATCTTTATAAGAGTGATTACTTATAGTGTTATTATATGTAATCACTCTTTTTATATTTGAAAGAACTTGCTCGAAAACAATATTTTTAATTTTTATGGCGTCATTGAGAAGGCGTAGGATGGAATTTATTCTAAATTTCTTTCTAATAATATTTCAATTTGTTTTTCCATTACTTGAGGTGGGTATGGCATCTCATTAGTGAACCACCATTCGACAACTTGTACATAAGCTGCCCCAAAAAATTGAAGTATAACGTCTTCACTTAGACCAAGATTCTTTCCGTCTAAAGTTATATCCCAACCGTTTTTAATATCCTCAATAACAAACTCTAAAAATCGTTTACGAAAAAAAGGAGCTCCTTTACTATTTAACATCATGGAAAAGAAGAGATAGTTATCCCTGAAATATTCAAACCAGCTTACAACCTCATTCTCTTCAGATGCTGAATCACATATTTCTCGTAGCTCATGTATATGTTCTTCAATAAGTTTATCAATTAGATCAAACTTATCCAGATAATGAAGGTAAAAGGTTTTTCTGCTAATATCTGCTTGATCGACAATGTTTTGAACTGTAATTTGATCAAAACTATTTTCAGACATTAAATCAATTAGTGCTTTTTTTATTGCCTTTTTAGATTTGATTATTCTTCTATCGACTTTAGTCATGTGTGGAAACACCAATCTTTCTTAAAAGTAATTACACATTATTATAAAACTTGTGTATTAACACACAAATTTAGGATATATGGGAATTGCAGTCATTTTATTTCTCTATATAATTATACACAGTTGTCTCCTATTATACCATTGTAACTTTTTATCTTTTTAATTCATAATAGGGAGTCAACCTATCTAAAGTTATAGTTTTATTATAATAAAAGGAAAGGAAGAATTATTATGTCAAAAATTCAGGATAAAGTAGTAATTATTACTGGTGTTTCTAGTGGAATTGGTGAAGCTACTGCAAAAGAACTTGCTTTTAGAGGAGCAAAGGTAGTTATGGCCGCTAGAAGAGAAGAAAGATTAAAAACAATCCAAGAAGATATAAAAAATAATGGAGGGGAAGCTCGCTATAAAGTAACAGATGTTTCCTCACATCAACAAATGGAGGAATTAGCTGACTATGCTTTAAAGGAGTTTGGCAAAATTGATGTATTGATTAATAATGCAGGGGTAATGCCATTGTCACCTGTACATGAGAATAAAATTAAAGAGTGGGATACGATGATTGATGTAAACATTAAAGGTGTACTTTATGGTATTTCCGCTGTTCTTCCGTTTATGAGAGAAAGGAAAGAGGGGCATATTATTAATGTATCATCGGTAGCTGGTCATTTAGTCTTTCCATCCAGCTCAGTGTATAGTGGTACAAAATTTGCTGTACGAGCTATTACAGAAGGACTACGTCAAGAGGAATGTATGAATAATATACGTACAACTATAATTTGCCCAGGTTCTGTTGCTACAGAATTAACTGACCACATTTCGGATGAAGAATTAAAAACATCTATAAAAAAACAAAGTGAAATTGCTATTGACCCAGCTAACATTGCTCGTGCAATTGGATTTGCAATTGAGCAGCCATCAGATGTAGCTATTAATGAGTTAATTATTCGTCCTACAATTCAAGAACTATGATAATAACAAAAATAATCGTAACACTATTTGGTATTCTTTACACCACATCTTATAATGTAAATTCTTATAGGAGATGATTACTTGGATAAACAAAATAAACTGTTGATAATAATATTAACAATAGGAGTATTTGGTCTTTTAACTACTGAAATGGGAATCACCGGAATATTACCAACACTAGCAGAACATTTCAATATTAGTATATCCAAAGCGGGCCTTCTAGTTAGTCTCTTTGCACTTGCTGTTGCTATCTCTGGACCGACTTTACCAATATTGTTCTCAGGAATTAATCGTAAAACGGTTATGTTACTGGTACTTGGAATATTTGTTATAGGTAACATTGTTTCAATGTTCGCACCAAACTTTACTGTATTGCTAGTTGCTCGTGTTATACCTGCCTTTTTTCATCCAATTTATTGTTCTTTGGCTTTGACAGTTGCGGCTACTTCCGTAAGTAGGGAAGAAGCACCGAAAGCTGTTTCAAAAGTAATTATGGGTGTTACTGCAGGAATGATACTTGGTGTACCAATTACCAATTTTATTGCTAGTCAGACATCTATAGAGATGTCAATGTTATTTTTTGCATTAGTTAATGCTATTGCTTTTATGGCTACATTGATTTTCGTTCCATCGTTGCCTGTTAAAGAAAGGTTGTCTTATGGAACACAATTAGGAGTATTGAAAAAGCCGTTAGTATGGTTAGCGATCTCTACCGTAATATTTATTGGATCTGCAACTTCTAGCATTAATAGTTTTATTGCAGAGTATCTCGGATCTGTAACAAATATATCTGGAAATACTTTAACTTTGGCATTATTTATTTTAGGGGTTTCTAGTCTGATAGGTAACCTTGCTGGAGGAAATTTACTTACTAAAAATGCAGTAAAAACCGCCATGTATTTTCCTGTTCTGTTAATAGTAGTTCATATATTGTCCTTTTTTACAGGAACGTCAACTATTCCTATGATGATAACAATTTTTTTATGGGGAATTTTATTTGCAATATCCAATAATGTTAGTCAGTTTTGGATTACCTCAGCGGCTCCAGAAGCTCCTGATTTTGCGAATGGTCTGTTTTTAGCTTGTGGTAATTTAGGGATAACAATTGGGACTGCTGTTGGTGGATTTTTCATATCAGGTATGGGAACTCAATATATCGTATTAGGAGGAATTATATTCCTAATATTGAGCTTTGTTTCTATTCTACTAAGAAGTTATATGTATAACATGAAAAATCAGTCTGTATAGTTAGTAGTTGCAATGCACTTTAACTAAAACATCTGACTTAATATATAAAGAATCGCCTTTAACTCAACATTTATCATTGTATTGATTCACTTTTAATAAAGTAATAGCTGTTAGTTCCTACTTATGGAATCTAAAAAACATATACCGTAACTTTAATTCGGATTACATGTAGGATTACTATTGCTTTAACAAGTTTAGTTAGAAAAATATTTTTATAATGAGGAGGACTTTGTATGCAAAAAGTTATTTTAAACAATGGTGTGAAAATGCCACTCTTAGGTTTTGGTGTGTTCCAAGTTCCAGATTTAGCACAATGTGAACAGGTAGTAGCAGATGCAATTGACGCTGGCTATCGTCTAATTGATACAGCAGCAGCCTATATGAATGAAGAAGCAGTTGGTGCTGCCATTAAAAAAAGCGGAATTTCACGAGAAGAACTTTTTATTACTACAAAACTTTGGGTGCAAGACCAAGGTTATGAGAATGCAAAAAAGGCATTTAATGTCTCATTAGATAAACTAGGACTCGATTATCTTGATTTATATCTCATTCATCAACCTTTTGGAGATTATTATGGTTCCTGGAGAGCAATGGAAGAACTCTATGAAGAAGGCAAGATTCGTGCTATCGGAGTTTCTAACTTCTATCCAGATCGTCTGGTTGATTTAATTAAAAACAATAAAATTGTACCCGCTGTAAATCAAGTAGAAACACACCCATTCTTCCAACAGAACATAGCTAAGGAAGTAATGAAGGAATATGGTGTTCAACTACAATCATGGGGACCTTTTGCAGAGGGACAAAAGAATATCTTCCAAAATGGAGTACTTACTGAAATTGGAGAGCAATATGGAAAGACGGTGGCACAAGTTATTTTACGTTGGCATTTACAGCGAGGGGTTGTGACAATACCTAAATCTGTGCATCAGGAACGTATAGTGGAAAACTTTAATATTTGGGATTTCACTTTAAGTGATGAAGATATGAGTAAGATTGCATTAATGGATATAGGTAAAAGCGAAATAGTTGATCATTTTTCTGCAGATATGGCTAAGATGTTGAATGAGTGGAGGATACATGAATAATTGATAAGAATTATTGTTGGTTCTATAAGTAAAGAGTAAACTATAAAAGACCGATTTTTCCTATTAGGAAATTCGGTTTTTTCTATTCAAATGGATAAGGAGGGCGAATTAAAAGACAAGTGGCCGCTAACTTATTTTTATATTCATTACTTTCCTTTACGTATAGGAACTTGCTGAACAGCTAAATATACGTATATATTTCAAAAAGATTGAGGATGATCATATGTCTAAACTAATCAAACAACAAAAAGAACTTATCGAATTTCTTGAACGTTATACACGAGAAGACGGATATTATGATACTGCCATTCCATTTTTACGTTTTGTTCGATTATCTAATACTACTGATCCGGATTATAGTGTGTATAAACCTGCCCTATTCATTGTTGTTCAGGGTACGAAGGAAGTCACTTTAGGACAGGAGCATTTTACTTATGGACCTTCTGATTATCTTGTGGCATCAGTTGGATTGCCAGCCAGAGCCCGTGTATTGGAAGCTTCTTCCGATGTTCCATATTTATCATTAAGAATTGAGTTTACGGCAAGTCAAATTCTAGAGGTTCTAAGCGGTACTGAAATTCAAGGTACCCCAATTGAAAAGGGAGAGCGAGCAATCTATGTTAGCCAGATTGAGTCATCTTTATTAGATGCTGTCATTCGATTAGTAAATTTGTTAGATAATCCAGAAGATATACAAGTACTTTCTCCTCTCTTTATTAAAGAAATTTTATATAGGGTTCTTCAGGGTACTCATGGAAATATATTGAGGCAGACTGCTATTGAAGGAAGTCACACTCACCGAATAAAAGAAGTAATTGAATATATAACAAATAATTATCATAAGGCATTTCATAGTCAAGAAATTGCGGATATAGCAAATATGAGTGTTGCCTCCCTTTATAGGTATTTTAAGGAGGTAACAGCTATGAGTCCTCTTCAATTCCAAAAGAAAATTAGACTGCAACAGGCTCGTCACCTACTATTCTCTGAGTCAACAGATGCAGCTGATGTTGCTTTCCGGGTAGGATATGAAAGTCCTTCTCAATTTAGTCGTGAATATTCTCGTTTCTTCGGTCTTCCACCAAAAGAGGACATAAAGGGATTAAGAGAGAAAAAAGACTACAAACTAAAAAGAATAAGTCTCTCCTAATTGTTTTGAAAAAAATAAACTCATTGACATAATTAATGAGTTTTGAAAACAATATAAAGGGACATGTAAAATATAGTTGTTAATTCATCAAGTGAAATAATTTAATAAGAAGAGATTAATAATGGATTTCAAGACTATATTATAAAAAAATATGTAATGATATTAAGGGTGAAAAAAAGACTAGATAGGTGAGCATATCTAGTCTTTTCTTCATTTTGTTTGCTAATCTTTTACTTAATGAATATTTGTAATAAAACAACTAAATAGTAAATATTTCAATCTTAGCTATTTATTGATGCAGTATTTTTTGAAGGGCGAGTAAGTCCAAGTGAGATTGCTGACAATAGTGCTGCGATAGCTATTAATACAGCCCCAATCCAGACGTTTGCTAGCATTGAAACACTTCCTACTATAATCCCGCCAATACCTGCACCAACAGCCATACCGATATGAATGAAGGAGGTATTTAGACTAAGCATGATACCAGAAGCTTCTGGAGCTAGTGAGGCTAAATTGAAATTCTGTGTTGTGGCAAAAACCCAGGCTGAGCCTGCCCAAATCATAAGTAATATTACTCCAGTTACTATTGAACCAGAAGTAATAGAAAGGATTATAAATAGTATAAAAAGAGAAATTAGTAATATACTAATGCTACTAATTAGTGTTTTACCACTACCAAATCGATCTCCCAAAAACCCTCCAAGCTTGGAACCAATTAAGCTAACAATTCCTAAGGAAAAGAAAGTTAAACTTATACCATCTTCATTCATGCCCATTACAATAGACAAGAATGGTGTCATGTATGTGTTTAATACTGAATAGCCAGTAAATACAAAGAAAGTGATCCCAAATGCTAAAGTTATTCTAGGTTTTTTTAAGAAAGCTAGCTGTTCACGTAGTGGAACAGGTACTTCAGCTTTAGTAGCAGGTATAGTTTTAGCTATCACTAGAATACCTACAAGACTCAAGATACCGATTCCCCAGAAAATAACTTTCCAATCATATGTGGATGCTATAACACGACCTATTGGTACGCCAAAAATTAAAGCAGAGCTAGAGCCCGCTAAAACGGTTGCTATTGCTCCTGCCTGACGATTTGGACCAGCTAATTTCGGTGCTACAGTCATTGCAGTAGTAACAAAAACTCCTGTTCCTACTGCAAGTATAACTCGAGAAACTATTAAAAAAGTAAATCCAGATAGTGTAGCAGTTAAAATACTTCCTATTACTAAAATCATGAGAGAAAGCATTAATAATTTACGACGATCCATTTTTGCTGCAGCCATCATTACAATTGGAGAACCAATAGCGAAACCAATAGAAAAGATGGTTATTAGTTGTCCTGCGGTTGATAACGAAACATTTGCTGAATCTGCAACTTTATCTAGTATGCCAGCAATTACAAATTCTGCTGTACCCGCTAAAAAGCTAATAAAAGCTAACATATATATTTTCAAAGTGTTTACCATATTTATCTACTCCTAATTTTAAAAAAATTTCACGATAGGTTATTAATAATAAATTCATTCTTAACAATCATTAGGGTGAGGAACATTTGAGATTGTGAATAATAGTTATCTAATACTATTTTTGACATTCCGATACTTTCCTACATGCAATTTATTTGCATTAAAACAGTTAATTCCCGATAAGTCCTATGATTTTTATATTTAATCCATAAAATAACTTACTTATTCATCGTCAACTGAACTTAATAAACACAGGGACATTTTCTAAGACCATAAAAGCAGAAATAAAAATTAGCTAAAAAAAGAGTATGAGAAATGAAATTAAATATAAGCCGATTACCTAACAGTAAATTACGGGAGATATACGGAGTAAATCACAGGCCTCTTTTTATGTGGAAAGAATTAAGGAACTACTATGTTATTGTGTACTTGTTTTGCTGACTCTTTAATATTTTAATTAGTTGTTTTACAAAACAAGGTTCTTAATACGTGGTATTTACATATGAAATCATCCTATTTTCTAAGTTCTTTATACCTAGGTTTGTTTAATACTAGAAAATTACTTAACTACCTCCAGTCTTTTTCCTTAATATAGGTGAACTATATACTCTCTCTACTTATAGTCTTAAATGATTAATGCTTCCTTTTTATAGTCGACACTTATAAGGGCAATAATATTTATTACATGTTTATTATGCCTTAAGTAATATGAACATCGTTATCTCATTCTTATCAAATGCTTGCCTAAATTTATCAGATGTATTAGATAAGTAATTTCAATTTGTGGCCCTTTTTAGTTTCCTTATTATAATTACTATTACTACAAGGCAAATTAATATCTGATACAAGTGTAGAAACTAGAGCACAATTTTAGGTTTAATTTCTTTTGTGTAAACACACAAAAGTACTTGCCTTGTAGTTAACTACAAGGTATATAATTCAATTTGATTTTATATCCCCTATAAGTAAGGTATCTCTAAAATACTAAAGGAGTACTGCTAATGAATATAAAAGAGGTCAGTATTAAGTTTGATATTTCTACAGAAACTCTAAGATATTATGAGCGAATTGGCTTAATACCAAAAATTACTCGTGACGATAAAGGTTATCGAAATTATTCAGAGCAAGACCAGCGTTGGGTTTATTATGCTAAGGCGCTTAGAAAAGCAGGGGTTTCGATTGAATCTTTAATTGAATATGTATCACTTGTACAAGAAGATGAAAGCTCACGTCAACTGAGGAAAGAAATATTAATCGAACAAGAAAAAAAGTTAGAAGAGAAGATTGAAATAATGCAAGAGGCATTGGGTTACTTGAGAACTAAAATAGTTGCTTATAATGATTATATTAAATCTTATGAAAAAACATTAGAGCTAGGTTACAAAGAAAATGAAGAAGGAGTTGTAGAATAATGGATTACGTTACATTAAATAATGGAATAAAAATGCCAATGGTGGGATTAGGGGTATTTAGAGTCAAAGACCAAAAGGAATGTGAAGAAATGGTCTATCAAGCAATAAAATTAGGATATCGTTTGATAGATACAGCAGCAGCTTATGAAAATGAAGAAGCTGTGGGAAGAGCGATTAAAAGAAGCAGTGTGCCACGTGAAGATTTATTTATTACTACTAAGCTATGGGTAACAGATACTAATTATGAAAGAGCAAAAAAAGGTTTTCAACGGTCATTGGATCGTTTGGGATTAGATTATATAGATTTATATTTGATACATCAACCGTATAATGATTACTATGGTGCTTGGCGGGCACTTGAGGAATTATATAGAGAAGGTAAAGTCCAAGCAATTGGCGTTGACAATTTTCAACAAGATCGTTTAATAGATTTCATCAGCTTTATTGATATAAAACCAGCTGTTAACTTGATTGAAGCGAATGTTTTCTTCCAACGTGAGGAAGAACTATTAGTAATGAAAAACAAAAATATACAGATGGAAGCATGGTCACCTTTTGCTGCTGGAGAAAATAAATTATTTACCAATGAACTTCTACAAAAGTTGAGTATAAAATATCAAAAATCTGTAGCCCAAATTGTTTTACGTTGGTTATATCAAAGAGGAATTGTATCTATTCCTAAGTCTTCAAACCCTGAAAGAATGAAAGAAAATATTGATATTTTTGGATTTGAAATAACAAGAGAAGATATGAACGCAATCGCACATTTAGATACTAGTCAAAGTTGTTTCCCAACACGTACTAAAGCTAATGAAGTTGAAGAATTTCTAGAAAACGCCAAAAAATTTCAAGTGTAGTGTAATAAGATATTTATAAAATAGCCAGGCTTTCCTTGATAAAGAAAAGCCTAGGCTAACAGTCTTGGCCAATTGAGAGTATGGAAAAATATCGATGAAATTTACACCGAACCGGTATTGAGAAAGATTAAAGATAGGGGAATAGTAGAAGGCACCTGTTGGAGCGAGTAGGGATGTATGTTTTCCTAATTATTCCTAAAAAATAAAGGAAAGTAGTTACCAATTCTCAATAACTGAAACAACTAAATATGTCACAATAATGGCAACATTCCAAAACTTGCTTATGTCACAAACGTGGCAGCATTCCTGTAATAAGTGAAGAGAATCCTTCTTGTGTCACAAACGGGGCAGGTTTGTTGAAGAAGAATTAAAATTAAAATAGCCTTGTACTTACTGAATTTTAAAACAGATAATTGATCAAGAACGGAGTGTTCCATAAATGATTATTATTTATAACTAGTTAGTATTCTGTTTAAATAGCTTTAGGCATAACCTTAACTAACATTAATAGTAGGAAGTGAACATAATGTCGGTTTTTATTCAAAATAGCGATATAAGCATTATTAACTCAATTAAGTTTAAAAAGAGGAATCTCACAGTTTTAAGTCTTGGAGTAAATTTTAGAGATTTTGAAGGTTTTTCAAATAATTTTATAAAAAATACTTTTGAGTTTCCTTTATTCTTTGTATTATCAACTGAGTTAATGGATGATGAAGATATAGAAAAGGTGAAGGAATTACATACTGATTACTTATGTAATAAAAAAAATGAATGGATGATTCTTAAAGTAGAGTCTGCTGCTCAATTAAAACTAACAACGAGACATTGTGAGGGGTTTGCTTCTAATGGTTTCCGTTCGTTTATGATAAAAGGTGAGAGTTTACTATTGGGTGAGTTATGTCCAAGTGTGAATTGGAATCATCCAATAGAATTCCCTGATCTTAATTGGGACAAGGTAATAACCTTAATTGATATAGAAGAAGTTGGGTTAACGGTATTCACTGATGATAATAGAATCAATAGTACATTAAAATTGTTAAATTATATTCCTAAAGAGTATGAAATTGATTTGAAGAATTGTGATATTTAATTTAAAAGTTCATAAGCTAACAGGTCCTTCCTTAAATAATGGAGGGTTCTTTTTTATACAACAATCTGGTCAGAATCCTTATTATAACTTAAGCATTAACCAAGTTTTGTGCTTGTTAGCCCAAGAAGGATTTTAAAATTATTGTACGAATATCTAAGTTATCCTATTTAAAGAGAAGTGATTTCTATATGAAATATAAACAAACGGAATTTACCGGAGAACTAAGAGATAAGATTAAAAACACCGAATTAATACTAAAAGACTATATCGAAAGTTTGTTAGACGAATATAAATCTGTTTTTGCAATGAAGAATTTAGAGTTTGATGCTGGATTCGATATAGAGGGAAATGACCCCTTTATGCCTGGGTACAGCTCCACAATTTCATTAGGAATTGCTGATGAAAATGAGGAACTAATAGATATACATATCATTAGAATTTGGGAATGCGAACGTTATTTATTGGGAATGGCAACTTCAAAAAAAGTTCCTGGTAGCAAAGTTATCGGTGAATTAATTGATGAGACTTTTGAAGATATCAAGGAAGAATTGAAAGAATATATTGATGAGTTTTTAGCTGATTGATTATGCTATTTTTCAACTATTGTATGGATCTGGTACAAACTTGGCAATATCAGTGTAAGCTATAAAAGGGTTATTGTTTATAACACAATCATGGGAGTATTTTTCTGTGTATAAGAAAAAAACCTTATTGTGTCACAAACAGGGCAGCATTCCTGTAATAAATGAAAAACTGGCTTATGGCAGAAACATGGCAGTTTAGTTGAAGATTATTAATTAAGAAAGGAGTATTATAATTACTATTAGTGTTTTAAGGGAGATATATTAAATGAGGCTAATTTGTCAAAAATGTAAAATTGTCATTTCTAAAGAAATAACAGAATTAAAAAATGTATCTGCATTAAATAACAAAGATCAAGCTGATTACATACCCGAAGGATTTTTCATTATTGAAAATGGCGAACAAGATATAAATTATAAGGGTCAAATTATAATGAACTTGAAAGATTTAATCAACTCTGAATATCATACTGATTCAAGTAGACTAAATGGCTGCTGTGGATACGATGGTTTAGACGGGATAAACAGAGTTTGTATAAATAATCATGAAATTGGTACTGAAAATTCGGATTGTTGGATGCCACATTTTATTTCTATTGATCCTATATTAGTTGACTATGATTAAAATTTTTATCCGATTAAATAGGGTCTCCTTTAATTATTGTAGATATTGATCAAGTTTCTTTTGTAATCTGGTACATAATCGAGGTTTCACTTTAACGAGGAAGATATTTCCTTTTTGAGTAGCACCTTTAAAATATTTTGTGTCACAAGCGGCGCAGCATTCCTGTAATAAAGAAATCTTGCTTATGTAACAATAATGGCAGTTGAGTTAAAGAAGGAGATGAATACAAGTTTGACCTAGACATTCCGTCTTTGTTAAAAGAATGCAAATTCAATAGTTAAAATTGTGGCAGTTTAAAAATTTGAAAAAGGGTTTAAAGTTTAATGGTATAATCTACCTTAGATAAAGACCACATCTCACTGGAGGGATTAATTTGTTAAATGAAGATATAGAAATAATTTTAAGTAAAATTGAGGAACTTGAAAGTTATGATGTTGAGATTGAAGTAGATGACCCTGAAATTGAATCTATATCTATTCACTTATTTTCAATAGAAGAATTTGAAGAAGGGCAGTTAGGATATAGAATGGACGAAGATGGCAATTCTTTAACAGGGGATAACGAGGGTGATTGGAAAGAAAATTGGTATGTTATTGGATACGATGAACTTGTAGGAGACCCAATTTTTATTGATATAAAAAATAAAAACTATCCTGTATTGACTGCAATACACGGTGAAGGAGATTGGGAACCAGAAGTAATGTATTCCTCATTAAATGAATTTTTAGAATATGTATCTTAAAAAGGACTGGTTTAACAAGTCCTTTTTTATCTGATTTTATTAAGGATTTTGAAAGTTGAAACAACTAATTATTTTAACTTTCCCTGCGAAAAGAGAACCCGTTATGCGGCAGCTCCATTTTCTTTTTTACTAACGTGGCAGTATAGTTTAAGTTCATTTGTTCACAAAGTTTCTCGTAATGATAGTTAAAAGAACCATATATGATAACTCGTTCTTTTACTCTTTCTCTGGATACTTTAATTCAAAATTTCTAGACTTTCCAGAGCTTGGGGTAGGTTAGTTTCATTAATTCCTATAAGGGGCCAATAAAAAAACCGTCAAAGACGGCATTATTTTATTCGAATAATTATATCCTCATATTTAATTAAGATTATCGCTTTAGTTATTGGATTTTGGACTTCTAACAAGCCGTTTTCATAGTCAAAAAAAACAAAGTGGATTCTGCTTCTATATATTACTTTCTGACCGAATACAATATGGCATCATCCTAAATGGTATTCAAAAAAATAATATTTGATTTATACAGAAAGTGATGAATAGCTGTATGTAATATTATTTTGGAGTAATTCAAGGATAACATAATCCCGATTATTAAGATATGAATATTAAGTAGGAATAAGCTTACTGATTAGGTCAGTATGTATGACAAATTTAAGCATCTTAAATAAAAAAAGTCTGAATCAAACTACTTCAGACTTAGATTAGTTTATGGGAGACTAATTTTAACTTCATTAATTCTTCTATACTAAATATTATGGATTGATATTGATATACTTTATTGCTTTATGCAAACTTGAAAATGTAGTTAGATCCTGCGTTTTAATCCCTAATTGTATCATCGTTTGGGCGATTTCTGGACGTATTCCCGAAAGTATTGTTTTTACACCTACTAAATTTAAATCATCTATTACTCTAAATAGATGATTTGCTACCATTGTATCAATTATAGGAACCCCTGATAAATCAATAAAAACATGAGATAACCCTAACTTAGAAACAGATTCTAAAGCCTTCTCCATAAGTTCCTGAGCCCTCTGGGTATCAATATCTCCTATTAATGGTAGAACACCTATATTTTCTGTAATTTGAATGACCGGTATAGATAACTCCATTGCTGTTATTTCAGCTGCCTTTATTCGGGAAAGATAATTTTCAGAATAGGATAAACTTAGTAAATGTACAGCTCGATCAACAACCGAATCAAAATTAGAAATTATTTTGTAGAACTCAGAAAGAGACATATGATTTTGGATAGCTTCATTTTTTATCATTTCTCCAATTTCATTACGATAGAATCTAACTTCCTCTATACCTACATCTAGTGGTAAATTTAATTTTATTAACAATTTTATGCCTTCATTACCCCAATGTGTTAAATGTTGATAGGTCATTTCTAAATCATCTGAGATAGATTTTGCAAAAATATCAATTAGGTTTTCTCTCCACTTTTTGAGTTCCTTATCAACTTCCATTGAATAATGATTCAAATCTGTGGTGTATCGTTGTACTGCTAAACTGGATTTTTTGTCTATTATTTCTGTAGTTATTTTTTGTACAACAATATTTGTTGAAATACTCATTAGAAAACCACCTTTACTAGTTCATATATAATAATTATATCTCAAAAACCTTATAATCAGAATTCCAATGAATAATTATAGATAGCCTCATCCCGTTCAAACTCTCAACTTCTTAATGAGAGATTTAAAAACTACCATTAACGGGACAGTTTAGTGTTAAAACAAAAAACCCTTAACTAAAGGTTAAATTAGGTAGTTAAGGGTTTTTTGTTTTAATTATTAATTACTCTGCTTGGTGGCTATGTCCGTCACTTTTCCTGATTTTCTCAATATATTAAGTTCATTTATCTTTGCGATTTTTTCTATCTCTTTTAAAAGCGAAGATCTTAGCCATAGAGTGTTTAAAATGGAGACTATTGCCCCAATAACGGTAATCAATATAATTTCTGTTAGCCTTTGTCGTCTGAACATGGTTGGTTATCTCCTAGGTTTTTTAATTATGCTTTGTTAAATAACATGAATATATACGCAACAATGGAAGGAACATGGCAGTTTAGTGGAAGAAGGTTTTGAAAAAATTAGGAGGAAATTCAATGGTTTTGTTGAATCCTAATGGCATGATATCCGTCAATATGCGATTGGGAGTTGTAAAAAATGACTTGGCAGCCTAATAAGTTCTCTACTGAAGAAAGATTTGAAGTTGCATATGAAATACTTAATGAGTTACTAAATAAATATAAGAAAAACCTTCTCTCTGTTGCGATAGAAGGATCTACCGCAAAGGGAATGGATGGACCTGAATCCGACTTAGAATTAAGAGTAGTAATAAATGGGCGAGAGAGCAGTTGGGAAGCTTTTTTTTACAAAGGTATGTTTGTTGGCATTAGTTTTAGTACTCTAGAAAAAATGAAATCGAAAGCAAAGAGTATTGATTATGAGTGGCCAGTAAAAAGTGATTCTCTTTTTACAAGTAAAGTTTTATATGATTCAACAAATCTCTATGAAGAAATAAGGAATACCGCGAAAGAAGCAGAAGAGCAAGCGGACTTTAACATCTTGATTAAAGATGCACTTACTGATATGTATGAACATGTTTATAAGGTTTTTGCATTAAAGGATACAGATTCTATACTTGCTGCGCATGAATCAAGACAAGTTGCATATTGGGCGGTAATGTCCGTTGGTTTAAAAAATAAGCACAGATATTTATCAAGTAGGGCAATGTATAAAGAAAGTTTTGAGTTGGAATGTTTGCCTGAAGAATTTGAACAGAAAATACGTGGCTTACTATCTTTAAATACGGATGTCCATAGTTTGAAAAATAATGTGGGAGGATTATGGGTTTCTACTCTTAATTGGATTGAAAATATTAATATAAATCTTGAAAAAACGGAACTTTCCTTTTTATAAAAGAGGTACTGTATATCAACTTACTTTGATTCTAAGCATCAGGGTATGCATTTTAAATAACTTACAAAAGAAACAGTAACATTGTTTAGGGAGTGAGAAAAAATGGATAAACTACTCCAGCAGTTACAAAGTGTCGGTGTTCATTACATTAAAAGTGATCGTTTAATCATTTTAGAAATTCTGGAGAATAACATTACTCAAGCTTCAGAAATAGATATGCTAATAAACAAGTTTTTAAACCAACTAAAAAGCAGTAAACTGAAAAAAGTAAAATTTGAGTGTCCTAAAACATTATTAGATAGCTTGAATATTACTAGAACTAAAATGAAAATTGTTGGTGAAAGGGTTATATATACGAGATCTTTTACAACCCCACTAGATAATTTGGTACCAAAATTTGAGGTTTGGTCTATTACTGAACATAACTCTATCTCCTTTTTATCTGAAGTAATGGGTAAAAATTTTATTGATGCTGAGGAATTTTTGGTAGGAATGAGGACGGAACTTTCAACGCAAGCAGAGAAAATGTATACAGTTTACATAGTAAATAATGAACCAGTTGGTGTAGTTTTTTCTCATATAGAACCGAATACAGATAAAGAAGGTCGCATTTTTTGGATAGGCATTCATCCGAATTTTATAGGGACAGGGATGGGTAAGAACTTACATTCAATAGGATTATACAGATTAAAAAATGATTTTAAAGCAAAATATTATTTAGGAATGACTCAAGTTGATAATATTCCAATGAGAAATATTATGATATCAAACGCTTGCGTTCAAAATAAAAATAAAGTAATTTCTTTACAATATTCTATTTAGTAATGAGTTGTTCGTTAAAGTATTTAAAGTATGGGGAGGGGACTATGGAACGAGTTGAATTTTTTGAAAGCAGTCTTTTTAGTTCAGATGTAGAGAAAACTTTACTAGTTCATAAAAAAATCATTAAAGAATATCTTCCAGAGGCTGATGTTCAGCACGTTGGAAGCACTGCTATACCTAAAAGTTTGACCAAAGGAGATTTGGATATACAAGTACGTGTATCTCCTCAACATTTCTCAGGGGCAGTTCAGATACTATCATCCTTGTATGAAAGTAACAACGGTAGTGTAAAAACGGAATTTTTTAGAGCTTTTAAAAAGGATTCGACCATTCCTCCTTTAGGAATTCAATTAACTGTAATTGGCTCTGAATATGATTTCTTTTGGAAATTCAGGGATGTTTTATTACAAAATGAAGCTTATAGAATCGAATATGATAACTTAAAGAGAGAGTTTGAAGGAAAAGAGATGGATGAGTATAGAAATCAAAAAAATATTTTTTTCCAAAAACTAATGCAAACTCCTGAATTTAAAAAACTTTAAACGTTTATTATTATTTTTTTGCTTCGTCACTAACATGGCAGCATTCCTGTAATAACTGAAGAGAAGCCTTCTTGTGTCACAAACAGGGCAGCATTCCTGTAATAAGTGAAAATGCGATTTGAAAGAAAAAAGACCTCTTGATAAGATAAATGTGTCCTCAGCTGGCCAGCTAAAAGGGACAAAATATCTACTCGGAGGTCTCACTATGAATTATAACCAAAATCATAAAATAGCTCAAATCACACCTAAAACTTTAGTAATAGGTATTGATATTGCCAAACATCATCATGTAGCTAGAGCGCAGGATTATCGTGGAATAGAACTAGGTACTACTTGCTTTTTTGATAATACCCAAGAAGGATTTAAGACATTTATTGATTGGGTTAATCAAATAAAAGAGTCATGCGAAATGGAGTCTGTCATTACTGGAATGGAGCCTACAGGCCATTATTGGCTTAATTTAGCTCATATTCTAAAGGAGGAACAGATTAAGTTCGTCACGGTCAATCCTTTACACGTCAAGCACAGTAAGGAGCTAGACGATAACTCTCCAACTAAAAACGATGTAAAAGACGCAAAAGTCATTGCACAACTAGTCAAAGATGGTAGATACGCCGAACCAACGATACCACAAGGAGTTTTCGCGGAACTGCGTGTGGCTAAAAAATTACGCGATTTATTAAATGTAGACTTACAAATTGTGCAGGGACAGGTACACAACTGGATTGATCGATACTTTCCAGAGTTTTTTACCGTTTTTAAAAGTTGGGAAGGGAAGGCAGCTCTTCATTTATTAAAGCTTGAAGCATTACCGGAAGAATTGGTTAGATATACAGAAGAAGAATTACTTGAATACCTTAGGCAAGCAGTGAAACGTAGTATAGGGATTAAGAAGATTCAAGCCTTAAAAGAAGTAGCCAATCGCTCGATTGGCATCCGACAGGGTGCCATGATGGCTAAAATGGAATTAAGAACCTTAATCCAAAAGTATGAACTCATTCAAGCCAAGTTCGAAGAGCTTGATCAAACTCTGGATACTCTGCTTCAAGATATTCCAGGCGTTGATCAAATGTTAGAGATAACAGGAATTGGGCGCGATACAGTGGCGGGTTTCTTCGCTGAGGTAGGCGATTTGAGTGAATACAATCATCCCCGTCAGATAACCAAACTGGCAGGACTCAGCTTAAAAGAAAATACATCAGGTAAGCATAAAGGGAGGACCAGAATAACTAAACGTGGTCGAAAGAAATTACGAGCATTGTTATTCCGGGCATCTATGATTCTAGTAGCCAAGAACAAAGCCTTTAAAGCCTTACATCATTACTACACAACGAGACCTGACAATCCGTTGAAAAAGATGCAGTCTTTAATTGCTTTGTGTAATAAGCTCATCCGTATACTCTTCTCTATTGGTAAGAAACAGTTTGTGTTTCAAGAGGAGAAGATGTTGAAGGACATCCCTCATATGCATGCATTTATCCAAGAACCAGTAGCAGCTTAATCTCTATTAAACTAAACTTTTAACAAATAGATTTGAACAGATGAACAGACAAAATCAGCATGGGATTAGTCGGCAACGGAACTAACGTAAGGACATGATCCTGTAGGGCAGCATGACCGACATCCACCTTATGGAAAGGTTGAACGAAGGAATGTAGGAGCGTAGACTCTGTGAGACTTGGGAGGGTAGACCCCCGTAAGAGATGTGGACATCCATTGGTGCGTACATACCAATTTATCCAACTTTTTGAAATAAACCGAAGGTTGGCTGGTTTCTTGTGCTCATTTTTTTCGTAAACAGCTTGATTGTGTTCTTTTCTCTATAACTAAATCTGTAAAGTTAAACAAGTTAGGTAGTAATATGGAGAAAAACTGCGTATTTAAGAGATAAGTGTTTGTTTATTGAGGGAGTATAGTTTAAGTGAGTAGTATCACAAAGTTTAAAGTAAGTGGCTATATGTCTAATAATTCCTATGATTACTGGATTTTCAGGAAAAAAATAAGAGAGGTCATATGTTTTCCTTGGCTAATAGCGGAATATGTTCTTAAGTGGTAAAATATAAAATGTTTGTAACTATCTTAAAAAGAGTAGGGGTTTAATGAGAAATAAAACCATCTCAAATTTGAAATACTACGCAGAGGTTGGTAATGGTATTAGTACTGAAAAAATAGAAATGCTTGAGAATATACTAGATGTACGTCTACCAAAAAGTTATAAAGAATTTTTAAACAATTTCGGGTATGCTGAGTTATTTGGCCAAACTGTATTTGGATATGAGCCTCCGGATGAAACAACAATAATTGTCCATACAGAAGAGTGGTTAGAACGTGGATTAGAAAAAGGTTATGTAGTAATTTCAGATTCACATGAGTTCATTTACTGTCTAAATACAAATGAAACCAATGATCAACTAGAATGTCCAGTAGTATGTTATCATCCTTATGAATCATTTTTTAGAGTTGATTATTCATCTTTCAATGATTATTTAGATGTTATTATAGAGGATGGAATTGACAACATAGACTAAATACGTCTGAATGAACACAGGCAGCTTTTTATAGTTAAAGAACAATAAAATTAGAAGATTGTTATTTTTTGGAGCATTCATCCTGCATGGATGAATGCTCCTTTTTATTCGTCAACTAAATGTCGCAACATTCCTGAATTATCTTTATTCTTGTCCAGATAAGTGTAGACGCTCCAAAAGAAATTTATATAAACGTAGAAAAAGATAATAAGATTGACATGAACTTTTGTTTTTTATTATGAACAATGATGATGTAAATACTAATTCTGAATTGATTTTAATTTATAAAAGATGGAGTGATATAATGGACTACTGGAGGAATAATACAATTTGGTTTGATGATGTTCCTGATTATCTATATGCAGATATAGATTTAAACAACGAAACGGTAAATAAACGGGAACTTGGTAGTGCTAAAATTGAAGAAAAGGAATTGGGGAAAATTAAGTATCTTACGCTTTGGAATTATAAAAAAAATAATGTAGGTGTCTTAGACGATGTTCCAGAAGAGCTTATTTATTTAGAAATGAATAAGTCTAATATAGAGAATTTTAAAAGCATAGAGAATTTTAGAGGGTTAAAACGTTTAGAACTTCATTACTGTACAAAATTACAAAATGATTCTGGTATATCAGCTTTTACTGATACTTTGGAACATTTACATATAAATCAATCAAAGAAGTTTACGCCTAATGAGGAACTATTCTCTTTGAAAAACCTTCGTGTTTTATGTTTAAATGCCTGCGGTGATTTACAAAATTTAAATTTCTTAGAAGAATTTCCTCACTTGATTGACTTTAGGTTTGCAAATACTAATGTATTGGACGGGGATTTAAATCCAATATTAAACCATCCGACAATTAGAACCGCTGGTTTTCTGAATAAAAAACATTATAATATAAAATCTAATGATTTAAATGAGCGGTTAAATTCTAAAAATGAGGGGAGACCATTTGAAGAAGTTATAAAAAATAAATATAATGACGAAACATTTAGATATATTTATTAATAATAATTAACTCTATTGAATTGTTAGAATGTGTGCTTTCAGACATAATAATTTTTAAATAAGTATGGTTAGAATTAAATTCTTGAAGATCGTGTTACCTTAACAGGTGACACGATCTTTCTACTTTCCATGTATACGTATCTGTATAGAAAAGACGTGGCAGCAAGCAAAAGAGACTTTATTGCTCCTAAACAATATGATAAAAAATATTTTGTTTTATTTGTAGTGTCATAACTCAAGGATTAATGACACAGCATTACGGTACTAACGTGGCAGCATTCCTGTAAGAAATGAAAAAACTCTTATGGGAGAAACAGGGCAGTTTAGCTGAATAAGCTTGGATAAAAATCAATTATTTCAAGATGAAAGAATCTTAGTTAATTAAATCAAATTAAGGCTTAGTGCTTTTTTTATTTAATTCTCTTTAAGTTTTAGAACTACAGGGAGTTTATTGCAAGTTCATTATATAATAGAACTAAAAACTAACTGTGAGCAGGTGTTTTGATGGTGAATGAGAAAGAACTGCTGAGTATAATCAATGAAATGGATGGATCTGACACTATTTATAATGAAATGCAGGGAGTTTATACAAGTGAAGGATCTCCATCTTCGATTGCATACAATAAAGCAAGGTCGTTGACAGATACAACTTTAATTTCTTTTCTAAGTGACCTGTTAGAAAAAAGTAAAAAAGAATCAATTAAAAGGAATATCTATTTTATTCTAGGAAAAATTGGAGAGAATACAGGTGATAAGCGAGTTGTCGAGATTCTTTTACAAAGAATTGGAATAGAAACAAATAAATATACACTCGATACGATACTAGAAAGAATAGAAGAACAAGAAGTTATACCAGACTGTTATCCAATCATTAAATGTGTATCTGATGTAAGAGGGTCAGTCAGACATTCGGCTATTAACGCATTGGGAAGATGTAAAAATTCAGACGCAGAAGATGCATTAATAAAAGTCATAAGGAATTCAAAAGATGAGTATGACCTTTGTTATGCCATTGGTTCTCTAAGTATGATGGGTGCTACTAAAGCTATTCCAGACATTCTTCCTTTATTTAAAAATGAAAAAGGGGAAGTAAGACGTGCTGCTCTTTGTGCTATTGATAAATTGGGTGGTTCTGCATTCCTTCCCCTTTATATGGAGGCCTTAGGCGATCGTTCATTATCTGTAAAATATTATGCTCTATTAGCTATTAAAGATCATGGGGATGAAACAGCTATCGATGTTGTATATAAACGAGTAAGAACGATTTTAAGTAAAAAGCGGAAGATTAATAGTGACGAGTTAGTAGCAGCCTTTGAATTTCTGAATCAGTTCAAAAATCAGGATGAGAAAATCGAAAAACTATTGGAATGGATAGTATCAAAAAAGTGGGATTTCCTTTCAGATAGAGAAAAAGAAGGATTCAACAGTTGTTTTTCAACTAATGATCTATCTTACAGGTGAAAAAATTTCCTATCAAAGGTGTTAGAAAAATTATTTTGGATTTGGATTTTTTGATTGCAATTTAACTTCCATAATTAAACTACCCGTGGCTTTCCTTAGTTAACTAGGAAGGTCCTTTTCTTATGTAACCATCAGGGCAGCATTCCTGTAACAAGTGAAAACTCTCATTATGGGATAAACTGGAATGTTAGCTTAAGAAGAAAATGAAGTGAGTTGTGCTAAAATTAAAACCTACGTATGCCTATTGTTGAGTATCAAAAAAATGCTCATTATTTATTTCTTAATGGGGGATCGAAATGCTACTATTTCCTACTGGGAAACAACCAAAATTTATTAAGGACTTGAAAGACATTATAGAAGCTCCAAAAGAAATTGCATTAAAAGGAAATACTCAACATCTTGAGTATTTGAGTAACTTCGCTGAGATTGAGATAGTTTGGATATATTCTGTTAATCAAAAAGAATTTGACTTAATTATTAACTCCATCAATCCTAAAACATTATACATATATGAAATGCGAGTTGAAGATCTATCATCTATAGAACGGCTTAAAGACTTAGAACAGTTGTATCTTTGTTGGAATCCTAAAGCAAATAAATTATGGGATATGTCGAAAAATCCTAATTTAAAACACCTTTCCATTGAGGATTTTAAACGATTGAATCATATTGACCAACTCGAATCGTGTTATTTATTACAAGAATTAAATTTGGCTGGAGGAATTTGGACAACTTTAAATATCGACACACTGGAACCTATCAAGCAGCTTCAGAACCTTAAAGTTTTGGGGTTATCAAACTTAAAAGTAAAAGATAATTCTTTAGAGCCTATATCGCATTTAAAGGGTTTAATGGAACTCAACTTATCGAATCAGTTCTCTACCGAGGAGTTTGCAATGCTGTCAGTTAAGCTACCTAAAACTAAATGTGAATATTTTCATCCTTACGTTAAACTGAAGGATGTCCCAACAGATGAAAAAGACATTATGGTTATTGGAAAGAGAAAGCCATTCTTGAATTCAACTAAAGATATAAAAAAGCTACAAAAGTACGAAAAACAGTTTAAGGAGTTTCAAAAGAAATACCTAATCACTTAAAATACTTCTTATTTCAAATAGGGCATTATTTCTTCTTGGAGGAGTAATGCCTTGTTTCTTATTTCTCTTCTGTAATTATAATGCAAGTATTCCTGTATTAAATGAAAAAATAGCTTATGGAAGAAAAGAGGGAGGGTTGTTCAAGAGGAGTTTTTGGTAAGTAGTTGAATATTAATAAAATTATTGTCCTTGGAGGTTCTTATGAAAAAATACGAGAAGATGGTTGTATCCATTAATGATTCCGATTTTAATTGTTATGCAAATAAAGGGGATTGGCTTTACAAGGCCAATGATAAAGATACAAAAAAAGGACTGTTTCGTTTACCGAAAGATATTCATTTCTTTGTTTCCTTAAATGAGGATCGGTTACCATCTGAAATTGGTGTTGTTAAGAAAATTGATGGTTATATAACCGCACATGAGCTAGCGGTATTAGATTACTCTTCTAGAAAGAAAGATATAAATCAACTCAATGATAATATTATTAGTGAATATGAATGGTTTCTGGAAAAAGTAAATGCACTTCCTGAACATACCCCCGTGGCATTAACTTGGTTAGAAAAGGTATTTCCCAAAAAAATAAAGGAACTAAGACTACATAAAAAGTTTTTCACTGGAATGTCTAGAGAAGAGAAGGAAGAACTGTTTCAAAATTAAGAATGCACAAACGTGACAGCATTCCTGTAACAAATGAAAACTTGGCTTATGGAATAAACATGCTGATTAGTGATATAAGGTTAAGAGTAATTTGTTAATATATTAAATAAATGAATTTATTTAGAAGGTGTTTGATCATGTTTTTTAAAAAGAAAAAATTTTATGTTTGTTCTGTTTGTGGTTTTGACAGGTTACGAGGTCCTTTGTATAACAAAGATGGGTTACCTGATATAAGCCTAATTTGTGGATGTTGTGGGTTTCACCCAGGTTATGATGATGATGAATTAGGATATTCCTTTGAGACTTATCGTAATAAGTGGATACAGAATGGCATGGAATGGTTGAGGGAGGAAGAAAAGCCAACAAATTGGGATCTGAATAAACAATTGAGTAATATCAATGTTTCTTATAAAGGCTAACGGGGTGTAATCCTGAAGTAGATGGAGAGAACTTTTTAATGTCACAAACTTGGCAGGAGAGTGAGAGAAGGAATTACGAAGTAAAACAGCGAATAAAAAGAATTGTTAATAAGGGGGGGAAGTGATATTACAAAGCCTTTAATTATAAAAAATAAGACATACAATCAAATAAAAAAAATGGTTTCACCAATATATAAGGGGATAATTCCTAACTCTAATGAAATTGTTACAGGAATAATTTTTCCAGAAGAAACAATTCTATTGAGTGATGTTAGAAAAGCGTTGAAAAGAATAAATCAGGACAGTGAAATGAAAAGGGTAGCTGTTGGTTATAGCTTTACGATTGAAGCACAACAATTATTAAAGGAATATAATTATAACACTTTTTCGATAAGTAATTTTGAATGGACAGAAGAACGTTATAAAGAAATTAAGGGTGGAAGTTCCTAATTGAGGAACTTCTTATTTATATATAAGATTGTGAGTAAATGCACTTAAACTAAACCAGCTAATAGTTTGTCAACATTTTTCAATAAAAAGATAAATAATCTCGTGGTATACTAAAAATGCACATGCCAAATAACCTACCGCTATATTTTAATTGGAAGGTTTTGTTGTATTTAGTTAGATATAGTTATTAATCTATATCTTGGAAAGTTGTTCGTTTTTTTAATAAGGCAAAGATCCAGTGTAAGAGCTTGTTTACACATGCAATAACGGCTACCCTAAAGGGTTTTCCTTCTTCTCGTTTCTTATCATAAAACTCTCTTAGTTTTCGATTGCGTGGAATAATCTCGTCGGTTGTCTTCTTTTTACGACTATCCCTTATACCACTTTGAACAGCCATATATAAGGCGTGGCGAAGTCTACATGAGCCACGTTTCGTTATTCGATTCACCGATGCGGTAAACCTCCCAGATGAGTACACACTAGGATCTATCCCAGCGAATGCAACAAGTTTCTTGGCATCATTAAATCGATCTATTTCTCCAATTTCGGATATAATCGTGGCAGCGATTTTTTCTCCGATTCCAGGGATAGATTGAAGAATATAATACTCTTCAATTTCTTTAGCGAGAGCATTTATTTCATCTGCAATCTTGGATAGATGCTCTTGGTATTGAAGAACTATCTTAATTAAAATTTCTAGATTGAAAATATGACTCTCATAGAGATTGTTTTGAAATGGATTACGTAGGGCAGCCTCTATTAACATTTGTGCCTTTTCCTCTGCCCAGGACACCGAACGATTCTTACATAATGAAGCTATTTTATCAGTTAATTCTTTTTCACTGACACTTAATACCGCCTTAGAAGTAGGGAATTCTAGTAAAGTAAGCAAAGATACTTTTGAGTATAAACTTCCGAAAACTCCTCGATACTCAGGGAATACCTGATCAATTAAGGAATGTAACTGTATTTTTGTTTTCGCTGAAATTTCTGCAATACTCTCTTGTTGCCTTGTTAGATTTCGAAGGTTTAAGAGTTGAATTCCTCGCTTCTTGTAAGGCTGTAGTTCTTCCTTATAATACAGTTCACAAAGATGATAAGCATCGATTGCATCTGTTTTAACTTTGCGTAGGCTTGAACTCTTGGCTCTATGTGAAATAAGAGGATTGACGAGAATATATACATATTTTTGTTCCTCTAAAAACTGAATAACTGGGGTGTGATAATGCCCAGTTGACTCTAATACAACCGAAGGTTGAGTACCCAAAGCTGCTTTTTCAACATCTTGAAGAAAATCTAATAACCTACCTAAACCCTCTAGATTATGTGTAATACTAAAACTCTTCCGATATGGTTTACCTTTATCTAAAAATGCTTGAACATGGCTTTCTCCTTTTGAAACATCCAGACCAATCACTGGATTCATACTAATTTCTCCTCCTTAAAAAGCATATTAGTCGGTAACCCCTAAACTCCTTGTAATATCATAGGTTCGCTTGTTAAACGGGTTCATTGTCCCAACCAGCCTGAAACATGTTTATACAAGTAGGGGGTGAACAGTTTAGCTGACGGGATTTATTCCCACGGGGGCGCCGTTCTACCCCGACTACCGTAATCATAAAACTAAAAAAAAAATGGTCAACCAGAAAAATCTGGCTAACCATATATTACGAACGGGGGCTTGAGCGAAAGATCAGAGCTGTCATTTGGCGGCTTTTCTTATTGACAGTTTTTTTGAATAACGAGTCGTTATTATAATGGTTTTACAGATGGTTGGGCAGTATGATGAAAGAATAATAAAGTAAAAGTAGGGAGACTTTGAGTGCTCCCTACTTTATTTTATAATATTTTTTATTATGAACAATGATGTAAATACTAATTCTGAATTGATTTTAATTTATAAAAGATGGAGTGATATAATGGACTACTGGAGGAATAATACAATTTGGTTTGATGATGTTCCTGATTATCTATATGCAGATATAAATTTAAACAACGAAACGGTAAATAAACGGGAACTTGGTAGTGTTAAAATTGAAGAAATAGCATTGGGGAAAATTAGGTATCTTACGCTTTGGAATTATAAAAAAAATAATGTAGGTGTCTTAGACAATATTCCAGAAGATCTTATTTATTTAGAAATGAATAAGGCTAATATAGAGAATTTTAAAAGCATAGAGAATTTTAGAGGGTTAAAACGTTTAGAACTTCATTACTGTACAAAATTACAAAGTGATTCTGGTATATCAGCTTTTACTGATACTTTGGAACATTTACATATAAATCAATCAAAGAAGTTTACGCCTAATGAGGAACTATTCTCTTTGAAAAACCTTCGTGTTTTATGTTTAAATGCCTGCGGTGATTTACAAAATTTAAATTTCTTAGAAGAATTTCCTCACTTGATTGACTTTAGGTTTGCAAATACTAATGTATTGGACGGGGATTTAAATCCAATATTAAACCATCCGACAATTAGAACCGCTGGTTTTCTGAATAAAAAACATTATAATATAAAATCTAATGATTTAAATGAGCGGTTAAATTCTAAAAATGAGGGGAGACCATTTGAAGAAGTTATAAAAAATAAATATAATGACGAAACATTTAGATATATTTATTAATAATAATTAACTCTATTGAATTGTTAGAATGTGTGCTTTCAGACATAATAATTTTTAAATAAGTATGGTTAGAATTAAATTCTTGAAGATCGTGTTACCTTAACAGGTGACACGATCTTTCTACTTTCCATGTATACGTATCTGTAATAGAACTAAAAAGACGTGGCAGCAAGCAAAAGAGATTTTATTGCTTTTAAACAATATGATAAAAAATATTTTGTTTTATTTGTAGTGTCATAACTCAATGATTAATGACACAGCATTACGGTACTAACATGGCAGCATTCCTGTAATAAATGAAAGCTTGCTTATGGTAGAAACGAGGCAGGTTTGTTTAAGTGAAATTAATCACAAAATGAATATTATTTCTAATAATATAGGGAGTCTAGTCCTCAAATTTTTCTTTTGGGAATAATTCCTTGACAATTTAATTAACCTAAGATAATATGATGTCAGTCAGTACTGACATAAAAAAGGGTGATGATAGCAATGAGTAACAGTAAAAAAATAAGTACAAATGATAAATTGTTGATGGCAGCAATTGATCTATTTGCAGAAAAAGGTTATAAAGGTGTAACAACTCAGGAAATTGCTACCTCTGCTGGATTGAGCGAAAAAACACTGTTTCGTCATTTTGGGTGTAAACAAAACCTGCTCGAGACAGCAGTTGAAAGGTTTCATTATACGGAAGAAATGACAAAACTTTTTAATGAGAAAATTGTTTGGGATTTACAAACAGACTTACTCTTAATCAGTCGAACTTATCATAAAATTATGAATAAAAATCGGAAAATGATTATGATTAGTATTAAGGAAGAAGAAAATTTACCAGGATTCCGAGAAAGAAAAAATAAGCCACCTTTGCAATTATTTGAAATCTTATCAGATTATTTTTCAGTTATGATTGAAAAAGGGAAAATAGTTAAAACAAATCCAGATGTTCAGGCTTTTTCGTTTATGGCAATGAATTATGGAGCATTTTTAAACAACTTAGAAACAGAGATTAATTTCCCCTCTGTGTCACTTGAAAATTTTATTACTGTTAGTGTTCAAACTGTTACTAGGGCTTTAACTCCCTAGTTTTTTCACCCGTATAATGTCAGTCAGTACTGACTGACTATTAAATAAATAAAAGTAATTAAAGAATCAATAAGATAAATAATTAAAACAATTTTAGTGAGGAGTAAAGTAATAACCTTTAGAAAAGAGGAAATAAAATGAAATCCAACCGAAAAATTAAAAAGAGCACCGGTGAGCTATTAATGCAGGTTCTTGTTTTTACTCTTATTATCTCTGTAATGAATGCAACAATGTTTAATGTTGCACTACCAGTTATCAGTAAGCAATTTCAGCTTTCTCCATCACAAGCTAGTTGGATTATAACTGCTTATATGATTATTTATGCAATTGGTACAGTAACTTTTGGGAAAATGACAGATAAATATAGTTTGAAGAATTTGTTGACATTTGGTCTCATATTTTTATCCTTAGGATCTCTAATCGGTTTTATAGCAACCGAATATTGGATGATTATAGTTGCGCGAATTATACAAGCAGCTGGTGCATCTGTTATTCCAGCTCTATCAATGATAGTGCCAGTTCGTTATTTTTCACCTGAGAAGAGAGGGCGAGCATTAGGTACATCAGCAGTCGGTTTAGCGTTGGGAACTGCACTTGGTCCCATAGTAGCTGGATTTGTGACCAGTGCAATGAGTTGGCAAGTTTTATTCGCCATTCCACTTCTTTCACTAATTACATTACCATTTTATCGTAAATATTTAGTTCATGAAAAAGGGAAAGAGTCAAAAATGGACTTCTTGGGAGGAGTATTTTTGGCAGGTACTGTAGCAACACTGTTACTCGCATTAACAAATGGTAATGGTTGGTTTTTGTTAGCTGGTGTAGTTTTATTAATTTTCTTCATAATACGTATCTATTACGCTACTGAACCATTTGTAAACCCGGCTATTTTTCGAAATAAACAGTATTCATTAGGTCTTGCAATTACATTCGTAGTAACGGCAATAGGATTTGGTACACCTTATATTACGCCACAATTGTTATCAAACGTAAACGAATTGTCACCTGCTTTTACAGGCATCGTTATGTTACCTTCAGCCTTATTAACCGCAATTTTGGGAAGAAAAGGTGGGAAAATAGCTGATGAAAAAGGGAATCCATTTTTAGTTTATACAGCATCAACACTTCTCTTTATAGGATTTATATCTTTATCTTCAGTTGTTGGTATGTCATCTGTATTTATTGCTATTTTCCTTATTTTTGGTATTTTGGGGCAATCATTCATGCAAATTGCCATGTCGAACACAATTTCACGTACGCTACCTAAAGAGCAGACAGGAATTGGGATGGGATTTTACTCAATGCTCAACTTCATTTCAGCAGCAGTATCGACAGCCACAATTGGAAAGGTACTTGATTACGGTACACAATCTGTTCATTTAAATACAAGTACTACATTGATATACAGTAATATTTTCCTTGTACTTGCCATTCTAATTGTTCTAATGACTGCTATTTA
This sequence comes from Niallia sp. Man26, assembly GCF_022049065.2. NCBI lineage: Bacteria > Bacillati > Bacillota > Bacilli > Caryophanales > Bacillaceae > Niallia > Niallia sp. Man26. Next base: position 1,255,688 of record NZ_CP095744.1, read on the forward strand.
TTATTTGAAATTTGGACATTCTGTCAAAAGGAATCTTACAAATTAGAACTTTAGAACTCAATGATTGGGGGTGGTTCCCAAAAAGTTACTTAACAGTTAACAGATAATAAAATTATTAACCAATTATCTAATTTTAGGAGGAAAAACAAATGAAGATAGTAGCAATTATAGGAAGTATACGTAAGGATTCTTACAACTTAAAACTTACTCAGTTTATGCAAAAACGATATAAAGAAAAATTCAATCTAGAAATTCTAAGTATTCGAGAACTACCATTCTATGATCAAGATATAGAAAATAATGCACCATCTACAGTAAAAGAATTTAAAAGAAAAGTTGCTGAAGCTGATGCAGTTTTGTGGGTAACCCCTGAATATAATGGAACAATCCCAGGTGTATTAGGGAACACGATTGACTGGTTATCTCGGGTAGATAAAGTAATGGTAGGCAAACCATCATGGATTATCGGTGCTACTCCTGGATTTCTAGGTACAGTAAAAGCACAGTTACATTTACGAGAAATTTTATTTTCATTATCATCTCCACTTTTACCGGGTAATGAAGTGTATATTGGGGCTGTGCATGAAAAAATTAATGTTGCGGGTGAACTGATTGATGAGCAAACAGTTAAATTTTTAGATCTTGTAGTTACTAATTTTCTATTCTGGATGAAACATCAAAAATCGTTTACTAGTAAATAATACAACTAATAAATATCCCTTTAAAGGAGAATGATTAAAATGCCTATCGTTAATATTAATATCGCACCAGAACTACTCCATGTAGATAAAGAAGAAGCATATAAGGAAATGGTAAAAGGAATAACACGGACTATTTCAGAAAGTGCAAAAGTACCTGCAGAAGCAGTACATGTTATGATTAATGAGACAAGTGCTAAACGTTATAGTGTTGCTGGAAAGTTTCTTATTGAAAAATAAAGTATTCTTTAGATAGGTTCAGTATTAAATTAATAAAGCTCGGATTCCTAAATAATTATAAAAGTTATTAATATTGTTGATGTGTAATTGTAAATTTAGAGATGATATAGGAATTATTCAGACAAAAATATAGGAAAAGCAAATGAGAGATCACTTGGATGCACAAATCAATAGACTAAGAAATAAAATGATCTATATTGGTATGAGAAAAGGATTTTCCTCTAAAGAAACCTTAATACTAAGTACAAAATTGGATAGTTTGTTAATCTTAAAAATGAGGTTACTTAAAGAGAAGAATACTTCCCCAAAAGAATAGTTAATTATAATTAGATATATTTTGAGGTATTGAAAAAGGAGAGTACTACGGTTTGTAGACTCTCCTTTTGTTTATATAAGGAAACATATGTGAAAAATAACACTTGAACGAAAGGTTATATTAGAGAGAAGCTTTTCTCTTATGTCGCAATAAGAGGAGGTAATTCTGCACTTAATAAATAAACAGTTGAAGGAGAGAGGAGAAAGTATATGAGAGAGTGTAGAAGCATTGAAGAGGTAAGAGAAAGTATTGATTATCATTTAGCAGCTTGTTCAACGTAACGACTTCTATCGCTTATTAACTTTACAATTTGATTATCACGGAAGAAACGTGGCAGCACTCCTGTAACAAATGAAGAAAAATTGGCTTATGTCACAAACCGAAAAGGGTTGTTAATAAGTTAAGAAAAAATGTTAAGCTTTCCAAATGAAACGATAAAATAAACTTAAGCATTTAAAATAGACTATCTTCTTTTATATATCAAGAATTAGTTCTTCATTCAAAAATTAATACTAGGCAAGAGTAAGAAACTGAAATTACATAAGGCAATGCTATAAATGTGCATAGCCTTTTTGTATGTTTGATAATGGAGCTTGTGAACTATTACACTTAAACAATAGGGGGCAATAGTTAAACAAGAATTATGAAACACAAGGTGTTTTCGTGTTTCTTTTTTTAGTAGTATCAACAGTGAAGTTCTGCGAACCGCGAAAAATTTATAGTAAAATGTAATAAAAGAATCAATGTGCAATGTTATCAATCAACTGCAAAAGCCTTTTAGAACGTTTAATTACTTTTAAGAGGCTTTTTCTTATGGTTTTGAACTTTTATAATTTCACAGCCTAAGTTAAGGCGAACAAGCTTCACAAAAAACAGTAAAACATACAATACCTTTAGAGATTTATTTAAAATAAGGTAGCGATGTTTCAAATGTATCAAAATATAAATGATAATCGACAATTTCTAAACTTTCTATTACCATCATTTCCAGGCCCATCAGGTCCACCTGGTTTCCCAGGACCTGGGTTTGGAGGTCCATCAGGTCTACCACCATTACAACCTTCACAAGCTCCAACAGCTCCTCCTCCACCATTTATTCCTCAACAAGCAGCTGCTTCACCATTTGCTGTGGATCCTGGAGCAATAAGATTTTGCCTGTTTCGTAATACTTTTATTTGGCTAAGTAATGGTACAGGATTTTGGTTTTATCCCGTATTCGTAGGTCCAAGATCTGTTGCTGGTTTCAGATGGAATGGAAGGACTTGGGTGATTTTTGGTATTGACACAAGAAGAATTATTTCATTTACATGTTACTAAATACATTTAGGGTGATGCTTTCATTAGAGCATCGCCCTTTTACTTAGTTAAGAATGAATTGGCATTTAGATTAAAGAATCTGTTTATTGAGGGAGCAACTTAATCAAGGATTTAATATTTACTTAGTCATTTATGCATAAATAGCTTCCTACCAACAAGATTTGATTTCATTTTTTAAGAAGACGGGAAAATAAAAAAGCAGAGAATGGAGGAATAAAAGTGATACAAGTAATGGGTAAATCCTTTGAATTCCAAGGGAATTTGGAATTGGATCAAGTTGAAAAAAATATACTGCAATATATGCAAGAAGATCATATCGTATATTCTTATATTTCTTCGAGAGAATTACTTTTTGAAATTAAATTACGGAAAAATATTATTAAAAGTGCAAAAGAAATGAATGAAACCAAGCCTGAATTTACTATTTTTGAGCAAGCTCGATGTAACCGGAATTACTGGCAATTAACTAAGGCTGGTGGTTTTTTGTTAAGACCGGATGTAAGGCCTTCTGATGCAATTATGGACATTTTTAAGAACAGTTCGCTGTATGCGTTTGAATGTGCAACAGCTTCTGTGATTATCTATTACTATGCTACGTTAAAGACCATTGGACATCATTTATTTAATGCACATTTTCAAGAACTGTATCTATATAGCTGGCATACAGATACAGATCTTGGTCTAGTTACGTTTTATTCAGATGGTTTTTTACCTGGTGACGTTGTTTATTTTGATAATCCTGACTATAATTCACAAACACCATGGTTTAGAGGGGTAAATGCCATACTTTTAGATGATTGGAGATATTTCGGACATGGATTTTCCATTAAGACAGATGAAGAAATTGTTCAGGTTCTAAATAAAAAGAGAATGGAAGGGAGTAAACAGTCCGCAGTCCTGACAAGTTTGTTGACAAGACCTTCTTTTTCCCGTTTATCAGCATTAACAAACAGACAACAGACTAGCAGTGATTTCAAAATGAAACAACATGTCGCGCACCATAACCGGAGTTCCATATCATTACTAAATTATTATAATTATATAATTTCATTGGGATATCAGTTCTTCTAAGATAAAATAAGCATAAGCAAATTATACGATAAATTGCATTTTTAATTACCGGGTAAAAACCCAATTTTCAGTAGACGGGCTCCATTTTCATATTTGAGCGTATCATGTAGTGATAAGCTTACTTAAAAAGAAAGGATGTTTAATTATGTATGCAAACGTGAACGCACCTCCAACTGTCGGAGCAAATGTTCCTCCTCAACCGACTACGGCCCCTACTTTTGTTCAATCATTCCCATCCTATACGGCTCCAGCTTACAGTTATGCCTGTCCAACATATCAAAATAATAACTTTATCTTAATTGTCGTGTTATTTATTTTATTAATCATTGTGGGAGCATGTATCTGTTAAATATTTTTTCTGCTTAGGTAGAAAAAATATAGCTCATTTGGTGGTATTAAAGATACGTTAACAATGAGATTTACAATTACAATGCAAGAGAATATAGAAAGTCCCCCTAGCAATGTCGTGGCAAAGCTGTAATAAAAAACGTAAGAGATAAAGTGGGGGAGTGCATTCCTTTTTTAAAGGGGAGTGCTTTTCTTTGTATGCGAATAGGTAGATTGTTGAAAAGGCAGTTTACATATTCTATTTTTCAAAAAAGCTTACTGATTAAGAAATTCTGGCTGATCTTATAATTCGATAGGGGGCGTTAGTTGAAGAAAACAAATAATATAGAATTTACGCATCCATAGTTATAGTGAATAAAAAATTAAACTATTAAAGAAATTCTATAATCTATATATTTTTAAGAATATATATAAAGTACCGCTTCATGGTTTGCGGTAGGTATTGGTGTAGCCGCTGCCTTAGGTTTGTTCGGAAATAAATAGAAAAAGAAAAAACATTAACAATTGCACTCAGAATAGGAGTGCTTTTTCTATGACATTACAAGATAGTTGTAATGAAACTTCATATTGGTAATAATGGAACAAAAAGGGGATGAGGGGAGGAGAGTAGAAGTGGAAAATACACTTTTATTGGTTACAGGAACATCTTTTACATTAAATTTTTTAATTTATATACAAAATATCTATCTCAATCAAAATCAAACAGATGAAGAAATAAGATTCCCTTATTCATCAACAGAAATAGCCTTTAAAGAGGATTTTCCCAAGCAATATGAACAATTATGGAAGGCTATTGCAGAAAAGGTCAAACTAGATAATAGCTATATATATGAACTATCCAATGAAGATAAAAAATTATTTTACGATAGATTATTGGAGGGTAAGTCAGAGGCCCCCGAATGTTTTAATCAGATTTATAAAAGCTTTCAAGCATGGTGGAACAGCTTGGCAGGATCTTTTTCACTGGAAAGATCCATTGATTCATCAACGATTGGAAAATTATATGAGGATTTATCTAATTTACTGAAAGTAAGGGGAAAAACTCCACAAAACTCATTGTACATTAGCTTAATTTATGACAAATGTTTATTAGCTAATAGTCCGTCCTCTCCTTCTTTTGCAGTTTTAGCTATTGAGGAATTTTTTATTAGATACAGAGAATTAGTTCCCAAATTAGAAAAATCCTTTTAATGCGTTTTTTTCAGTAAATGGATTAAACTACTAGCGGCATTAATCATCAGGTTGATGCCTTTTGGGTTTTCCATTTAGAGAAATGATCGATGGTTTTAAATATTAAATGACATGAACCATAATTTTTGTGATGTACTCTTCTTCTCGATTTTTGACCACATTATCATATATATATTCCTCAAAAACATACTCTCCTAAGGTTAAATTTAAACGATTCATTTCAGCAAAAATACGCGTATATGTTTTATCGATGTCTTTTTCTAAACCGATGTGGTAGCCGATTAAATAATAACCCTTTAAAGATGGATGGAATGTGTAGCTGTCTTTTTGTTTCGGTTGCTCCATATATAAATAATTATAGTTAGTGTACTCTCCTTTTAGTACTTCCTCACGCATAGTCATACCGCCGATTGGATAGCCTGTATCTAGTTCTTTCACATATAGTTCGGTAATAAAATCAGACACAGCCTCCACAAATTCTTCATCAGGTATGTCTTTTATATTCCTGCTTAAATACAGGTTAGCTGCAGAAATTTGTTCTAGTGATATTTGCTCAAAGTTGAGGCTTGAGGCTTGTTCCATTAGCTTAATTTTTGCTTCGATAATCTGCTCGTTTTTCTCTAATTCCTTCCTTTTTTGTATCAATAAATCTTTTTGTTGATACATTAGTGATAAAAATTCTTCTGGTGATTTATTCTGCGTATATTGTTGGATATCGTTTAATGACATTCCTAAATCTTTTAATAAATCAATTACAATAAATAACTCTAATTGGCGAATAGAATAGTAACGATAGCCCTTAGAGTCTTTTATAACAGGTGATAAAAGGCCAATTTGTTCATAATAAATAACTGTTTGCTTATTAACTTTACATAGTTTGGCAAACTCGCCAGTAGTGAAATATTTTGAATTTTCATGTTCCATATTTTTGAATCTCCTTCTTGACTATATAGTTACTATATACATTAAGATGATTTCAAAATCAATCATTATGTAGTCCACATTTAAGGATGGAGATGTCTATATGAAAACTATTGAGATTAGGCCAGTAACCAAAGCAAATGCTTCAGAAGTTCTAGCCTTAAAAGTCAATGAAAGCCAGAGGCACTATATTGAAACAACCGAACAGTGTTTAGAAGACGCAAAAAATTGCGTTTACTACAAGCCTGTCGGTCTTTATAAGGAAGGTGTTTTAGTTGGTTTTGCCATGTACGGATGGTTTCCTGAATATGATGAAAATCATAAAAAGGGAAAAGTATGGCTAGATCGGTATTTAATTGATGAAAGATTTCAAGGCCAAGGTCTAGGCAGTATATTTTTAAAAACGCTAATCAGCAAGTTAATTAATGAATTCGCATGCACAAAGATTTTTTTAAGTATTTATGATACTAACATACATGCTATAAGCCTTTATAAGCGCTATGGTTTCACCTTTAATGGAGAATTGGATTTTAACGGAGAAAAAGTGATGGAATTAATCGTATAGCTTTTTATGTATCATTTTAGACCAGAAAAAAAGGAGCAATAAGCAAATGCATTTTAAAATCGAAACTATTAAAACTACAAAGGAGTTTAATAAAGTGAAAGCATTAATCTCCGAATCATTCCCTAGAAATGAGCAAATTCCATTTTGGTTTCTTCTATGGAAGTCGAAGAAAAACTTCGTAGACCTATTAGGTGTATATGCTGATAATTCGTTAGTAGGTTTTATTTATTTAATTACACATAAAGATTTAACCTTTGTTTTGTATTTTGCTATTGATAATAAGCATAGATCAAAGGGGTTTGGTAGTATGGCAATTAGTAAGTTGAGGGAGTATTGCCCAAATAATCGAATCATGCTTAACATAGAAGCAGTTAAAAAAAATGCAAGTAATTATGAGCAAAGAGTTAAAAGAAAGAAGTTTTATATAAATAATGGGTTTAAAAACGCTAGTCTTATGATAGAAGAGAATAGTAATAATTTATTTGAAGTTTTAGTAAATAACAGCGATGTTACAGTAGCAGAATACGCTAATCTGTTGAAGCGATTTACTGGAAGATTGCTATATCTATTTTTTAAGCCGAAATTTATCCGATAGATTCAACATATCAAAGCTAATGTAAAAATTTGCTTTGATCTTTTTTATGTCTGAAACCTATTGTTCTATATTTCGTATTTGTAAACAAAGCCTATTACGAATAAAGTCTCTTGAACCAAAAGGAGGTAAATCAAAATGAAAAAACTATCGACTATCGGAAAGATAAATTTAATTGCAGGTACGCTATTTGTACTAATGGGGATATTGGCTTTTTTTAGTGGATATTTGCCAGGCAGCTTTTTTGTGGAGATGGAGCCTTTCTTATTTATTCCTATTGGCCTTTCCTTATTATTGTCCGCTTCGTCCTTTCAAAAGGCAGATGGAAATTAACGTATTTTTATAACTTTTGGCTGGTTTTGTCAATGAAGGCTTAACGAGTATAATAAAAGTAGATAAATGTAATACGTATCTAAACTTTGGGGAGCACACTAATGATAACTAATATAAAAGAGTATCTATTATATAATAACTTTAATGAACTTGCCGTTGATATTTTAACCTTGGCAAAAGAGATATTACCAGACAGCTTTCTGTTTTTAAGTGCCATTGTCAATAATGAACAGCATATTTTGAAGACTTCTCCTAATACGGAGCATATTAACATTAGAGAGGGAATAGCGCTCCCGCTGAAAGTGGCAATTTGCAGCAGGATTGATTTTACTAAAGGTATCCCATTAGTCTATGAGGATATAAGTAAGGAATCTAGCCTAGATGATATCAAGGGAATATACTCTAACACGAATGTGAACGCTTATTTAGGTGTGCCGGTAATCTTAAGGGATGGCGAGGTTTTTGGGACTTTATGTGCTGTTCATGAGAAGGCTGCACAGTTTAATGAGAAAAGTATAAAGCTGATTGAAAAAATTGCGAAAATGTTTTCTTATTACTTAGAGCTAGAGCAATTAGCATACAGAGACCATTTAACAGGCAGTTATAATCGGCATTTTCTTGAAAGATATTTTAATGAATTTGCCCATGAGGATGGCGCAATTTTCTTTCTAGATTTAGATTGTTTTAAAGAGATAAATGATAGCCTTGGCCATGATACAGGTGATTTGATATTAAAAGAAGTCGCCCTTAGAATGGAGGCAGTCATGCGGCAGAGGAATATAAATGGAGCGGTATTTCGGTTAGGCGGAGATGAATTTATTATTAACTTAGTTGGAAAATTAAGCGTTCAAGAAATCGAGGAAATAGCAGAGGCTTTTATTGAAAGATTATCGTCCTGGGATTTTCAAATCAAGGAGTTTAACTTATCTGTGAGCATTGGCATTGTTCAATACACAAATACAATGAAACTGACGTTAAATAAACTGCTGAAAAAAGCAGATAATGCTTTATATCGGGCGAAAACTAGTGGGAAAAGTACCTACTGCTTTTTTTGATTTTTGGATGAGATTTATATGTGCAGAACCAGTAGAGCACAAAAAATATCCAAAACTAAGCAAATAAGCAGGGAAATTATTTATTGACTTCTACATTAGTTGTAATTATAATGAAAAAACGAAATTCGAATACTAAAATTATTTAGGTCGTGGATTTTTCTAGAGTGAACTCTATTTTCGCCACACAAATGTTGTGAGACATTTGTGTGGCTTTTTTTATGCGCAGAAGGGGGATTTAAATTTGAGTAAATGGCATTATGTATTATTTGTTTTTTTAGGTGGCTGCAGTTACGGAATATTATCTACGTTTGTAAAGCTTGCATACGGAGCTGGGTTATCTGTTAACGAGGTAACGGGGGGACAATATTTTATTGGTACTTTAATTATTTGGATACTCGTTTTGTTTATGAAAAAGAGGGGGATTTCTGGTAATCAAGCCATAAAGTTAATTTTATCGGGCATTCCATTTGGACTGACAGGCATATTTTATTATCAATCCTTACAAACACTTCATGCCTCATTAGCCATTATCTTTTTGTTTCAATATATCTGGATAGGATCATTATTAGAATTGGTGTTTTTAAAGAACAAGCCTTCGAAGGAAAAATTAATAGCAATAGGTATTCTGCTGGCAGGATCGCTATTAGCTGCGGGGATTACCTCGGAAACTGGTGTTCACATTACATGGCAAGGTATGATGTGGGGACTGCTTGCTGCTATAACCTTTGCAACGTTTATTTTTCTGAGCGGTACAGTTGGACATAATACGGAACCGCTGTTGAAAAGCGCACTGCTTTCCTCAGGCGGCTTAATCGTTGTTTTTATCATCTTTCCACCAGTATATTTTGTGGATGTGTCTGTTCTAGGCGGATTTATACAATATGGATTAATACTAGGAATATTTGGTGCAGTGCTTCCGCCGCTTTTATTATCCATTGGTATGCCTAAAGTCGGCCCAGGACTCGGCACAATCCTGACAGCTTCAGAGCTTCCGGTAGCAGTCTTAATGTCTGCGTTAATACTGCGTGAACAAGTAGGTGTTTGGCAATGGTTTGGTGTTGCTCTCATATTAGGAGGCATTATGGTGAGTAATGTCAAAATGTTTAAAGCAAGAAATATTTCAAGTCCCAATTGGTAAGGGATATGCGGAGCTGTCCATTAATTAATGGACAGCTCCAGTTTATTGCATGCTACCAATCAATGCTGTTTTTGCCTCTGAAAAATTTTCCCGATGGTCCGTCAGACCCAATAGCAGTTAACCATAAAATGGACTCAGCAGCTTGCTTCGGTGTCGTTGGAGCAGAAGTTCCACCCATATCTGTGCTTACCCAGCCAGGATCGGCTGCGTTTACTTTGATATCACCTTTGACTTCTCCCGCAATTAATTGTGTTAAACCGTTTAAAGCAAACTTAGACAATTTATACGCTCCGACTTCTGGGGATGTTAATTGGCTTAAACGGCCATAATCAGAAGAAATATTAATAATTTTTCCATATCCATATTTTTCCATGAGAAGCAGAAAGGACTGAATGGTATAGTAAGCCCCAAAAAAGTTTGTTTCCATTGTTTTTTCCAAAATGGCAGGGTCCATAGTTAATAAACTTTCATCTTCGTCTAAATAAACACCTGCATTATTAATCAAAACATCTAATCTTCCAAAGTGCTCATCTACCGTGATGGCGGCTTGGCGAATGCTTTCATGATTGTTCACATCCATCTCGAGAAAAGATACTTCTAAATTTGATTTGCGAAGTTTTTTAACAGCTTCTAGCCCTTTTTTTGAGTCTCGGCTTGTTAAGATAACTTTAAAACCTTTCAAAGCCAATTGGCGGACCAGTTCATAGCCAATTCCGCGATTACCGCCAGTGACTAGGGCAACTTTTGAGTCTGTAAACATATTATTATCCTCCTTGAAAAGAATGGAATTTATCTTGATACTTGATGTACAGGAGTCATCATATAGTTTCTAAGTACAATAGTTACTAAACTTAACACTAATGAAAGAATCCCAACTAATACAACATATTGCGTACCCATTGATGCTATTAAAAGTCCGCCTGCAGCTGACCCGACAGTTGTCCCAACGTTGCAAGAAGAGATAAAGAGTCCGTTAGCAAAATCAGGTGCTTCAGGGGCTGAAGACGTAATTAAATATTGATTAATATTCGCCATTATTCCCCCTGCTAAAATTCCCCAAATGAAAGTAAGCATTGCCATTGGCAGCGGATACTGTCCTGTGAAGAATAAGAGGATGTAATAGTAGAGGGAAATATACTACAGATTTAATCGGGTTTTGCGTAAGCAGCTTTCCTGCGACAATATTACCAATCATATTGGCCCCGCCAAAAATAAACAGCGTTAAAGTTATTGTATTTGGAGACATATTCGTTACTGTCTTCAAATATTCCGTGAAGTAGCTGTAAACTCCAAATACAGATGCATTTAATAAAATAACTGTCACAATAGAAATCCAGATTATTGATTTCTTTAAGACAGACAGCTGTGCACCGTAAGATTGTTTTACTTCGACAGGCATAGAAGGGACAAAAATGAATGTCGCAATAAAGACTATAACAGTAACAACAGCAAAGAATGCCATCGCCATTTCATAAGATAGGACACTATCAATAAAACTTGCGATTGGCACACCGGCTACCATACCCGCAGATACGCCAATAAATACTTTAGAAACAGCTTTTGGAGCTTCTTCTTTACTAACAGAGGAAGCAGCAACTGTAAAAGCCATCGAACAATAAATAGGATGAAAAAAACCTAGAACGACTCGTGTTAATAATAAAACAGTAAAATTAGTAGTAAATACAGACACAATATTCCCTAGCACAAACATGCCTAAAACAATTAACATGACTGTTTTTCGATTTATCCCTGAAAACAATAACGGCATTATTGGACCAGAAATAGCAATCGCGAGTGCAAACAGACTCACCAGCAAGCCGGCAGTTGATACACTGACATTAAATTGTTCAGCAATCGAGGGCAATAACCCGATAACCCCCATTTCGGTATTTAAGATGCCAAAAACTCCTATAGTTAAGATGAATATTAATAATTTTTTATTATACAAAAAAATCCCTCCATAAAATTCTTCATTTTACCGGTGCAGCAAAGGTATTACGCGATGACAAGTTTTTTGTAAGTATAAAGGTTAGAGTTAACTCTAGTTCAAGAAGTATTTTTGAAAAAAAATTGTTTTTTTTATTTGGAGGGAGGGGCATTTAATAAAAAGAGCCATCTAACCTACTGGTTGTAGGTTAGATGGCTCTATGTTAATTTAAACTGCCAATTTTTTCAGTTTTATGAATATCTTCTGTGCCTGCCTCTAAGGCAGTCTTATAATAGTCGCATTTATGTTTAATAATTTCCATCGTTTTATTTATTTCTGCCAGCTGTGCTTCAACAGCGGCTTTCCGTTCTAAAAACATGTCATATCTCTGCTGGAGGGTAGCATCTCCATCCTGACACCAATCAATGAAACTTTTAATTTCCTTTATAGGCATCCCAGTAGATTTCAGACATTCAATGATCCTTAATGCGCCAATATCCGACTCTTTAAACAATCTTGTTCCATTAGTTGTTCGTTCTACAAAAGGCAAAAGGCCTTCTTTGTCATAATAACGGAGCGTATAGGTGGTAAGGTTTAATTCTTTCGCTACTTCACTAATAGAGTATGTGTTCATTGTTTCACTCCTTATTCTTCTATAAATATAGATTTAGAGTTAACTCTAGGATGCGAGGCCAATTCTATCATGGTTATTTACTGATTGTCAAAGCTGATTTTAAAAATATTGTAAATTATCATAAAAATGGATAATTCACTTGACTTAGAGTTAACTTTAAGGTTTATCATATTTGCTAGTAAAAGTTTTAACTAGGAATATAGTGTAATTTGTTTTGTGTTTAAACTAAATTATTAACATGAAAGTTAACTGATTTTTACTAGGTGTTATTTTATATCCAAAACAGTTAACTGAATTTCTAATAGGAAGGTGATTATCATGTTGGTAACAAAGGAAACGGTAAGACTGATCCGGGGACTGCAAGCAAGAAATACGACGATATTTGTTGCTAAAGCCCGTTCTTTTAGTAGTGATGTGTTTCTAACTAAGAATGGTAAAGCTTCAAATGGAAAAGAAATTATGAAGGTAATGGACTTAAATGTAAACACTGGTGATGAAATCACCTTGTTAGTCGATGGACCAGATGAGAAGGACGCCATCCATACATTAAAAAAATTCCTATTTAATAAGTAGAAATATTTAGTATTTACTTGGAATTTTCTATGACCAATCTGCAAAAAAGACTCACTACCAAGAACGTTATTCCGATGATTCATATCACATCTGTCCATGACGACGAAGTTTTCCTATTCCGAAAATACAGCTGAAGTTAATCATAAAGAAAAGGGGAATAACCAATGAATTGGTACCCCTCTTTTTCTTATTACAGATTTTACGGAACGAGAAAGCCCATTCCTTAAGGTGTGGGATGAAAGTGAATGGTTTTTTATTTCTTAGAGTAATCCACTAGGCATTTGAATCTCTTGTTGTTATAATATACGAAACGTACGTTCGATGGGTGGTGAACAAACTTGGAAACAATTTCTTTGAAACTAGAATTATTAAATCCTACTAAAGCTAAAAAAGAGATGTACAAAGAAATGACAAATATCAATACATCTTTTGCGAACTGGTTATTGGAATATCAAGGTCTAAAGGATGCAACATCGAAAGTTTATAAGTTGTTTTCTGATGGGAAATTCCCCTCGGCTATTGTGAACCAAACCATTCGAGAGGTTAAATCTAAGAAAAATAATCAAAAAGCGAAGGTTTTTCGCCGTTTTTGGTGTGGCTTCAACAACCAAAATTTGAAAGTAGAGAAAGAAAACAACCTCTATAAAGTTTCATTTCCTACTCTTGAGAAACGTGTTGGTGTACCAGTTGTAATAGAAACATACCAAACACATTGGTTAGATAAAGTTTTGGAAGGGAAAGCAAAACAAGGAGCAGCGGAGTTGTATGAGAAAAAGGGGCGTTGGTATGTTTCCATTTCTATCTCTTTTGAACCAAAAATACCGAAATTTGAATCTATTAAACCTCCAATAATGGGCATTGATGTAGGGTTAAACTATCTTGCTGTTGCTATGGTTGGAACAACTTCGTTGTTTTTTAAAGGAAATGAGGCAGCATTTATTCGCAGGAAATATGCTTCGAAAAGACGAGTCCTTGGACAGAATAAAAAGTTGGATGCTATTCGCAAATCCAAAAACAAAGAATCGCAATGGATGAAGGAATTAAATCATGTCATAAGCCGAAAAATCGTAAACTTCGCATTAGAGAACGGTGTTCGTCTAATACGAATGGAAGATTTAACAGGCATTAGAAAAACAGCAAAATCAAAGAAAGAAGCAGGTCGAAATCTACATTCTTGGGCACAATATCAACTTCAAACTTTCATTGAATACAAAGCAAAGGTGGAAGGCATGGAAGTTCAATATGTAAATCCTTATAACACATCGCAGATGTGTAAATGTGGTCATATTGATAAAAATAATAGAAACCGTCATCTATTTCAGTGCGAAAAATGTGGATATAAAAGCCATGCAGATGTGAATGCTGGACTTAATATATCAAAATGTGTAAGTGGTATTTCTAAAAAGAAAAAAGCATCCTAACTAGTGTTGTGGTAAAAGCAACACCGCCTGTTTAGGTACATATACACCAAAGGTGTATAGAACGTAACAGGATGGGGTAATGACATACCCCTTAACTAAAGGCTAGTTCAAAGCAGAAATGAATTGCGAACGCAATAGCACTTTAGAATCCCATTGCTTTAGCTGTGGGAGTGTCAAGAAACAAAAAAGCAGGAAATCTTAGATGCATTTAACTTTCGTCATGCTACAAAGGTATTTGACCCTACGAAGAAAATTTCTAAAGAGGACTTTTCATTTATCCTAGAAACTGGTCGTTTATCTCCAAGCTCTGTTGGTTATGAACCATGGAAATTTCTTATCGTGCAAAATAAGGAGTTTCATGAGCGATTGAAGGAGGTTGCATGGGGAGCACAAGGTCAGCTTCCGACTGCTAGTCATTTCGTTATCATTCTTGCACGGACAGATGCAAGATACGATTCTGAGTATGTATGGCAACTGCAAAAAAACGTGAAGCACATACCGGAAGATAAAATTGAAAAGATGAAGTCTGCGTACAAAAGTTTTCAAGAGGGTATGAAGCTGTTGGAAAGCGATAGAGCATTGTTTGACTGGGCTAGCAAGCAAACATATATCGCCCTTGGCAATATGATGACAGCAGCGGCACAAATCGGAATTGATTCTTGTCCAATTGAAGGCTTTAGTCCTGAAAAAGTGAATCAGCTTTTGGAGGAAAAAGGTTTGTTGGAGAATGGCAAGCTTGCGGTATCTGCTATGGTTGCTTTTGGCTATCGCGCAGAAAATCCAGACCGTCCGAAAACACGCCGAGCTATGGAAGATGTAGTACAGTGGATAGACTAATGGATAAACGACTACTAAGAAGTCTGTGCAGCGATTGTTTGGGCTGCATGGACTTGTTTTTTGCATATACACAAAAATAAGGGGGAAATATGAGATAAAACTTGGGGAAACGCTGAAGAGTAAATTAAACAAATAGTAGTAGTAAATTTGGCTATATTTCTCATTATAAAAAAAACAAGTAATACTATGTGCTTAAAAGAGTTATACCATAGATAGGCAATTGACATTAATAAATCCATCATGTAAGATGTATTTTAATAAATATATCTAACACGATGTATCGTAACTGATGTTAATGAGAGGATTGAAAAAATGTTAGAAAGAGCTGATTATCTTCGAGAGTCGATCGATTTTTTACAGCGGTTTATAGCAAAAAGTATGCAGAAGGAAGCTGAGGGCTATGGATTTACAGTGCCGCAGATTAGGGTTATTGCGGAAGTAATGACAAATAAAACTTCAAGTATTAAGCAATTAACTCATAATTTAAAAATGACCCAAAGTTCTGTTTCTGATATAGTGGAAAGACTTATCGGAAAAGGCATACTTGAGAAAACTCCCAATCCTAAAGATAAACGCTCAGTGGTTATCACATTAACGAAGGGTGCAGAAGATGGAATAAACAAAAAGGATTACACCCATTTAAATGAAATGATAACCGGTGCGCTGAGTCAGCTTAATGCCGAAGAACAAGAAATCGTTATGAAGGGAATGCAGCTGCTTGTCGGAGCCGTAAAAGAAAAAATGACATCAGAAGGAATGAACTATAATGAGTCCTTTGATGTAATGCTATTTCCTACTCATGAAAATAAACAATAATTTTCTATTGTAATGTTATTAACAATACTTGTAGTGGGCATTATGAAAGACTTTAGGTGAATTAGCATTCAAGCCTCATACATATAAGTTTACAAGTAGCAATATACTTAAAATAATCGCTTTTCATCATGAATAGCGTTTTTTTGTATGGATAACTTTTAATGATTATTGCAGGAGAAAGGATAATACTGAATATATGGAAACAAGCAACATAATAACGCTGTTAATTTCGTTAATTTCTTTTATAAATATAGCGCTTGGTATTGCTGTTATCTTTTTCGAAAGAAGGGATGTTGGCTATACATGGGCTTGGTTATTAATACTGTTTACTGTTCCGGTCGTAGGTTTTCTTATTTATATTTTCTTAGGCCGCCAAGTGAGAAAAGAGAATTTTTATAAGTTAACTGATTTTGAAAAAAGTGATTTTGAGATGGCTGTTAATAGGGAGCTAGAAGCGGTAAAAGAACATTATTCGCATAATGAAATGCTGGATCAATATTCGGATTTAATTAATATGAATTTAAACTCTTCTAATGCATTTTTAACTACTGATAATGAAATTAATATCTTTACCACTGGGCAGGAAAAATTTGCTTCGCTTTTTGAGGATATTAAGAAGGCAAAAGAAGAAGTGAATATACAATACTATATTATTCAACCTGATAATCTTGGTAAACAACTAAGAGATTTATTAGTTCAAAAAGCGAAGGAAGGAGTTAAAGTGCGTTTGCTTTTTGATGCGATTGGTTCGAAGAAAATATCACCCTCTTTTTATCAAGAGATTATTAAGAATGGCGGAGAGGTCGAAGTTTTTTTTCCTTCTTTTCTAAGATTAATTAACTTTCGTATTAACAATCGCAACCATCGAAAGCTTTGTATTATTGACGGAAATATTGCTTATATAGGCGGATTTAATGTTGGTGATGAGTATATGGGCATGAAAAAAAAGTTTGGGTATTGGCGTGACACTCACTTAAAAATTACGGGTAATGCGGTTAATCACGTGCAGGCGAGATTTATCTTGGATTGGGTTTATTCAAGTAAAGCTGAGCAAGTAGCTGGAGAGGATTTCTCCTTTACAAAAGGGGAGCATAACGGAAACAGTCCTGTTCAAATTGTTTCAAGCGGCCCAAACTCAAAAACAGAGCATTTAAAAAATATGTATGTAAGACTTATTATGTCTGCGAAGAAAAGTATCTATATCCAGACACCGTATTTTATTCCAGATGCGAGTTTTATGGACGCATGTAAAATGGCCCTTTTATCTGGCGTGGATTTGCGTATTATGATTCCGAATAAGCCTGATCATCCCTTTGTGTATTGGGCCACATGGGCATTTGCAGGTGAACTGTTATCATATGGAGCTAAAATCTATTTGTATGAGAAAGGCTTCTTGCATGCTAAGACAATTGTAGTCGATCAAAAGACATCGTCTGTTGGAACGACCAATATAGATAATAGAAGCTTTAAGTTGAATTTCGAAGTTAATGCAACTGTATATGACAAAGCTATTGCAGACGAGCTTGCACATATCTTTCATGAGGATATAAAAAACTGCTCCCACTTAACAATAGAAAGATATGAGGAAAGACCACTAAGCATAAAATTTAAAGAAGCTATATCAAGGCTTTTAGCGCCTATTTTATAAGATGGAAACGGAAACGGAAGAGTTTCCGTTTTTTTAATGAAAATACATCCTTTTATTAAAAATTGACAATCGAAATTATATCGTATAAGATGCATATTATACGATATATCCTGTGCGATGTAGTTTGCAAATTGTTACTACTGTAAAAAATTTACTTGTGTTTTGGCTGGTGAATAAGCACATTATGTTGAAGCATTAAAAGGTTCGGAATCAGAAATGAACTAACACCTAACAAGACTTTGAAATGGACAAAAGGAGCAGGTTTTATGCAAAGGGAGGATTTCAGCAATGTTAAAAATATTTAGCCACTTTCAAAGAAAAGATTGGCTGTTAATTACATGTGCGTTAGTATTCATTGTTATGCAAGTCTGGCTTGATCTGAAGCTTCCGGATTATATGTCGGAAATTACTAGGCTTGTTCAAACAGAGGGAAGTGAAATTAGTGATGTTCTTTCCCAAGGCGGATTTATGCTGCTGTGTGCGGTGGGAAGTATGGCCGCTTCCATCATCACTGTGTATTTTGCCGCAAAAGTAGCAGCGAGATTTTCAAACAGATTAAGGGGAATGGTGTTTGATAAAACCTTATCCTTCTCGATGCAGGAGCTTTCTAGTTTTTCTACGGCAAGTTTAATTACTCGTTCCACAAATGATATTATGCAGGTTCAAATGCTCATCATACTTGGGTTGCAAGTTGTTTTGAAAGCCCCGATACTTGCGGTTTGGGCTATTTTAAAGATTATGGGGAAATCTTGGCAGTGGACTGCCGCGACTGGAGTCGCTGTGTTCGTACTATTGGTGTTAATTGCTATCATAGTTTTAATCGCATTACCTAAATTCAAAGTTATTCAAACATTAACAGATAATTTAAACATGGTTACAAGAGAAAATTTAACGGGAATACGTGTTGTTCATGCCTACAATTCTACTAAGTTCCATCAAAGTAAATTTGAAAAAGCGAACAACGATTTAACAGACACAAACCTGTTTACAACGAGAACGATGGCCATATTAATGCCGACAATTTCGCTTATTATGTCCGGAATCAGTCTTGCGATTTATTGGATTGGCGCCGTATTAATAAATGATGCGCCAATGACAAATAAACTGACGATATTCTCTGATATGGTCGTATTTTCTTCTTATGCGATGCAGATAATTATGGCATTTATGATGGTTTCCATTACTTTTGTTTTGCTGCCTCGTGCAGCTGTTTCTGCAAAGAGGATAAATGAAGTTCTCGATACGGAAGTCAGCATTAAGGATGGAACAGCAACAGAAGGAACTACAGAAGCAGAAATTGAATTTCGAAATGTCAGCTTTAAATACCCTGGGGCATCTGAATATGTTTTACAGAATGTAAGTTTCAAAGCGTCTAAGGGAGAAACGCTTGCTATTATCGGTTCTACAGGCAGCGGAAAGAGTACCCTTGTTAACTTGATTCCTCGTTTTATGGAAGCAACAGAAGGCGAAATTCTTGTGGATGGTCTTAATGTAAAAGAATATAATTTAGAATCGTTAAGAGATAAATTAGGCTATGTATCCCAAAAGGCGGTTATGTTCAGCGGGTCCGTTTCTTCCAATATTGCTTTTGGTGAAGCAGACAAAAGCACAAAAGCTGAAAGCGAAATAAAGAGAGCCGTAGAGATAGCGCAAGGAAAAGACTTTATTGAAAAAATGGATCAGCAATACGAGGCAGCTATTTCACAAGGTGGTACCAATCTCTCAGGTGGTCAGAAGCAAAGACTATCCATTGCACGTGCCATCTATAAATTGCCTGAAATTTATCTATTCGATGATTCCTTTTCTGCTTTAGATTATAAAACAGACCGTGTCCTCCGTTCTAAGTTAAAGCAGGAAATTAAGGATGCTACTTCCATTATTATTGCGCAGAGAATCGGTACAATCAAAGACGCGGATCGCATTCTTGTCCTAGATGAAGGCAAAATAGTAGGAATTGGCAGACACGATGAATTAATGCAGACATGTGATGTATACCAAGAAATTGCTTATTCACAATTGTCAAAGGAGGAGCTTGAAATTGGATGAAAAAAGTCAAGCTGGTCAAGAGCATACAAACATGGAACCAGATAAACAACCAAAAGATGCTAACATTCAGAGCACGCAAAAAGGCATGAATATAAAAAGCCTAAATGAGCTTGCCTCGTATTCGAAGGCTTACTTCCCAGCAATAATTATTGCCTTAATTCTTGCTATGGCGGCTGCCATCTTTAGTATCGTTGGCCCTAATCAGCTAAGCAAGATGACAGATCTTATCACAGAAGGTTTAGTGGGCAGTATTGATATGGACGCTGTTTTCGATGTTGCTATTTTACTTGTGTTTTTGTATGGCGTAGGATTCATTTTCAACTATATCCAAGGCTATATTATGGCGACTGTTACACAAAGAGTTTCTAAGCAATTAAGACATGATATTTCCGAGAAAATAAATCGTCTTCCCTTGAAGTATTTTGATTCGACTACAACAGGAGATGTGTTAAGCAGAGTAACTAATGATGTAGATATGGTCGGTCAAACGATGAACCAAAGCATCAGTGGTTTAATTACAGCCATTACTATGTTTGTAGGATCATTAATTATGATGTTTTACACAAACTGGATTATGGCAATTTCAGCTGTGCTTTCAACCGTAGTTGGGTTTGTATTGATGGTCTTTATCATATCAAAATCTCAAACCTACTTTGCACAGCAGCAAGCAGACCTAGGTAAGCTCAATGGTCATATTGAGGAGACTTATTCAGGGCATAATGTGGTAAAGGCATATAATGGCGAAAAACAAGCGCAGAATGATTTTTCTGTCATTAACACAAGATTATATGATAGTGCATGGAAATCTCAATTCATGTCAGGTCTTATGATGCCACTCATGATGTTCATCGGAAACTTTGGATATGTAGTCGTTTGTATTGTTGGGGCTGCCCTTGCAGTAAATGGCACGATCTCCTTTGGTGTAATTGTTGCGTTTATGCTTTATATTCGGCTATTTACACAACCGCTTCAACAGCTGGCCCAAGCAGCCACTAATTTACAGTCTACTGCGGCAGCGAGTGGACGAGTCTTTGAATTTTTAGGAGAGGAAGAGCTTGCGAAAGAAAGCAACAAATTAGAAAAGTTAGAAAATGTTAATGGAAATGTGGAATTTAAGCATGTGCAATTTGGTTATGACGAAGATAAGTTAATTATTAAGGATTTTTCTGTAAAGGTGGCAGCAGGGCAAAAAGTTGCTATTGTAGGGCCAACAGGTGCGGGAAAAACAACGCTAATCAACTTACTGATGCGATTTTATGAATTAAATGGCGGAGAAATCACGATTGACGGCATTTCGACTAATCAAATGACAAGAGAGTGTTTGCATGATCTGTTCTGTATGGTGCTTCAAGATACATGGGTGTTTGAGGGGTCTATTCGCGATAATATTGTTTATTCAAGGGATGATGTATCAAATCAAGAGGTAGAAGCAGCCTGCAAAGCAGTAGGGCTAGATCACTTTATTAAAACATTGCCTGATAAATATGATACGATTTTAAATGACAAGTCAAGTTTATCTGCAGGACAAAAGCAGCTGATTACCATTGCCCGGGCTATGGTGAAAATGGCGCCATTACTTATTCTCGATGAAGCAACAAGCTCAGTCGATACGCGCACAGAGGTGCTTATCCAGCAAGCAATGGATAAACTAACGGAAGGAAAAACATCCTTTGTTATCGCGCACAGATTGTCTACGATAAAAAATGCCGATTTGATTTTAGTAATGAAAGATGGCGATATTATCGAAGCTGGTAACCATCAAGAATTAATCAGCCAAGACGGCTTCTATGCAGAACTATATAATAGCCAATTTGAAGAGGCATCTTAAAAAGATTACAAAAATATTAATTAGTAAAAGTCTATAGATATATATTCTATAGACTTTTTTGTCTTTAACTCCAAATTAATGAAGTACCTTCTTTGCCTTGAAGCTTTCTTGTATCCACTTGCACTCCTCTCCACCAGCTAAAAATAAGTCTCCTGCACTTACAGCTGCCGAAAAACAATGACCTTTTATCGTTTCAACTGGCACTAAACTCATGTGCGAAAAATCGTATTGATAGATTCGGGAATAGCCATATTCGTCCTTGCTGGAACAAACATACATATTATCATCAGCATGAACCATATGTAAAAAAGCACGCTCTTCTATTTGAGAAGTAAGAGAATGCCAGATGGTTTCCCCATGTTTTCGAAAAGAGATGGTACCTTTATTTGTCTGACATGCGCCAGTTGTCATCCATAGGTAAGTGGGATCTACGTGAATGGATGACACCATTTTTTCTTGTTCATAAAGTAAAGCTTCTAGCACCTTGGTAGATAACGAATATTTCCACAGACCGCCATTTTGTTTATGTATTTGTGTTCCAATGTATATTTCATCAGCAAATAATGTTAAGGAGCGAATAACTGGTCTAACGGATAGTTCTTTAAAAAGCGAAATCACATTCCATTTTTGTCCGAAATCATAGGATACTAGTAATTGTGTGCCAGCATGTGTAATAACTAAGCCGCTGTCATTGCCGACGATATTCCACAGGCGTTGACTAGTTGGGAAGGAAGAGGTGCGCCATCTTCCGGTTTTCAAATGAAGCTTAATATATCTGCCTTTGTCACCAACTCCCATAATATACTCACCAATTCTTTTCAGCTGGTAAATGGATTCTTGTAATGGAATCATTAGCTTCGATTTATTATGTTTATACGAGAAGATTCCATGCCCCTTAATGGAGACTAAAAATTCATGTGGGGCAGGGGAGACAACAGCGGTCGCTCCATTAGCGTGCATGACTAGTGTCCTTTTCCTTTACCCATTCATATGCACCAAGAGCAAATTGCTCACATTCCTGTATTTCCTCCTCACTATCAGGACTAAATTCGATTTTTAATCTAGTGGTAAATACTTCTCCGCCTCTTTCTTTAACTTTGTCTGCCAAAGTATCTACAGCTTGACAGAAGGCAGGATAAAAAGTATCTCCAGAGCCAAAAATACCGAAGGACATTCCATGTAAATCCATTTCACATAGCTCATCATACATATCCTCCAGTTCGTATGGTAAATCCCCATCTCCCCAAGTATAGCTTCCGAAAAGAACGAGATCATATGATGATAAATTTTCAAGAGGAATTAAATCTAATTCCTCTACGTCTATGTCACAATTTAAAGATTCTAATTTATTTTTAATAACAGTAGTTATATCCTCTGTATTGCTCGTCAAACTTACATATCCAATTAATACTTTCATTCTGTCCACCTCTTAAATGAGAATAATTTTCATTTGTTATTAACTATAAGTGATAATGATTATCATTGTCAACATAATAAATAATTCATTTTATGACAAGAGGGGAATGAATTTTACAATTGTGGCAGAAAGGAAACGATTGATTACTATTTATCCAGAAAAATCCAGAAATGGTTCTTGACGTTCTTATACTATACGCCGTATAATATGATTATCCTAATACTATACGCCGTATAATATTATAAACGAACATGGGAGGTGTTCCATTTAAATGTCTTTTCAGCTTGGTTCCTCGTTACTTGATGCCTGTGTTCTTGCAGTCTTGGCTAAGAGTGATGCATATGGTTATTCCCTTACACAGCAAGTGCGTGAGATTATGGATATTTCCGAATCAACACTTTATCCTGTACTGCGCAGGCTTCAAAAGAAAGATTACTTAACAACATATGATCAACCATATCAAGGCAGAAATCGGCGATATTACCGAATTACAGATAGTGGGATTGAAAAGTACCAAGAACTTATTCAAGAATGGTTGGAGCATAAGCAAAAAATTGATTCTGTCCTATTAGGAGGTATAAAAGATGACTAAAGAAGAGTATTTAAAAAAGCTCCGATTGAAGATTAAGAAATTGCCAGATGAGGAGGTAAATGAGGCAATAGAATATTATCATCAATATTTTGAGGAGGCTGGCGCAGAAAATTCCCAAGCAGTGATTGCTAGCTTAGGTTCTCCAGCATTTGTTGCATCCCAAATTCTTGCAGATTATGCCACTAAGGACTTGGATACTCATAAAAACACTACCAAGAAGAATTTCTCCGCCATTTGGTTTATCATCCTGGCTACTGTAGCTTCTCCCATAGCTTTGCCATTGGCACTATTCATCATTTGCTTAGCAGTAACATTAATTTTAGTATGCGGTGTTACCATTCTTACTTTTTTCATTTTTATCATAGGCTTACCTATTTGTGGCCTATTCAGCATTATTTCTGGCGCTGCAGTTATTCTGCAAGATTGGCAAACAGCTATTTTCTTTATAGGAATAGGCATTATTGCATTGGGAATTGGCTTACTCTTATTTTCACCATTTGTCCAATTCTCCAAAAAGGTAAGCGCGAGTATTGTTAAATTACTAAAAAAACTGCTCGATACATTTAGCATGAAACGCAAGGAGGAAATATAAATGAAACAACCTGTAAGACGGATTACGATAATTGCCAGCGGATTAATTGTGCTCGGCATCCTTCTTGCTGCTATTGGCTTTTTCTCTGGTGCAAAATTATCGATTATAAAAACAGAAACTGGCTTAAAAGCAGTTGGACTAGAAGATAGAAAGCATGAGGAATGGGTATTAAATGAATTTAAAAATCTTGAAGTTGATCTGGCTGATGCTGATATTGAGATAATTCCTTCTAATGAGTACAAACTGGAAATAGACAGAATGGAAGGCAGTGAAATAACCCATCAAATTAAAAATAACACACTAATTATTAACGATAAAACAGCTTTTCCAGCAATTACATTTAGTATGAATTTTTCTGGGGCCATCCAACAAACGAAGATCAAAGTTTATATTCCTGAAAGTACAGAGTTTGACGACGTTTATATTGTTAGTAAATTTGGAGATACAAACATTAATGGAGTGACTACAAATAATTTTAAGATTGCATCTAATGATAGTGATGTCGTAATAAAGAATGTTAAATCAAATAAATTAGCGATTGAAAACAAATTTGGCGATATTACCGCTTCGAATATTGAAGCAGCCCAATTAGCTATCCAAATAAATGATGGAGATGCCGAGTTGAGTAAAATTGATATTACAGAAAATGCAAGTGTGATTAACCAGTTTGGCGATACTAACTTAAGCGATTTTACAAGTCATGACATTAAGCTCGAAAGTAAAGACGGCGATATCAACATAAAAGGTAAATTATTAGGTCAATCAATCATAGATTCTAAATTTGGCGATATTAACTTGGCATTAGCAAACAAGGAATCAGAATTGAGTTATGATATCGACAATGATTTTGGTGATATTACTATTAATGGAACAGAAATAGTCTCCAAAGCGTCTAAATCCGTAAATGGAGAGGATACGCTAACCGTTCAATCAAATGATGGAGATGTTGAGATTACTTTGGAATAAAGAAAGGGTAACATCAAATAAATTTATACGGTAACGTATTGGGGCTTTCCAGAGTTGGGAAGCCTTTTTATCAGGAAAGGTTAATGAAGGATTTTTACTCTATAAAAAAGAATATTAGTTTATAAACACAGTCTTTTAAAAGGAGTGAAAGGTAAATGTTTAGTAGAGTCGGTCAAATTATGTTATATGTTCATAACCAAGATGAGGCAGTGAACTTCTGGACAGAAAAATTAGGGTTTGCTGTAATCTCTGAAGAAAACAACAATCAAGGAATGAGATGGATTGAAATTGCTCCAAAAGAAGGAGCGGAAACGAGCATCATTTTGCATAATAAAGAATTCGTTGCTAAAATGTCGCCAGGATTAAATCTTGCTACACCATCTTTAATGTTTTTCACAGACAATCTTGATCAATTATACAGTGAGTTAGTAAACAAAAAAATAACAGTTGGCGAGATTGTAAATATGCCATCTGGCCGAGTATTTAACTTTGCAGATAATGAAGAAAACTATTTTGCAGTAATGGAAAAATAACTCGTTAAAATAAGTATCTCCTCAAAAAACAATATGGGAAGAGGAAATAGAAACGGAGAGAAGAGGTATCGTAGTATGGCCCGACACAACTACATCATAAGCCCTTACCATCCTATGTATGCTGACCAGACGGTCAAGATGTGGAGAGACAGCAAGGAAAAAGCTATTGGTCAAAAAGAAGTTCATAGTATGGAAAACCAGATTACCTTTTTAAATGATATATTGCCTGACAAATATAAAATAGAATTGGCGATAGCCGATAACAAAATCGTTGGAATGATTGCCTATAATGATAGGGAAATAAGCCAGCTTTATATCCATCTGGACTATCAAGGAATCGGGATAGGTCAAACATTATTAGACAAGGCAAAAGAACAATCCAGTGGGAAATTATCATTATATACATTTGAAGTTAATGTAAACGCACAACGTTTTTATGAGAAGAATGGTTTTAGGATCATTGGCAGAGGACATGAAAATGAAGAGAATCTACCTGATATTCAATATGAATGGACAGTTTAACAGCTAATATTTTCTATAGTAATCCGACTAGCTGAAATGATTGATCTGTGTATTACCAAGTATTTTCCATGGATGCTGTCGCTCTAGCGAATATGCTGACAATTCTTCCTTTACTAGGAGATAATAATAAAACTGAAAAACCGTGCTATAATTGGATATTTTAATAGTTAAAGGTCATCAGAATTCCCTGATGACCTTTAACTATTAGGATATGTAAATGGATAAAACCTCTTTTTTTACTTTCATATAAGCCCCAACCTAACATCTTACGGTAAAATATTACTATTCGGATAATGTAAGCAGTAATGGAGGAAAAAACTTGAAAAAAACGTGGATATTTATAATTATTTTCGCTGTTTCAGCAATGGTGGCTAGTGCCTATATTTATAATAATGCTAAAGCTAAAGGAGATAAGGAAATGATCCTTGGCTATACAACTGGAGATAATGATTCTTATAAATCACTGACATCCTTTCATAAATATATAAACACGATAGCGACAGATACTTTTTCATTTAATGAAAATGGCTATATAGTAGGAGCGACACCAGAAAATGAACTGGGGTATGCAAAAAAGAAGCAGATAAAAACATATGCAGTTATTTCTAACTTTGGGGAAACTGATTTTGATGCAGAGTTAGCACATATAGTTATGACGGATAAGGAAGCAAAGAATAGATTTATAAAACAACTGATAAGCTTATCGAAGGAAAATGGATATAGCGGAGTTAATATCGATTTTGAAGCAATTAACCCAATTGATCGTTCAAACTATTCTAATCTTATTAAAGCAGCCTCCTCCGCTCTGCATAAAGAAAAAGTGAAAACAATGGTATCTGTGCCGGCAAAATCATCCGATGATAAGAAGAATGATTGGACTTGGCCGTATGATTACAAACAAATTGGCAAATATGCCGATTATGTTCAAGTGATGACGTATGATGAACATGGTTCTTGGGGAGATTCTGGCTCTATAGCAAGTAGAGATTGGTTACAGGATACATTGGACTATTCAATAAAAAATATAAAATCAAAGAAAATACTTATGGGGATTCCAGCGTATGGATATGATTGGAATCTGGATGACTCTGCACAAAATAAACTAGTGCAGTGGGATTATATTCAGGAGCTTTTGAAAAAACATAAAGTAAAACCTACATATGATAAAGTGACAGCGTCTGTATTTTTTACTTATAATGATAATCAGAAGCAAAAGCATGTTGTCTGGTATGAAAATGTATTAACCATTGAGAAGAAAACAAAACTCGTAAAAAAATATAAACTTGGCGGTGTATCAGTCTATGCACTTGGCCATGAATCAACAAGCTTTTGGAAAGCGATTCAGCAAGGGATTAAATAAGTTTACTATTCTATGAACTAAAACAGAGACAATTCTTCAAATTGTCTCTGTTTTTAATTCTATTTTTTAATGACTTTAGGCTCCCGATATCTCTCTAATACAAAATCAATAAAATGCCTGCAGGCAATCGGCAGTACTCGTTTGTCTTTGTATGCAAGGCTGATGGTGCGTACAACAGAAGGGATGAGTGGTTTTGTGCTGATGCGGTAAGGGCATCTTTGGAGCACAAGACCAGGCAAAATAGAAATGCCAAGTCCCTGTTCTATCATGGACATAATCGTATAGTCATCATGTACGTGGTAGTGAATATTTGGTTCAAAACGGTGTTGCTCAAAAGTAGTCAAAGCTTCACTGACTTCACCTTCCTCTAACAGAATGAAGGGATCTTCGGTCAAGCTGTGGAGGGGAATACGATCAAGGCTTGCCAATGGATGATCTACTGGCAAGACAGCAAGCATATCATCAGCTTGTAATCTGATTATTGTCAGATTTGTTATTCCATATGGATTTACAAAGCCAAAATCGACACTTCCTTCTTTAATCCAATTGGCGATGTCCGTATAATCTCCTTGATGCAGTTCAAAATGAACAGCTGGATAATTCTCTTTAAAATCCTTCATTAGTCTTGGTAGCCACTGGCTGGAGACACTCGAAAAGGTGCCAATCCGTATAAGCCCGCTTTCAAGACCTTCCATTTCTTTTCGTCTCTCAATCAGCTCTCGATGAGAATTATATATTTTCCTGATGAATGGGAGAAGTTCTTCTCCGTCAGGGGTCAGTGTTATCCCTGTTCGAGATCGTATGATTAATGTAGATGAAAGCTCTTTTTCAAGTGTATGTATCATTTGACTGACGGCTGATTGCGTATAGCCAAGCTGTTCGGCAGCTTTCGTAAAACTGCCTGTTTCAATCGCTTTGATAAAGGCGTAATATGGATTCATTTCCATCCCTCCTAAAGCATTAGGGTTTCTAATGGTTAAATTATAAATATTCGTTTTACTAATGTAAATACAGTTGCTAATATAAATCCAGAAGAATATAAGTAGAGGGAAGGGCTTAGGCACTATGACACAAAAAAAGGCAAATTTGATTTTAGCTACTGTCTCGATGGGATGGGGAACTTCATATATTTTTATGAAGCTTTTGGCTGATACCGTATCACCTATGACAATGGTGTCCCTGCGATTTGGGATTGCATTTATCGTAATGGCTTTATTGTTTTCAAAACGGATTTTTCCAATAGATAGGAAGACATTGAAAAATAGTATGATTACAGGATTGCTTTTATTAGGAATTTTTATGTTTCTTTCAATTGGAATGAAAAGCACCACCGCATCCACTGCAGGTTTCCTGACTAGCACAACAGTGATTTTAGTTCCTGTTTTGCAAGCAATTATTAATCGGAAATGGCCAAGTACAAAGATTACTTTAGGAGTTATCATTGTGTCTATCGGACTTTCGCTTCTGTCATTAGGCGATGACTT
The DNA here is from genome assembly GCF_022049065.2 of Niallia sp. Man26. Taxonomy (NCBI): domain Bacteria; kingdom Bacillati; phylum Bacillota; class Bacilli; order Caryophanales; family Bacillaceae; genus Niallia; species Niallia sp. Man26. The sequence goes on from NZ_CP095744.1 coordinate 1,284,669, forward strand.
TGCCTTGTCAGCTGGAGCTCTCTACTGTTTAGCTGGAGCACTTTTTTATGCAGTGCATATTATCGTGACAAACCGCTTTATAAAGGTAGCAGATCCATTAAAGCTCGGTGTGTATCAGCTTGGTTTTGCGGCCATTTATGCTGCGATTAGCGGGATATTCCTATTTGGTAATCTCACGCTGCCTCAAGCGGGGATGGATTGGTTGGCAATTCTCGGTTTAGCGCTGATTTGTTCTGCATATGGATTTGTAATGCAGCCGATTGCGCAAAAGCATACTACACCTGAAATGACAGGGTTTTTATTTGCGCTGGAGCCGATTTTTGCAGCCGTGTTTGCCTTTGTTTTTCTCCAGGAAAATATCGGCCTGCAAGGATATGTAGGGGCATTACTTGTGCTTTGTGGCGTGTTGACCGCAAGTATGAACACAGATAAGATAGGAAAAGCAAAAAGGAAGCAGCAAGTTGAACTAAAGACAAAACAGCCTGTGTAAAAATCACAATAGAGCGTATTATTTGTAGTCTGAACACGTTTGAGATACTCTTTTCATGGGAGAAATACTGCTTTTAAACATAGGGGAGAGGTTAAACCGATGAATAAAATATCTCGAACAAGAACAGTATTGCTTCTGACTTTTCTCGTTATTGTCTGGGGAGTCAACTGGCCGTTATCTAAAATGGCGCTTAGCTACACACCTCCATTGCTGTTTGCAGGAATTAGAACAGTACTTGGAGGATTGATATTGCTTGTGTTTGCATTGCCAAGAATAAAGCAATTAAGATTTAAAGAAACATGGCACTTATACGTAATTTCTGCAATATTAAACATCATCATATTTTACGGATTTCAAACAGTAGGCTTAGGCTATATGCCAGCTGGATTATTTTCAAGCATCGTCTTTATTGAACCAGTTCTGCTGGGAATATTCTCATGGATTTGGCTTGGAGAGTCTATGTACGGGTGGAAAATCATCGGCTTGATACTTGGCTTTGCTGGTGTTGCCATTATCAGTACTGGCGGGTTAACAGGTGATATCTCTATGCTTGGTATTCTACTTGCGCTTGGTTCAGCAATTGGCTGGGGATTAGGAACTGTATTTGTTAAGAAGACAGGTAGTTCTGTTGATTCTATTTGGATGGTCACAATGCAGCTCCTCATTGGAGGGCTTTTCCTGTTAGGTGTAGGTTCAAGCATAGAAAGCTGGTCAAGTATTGAGTGGCAAATGCTGTTTATTGCTAATTTGCTGTTCATTTCCATCTTTGTCATCGCCTTTGGGTGGCTTGCTTACTTCACCCTAGTAGGCTCTGGAGAAGCAAGCAAAGTAGGTTCCTACACCTTTCTCATCCCGCTGATTGCGATTTTTTGCAGCTCTATCGTTTTAAATGAATCGATTACTTTCAAGCTTGTGCTTGGACTTATCTGTATCATCATCAGTATCTGTTTTGTGAATATTAAGCTGAAACCAAGACGAGTGAAAACTCAAATAGAAGGATAAATTTATCTCCATGAAAAGAGCCTTTTGTGTGTAAAAGGCTCTTTGATTTTTTGCCGGCAAACTATAAATTTTATTAAAATCTATCAAAAAATACAAAATGTGGAATATTACATAAGCTGCGAAGGATTAAAACCAAGAAATTTGTTATTTTTGCTTGCATCCCGCGCCTGAACATAATAATGTTGATATAGCCTTTTTATAAAATGAACATATAGGAGTAATTTCAATCAGGGGGTAACAAATGTCACAAGCACGTCATCATGAGCTGACCATAATAGACTTTGAAAAGACAGGTCAGCAAACTATATTTGTAAAGTTAGCAGGTTTTGATGCTAACTTAGAGAAAAACTTTGCCGGCGAGGTGAAATTTGTCGGAGCTATGCCGTACGGAGATCTTATACATGCCAAAAGATCATTTTTGTCTGCTGAATGCAGAGAATATATTCAGTCATTGTTGGTGGATAAGTATAGTTCTGGGGCATTTAATTAATAAGGGGGGGTAGCATGAAAGTAGTGAGTGCAAAAGATTGTGGGAACTCCCCTAAGAAGCTTTTTATCCAAAATCATCTTATAGCTTCCGCAAAAAAAGACATTTTTGAGCTGGAAGCAACTTTCGCTGCTGATATTATTTGGACAATAGCAGGGAGTGACAGAATTTGTGGAAAAAAAGAAGTATTAGATAGCTTCAATAAAAATTGCACTGATAACATAGTGGAAGTCGGAATCCATCATATTATTACACATGGCAGTACGGCCGCCGCTAACGGCAGCTATAAAACAGCTAATAACAGCCAAATTTCCTTCTGTCATGTTTACAGCTTCGTTAGTGCTGGTAAAAATATCATTAAGGAAATGACTACATATTTAATAAGAGTATAAGGGGGTAAGTAAATGGAACCTAAATGGCTGGAATGGTCGAAGCAACTACAAGCGATTTCCCAAGCAGGCTTATCGTATTCAAAGGATGTATATGATATAGAAAGGTTCGAAGCAATCCGTAAAATAAGTGTAGAGATAATGGCTATGCATACAGAGGTGGATTCCACTATTATTAAAGACTTGTTTGCCAATGAAACAGGGTATGCCACCCCAAAGGTAGATATTAGAGCAGCTGTGTTTAAAAATAACAGAATCTTATTGGTGAAAGAAAAGACTGACGGTAAATGGGCGCTACCTGGCGGCTGGGGAGATATTGGACTGTCACCAAGTGAAGTGGCTGTTAAAGAAGTGAAAGAGGAATCGGGGTTTGATGTGAAAGCAACAAAATTAATGGCTGTGTTTGATAAGAAATTTCATGGCCATCCACCGTCTCCTTCACATGTATATAAGATACTAATAAACTGTAAAATTATTGGCGGAAATGCTGAGGTTGGAATAGAAACAAGTGAAGTTCAATTTTTTGCGGAGGATGCGTTGCCGCCTTTATCTCTGCCAAGAAATACAGAAGCACAAATCCAGATAGCTTTTAAACATCATTATAACGCTAATGAGCCAGTTTATTTTGATTAATCCTTAAAAAAGTTTTTTTTGTATTGACACTTACTAATATTTGTTTTATTATTATCTCATATTCAAGATATCTTAAATCGAGATAAACAAAAAAGTTTTTGCTTTTATTTTTGTTAAATATCTCGAATTCGAAATAAATTCACTTAACAGTGGATGCAATTACAAGTGTAAGTAAACAATGAAATGGAAAATGCTAAAGATTATGAATTAATGAAGCGGAGGAAGAAATAATGAGCAAAAAAACAATGGGAATTCACCACATTACAGCAATTGTCGGCCATCCACAAGAAAATGTAGACTTTTATGCAGGGGTTCTAGGCTTAAGATTAGTAAAGCAAACAGTCAACTTCGATGATCCAGGAACATATCATCTATACTTTGGTAATGAAGGAGGAAAACCTGGTACCATCATCACCTTCTTTCCATGGGCCGGAGCAAAACAAGGAGTAATCGGAGATGGGCAAGTTGGTGTTACTGCGTATGCAGTGCCAGCAGGAGCAATGGCATTCTGGGAAAAAAGGCTGGAAAGTTTCCAAATACCATTTACTAAAATGGAGAGATTTGGAGAACAGTATCTTGAATTCGATGACCCACATGGTCTTCATCTAGAAATAGTCGAAAGAGCAGACGGAGAAACAAACACATGGACTTTTGGTGGCGTGACTCCAGAAGTCGCAATAAAAGGTTTTGCTGGAGCTACTTTATTATCCGCACAGCCAGAAAAAACGGCTGACTTGCTGGAAAATGTGATGGGTCTTGAATTAGTCGGCAAAGAAGGAGATTTTGCCCGCTACCGTGCAACAGCTGATATTGGTAGTATCATCGATCTGAAATTAACATCTATTGGCCGCGGTCAGATGGGAGTCGGAACAGTCCACCATATTGCATGGCGTGCTATTGATGACGCAGACCACTTAGATTGGCAGGAATATATTGCAGACAATGGTTATGGAGTAACAGCTGTTCGTGATAGAAACTACTTTAATGCCATTTACTTTAAAGAACACGGAGAAATTTTATTCGAGATTGCAACAGATCCTCCAGGATTTGCGCATGATGAATCTCAACAAACAATGGGAGAGAGTTTAAAGCTGCCAGCTCAATACGAGCAGCATAGAGCACAGCTTGAAAAAGTGCTTATTCCGATAGAAGTAAAACCACTTGATTAACAGGGCAGAAGCCATTTCAATGGCTTCACCCGCCAGGTTTTTAGATAGCATTCGTAAAATAAAATGGAATAAAAAAGGAGAAGATAGTAATGGAAGATGTAGGTTTGCTTATAATTAGAATAATGGTTGGAATTGTGTTTTTATATTATGGATCTCAGAAGCTGTTTGGCTTATTTGGAGGACATGGTATTAAAGGAACAGGCGGATGGTTTGAGTCAATCGGTGTAAAGCCAGGTATTCCGGCAGCGTTTTTAAGCGGTCTGGGCGAATTTGTAAGTGGGATTTTAATGATTCTCGGTTTGTTTTTACCTGTAGCAGCAGTTATTATAACCATTATTATGGCAGGAGCAATTGTAAAGGTGCATGGTTCTAAAGGCTTCGCTGCTGGTGGTGGCGGGTTTGAATATAACCTAATGCTAATAGTTGTGGCAATAGGACTTGCATTAATTGGTCCAGGAGCATTTGCATTAAGTTTATAATGAAAATTTAGAGGTACACTAGTATTGACCGTAATAACAGTTAATGTTATAATTATCACGAATTAGAGATATTTTAATTAAAGGTATTTATATTTTTTTCGCTCATATCTCGAAATCGAGATAAAAAATAGGAGGATAACTTACATGAATGAGTTAAAAGGACTTCATCACATTACCGCTATAACTAGCAGCGCTGAAAAAATTTATGAATTTTTCACATACGTTTTAGGATTGCGTCTCGTGAAAAAAACAGTCAATCAAGATGACATTCAAACATATCATTTATACTTTACTGATGATGTTGGAAGTCCTGGGACAGATATGACATTCTTTGATTTCCCTGGTATTCCAAAGGGAGTGCATGGCACAAACGAGATTTCCAAAACCTCCTTCCGCGTGCCGACAGATGCAGCTCTTGAGTATTGGGTGAAACGTTTTGACAAATACGATGTGAAGCATAAAGGTATTCAAGAACAATTTGGGAAAAAGATACTTTCATTTGCTGATTTTGATGACCAGCAATATCAGTTGATTTCAGATGAACAGAATGAAGGGGTTGCAGCAGGTACACCTTGGCAAAATGGTCCAGTTCCATTGGAAAATGCTATTACTGGACTTGGCCCAATCTTTGTTCGCACCTCTTACTTTGATTATTTCAAAGAAGTGTTAGAAAAAGTATTTTTAATGAGAGAAGCAGCTCAGGAAGGCTCCTTCCATCTGTTTGAAATGGGAGAAGGCGGCAACGGAGCACAAGTTATTGTGGAATTCAATAATACCCTTCCACAAGCAAGACAAGGCTTCGGTACTGTTCACCATGCTGCCTTCCGCGTTGCCGATCGCAAAGAATTAGATCAGTGGCAAAGCCGTTTAGCAAGCTTTAAGTTGCCAAACTCCGGGTTTGTAGAGCGCTACTACTTCGGATCACTGTACTCTAATGTTGCACCACAAATATTATTCGAACTAGCAACAGATGGGCCTGGGTTTATGGGGGATGAGCCATATGAAACACTCGGCGAAAAATTATCACTGCCACCATTTTTTGAATCAAAACGGGAAGAGATTGAGAAGCTTGTCCGCCCGATTAACACTGTTCGCAGCAATTTAGAAATAGACAAAGAATACTTGTAATAAAAGGGGAATGAACATGGGTTTTTTCAATAAATTATTTGGAACAAAACAAGAGGAGGTAGTAAAAATGGAAAAATTAAATATTGGAATCGTATTAGGATCAACTCGTGAGGGACGTGTAAGTCCACAAGTAGGAGCATGGGTAAAAGAACTAGCAGACAAACGCGGTGACGCAAACTACACAATCATTGATATTGCAGATTATAAATTGCCATTCCTTGGTGAGCCAGGAGCAGACGCATCAGGTGCAGCAGCATGGTCAGAAATTATTGCTAAACAAGATGGATTCGTGTTTATTGTGCAGGAATACAACCACTCCATTACAGGTGCTTTAAAAAATGCTTTAGACTTCCTGCGTGATGAATGGAATAACAAAGCAGCAGGAATTGTATCGTACGGCTCAGTCGGAGGAGCACGCGCTGCAGAACATTTACGCGGCATTTTAGGTGAGCTGCTAGTTGCAGATGTTCGTGTTCATCCAGCATTGTCCTTGTTCACTGATTTTGAAAACGGCACAGAATTTAAACCGAAAGAAGTGCAAGCAGATTCTGTTAACCAAATGCTAGACCAAGTAATTCCATGGTCTACTGCTCTAAAAACAATCCGTAAATAAATTAGTTAGTAAAAAAAGCTTGTGCTTCAGTGCACAGGCTTTTTTTTGGAAGAATGCTGATTGATTCCTTTTCTATAGTTTCTTACCCACTGATTATTGAGGTAATATATCTATTTTTTTTCACAAGTAACTGGAGACCAGAAACTATCCTTCTTAATTACTACCGACTCAACCTTCTCGAAATGATCAAAACATTTCTCAATAATAAGGTTATTTTCCTGATGATTTTTAACAATCAAGTTAATAGCTAATACACCAATGATGAGAATAAAAATGCTTGTAATTATTATTGTATTAAGTTTGTGTTTGTACAAATAGGAAACGCTCCTTCCTTATACAAAATATTAACATTAATAACAGATTTAACCTACTGAAATTTTCTCTTTGACCATTACCTTATCTAGTAAGGCTAAACATAATTAGCCACTAATAGCGAGAAACTACAGAAAAAGAAAATAAGGTGAGGTTGTATTGATGAAAATGCTTAGAATATTTCTTTTCCTTTTTACCATCCTTGTTATACCACCTTCTGTTTCCGCTCAACAAAAAGTGCCAATCTTAATTTATCATTCAATTGACGAATTTTCCGGACAAGGCTCCAAAGAGTTGTATGTTACTCCTGAAAACTTTGAAAAGCAAATTGAATATTTACGAAAAGCTGGCTTCACTTTATTAACATTTGAGCGCTGGCAGGACATTTCAAAGGTTAACAAGCCGATTTTTCTTACATTTGATGATGGATACAAAAATAACTGGGAAGTATATAAGATTTTTCGGAAATTGAAAACAGAGCAATTCCAACCGACTGCAACATTTTTTGTTATCGCAGATTTTATTGGTCGCTCTAATCGGTTATCGAAGGCAGAACTAAAAGAACTTGCTGATTCTGGGATTATCTCCATCCAGTCTCATACAGCAACACACCCTGATTTAACAAAAATAACAAACTATCGAGCAGAACTAAAAGGATCGCGAGACACTATTCAAACGATTACTGGCAAACCAGTGATAGCAGTTGCCTATCCGTATGGGAGCTTTAACAGTAGCGTTATGGAGCAAGCAAAGAGGTACTATAAATTTGGACTTACTACAACTCCTGCCTATTACGCTAACGAAGGCTTGAAAGATGGGGAGTATCTGCTGCCTCGTATTTATATTAAGTACACAACCTCATTGGATGAATTTACAAAAATAGTGGAAGGAAATTAGGGTGGAATGGTGTGTACTCTTTGCCAAGCTGGCGAAAAATATGAATATTATATGGCATTTTTTGCTAAAGTGAAGACGCTTACCATCAGATAAGATATGATAGAAAAAAGCAGCTTAATTAAAGGGGGGAATGTAAAGGAATGACTTTAACGAAACTTTCTATTAGTAAAAATAGACAGCTATTAATAGGTGGTATCGCATTATGTATTATCATAGGTTGTATTTACACAGCAGCAATACTTAATCTAAAAAGGCAAGTGGAACAGGAAAATATGGTCTTAAATGAAGTGAAGGGTGCAAATACAGAATGGAAGAGTAATGGAAAGGAGTATCATTTATTAAGTGCAGTTGCGTATTTTCAAATGGAAAAAAAGGTTGGAAATCAGATTATTTTGTCTGGTTCAATGGAGCAAAAGGTAAACGTTCTTGGGAGTGAGGAATTGATAAGTTCCGCAGAGAAGAAGGTTGAGGGCGAAGAAAGTAATGAACTGCTTTTTTTTGATCCGAAAGTAGAATATGCTACACTTCCTCAAGAACTGAACAAAGCAGTTACAGAAGATACAAACACATTGATGGAGGCCGCAATTTCCTTTGATAAGCCTTATTCATTAACAGAGCTGGAAGATATTTTAGGCACCAAGCATGTTAATTGGCTATGGGTCGAATTGGATTCAGCGGTTGATAAAAAATTAAAAGAAGAGGAAGGACAATCAGAAGATTACACCACATATGTGGAAGGGCATTCGGCTATCGGTTTTCCAGTAAATGGGTCTGGCTTCGAAATAAAAGGGCAGCTTTTTCTTAATAAGCTAGCAAAACAAATGCAGGAAGAGACATATCGCAAGGAAGCTCAGCTTATTTTAACAGCGCTTAACAAAACCTCTGCCCCATCTGTTACGGATATTAAGGCAAGAGGTACCGTTGTTTCTGGAACACCGGAACAGCTGCAGACTCTAGCGAAATTAAAGATAATCAGAGCATCTACAATTGGCGCTAAAATTACTCAACAAAAGGAGGATCAGGCACTTTGAAGCATGAATGGCGAAAACATGAAAAGGGGTTGTACTTGCCAAAAGCAAAACCAGAGCTTGTGACTGTTCCAGAGCAAAAGTTTTTTATGATAGATGGACAAGGAAATCCGAATGGAGAAGAATTTGCAGAAAAGATTAAGGTCTTATATTCCCTTGCATATGCAATTCGGATGATGCCAAAAGGCGGCTATACACCTCAAGGGTATTTCGAATATACTGTTTATCCTTTAGAAGGGATATGGAGCTTAACAGAAAAAGGCAGGCAGCTGCAGGAATTAAATAAAGATGAATTTTTATACACGATTATGATCAGGCAGCCGGACTTTGTATCAGAAGAATTAGCCCAATTAGTAATGGAACAAGTAAAGAAAAAGAAGCCTCATCCTTATCTGGAGTATGCATATTTCCAAACAGCAGAACAAGAAGAATGTGTGCAGATGCTCCATGTAGGTCCATATGATAATGAACCCGAAACCTTCGCGATAATGCATGAGTTTACTAAGAATAATAACTTAGAGAGAATATCCCTTGAACACCGGGAAATATATTTATCTGATGCGAGAAAGGCAGCTTCAGCAAAATTAAAAACAGTATTAAGTTATAAGATTAGTCATATGCAAACAGAAATATAAGGGGGGAAAAGGGAACTTAGTCAGTTCCCTTTTTATATGGTTGACTAAAACCTACCAATATTTGTATGATTATTGCAAGGAAGCAAGTAACCTCGATTGGAGTGGGGAATATGAATCAATCAAGCTGTCCGAATTGCAGCGGAAGTGACATCAAGAAGGGGATTATCGCATCAGGTGTTAATGCTTTGCATATGTACGCTTACGAAAATAGAAGAAGCGAGCCTTCGCCAATCCTGTCATACTATTGTGCAGATTGCGGGTATATTATTGGTTCGTTTGTGGAAAATCCCAGCAAAATAAAAGAATGAATATTTTTATAGTAAGTTAATGTAATTGTTCCTAAATAGATATGGAGGATAGTTATGAATCTCATTCTGGAATCTAGTAATCTTCAAGATTATTTAAAAGAACAAGTTGAAGTTGATTTTTCTCATCCTCTCATTCAAGCTGCCTCAGAGGAGCTGTTTGTTAATACATATACAGACTTGGAGAAGGTTAAAAAGGCTTTTGAGTTTGTTCGTGATGAAATTTATCATTCGTGGGATATACAAGGAAAGCTCGTAACTTGTGCTGCTTCAGATGTGTTGGCAAATAAACAAGGCATATGTTATGCTAAGTCGCATTTGCTAGCAGCAATTCTGCGGTCACAAGGAATTCCAACAGGCTTTTGTTACCAGAGGCTGCTGCTGTTTCAAACTCCTGAAGAAGGATACTGTGTGCACGCATTAAACGCTGTGTATATAAAATCCCTTTCAAAATGGATTAGATTGGATGCCAGAGGCAATAAAAAAGGGGTTAATGCTCAGTTTTCCATTGAAAAGGAAAAACTAGCTTTTACTATCAACGAGGAGCTTGGTGAAGTAGACTATCCTGTCATATACGTTCATCCACATCCGAAGGTACTTGCTGTCCTTAAGGAAAATAAGGATGCGATTACCATGTATAAAGAGCGTTTGCCAGAAGCGCTTTGAGTTTAATAGAGCGGTGGAGGAAAACCTATGAAACATAAACCTTACGTTATTTCTATTGCTGCTGTGTCTGGCGGCGGCAAAACGGCAGTAGCAAAGCACTTAGCAGCTAAGTGGAATAAAGGAGTGCAACTTATTCATTTTGATGACTATGAGTTAAAAGGACCGCATCACTTTGGGGAATGGGCCAAGAATAGTGGAGATTATAATGATTGGGATGTTCTACCTATTGTTGTCGATATTTGCTCATCACTTGAAAATCCAGCGGTTGAAATTATTATTTTAGATTATCCGTTCTCCACTCTTAATACCCAGTTGCAGCATTTGATAGATTTATCTATTTACATAGACACTCCGTTAGATATTGCGATGGCCCGAAGGATAGTTCGTGATGAGTTTAGCTCTATTACTGAAATACGAACAAATTGTCAAAGTTACTTGAATGAAGGCAGACGCGCATATCAAGTCATGGTTGAAAAAGTAAAGCCAAGCGCTGATATAGTAATCGATGGTACATTACAGCTGGAAGAAATAACAGCTAGGATATTTACTAACATAAAACAGGAGCGGAAGTAGTAATGAATATAAGGATTTCAGCTAAAGCAATAATCATAGATAATGACAAGTTATTGTTAACGAAGAATCAAGACGACGAAGGGTATTTTTATTTATTCCCAGGCGGCGGGCAGGAGCACGGTGAAACATTGGAACAGGCCGTTAGAAGAGAGTGCCTGGAAGAAGTCGGGGAACAAGTGGAAGTCGGTTCATTGGTTTTTATTCGCGAATATATCGGCAAAAACCATGAGCATGCTTCGTTTGATTATGACTTCCATCAAGTTGAGCATTATTTTATTTGTAATATAGAAAATGGTCAAAGTGAAAAAACAAAACCAGCAAATCCTGACACTAATCAAGTCGGTCTTGAATGGCTGCCTATCGATAAGTTACTTGACTACAGGATATATCCGAAAGAACTGCTTCAACAAATTATTAACTATACACAAAATATCACCACACCTGTATATTTAGGAGACATTAATTAATATACGCTTTTGAAACCAAAAAGGAGGAAAGATACTGCAGCATTGATTAGTTTATTTCCCGCAGTCTCTTCCCATCATGCATCTCTTGAATGCCTTCCTCACAGACCCCGTATGAACGCCAAGAGCATGTTTCACATACTACTTGAATATCGGCAGGCACAGTTCGATTTCGAACAGCTGCTTCAATATTCCGCCACTGCAGTATCTCGCCAATTTGAAGGCCTAACTTTTTGAGAATGGCAGCATCTCTTTCATATATATGTGGATCCTGACAGTGATACTTCCCTGAGTTTGGGTATTTTTCGCATAAATGATCAGGTTCATTTACGATTTGAATATATGTATGAGGATTATTTCTCAATGTTTGATGCAGTTTTGTCATGTTTTTTACATATTCCTCTGAATATCCCATGCCTCTGTATCCTAATAGACAAAAAAGATGATGACCTCGCAATTTATACATCATTCTAATCCTCCGTAAAAATAATAAGTTAACCATAAAGAATATATGGTTAACTTATTATTAATATAACATTTAATGATGTTATCGTAAATATAGATGGTTTTTACATGTTTAAATAAAATCAATTTAATGAGAAATCAGCTGCCAATATTATGGAAGCTGATTTTTTTTGCAGCTAATTCAAATCGAATTGTCGCGAGTAAAGCTGGGCATATGTTCCATTGTTTCGAATTAACTTATCATGTGAGCCTTCCTCTAAAATACCATCTTTATTTAAAATGATGATTCGGTCTGCATTGCGAATGCTTGACAGGCGGTGTGCGATTACAATCGTAGTCCTATTCTTTGTTAACGCTTCCAACGATTTCTTGACAACTGCTTCGCTTGCGTTATCCAAGGCACTTGTCGCTTCGTCAAAAATAAGAATGGACGGGTTTTTCAGAAAAACTCGGGCAATGCTGAGGCGCTGCTTTTGGCCACCAGACAGCTTAATGCCTCGTTGACCTATTTCAGAGTGGTAGCCGTTCGGTAAGTTCATAATAAAATCATGGGCATCAGCATGCTTTGCGGCTGTGATTATTTCATCTATCGTTGCAGCAGGCTTGCCATAGCGAATATTATCTAGAATGGTGCCTGTAAATAGATAAACATCTTGCTGGACAATGCCAATTGATCTTCTTAAATAATCGAGTTTATAATCTCGGACATCCATATTATCTACGAGCACTTTGCCTTCTGACACATCATAAAAGCGGGGGATGAGGGAACATAATGATGTCTTTCCGATTCCTGACATCCCAACTAAAGCGACATACTCACCTGGCTGTATACACAAAGACAAATTCTCGAAAACATTATGCAAACGGTCTTCATAGCGGAAGGAAATATGGCGGAACTCCACTTTTCCAGCTATGACAGCTCTGGGTAAGCTTTGTGTTTCTGCTTCAGGTTTGGTTTTCATAATTTCCATAAATCGCTGAAAGCCTGTAATCCCTTCTTGTAGCTGTGTGCTCATATGTGCAAGATGAGAAACAGGTTCAATCATAAAGTTGATATACAGCAAAAAAGTCAGCAAATCAGCTAAGTCTAATGTTTCGTTGGTAATTTTGGCACTGCCGATGACGACTACTGTTACAGTGATTAGTTGGAGCAATACTTGAAAAATATTATAGAAAGTTGCTTCTGCTTTATATGTGTTTTTACGGCTTTCAAAAAAAGAGCTGTTCTTTTGGTTGAATTTTAGTATTTCTTCTTGTTCGTTAACAAAGGATTTCACTGTTCTTATACCGGCTAAACTGTCCTCAACCTGAGCATTAACCTCGGCAATCCGTTCTTTGTTGTTACGTAACGCTTTATTAACCACCTTATTAAACAAGAAGGCACATATAGCCAAAACTGGGGTAAAACAAAATACAACAATAGTTAAAGCTGCATTGATATGAAACAGAATAACGAAAGCGCCGAAAAAGCGGACGCTGTATTTCAGATAATCTTCCGGTCCATGATGGTACAGCTCTGAGAGGAGCAGCAAATCATTGGTAATTCTGGACATTAGCTGACCCGTTTTTTCTTTATCAAAAAAGCTGAAAGGCAGACTTTGCATATGCGCAAACAGCTCACTTCGCATGTCTGTTTCCATGCGAGCACCAAGCTCATGCCCTTTATAATCAACATAAAAATAGATAAGATTTTGCACGATAACCAATGCAAGCATTAACCCGCCGACCCAATATATCTGATCCAATCCGGCCGAATAACTTCCAGCTAGAAAATCCTTTGTAATATAGCGCACAAGCAATGGAAAAGCCAATGCTAGAGTTGATGCGAGCAAAGCACAAGCTAGAATGGAAAAAAACTGCTTTAAATATGGCTGATAATAGGAAAGAAATTTCTTTATAGGAAAATCCATGTTTTAACCCCTTAAATGTATTATTTAAATAATTCATATAAGGGGATACACATCTGAAAAATTATGAATCAGTGCGCCCCTTATAGTTTTCTGCGCATAAAATCATGTTTTTGTTTTTCATCTGAATTCCTCCTTAGCTTAGATAGATTCATTATATACTGCAGTCAGAATGTTTAGAATACAGGTATGTAAGTTAATTTTGCCTAAATAATTACATTTTGCGCTCTATAGATGGAAGCAAGCACCAAACTTTAGAGCGCTTGCTTTTTTATGTATAAAATTAGACTTCATTAGGAAGAAGCCCCCATGCTTCTGTTAAGGCTTTGGCGATTGCTTGCAGTGCCTTCTGTTCGTCTGCACCATCTGCCCACACCTTGAAATATGCTCCCGGTTTTATTTCCAATGACATAACCTCCATTATGGCACAGGGAGAGTTTTGTAGATTTACTGAACGGTTATTATATTCGAGGAAAATTCGCGATTGAAACATAGAGGCACTGCTTACTAACAAACATGCCGGGCGGGCAAATCCTGTTATGGCAATAATGTTAAAATGCATTTCTGTCATTTTTTGAAACTACTCCTTTCATCCAAGGTAAAATATGGATGTCTGTATCTTTATTATGGTATAGAAAAACAGTGTACCGGTAACCTAATCATCGCAAAAGATTGCCTAATACTCTCACAGCACTTACTAAAATTACAGGAATTGGTTTATAATCACTAATAGTGCGTGAGGTTTTAAGGAGGCAGTTATGACAGAACTATCAACAAATCAATTGAATGAGCTGAGCAAGCTTATAAACCGTTTTACAAATAGTGAAGGTTCAAATAAAACAGCTATTCCGTCATTATTTTTTATCCGAGAATCTGATATTACTGAACCAATTCATGCCGTATTTAAACCGTCGTTTTGCATCATTCTTCAAGGAGAAAAAGAAGTGCTACTTGCTAGTGACCGCTTCCGGTACGGTCCTCAAGACTATATTGTTTCATCTGTTCACTTGCCGGTAACCGGACAGGTAATTAAAGCTTCTAAAGATATACCTTACTTGGCATTTAAGCTTGAATTTACATCGAGTGAAATTTTATCGCTTTTAGATGAAGCTAGAAATGAAAGAGCAAACCAGAAGATGAACAGAGCAATGTTCATAGACAAGGCAGAACCAGTTTTGTTGGATGCAGTAACTCGCCTTGCCCGTTTATTAGATAGACCACAGGATATACCTGTACTGGCTCCACTTTATAAGAAAGAAATTTTGTATTTAGTTTTGCAAGGGCCACATGGAAACATATTAGAGCAAATGGCGTTAGAAGGAAGCCAAGTCTATCGAATTAGGGAAGTAATTGAGTATATTAAACGTCACTACGTCGAAGCTTTTCGGATAGAAGAGCTTGCGGAAAAGGTAAATATGAGTGTGGCGACACTGCATCGGTACTTCAAACAAGTTACAGCAATGAGCCCGATACAATTCCAAAAGAACTTAAGGCTGCAGGAAGCAAGGAGGCGTTTATTGGCAGAAGCAACAGACGCAGCAGAAGTTGCCTTCCAGGTCGGCTATGAAAGTCCGTCCCAGTTCAGCCGAGAGTATTCCCGAATGTTTGGGCTACCGCCTAAAGAAGACATTAAACAGCTTAGGGAAAATCAAGTACACAGCAAAAATGCCTAATAGTAAAAAGCGGACCGAATTCATGAGTTCGGTCCGCTTTTTCTTATAAAGAATTATACGTGCTATCACTTACAGGCTCCAGCCACTCTGTTTCTCCCGGTGTCAAAGCAAGATGGACAAACCAGCTGTCCTTGGTTGCCCCATGCCAATGTTTTGTATTAGCTGGTATATTGACTACGTCTCCAGCTTTAAGAAGCTGAGCCGTTTTCCCTTCTTCTTGGTACCAGCCTTCGCCGCCAGTAACTAACAATACTTGCCCGACTTTATGTGAATGCCAGTTATTGCGCGCACCTGGAGCAAATGTAACATTACCGATGGAAGTATTAAGGGGACTTGGGTCTGTGAAAACCATCTGTAAATAGGCATCCCCGCTAAAATTTGCTGTTACTTTTTCTCCTCGTGGAAAAATGATGCTGTAATTCAACTGTTCGTTTTCCATATTATTACCTGCCTTCTTCTGATTCGTAGATTGATTTCGCGATGTTGAATGCTGACCAGGCTTTTGGCCAACCAGCATAAAATGCAAGATGTGTAATTATTTCGGCGATTTCTTCCTTTGTTATTCCATTAGCCTTTGCCTTATGCAAATGGGGTGTTAACTGTTCAAAGTTGCCGCCTGCTAATAATGCGGAAACTGTTATCATGCTGCGGTCCCGGGGTGAGAGCTCTTTTTCTCTTGACCAAACCTCTCCGAATAGCACATCATCATTTAACTCAGCAAATTTTGGAGCAAAATCTCCTAATAAATCTCGTCCAGCTGTTTGTTTTTCCGCCATTTAGCTCATTCCTTTCTTAAACTATCGCTTTACAAGATGAAGTATAGACCTTAAAGTGTACTTTAAGGCAAGGGAATGGATGATAGTTTTTAAGAAAATCGTTTATTTTTTTAAGCATTTACATAAGTGAATGCTGTTAAAAGCAATATACAAATAGAGGTGGACCATTTGACTTATTCTATTGGAGAGTTTGCTAAGATTATCGGTGTAACATCAAGCATGCTCAGATACTACGAAAAAGAAGGGCTATTAACTCCCGGACGAGATGAAAATAATCTGCGGGAATATACAGAACAGGATATTGGCTGGGTTCAATTCTTGCTGCATTTAAAGAGTTCCGGCATGTCGATTACAGAGCTGAAACAATATACAAATTGGCGTGCAATAGGCGAATCGACTATTTTAGAAAGAAAAGATCTTCTCGAAAAACGGAAAAGTCTTCTAGCAAAGCAAATACAAGAGCTGCAGGAAAGTATGAATATCTTAACCAGTAAAATTGAATTTTATCAAGATCAGCTAGACGGTAACAAATACGATTTTGTTCTTTATCATCATGAAAAGTCAAAATAAGGCTAATGGGCATAAACCCATTAGCCTTATAATTTCTTCTATATGTAGCATCCTAAAGAGGCTGTTTTAAAAAAAATTGTTGTAAAAAAGTAAGAGTAATTGCTGAAAGTGCTTTTATTTGGTATGATAACTAACGACCGTTCGTTAGAATGGTTTCGCAAATAAAAGATTACATCTTACTAGGGAAGTGAGTGCATATGCAAAAACCAATCAAAGAACAAAAAATGGTTTTAGTTATTTTATTAAGCAATCTTTTTATCGTATTTTTAGGAATAGGCTTGATTATTCCTGTCATGCCTTCTTTCATGAACATGATGCATATAACAGGAAGCACAATGGGCTATCTTGTTGCTGTGTTTGCTTTCTCGCAGCTTGTTGTGTCACCCTTTGCAGGAAGATGGGTAGACCGGTTTGGCAGAAAAAAGATGATTGTTATCGGTCTTGTAATATTTGGAGTGTCTGAATTGATTTTCGGATTGGGAACCAATGTTGCAGTATTATATATATCGAGAATATTGGGTGGTGTCAGCGCTGCGTTTATTATGCCAGCTGTAACGGCATATGTTGCAGATATTACAACCATTCAGGAAAGATCAAAAGCGATGGGCTATGTTTCTGCTGCAATCAGCACGGGCTTTATTATTGGCCCGGGAGCAGGGGGCTTTATCGCTGACTTTGGCATTCGAATGCCGTTTTTCTTTGCTGCTGCGATTGCATTCCTGGCAGCATTCACATCTGTCTTTATTTTGAAAGAGCCGTTGTCTAAGAGTGAGCTTGCTGAGCTTGCTGAAAATAGTCAGAAAACTAACTTCTTGAAAGACTTGAAACAATCACTACATCCGATTTATCTGATTGCCTTTATCATTGTGTTTGTTCTTGCCTTTGGTTTATCTGCTTATGAAACGGTGTTCAGCCTGTTCTCTGATCATAAGTTTGGCTTCACACCGAAGGATATTGCCACAATTATTACGATTAGTTCCATTTTCGCTGTTATTGTTCAAATTGCATGGTTCGGTAAATTAGTAAATAAGCTTGGTGAAAAAAGGGTTATCCAGCTTTGTTTAATTGTTGGTGCAGTATTAGCCTTCGTTTCGACATTTATGTCAGGATTTATCGTTGTCTTGCTTGTTACATGCTTTATTTTCTTAGCATTCGATCTGCTGCGCCCGGCATTGACAACTTTTTTGTCCAAAGCGGCTGGCAAACAGCAAGGTTTTGTTGCTGGAATGAACTCAACCTACACAAGCTTAGGAAATATTTTTGGTCCTGCCCTAGGCGGAATTTTATTTGATCTAAATATTAATTTCCCATTCCTTTTTGCAGGCGTTGTTATGATAGTAGGCTTATGCCTTACTGTCATGTGGAAAGAAAAAGCGTTAAATGAAGTATCATACTAAACAAAAGGCCTTCACTTACGGTGGAGGTTCTTTTTTGTGGAAATGTTCTAAAAATAATTGTCTCCAATGTTCTAAGAAAATATAATAAAAGCAGAGATGGAAGAAAGGGGAATTAATATTTCATATGTGGCTAACTCTTTAATGACTATCGAATCGAAACAAATCCTGATAGGGAAGTTGTATGTTGCGGTATTTAAATATCATTAAAGGGATGCGGGGTATGGAATTATTTATTTCCGCTGCTAAGCAGAGTCCAATTGGATCTGTTTTCTATATCGGTGTGTCCCTTGAATAGGGGAGATATTAATGACTCAATTAAAAAATAAAACAGCAATTATAACAGGTGCAAGCAGCCCACGAGACATTGGAACAGCCATTTGCAGAAAATTAGCATCACAAGGGATAAATATCTTCTTTACGTATTGGAAAGCTGAAAATGATTGGGTAGAGGAGTTTCAGCAAGAAATGGTTAATGTAGGAGTCCGTTGTGAAAGCTTAGAAATTGATTTAGCTAATGCAAATGCTGCATATGTCTTATTTGATACAGCGGAAACCAAACTTGGTTTTCCTTCTATTCTAGTAAACAACGCAGCTCATTCAAAGAATGATGGATACAAATTACTTGATGCTAAAACGCTTGATGAACATTATGCAGTTAATATGAGAACCACTCTTCTGCTTTGTGTCGAGTTTGTCCGCCGTTTTCCAAAGTCTGGTTTCACAGCAGGCAGAATTATTAATATGACATCAGGACAAGATATCGGACCAATGCCGGGAGAGCTTGCATATGCTGCAACGAAAGGTGCTATTTCCGCATTCACAAAGTCACTGTCACAAGAGGTTGCATCATTAGGAATTACAGTTAATGCCGTAAACCCAGGACCTACTGATTCCACGTGGATGAACGATGAAATAAGAGAGCATCTGCTGCCTAAATTTCCGATGGGGCGCATTGGGCTGCCAGAAGATGTTGCATCCACCATTGCTTTTCTTGCAAGTGAGGAAGCAAAGTGGATAACTGGACAGATCATCCATTCAGAAGGTGGATTTATTAGAGGTTAAATAAGTGATTAACAAAGCTGTGCCAAGATTCATTGGCACAGCTTTTTTGATTTTTATTTATTGGAAAAGGCAAAAAAGGGGACAAACCTGATGGCATGAATCATTTTCATGGACTAATATTAGATACACTGTAAAATCTATAGAACTTCCCCCCAATCTATTGCTCTGTCATGCAGGATGATTAAAATGAAAGAAAAGCAATAATTCTAAAATGATAGCGTTTTCCTAAAGCTGGCATAAAGAAAGGCGGGTAAAATCAATGAAAAAAACGGCACATATTATCTCCCACACTCATTGGGACAGGGAATGGTATCTGTCCTTTGAACAGCACCGTTACTATTTTCTAAAACTGATGAATGAATTGTTAGACCAGTTTCAAGCAGAAGGAAATGCTTTTCAATCCTTCCATCTGGATGGTCAAACTGTACTGTTAGAGGACTACTTTGCTGTTCATCCGGAGAAACGGGAGGCAGTCAAGCAATTAATAGAAAACAAAAAGCTTCATATTGGACCATGGTATGTGCTGCAGGATGCTTTTTTAACAAGTTCGGAAGCCAATGTACGGAACTTGCAAATAGGTTTGCATGATGCAAAAGACTATGGGCATGTATCAAAGCTTGGGTATTTTCCTGATACTTTTGGCATTTACGGGCAGGCACCACAGCTGTTAAAGCAAGCTGGCATTGATACAGCTGCTTTTGGAAGAGGCGTAAAACCTACTGGCTTTAATAATATGGTGTCAGATTCTCCTAATTTCGAATCACCTTTTTCTGAGATGATTTGGAAGGCGCCAGACGGCTCTGAAGTACTAGGAATTCTTTTTGCTAATTGGTATTCAAACGGTAATGAAATACCAGTTGATGAAGCGGAAGCGAAAATATTTTGGGACCGCAAACTGCAGGATGCGGAAAAATATGCGTCCACAAATCAGTTATTGTTTATGAACGGATGTGATCATCAGCCGCTCCAAAAAACAATTCCAAAGGCCATTGAAACCGCAACGCGCCTCTACCCTGGCTATTCTTTTAAGCATTCCAGCTTCGCTGATTATACAGAAGCGTTAAAAGCAAATCTGCCTGACGAACTCCAAGTTATTGAAGGAGAATTGCGCAATCAACGAACAGATGGCTGGTCGACGCTTGTAAATACAGCATCCAGCCGCATTTACTTAAAGCAGTGGAACAATCATTGTCAAACTCTTATGGAAAAGATTGCAGAACCGCTCGCAACTTTTGGCTATTTAGCAGGAGGAAAGTATCCAAGAGAATATTTGCGCTTCATGTGGAAATCATTAATGAAAAATCATCCTCATGACAGTATTTGCGGCTGCAGTGTTGATGAAGTTCATCGCGAAATGGTGACCCGTTTTGAAACAGTTTTGCAAATGGGTAAAGTATTCGTTCGTGAGCACGGTGCGGAGCTTGCAGGTAAAATTGATACTTCTAACACACCAAAGGGGGCAGTTCCGCTAGTAGTCTTAAATACAACAGGATGGGATAAAAATGACGTTGTTGAAAAAACAGTCGATTTAGAAAAAGTGTATTTCTCAGAGATGCATTTTGAACAAATACCAGCTTATTTACAGGAAAAAGCCATGCCTGCATACAGATTAGTTGATCAAGACGGAAAGAGCATCAACTGTTTTGTGGAAGAGCCAATGATTGAGTTTGACTATGATTTGCCTAGTGATAAATTTCGCCAGCCGTTTTTTGCGAAGCGGGCTAAGCTGTCTTTTTTTGCTGAAGGAATCCCAGCATTCGGCTATAAAAGCTTCTATCTTATCCCACAGGAGCAGTTTGCTGAAGAGATTCAGGAACACACAGCTGACAAAGCCATGGAAATGGAAAATGAATATGTTCACGTCCTCTTTCATGATGATGGTACATATAATTTAACAGATAAAGCAACAGGCAAGACCTTGAATCACCTCGGTATTTACGAGGACACAGGGGATGTTGGAAATGAATATATGTTCAAGGAAGCAAAGGGGCAGCGTATAACTACAAAGAATGTTCCAGCTGTATTTCGTCTAGTAAAAAGAACATCCCTTCGAACAGAGCTTGAATTCACACACACTTTAACTATTCCTGCTTCAGCAGACAATCAGCTTGCCATGGAACGAAACAGCTTAATTTGGCATAAAGACAGGCAAGCAGGCAGATCATGCGATACGAAAAAGATTATATTGCGCACAACAGCCATTCTCGAAAAGGGGATGAAGGGACCAGCCTTCAAGCTGACAATGGATAATCAAGCAACAGATCATCGCCTGCGCGTCCTGTTTCCAACAAAAATGGAAACGGATACACATCGTGCGGACAGTATTTTTGAGATTGTGACTCGTCCCAATATTCCGGAACAAGAGTGGGAAAACCCTAGCTTTTGTCATCATCTGCAGCGTTTTGCCAGCATTGCTGATGAAAAAAAGGGCTTCACTGTAGTGACGGATGGCCTTCAAGAATATGAAATTCTGCCAGAAGACGGAACGATTGCCATCACCGTACTTCGTTCTGTAGCTGAGCTTGGTGACTGGGGATATTTCCCGACACCTGAAGCACAATGCTTAGGGACTCAAACAGCTGAGTGGCAAGTTTTTATCCATGAGAAAGATGTTATTGCATCAAAGGCATATGTGGACGCTTATCAATATAAAGTTCCTCTTCAGGTTATACAAACCAGTGCACATAAGGGGGAATTGCCTGCTGAACACAGATTTGTGAAGTGGGAGTCAGAAGGGCTAGCGTGGACATCTATGAAACTGGCAGAGGATTGTGATGACATAATGATTCGTTGGTTTAACCCTAGCCCAGAAAGCGGCAATCTAAAGGCTTCTATAGGGACAGATTTTGCAGCCTATAAGAGTACGATACTTGAAGAAAGAAGCAATGAATCTAGTAATCACTACAATGCAGCAGGTCATGAAATTATAACTATCGGTTTTCAAAAAGGAGAGAGACTATGACAACAGCAATTCCAAAATCATTGCAAAAATTAATTCAACATGTAAAGGATTTTTTTCCTGAGGATGAAAAGCTGCAGCAAATGTTTGAACAATGCTTCGTTAATACGTATACAACAACAATGAAAAAGCTGGCAGACGGAAAAACCTTTGTTGTAACTGGAGATATTCCGGCGATGTGGTTAAGAGATTCAGCTGCCCAAGTGCGCCCGTATTTACTTGCTGCAGAGGAGGATGAAGAGCTTGCTGATTTACTTGAAGGAGTCATTCGTCAGCAATTTGCTTTCATTATGCATGATCCATATGCAAACGCATTTAACGAAACAGAAAACGGCAGAGGGCACCAAACCGATTGTACCGATATGACTCCGCATATTTGGGAACGGAAATACGAAATTGATTCGTTATGCTATCCCATTCAGCTTGCTTATTTATTTTGGAAGTCAACTGGACGGACTAAGTATATACAGGAAACATTCAAAGAGGTGTGTGAGACGGTTATTGAAGTTTGGAGAACAGAGCAAGATCACGAAAACAAGTCATCATACCGGTTTGAGCGGGCAGATGTGCGCCAATCAGATACATTAATCCGCCAAGGAAAAGGCGGCCGGGTGATCCCTACTGGCATGACCTGGAGCGCCTTCCGCCCAAGCGATGATGCCTGCACCTACGGATATCTTGTTCCGGCTAATATGTTTGCGGTAGTCGTGTTAGGATATGCTGCAGAAATAAGTGGTGAGGTATTAAATGATGCTTCCTTAAAGGAAGAATGCTTAAGGCTTCAGAAGGAAATCAAGCAAGGCATAGAGCAGTATGCGAAATTAGAGCATCCGATTTACGGCGAGATGTACGTTTATGAAACGGACGGAGAAGGTCGTGTGCATTTAATGGATGATGCCAATGTTCCAAGCTTGCTGGCAGCTCCGTATTTAGGGTACCAACATTTTGATGATACAACCTATCTCAACACACGGAATTTTCTTTTAAGCAGGGATAATCCTTATTATTACGAAGGCAAATTCGCAAATGGGATCGGCAGCCCGCATACTCCAGACCACTATATTTGGCATATTGCCTTAGCTATTCAAGGGATGACAGCAGCAAGTGCAGAGGAAAAACAACAGATTTTAGCTTCATTCAAAAACACAGATGGCGGCACAAATTTTATGCACGAAGGCTTTAACGCAGATTGTCCTGAGGAATTTACAAGAGATTGGTTTGCGTGGGCTAATACAATGTTCAGCGAATTTGTACTCAGTTTAACAGGTAAAGCAGTTAAAGGGAGTCCTCTGTATCATCAATTGCAGAAACACATTACCAAATAGAAAGGGTGGCCAAAATTGAAGAAAGGTTCATCGATTATTGTTGTGTGTGAATGGATATGGCGAGGAATCTTCGTAAACTTATGCTGGATTGCCTTTATCGTCTTAGGACTAGGGATTTTTGGTTTTTTTCCAGCGACTGTCGCCCTGTTTACAATTGTGCGTAAATGGCTGCGGAAGGATACAGATTTCCCAATATGGAAAACCTTTAAGCAAGTGTATTTAAAAGAATGGAAGAGAAGCAATCAAATAGGCCTTGTTTTTTACAGCATAGGCCTGTTTCTTTATCTTGATATCCGATTGACAGAAACCTTTATGTCAGGTGTTTTGGCCAGCTTCCTGTCTATCATTTTTTCCATTATGCTGCTGATTCTGTTATTAGTAGTAAGCTATTTCTTTGCTGTTTATGTTCATTACGAGTTGTCGAATAAGGAATATATTAAACAATCATTTCTGATCACTTTAACGAGCTTACCATCAACGATAGGAATTGGTGCCGGCTTTTTTGTGATTGGGAGCCTGATTAATCAGATGCCCGGTCTCATCCCCTTCATTTCTGCGGTGGCTCCTGCTTTTTGGATGATGAAGGTTTGTCTGAGCAGATTTGCATTTTTAGAGAGTAGAGTACAGCAGCAATATTAACTAACATAGGGGGAAACAAATGGAACTGTTTTTAAAGGGAGACACAGCGAATGTGGCAGCGGGTCTTGAATTTATTACACAGAAATTAAAGATAAAGCTGACAAGTGATGGTTACCCTATTCAAGTTAAACAAGTTCAGGGGCCGTTGCGCATTACTAGTAGCAGCGGCAAAGGAGAAATATCGTTTGCAAAGCCAATTCATTTCTTCCGAGCACTTGGATTATGGCTGGAAAATTATCGAAAGAATCATGAATTCGATATAACACCACAATTTACGATGAGCGGTGTCATGCTGGATGCATCGCGAAATGCTGTACCAACTGTTCATGAAGTGAAAAAGCTGCTCGAGCATATGGCGCTGCTAGGATTAGATACTTTGATGCTATATACAGAGGATACGTATGAGGTGAAGGATTACCCTTATTTCGGATATATGCGTGGGAAATATACTAGCGAGGAGCTAAAGACCTGCGATGAATATGCGGAGACACTTGGGATAGACATAATCCCATGCATCCAAACCTTGGGGCATTTACGAGAAGCTCTTAAGTGGAATTATGCTTCTAGTTTTAAAGATACAGATGATATTTTACTAGTCGACAAAACGGAGACATATGAGTTTTTAGAAAGTTGCTTAAAGGCAGCTTCTGAGCCGTTTCGTACAAACAGGATTCATATTGGCATGGATGAGACATTCCAGCTTGGCTTAGGAAAATATTTGGAAGAGCACGGGTATGAGCATCATATTGACATTATGAATCGTCATCTTCAAAAGCTTGTCTCTATAACCGATAAGCTTGGATTACAACCAATGATTTGGAGTGATATGTATTATCCATTGTTTGCCGAAAACAGCCCGTATAAGGATGAAACGGGAAACATCCGAGCAGATATTATGAATGGAATTCCTCCTATTGAGTATGTGTACTGGAATTATTACCGCAACGAACAAGAAGTGTATGAACAAGATATCCAAAAGCATAAGTTGCTTGGCGGGAAGCCAATTTTTGCTGGTGGTGCTTGGACTTGGAATGGACTGGCGCCGAACTACGGCAAGGCAATTAGTACCACAAGAGCAGCTCTTTCTGCCTGTAAAAAAACAGGGGTAGAGCAAATCTTTGTAACACTATGGGGAGATAACGGAGCAGAAACGCCGTTTGTTGCTGCTTATCCAATATTGCAATTATTTTCCGAGCACTCCTACCAGCAGGAAGTTACGTTAGAGAAGGTATCTGAGCGGTTTGCATTTTGCAGTGACGGCACTTTTGCCGATTTTATGAATTTGCGTTTATTGGATGAAACTCCCGGTGTTATGAAGGATAACATGAACAGCTCGATGACGTCTAAAGTCCTGCTTTACCAAGATATTTTAATAGGTTTATATGATGAGAATGTCCGCGGTCTATCGCTAGGAGAGCATTATCAGCGCTTGGCAGCAGTGCTTGCAATCAGTAAAAAGAACAATCCAGCCTGGGAAGCTTTGTTTGGTTTATATGAACAGCTCGCAACAGTTTTAGCAGACAAAGCGGAAATCGGGATAAAGCTAAAAAGCGCATACGAAAATAAGGACTTTGAACAACTGAAAGCACTTCTAACCGTTTTGGATAGCATCAAAGCAAATGTAGATCTGTTAAGACAAAAACACCGCAGTCTCTGGTTTGCAGCATACAAGCCCTTTGGCTGGGAAGTAATGGATATACGTTACGGTGGTGTTATCACAAGGATTGATTCGGTCAAGTACCGGATTCAGGAGTGGATGGAAGGAAGAATATCCGAAATAGAGGAGTTAGCAGAAAACCGGCTGTACCATGATGGACCTTGGGAAATGGCTGATGGGCTGGTAGGCGGCAATGTCTATCATCGTATCGTCACTGCCGGCAGCTTTTCATTATAATCTACGAGGTGAAAATAATGTTTTTAACAGATAGAAAATTTGAAGAGCGTATTAAGGAATTGGCAGGTTACCGGTACCGGGATCTTGTGGAAATCTCACAGTTTAATATACAAGAAGATGATGGGGAAATTGGAACATATCCTCCATCTGTCTATGATGAACAGCATAAAATGAGAATAGGTGATTACTGGAAAGGGAGAGACCGTTATATTTGGCTTCATACAGAGGTTGATACGCATTTGCATCATACCAATCAGCAAATTGTCGGTCTCTTTTCATTCGGCAAGACAGGAGGAGGTAATAACTCCGGCTTTGAATCCCTACTTTTTGTAAATGGAAACCCTTATCAAGGTGTCGATTCTAACCATGAGGAAGTTCTTTTTGATACAGCAACAGCCAAAGGGCCGATTCATTTGGATTTCAGACTTTGGTCAGGATTCGAAGGGGGAGGCATTCCTGTTCAGAATGAGCTGAAGCTTGAAATGGCGGCAATAGGTTGGCTTGATAAGCAGGTAGATAATCTGTATTACACGCTTTTAGCGGCTTTTGAGGTATTGTCAGAAATCAGTGAGTCTGATTCTGCCTACAGTATTTTAAAAAGACTGATTTCGGACGCTCTAAAGCGGATTAATTGGACCGAGCCTGGAAGCCCTGTATTTTACGAATCTTGTTATGCAGCGGAAGTAAACCTTACAGAATCCATTCAAGCTGTTACTAAATCATCTGATATTACAATTCATACAGTCGGGCATACCCATATTGATGTAGCTTGGCTTTGGCGTTTAAAAAATACAAGAGAGAAAGCAGCTCGTTCCTTTTCAACCGTCTTACATTTAATGAAGCAATATCCTGACTATGTATTTCTGCAAACACAGCCGCAGCTCTATGATTATCTTAAAACAGATTATCCTGATATTTACGCCCAAATTAAGGAAAGAGCTGCAGAAGGCAAATGGGAAGCCGGCGGGGCAATGTGGCTCGAGTCTGACTGTAATATACCAAGCGGAGAATCACTTGTCCGCCAAATTCTGCATGGTAAACATTTTTTTAAAGAGGAATTTGGAGTGGACTGTGACTATTTATGGCTGCCTGATGTGTTCGGTTACAGCTGGGCGTTGCCGCAAATCTTAAAAAAATCTGGTATTAAAACGATGATGACAACAAAGATTAGCTGGAATCAGTATAACCGGATGCCACACGATACATTTTACTGGAAAGGAATCGATGGATCAGAAATTTTAACGCATTTTATAACAACACCTGAACCATGGAATTCTCCTGACTCTTGGTTCTATACGTATAATGGCTTTATTACGGCTAAAACAGTCAATGGATCATGGAAAGGCTATCGTGATAAAGATTTATCTAAAGATTTGCTTCTTTCCTATGGCTATGGAGATGGCGGCGGTGGTGTGAACCGGCATATGCTTGAAATGCGCCGACGCTTTGATTCGCTGCCAGGCATGCCGAACGTCAAAACATCTACAGCAGGGGAATTCTTTAATAAGCTCCATCAAAATGTTTCAGAGGCTGATGGCTATATCCATAAATGGGATGGAGAGCTGTACTTGGAGTATCATCGCGGCACTTATACAAGCCAAGCGTTTATGAAGCAGACTAATCGTAAATTGGAGCTATTATACAGACGGGCTGAGTTTCTAACAGCTTGGCTTTCCGAATTTGGACAGCAGCCTGCAAACGAGGAGCTGAAAAAAGGCTGGAAGATTATTTTACGGAATCAATTTCATGATATTATTCCTGGCTCCTCCATTCATGAAGTCTATGAGGATGCTAGAGAAGAATATAAGGAAGCACTTCAGTTAGTGGAAAGCTTGGAATCTCGTATTCTTCAGCAGAATATGAACAAGGATGACCAGTCTGTTGTGTTAGTGAACGCAACAGGCTACAAAGGGAAGAGGAATGTTGCTGTGCCTTCATTTGATGATATGACTGAAGGTGTCTGGAAGAACAGTAAAGGAGATATCTTGCCACAGCAAAAGCGGAATAATAGCTGGCTTGTTGAGGCGGATACCCTCCCAGCTTTTGGTGCAGCATCATTATATTTTGACCATTCAGCAGCCGTTCCAAAGGCAGAATCTAATTTTCTCTATCAAAATTGGAAACTTGAAACAAAATATTATACAGTTGAATGGAACGAATATGGCCAAATAACGTCCATATTTGACAAGGAAGCAGGTCGTCAAGTGCTCAGCAGCAGGCAAAACGGGAACGTACTGCAAATTTTTGAGGATAAGCCGCTTGCTCATGATGCGTGGGATATCGATATCTTCTATCAAGAAAAAATGGAAGAAATCCGGAATTTATGCTCATTTGAAGTCGTGGAAAATGGCGAATTGGTATTTACGATTCTGGCGAAGTGGACCTATCATCATTCGGAAATTTCCCAGCGCATCATCTTTTATCATAATGATCGCAGAATAGATTTCGATACAACGGTCGATTGGCATGAAAAGCATAAGCTGCTTAAAAGCGCCTTTCCTGTCGAAATCCGTGCAACGGAGGCAACATATGATATTCAATATGGAAATGTGAAGCGTCCGACCCATTGGAATACTAGCTGGGATATGGCTAAGTTTGAAGGTGTTGCCCACCAGTGGGCTGACTTGTCAGAACCAGATTACGGGGTGAGCTTGCTGAATGATTCCAAATACGGCTATGATATTAAAGATAAAACAATGCGAATCTCCTTATTAAAAGCAGCGACACATCCTGACCCGCAAGCAGATCAAGGAAGACATTCGTTTACTTATTCTCTTTATCCGCATATGGGTGATTGGCGCCAAGCTGGTACAGTGGAGAAAGCATGGGATTTGAACGACCCTGTTGCCGTTTTTAAAGGAGGATGGACAAAGGCAGCGTCCTTCCTAGAAATTGACTCAGACCATGTTTGGGTAGACGCGATTAAACCAAGCTTCGACGGCAACGGAATTATTATCCGCTTGCATGAATATGAAGGCCGAAGAGGAAAGGTGAATCTTTCTGTCTTAAAGGATAGCACATCATGGGTGGAAACCAATTTGATGGAGGAGCCGCTTGGAGAAGAGTCTGCCTCACCGATTCAGTTTGAAATAAAACCATATGAGATAAAAACCTTTAGAGTTTTGTAGAATAAAGATGACCGGAGAGCAACACTTTCCGGTCTTTTTTGCGCTTTGTTGACTAATTTCCGCTAATTTTTTATAATTCTAAGATTTTTGCACTTAATCCTAAATTAGTCAACTATAAATAGGGGGCGTTTTACTATAAGATAGATGTATGGAAGCGCTAACATTAATGAGAGGAGGAGAATAATGAAAAGGGTAGTAAAGGATCTTTATAAAAATCGAATTTGGCTGCTGATGGTTTTACCTGGAACAATCTGGTTGCTGTTATTTTCCTATCTGCCGATGTTCGGACAAGTGCTGGCCTTTAAGAAATTCCGGATTGATCCTGATGGTTTTTTTGCCAGCGTAATAAACAGTGAATGGGTTGGCTTTGATAACTTTAAATATTTGTTTAGTACGAATGACGCGTGGGTCATCACAAGAAACACGATTCTTTATAATCTAATTTTTATCGTACTAGGTCTTGTTACAGCAGTCGCAACAGCTGTTTTGCTTAATGAGTTAATCAATAAGAAGCTGTCAAAGGTTTATCAGACATCTATCTTGTTTCCTCACTTTATTTCATGGGTAATTGGCAGCTACTTTGTGTTTACGTTTTTAAGTACAGAACATGGTTTGTTAAATCTAATTCTTGGCTGGTTTCATGTTGACTCTATTTCCTGGTATAACGAATCAAAATATTGGCCGTTTATTCTCGTCCTTATGAGTATTTGGAAGGGTGTAGGATATGGCAGCATCGTTTATTTAGCATCTATTGTCGGAATCGACCGAACATATTATGAAGCTGC
This sequence comes from Niallia sp. Man26, assembly GCF_022049065.2. Taxonomy (NCBI): domain Bacteria; kingdom Bacillati; phylum Bacillota; class Bacilli; order Caryophanales; family Bacillaceae; genus Niallia; species Niallia sp. Man26. The sequence goes on from NZ_CP095744.1 coordinate 1,314,519, forward strand.
CATGATTGACGGAGCTTCGAAATGGAAGCAGATTAAGCATGTTACGCTGCCAATGCTTAAGCCACTGATGATTATCTTAACCATCATGAATATCGGGCGCATATTTAACTCCGATTTCGGCTTATTCTATCAAGTGCCTAGAGATTCAGGTGCTTTGTATGGCGTAACAAATGTTATTGATACATTTGTTTACCGCGGACTAATGAATTTAGGAGACATCGGCATGAGCACTGCAGCAGGGCTGTATCAATCAGCTGTTGGCTTTATCCTAGTTATCATCACAAACTATGTTGTGAGAAAAGTAGATGAGGAAAGTGCATTGTTTTAATGCCATTCCAATACGAAGGGAGGAAAAGTCGCCCGTGCGGCTAAGTGTATGCCAAATTTAGAACAACCGCAGCCAACACCTGCTGTTCCAAACCCAATCGATAAAGTTAAAGAGGGGAAGACGAAAACCTCCAGAAAAAAGTATCGGGATCCCCAACATTTGCATCCAGCCGCAAATGCTGTTATTAGCATACTGCTTGGGGTCCTTGCGTTTACGTGTATCTTTCCTTTTATCTATGTCATTATCATCTCCTTTACAAATGAAGAAAGTATTGTCAGGAATGGTTTTGAACTAATCCCAAAGGAATGGAGCATTGATGCTTATAAGTATTTATGGAGTATGAAGGAGACTTTATTCCGCTCCTATGGTGTCACCATTTTAATCACCATTTTGGGGACTGTTATCAGTGTGTTTATGATTACCTTTTACGCATATGCAATTTCAAGACCGCAATTTAAATATCGTCGATTTTTCACCTTTTTAGCATTTTTCACAATGCTGTTTAGCGGAGGTCTTGTGCCGACTTATATCGTTGTTACTCAATTTTTACATTTGAAGAATTCGATTTGGGCTTTAATCCTGCCTCTAGCGATGAATGCATTTTACATCATCATAATGAGAACCTTCTTTCTGAAGTCTGTTTCTGAATCTATTTTAGAATCAGCAAGAATGGATGGAGCCAGTGAATGGCGAATCTTTTTTCAGATTATCTTTCCACTTTCCTTACCGGGAATTGCCACAATTGCCTTGTTTAGCACACTCGGTTATTGGAACGACTGGTTTGCAGCATTGCTGTATATCGATAATCCCAATCTCGTGCCGCTTCAAGCATTGCTGATGAAAATAGAAGCAAATCTTGAATTTATGAGAAAGAATATGGATGTTGCTATCTTGCAGAAGAGCTTATTCGATACGATTCCGCAAGAATCAGCCAAAATGGCCATGGTAGTGATCGCCACATTGCCGATTGCAGTTTCTTATCCGTTTTTCCAAAAGTACTTTATTAGCGGACTGACAATTGGCGGCGTTAAAGAATAACTAATAGAAAGAGGAGAAAAGGTATGAAGAAAAAGAAGCTAAGTGTTATTCTCGCAGCTGCTTTGGCAGCAGGTACTCTTCTGTCTGCCTGCAGCAAAGACAGCTCCACATCAGAAAACGGCGGCAAAGATGGTCAACCATATGAAATTAAATGGTACACGATTGGAACGCCGCAAAAAGATACAGATAAGGTTTTTGAAGAGGTTAATAAGTATACAAAGGAAAAAATCAACGCCACTGTAAAGATGACACAGATTGACTGGGGCGATTGGGACCAAAAATCTCAAGTGATGATCAATTCAGGGGAAGCAATTGATATTATCTTTACAAATGGCACGTCATATGTTCAAAATGCCCAAAAAGGTGCATTCCTGGCTATAGATGATTTGTTAGATAAGGAAGGTAAAGCACTTAAAGAGGTTATTAACCCTGACCTGCTGGAAGGAAATAAGGTGGACGGAAAACTTTATGGTATCCCTTCAAACAAAGAGGTTGCCAGACAGGATGTTTATACGTTTAACAAACGCCTTGCAGATAAATATAAATTTGACCTTTCAAAAGTGAAAACATTGCAGGACCTTGAACCTATGCTAAAAACAATTAAAGAAAATGAATCTGGAATTACTCCAATGGCAACATTTAAAGCACCTTTACGCTACGACTATGTGTTCAATAATGAAATGCCGTTTGCCTTCCCGTTTGAAGGAGATACAGACAAAGTCATTAATCCATTTGACACAGAGGATGCTATGAAACAATACACAACGATGCGAGAATACTATAAAGCAGGCTATCTGAAGGAAGATGCCGCAACAAGCAAAGACAGCTGGCCGATGGATGTGGAAAACTGGTTTGTCCGCATGGGCGGTTCCCAGCCGTATGCAGATTTATTATGGTCTCGCTCTGCTAAGTACGAAGTAGTGTCAGTTCCTGCTGAGCAGCCGACCATTATTAATGATTCTGTATCTGGTTCCATTCAGGCGATTTCTGCCACATCACAAAATCCGGAAAAAGCCATGGAATTTTTAACACTGCTTAATACAGATCCATATCTTCGCAATCTTGTCGATAAAGGGATTGAAGGAACGCATTATAAGAAAAATGATGATGGCACTATCGAGGACCTTCCAGCTCGTATTGACGGATATAATATGCCATCCTACTCTTTAGGAAACCACTTTATTTTAGATTTGTATAAAGATGATCCAAAGGATAAATGGGAAAAATTCAAAGAGTTTAATGCCTCAGCAGTAAAAGCACCATCACTTGGCTTTAAGTTTAACAGTGATCCTGTCCGCTCTGAGCTTGCGGCCATTACGAATATTTCTCAGGAATTCTACCCAGCTTTGGCAACAGGTTCTGTTGATCCAGAAGAATATTTGCCAAAATTCAATGAAAAGCTGAAAGAGGCTGGTGTGGATAAGGTATTAACCGAAATTCAAAAACAATTTGATGACTGGAAAAGCTCTCAGCAATAAGCAACCAAGTCAAGCTGGATCTTCTCTTCCAGCTTGACATTAACTATATTTTTTTCGATCTCTTCCATTGAATAGACTTAAAACGGTAAACATTGCATACCGAAGGGATTGAAATTGGTAATACAGTCTTATATAAGTTTTCCAAACTTATATGTCGGTCTGACAATTGTTGATCGTTTAAAGTAATCAATAAAGAAGAGGAGAAAAAAATGAAGAAAGCGAAGTTAAGTCTTATTCTCGTAACTATTCTCGTCCTTGGAACGATATTGTCTGCTTGCAGCAAAAACAGTGCTACACAAAGTAACGATGGTAAGGATGAAAAGCCTTATGAAATCAAATGGTACACACTTGGAACACCACAAAAGGATACGGATAAAGTCTTTGCAGAAGTGAACAAATATACAAAGGAAAAAATTAACGCGACCGTGACAATGACACAAATTGACTGGGGAGATTGGGACCAGAAGTCTCAAGTGATGATCAATTCAGGCGAAGAATTTGATATTATCTTCACCTTTGGGAACCCATATGTCCAAAATGCCCAAAAGGGTGCATTTATCGCGGTAGATGATCTGTTAGAAAAGGAAGGGAAAGCACTTAAAGAGCTGATTAACCCTGTTCTGCTGGAAGGAAATAAGGTCGATGGAAAACTTTATGGTATTCCTGCAAATAAAGAGATTGCCAAACAAAATGTTTATACATTTAACAAACGCCTTGTGGACAAATATAACTTTGATCTTTCAAAGGTAAAAACATTGCAGGATCTCGAGCCAATGCTGAAAACAATTAAAGAAAATGAGCCTTCAATAACACCGATTGCTTCATTTAAGGCACCTTTACGCTTTGACATTGTCTTTAATGGTGAAATGCCCTTTGCATTTCCATTTGAAGGGGAAACAGACAAGGTGATTAACCATTTTGAAACAGATACTGCGATGCAACAATTCAAAACGATGCATAAGTACTATAAATCAGGATTTCTTAAAGAAGATGCGGCCACAAGCAGCGAAAACTGGCCATTGGAAGTAGAAAACTGGTTTGTGCGCATGAACTATTACCAGCCGTATGCAGATTTATTATGGTCTCGTTCAGCTAAATATGAGGTAGTATCCATTCCTGCCGAACCGGCTGCGATTGTCAATGATTCTATATCTGGATCGATTCAAGCAATTTCCGCTACCTCAAAAAATCCACAAAAAGCCATGGAATTTCTGACACTCCTTAACACAGATCCATATCTTCGCAATCTTATCGATAAAGGGATTGAAGGAACTCACTACAAAAAGAATGATGATGGTATGATTGAGGATTTGCCTGCGCGTATTGACGGCTATAATATCCCATCCTACACATTAGGCAACAACTATATCCTCGATTTATACAAAGGTGACCCAGAGGATAAATGGGAAAAGTTCGAGGAATTTAATGAATCTGCAGTAAGGGGACCTTCACTAGGCTTTAAATTTAGCAGTGACCCAGTTCGTTCAGAACTCGCAGCCATCACTAACATTACGAAAGAATTCTACCCTGCTCTTGCAACAGGCTCTGTTGACCCAGAAGAATATTTGCCGAAGTTCAATCAGAAATTGAAAGAGGCGGGAGTTGATAAGGTATTAAAGGAGATTCAAAGTCAATTTGACGAGTGGAAAAGCGCTCAAAAATAAGAGTACTAGTAACTTACAAGGTATATTAGCTCATCTTCGATCCTTTCCATTGTGTTAAACTAAAAAAGGTAAACTATCATATTTGAGGGATTGAAAATGAAATTAAAACAAACAGGCCGCTTTCAGCAAAAGATGTTTAATAAGCTTTTTTTAACGTCCTCTATTACGATAATTGTAACCGTTATCATTTTGATTGTAACTATTACAAACTATTATTCTGAAATCATCATTCAGAAGGAAGTGAATGTGAATACAAGGACGATAGAACGGGTAGAGGATTATTTTTCTGCCAAGGATTCAGATGTAAATAAAGCAATTAGAGATATTTATGTTCAAGGAGATCTCATTGATGATATCTCCTTTGCCCTTCATAACGGATATGGAAAATATTTGGAGTATCGCCTTAATCGCTTTACAGAGGACCATTCTTATTTTCCTAGCAATCTAGATACTTATTTTAATGGTTTTTTTAGTCAAGATAGTGATATTAATGCAATCAGTCTCCGCTCATTGGATAGTCATAGTGTAGAATATTTGCTTATCAATAATTATCTTCGCTGGAATGAAAGCATGAAGAACGCAGAAGTAACGGAGAACAAACCTGAAGCAAATTTAAGGAGTGCCGGCCTGCCGAAAGGGCGGAGATTAAAGGATACCATCACCAAAAAGGTGGTCATAAATAATCCTGTCACACTGGAGAAAATAGGTGAAATTTCCATCTTTTACTCGACTGAACATTTAGATAAGATGGTCCAAAAGGAGGAAGGCGCACCAGCCTCTTTCTTTTTATTGGATGCTGAAGGCAAAACCATTTATTCTCATAATGAAGGTGTGCCATCAGCAATAATCCAGCAATTTAAACAAGAAACGAATGAAACGAAGCTAAGTTATAAATCAAAAAAATTTTACATTAATACAGTTGCCAATAAGGGTGATTATACATTTGTCAGTGTCATAACGAATGAAGGCTGGCAGAAGCTATCGATTGTCAGGGGAACGATGTGGGTCGTCATAATTCTCCTTATAGTCGCAGCCATTTTGATGTCTTATACATTTATGCAAAATTACTCACGCCGCATTAACAAAATAGTATCGACCATTCGTCAAGTGGAAAAGGGAAACCTGGCTGCACGGATTCCTGCATCTGATGAAGAGGATGAATTAGCGAAGATTGCCTTTAATATAAATTCCATGCTCGATGAATTAAATAATTATATTGCCCAATTTTATTTACTTAACTTAAAGCAGCAGCAGGCAGAATTGAAGGCGCTTCAAGCACAGATTAATCCGCACTTTTTATTTAATACGCTTGAAGCCATCAGAATGGTGGCAATGTTGGAGGGTTCTAAAACTTCCAGTAAGATGACCTTTCATTTATCAAAACTGTTCCGCTATTCACTGGAATCGAAAGATATTGTCCCATTATATACCGAGATTGAATATGTTAAACAATATTTAACATTAATGCAGTTTAAACATCCCGATAAGCTGGAGGTTCAGTTTCATTTAGCAGAGGAAGTAGAGCAAACACCTGTGCAAAAATTAATCCTTCAGCCGATTATTGAAAATTACTTTGTACATGGCTTTAAAAAGGATCGAACTGACAATCTCTTAACAATTAGCGGCGTTAAACTTGGCGAAAAAATTGAAATCAGGATTGACGATAATGGGAAGGGCATGTCAGAAGAAAAACTGTCCCAAATTGTTCATCATATTAATTGTGAAGAGGGCGATGAAATGAAATCAATTGGATTAAGAAATATTCATCAGCGTTTAAAGCTAAAATATGGAGACCAATACGGGCTCTCGGTAAAAAGCAGTCCAGCAGTAGGAACAACCGTTATTTTAACCATTCCAGTTCAGGGGATTTACCATGTTTAAAGTACTGTTGGCAGATGACGAACCGATTATTACAAAAGGACTTTCAGCGATTTTGGATTGGGAAGATTACGGATTTGAGATAGTACATACAGCAGAAAGTGGCGAGGAGGCACTCTCTTATATAAAAGAGAATCCGATTGATATTCTCATTTCGGATATTTTAATGGGAGAAATGTCCGGTCTTGATTTAATCCAAGAGGTTAAAAGCATTCGGTCTGACACAAAGAGTATTGTTTTAACAGGTTATCAGGAGTTTGACTATATAAAACGAGGGTTGTTATTAGGGATTGAAAATTATTTAGTTAAGCCTGTTGATGAAGAGGAATTATTAAAAACACTGCAATCTGTCGGACAGAAATTAAAGGTTGCAACTGCTGGCAGCCAGACAAAAGACTCAACTACCATGCTGGATAATACATTATGGGGCTTTCTGACAGGGGAAGTTAGCCAGCATGATTGCTTGGAAAGATTAGCATTGTATAACATTGAATTTAATAAGCCGTTTTATAATGTTTCTATCTTAAATATTGAACATTTTCAGCAGTCTGAAGTTGTAAATCACATCCGTCATTATATTGAAACAAAGTACTCTGCCTTATGTCTCCATAATCCGAATCAAGAGATCATCATTATATTTGACGGTTCAAGTGAAGAGGAACTAATAAAGCAAAACCAGCGTCTAGTGACTGACCTCTGCAATGAACAAAAAAGAATAGGCTTATTTTATTTGGCAATGGGCAAACCAGTTCAAATGCTGGATGAATTAAATGAAAGCTTTACGATGGCAAGAGACTGCAGCGCCATGCAGTTATATTTAGAACCTAATGTGCTGATTACAGATAAACAGGCATTAGATCGGCATGATGAACAGAAACAGCAGCAGGAATTCAAAGATTGCCTTGTGAAAATGCTTATGAATGCGGAGGAAGAATCGTTAGCTCTAGTTGATTTATTTTTTAAGAATTTAACAGAAAAAGACAATCTTATCTCGCCGCAAGTAGCGAAAAAATATACATTTGATTTAATCTCTTATATTCATTATTCAGTGCGTCCAGATGATCTTTGTCTTTATACAGCTGTTGTGGAACGGATTGTCTATAGTTCGGATATTGAGCAGATGAGGGACATTTTGACTGAATATTGCTATGAACTGATTCTGACTGTTCATAATCATGTTCATTTGCGAAGTCCAATTGTCCAAAATGTTCTTACCTTTATTCATGCTCACTTTGACCAAGGCTTGTCCTTAAAAACACTAGGGCAGCAATTTCATGTTAATGCTATTTACTTAGGTCAGTTATTCCAAAAGGAAGTAGGAGTTGTCTTTTCAGAATACCTTAATCGTTATCGCTTGGAAAAAGCGAAGGAATTATTGAAAGCCACTCATTACAGGGCAGGCGATATTGGGAAAAAAGTAGGTTATTCTGATACGACTTATTTTTATAAGCAATTTAAGAAAATGGTTGGCACAACTCCGAGTGAGTGGCGGAAAATTTAAAAAAGGAAGCGGTGATAAATTTGAAATATCTTTTTCCTGAAAAATTTTGGTGGGGAAGTGCGGCATCTGGTCCGCAAACAGAAGGAGCAGCTATGATTGATGGCAGAAAGGAAAGTATGTGGGATTTTTGGTATAGCCAAAATCCTGAATGCTTTCATCATGGCGTCGGACCGACCCATACATCAGATTTCTATCATCGATTTAAAGAAGATATTCAGTTAATGAAAGAAACGGGTCATAACTCTTTTCGCACATCTATCCAATGGTCACGGTTAATCCCAAATGGAACCGGGGAAGTAAACGAGAAGGCTGTTGATTTCTACAATCAGGTCATTGATGAGCTGCTGGCCAATGATATCGAACCATTTATAAATTTATACCACTTTGATATGCCAATGTGCATGCAGGAAATAGGCGGCTGGGAGAACCGAAACGTGATTGATGCCTATGTGAACTATGCTACTACCTGTTTTCGGTTATTTGGAGATCGTGTGAAGTATTGGTTTACCTTCAATGAACCAATTGTGCCTGTCGAGGCTAGTTATTTATATGATTTGCATTATCCTAATGTAATTGATTTTAAGCGGGCGGCCATCGTTGCCCATCATACCATTGTCGCTCATGCAAAAGCCGTCGAGGCATTTAGGAAATTAGAGTTAGCTGGGAAAATCGGCATTATTCTTAACTTAACACCCTCTTATCCAAGAAGCGAGGACAAAGAGGATAGGGCAGCAGCTCATATTGCAGATGTATTCTTTAACCGCAGTTTTCTCGACCCAGTCACAAAGGGGGTATATCCTCGTGAATTGGTTGAAATTTTACAAGCAAGAGAGTTGCTTCCGCCTGTTGAGGCCGATGATTTGGAGGTAATCCGCAATAATCCGATTGATATTTTAGGAGTGAACTACTATCAGCCTCGCCGCGTAAAAGCGAAAGAAACCCAAGAATCAGAAAATGCTCCGTTTATGCCTGAACATCTATTTGATCCTTATATTATGCCAGGCCGAAAAATCAATCCCCACCGCGGCTGGGAGATTGCAGAGGAAGTAATTTACGATATTATGATTGATATTCGTGATAATTATGATAACATACCTTTTTTCATCTCAGAAAATGGTATGGGGGTTGAAGGGGAGGAAAAGTTCCGCAATGACGCAGGATATATTGAGGACGATTACCGAATTGAGTTTGTGAGAGAGCATTTGCAATGGGTGCATAAAGGTATACAGGAAGGAGCCAATTGTCTTGGATACCATATGTGGACATTTATGGATAACTGGTCATGGACAAACGCTTATAAGAACCGCTACGGATTTGTAGAGGTAGATTTAAAGAATAGCCTGAAACGTACTGTGAAAAAATCAGGGCGATGGTACAAGCAGCTGGCAGAAAATAACGGATTTTAACAGAATGGAGAGTGAAATTCTGATGGAAGCCTATATGGTATTCGATATTGGCGGCACCTTTATCAAATACGCAGTAATGGATGAGTCTGCCAGAAAACTAAGAAGTGGCAAGCTGGCAACACCTAAGGATGGACTGGACAGTTTCTTGCAGACCATACAAAGAGTAGCAGAGGAAAATGCTGCTGACTTTGAGTTGCAAGGAATAGCAGTAAGCTCACCAGGGGCGGTCGATATAAAAACAGGTTATATTGGCGGAGCGAGCGCTATCCCCTATATACATGGGGTAAACATGACAGCACACATCAGAGAAAAGACCAGACTTCGGACAGTAATAGAAAATGACGCGAATTGTGCAGCCTTGGCAGAAGGCTGGTTAGGAGCAGCCAAAGCAACAGATTACTATATTTGTATTGTAATAGGAACAGGAATAGGCGGCAGTATCGTCCTCAATCAAACCATTTTACGCGGCGCCAATCTTCACGGCGGAGAGTTCGGCTGCATGATAATGGGAGCACCAGCACAAGAGCCACTACAAGGCACATGGAGCCTTGCAGCTTCCACGAATGCTCTAGTAGAGGAAGTAAAAAAGAGAAAACAGCTAGAAGAAGGAACATTCGATGGAGAAGCTGTATTCCGCTTAGCAAAAGAAGGCGATTCGATTGCCAAAGAATGCATTGCTGAATTTTATAAAAGGCTTGCCATCGGTATATATAATTTGAAATATGCCCTCGACCCTGAAAAAATCCTAATTGGCGGCGGAGTCAGCAGCCGTCCAGAAGTAATAGAGGGAATTAACCGTGAATTACAGCAGCTGCGAAATGATGTTTCTACCTTACAAATAGAAGTGGAAGCTTGTCAGTTTGGAAATGATGCAAATTTAGTCGGAGCGTTGTTTCATTTTCTTAATACCAAGTATTGATAATTGCCCACCTATATTAAGTGCTGAAATGCACTTGAATATAGGTGGGTTTTATTTTTTATGGAGATATTTAGATAATGAACCTATTAGTTAACCAAAAATAAAGGAAGAGAAAGGGAATCTAGAACACGATAGTGCGTGCAGTGACTTTTCCGGTTGGCATGTTGCCTACTGCTCCCAGCAAAAACAGTTCTTTATTTTAACCAATGAATCTATGCTTTTACCAATAGGATGAGAAGTATAGTCCTGATAAAATTATGTAAGGGTTTACATTTTAGTTAGGCATCTATTGAAAATAACGTCTCAAAAGGGGGGAGAGTAGCACTTATTCCAAACATGGACGAAATACGTGGTGAGTACTTTGCAGAAATGGTTAAACAAAAAAGCGTTCACTTAACTTCTTTTGTTATCACATACAGTAGTAAAAATAAAGGAGGACAATGGATGTTTTCGCGATTCGGAAAAACTAAAAAAACACTAATCGTCACAGTTTCGTTGCTTTTTACTTTGCAAACAGGCTTGTCTACAGCTTTGGCGGGAGATACTTTGCCATACACAGGTGACAGTGCAACTGGATTAAATCAGCCAACTCAACACGGTTATACAGCGAATGACATTTTAGAATGGACACCTGAAGCGGATAAAAATGCGGAAATGCTGCGGTCACGAGTTCCTTTACAAGAACGTAATCAGGCATTTTCTGCTACACAGGCTAACCCAAATGTAAGCTCTGAGACACAAATGTTAAATCTTGCTGGTGATTATGGCAATGCTTTTATGGACAGCACAGCGTATACGAATAAATTCGGTCAATATACATTCCCGTACTGGCAGTATATTGACTATTATTCTTATTGGCATGGTACAGCGTCAGCTGATGTGCCGAATTACTTATATAATCCGAGCCTGCCATGGTATGAAAGATGGTTTGAATTTGGAGTACTTAATATTCCGAATCCTGCTTATACAAATGCCGCACATAAAAACGGGGTTAAATCTCTGGCGGTTATTTTTTTCTCGAGCAATGACAGGGGACCGCAAACGTATACACAAATGCTGGTAAAGGATAAGAAAGGTAACTTTCCTGTTGCTGAAAAGCTGATAGAGATGGCTCAATATTATGGTTATGACGGTTATTTCTTTAACCAGGAAGAAGCTAGCTCAGGGGTAGCTGTGAAGGATATACCTGTTTATAAAGAGTTTTTAAAGGTGTTAAGAGACAAAGGATTGTATGTGCAATGGTACGATTCTGTTCATAATACTACTGGCAAAACGAGGTATGAAAATGAATTTACGGCAGTTAATAGTCCGTTTGTAAAGGATGAGCAGTATGGTGATTTGGCTAACTCGATTTTCTTAAATTACTTATGGAACAAACAAAAAATGGTGAATTCTAAAGCACACGCCGAAAGTCTAGGGTTAGATTCATTGAAGACAGTGTTTGCTGGAATTGAAGCGGGCGGCGACAGGTTTAATAAACAGCGTAATGATTTGCGAAATAATTTGGACAGCAACGGAAAGCCGTTAAATAGTATTGCTATGCTGGGGTCTGATTTTACGCATCACGGCTTGGATGAAGATCTTGGCGGGGAAGATACAAATCGACGCAATGACAGTGATTATCAATGGATGTCATTTATCCGTGATCGTGCTTGGTGGTCAGGACCAAATTTGGACCCGACGAAAACGGGAAGAAACGGAAATGCACAGCTTTCAGATGTAGCAGCCAAAGGCGATAACTGGGATGGTGTTGCGGCATATATCGCTGAGCGCAGCGTGATTCAAGGTGCCAATTTTGTGTCTGATTTTAATATGGGCCGCGGTCAGGCTTATTATGTCAATGGCAAGGTAAGCAATGCAGAAGAATGGTCCAATATTAATATTCAAGATATTCCAGTGACATGGCAGTGGTGGCTGGAAACAACAGGTACGCCGCTTCAGGCTGATTTTGATTTTGGTCCTGAGTATAATGCAGGTTCAAGATACAGCTATGAAAAAGTCGGTGCCTTTAATGGCGGCAGCTCGCTAGTCGTAAATGGCGCACTAGATGCGGATAACTTCTTACACCTTTATAAGACTGATTTGCAAGTTAAACAGGGCTCAGAACTTTCCCTTACTTATAATAAAACATCGCCAGACGATTCGTCTGAAATGAGTGTCGGTTTCATTTTCAAGGACAATCCAGACAAGGTTGTGAAAGTAAAAGTTCCTGATTCCGGCAAGAAAACAGCAGGATGGGTAACCGCTAAGCTTGATTTAGCTGATTTTGCTGGCAAAGAAATTGCATCCTTTGGCATCCATTTTGCTAACGGCGATAAAAAAATCGATGATTATCAAATGAATATTGGGCAAGTGAAAATAAGTGACGGTTCTATTAAGAAACCGCAGGCACCAACAGGGCTGAAAATTACAAAAGCTTTACGGGACTCCAATGAAATGAATATTTCATGGGATATGGAAGCTTACGATAATGTGAAGCAATACAATGTCTATAATAATGGAGTTTATGTCGGGGGCATATACGATGAAGTCTTTTACCTGAAGAATTTGCAAAGTCTATCTGGTGAAATTACGTTGACGGCTGTGAGTCAGGACGGTCAAGAAAGCGACCCTGCAGCAGTGCATTACGACTTAACAAAAGGTGTAAGTAATATTAAAACCGTGCAATCAGATAACGGCGATATGGTAGTGTCCTGGAAAAATCCAATGGACATAGACGGTAAGATTTCTATCAATATTGCTACAGAGTACGACTATGCGAAGAAAGTAAACGAAACAGTCACTGTGAAAAACGGCAAAACAGAAGTGAAACTGCCTGACATGCCAATTAACGGTGATAAATATCTTATTAAAATAAAAGTCGGCAGCAATGACTGGATTAGCTACAGAGGCACGTTCTTTGATAAATCCATTGAAGCTTATTCAGCAGAAAAAGTGACGATAGAAGGGAATTCTGTTACATGGGGACTACCTGAATCAAGGGATTGGCACTATCTGTATGTCTATGAAAATGGTGAAGCGAAAACATTTGATACTACCTACAGTCAAGGACACAAACCTTATATTGTCCGCGGCCGCACACATACGAAAGAGCTCACCTTTGAAACGGAAGCAACAGACAGCAGTTTAGAATTTGTGCTGGAAGATTATTCTGGCAACAAAGCCAGTACTGTTATTAGAACCACATTAGATAATCTTTACAGTATGATTAATGATCTTGTTGAAAGTGGAGAATTGAATAATAAGTCAGGTGAGCAGCTGACAAAAACCTTAACTGCTGCAAAGAAACATTATGACGGCGGCCGTTTAAAGCAGGCAGCAACCAGCCTTAATAAGTTTAAGGATGAATTAAACGATAAAGAAATGAAAAATGTTTCAGAAGACACGAAGAATAGGTTAAAAGCTAATGCTGATTATTTCCTAAGAAATTGGAAGAAGTAAGAGTGATAGATTAGGAGGGAAAGATTTTGACATTACAAAGGGTTCAGCGTTTTATTCAACATTTATCGAATTATGTGCTTTTGGAATCTATTTCGATCAATGATTGGCAAGCAAAGCGCGGCATCTATGTTAAGCCGGGAGAGTATGAATTTGAATCAGACGATACTGTTCTTATAAATGAAGGTGACTGGTTGATTAATGCAGGCGCCACAATGCTTTTGGAAAAGGAGATAACCATTCCAGCTGATTGGCAGAATCGGCCGTTTGGACTTACATTCCTTTCTGGTGCAAAGGACCGCCGGACTCTTCATGAAGGGTTAGTTTCATTAAACGGCATGCCGCATCACGGTATTGACCGCAACCGATGCTATGTTCCGTTTCCAGAGGAGGTTCGCGGGAAAGAAAAGGTTAACATAAAAATTGAACTATATAATTACGCTGGCCAAACACTCGATGAGTTAAATTATCAAAATGAACCAGCAGAATTCGACCCGCCGCCCTTGAATCTTTTAAAAGCCAGCCTTGATTTAATAAATACAGGTGTTCAAAGTTTACTGGCTACTGTGAAATGCTACTATGAAACTGCAAAATTACTGCCGGAAGATGATAGTGATCGAGTTAAAATCATCGAGGCATTGCAGGAAGCTGAAAAAAGAATTCTGTCAGAAAAGCCGGAAGCATTTACGAATCAGTTATTAATTGCTGACATGGAGGCTGACTTACAGAAAAAGTTAAATATGTTGACGAGCAGTACGGCAGGTCAAATGCTGATGGTAGGTCAGTCTCATATTGATTTGGCATGGCTATGGCCTGTGAAGGAAGCGATTCGTAAATGCAGCAGAACATTTTCAACAATGAGCACCTTGCTTGATGAGAATCCGAGCTTTACTTATGCTCAAAGCCAGCCTCAAGCCTATGCTTTCGTAAAGGAGCATTACCCTGAAATCTATGAAAGGGTTAAAAAGCAAATTGCTGATGGGCGCTGGGAAGTCGTCGGCGGGATGTGGGTAGAGCCTGATTTAAATATGCCGTCTGGTGAATCATTAGTTCGTCAGCTTCTCTATGGAATGAAGTTTTACAAGGAAGAATTCAGCAAACAGCCAAGAATTGAGTGGCTCCCAGATACATTTGGCTATTGTGCATCACTGCCGCAATTGTTAAAAAGTGCTGGCATTGACTATTTTATGACATCCAAGATGAATTGGAATGATACCAATCCATTTCCTTTCGATTTATTTTACTGGGAAGGAATTGATGGGACGCGCATCCTTTCCTTCTTAAATCATGGCTTAAATGAATATACCCATCCTGAAGAAATCAAGACACATTGGGATAGTTATAAGCAAAAAAATCTCCATTCAAAGCAGATGCTGCTATACGGCCATGGAGATGGGGGCGGCGGTGTTACCCAAGAAATGATTGATTATATTGATCGGTCTTCGTCTTTGCCTGGCTTGCCAGCCGTCGTAAACAGCACAGCCCATGAATTTTTCGATGAAATAACGAAGTCCAATCCGTCCTTGCCGACATGGGTTGGGGATATGTATTTGGAGCTCCATCGCGGAACATACACGACCCATGCCAGAAATAAGAAATGGAACCGAAAGGCAGAGGTGCTGTACCGGGATGCGGAAATTTGGGGAAGCGCAGCTATAAACTTCGCTGGAGTGAAGCTAGCTTCGTCATTGGAACAAGGCTGGAAGCAGCTTCTTTTCAATCAATTTCATGATATTATCCCTGGATCTTCCATTCCTGAGGTGTACGTTGATTCTGAGGCTGACTATAAGGAAATCTTTGCCTGTGGTGAAAAGGTGCAACAAGAAGCTATCCATGTGCTGGAACAGCAAATAGACACAGAAGGTGATGGAATACCAGTTATTCTCTTTAACAGCTTGTCCTGGAAAAGGTCGGAGACAGTGAAAATATCAGGTGGACTAGAATTGGCAGGAAAGGGAGCAGTAACTCGGGATGGTGAAGAGCTGCCCACAGACATTATTCTATTAGAAGATGGTCGCATAGAGTTATCTGTTTACGTTCCAGAAATCCCAGAAATGGGTTATCAAGTGATTTGGTTAAAAGATTTGGAGAAACAGGGAAGTAAAGTAGAAGAGGCGAACGTTCGCCAATGGGAGACGGAATATTATCATATAGAGTGGAATGAGCAAGGAGAAATTTCCCGTTTATACGATAAAAAGGTCAAGCGTGAAATCTTGCCTAATGGTGCTTTCGCCAATCAATTGCAGCTGTTCCATGACCGCCCGATGCTTTGGGATGCTTGGGATATCGACCCTGAATTTGCAAATCAGCCGGCAGAAACGGTTACTCTGTTAGAACAAAGCATCCGAAAAGGAGCAACAAAGGATATCATTCACTTTAAATGGCAGCTTTCACAGTCAACTATTGAACAAGAGCTGATTTTATATCACCACAATCAACGAATCGATTTTCAAACTAGGGTCGATTGGCAGGAGCAGCACAAATTATTAAAGGTTGCATTCCCTGTTGATGTAATGAGTAACAAAGCTACGTTTGAAATTCCGTTCGGCTCAGTAGAAAGAGCCACACATACTAATACAAGCTGGGAGAAAGCCCAGTTTGAGGTGTGCGGCCATCGCTTTGCCGATCTCTCCGAATCTGGTTATGGTGTCAGTTTGCTGAATGACTGCAAGTACGGCTATGATGTAAAGCAAAATGTGTTGCGTCTGTCCTTGCTGCGGGCACCTAAATGGCCAGATAAAGGGGCAGACTTTGGTTATCATGAATTCACTTATTCGTTTTTCCCACATAAAGGCGACTGGAGAGAAGGGGCCGTTGTTAAGGAAGGATATGAGCTGAATCACCCTGCTGTTATTTACCGTGCTTCTGCCCATCCAGGAACTTTGCCTAGTTGCTCTTCTTTTATAAAAACAGAATCCAGCCACGTCATCCTTGATACAGTTAAACAGTCAGAGGACGGCAAGAGTCTCACTTTAAGAATGTATGAGTCAAGCGGCGGCAGAGGGGAGATTCATGTATCATTTGCTCGGAATATTCTCTCGGCATATGAAACAAATCTGCTGGAAGAGAAACAGACAGAAATCTTTGTACAAGAGAACAGGCTGTCCTTAAACTTAAAGCCATTTGAAGTAAAAACGATCGTCGTTAATTTATAACGGTATTGAGGGGGATGAGTCTTTCTAATATGGAGAATGAGACAATCAATCATGAAATAGAAGCATTGTTAGCAAACATGAGTTTAAAGGAGAAGGTCGGTCAGGTTAATCAGAAGCTGTATGGCTGGGAAGTATACGAGAAAACTGACACAGGTTATATCCTCACAGAGAAGTTTAAAGAGCATGTTCGCATATGGGATGGAGTCGGAGTGCTTTATGGGTTATTCCGATCCGACCCTTGGTCAGCTGTCCATTTTGACAATGGCATTACAAAGGATGCAAGTGCTGATGTAGCCAATATGATTCAGAAATATGTAAAGGAGCATACAAGGCTGGGCATTCCTGTCCTGCTTTCGGAGGAATGCTCCCACGGCCATCAAGGCTTAGACAGTCTGATTACGCCTGTTAATTTAGGAATAGGTGCGACATGGAACCCAGAGCTGCATGAAAAATTAATGGCAGCAGTGGCAGAGGAAGTTCGGGCAAAAGGCGCCCATTTAGCTTTAGTTTCCACATTAGATATTATTCGTGACCCACGATGGGGCAGATCTGAAGAGTGCTTCAGTGAAGATCCTTATCTTGCATCCCGGTTAACAGAGGCGGTTGTATCAGGGATGCAAGGAGAGAAAAGTGAATTTATTCCCGCTGAAAAAATGGCTGTTGTTTTAAAGCATTTTGCCGCACAAGGTAACGGACTAGGTGGAAAGAACGCTGCTCCGGCATCAATCGGTGAAAGAGAATTACGAGAAATTCATCTGCCGCCAATGATAGCTGCCATAAAGTATGGAGCTCTAGCCTGTATGGCAGCTTACAATGAAATTGATGGAATTCCCTGTCATGCCAATGGCTATCTCCTCAATCAGATTCTGCGCAAGGAATTTGGATTTAAAGGAGCGGTAATGGCGGATGGCTGTGCTCTTGACAATTTAGTCTCATTAACGGAAAGCAAAGAAAAAGCAGCTGCTTTAGCACTTGAAAATGGAGTGGATATAAGTCTTTGGGATGATGTGTATCCCGCTTTAGAAGCTGCCGTTCAAAGGGGGCTAGTCAGTGAAGAAAAGCTGAATAATGCGGTAAGAAGGGTTTTAACTCTCAAATTTAAAATGGGGTTATTTGATAAACCTTATATGAATCGTGCACAAAGCAAGACGAAGGAGAATAATGAGAGAATTAACCTGGAATCTGCTCGGCAGTCGATTGTGCTGTTAAAAAATGAGGGAATTCTGCCTTTTAAAAAGACTATTAGTAAAATTGCTGTAATCGGCCCTAACGCAGATTCTGTCTATAATCAGCTTGGCGATTACACACCGTTTCAACGAGAAGGCAGTGTGATAACAGTCCTGAAAGGAATAACTGCGCTAATGAAAGAGGCAGAGGTTGTTTATGAACAAGGCTGCGGTATTCGTTCTCATGATGAGGAAGGAATAGAAAGAGCAGTTGATTTAGCGAAAGCTTCAGATGTAGCAATAGTTGTTGTAGGCGGATCAAGTGCAAGAAATTTTGATGCCCAATTTGACGTAAACGGAGCGGTTATCGATACAACTGGCGAGGAAGAAATGGATTGCGGAGAAAATGTGGATACAGCAGATTTAGAGCTGGGAGGGCAGCAGATGCAGCTCCTCAAAAAAGTGATGGAAACAGGCACACCGATTGCGGTGGTGCTCGTTCAAGGCAGGCCTCATGCTATTTCCTGGATAGCAGAACACGCTAAGGCAGTCATAAGTGCTTGGTACCCTGGACAAATGGGTGGTCAGGCGATTGCAGAGATTTTATTTGGGGATGTCAATCCGAGCGGTCGTTTACCTGTTTCTATCCCAAGGTCGTCTAAACAGCTGCCAGTTTTTTATAACTACAAAGAAGGAGGATACAAGAAAGACTATTTTGATATGTCTGGCAGTGCCTTGTATCCCTTTGGCTTTGGCTTATCTTACACACAATTCGACTACAAAAATCTGCAAGCAGAAAGACAAATGCTGTCAGTCAGTCAATTATCAGCAGGGGAGAAATTCTCCCTAACTGTAGACGTCACTAATAAAGGAGAACGAGCCGGATATGACGTAATACAGCTTTATATAAAGGGAAAGGGCTCTAGTATTACGCGAAGGGTAAAGGAATTAAAAGGCTTTAAGAAGGTCTGGGTTGACGCTGGGGAAACAAAAGAAGTTACGTTTGAACTTGGGAAGGAAGAATTACAAGTTTTCAGCAGTCAGAACATCTATAAAGTGGAACAAGGATCATGTGAAATTGAGGTTGGCAATCCTGTTACTTGCTTAAGTTTAGACTTGAGTATCTGCTGATTGAACAGATATAAAAGAGGACTGACATTAACTGGTTAGTCCTCTTATTTCAGTAATGGAAGCGCTTGAAAGGGGTGGCTGTATTTGGTATGATTGAATAACTACATAGGAAATGGAGGTTTTTCTTTTGACAGCATCCATGAGATTAAGATAAGGGAAGTTCATTCGTTAATGGAATACGTTTGAATGCTAAAACCTATGTTTATAGCTAAAGGATTGGTCTGTCTATTTTTAAGAAAACCTTATTTAACGGTTGTTTGAAAAAGGGGATATGTCTGTCCTCTTTTTCATTTGTCTTCGAACCAATATATATAGAAAAAAACGAATTTTAGTAAATGTAGGTGAAGCATAATAAAGGGAAGAAATGAGTGAAATAAATGAACAATGTTAATGATCAACAGAAGTCGTGGTTAAGAAATATTATTCTTTTCTTAAGCAGTCAGACGATTTCTCTATTTGGTTCGTCACTTGTGCAATATGCGATTATGTGGCATATCACCTTAACGACAGAATCAGGTCTTATGATGACACTTTATATTATTTGCGGCTTCATTCCGACCTTTATTCTGTCGCCAATCGCAGGAGTGTGGGCAGACAGGTATAATCGAAAAATGCTGATTATCGTGTCAGACGGATTAATCGCCTTTTCGACTTTAATACTGGCGATTCTCTTTATGATGGGATTTGATTCGATTTGGCTCCTCTTTGTGATGGCGGCGATTCGTGCATTTGGAACAGGAATTCAAACGCCTTCTGTTGCAGCGATTTTGCCTCAAGTGGTTCCAAAGGAAAAGCTTACAAAAGTAAATGGAGCAAATGGCAGCATTCAAGCTGTTATTATGTTCATATCACCGATGGTCAGTGCTGCACTGTTAGCTAATACGACAATTGAGATAATCTTTTTTATCGATGTTATTACTGCCGCAATTGCAATTTTTACGATGCTGACATTTGTGAAAATTGCTGTTCATGAAAAAGCTGCTGTAAAGCAGACGACAAGTTATTTTGCTGATTTTAAAGAAGGCTTGCAATATATAAACAACAACAGTTTTCTTAAATCCTTCTTTTTATTCTTTGCCATCTTCTTCGTGTTAATGGCACCAGCCGCATTCTTAACACCGCTTCAGGTAACGCGAAGCTTTGGCGGTGATGTTTGGCAGCTGACTGCGATTGAACTTGCTTTTTCAATCGGCATGATTGCCGGCGGAGGAATCATTGCTGCATGGGGCGGTTTTTCCAACAAAATCAGTACAATGACACTCGCAAGCGTTATTATGGGAGCATGTACATTGGCACTTGGCATTGCTCCGGCATTTTGGCTGTATTTAATCTTCATGGGAGTGTTTGGGGCAGCAATGCCAATCTTTAATACTCCTACAACAGTACTATTACAAGAAAAAATTTCTGAAGAGTATTTAGGCAGGGTCTTTGGTGTAATGGGAATGATTTCTACTTCTATGATGCCAATCGGCATGCTTATTTTCGGACCACTCGCAGATGTTGTTGATATCGAATGGCTGTTGGTAGGCACTGGTTTATTCATCTTGATTCTCACAATATTCTTAAGCCGCAACAAGGCATTGATTGAAGCAGGGCAGCCTGCTGTAACAGAATCTTAATTAGAAGGGCGAAGAATGAATCTTCGCCCTTTTCATGTTATAACAGTAAGGAAGTATATATTTAACACTAATGTTATTTTTAGATATAATCTAATCAGAATTCTAAATTTGCAGTCAAACATCAGCAGGTTTTCATAAAAATTTTTCTAGTAAAATATAGGACAGGGTGGCAGGATGATAATTTGGATAAACGGAGCATTTGGAGCTGGGAAAACACAAACTGCACACGAGTTACATAGAAGAATACCAAACTCATGTATCTATGACCCAGAAAATGCCGGTTATTTTTTGCGGGAAAATTTGCCTGCATCTACTTTTAAAGCGGATTTTCAAGACATGCCAATGTGGCGTACCATTAATCATTCTCTATTATCTTATATTAATAAGGAATATAAGGGAGTCATCATCGTGCCGATGACGATAGTAAATCCTGTCTACTTTTCTGAAATTATTGGTGAATTAAGAAAAGAAGGTGTCACCATTCATCACTATGTATTGTGGGCTTCCAAGCCCACCTTAGTTAGTCGGCTAAAGGGGAGGGGCGAAAGAAAAGCTTCCTGGGCAATAAATCAAATTGACCGCTGTATGGAAGGCTTTTCTAATAGTGTATTTGAAAATCGGATTAATACAGATAATATCACAGTAGCTGTAGCAGCTAAAACAATTGCGGCATTGTCAGATGTTCAACTGCTGCCTGATAATCGCAGCTTCTTAAGAAAAAAATGGGATCATTTTAAGTTGAGATTACGAGATAGATAGGCGGGATAAAAATATGACAGTATCAGTCGTAGAGCTTCAACCTTACAATCCTGATTGGGAACAACAATTTGAATGGGAGAAAAAAAGAATCCGTGACGCGATAGATGGTGTAATAGAAGTTGAACATATTGGCAGCACCTCTATAAAAGGATTAACAGCCAAGCCCATCATTGATATCATGGCAGGGGTACCTAATTTAGAGCAAGTGGATAAATGGGTACCAACCTTAATGGAAATAGAATATGAATATGTGCCTAAACCAGAGTTTACAGATAGAAAATTCTTTAGAAAAGGACCGTGGGGACAAGGGATTTGCCATCTTCATATTTGTGAATATGGCAGTACAGAATGGCGAGATAAATTACTTTTTCGTAATTATCTCCGCCAACATTCGCAAGCACTTAGGGAGTATGCTTCCCTCAAAGAAGAACTGGCACATATACATAAATTTGACCGCCATGCTTATACAGACCGAAAAGGACCGTTTATTAGGAAAATAATTGAATTGGCAGCAACGAAAGATTAAGTAGTACAATAGCAGTCTATAAAATGTAAAGGAATAATCACAATGAAGATGGAATTAGGTATCCTTATAATAGAAGAAGGAACTTTTCTTACAAACAATAGGAAAAAAGCGAAAGTGCAAATCGTAGCAGGAAAGTATCCTATATACGCAAATATTAGTGATAGTAACACAACTCCCATGACTTGTGGCAGTTTTGTTGAGGCATATGTTGATTTAGTTCAAATGAACAACACCAAAACAGAACAGTTTCATTATATAATGGATCAAAAAGAGCTGGTTGAGAAAATCTTGAAAAAAGATGAAAATATCATTCTTCATGATACATTTCATATAAGACAGGATTATTATGTTTATGACGCAAAATTATTTAAAACAGATGGTCTGTATTTCAAAGCATGGGACTCTGTCTATGAAATACAGAAACTTGCCGGGGACGATTATATAGTGCTGTATGGAAATAATGAATGGGAAAAACCATTAGCGATAGCTGTAACGGAAGGCTTGGATAACTACCATTTGTTGAAAGTAGATCAAGGAAAAGCGATATCCCTAAAGACTTTTAATATACATGAAGATTTGTTTACAGATGAATTCCTAGATGCAATGGACGCACTTAAATCCATCGTTTACTTTAATAGATTATAAGAAAAAACGTTGACTCGGACGACAAGTTAAAAGGCTCTCGAAATATGAGAGCCTTTTAACATATAAGCTTATTTACCTTTTTTAACGATATTCACCGCTTCTTTTGAAACATAGAATTTGCCATTAGTTTGAACTGTAACTGTTTTAAGTTCTTTATCTTTGCCTTTGATTGTGACAATATTCTTATTTACTGGAATTTCTGCAGTTGTTTTGCCTTTTGTGACAATAAGAACAGGGTTGTTTTTGTCAGATGAGTCGATGCTGACTTTTGCGCCAATTTTTTTGAAAGCAGCTTCTGCTTCAACGAAAACTTCTTTGTCCAGCTCACCTAAATTGAATCCTAAAGCTTTTGCGGCAGACTTAGCGACATCTGTGTTTTCAATTAAACCAGTCGGTTTGCCTGGTCCGTAAGAATACATGAATAGATCCTCACCTGTATGGCCGCCTGTTGTAAAGCCAAGATTAGCTCTGTTTGCAAGCAGCTGAACAAGCGTTTTGCTTAAGTCTGCAGATGAATTTAATGCTTTTGTTTCTTCTGCAGTTGGATTGTCAATCCCATACAATGCCGCAACTTCCAGCACATTTGATTTATCTTTATTAAGCTGCTTTAATGCACCTTCTAAAGTCATTTCAGCCTTTTTTAATGGGTCAATATAGCTTGAGACTGGAGTAGAAGGGTAAGTAGAGTTTGTGTTTTGGTTTCCGATAGAAATACCGCTGTTGCCATGATCAGATACGGCAATAACTAACGTGTTTTTATCTCTCTTCGCAAAAGCCACTGCTTCTTTTACCGCTTCGTCAAAAGCAAGTGTATCACTGATCATCCCAATTGGATCATTAGCATGAGCTGCCCAGTCCGGCTTGCTTCCTTCCACAAACAGGAAGAATCCATCTTTGTCTTTAGAAAGCGTGGAAATACCTTTTTTCGTCATTTCAGCAAGAGTTGGCTCTTTAGGATTTGTTTGCGGGCGGTCCATATCATAAGCTAAAGCTGCTGGCGCGAATGTTCCCCACAATTTTTTTGATTTAGAATTTAAGAGCTCGTCACGTGTCTCGACTATATCGTAGCCGTTGTCCTCAATGACATCAACTAAATTTTCGCCGTCCTTGCGGTTTTTTGCTTCAAGAGACGTTTTACCGCCACCTAAAACTACATCCATGTTTTGGTAAACCTGCTGTTCAGCAATACTGTCATAATCAGTCCGGTGTGTTGCATGTGATGAGAATGCAGCTGGTGTGGCATGCTGGATTTCGGATGTCGAGATAATTCCAGTAGATTTCCCTTCAAGCTTAGCTCCTTCCAATACGTTCGCCACCGGTTTATACGGATTATCGGCAAGGGAAGAATCTACACCAGGTGACGCAACCTTTTCAGGCAGAACCCCAACAAACTTGTCATTGGACTTATTGCCAGTTGCCATGGCCGTTCCAGCTGGTGCAGAGTCTGTGACAGCCGATTCAGCAGAATACGTGCGGACACCTCCAGACAGAATTTCGTCCATTGCAAGAGGTTCACCCTTATACCATCTAGATAGGGTAGTAGTAGTAGAGCTTACTCCATCCTTTACAAGCACAATGACATTTTTTGCCTGCTCTGATTCTTTTTTTGCTTCTACCTTTTCGTTTGCTGATGTGTAGGCAAGCGTCCCAAGTGCTAACGAGCTTGCTAGAGTAATTCCCATGACTTTTTTGTTTATCTTCATGTTAAAGTTTCCCCTTTCATACTATGAACTAATTTTTTTTGGATGGTATAGAACGGTTAATCTATTAAACTATGTAATCACCCCTAAAAAGAATATAATCAATTGCTTATGAGTATAAAGCAGTTAAGTTAATAGATTGTAAAGGAAATGTAAATTATTGATAATAACAGGAAAAATAGGAATATTTACTTACTTGATTTAAAAGCATTTTCATTTTGTGTTAATTCTTATTTCCTGCAATTTAATTTCTTTAGTGTTTTGATTCTCACAAGCAATAGTAAGCTTGCCACATAAAATAAAACAATCAGCGACCCTGCTTTCAACAAAATCACAAGTACCGCTGTGAAAGGTTGAATCTTTACAGAAAAAGTTGAATATTACATGGAGAATGCCAGTTTTGTTTACTAATCCTACAAGCTCTCCGTAACAAATGCTTTTGCTGTAAAAGGTAGCTGTCACGATATCCTTATCTTGCGTATAGTGAAAAATAGAGTCATTTAAATAATACAGGCTGCTATCCTGAGCTGATAATAAAAAAACTTTGCCGTTTAAGTTCTCCATACGAAATCCCTTCCTTTTCTTGATTTTTATTGCAAAATAACTTCTTTCATAAAGGTAAAGTATGGAACGCATTTCAAGTCAAGGCTGTCTTGCATATAAAAAATTATTTGACCTGGGAAGCGTTTCATAATTTACGATAAAAGCAAATAAGAAGAAAGTGAGGAGAACTTATGCTGTCACTCATCTTACTTTGCTTTATAATACTTTGCGGCACATATGCTTGTATAAAAACAGCAGGAGAATCAACAGACATCACACCGATTGAAACATTTGATGACTATTTTATTGATTCACAACAAAAATCCAGAAAAAGATAAGTGAACTTTTTATAGAGAGGACCAGTAGCGGTCCTTTTTTTAGTGGATTGACCTGGTACCCGTTTCATACATTAAAATGTTTTCAATAAGTGCAGACTATTCAGGCTGAAAAAGGTGAGGATATGACCAATATTAGAGATTTGGCAAAAATGTCGGGAGTTTCCGTTTCGACAGTATCTCGTGTCTTGAACAATCATCCATATGTAAGTGAAGAAAAAAAACTAGCTGTTTTAGCAGCAATTGAATCCACGAACTACAACAGAAATATTAATGCTGTGCATTTGAGCAGGGGAAAAACACAGCTGATGGGTGTCGTGCTGCCATTTACCGATACGCCATATTTTGCGTTGCTGCTTAAGGGGATTGCTCAAAAGGCGTTAGAATATGATTATAAGCTTGTGTTGTTTCAAACAGATTATGCGGAAGAAAAAGAAATGGAAGCGTTACAAATGCTTAAGCAAAAGCAGATTGATTCATTAATTATCTGTTCAAGAAAATCCGGTTTATCCCTGATTCAAGAGCATATCCAATATGGAACAATTGTCCTTTGTGAAAAAATGAAGAAAGAAAGCCTCCCTTCAACTTTTATTGATCATTATAAAGTTTTCTTCCAAGCGTTAGAGTATTTGTATCAAAAGGGTCATAAAGAAATAGGTTATTGTGTCGGTAGGAAAACTGGTGCAAACAGCTTCTTGCGAGAACAGGCTTATATGGACTTTTTAAAAAAATATGAGCTGCCGTTTAATGCTGACTACATTATGGATGATTGCCTGTATTTCGAAGATGGGGAAAAGGTAATAGAAAAGATGAAGAGACTTGATACACGACCAACTGCACTGTTAGTCACTAGTGATCAAGTGGCTGCAGGTATAATGATAGCATGTCAGAAGGAGCAACTATCCATTCCGAAACAGCTTGCGATTATCGGATTCAATAATGAGCCTATTGCAAAGATGATGAATATTACCACTATTGATATACCGCTTGTTGAGTTAGGAAACAATCTATTTCTCCAAGCAATGGGCGAAGATGTATCTAGTAAAGAAATTTCAGTTAAATTAATAGAAAGAGGAACCGTTTAAAACTTTAGGGTGATTGCATCCTAAAGTTTTTTAAATTAATGTAAAGCTTGTTTTAACCATGAAACCTTTCTGTGTAAGTAACCGTAAACTAACCATTCAAGCAAAATGGAGGTGGTAACAGTGAGTGCTGATAAACCATTTAAAGAAGAAAGCCCTCGTACAAAAATATTCATCATCACTGCAATAGTGTTACTATTCTTGGCTTCATTTGGAGTAATTACGGCAGGATATTTCTTTGGAATTATCGGGTTGTTTAAGCTGCTAGGTGTACACTATGACTCCTTTGCAGCCTTATCTTGGTTTATTGCTGGCTATATAGTATTCGGAGCAGTAGGTGAATTGTTGACAAATATCATGCGGATTTTTATGCGAAAGGCAAATAAATGGTCTGACAAGCAAATTAATGCTGGATTTCTATTCTTATCGTTTCTTGTAAGTTTGACTATTATTTCAACTTTAGATAATATGATGCACACTATTGAAATGGAAGCCGTCACAAGAGTAATAGTTTCCATTGTTTTAGCATTAGTCGATTATATAATGGATGCAAAACTAGAGAGTAAACAGGAAGACAAATAATATAATACATAGCTAGCTATTATTTGCCATTTTTCTTCATAATAAATAGAATTAAATGGAAGCATATAAATATTGGAGGTTACTATGTCTATTAAACAAGTAAAGCTTGCCTATAAGTGGAACCTTATCTTTCATGAAAAATATTCATTATTCGCTGAAATCGACTTTAAGAATAAATACAGCATTATTGACGGAGAGAATGACTTAATTGCGATCTTCTCATTAGATCAATCATCAATAGCCTTTCAATACAGTGTTTACAACCTCCAGCACAAAATTGATTTCAGCACGAAAACGATTGATATTCAACATAAACCTTATGAGGAAGAAGAATAAAAAATCTTCCTGTCTCTTCATAATAGTATAAAGAATTAGGGAACGCCCTTCAGAATGAAGGAGGGGTTTGTTCTATAGGAATGATAATTCTTGGATGCCTTCCTTAGATGAACGTAAATGAATTAGAAGAAACATTACTCAAAATAGACAAATTAACAGGAACAGATGCAAAAGCATTTCTAAAAAATCATTTATGGTTATAGAGATGGCACATTTACAGAAAGATAGGAAAGGAAGATTGGAGAAATAAATGGCATTAGAACATGAATTTTATTTAATATCGAAAACTGCGAATATCCAAGAATATTGGCAGTATACACATGAAGAAAGGACATACCTTGACTGTGTAGTCCTTCATGATGATTTAATTTTATATATCATGGATTCTTTAAAGTGGATACCAACAAAAAATCCAGGCATTCGGAATATGCCAGCGGGATATGGTATCAACTATCATGGCTTAACGCTTTTTGATAACCAATCAGCTATCACACTCAGAAATGTTTTTTCTGCATGGAGAGATTTATTTGAAAATGCACCTAAGGTAATGAAGCTTACAGGCAGCTTTGTCTGGAGCGACAAGGAAGAAGGGGAGTACGAAAGGTTAATCCTCAACCGTAATCTAGTAATCATGCAGCTTGAAAGAATGATTACAATGGCTGAGAAATTGTTAGACGGCGAAGTTTACATATATCATAGCGGAATTTAAGGGATTGCTTTAGGGGAAAGGATAAAGGTGATGCGTTTATTAGATAGACTGCTAGACAAAAAGTCTGATGGAATAATGGGAACTTAACAATTGGGCATAGGAAAATAAACAAAACATCGGCAGATTAGAAAAGGCTACTGCAAAAATAAGCTGCAGCTGTTGCAGAAAATGGACACAACAAGGACGAAAAGATGTGCAATTTCTTCGTTGATTTAAAAACTTAACGACTATTTTTGCATACAAGTAGCAATCCTAGGCCAAAGGAAAGCTAAAGCACTAATGTATTTCAAATAATACTATCATTTCGTAGCTCATTCTGCAGTTTCTTTGTTAAATTCCTGAAAATTAACTGATGAGAATTTCCTATTAGATAATGAAGAAATTCAACCGATAAATCTGACTCATAGTAAACAGTAATCCAGTGCGTTTTGTTCATATAATATCCTGGAATGATAACATCTTTATATGTTTCTTGTAATTCTTCTGATTCGGCTGGATTACATTTTAAAGTTATGTATTTTTGTCCTTTTTCATTGGTGCTTAGCATGGCAAATATTTTCCCGCCTACATGGAAACGATATGCATTCCATTCTCCTTGAAAATCATCTGTTGCACCTAACAAACTTTTACAATATTGCTTCAAAGTATCTTCCATAAAAAACTGCTTCCCTTTTTCTCTATTATCAGAGAAAGGTGGAGGAAGGACAATCTTTCCTTATCGACAATAAATGACAAGTAACGAGAAAGATCCCGGGCTGCTTCATAGACTCCGAGATCTTCATAACATTTATAATGTATAAGACTCACCATCATCAGGGACTAATACATTAGCTGAAAATCCTTTTTCTGTTACAAAGGATTTTAATTCCTCTCTCGATAAAGTCCAGTGATTAACTGCTTCCATATGAACGGCAATGATTGTAGCTTGCGGGGCTGTTTTGTAAACTTCATAAACATCCTTTTCATCCATCACTAGCGATCCGCCTTGCAAAAATTGATTATTGCCAGCATTAACAACAATAACTTCAGGCTTATGTGTATTGATTTCTGACTCGACTCCTTCATACCAGACGGTATCACCTGCAATATATAGTGTTTTTTCGCTTTCGTGCTTAAAGACAACACCGCATACAGAACCAACCATTTTAAGTATGTCGCCTCTGCCGTGCTCGCCTTGTGTTTTAATTAGCTGAATCTCTTCAAATGTAGTGGTTTCAGCTAATATTTCGAGATTTTGAAAACCTGCTTTTTTAACTTCTTCAGCATCCTCTGCACTTTGGACATACATTTTTAAATCCTTCGGAAGGACGTTTTTGGCTGCCTCATCCCAATGGTCCAAATGTAAATGTGTCACAATGACAGCATCAACATCTTTTACAATGTCTTCAAGTGAGATTGGCAGGCTTACTAACGGATTTTTTTGATCTTGTCGTAAGGAATTTGGAAAAGGGGGATATATGCCCTTTTCAGCAAGGAATGGGTCAATTAAAAACTTTTTACCTGCGTAATGAACGATAATTGTAGCGTTGCGAATTTGTTGGATATTCATTGTGGATACTCCTTTATTGTTTATTTAAAGTATGTATATAGTTTATACTATGAGCATCAACCACTTACACAGCTTAAATCAAGTCTTTTAGCTGTTTTGCTTGATTAATGAAAGGAGTTGGATTTGTTTGTTAGACAATACAGATCTGCTTATTTTAAATGAGCTGTCCGCGAACAGCCGTATTACAATGAAGGAGCTTGGCCAAAAGGTTCATTTAACAGGGCAAGCAGCTTCGACAAGGGTTGGCAGGCTAGAGGATAATGGAATAATCGAAGGATATACCATTAAAGTCAATGAAGTAAAATTAGGCTATTATATTCACGCCTTTCTCAATATTTTCACCAAAAGCACCCACCACGAACCATATTTATCCTTTGTTAGGACGCAAGAGAAATTTATATTAAATAATTATAAGATTAGTGGAGACAGCTGTTACATACTTGAATGTAAGTTCTCCTCTAACGAACAGTTAGACGAGTTTTTAGTCAGCCTTAACAAGCATGCTAATTATAAATTATCCCTTGTCATTAAGAAGGCGTGAACTATTTAAATAAATCGAGTTAGACAGGAGAAAAGGATGAAGCGAGGAGTCAGTTTCGAAATTCCAAATTCACATGGGAATTATCTAGGGGGAATATTAAGAACAATTGATATTTCTTCCTATAATTGGCGTATGGATGGAGAAGCCTATCTTGTGGAAAACGGAGAGCTAAAGGAGCCGCTGCTGCCAGCTAATGTGATGGACGGGTTGTGGTTTTCTGAAAGGTTAGAAGACAATCTATATTATTGCATATTTGCTGATTTAAAAGCTTTTCCAAAAGGAAAGGTAATAAAAGAGATTCATACATATGACGATTTTCTAAAGAGTGATTGTCAAGTAGTGCTGTTATTAGTGGATGGCAGTTTTGTTGCAATTTATGTGAAGGATAGCCGCGCACTTGAACATCTTTATAAGCATGCAATATCACAGGGCTATGGGGGAATTGAATATATTACAGAGGAAAATGATGAAAGAATAAGGTTATCTGTTTGGTGATCTAGCTTTTCAGCTTTCTATTTTCTATAACGAAAGAAAAAACCACAATATTATAAAATGTACCCTATAGAGTAGACACTAAAAAAAGTCTACCTATAGGGTGCTTTTTTATATAATAAAGAAACACAACTAGAGAAAAAACAACATGGGACTGGAGATTTTTTATGAGTAATAGGATTTTTACAGAGAAAGAGATAAAACGACTATCAGCTAATAAGTACGTTAAATCTGTAAGTGCAAAAGGAATCACTTATACGGAAGAGTTTAAACATATTTTTATCGCAGAAAACGAAAAAGGTAAGCTACCAAGGGTAATATTTGAGGAATGCGGGTTCGATATAGATATTATTGGTATGCCTCGAGTTAGTTCTTCGGGAAAGAGATGGCGTGCTAACTATCGTGAAAATGGGGTATCTGGGTTACAAGATACCAGAAACGAGAATTCAGGAAGACCTAGTGAAAGAGAACTTAGCATGGAAGAGAAATACGCAAGACTAGAAGCTCAAAATAATTTATTAAAGGCAGAAAACGAACTATTAAAAAAGATTCGTTTGGCAGAAAGGAGGATGAAAAAGTAGTTCTCCCTCCTTTCCAAAAATATCGCCTCATACATTCGGTAATTGAAAAATACCAATTGAAGCATATGGTGAGTTATTTATGTGATATCTCAGGTGTATCAAGAAGTGGCTACTATAATTACTTTTCTCAAAAGTCACACGAACAAAGAAAGAGAAAAGATGAACAGGATGAAGAAGTGAAGGCAATCATCTTAAAAGCATTTCATTTCAAGAATCGTAAGAAAGGGGCACGCCAAATTAAAATGACTTTGGCGGGTCAATTTAAAGTTGTCTATAATTTAAAACGTATACGAAGAATTATGAAGAAATACAATATTATTTGTCCGATTAGAAAGGCAAATCCTTATAGACAAATGATGAAAGCTACAATGGAACACCGTGTTGTACCAAACCTTTTAAATAGACAATTTAAGCAAGGGATTCCAGGGAAAGTGCTTCTGACTGATATCACATACCTTTCCTTCGGCAAAGGGCTAAGAGCCTATTTATCAGCAGTTAAGGACAGTTCAACTGGTGAAATTCTAGCCTATCATGTATCGGATAGAATGACCTTGGAATTGGCAACAGTCACTCTCAAGAAGTTAAAGAAGAACAGAAACTTTACGTGTGCAAAAGATGCTTTCATTCATTCCGATCAAGGTGTTCATTATACAAGTCCTATCTTTCAAAAAGCAGTAAAAAAATTAGGGTTACGCCAATCTATGTCAAGACGAGGAAACTGTTGGGATAATGCCCCCCAAGAATCATTCTTTGGCCATCTTAAAGATGAAGCCTCTATTAAAACATGTACAAGTTTAGATGAAGTAAAAAAGGAAATCAAACAATATATGATTTATTACAATTACTATAGATACCAATGGAACTTAAAAAAGATGACCCCTGTTCAATACAGAGATCATCTTCTTACAGCAGCATAGACTTTTTATAAAATGTCCTTTACAAAGGGTACACTTTATT